>NZ_VEXQ01000023.1 GCF_006376615.1 Buttiauxella sp. B2
CAGTTTATTTTTATCCCAGACATGGGACAGTATTTCATCGTTAAGTATTATTCGGTTTTGCCCGTGCGTCAGTAAATACTCAAGTAGCCGCATCATCGTTATCCTTAATGTCATCACCTGTACCGATTTTTCCCGCTGTCGCGGTGCGTTCAGCCTGATAAGCCTCCTGCTATCTATATCTATCTGTACATCACCGATGATATAGCCAAAAAGCTCCTTTTCTTGACTCAAAAGTGTCTCTGCTGACATCCCACTCTCTCTTCATGTCTTCCAGTATGTAGGCGGTTAACTATCGGGGATTCAGAGTCACCTCTTTATGGTGCGCATTTAAACGTAAAAGCCATAAAGCATGCAACACCAGACACCATCGGATCATTCATCCACTTAATGCAATAAACAAAGCATATAAAGGCTATTTAATCGCAAAATAAGGTATAAACAATAATGATGGCATTCTAAAATACAGGGTAACTCTCAGTCATGCCGCGTTGTGGAATACAGAATAAGGCCTTTTATTTTTGGCTGAAAGTTAAAGGAGTGTAATCAGGATTTGATTTTAACTAAGCTAATTCTTGCCATACCAGGGTTCAGTACCTTACCCGCAGCCCGAGAGCAAACGGAGAGTCAACATGAAAGATAATTCACTGTTAGTTAATGTTTTTATTTTTCTCTTTGTGTCTGCAACAGACCTTGTAATGCCACAACGTTTTCCCCAGCAGACTGAAGTAAATTCGTGCCTTTGAATGAAATAAAAACCTGAATCAGGTTTTTTAGTCTGCAATTTACCCTAATCAGGATGATTTGGGGGCCAACATAGGGCATTAGATATCTCGCTGAGTGCCCTTTCAGGAAGAGAAACAACTAAGGACCATCCCGATGACCAACCTGTTGAAGGAAGGTGCTACAGATAAGAGCAAGAGTTGATACCGCCAAATCAGCGGGAGCAGGATATTAAAAGAAGGTCACCATGGTATTAGGTTTCAAGCCACCTGCAACAAGAAACATGTATTTCAAAATACATCATCAATTAACTTTGAAGATAATTGTTTTATGAGCCCTAAAACGATTACCTTAAGTTATTATTATCCGGACAAACAGCATTAAGTAATGATTTAGTTACTTTTTTGTGAGTGTCCGATAATGATCGTTGTACTCACTAACTTGCACTGAATCATCACTATTATTATGGTTTAATAAATCGATTATTCTGACTGAATTTTCATCAGTATTGCTTAATTTTTCTCTGTATTCCGGTCTGATGGCTTTAAAGAGAGTGTGATTATTGGTGTTCTTTATAGGAAAAAAACACTCAAGCCGCTCAATATAATTAGAAAAGTTGTCAGTCGGTTGTAACATGTTTTTGATGAGATCCAACCACGCTTATTAAGAGTGTGTGAAAGCCTGACGGGATATTTACTTTTAGGAAGAGTTCAGTTTCGTTCGACTGCAGAAGGGGATATCAAATAATTTCCCTTCACTACTGCATTTCGATATCTGGTTCGGAGTACGATGCTTTCTATTTCGTGTCTTTCCAGAATATGCCCCCCGTTTACTGCGATCATCAATACCACCCCCCAACGTTTTGAGTATTACATAAAGCAATTTTTATGCTCAAACTGTTTGTAATATATATTAGCCGCATCAGAACGTTTCGATGGTTAAGGGTAACGAATAAATTTGGAAACACCATGGGTAACAAATCCCCCCAAAAGAATGGAGTAACTTTTTCCTGAATTAAATTGGAATCGTTTTAACCCCCACTTTTTTTACATTATTACAAAGTATTAAATATCCTGATAATCGCCAAATTATTTTTTACTATTCCTATACCAATAAAAAACCCTGCAAAAAGCAGGGCTTTATTTTAAATTATTTACAAAAACATCAATGGTCAACTTTAGAAAGGAATATCGTCGTCAAAATCCATCGGTGGTTCATTGTTCGACGGAGCCGGTGCGCTCTGCTGAGGGCGCGCCTGTTGTGGTGCGCCACCGCCGCTGAACTGGTTGCCGCCCTGTGGCTGCTGAGGTTGGCCCCAACCGCCCTGCTGCTGACCCGCGTTGCCGCCACCAGCTGCTGCACCTGTACCGCCTGCACGACCACCCAGCATCTGCATGGTGCCGCCTACGTTAACTACGACTTCGGTCGTGTATTTTTCAACACCAGCCTGGTCAGTCCATTTACGAGTTTGCAATGCACCTTCGATATAAACCTGGGAGCCTTTACGCAGGTATTCGCCTGCAACTTCCGCCAGTTTGCCAAACAGCACAACACGGTGCCATTCAGTCTTTTCTTTAGTTTCGCCGGTTTGCTTGTCGCGCCAGGATTCTGACGTGGCCAGTGTAATGTTGGCAACTGCGCCACCATTTGGCATGTAGCGCACTTCCGGGTCATTACCCAGATTCCCGACGAGAATCACCTTGTTTACGCCTCTGCTGGCCATGGTCGTGTCTCCTGAAACGTTATATGAATAGTGTAAACCCTCGATTCTACCACGCTACCCCTAATGTTTATAGCTGCGGGATGCATTCCAGAATGTCGTGGCTGTATACATTATTGCAATAAAACACTGGATATTCATTCAGGTTTTATTGTGTCATAATTAGCCGTTTGTGATCGTCGGCGGCCTCCAGTGCGGCTTGGCAAAAAGCGTTTAAACCGGGAAAGGTGAATGGATAAGATCGAAGTTCGGGGCGCCCGCACCCACAATCTCAAAAATATTAACCTCGTTATTCCACGCGACAAGCTGATTGTCGTGACTGGGCTTTCGGGTTCTGGCAAATCCTCACTGGCTTTCGACACCTTATACGCCGAGGGGCAACGTCGTTACGTAGAGTCCCTCTCCGCCTATGCGCGTCAGTTTCTGTCATTGATGGAAAAGCCGGATGTCGACCACATTGAAGGCTTATCACCTGCGATTTCTATCGAGCAGAAATCCACATCGCATAACCCGCGTTCAACCGTCGGCACCATCACTGAAATTCACGATTACCTGCGCCTGCTGTATGCACGTGTTGGTGAGCCACGCTGTCCGGATCACGATGTGACTTTGGCGGCACAAACTGTCAGCCAGATGGTCGATAACGTTTTAGCACAGCCGGAAGGCAAGCGCCTGATGCTGCTCGCTCCAATCATTAAAGACAGAAAAGGTGAGCACAGTAAAACGCTGGAAAACCTGGCAAGCCAGGGCTATATCCGCGCAAGGATCGACGGCGAAGTGTGCGATCTGTCCGATCCACCAAAACTTGAGCTGCAAAAGAAACACACCATTGAAGTAGTGGTTGATCGTTTCAAAGTGCGTGAAGATATCGCGCAGCGCCTGGCCGAATCATTTGAAACTGCGCTAGATTTATCCGGCGGCTCCGCGGTTGTCGCGGATATGGACGATGAAAAAGCAGAAGAACTGCTGTTCTCGGCTAACTTCGCCTGCCCGATTTGTGGCTACAGTATGCGCGAACTGGAACCGCGTCTGTTCTCGTTCAACAACCCAGCCGGTGCCTGCCCGACCTGTGATGGGCTTGGTGTGCAGCAATATTTCGATCCTGACCGTGTCGTGCAAAATGGTGAGCTATCGCTTGCTGGCGGTGCGATTCGTGGTTGGGATCGTCGTAACTTCTATTACTTCACCATGATGCGTTCGCTTGCCGAGCATTATAAATTTGATATCGAAACTCCGTGGAACGAACTGAGTGACAGCGTGAAAACTGTGGTGCTCAATGGTTCAGGCAAAGAAAGTATTGAATTCAAATATATAAATGATCGTGGTGATACTTCAGTACGCCGCCATCCGTTCGAAGGCGTTCTGCACAATATGGAACGTCGCTATAAAGAAACGGAATCTTCCGCAGTGCGCGAAGAACTGGCGAAATTTATCAGCAACCGTTCTTGCTCAAGCTGCGAAGGTACACGTCTGCGTCGCGAAGCACGTCATGTGTTTGTCGAAAACACACCTTTGCCGACCATCTCGGACATGAGCATCGGCCATGCAATGGAATTTTTCCAGAACATGAAGCTCAGCGGCCAACGTGCGCAAATCGCTGAAAAAGTGCTGAAAGAAATCGGCGATCGCCTGAAGTTCCTCGTTAACGTCGGCTTGAATTACTTGTCTCTTTCTCGTTCTGCTGAAACCCTTTCCGGTGGCGAAGCGCAGCGTATTCGTCTGGCAAGCCAGATTGGTGCGGGTCTTGTGGGCGTGATGTATGTACTGGATGAGCCGTCGATTGGTTTGCATCAGCGCGATAACGAACGCCTGCTGGAAACCCTGATTCACCTGCGCGATCTCGGTAACACCGTGATTGTGGTGGAACACGACGAAGATGCAATCCGTGCCGCAGACCATATTATTGATATCGGCCCTGGTGCGGGTGTTCACGGCGGCCAGGTCGTTGCCGAAGGCACCTTGCAGAACATTTTAGATGCGCCGGAATCGCTCACCGGGCAGTTCCTCAGCGGCAAGCGTGAAATATCAATCCCAAAAAACCGTGTACCTGCCGATCCCGAAAAAGTGTTGAAGCTGGTTGGAGCGAAGGGTAACAACCTGAAAGATGTCACGTTGACGCTGCCTGTTGGCTTGTTCACCTGCGTGACAGGGGTTTCTGGTTCAGGGAAATCGACGCTGATAAACGATACCTTGTTCCCAATCGCCCAACGCCAGCTTAACGGCGCGACGATTGCAGAACCTGCGCCATATCGCGACGTTCAAGGTCTGGAGCATTTCGACAAAGTTATCGATATCGACCAAAGCCCGATTGGCCGTACACCACGTTCAAACCCAGCCACTTATACCGGCGTGTTTACGCCAGTGCGTGAGCTGTTTGCGGGTGTGCCAGAATCGCGTGCGCGTGGCTATACGCCAGGCCGTTTCAGCTTTAACGTGCGTGGCGGGCGCTGCGAAGCCTGCCAGGGTGATGGCGTAATCAAAGTTGAAATGCACTTCCTGCCGGATATTTACGTTCCGTGCGACCAGTGCAAAGGCAAACGCTATAACCGCGAAACGCTGGAAATAAAGTACAAGGGCAAGAGCATCCACGAAGTGTTGGATATGACCATCGAGGATGCGCGCGAGTTCTTTGATGCCGTACCTGCGCTAGCGCGTAAGCTGCAAACGCTAATCGACGTAGGTTTGTCTTATATTCGCCTTGGCCAGTCTGCAACGACACTATCCGGTGGTGAAGCACAGCGTGTGAAACTGGCGCGTGAGCTTTCTAAGCGTGGTACGGGCCAAACGTTGTATATCCTCGATGAGCCCACTACCGGCCTGCACTTTGCGGACATCCAGCAATTGCTGGAAGTGCTACATCAGCTGCGTGACCAGGGCAATACCATCGTGGTTATCGAACACAATCTGGATGTGATTAAAACCGCTGACTGGATTGTCGACCTCGGCCCAGAAGGCGGTAGCGGCGGCGGCGAAATTCTCGTTTCCGGTACGCCAGAGACAGTCGCAGAATGCGAAACATCACATACCGCTCGTTTCCTTAAGCCACTACTTAAATAGCTATCTCACATACTGCTGTCTGACTTGTTCAGGCAGCAGTGATAACGCCTGCTGATAAGAGGCATCAACCAGATAGTAAATTTGCGAATCCGGCAAAGACCCATCCAGATACAACGTGCTCCAGTGTGCCTTATTAAGGTGTGCACTCGGAAAAACGTCCTTATGCTGTTCACGAAGCAAATCAGCCAGATCGGGGCTTCCCTTCAGCGAGACCGCTGGACGCTGTTCCACGTCATGCACCATTGCATACATCACATCCGCTACTTTGATTTGTGTAGCCTTCCAGTTGCTATGAACAGTTTGCTCCGCTCCGGGTTTGTTCATGCAGTACTGCAATAGCTCCGAATTGGTCATTGTTATTCCCCTTGAAGGACTCCCATGAATACGATGTGCTGACCAGTTTAAGAGGCAGCCATCTCTAAGTGTGCGAGCTACTCGCCAAAAGGTAAAACCCAACAAGGAATTTTTGATGAAAAAAACGGCGATCTGCTTTCGCATACCGCCGCCTTTAACCACTGAATAAAATTAATATTCAGAGTTAACAATCACTTCTTCACCAAAAGCACCCGCTTTTGGCAATGGCTGATAACTGGAGTTTGAAGCACGTAGCAGGCGAATCCCTCGTGCACCCACATCTTGCGCTGCGGTAATGTCACCGTCTGAATCGCCATAGAACACTTTGATTTTCTTATCTTTCAACCACTGTGTTTTGGTATTTTGGCCTGGTTTATCGCCTGCAAAAATAACCGGATTAACGTTAGCTTGTGGGATCAGGAAATCTTTCTGTAGCGTTTGGGTCACGGTTTCTGTTTTGGTTGGGCTACGACCCGTCACAAAATAGATGCTGTCACCGCGTTTGAGGTGCATGGAAATGAGATTCTTCGCCACCTCTTTCGGCATGCTGAAATCATCCCAACCATTGTTCATTTTTTCCCAGAAAGCCGGATTTTTCAGGTAGTCCTGTTTACCAGGGGAATACTCTTTTTGCCCGCGATAAAAACCGGGGCTTGAAAAAAGAACCGTGTCGTCAATATCAAAACCAACAGCCATCGGCGCGCGGCCCAACAAGCTGTTTTCAATTTGCGCGACTGAAACCCAGTGAACGGGAACCTGTTGTGCCAATTGCGCAACGGTTACACCAGGGTTCAGGGGGGCGGGGGCAGATTCCTTCGCCAGGGCAGACTGATTCAATCCCAATAACAAACAAGCGGCACTCAATGCCAGTGTTAGCTTACGCATCATTTTCCCTTTAATTATGATTTGTGAGGGTGGTAAAGCAGAACAAATGGTCAAAAATCAGTTCGACCATACCGAGGTGAGAGGAGTAGAGAAAGGATTTTTTCGAGTTTTATCATATAAAAAGGCGATGATCACAGAATGCGAGCATCGCCTTAATTTAGTTGGTAAGCACTTACATTACTGCAGAGAAAGCCTGTGCTACACGCTGAACATTATTGCTGTTAAGCCCGGCGACACACATGCGGCCGCTGGCAATAAGGTACACGCCAAACTCATCGCGCAGACGATCAACCTGTGTTGCGCTCAGGCCGGTGTAACTGAACATCCCTCGTTGTTGTAGCAAGTAGTCGAAGTTCCGCTCTGGCATTTCGGCCTTCAGCACGGAGACCAACGCCTGGCGCATATCGAGAATGCGGCGGCGCATGGTTTCAACTTCTGCCAGCCAGTTGGCTTTTAGCTGTTCATCGTTCAACACCGCCGCCACAACTTGCGCACCAAAGTTTGGCGGGCTGGAGTAGTTACGGCGGACAGTCGCTTTAAGCTGCCCCAGCACGCGGCTTGCGGTATCAGTATTTTCACAAACAACCGACAACCCACCGACACGTTCGCCATACAGCGAGAAAATCTTAGAGAAAGAGTTGCTGACTAACGCAGGCAGGCCAGCGCTTGCAATGGCTCGAATCGCGTACGCATCTTCTTCCATGCCTGCACCGAAGCCCTGGTATGCAATATCCAGGAATGGAATTAGCTCACGCGCTTTGAGAATTTCAACAACCGCATCCCATTGCACATCAGCCAGGTCAGAACCCGTAGGGTTATGACAGCAAGGATGCAGCAGCACGATACTTTGTGCAGGCAGGGTTTGCAGGGTTTTCAGCAGTGTTTCGAAGCGCACACCATTGGTTTCGCTATCAAACCACGGGTAGGTATTTACTTCAAAACCGGCACCGTTAAAGATAGCGACGTGGTTATCCCAGGTCGGATCGCTGACCCACACTTGAGATTTAGGGAAATAGGTTTTCAGGAAGTCCGCTCCGACTTTCAACGCGCCTGAGCCGCCCAATGTTTGAATTGTGGCGATACGCCCTTCAAGCAGTGCCGGGTGATTTGCACCAAACAGCAGTGGCGCAATTGCGCTACGGTAGCTGTTCAGGCCTTCCATCGGCAGATAAATCGAGGCGCCATGCGGTTGGGCATTCAGACGTTCTTCCGCCAGTGCAACAGCCTGTAACTGCGGGATTACCCCATCTTCGTTGTAATAGAGGCCAATGCTGAGATTTACCTTGTCACTACGCGGATCGACTTTGAAACGCTCCATAAGGGAAAGGATTGGGTCGCCAGCATAAGCGTCAACTTTTTGAAACACGGTGGGTTCTCCTGGTTTACAGTGTTGCGAACAACCAATGTAAACCGGAAACTGGGAAGAGATCGAGGGGTTTATTCTTTGCAGGGCAATGTCGGATGTCGCTGCGCTAATCCGACCTATGCAACCCCCTCGATTAGACGGAGTTTAATCCATATACTCCATTGCAACCCTTGAAGTCAGGCGCGTGATAAGTTCGTAAGCACTCACTTTTGTTATTTCAGCGATTCTCTCAACGGGAAGATTGTCTCCCCACATCACCACACTATCACCCACTTTCTCTTCTGATTGCGGGCCAAGGTCGACACAAATCATGTCCATCGCAACACGTCCAACAATTGGCACTTCGCGGCCATTCACCAGCACTGGCGTGCCAGAGGGTGCCGCACGTGGATAGCCATCACCATAACCGATGGCAACCACGCCCAGACGAGTATCGCGCTCGGCAATCCAGGTGCCGCCGTAACCCACAGCTTCACCAGCTTTGTGTTCGCGAACCGCAATCAAGCTGGAGGTTAGCGACATCACAGGTTGGAAGCCGAAGTCTGCACCCCACGGTTTTTGCTCCAGCGGAGAGACACCGTAAAGAATGATGCCAGGTCGAACCCAATCCATGTGCGAGTCGGGCCATAATAAAATTCCGCCAGATGCGCTAATGGAACGCTGACCCGGTTTGCCTGCGGTAAACGAGTTGAAAATATCGAGCTGACGCGGTGTTGCATCAGATTCAGGTTCATCTGCACGAGCAAAATGGCTGACGATATTCACCGGCTGGCTGACATTTTTACAGCGCGAAAGCCGCTGATAGAAGGCTTCAGCTTCATGGGGCAAGATGCCCAAACGGTGCATTCCGGTATCCAGCTTCATCCATACGGTAATCGGATGGCTTAACTCAGCCTGTTCAAGTGCTTCGAGCTGTTCGAGGCAGTGGACGGCCGTCTGGAAATTCTGTTCGGCGATTGTCGGAAGGTCGCTTGCGTTAAAAAAGCCTTCCAGCAGCAGAATCGGTTGGGTAATCCCACCCGCGCGCAACCGAACGCCTTCTTCAAGACGAGCAACGCCGAAAGCATCGGCGTCGGTCAGTGTTTGGGCCGTCTCCAGCAGACCATGCCCATATGCGTTTGCTTTCACAACCGCCACCATACGACTGTTCGGAGCCAGTTCGCGTAGGTGTTGCAGGTTGTGTCGCAGAGCGCGGCGGTTAATTTTTACGGTTGCCGCTTGCATGTTTATTCCTTGCTCAATATGTAAATTAAACAGTGCAAATCCTCTAAATCATTCAAGACACAACGAGGCGGCCAGGGAGCTCATCCCGATGAGCTTACTAAAGTAAGTGATTCGGGTGAGTGAGTGCAGCCAACGCAGGTGTGACTTGAAGGATGACGAGGGTTTTAGTCTTCGTCGTATTGCGGGCCTGCATAGTTATCGAAGCGCGACCATTGACCGTTGAACGTCAAACGTACCGTACCGATTGGACCGTTACGCTGTTTACCGAGGATAATTTGTGCGATGCCTTTCTCGTCACTGTTGTCGTTATAAACTTCATCACGATAGATAAACATGATTAAGTCGGCATCCTGCTCGATGGAGCCAGATTCACGCAAGTCGGAGTTTACCGGGCGTTTATCGGCACGTTGTTCCAGGGAGCGGTTAAGCTGCGAGAGCGCCACGACCGGCACCTGTAGCTCTTTTGCCAGCGCTTTTAGCGAGCGTGAGATCTCCGCGATTTCCAGCGTTCGGTTGTCAGAAAGCGACGGTACGCGCATCAACTGAAGGTAGTCGATCATGATCAGGCTCAGGCCGCCATGTTCACGATAGATACGGCGTGCGCGGGAGCGAACTTCAGTTGGCGTCAGGCCGGAGGAGTCATCAATGTACATATTGCGCTTCTCAAGCAGCATACCCATCGTGCTCGAAATACGCGCCCAGTCTTCGTCGTCCAACTGGCCGGTACGGATTTTGGTTTGATCGACGCGGGAAAACGACGCCAGCATACGCATCATGATCTGCTCCCCGGGCATTTCGAGGCTAAAAATAAGTACCGGTTTATCCTGGGTCATCGCTGCGTTTTCGCACAAGTTCATGGCGAAGGTGGTTTTACCCATCGACGGACGCGCGGCCACGATGATCAGATCTGATTTCTGTAGGCCAGCGGTTTTCTTGTTCAAATCCTGGTAGCCCGTGTCTACGCCCGTTACACCATCGTGTGGCGTCTGGTAGAGCGTTTCAATGCGCGAAACTGTCGCTTCCAGGATTTGGTCGATGCTTTTTGGTCCTTCGTCTTTATTCGCGCGGCTTTCAGCAATCTGGAAAACACGTGATTCGGCGAGGTCGAGCAAATCTTCGCTGCTACGCCCTTGCGGATCGTAACCGGCATCGGCGATTTCATTCGCCACGGCAATCATTTCACGAACAACGGCACGTTCACGCACGATATCGGCGTAAGCGTTGATGTTCGCCGCACTTGGCGTGTTTTTAGACAACTCGGCCAGATAGGCGAACCCGCCTACGCTTTCCAGATTCCCCTGTAATTCAAGAGATTCCGAGAGCGTGATCAGGTCGATAGGCTTGCTCATCTCCAGCAAACGCTGCATTTCGGTGAAAATTAAGCGGTGCGGACGGCTGAAAAAATCGTTGGCCACGACGCGCTCGGAAACGTTGTCCCAGCGTTCGTTGTCCAGCATTAAACCGCCCAATACCGACTGCTCCGCTTCCAGAGAATGTGGCGGCATTTTCAGCCCTTCCATCTGACGATCGCGGGGTTCTTTCGGTTTGTTGAAGGGTTTATTTCCTGCCATAGTGAGGGAGTTACCAAAATCAGATAAGAGAGACGAGAGTTTACTCTATCTCCCTCCGAGGAAACAGAAGGAGTTCTCATGGCAACACGCATTGAATTTAGTCAGCACGGCGGGCCAGAAGTCTTAAAAGCCGTCGAATTTACCCCAACTCCCCCCGCAGAACACGAAGTACAAGTTGAAAACAAAGCGATTGGTATCAATTATATAGATACCTATATCCGCAGCGGTTTATACCCACCGCCGATGCTACCAAGTGGGCTCGGTACCGAAGCAGCAGGCATGGTGAGTAAAGTCGGTAGCGCGGTAACGCATCTTAAAGTTGGTGATCGCGTGGTCTACGCGCAATCTGGCTTAGGTGCATACAGTAGTGTTCATAACGTGCTGGCAGATAAAGCCGCGAAACTCCCCGATGCCATCACTTTTGAGCAAGCCGCTGCGTCATTCCTCAAAGGCTTGACGGTCTATTATCTGCTACGCAAAACCTACGATATCAAAGCCAATGAAGTTTTCTTGTTCCATGCAGCTGCAGGTGGCGTGGGATTAATCGCGTGCCAGTGGGCCAAAGCGCTGGGAGCCAAACTGATTGGAACCGTGGGTTCTGCGCAAAAAGCGGAACGCGCCAAAAGTGCCGGAGCCTGGCAAACTATTAACTATCGCGAAGAAAATCTCGTCGAGCGTGTAAAGGAGATTACTGGCGGTAAAAAAGTCGCGGTAGTTTATGACTCGGTGGGTAAAGATACCTGGGAATCGTCGCTTGATTGCCTTCAACGACAAGGTTTGATGGTGAGCTTTGGTAACTCTTCGGGCCCGGTAACGGGTGTGAATCTGGGGATCCTCAATCAGAAAGGCTCGCTGTATGTTACTCGTCCGTCACTAAATGGTTACGTGACCACGCGCGAAGAACTGAAAGAAGCGTGCAACGAGTTGTTCTCATTGATTGCCAGTGGTGTGATAAAAGTCGATGTCGCTGAAAACCAGAAATTTGCTCTGAGCGATGCAGCCCTTGCTCATAAAACGCTAGAGAGCCGCAGTACACAAGGTTCTAGTTTGCTGATTCCATAAAAGAATTTGGGCTTCCCTTAGGAAGCCCATTCTTTTTTTGTTCGCTCTGTCTGTAGGGTACAGCGCGATGAATTCGTTTTTTCGCAACCCGATAATATTGTCAGATTTGGTAAATAATTGATATCCCGCAGCCCGCAAACTTATCCGGAAAGATGCGAGGTTGTGATCAACTCCGCAATACCTTAGCAATTTACACGGTTATTGCTGGCAAAACTTAGCGCTTATCCGCGACTAATGACAAAGCATGTTCAACGACAGAAATTCCAGCTCCGGCTTTATGAGCATTTTCACTCAAGTAACGTCGCCACTGACGAGCCCCTGGGATCCCCTGGAACAAACCGAGCATATGACGAGTGACATGGCCCAAATAAGTGCCGTTTGCCAGTTCGCGTTCGATATATGGATACATGGCACGAACTGCCGCAACGGTATCAATTTCTGGCGTGTTCATGCCAAAAATCTCACGGTCGACCGCCGTCAACAGGCCAGGGTTCTGGTAGGCTTCACGCCCAACCATCACGCCATCCATATGTTCCAGATGCGCTTTCGCCTCTTCCAGGGTTTTCACACCACCGTTAATTGCCATCGTCAAGTGCGGGAAATCACGCTTCAACTGGTAAACACGCGGGTAATCCAGTGGTGGGATTTCGCGGTTTTCTTTTGGGCTTAAACCAGAAAGCCAGGCTTTACGGGCATGAATGATGAACATTTCACATTCGCCCTTCCCAGCCACCGTGCCAATAAAATCACACAGGAATTCATAACTATCCTGGTTATCAATGCCGATACGCGTTTTGACGGTTACTGGAATGGAAACCACGTCACGCATCGCTTTGATGCAATCGGCAACGCGCTGCGCATCAGCCATCAGGCACGCACCGAACATGCCGTTTTGCACGCGGTCTGACGGGCAGCCGACGTTCAGGTTAATTTCGTCGTAACCGCGTTCTTCAGCCAGTTTCGCACACGTAGCAAGGGCCACCGGATCGCTGCCACCTAATTGCAACGCGATAGGATGTTCGTTCTCGCTGTACGCCAGATAATCCCCTTTGCCATGAATAATCGCACCCGTTGTCACCATTTCGGTGTACAGCAGTGTCTGGCTTGATAGCTGACGTAAAAAGTAACGGCAGTGGCGGTCAGTCCAGTCAAGCATCGGTGCAATGGAGAAACGATGTGGCTGGAAAGGAGTCTGGCTGGTTTGTGAGGACATAGGCACTGGATGTTATGGGCACGGTTAAAAAAGGGTCGCTACTATAGCATAAACCCACGGTCGAGTACTTGTTGTACGACCGTGGGTATCAATCAGAACGTCATGCCAACTTGCACACCGGCCCCCCACGTTTCATCTTCGCCATATAGCCCCATTAAATCGACATGAACAAGGTCGAGTGGTGCGAAGCCGACACCACCGGTAAAGACATTGCTTTCATGGGAAAGCAAATCAGCGCGATAACCTGCGCGTACTGCAAGCCAGGGTAACGGAGTGATTTCTGCCCCTACTCCCGCAAACTGGGAATTGTCCTCACTCTTAAAATTCTTGGTTTCAGTAAGATCAACGTCCGTGCTCAGCACAAGGAAGTCGCTGTGCCAGGCAACACCCGTGGTGACGAGGGGGCGAATCTGGTAGGTGTCTTTGAAACCATCAATCACCTTGGTATCAATATCACGTGATACCAGGTTCTGCCCACTTAGCCCCACAGTCCAGGCTTCACCAAAATCTGCCGACAATCCTGCATCAACGTTAAAACCGGTATCGGAGTTACGGTAACGGTCGTCACTGAAATCATCTTTTTTGTACTGATAAACTGATGTGCTGTAGTTATACAGCCAGGTATGTTGCAGCTTTGGCGTAACGCCTACAGAAACAGGAACCCCACCTACATCAAACTTGTGAGCAACCGCCACGCCGTAGTCAGAAACAATTGCCGCACGCCCAAAACCTTTTGAGGTTAAATTCTCCAGGTCATTACGATTCGGAATAACTGTGCCATTAGCGATGCCATCAAGATAATCGAGGTCATGCTGGGTAATATCAGACGTGACTTTGGCTGTTCCATAAACTTTTGCGACAAACGCAAAAGGTAAAATGTCGTTCGGGATGCTCACGGCCACCGCGCCTCCGGCCTTCCCGCGAGCTTCATCACCTTTGATTCCCCGTAACTGCCCTGCAAGATCCGCCGCATCGCTTTGCAATTGGCGATACAGAGATGGATTTCGGATAAATTGCTGTAATGGAATATTCTGGTATTTCAGATAATCTTCAGCAGAGTTGCTGATGTCATCAATGTTGTTCTGGAGGTTATCAGGGTCTGTTATTTGCGCTCCCACAGAAGGGATGAGAACAGCCGCTGTATCGCCTTCCCGACTCTTCGTGAGTAACGCTGGGTTAATCAGTACCGCACTACTCCATCGTGCTGATGCTACACCTGTACCACCCATTGCATCATTACGTGCTTCAGTCCAGGTTCCTGCCGAATTGGCATTGTTCGCCACAAATAAAAAGGCAGCATTTACCGCCACCAGAGTTCTGGTTTTTATCATTTACAACCCGCCTGTCTAGCTTCAAATTTAAGAATCAGCCCCTGTCAGTGCTGAACATAATGCTGTGAAGAAAAGACTCAAAAGCGGGTGGTTTCACCCAAAAGGCATCCCGTATCATTCCATTCGGGTAATATTTCTTTATTTCCTGAACACTTATTTATAGTTTACCGTTCGGTTTTCGTGAAGGAAGCCCGTTATGTGGGCCAAAAAACTGTGGGGGATGGTCAATCCAGCGATCCTGACGTTGCGCGGCATAGCCTGGATTTAACGGGTAATAAATGCGGTTATCGGCTTTGTTGGCCTCACCGACTATCAACAACCGGACTTCGTGCTCGGTATTATTAATAAAAGTATGGCAAATGCCAGTACCTGCCGGAAAACCGACACTATCGCCAGGCTCTAGCGGGTAAAGATGCCCGTTAATCCACACCTGAGGATGCCCTTCCAGAACATAAGCAAACTCTTCTTCGCTGCTTTCCGCGTGGGGATAAGACGTTCGGCGGCCAGGTAGCAAACGCTCATGGTGAATCCCCAAACGCATTAAACCAAGTTTACGGGCCAGCGGCGCGCCAATAGAAAACAGTTCAGCGCTGTCAGGATAAGTAGAGTCATCTTCACCTTCCAGCTCCTGCCAGTGACGAATGCAATCAGGTTTATTCATAACAAACTCCGGGATAGTCATCTCAAAAGGATGTGGCCAGAATGGCGCACCACTCGGCGTTCTTTACGCGTTGTGATAGAGTGTAGGGCTAATCTACAGGGGAATGCTGATGGACATCACGACTTCACAAAACGTGTTAGCGCAGGCTGAAAAACTATGCGAGCAGCGTAATGTGCGCCTGACACCACAACGTCTTGAAGTGCTGCGTTTGCTGACTCAGCAAGCGGGAGCAATCAGCGCTTATGATTTGCTGGATTTATTACGTGCTAGTGAACCGCAAGCCAAACCCCCAACGGTGTATCGTGCGCTCGATTTTCTTCTCGAACAAGGATTTGTGCACCGGGTAGAGTCGACCAATAGCTACGTTTTGTGCCACCTGATTGACCAACCCACTCACTCATCAGCGATGTTTATTTGCGACAGGTGTGGGGCGGTGAAGGAACAAGGAGCGGAAGGCGTGGAGGAAATCATGCATCAGCTGGCGGCTCAGCTAGGATTTGCGTTGCACCATAATGTTATAGAAGCTCATGGCTTATGCAGCACTTGTGCGGAGGTTGAAGCCTGTAGTCATCCGGAAGAATGTGGGCATGACCACACAATTCAGTCTAAGAAAAAATCACGTTAAACAGTATTGGGAAGGAACGGTACCTCCATGTACCAGGGCAGGGTAGCCTGTGAGATTTAACACATCTGAGGGATGTAGATTACCAACGGTAATCGTTACGTTTTTCCCAATCTACGACTTCTTTCTCTGCCTGATCCTTTGCGTACCCGTAACGTTCCTGGATTTTACCGACTAACTGATCGCGTTTCCCTTCGATGACAGTCATATCATCATCAGTTAGTTTGCCCCATTTCTCTTTTACTGTGCCTTTGAACTGTTTCCAGTTACCGCCGATTTCGTCTTTATTCATAATAATATCCTCATCGTTCGGTGAAGAACTGCTAAAAGTTAACATCGTCCGAGTGGTGCCTTTGTCTGACACTCACTATCTGCTGGACGTGGAATTAATTGTAGTCAAGGATATTGCATCGAGATAAAAACTCAGAATCTTTAACCATCTTGGTTACTATGGAACCAAGTGTTATGTTGCCAGTGGCGCCGCCAGATCCATCCTAAAGACAACCCCCGCAGAGCGAGAAACACCGCCACAGATAACCACAGACCGTGATTACCCAAATACGGTACGGTGAACAACGTAAGCCCAAAGCCCAATGCCGCAACAGCCATGCTGTTCCGCATCTGCGCACCGCGCGTTGCGCCAATAAACATGCCATCAAGCAAATAGCACCACACTCCTACTACCGGTAAAACTATCTGCCAGTGCAAGTAACGATCGGCCTGTTGCTGTAACTCGGGGATGGATGTCAGAAGTGAAATGATTCGCTCACCAAACAGGGCGTACACCACGGCAAACATCAGCGCGACCAAACCCGCTTGACGGCAGGCAGCCCCCCAGACTTCGAGTAATTGTCCGCGATTTTTCGCGCCATATGCCTGTCCGGAGTGGGCTTCAACGGCATAAGCAAAACCATCCAGTGCATAGGCGGTGAAAGTGAGTAATGTCATAAGTACCGCATTGACGGCGACGATTTCACTACCTAAACGAGCACCAAAGATGGTCACTGAAGCGAAACAAATCTGTAGCAGCAGCGAGCGCAACATGATGTCCCGATTAAGAGCCAACAAACGACGAACGTTGCCGCGCCAGGCTTGCTTGAGCATCTCAATGCTGATGCCGCGTATGCCCATAACTTTCTTCACCATCAGCAAACCGATGATAAATGTCGCATATTCCGCAGTAACGGTCGCCAGTGCGGCACCCTGGACATTCATATGCAGCCCCATCACCAGCCACACATCGAGCACAATATTTAGCACATTACCGACAACCAGTAAGATAACTGGTGCGCGGGCATACTGAACGCCCAGCAACCAGCCTAGCAATACCAGATTAGCCAGTGAAGCAGGTGCGCTGAGCCAACGAATCTCAAGAAAACGTTGTGCCTGTATAAGCACTTCCTGGTTACCGCCGACAATATGTAAGGCAAGTGAAATGAGTGGATCTCGCAGCAAGACAATCGCAGCACCTGCCCCTAATGCCAGCAATAAAGGCTGCACCAGTGCACGAGCTAACGCAGAAGGATTACTAGCACCAAAAGCTTGTGCGGTTAAGCCCGTAGTGCTCATACGCAAAAACAGCAGCAGCATAAATAAGAAGCTGGTTGCTGTAGCGCCAATGGCGACCCCCCCGAGATAGACAGGACTGTCCAGATGCCCAATAACCGCCGTATCCACAAGCCCAAGCAGAGGAACGGTGATGTTGGAAAATATCATGGGCAAGGCGAGGCGCCAGAGCGCGCTATCAGCCGTCGAGAAAAATCGCATGGCTAATCCAGGAAAAGTGAGGGCAGCGATGCGCCTGAAAGCGCATCGCCTAAAGAAGATTTACAGCCAGTCACCGTTGCGAATAACTCCAACAGCCAACCCTTCAATAGAGAAGTTATGCTCGCGCAGATCAACCACAATCGGTTCAAACTCGCTATTTTCTGGCAGCAAATGAACGGTATTACCTTGCTGTTTTAAGCGTTTAACGGTCACTTCGTCGTCAATACGCGCCACCACAACCTGACCGTTACGCACATCCTGCGTTTTATGAACTGCAAGCAAATCGCCATCCATAATACCGATGTCTTTCATCGACATACCGCTGACCCGCAGCAGGAAGTCAGCATTAGGTTTAAACAGTGATGGATCAACCTGGTAATGGCCTTCAATATGCTGCTGTGCAAGAAGTGGTTCGCCCGCAGCAACACGCCCAATCAGCGGAATACCCGTAACTTCTTCCACCAGCAAACGGATACCACGTGACGCGCCAGAGACAATCTCAAGCACACCTTTACGGGCAAGCGCTTTTAAATGCTCTTCAGCGGCGTTTGGAGAACGGAACCCCAGACGTTGAGCAATCTCGGCACGAGTTGGTGGCATGCCGGTCTGGCTGATATGATCCCGAATAAGATCAAACACCTCTTGCTGCCTGGTAGTTAACGCTTTCATTCCGCCCCCTGGATGTTTATACAGTTATGCTGTGAGTATATACAGTTAAAGGTGAATTTGGAACCACAAATTAAGCAAAAAACCAGTCACTTAACTATTCTGGAAAGATCATCGCAAATGCGGCCAAAGCAGCGTGCCCCAGGTAACAACTGCGAGGATAATGGCTATCAGTACTGCGGCTGAGCCCATGTCTTTGGCGCGTCCTGAAAGTTCGTGATAATCGGTGCCGACGCGGTCAACAAGAGCCTCAATAGCGCTATTGAGTATCTCAACAATCATGACCAGTACGACAGAGCCAATCAGTAAAATACGAGTGATAGGGTCGACATCTAACCAGCAAGCGATGGCAATAGCGATAACCGCGGAAACGCCTTCCTGGCGGAAAGCAGCTTCGTTGATCCAGGCCGCTTTTAGCCCTTTCCATGAATAGCCTGCGGCTTTAATAATACGGGTAATTCCAGTGGTACTACTCGCCATTTTAGGAAACCTTTTCAAATTATTTGCGTCAATACTTATCTATACCCTTTGGCATTCGAGTTGCAGCCAACACCCCGCAACTTGAAGGATGACGGGTATAAAGTTGAACACCACAGAAATCTGGATGAGATTCTGATATTCTTGCGGCGAATTTGCATCATTAACCTGAGGCTTTACATCGTTTATGTCAGGCTGGCCAAGAATTTACTACAAATTACTTAATTTACCATTAGACGTTCTGGTAAAGAGCAAGTCCATTCCGGCAGATCCGCAAGCCGAACTGGGCTTGGATCCCACTCGTCCAATAATGTACGTTCTGCCCTATAACTCAAAGGCGGACTTATTAACTCTGCGCGCGCAATGTCTCGCGCATAACTTGCCCGACCCTCTCGAGCCGTTAGAAATCGACGGAGCGGTACTACCACGCTATGTCTTTATCCATGGCGGCCCGCGTGTATTCACTTATTACACGCCAAAAGAAGAGTCGATCAAGCTGTTCCATGATTACCTTGACTTACACCGCAGCAATCCAAATCTGGATGTGCAGATGGTGCCTGTATCGGTAATGTTTGGTCGTTCTCCGGGCCGCGAAAAAGGCGAATTAAATCCGCCATTAAAGATCCTCAACGGGGTCCAGAAATTCTTCGCAGTCTCCTGGCTTGGTCGTGACAGTTTCGTGCGTTTCTCCGCACCAGTCTCTCTGCGTCAGATGGCAACCGATCACGGTACAGACAAGAAAATCGCTCAAAAACTGGCTCGTGTAGCGCGTATGCACTTTGCACGTCAGCGCTTAGCGACAGTCGGGCCACGTCTACCGGTGCGTCAGGATCTGTTTAATAAACTTCTGGCATCTAAAGCTATTGCGCGAGCAGTAGAAGATGAAGCGCGCAGCAAGAAAATCTCCCATGAGAAAGCTCAGCAAAATGCTGTCGCGCTGATGGAAGAAATTGCGGCTAACTTCTCGTATGAAGCCGTTCGTTTGACAGACCGCGTGTTAGGTCTGACATGGAACCGTTTGTACCAGGGCATTAACGTTCACAACGCGGAACGTGTGCGCCAACTGGCTCATGACGGCCATGAGATTGTCTATGTTCCCTGTCACCGCAGCCACATGGACTACATGCTTCTGTCTTACGTGCTTTATCACCAGGGATTGGTTCCTCCGCACATCGCGGCGGGTATCAATCTGAACTTCTGGCCTGCAGGCCCGATCTTCCGCCGCCTGGGTGCCTTCTTTATTCGCCGAACCTTTAAAGGCAGCAAACTCTACTCCACCGTTTTCCGCGAATATCTTGGTGAGCTGTTCAGCCGTGGCTATTCTGTTGAATACTTTGTGGAGGGTGGCCGTTCACGTACCGGGCGTTTGCTGGATCCCAAAACCGGCACGCTGTCCATGACCATTCAGGCCATGCTGCGCGGCGGTACACGTCCAATTACCTTAGTACCAATTTACATTGGCTACGAACATGTAATGGAAGTGGGCACCTACGCTAAAGAACTGCGTGGAGCGACCAAAGAGAAAGAGAGCTTCATGCAGATGGTGCGCGGTTTGAGTAAGCTCCGTAACCTCGGCCAGGGTTATGTTAACTTCGGCGAACCAATGCCACTGATGACATTCCTCAACCATCGTGTTCCCGAATGGCGCGATTCTATCGACCCAATCGAAGCTATCCGCCCTGCGTGGCTGACGCCAACGGTCAATGAAATTGCCGCCGAACTGATGGTGCGTATTAACAACGCAGGGGCGGCAAATGCTATGAACCTGTGCTGTACGGCGCTATTGGCATCGCGTCAGCGTTCACTGACTCGTGAGCAACTGACCGAGCAGCTCAACTGTTACCTGAGCTTGTTGCGCAATGTGCCGTATTCACCGGATGCGACCGCACCAGACCAGCCAGCAGAAGCGCTGATTGAACACGCTTTGCAGATGAACAAGTTTGAAGTAGAGAAAGACACCATCGGTGACATCATCATTCTGCCGCGCGAGCAGGCAGTGCTGATGACTTATTACCGTAACAACATCCTGCATATGCTGGTGTTACCTTCTCTGCTGGCCGCGATTATCACGCAACATCGTCGCATTTCCCGCAGCGAACTTCAGCGTCAGGTCGAACTGCTCTATCCGATGCTCAAATCTGAGTTGTTCTTGCGCTGGGAAACCGCGGGGCTTGCCAGTGAAATTGATCTCCTGCTCAACGAGCTGGTACGTCAGGAACTGATTACGCTGGCTGACGATGAAATACTGATTAATCCGGCTCGTTCACGCACCATGCAGCTTCTTGCAGCAGGTGTGCGTGAAACACTGCAACGTTACGCCATTACCTTCTGGCTGCTTAGCGCTAATCCATCCATTAATCGTGGGACGCTGGAGCGCGAAAGCCGCACCGTCGCTCAACGTTTGTCAGTGTTGCATGGTATTAACGCACCGGAGTTCTTTGATAAAGCCGTGTTCACCTCGCTGGTACTCACTTTGCGCGATGAAGGCTATATCAGCGATACCGGGGATGCAGAACCTACCGAAACCATAAAGGTCTACCAGATGCTGGCAGAGCTGATTATGCCGGATGTGCGTTTGACGATTGAAAGTGCGACGTCGCAGCCTGCGACCGAGTAAAACGAAACAGGCGGGGAAACCCGCCTGTTTTTTTAGAAATTCATGTAACTCAATACCAGTCCAATAAACAGCACCAAACCAACATAGTTATTATTCAGGAAGGCCCGGAAACAAGCATCGCGGTCGCGATTAGCGGTTAGCCGTTGCTGATGGATGAATAATGCACCCGCCAAAGCAATTGACCAGTAGAAAGCCCCACCCAATCCGTTCAGCCAACCAATCAACGCCAGCAACACCATCACCACAACCTGCAAGATGCCGATAATCAGGTTGTCGAAGCGTCCAAATAATATCGCCGTGGATTTAATGCCAATTTTCAGGTCATCATCGCGGTCAACCATTGCGTACTGTGTGTCATAAGCCACTGCCCAGCAGATGTTTGTTAAGAACATCAGCCAACAGCTTAGCGGGACAGATTCACTCACCGCGGCAAATGCCATCGGGATTGACCAACCGAATGCCGCACCCAACACAACCTGAGGCAGGTGGGTGTAGCGCTTCATAAATGGATAAACCCAGGCTAATGCTAATCCCGCCACTGACAGCAAAATCGTCATAGTGTTAAGCGTCAGCACCAGCAAGAACGAGAGCAGCACCAGCACAGCAAATAATATGCGTGCTTCTTTCTCACTTACCGCCCCGCTCGGTAATGGCCTGTGCGCTGTACGCTTAACGTGGCCATCGAATTTGCGATCGGCGTAGTCATTCACCACGCAGCCTGCGGCGCGCATCATCCAGACCCCAGCGATAAACACACCTAAAATGGTCAGCGGTGGCACACCTGGTGTGGCAAGCCACAACGCCCACAACGTAGGCCATAACAATAAAAGCGAGCCAATTGGCTTATCAAGTCGCATCAGGCGTTGGTACGCCTGCCATTTACCCTGTTTCAGACTCCACTCCATTATTTTTCCTCTACATACAGCGGAGAAGCGGGAAGGAACAGCTCGGTCAATACCAATGGTTTTCCGGCTAATCTCAGGCGGGAACGACGCCCCCACAGCTCCGCACTGCGGCCAATCTCAATAAAATCCCGAGTCAGGGAAGATGCACTAAACAGGTAGCGCCCAAGCGGCGTGGTTCCGAGCTGCTGCAAAGCAAGCTCAGGCCCTTCAAGGGTTGATTCAGGAACGACAGTACGCCCTAAAAGCCACGGTTCGTCATCACCGCAGAGGATGATTTCACGCAACCAGTAACGTTTGGCTTCAGGCAACATGTCTGCTTCAGGAAGGTCACCACTGGCATCGAAAAAACCTTCGCGCACAATACGCACGGTGACCCGTGAGCAATACTGTTCAAAGCGCTTAGTCATTGAGTCTTCAAGCAACAACCAGTCAAGAAGCGATGCACTCAGCCCCTCTGGAATCGTAGCCTCAAAGCGTAAGGCGCGCAGTGGCAATAGCGCGTCAGACATGTGAATTTCTCCGAAACAAAACCGGCGATCATTGTAACGCAGAATAGGTATAGCGTGGATGGTTTAACGGACTAACAACCTTCTAAATCATTCGAGTTGAATCAAGGCGGCAAAAGAACGAATCCCGATGAGCTTACTTAGGTCAGTGATTCGGTGAGTGAGAGCAGCCAACGCCGAGTCATCTTGATGGATGACAAAGGAAAAAAAGGTGCGCCTAAGCGCACCAATACTTCAAGCATCAGCACTGCGGGGAGACTATCACCCCTTGCCTTTTACACTGCTGATAAAGGTTTTGCGGGCAGAAGTTGATCCAAGGCGTTCAGCTTCATCCAACAGTTTCAGGGCTTTATCAACATCACCTTTCGCTACTGCATCTTTGATAGCCTGGTTGAAGTAGCCTTCAGTATCGTTAAGCATTGGTTCCGATTTCACGACTGGCGCAGGGGCTGGAGCTGCGGTAGCGGCTGCAACAGCCGTTGGTGCAGCATAAGCTGTGGCTGGCGCGGCGGTATTCCCAACAGTAACCGGACCTGGGCCTGATGAACCAAACAGTGGGCCAACCAGCACGCTAGAACCAGAAGAAGTTTTAACTTTAATCTTCAAAGTCCCATCAGTGCCGTGGCGTGCAATTGGATCTGGAATATCTGGAACAGCATTACCCGTGCCTTTCGCATATGCTTTGGCCGGGTCAATCATAGTCGTAGTTTGTTGAGTGTCTTTATTGGTGGTAAATACCAGCAAATACAGTTTTTGTTGCCCCAGAGCTGGCGTTAACTTCAGCGTGCCTTCCAGGCGGTCAGCAGACATTACGCCGGGTTCCTGATAGGTAAAGTAACTTGCTGGGAAATAAGCAGCAGGCGTCATATTTTGATCAAGAACTAACACGTTCGGTGCAAATACCGTGTTTTTATTAACTTCACTGGTCAGTGTAATCGTCAGCTCACCAATATTGGCAGGTACGCTATAGGCGGCTACCGGGCCAGTGATGTCCCCTGCTTTCAGGCTCTGGCCGCTAGTTGCAAGCGTTGTCGTCAATGTCTTTGATTGATCGACTGGCGTCCATTGCAGCTGTTGTAAAGCAGAAGTCGGCACAGTTGGCGCCGTGGAAATATCTTGTGGAACGATATTTACATCAGCCAGGCTCACGGTGGGAACACTGGCCAGCAGCCCTGCGGAAAGGCAGAGTGCGAGGAGACTTTTTTTCATTTTCATTGTTATAAACCTCGAATGGAGAGTCGGTGGAAAGTTAGCCAGGCAATAGCCCTTTCCACCTGAAACAAGCATTGGCATACAAGGGTAATAACAAGGGGTTCAGTGGTGAACCCCTTATCACTTCTTACTTCAAGCTACTGCTGCATTACCACCAGATTTCCATCTGGGCGCCGAAGCTGAACTCATCATCATTACCACGGCTGGTAGAGAAAGTGCCGTTACCGGTAGAGTCGTTAATTGCAAAGCGGGTAGCGTCGCCGTTGCCATTTTTGGCATAGCCCCATTTCTCATCCCACTTGGCGTAGGTTGCGAAGACGCGCAGCGCCGGACGGGACCAGATGCTGTCGCCAGCCTGCCATTGTTGTGCCAGGGTAATTTTGTATTGGCCGTTACGATCACCAGTTTCCTGGGATTTCACGTTGTCGTAGCCAACTTCCAGCAAGGTACTCATGATTGGCGTCCATTTGAACATTGGACGAACACCGATGGTGTACCATTCAGTCCCTTGGTTATCATCCAAGCTCAGGTTCTGGTACATACCTACGTACATCAGGTCCCAACGGTCTGCCAGAGTAATCGCACCGTGGTCAATAACACGGAACAGATAACCGTCGTTGTCGATGCTACCACCCTGCGCCTGACCTTTACCTTGCGAGGTCATGGAGTCTGTTGCGTACTGCAGAACAAACTTGTTGTAACCTTTCATCATGCTCTGGGTGTGTTCAAGAGTACCCATCCAGCCGTCTTTAGAAGCGCCGGGTTGCAGATAATAGTCGTCAGGAATATTGGTATGGCCGTAGTCGATACCCAGCTCCAGGGTACCGCCTGGGTTGGTTTCAATACCCGCCCAGCGCACGTCGAATACGTCATTTGGAACTTTGTTGCTGTAGTTACGAGTGCCGTCAGCATTGAAATCGTTGAATGCAGCCGAGCCGCCTGATTCAGAAGAACGAGTTGCAGCAAAAGAGAGTTTACCTAAGCCAACATCAATGTTTTCCAGACCTGCACCAGGACCAGAAATATCCCAGTAGTAGAAGTCGATCATATGGACGTCATGACGTTGATAGAAACGCTTACCTGCCCACATGTTGGCACCTGGCAGCGCATCAATCAGGTTTTTACCTTGTACGTTGGCTTCACGGAATGCCGGGCTGGTCGCTTCCCAGTCATTATCCTGTGCTACGGAGTACGCCACGTTGGTATCGAAGTAGAAGCTCTTGTCGCCTTCTTTCCACACTTCCTGACCCAGTTTTAATTCCGCATAGGTTTCACATTCGTTACCAAGACGGTATTTAGACTGTGCGCCAGTTGCCTGGAAACACTGTTGTTCGCCGCCGCTACCGGTCCAGCCGATACCAGAACGGGCATAACCGTGGAAATCCACTGCCAGTGCCTGAACAGACATAATGCCTGCTGCTACGGCAACTGCCACTGGGAGTTTGCGCAGAGTAATCATCGTTCTATCTCCTGAATCATTGCTTTTCTTTTTTATGGGAATGCTTAAACACCTGGCTCTTGATGCAACCGTCGACAAGCAGTGCCATCCTCACGGAACAGATGGCAGCGCTCTGGCGGCAAGCCAATAGCGAATGTGGCACCCTCTTTTACCAACACCACGTCATTCTGGCGGTACACCAGGTTCTGACGGATGGCGGGGATTTGGATGTGAATCTGAGTTTCATTGCCGAGCTGTTCAACAACCTGTACTTCACCTTCGAGGGTGACGTCGGCAATGTCGCTTGGCAGCAGATGCTCAGGACGAATACCCAGAGACATATTGGCGCCGACCTGAACTTCTTTGCTTTCCACTGGCAGCCAGACTTGCTGACGATTCGGTAATTCAACCTGGACTTGATCGATAGCCGTGGCCGTGACTTTCACTGGCAGGAAGTTCATTTTTGGCGAGCCAATAAAGCCCGCAACAAAACGATCCGCCGGGTAGTGATACAGCTCGAGAGGTTTACCGACTTGCGCGACACGCCCGGCATCCAGCACAACAATTTTGTCGGCGAGCGTCATGGCTTCTACCTGGTCGTGCGTGACATAAATCATGGTGCGCCCGAGGCGCCTATGCAGCCGGGAGATCTCAATGCGCATCTGCACACGCAGTGCCGCATCAAGGTTTGAAAGAGGCTCATCAAGCAGGAATACGCGCGGTTCAGCCACCAGCGTACGGCCAATCGCCACGCGCTGGCGTTGCCCGCCGGAAAGTGCTTTCGGGCGACGTTCTAATAAATGTGCCAGTTGCAGCGTTTCAGAAACCTGAGTGACACGCTGATTGATTTCACTTTTCTTAGCACCAGCGAGCTTCAGCCCGAAGGACATGTTTTCAGCAACGGAAAGATGGGGATAAAGCGCGTAAGACTGGAATACCATGCCGACACCACGCTCAGCGGGTGGAATGTCGTTCATACGTGTTTCACCAATGAATAAATCACCGCTAGTGATGGTTTCCAGTCCCGCTATCATGCGTAACAGCGTGGATTTACCGCAGCCTGACGGTCCAACAAAAACCACGAACTCACCTTCATGGATATCCAGGTTGATATCTTTTGATACCACCACATCACCCCAGGCTTTTGTTACGTTCCGTAGCTGTACGCTTGCCATGTACTTCTCCCTTCATTCCGTCACTCTGCTAAGAGGCAGGTGATTCAAGATGTTTCGGACTATGACGGATCTATACATTCTGTGAATCCTCCACCCCGCTGTTTTTAATGGGGGAGGAGATGGGAGGATGAGAGGGTGTGTTCTGCAACCGGTTACAATCGGCACAATAGATTTTCGTGATCGTGGTTTCAAAAATCCGGGTAGTTTTATGTGCGCCAGGACACATAACTGTCAGTTATGTAACGTAGATCACAGATAACCAGGGTGGGGCGTAGGGCTAAGGAGGATGAGAAGCACTTGCCATCTGCGCAAACTGGCAACCGTAACGCCACAACCTTGACCTTGTTGTATCCACGCGCAAACCACCATTCAAAGGATGGGACATATGAAAATTAAAACTGGCGCACGCATCCTCGCTCTGTCTGCCCTGACAACGATGATGTTTTCCGCCTCTGCACTGGCAAAAATAGAAGAAGGCAAACTGGTCATCTGGATTAACGGTGACAAGGGCTATAACGGCCTGGCTGAAGTGGGTAAGAAGTTTGAGAAAGACACTGGCATTAAAGTCACCATCGAACACCCTGACAAACTGGAAGAGAAATTCCCACAAGTTGCGGCAACTGGCGATGGCCCGGACATCATCTTCTGGGCTCACGACCGTTTCGGTGGTTACGCACAATCTGGCCTGCTGGCCGAAATTACTCCAGATAAAGCTTTCCAGGACAAACTCTATCCGTTCACCTGGGACGCAGTTCGTTACAACGGCAAAATCATTGCTTACCCAGTCGCGGTTGAAGCGCTTTCCCTGATTTACAACAAAGACCTGGTACCGAACCCGCCTAAAACCTGGGAAGAAATCCCGGCGCTGGATAAACAGCTGAAAGCGAAAGGTAAGAGCGCGTTGATGTTCAATCTGCAAGAACCGTATTTCACCTGGCCACTGATTGCTGCTGATGGCGGTTATGCGTTCAAACTCGAAAACGGCAAATATGACGTGAAAGATGTGGGCGTTGATAGTGCTGGTGCTAAAGCAGGCCTGACCTTCCTCGTCGACATGATTAAAAACAAGAATATGAATGCCGATACCGATTACTCCATCGCTGAAGCAGCCTTCAACAAAGGCGAAACGGCGATGACCATTAACGGCCCGTGGGCATGGTCCAACATTGATAAGAGCAAAATCAATTACGGCGTTACGCTGCTGCCAACCTTCAAAGGCAAAGCATCTAAACCGTTTGTTGGTGTTCTGAGTGCCGGTATCAATGCCGCCAGCCCGAACAAAGAACTGGCGAAAGAGTTCCTGGAAAACTACCTGTTGACCGACCAGGGTCTGGCTGAAGTCAACAAAGATAAGCCTTTGGGCGCTGTTGCACTGAAATCCTACCAGGATCAACTGGCTAAAGATCCACGCATCGCCGCGACTATGGAAAACGCCCAGAAGGGCGAAATTATGCCGAACGTGCCACAAATGTCTGCGTTCTGGTATGCCGTTCGTACCGCAGTAATCAACGCAGTTAGCGGTCGTCAGACTGTTGATGAAGCGATGAAAGACGCTCAGGGACGTATTACTAAGTAAAAAATTGGCGGGTAGCGTAATGCTTACCCGCCGTTTTTAGTCGTTGTAGAGTTAGAGGAAGACCCCATGGATGTAGTTAAAAAGAGCCACTGGTGGCATAACGATGTACTGAAGTGGTCAGTCATCGGCCTGATGGGACTGCTGGTTGGTTATCTTGTGGTTTTAATGTACGCCCAGGGGGAGTACCTGTTCGCCATTATGACGCTGATTTTAAGCTCACTTGGTTTATACATTTATGCAAATCGCAAGGCGTATGCCTGGCGTTATGTTTATCCAGGTCTTGCCGGTATGGGGCTGTTTGTCCTGTTCCCACTGGTTTGTACCATTGCCATTGCTTTTACCAACTACAGCAGTACCAACCAGTTGACGCAAGAACGCGCACAGGAGGTATTGATGGACCGCCAGTACCAGGCGGGCAAAACGTTTAACTTCGGCCTTTATCCGGCAGGTGACGAGTGGCAACTGGCCCTTACCGACGGTGAAACCGGCAAGAACTTCACCTCCGACACCTTTAAATTTGGCGGCGAACAACATCTGAAATTGAAAGAAGCGGATGCGCTGCCAGGCGGTGAGAAAGCCAATCTGCGTGTGATTACGCAAAACCGTGCGGCACTGACGCAAATAACCGCTGAAATGCCTGATGAAAGCACGCTGACCATGAGTTCCCTGCGCCAGTTCTCCGGTACTCGCCCGCTCTACACTCAGGGTGAAAAGGGTGAGCTGACCAACAACCAAAACGGCGTGAAATATCGTCCAAATAACGAAACTGGTTTCTACCAATCTGTAAACGCCGACGGCAACTGGGGCAATGAGCAATTAAGCCCGGGCTACACCGTGACTATCGGCTGGAAGAACTTCCTGCGCGTCTTCCATGACGACGGTATCCAGAAACCGTTTATGGCCATCTTCGTCTGGACTGTGATTTTCTCTATCTTGACGGTGATTCTGACCGTAGCGGTCGGCATGATTCTGGCATGCGTCGTACAGTGGGAGTCGCTGAAAGGTAAAGCGATTTACCGCGTGATGCTCATACTGCCTTATGCAGTACCCTCGTTCATTTCTATCCTGATTTTCAAAGGGCTGTTCAACCAGAGCTTCGGTGAAATCAACATGATGTTGAGTTCGCTGTTTGGCATTAAGCCCGCCTGGTTTAGCGACCCTACCACCGCGCGTTCGATGATAATTATCGTGAATACCTGGCTGGGTTATCCGTACATGATGATTCTGTGCATGGGCTTGTTGAAAGCAATTCCAGATGATCTGTACGAAGCTTCGGCAATGGACGGTGCAGGCCCGTTCCAGAACTTCTTTAAGATTACGCTGCCACTGCTGATTAAGCCGCTAACACCGCTGATGATCGCAAGCTTTGCCTTTAACTTTAACAACTTCGTTCTGATTCAACTGTTAACCAACGGGGGGCCAGACCGCCTCGGAACTACAACGCCTGCCGGATATACGGACTTGCTGGTGAGCTACACCTACCGTATCGCCTTCGAAGGCGGCGGTGGCCAGGACTTTGGCCTCGCGGCGGCTATCGCAACGCTTATCTTCATTCTGGTTGGCGCACTGGCGATTGTTAACTTGAAAGCCACCCGCATGAAGTTTGATTAAGCCTGAAAAGACCAGGCGCAATAGGCGCAGTCAGTTTGAACACGGACTGCGCGGAAAAACCGGAGCGTACACGTAGTACGTGAGGATTTTGAGCACAGCCCAGGTTCAAAATGGCAAGCAAAATAGCCTGGAGCGGTGTTTAAGGAGTAATAAATATTATGGCTATGGTTCAACCCAAATCTCAGAAACTGCGACTATTAACGACGCACTTACTGTTACTGCTGTTTATCGCAGCGATCATGTTCCCGCTGCTGATGGTTATTGCGATTTCGCTGCGTCCGGGTAACTTTGCAACGGGCAGCCTTATCCCGGATCAAATATCCTGGGAACACTGGAAACTGGCGCTGGGCTTTAGCGTGCAGCATGCCGATGGCAGCGTAACGCCACCACCGTTCCCGGTGCTGTTATGGCTTTGGAACTCAATCAAAATTGCGGCAATTACGGCATTGGGGATTGTGACGCTATCAACAACCTGTGCTTACGCCTTTGCTCGTATGCGTTTTCCTGGCAAAGCGACACTGCTAAAAGGGATGCTGATTTTCCAGATGTTCCCGGCGGTGCTGTCACTGGTGGCGTTGTATGCCTTGTTCGACCGCCTCGGACAGTACATTCCGTTTATCGGCTTGAATACGCATGGTGGGGTGATCTTCGCCTATCTTGGCGGCATTGCACTGCATGTTTGGACGATTAAGGGTTATTTCGAAACGATTGATAACTCTCTGGAAGAAGCGGCAGCACTGGATGGCGCAACCCCATGGCAAGCTTTCCGCCTGGTGTTACTGCCGCTCTCGGTACCGATTCTGGCGGTGGTGTTTATCCTGTCGTTTATCGCCGCAATTACCGAAGTGCCTGTCGCGTCGTTGTTACTGCGTGATGTAAACAGCTACACCCTGGCGGTGGGTATGCAGCAATACCTGAACCCACAAAACTACCTGTGGGGTGACTTTGCCGCTGCAGCTGTCCTTTCTGCTATCCCGATTACTGTGGTGTTCTTACTGGCGCAACGCTGGCTGGTGAGTGGCCTGACGGCTGGCGGAGTGAAAGGTTAAGATCTCCTGTAAGTTATTGCTTCACATTATGTAATGCCACTGCAAACCCTCAATTTGACCTTATTATTATTTCCGGCGGCCCTTGGGCCGCCATTTTTTATTCACGTTTTAAGCGGCCGCTGTTACATAGCCACAGCGTTATCACCAGCAACAAAATGGCTCCGGAGTAAATCAGCACGTCCAGTGGCTCTTTATGGTCGATGATGATGAGTCGCACAATCGCGGTGATTCCGATATAGACAAAGTAACGCAGGGGAAAGTGATAACCCGACTGAAAGTACTTAACGATCAACGCGATAAATTCGAAGTAGAGGAAGTAAACCACCAGCCCTTCGATAAGCAGATATTTGCTGACCTGTTCGCTGGGAGTGAATAGCACTTTCGCAAGATGCAGGGTTTCTTTGCCGAGAAAGATAATGAGGATAATACCCAGTGTCAGCAGAGCCAGATTCAGGACCATTTGCATGACGGTGGAAATCAACTCAACGCGAGGAGTAGCGGGCATAAATCACCTTAGGGAATGGAGGTCCCAAATCGCTGTTATACGTTGAAAGTGTGATCCAGGTCTAGATTATTTGCTTATATTTTCACCCTCATGGATGTGACATGAGAACTGCCAGCTTTGAGAAGGTTCCGTTCACCAGACGATCGGCTTTTCATTAAGACACCGAACCGGTGAACGGAAATTGCACCTTTTATGCAGATCTCACACAGCGTGAGAGTAAAATGATCAGCGGAAATTAATATCCCGATCGCTTGTCATCCCATACAGCTCAAACTTACGACCCAACATCTGCCCACCGTCACGCGTCAGCGGTGTCCAGCCAATCTGCGCGCGGCTGCGGGTTGGTGACGACGAGAAGATATCTAACGGCACATTCACGTAGAAACCTTTGGTGAAATCCCCTTCCCCGTACTCTTCTTTGGAAACATTGGTGATGGTGGCGTATGTCCCCACGACCACGCCGCTGTCGAAGCGTTTCGAGATTTCCAACGTGCCACCCTTATCTTTCGCCAGATACTGGCCAATGCTGAGTTTCACCAGTACATCGTCGGCAAACGGTGGCGTCCAATAACCGGTGATATGGCCGGTTGGTGCGCTGTAATCGGTGAATTTCATCATGTCCAGCGAGCTGGTCCAGTCACGTTGTTTGACATAGTTGGCATTAACGCCAATTGCCCAGTTGCTGTCGACCGGGCGATACAACACTTCCGCACCGACACCGCCATACATGGTTTCGAGATACCCGCCATACACCTGCCCGTACCAACTGTTACCCAAATACTGGAAGTAGTTGGCTTGCAGGTTATTAACGTAAATATCGTTCTCTACGTAGTCGCGAACATGCGTACGCACGCGTGGCAACGTTGAGTCGTTCGGCGGATTCGTGTAATTAAATTTGTCGTAGTTATTGGCAATGTTGGCGAACAGACTGCCGGTCGTCAGCAAATGATCTGTCACCCACCAGTCAGCGGTTCCCATGACACCAACCTGGTACATGTAGAAGCTTTCTGGCCCACCCACCGACTGATTCAGCACCGGATTAATCGAGAAATTAACCTTCGATTTATCGATGAAATACCCCTGCTCCGTTTTTTCTGGTACCACTGGCTCAACGCGTTTTTGCACCAGTTGTGTTTCGTACCCCAACGGTTCCCCTTCCAGATGATGACGCAGACTGGAGACATCCGTTTCCGTCGTCACCTGCGGCATATTCAGGCGCGTTTCTGTGATACGGATGGTGCGGATATTATCCGGCAGATCATTCATGATGATGCGATTCGCACGCTCGATACCTTCGCGGGAGTCACGGTATTTCACCTGCTCGCCCGTCACATACAGAGTATCGCCCTTCACCTGGATATTCGGATTCGTAAGCCCGGCATTGTATTTGAGTAGCGTCAGCTGATTTGCCACCACAGTCGGCTGCAAAATTTCATCCTGCGGCTGCGGTTGATATTGCGGGCGTCGGTTATCGTTGTAGCCTGGATGCAAATCGTTGAAGTTAGTCCGTAACGTCACACCAAACATGAAAGTGTTACCGCGCTCATAGCTGACGTTAACGTCGGCCCAATCGGTAACGCGATAGATAGCGCCGACGTTAAAGCTGCTACGCTGGTCGAGTTTTCCGGCAAAGTCCTGAGTGTAGTTATTGCCTTCGTATTCCGCTTTCAGACGCAACGGTTGCCATGGAGTCTGGTATTCGACACCACCAAAAAGAGACGCCGGGCCGTGAAACATGCCGCTAAAGTTGAAAGAACCCGCCTGGTTGTAGCTGTTATCGCGGTAGCAGAAACCATTACTGACTTCGCAGAATGGGTTTTTCACATTGCCGCTAGTGCCCATATAGCCCCAACCTAAACCGAGCGAGAAATCAAACGGCCCCCAGGCTTTAGTCGCCACCACATATTCACTGTCGAACAGGCCAGTACCGCCTAAATCACGCACGCCCACCGACACCTGCGGTAAGTAGTACCCTTCTTCCCAAAGACGCACTTTCATGTCGAAGGCTTTATCTTTGTAAGTCTGGTCGCCCGAGAAAGATTCTACGCTGCTGTATTGCCGGGTGCGCACATCGGTATAGCGCAAAGTTGTTTCAAGCCACGGGAAGAGCTGCACCGAAGCCGAGTAAAAACGGTATTGATCGTTATCGCGATAGTTGAGGCTAAATTCACCTTCACGCGCCATTCGTGCAGTCGGGGTTTGCAATAAGCCCACACCGCCGAAATCCGATTGAGACGGGCCGACGGGATCTGGGAAGGTTTCAGCCTGGCAGGCTGAAGATATAGCCAGCGCAAGCAAGCTATAGAGAGTTTTTTTCTTCATCAATCCGGTCTCCGATGAGTCAGAGAATTGAGGATTTGCTGATTCAGTTCGTTGAATTCAGAGTTAAAAAGCCGCTCTTTAAAGCCGACAAAAAGGATGCTTCCGGGAGTTAGCTCAACGTGACGGTGGTTCCAGTACGCGACGGGCGCTTTTTGCGTTTTTCCGTCCGGGTAAATTACCCACGCATAGCTGCGGTCAGCACCGCTGAGTTTGTCGATGCCATCCAGATATTCATCTGCACTGCGCCCTGCAACAAATGGCTTCGCACCTGGGGAGCTAACCAATCCCAGCAGCGTGATGGTGGTTGGTTGCGGCCCAACCCACAGACTGTACTCGCCTTGTAGTGGAACATTGGCACGTGGATGAACGCGTACCCAATCGGGAGAGAGGTCGACAAACTGCCGTCCAGTGACCTTAATGGCCTGCATTTGCTGGCGCACGCCGTTGATTGCAGCAGCATCGTCACCATCTTCCTCGGCGGCAAATCGGCTAAGTGATGCCAGCAATTTTTGATGCTGTTGTTCAGCAACCGCAGACGCCTGCCGTTCGCTTATCACAGCACCTGGCCACCAGACGTGAGTAAGTGAGGGCTGAGTGACTAAATCAGCCAGTCGTTCTACATCAGTCACTTTTTGATTATCGGGATAAATGGTCACGTTCCCTGCTGCGTGTAAAAAAGGGCTACCCAGCAAGAGCAGCAACGCGAGGTTTTTTATTTTCATTATTTCGCCGCCTTCAACAGTATCGTGGTGACCGGCCAATACTCTGGGCCAATATATTGTTTTGACTGACGAACCTGGCCTTCGCTATCTATCCAGAAACGGTTATGCCAGGTTTTACCTGATGCGGTAACTTCTTCTTCCAGCACTCGAACGGGCGTGGTGCTACCAGCAATCTTTAGTGTGTCGTTCCCATCCCAGGCGAAGGTCGAGTGCGCTGTTGTCATTCGCACCTGCTGGTGTTCAGTCCAGGCTATTTGCCTTGTCCAGCTAACGCCATCAATGATCTGACTCACCTTTGCCAGTGGGTCATTTGCCAGGTTTGTGACTTGCTCAATGTTGTCGCCAAGCCCCATCGTTTTTACAATTCGGCCATGTTCAGTGACAATCATCGCCCGGTCTTGCGTTACCCATTTTTGTTGACCATTTTCGTCATATGCCAGAACCACGAATATCTGCGGGCCGTTATTAATGCGCATGTACTGGCTGGCGTAGCGCATATTCTGAATGTCGTCATTCGTTAGCTGTATACCGTCGTCGCCTGCCACGCTGTGCCAAAGCGATGAGCCAAGGCCTTTGGTGGTGTCGGAGCACGCCTGAAGTAACAGGCAGACAAGAAGGATTGCGAGTCGCTGCACGAGGTTTCCCCGGAGAAATAACCACACCGAAGTGTGGTTAGAGTTAAATCACCCGTGAAATTAGCGGGTGCTGGTCGTCGTGGTGGTTGTGGTCCCGGTATTGGAACCATCGCCACCACCGGTTGCAGCAAGAGCTACACCCACTGCCGACCCGACAGTGCTGGCGCTGGTCGCAGTAGAACTGCCTGCGGACACATTCGTTGCTTGAGCGCCGGCTGCTTCACCCACAGATATCGGGTCAGCACTCGCCACACCAGCCGCAGCCAGCGTGAATATGGCTAAAGCGCCATAAAGAACTTTCTTCATAACAATTTCCCTTCATTGAATGAATGGAGATTTGCCCAAAAGAATTTCAGGCGGTTTCGAGTATACACAACAAGTAATAAGGCTTGGGCGAAACGGGAAATATGAATGGCGCTTTAAGATAAATGGAAAATAATAATATCTTGAATGGATTTATTTAATCAAATCCATACAAAACAATGAATTAAAATATTATTAGATGTGTTGTGAATCTAATTAATCTGAAAGTAACCCTGATGAATTATCAGGACATAGCTATTTTTAGGATTAACCTCAGGAGACCAATTCAGGGATATTATCCAACAAGGGGATTTGTCTTATAGTTATTAAAATGAATAAGCCGACATAACGTCGGCTTATATTTAGCAGGAATAGTCTATTACGCGCGCCATGACTTATAACGGTTTATTAAACCGTTAGTGGAGCTGTCATGGGTGCTGATTTCTGCTTCGTCACCCAGCTCTGGAAGAATACGGTTCGCCAACTGCTTACCTAATTCAACACCCCACTGATCGAAGGTGAAGATATTCAGGATTGCGCCCTGAGTGAAAATCTTGTGCTCATACAGCGCAATCAGTGCGCCGAGGCTGAACGGAGTGATTTCACGCAGCAAGATGGAGTTAGTTGGACGGTTGCCTTCGAATACTTTGAACGGCACAACATGGTCCAGCGTTTTTGGATCAAGACCCTGGGCTGCATATTCCTGCTCAACCACATCGCGCGATTTACCGAACGCCAGTGCTTCTGTCTGTGCAAAGAAGTTAGACAGCAGTTTAGGATGGTGATCAGAAAGCGGGTTGTGGCTAGTTGCTGGCGCGATGAAATCACAAGGAACCATTTTGGTGCCCTGGTGAATCAGCTGGTAGAACGCGTGCTGGCCGTTAGTGCCCGGCTCGCCCCAGATGATTGGGCCAGTCTGGTAATCAACAGCGTTGCCATTACGGTCAACGTATTTGCCGTTAGATTCCATATTACCTTGCTGGAAGTACGCTGCAAAACGGTGCATATACTGGTCGTATGGCAGAATTGCTTCGGTTTCAGCACCGAAGAAATTGTTGTACCAAATACCGATCAGCGCCAACAGCACTGGCAGGTTTTGTTCAGTTGGAGTGTTTGCAAAATGCTTGTCCATCGCATGGGCACCGCTCAGCAGTTCCACGAAGTTTTCGTAGCCTACAGACAAGATGATGGACAGGCCAATTGCAGACCACAGGGAATAACGGCCACCGACCCAATCCCAGAATTCAAACATATTGGCAGTATCAATACCGAACTCACCAACCGCTTTCGCATTGGTAGAAAGTGCTGCGAAGTGTTTCGCTACATGCTTGCTATCACCAGCAGTTGCCAGGAACCAGTCGCGCGCGCTGTGGGCGTTAGTCATGGTTTCTTGAGTGGTGAAGGTTTTAGACGCAACCAGGAACAGCGTGGTTTCTGGGTCAACATTCTTCAGCACTTCAGCAATATGAGTACCATCAACGTTGGAGACAAAGTGCATATTGAGGTGGTTTTTGTATGGACGCAGCGCTTCGGTCACCATGAATGGACCAAGGTCTGAACCACCGATACCGATGTTCACAACATCAGTAATCGCTTTACCGGTGTAGCCTTTCCAGCTGCCGCTGATGATGCTTTCAGAGAAGGTTTTCATCTTCTCAAGCACTGCGTTCACTTCCGGCATCACATCTTTGCCATCTACCATAATTGGCGTGTTGCTGCGGTTACGCAGTGCAACGTGCAGCACAGCACGGTCTTCAGTGCGGTTAATCTTCTCACCAGAGAACATGGATTTGATGGCACCCTGCAAATCCGTCTCTTTAGCCAACGCTTGCAGCTTAGCGAGTGTCTCTTCCGTGATGCGGTTTTTGGAGTAATCCACCAGCATTAAATCGTCGAAAGTAGCGGAGAACTTACCAAAACGGTCGCCATCCTGGGCGAATAGCTCAGCGATAGTGACGTCTTTCATTTCGTCAAAGTGCGCCTGTAAAGCCTGCCATGCAGCGGTCTGCGTTGGGTTGATATTTTTCATAGCGTTACCCTTTTGATTTGAGAACTGTGACTGCGGTCAATTGTATATCCACAAAACGGGATTTGTGATGATTTTTCTACCCTTGTACAGGGAATACCGTTTCAGATTATGCTCCAGTTAAAAAATTGGTGGGGCGACTCCCGCCCATACAGACCCCGTCTACACTGAGAAAACAGTATGGCCTTGTAAGACCGGTAAGGTAAAAATTTTATGGAACTATCCGTACCCCTTTTATTGGTCATCATCTCTATTAGTTCACTGGCCGCACAATGGTTGGCGTGGGCTATTCGGTTGCCAGCCATTTTACCTTTACTGTTATTTGGTTTGATTCTCGGCCCCTTCACCCATGTTCTGAACCCAGACCAACTGTTTGGCGAACTGCTGTTTCCCATTGTTTCTCTGTCGGTTGCCATCATTTTGTTCGAGGGCGCGCTGACGCTGCGTTTTGATGAAATTCGCGGGTTAGGCGGCGTGGTGCGTAATCTGGTGAGTATCGGGATGTTGGCTACTTTTGCGGTGATTAGCCTCACCTGTTGGGGGCTATTGGGTTTAGATCCTGCGCTTGCGGCACTGATAGGTGCGGTCACCGTAGTTACCGGTCCGACGGTTATCGCCCCGCTGATGCGCGTGGTGCGCCCTAATACCGCGATTAACCAGGTGCTGCGTTGGGAAGGGATTGTTATCGACCCTGTTGGTGCGATTTTCACATTACTGGTCTTCGAGTTTATTACTGCGCGCCAGGAAGCGGGTTCGAATCTGCATTTGCTGATTATCTTCGCGCAGACCGTGGTCATCGGTTTAGCCAGTGGTGGGCTGTTTGGTTGGTTGCTCGGCACTGCGTTAAAACGCGTCTGGTTCCCGAGCTATCTGCAAAACTTTGCGGTGCTGGCTGTGGTATTGCTGACGTTTGGCCTGTCAAACACACTTGCCGATGAGTCAGGGTTATTGGCTGTGACCATACTAGGCATTTGGCTGGCAAATATGCGAGATGTGGATGTCAGCGATATCGTCGCCTTCAAAGAAGAACTATCAGCCATTCTTATCTCAGCGCTGTTTATTATTCTCGCCGCACGCCTCGATATTCACGGCGTGCTGGCGATGGGTTGGCCGCTGGTTGCCTTGTTGCTGGTAATTCAGTTTATCGCCCGCCCGTTGTGCATTGCGATTTCAACCATCGGCTCGACGCTGACATGGCGCGACAAACTGCTACTGAGCTGGATTTCTCCACGCGGGATAGTCGCCGCAGCGGTGAGCTCTTTATTTGCCCTGACGTTGCAAAAAAATGGTTACGAAGGCGCAGACAAACTGGTTAGCGTGGTGTTTGCCATCATCATTGGTACCGTCGTCCTGCAAAGCCTGACCAGCGGCCCGCTGGCAAGATGGCTGGGTGTACAGCAGCGTAAGCCACAAGGGGTGCTGATTATTGGCGCCAATACCGTCGCGCGAACGCTTGCCCACGCACTGGTGAAGCAAAATATTCCTGTGCTACTCACCGACAATAGTTGGGAATATTATCGCCTGGCGCGTATGGAAGGATTACCCGCCTATTACGGTAACGCCTGGTCCGAACATGCGGAAAACTATCTCGATTTAAGTAATACCGCGCAAGTTTTGGCGCTTTCACCAAACCGCCATCAAAACGCCCTGGCGGTCTATCACTTCAGTCATCTTTTTGGCAGCGACAAAGTTTTTGCCATCCGTTCAGGTTCCGCATTGAAAGGTCGGGCGAGCAACGAAAGCGCCCGTTTTCGTCGCCATGAAAAACTTTTCCCTGAAGAAGTTACCTGGAGCAGTCTGAGCAGCCACTTAGCCAAAGGGGCAACCATTAAGGCGACGCGTCTGAATGAAAATTTTGGCTGGCTCGAATATCTGGAGAAAAATCGCGGAGTTGTGCCACTATTTGCCCGTCTTGAAGAAGGAAAAACTATCGCGATAAATGGAAAAACTACTCCGGCACTGCCCTGCACGTTGATTGCACTGGTACAGAATGATAAATCCGCATCTTCCAGACGTTGACATCGGGCGCGTAACATTTTATTTGTATACGGCTACTTGCTCACTTGTGAGCAAGCCAGAAGAGGCGCGTCGCCCAGGTATTGTGTTTGAGGAGCCAATCCGCAGATAACACAAGAGGGGGAGCGACGCCGAGGTAATGTGCATATGGCAGTGCACATTGTCGGCTACAGGGGCTGAATCCCTTGGGTTGTCACCAGAAACGTTCGGCAGTCGGACGTTTTGCAAGGTGGGGCGCTTCTGGGTGTATCCGTAGTTCAGGTCTACTTTTCTACGTCTGCCCCTTTTCTCGCTCTTCCCTTGTGCCAAGGCTGAAAATTTTACGCCATTAAGAATGGCTCCCTGACACGAGGTTGTTATGTCTTCCCCACAAACCGTTATCGCCAAATTTGGCGGGACCAGCGTTGCAAATTACGACGCGATGAACCGCAGCGCCGATGTCGTGCTTGCCGATGAAAACGTCCGTGTAGTCGTGCTTTCCGCGTCTGCGGGTGTAACCAATTTGCTGGTTGCGCTGGCGCAAGGCCTGGAAGCAACAGAGCGCTTTACTAAGCTCGATGCGATTCGCAAAATTCAATATGACATCGTCGAACGCTTGGCAAATCCGCAGATTATCCGCGAAGAGGTTGAGCGCCTGCTTGAAAACATCACCACCCTTGCTGAAGCAGCATCTCTCGCCACATCCACCGCGCTAACTGACGAACTGGTGAGCCACGGCGAACTCATGTCTACGCTGCTGTTTGTCGAAATTCTGCGTGAACGCAAAGTCGATGCCCAATGGTTTGATATCCGCAAAATCATGCGCACTAACGACCGTTTTGGCCGTGCAGAACCTGATATAACCGCATTAGCAGAGTTGGCAAGCCAACAGCTTCAGCCACGCATTTTACAATCCCTGGTCATCACGCAAGGCTTTATCGGCAGTGAAGCGAAAGGCCGCACGACTACACTAGGCCGTGGTGGCAGCGACTATACCGCAGCATTGTTGGGCGAAGCTCTCCACGCCAGCCGTGTTGATATCTGGACTGATGTGCCGGGCATTTACACAACCGATCCACGCATGGTGCCGTCGGCAAAACGCATCGACAAAATTGCCTTTGAAGAAGCCGCCGAAATGGCGACATTCGGGGCAAAAGTGCTACACCCAGCGACACTACTGCCTGCGGTTCGTAGCGACATTCCGGTGTTTGTCGGCTCCAGCAAAGACCCCAAAGCAGGCGGTACACTGGTTTGCAACGAAACGGATAATCCTCCGCTGTTCCGCGCCCTGGCCGTACGTCGCAAACAAACCCTGGTGACGCTGCACAGCCTGAATATGCTTCATTCGCACGGGTTCCTGGCGGAAGTCTTTAACATTTTGGCGCACCACAATATCTCGGTAGATTTAATAACCACATCAGAAGTGAGCATTGCACTGACGTTAGACACAACCGGCTCAACGTCTACCGATGACAGCCTGTTGACCACATCGTTACTGACAGAGCTCTCTTCGCTGTGCCGTGTGGAAGTGGAAGAAAACCTCGCGCTGGTTGCCATCATTGGCAACAAACTGTCCAAGGCCTGTGGCGTGGGCAAAGAGGTGTTTGGCGTACTTGAGCCGTTCAATATCCGTATGATTTGCTACGGTGCATCCAGCTATAACCTGTGCTTCCTGGTGCCTGGCGACGACGCTGAACAAGTAGTGCAAAAACTTCATCACAATCTATTTGAATAAAATTTCTACTTAAGTAATTAATACCAAATGCCGGGCTCGATCCCGGCATTTTTATAACCATAAAACAACACAACACTTGCAAGGATCTCAATATGCTCGCTTTATTCACCCGGCTGTTTCCGCTTTGGGCGGTGCTGCTGTCTGTACTCGCCTATTACACGCCCGGCACGTTCACTCCTATTGGCCCATGGGTCAGCACGCTTTTAATGCTGATTATGTTTGGCATGGGTGTGCATCTGCGCATCGACGATTTTAAACGCGTGCTGTCACGCCCCGCGCCTGTAGCTGCTGGTACTTTTCTGCACTATTTGATTATGCCGCTGGCGGCCTGGGTTTTAGCAAAGCTGTTCCATATGCCGCCAGACCTTTCTGCCGGAATGGTTCTGGTCGGCAGCGTTGCTAGCGGTACTGCGTCAAACGTGATGATTTACCTGGCAAAAGGAGATGTGGCGCTTTCTGTCACCATTTCATCGGTTTCCACACTGGTTGGAGTTTTCGCCACACCGCTGCTGACGCGACTGTACGTTGATGCGGATATCAAAGTAGACGTAATGGGTATGCTGGTCAGCATCCTGAAAATCGTGGTCATTCCGATTGGTCTGGGGCTGATTGTTCATCACTTATTCCCACGCCTTGTAAAGCGCGCAGAGACTTATCTACCTGCGTTTTCGATGCTGTGCATTCTGGCGATTATCAGTGCCGTGGTAGCAGGCAGTGCGAGCCATATCGCATCTGTGGGTTTGATGGTGATTGTCGCAGTGATTTTGCATAACGGAATTGGCTTACTGAGCGGTTACTGGGGAGGACGTCTTTTCGGTTTCGACGAATCCACCTGCCGCACACTGGCGATAGAGGTCGGTATGCAGAACTCAGGTTTGGCTGCCACTCTCGGCAAAATTTACTTCTCGCCGCTGGCTGCCCTACCTGGCGCACTGTTCTCGGTATGGCACAACCTTTCCGGTTCAATCCTGGCAGGTTACTGGTCGGGTAAACCTGTTGATGAGAAAAAGGATCCGCGATTGAAAAAACGCCGCGCCTGACTCTGCTTTGATTCAGCAAAATGCCCGGGAAACCGGGCTATTATGGGGAAGTTTGCTGCCAGATGCTGATTTTTACTGAGCTGACGTGCGCTTTGCTTTACACTGGAGGCCACTTCTTAAGAGGCCGCAATGATGTCCACATCAAGACTGACACAACAAGATATGACCGAAGCCGAGCAGCGCGAATTAAAAACGCGGCTAGACCGCGCACGCATCGCCCATGGTCGCCCCCTGACAAACTCAGAAATCAACCACGTTAAAAAAACCTATATCGACCAACTTATGGAAGCACGTGAGCAAGCGGCTAAAAAAGTCCGCCAGATTAAAAAACAAAAAGCCTTAAAACCGGATACATCTGCAACCTATTCCTGGTCTGCAAACAGCCACTCACGCGGGAAACGCTAATTTAGCGCCCTTTCTTCTTGCGCCCTGGCTGGGCAAAGCGTTTGCGCGAAGCAAGCTCTGCCGGGGTTTTTGCAGAACTTTTTGGCCCAGTACTGGCCGGTTTCTTCGCGACAGCCGCAGGTTTTGCCTTGGGTTTTTTCGCGGGCTTCGCTTCGGAAGAAGAATTCTCAATCAGCTTAAACAACTCGACCAACTCATCCTCGGTTAAATCACGCCATTCGCCCAGCGGCAAACCTTTCATGCTGACGTTCATAATGCGGGTACGTTCAAGCTTCGTCACTTCATAACCAAAGTGTTCGCACATTCGGCGAATCTGGCGGTTAAGGCCTTGCACCAGCGTGATTCGAAATACAAATGGAGCTTCTTTCTTCACTTTGCATTTTTTGGTTACTGTGCCCAGCATCGGGACACCTGCACCCATGCCACGAATGAAATCATCTGTGACCGGTTTATTAACCGTCACGACGTACTCTTTTTCGTGGTCGTTCCCGGCGCGAAGGATCTTGTTCACCAGATCGCCATGATTGGTGAGTAAAATCAGCCCCTGCGAATCTTTGTCTAAGCGCCCAATAGGGAAAACGCGTTTGCTGTGGTTAACAAAATCGACAATGTTGTCTTTCTCGCCGTCTTCGGTCGTACTCACGATACCCACAGGCTTGTTCAATGCGATAAGCACCAAATCATCTTCGTCACGGGGTTCGATTAACTGACCGTTGACCTTCACCACATCTCCGGCAAATACCTGATCCCCAATCGCGGCACGTTTGCCGTTAATAAAAACATTTCCCTGTTCGATGTAACGATCGGCATCACGACGGGAGCAGATACCGCTCTCGCTAATGTATTTGTTCAGACGTATAGATGAGTTGGTCAGCATGGTTCCTCCGTAAAACCTGGAATATACCTTACCTGAGAGTCGATGCGAACAGGGAAAATCCAGGTGACACGAACTTCTTTGCCACCTGTAGATGAGTTACTTAGTTGTTGCGGCAATCACAGCTATTTTCTTCTGGATATCTTTATCCAGATTATTCACCCAATGATTATATGAGCGGTGAATTTCGCCATCAGACGCCAGCAAGTTTACGCTGCTGACATAGTTAATTGAGTAGGATCTATCGCTGTAGTTTATGCGCACAGTAACACTGTGTTTGCGTATGTTTTGCGTCGCGTTAATCACGCCTGGACCCGCTACTGACATTATCCAGTCGCGGCCTTGCCCGGCATTAATAATTGCGTCTTTAACCTGTTCCGTCGTCACATGTTGGGTAATTATCGTCTGCGGCGTCCGGACGGGTTCAGTCCTTTCGAGCGCAGCACATCCTGCCAATGCCACAATACAAAGTCCCCCTGCCAGCCACTGTTTCAATCTCATTGTCGAATTCCTTTTGTTTTAATAAGTTAAGCGACAAGATTATAAGCGGCATGGATATCAGGCAGAAGAAGAAATAGACAATTCAGAATATGGCACCTTCAATGATGAAAGTGCCCTTGAGGCTAATACTCGTCCCGATCGTCATCGTCAGGCTGTTCAAGCACGCTATACGCGACCGCACAAAATAGTGAGTTCAGGCGCTTCATATCGCCGAGTAAGCCTAAATGTAGCGAGCTGGTTTCGATGCTTTGCACGTTTTGCTGATGCAAGCGATCAACGTGTGCGTGGGAGTAACGCCGATTCAGAATCCGAAAGCGATGTTTGTTACGGCGCAAACGGCGAGCGCTGTTAACGTCTGCGGAGAAAAATACCGACAGGCTGAGCTTCAGATTGCTGGTTAATTGCTGGAGCAGGATATCCAGCTCTTTTAAGCCATCAGGTGAAAACGCCCGACGTGCAGCCAGCGATTTATCCGCCACTTCACTGCCCATTCGCTCAAGAATATCAGCGGCCTGTTCAAGGTTTAGCGACATCTCAATGATTTCAGCCCAGCGGCGAGATTCAACCTCTGCTAATTCCTCTTTCTGCATTTGCGCCATATACAGTTTGATAGCGGTATAAAGCACATCGACATCATCGGCAAGCTTGCGCAGTTCCTTTTCCTGGCGCGGTTCGCCGTGCATGACTTTGCTCCAGGTATCCAACATTTGCTCAAGCACATCGCCCATGCGTAAGGTTTCACGCGCCGCGTTTGACAACCCAAGAGCCGGGGTATCGAGCGCGGTAACATCAAGATGTTTCGGTTTCATACGCGCATCAACTTCAGGCGCTTCGCTAATCACGCTACGGCAGAAACGAGCCATTACGCCAGCAAAAGGCACCATCGCCAGGCAGCGAATCAGGTTGTAGAAAACGTGGAAATAGATAACCAGTTCAGACTCAGGCTGCGGCAGTTTGTGCATCGTATCCGCCAGGATATGAATAAACGGCAGAACAATCACACCACCCACCAGCTTGAACAGCAAGCTTCCGAGCGCAACACGGCGAGCCGCAGCATTTGCAGTGCTGTTGTTGATCATCGCCAGCAAGCCAGAGCCGAGGTTGGCACCAATCACCAGACACAGTGCGACATCAAACGAGATAACGCCTGTGGAGGTCAGCGTGGCAGTCAGCAGTACGGCGGCAAGGCTGGAATAACTGATGATGGCAAACATCGCACCAATCAATGCATCAAGCATGATATCGCCGGTCAACGAGGCGAAGATAACCTTCACACCCGAACCTTGCATCATCGGCGTGACCGCACTAACGATAAGCTCTAACGCCAGCAAAATTAGCCCAAGGCCAATACCTACACGCCCGAGTTGCCCTGCACGAGTTTGCTTACGACTGAGGAAGAAAATGACGCCAAGGAAGATGAGTAACGGCGAAAGCCAGGATAAATCAAAAGTCAGTATTCGTGCCATCAGCGCGGTACCAACATCAGCCCCCAGAACAATCACTAGCGCGGGAGTCAGCGCCACCAGGTCCTGGGCAACAAAAGATGTCACCAGCATGGTGGTTGCGTTGCTGCTTTGCACCAGTGCGGTTACACCAATACCCGCACAGAAGGCGAACGGTTTTTTTTCAACACTGCGGCTGAGTACACTACGGAGATTTGCACCATAGACTCGCATGATGCCGGTACGCACAATGTGTGTGCCCCATACCAGCAGCGCCACCGCAGAAAGTAAATGCAGTAAAGTCAGCACTCTTTCTCCTGGTTAGTTTAAGCGAAGAAATTCCTTCTCTTTCCAGTATATAACGGTTGGCGATATTTAAACGTTTTGGGTTGTAAACCACCCTCTCCCATACGAGAGAGGGTGCAGATCGGCAATCAGTCCGCGTCGTAGCCCAAATTCGGTGCTAACCAGCGTTCAACCTCGGTGACCGACATCCCTTTACGACGCGCATAGTCTTGCACCTGGTCGCGTTGAATTTGCGCCACGGCGTAGTACTTGCTGTCAGGATGGCTGAAGTACCAGCCGGAAACCGAGGCACCAGGCCACATCGCGTAGGATTCAGTGAGTTTCATACCCACTACATTTTCTACGTCCAGCAATTCCCAGATGGTCGCTTTTTCGGTGTGTTCCGGGCAGGCCGGATAACCCGGAGCAGGACGAATCCCTTGATAGTTTTCGCGGATGAGCTCCTCGTTGCTGAGGTTTTCCGTTGGCGCGTAGCCCCAGTAAACCTTGCGAACACGCTCATGCAGATATTCGGCAAAGGCTTCCGCCAGGCGATCGGAAAGCGCTTTCACCATAATTTTGTTGTAATCATCGTGCTGTGCTTCGAAAGCTTCGGCTAACGCATCTTCTTCCATGCCACCAGTTACCGCAAATGCCCCGATATAGTCAGCTTTACCGCTGTGTTTCGGTGCCACAAAATCGGCCAGGCAGTAGTTGGCAAAACCGGTTTTCTCGGTTTGCTGGCGCAGATGGTGCGCGACGGTTTGCACGCGAGTACGAGATTCATCGCGATAGATTTCGATATCGTCATCCACGCGGTTCGCCGGGAACAACCCCACCACACCACGCGGTGTCAGTAATTTTTCCGCATGCAGCTTATCGAGCATCTCGTTCGCGTCTTTAAACACGCGCTGCGCTTCTTCACCCACCACTTCGTCTTCGAGGATGCGCGGATATTTCCCCGCCAGCGACCACGTCATAAAGAATGGTGTCCAGTCGATGTAATTCCGCAGCGTTTCAATGCTGGCGGTCACTTCCTGCACGCCCGGGCGATGTGGAACCGGTGGCGTGTAGCTCGCCCAGTCAAACGCCAGGTCGTTCTCACGCGCGGCCTGCAATGTGACTGGCGGAGTGCGTGGTTTTTTGCGAGCGTGCTGGGTACGCACGGTAACGTATTCTTTGCGCGTGCGTTCCACAAATTCGTCGTGCTGAGTAGCAGAAAGCAGCGCTGAAACCACGCCTACGGTACGCGAAGCGTTCTGCACATAAACCGTCGGGCCGCTGTAGTTCTGTTCGATTTTCACCGCGGTGTGCGCTTTGGAGGTTGTCGCCCCGCCAATCAGCAGCGGCAGCGTAAAGCCCTGGCGCTCCATTTCTTTGGCGACGTTAACCATTTCATCCAGTGACGGAGTGATCAGCCCAGAAAGACCGATAATATCCGCGCCTACTTCACGCGCAGTTTTCAAAATTTTCTCAGTTGGCACCATTACGCCAAGGTCGATGATTTCGTAGTTGTTACATTGCAGCACCACACCAACGATGTTTTTGCCGATGTCGTGAACATCGCCTTTCACCGTGGCGAGCACGATTTTGCCGTTGGTGGAGCCTTTTTCTTTGCTGGCTTCAATGTACGGTTCGAGATACGCCACCGCTTGTTTCATCACACGTGCCGATTTCACCACCTGAGGCAGGAACATTTTCCCTTCGCCAAACAGGTCACCGACCACGTTCATGCCTGACATCAACGGCCCTTCGATCACTTCGATTGGCCGTGCGACTTGTTGGCGTGCTTCTTCGGTATCAGATTCGATAAATTCGGTGATGCCTTTAACCAGCGAGTATTCCAGACGTTTTACCACATCCCAGCTACGCCATTCAGCCTGCTGAGCATTTGCGCCATCATCACTTTTACTGCCGCGATATTTTTCTGCCAGGTCCAGCAATCGTTCGGTGCTGTCATCACGACGGTTAAGAATCACGTCTTCGACGGCATTACGCAATTCATCAGAAAGATCGTCATAAATTGCCAGTTGCCCGGCGTTGACGATGCCCATATCCATGCCTTTGCGGATGGCGTAATACAGGAATACGGCGTGAATTGCCTCGCGTACTGGGTCGTTGCCACGGAACGAGAACGACACGTTCGACACGCCACCAGAAATCATTGCATGAGGCAGTTCGCGCTTGATGTCCTCACACGCGCCGATAAAGTCCTGGGCGTAGTTGTTGTGCTCTTCAATACCGGTTGCAACCGCAAAGATGTTCGGGTCGAAAATAATATCTTCAGGTGGGAAGCCGACTTCTTCAGTCAGAATTTTGTAGGCACGGCGGCAAATTTCAATTTTGCGCTCACGGGTATCTGCCTGCCCGACTTCGTCAAACGCCATCACCACCATCGCGGCACCGTAGCGGCGCACCAGTTTTGCATGGTGGATAAACAGCTCAACCCCCTCTTTCATGGAGATGGAGTTAACGATGCCTTTGCCCTGAATACATTTCAGGCCTTTTTCAATGACGTCCCATTTTGAGGAGTCAATCATGATTGGCACGCGGGCGATGTCCGGTTCACCCGCAATCAGATTGAGGAAACGCACCATTGCCGCTTCGGCGTCGAGCATCCCTTCATCCATGTTGATGTCGATGATTTGCGCGCCGCTTTCTACCTGCTGAAGCGCCACTTCCAGCGCTTCGTTGTATTTATCTTCTTTGATTAGACGCTTAAATTTGGCTGAACCGGTCACGTTAGTACGTTCACCAACGTTCACAAACAGGCTTTCTGCGGTGATATTCAGCGGCTCAAGGCCTGCTAAACGACACGCCACTGGCAACTCAGGCAGTTTACGCGGCGCAACACCTTCAACCGCTTTGCTCATGGCTGCGATGTGAGCAGGCGTTGTGCCACAGCAACCGCCGATGATATTAAGGAAACCTGCCTGCGCCCATTCGCCAATTTGGCGAGCCATCTCAACTGCGTCGAGATCGTATTCACCAAAGGCATTCGGCAGGCCAGCATTCGGGTGCGCAGTGACATAGCATTCGGCAATACGCGAAAGTTCTGCCACGTACTGGCGCAATTCATCTGGCCCCAGCGCACAGTTCAGACCAAAGGTCAGCGCATCCGCATGGCGTAGTGAGTTGTAGAAAGCTTCGGTAGTTTGCCCGGAAAGAGTACGGCCTGATGCATCAGTAATGGTGCCGGAGATCATGATTGGCAGATCCACGCCCAACGCTTCAAATTCAGTTTTAACGGCGAAAATAGCCGCTTTGGCATTCAATGTATCAAACACCGTTTCGATCATGATGAGATCAGCACCACCTTCCACCAGCGCACGGGTAGATTCGCGATAGGCTTCCACCAGCAAGTCAAAAGTGACGTTACGGAACGCAGGGTCATTAACGTCCGGTGAGATTGACGCAGTACGGTTGGTTGGGCCTAACACACCCGCCACGTAGCGTGGTTTTTCTGGCGTACGTGCTGTCCATTCATCGGCACAGGCGCGGGCAAGCTTTGCCGCTTCATAGTTAATTTCTGCCGATAGGGATTCCATTTGGTAATCCGCCATCGCGATGGTGGTGGAGTTGAAGGTATTGGTTTCGACGATGTCGGCACCGGCTTCAAAGTAGTCATAGTGAATAGCGGCAATAATTTCCGGTTTGCTCAGCACCAGCAAGTCGTTGTTCCCTTTCAGGTCACACGGCCAGTCTGCAAAGCGCTCACCTCGGAAATCACTCTCATCAAGACGGTAGCTTTGGATCATGGTTCCCATACCACCATCCAGCACCAAAATGCGTTCTTTCAACTGCTGATGCAGTTTTTCTAATTTATTGCTCACTCTAACTCCCACCTGTTTACCCAAGCCTGTCAGCCCAACAAGTCATACTGTCATAACTTGTAATAGTCGCAAAGCAATGGAACATGAGACATGTTCACCTGACTGATCCGATGAGTCCGATGCTGGTTGCATTATCGCCAAATAAAACGAAAATGATTTCCACGATACGAAAACAGGAGTCAGTTATGGTCGCTGCCGTTCCCGCCAAACGTGGAAAAAAACCGCGCGCTACCACAGTGGCCGCACCTCAACCCACCGGACAAGTTCAGTCGCTTACGCGCGGCCTGAAACTGCTTGAATGGATTGCAGAATCACATGGTAGCGTTGCGCTCACTGAGCTTGCTCAACAGGCTGGCTTACCTAATTCCACAACGCATCGTCTACTCTCCACCATGCAGCAACTCGGCTTTGTACGCCAGATTGGCGATCTCGGGCATTGGACGATTGGCGCACATGCGTTTGTCGTCGGCAGTAGTTTTTTGCAAAGCCGTAATCTGCTGGCAATTGTTCACCCGATACTGCGTAAGCTGATGGAAGACTCAGGTGAAACCGTGAACCTTGCGGTACTCGACCATAGCGATCATCAGGCGATTATCATCGACCAGGTACAATGCGCCCAGTTGATGCGCATGTCAGCGCCGATTGGTGGCAAATTACCTATGCACGCATCTGGCGCCGGGAAAGTGTTTCTTGCAAATCTAAGCGACGATCAGGTGACATCTTTGCTGCACCGCAAAGGGTTGCATAGCTACACGCCTGCAACGCTCACTTCGCCGTTGCATCTGAAAGAAGATTTAGCGCAAACCCGCAAACGGGGTTATTCGTTTGATGATGAAGAACATGCGCTGGGACTGCGCTGCGTGGCATCTTGTATCTATGATGAACATCATGAACCGTTTGCTGCCATTTCCATTTCCGGTCCAATTTCACGTATCACGGACGACCGCGTAACCGAGTTGGGCGCATTAGTGATTAAAGCGGCGAAAGAGATTACTCAGGCGTACGGCGGCGGGCGCTAGCCCGCCTGTTTTAAATCTCCGAAACGCTGGCAAAAGCGCTGGCGTCTACGATACGCAAAAACATCTTCTACATGGCCGTTGCGGATACGTTCCTGCAATGCGCGCCAAAAGTCAGCACAAAACAACTCGCTGTGCATTTCATCAAACAATTCACGAATACGCGGATCAGCGCAGAGGTAATGACGAAACTCTTCCGGAAATACATCGCCCGGAGCCACGCTGTACCAGGGTTCGGCAGAGAGTTCATCTTCCGGATAACGCGGCAGTGGTACGTTGCGGAAATTCACCTCTGTCATATAGCAAATTTCATCGTAATCATAGAATACGACGCGACCATGGCGTGTGACGCCAAAGTTTTTAAATAGCATGTCGCCGGGGAAAATATTCGCCGCAGCAAGTTGGCGAATAGCGTTGCCGTATTCTTCTACTGCATCACGTAATTGCTGGCCTTCCACTTGTTCGAGCCACAAATTCAGCGGCACCATTCTGCGTTCAATATAAAGATGACTGATGGCGATGCGGTCACCGAGATCGGTCAATTTTCCGGGGACTTCCTGGTGCAACAGTTCCAGCAATGGCTGGCTAATTTGATGCTTCGAGAGCACAAAGTTTTCAAACTCTTGAGTATCGGCCATACGCCCGACACGATCGTGTTCTTTGACTAGCTGATAGCATTCGCGCACACGTTCGGCAGTTACCTCTTTTTGCGGTGCAAACTTGTCTTTAATCACCTTGAACACGCGATCAAAACCGGGGAGCGTAAATACCAACATCACCATGCCACGGATGCCAGGCGCTTCAATAAACTTCTCGTCCGTGTTCGAGATATAGGTCAGGTATTCACGATAACTTTCTGTTTTTCCATGTTTCTGGCAGCCAATCGCCATATACAGTTCGGCAGTCGTTTTGCCAGGCAGTAGTTCACGCAGCCATTCAACCAGCGCTGCGGGTTGCGGGGCATAAACCATGAAGTATGAACGCGCGAAACCAAAGACAATGCTCGCTTCGGAAGTGCTCGTTAAGCAGGTATCAATCACTAGATTTCCGTCATCGGTGCGATGAATCGGCAGCAAGAACGGTACTTTACCGGTAGGCAAAACCAATTTTCCAACAAGCCAGGCGGCTTTATTGCGATAAAACAATTCGTTGGCGATTTCCACATAGCTCTGTTCCATGGCCTCATAACCAAAGGTTTCACTCAGATGCGCGATGATGTAATTCACATCACGTGACAGATTTTGCCAGGCCATGCGTAGCGGAAGATCATTGAATAATGATGTCAGAAGCGCATGCCAGCTTTGTTCCGGAAAGAACGATTTTGACAGCGGGCGAGGAATAGTTCGAAAGCGTTTTTCTTCCTGAGAACTAAAGATAAAAAGCCGCTCGGGAGATAACGAGCGGTGTTCGAAAAGCCGACAATAAACGGAATTGAAAAAGCTTTCGGCGATTTCAAAACGAGGGTAATCGGGCAACAACTGGGTGTACTGCGCTTTGACTCGCAATAAAAATTCATCGTCAGTATTGTGGCCGCCGGTGATGCAGCGCAATTGCTCAACGACCAGACCGACATGATGATCATAGAGATGAATACGACTTTTCATCGCCTGCTGAACAGCGTGCCAGTCTGCTTGCTCGAAGCGCTGCTGTGCTCCAGCGGTTATCTCAAGAAAGCGACCATACTGCGCGTCAAAACCTTGCAGGATGGTGTGTGCAATTAACAGTTCCAGCCTGTGTGTCATCGGTTTCTCCGCGGTATTTCGCCCTCGCCTTGAAGTGAGGGCTATTGAACTCAGAACTGCTCTTCTTCCGTTGACCCTGTTAACGCGGTAACCGAAGAAGCACCGCCCTGAATAATCGTCGTTACGCGGTCAAAATAGCCGGTCCCTACTTCCTGCTGATGGGAAACGAACGTGTAGCCTTCAGGTGCGGCGGCAAATTCTGGCTGCTGCACTTTCTCAACGTAATGCCTCATCCCTTCGCCCTGAGCGTAAGCGTGAGCCAGGTCGAACATGTTGAACCACATGCTATGAATGCCTGCCAAAGTAATAAACTGGTATTTGTAGCCCATTGCTGACAGCTCTTCCTGGAACGAAGCAATGGTTTTGTCATCCAGGTTTTTCTTCCAGTTAAACGATGGTGAGCAGTTATAAGCCAAGAGTTTTCCTGGGAAGCGAGCGTGAATGGCATCAGCAAAGCGGCGAGCTTGCTCGAGGTCTGGTTTCGATGTTTCACACCACACCAAATCGGCGTAAGGCGCGTAAGCCAACCCACGGCTGATCGCTTGCTCAATGCCCGCACGAGTACGATAGAACCCTTCCTGAGTTCGCTCACCCGTAACAAATTCACGGTCGTATTCATCGCAATCGGACGTTATCAAATCCGCCGCATCAGCATCAGTACGGGCAATCACAAGTGTCGGAACGCCCATCACGTCAGCCGCCAGACGGGCGGCGACTAATTTTTGAATCGCCTCCTGAGTCGGAACCAACACCTTGCCGCCCATGTGACCACATTTCTTCACTGACGCGAGCTGATCCTCAAAGTGAACCGCTGCCGCACCGGCCTGAATCATCGATTTCATCAACTCAAACGCGTTTAGCACACCGCCAAAACCGGCTTCTGCATCGGCGACAATCGGCAGGTAGTAATCGACATAACGCGGATCACCCGGCTCGATGTTCGATGCCCATTGGATCTGATCGGCGCGACGGAATGTGTTGTTGATCCGATCGACCACCGCTGGCACGGAGTTTGCCGGGTACAGTGATTGATCCGGATACATGCTGGAAGCCAGGTTTGCATCTGCCGCCACCTGCCAACCTGAAAGATAAATGGCTTCGATACCCGCTTTTGCCTGCTGCAATGCCTGCCCACCGGTTAATGCACCGAGACTGTTGATGTACCCTTTTTTCGATTCGCCATGCAGCAAACGCCACATTCTCGCTGCACCATTTTGTGCCAGCGTACATTCAGGGTTCACCGAACCTCGCAGTTTAACGACGTCTTCTGCCGTGTAGGGACGCTTGATTCCTTCCCAGCGTGGTTGCGTCCAATCCTGTTGTAATTGTTGGATCTGTTGGGTGCGTGAGGTTTTCATTGCAGATGCTCCATATATTTTTATTTAAGTTAGGTTCAAGCGAGCAGGCGGTAACCTGGCAGCGTCAGGAAGTCGATTAACGTGTCGGAAGTCGTGATTTGCTCCATCAACCGAGCCGCTTCATCAAAGCGCCCTTGGCTGAAACGCTTGTCGCCTAACTCTTCCTGAATAATGAACATCTCTTCGGCCAACATTTGGCAGAACAACGCCTTGGTGACCGTTTCACCGTTACTCAACGCTTTTTCATGATGAATCCACTGCCAGATTGAGGTTCGTGAGATTTCCGCAGTCGCGGCATCTTCCATCAACCCATAGATTGGCACGCAACCATTACCTGAAATCCATGCTTCGATGTATTGCACCGCGACGCGGATGTTGGCGCGCATCCCCGCTTCAGTGCGTTCGCCAGGGCAAGGTTCCAGCAGCTGTTCAGCGGTAATAGGTGCATCTTCTGTGCGCAAAACATGAAGCTGGTTTTTATCGTCACCTAACGCTTTGCTAAAGACTTCCATCACCGTGTCAGCAAGACCTGGATGCGCAATCCATGTACCGTCGTGACCGTTGGTGGCTTCCATTTGTTTGTCTGCTTTAACTTTGTTGAGCACCCAGTCATTGCGTTGGCTGTCTTTACTCGGGATAAAGGCTGCCATACCGCCCATCGCAAACGCCCCGCGGCGGTGACAGGTTTTGATCAGTAAACGCGAATAGGCATTCAGGAACGGTTTGTCCATGGTGACAGACTGACGATCGGGCAAAATGCGATCTGGATGATTTTTCAGGGTTTTGATATAGCTGAAAATGTAATCCCATCGACCACAGTTCAGTCCGACAATGTGATCGCGCAGTGCGTGCAGGATCTCATCCATCTGGAATACTGCTGGCAGTGTTTCAATCAGCAATGTCGCTTTAATCGTGCCGCGTGGCAGAGAAAAATGATCTTCGGTAAAACTGAAGACTTCGCTCCACCAGGCAGCTTCCTGCCAGGATTGTGTTTTTGGCAGGTAGAAATACGGGCCGCTTCCTTTTGCCAACAGAGTGTCTACGTTGTGGAAGAAGTAGAGTGCAAAATCAAACAGGCTTCCAGGAATCGGTTCATTTCGCCAGGTGACGTGTTTTTCCGGCAAGTGCAGGCCGCGCACACGGCAAACCAATACCGCTGGATCTGGCTTAAGCTGGTAAATCTTTCCGGCTTCGTTCGTCCAGCTGATCGTGCCATTAATGGCATCGCGTAAGTTGATTTGCCCGTCGATAACTTTGTTCCAGCTTGGTGCCAGGGAATCTTCAAAGTCGGCCATGAATACTTTGACGTTAGCATTGAGCGCGTTAATCACCATCTTGCGTTCAACCGGCCCGGTTATTTCAACACGTCGGTCGAGTAAATCGGCTGGGATTCCGCGAATAGTCCACTTTGATTCACGAATGGAATGTGTTTCCGAATTAAAATCCGGAAGCTTTCCTGCGTCTATTTCTGCCTGCTGAACGGTGCGTGCCGCCAGCAGTTTATTGCGTTGTGGTGTAAAGCGGATGACGAGTTCACTCATAAACTCTACTGCATCAGGCGTCAGGATCTGCCGCTCTTGTTCACCAAACGGCTGGCTAAAGGCCAACTCTGCGCTAACTGTCTGTTGTGTCATTGGATTACTCCCCTCGTCTCATCCCGTCGATAAAGCCAAACTTATCTGGTACGTCCAGTGTGTGGTTTTCACTCAGCAGACTTAAGACTACTTCATGATTTATTAAAATCAAAAACAATTTCCATTTTTATAATAAAAATCATTCATCACATTGATATATATAAATTTAAAATTTATTCATGGAGGGAATTTGTTTTTATAAAACAAAAAAGGCACCTTAAGGTGCCTTGATCGTAAAGTAGACGGGGTGCTGAAACGCTTAATCGAGCGTCGGATTCATATGGCGTAAATCGAATGGAGTGATCTGGTAAACGTAGTAGTTCAGCCAATTGGTGAAGAGCAAATTCCCATGACTACGCCAGGTTGCATGTGGCTTCTTCTGCGGATCGTTACTTGGGAAATAATTATATGGAACATCTGGATTCAGACCCGCCTCTACATCACGGAAATACTCACCTGAAAGCGTGTGCGCGTCATATTCCGGGTGCCCTGTAACAAAGGCGATGCGCTTATCTTTGCTACCAAATAAGTACGCATCCCCTTCTTCTGACTCGGCCAGAATTTCGAGATCGGTATAGTCACGTATCAAAGAGGCTGGAAAATCCGCATACCGAGAGTGTGGGGCCAGGAAGGTGTCATCAAAACCCCGAGTTAACAGAGCATGCGGGTAAGTGAGGTTATGCTCGTACACACCAGACAGTTTCTCTTTGCGTGTTTGCTTCGGGATGCCGTAGAGAATATTGAGAGCTGCCTGCACAGCCCAACAGACAAATAGCGTTGAGGTAACGTGATCTTTTGCCCAATGGATCACTTGCTCAATCTGCGGCCAGTAAGCAACATCGTTAAATTCCACCAGACCCAATGGTGCGCCAGTAACGATTAACCCATCAAAATTTTCATCCTGAATATCTTCGAAATTACAGTAGAAATTATTGAGGTGCTCAGCCGGTGTATTACGGGATTCACGTGAATCAATGCGTAGCAGTTGGACATCGACCTGCAGAGGAGAGTTAGAAAGTAGACGTAAAAACTGGTTCTCCGTCTCAATCTTTTTCGGCATCAGATTAAGTATGAGTACCTTTAGCGGACGGATTTCCTGATTACTTGCGCGCGATGTTGTCATGACAAAAACGTTCTCATCACGCAGGAAATTGACTGCCGGTAACTCATCCAGGACCCGAATTGGCATAACCTTATATCCTCACAGCACACGTTTAAACGTTTAGACATCCAGATAGCTGAAGATAACTCGACGCTTGTCAAATGTCGAGTATTCATAAGTTAGTTGAAAATGTTTCACTTAAGAACGACTTCCTGATGCAGTGGATTACGCGGGCAAACAGTGGGTTTTGCAGTGGATTATCACGGGGACAGGGAACTGAATTTCCATAAACTGCAGACAGCAAAAAGCCCTGTACGTCAGTACAG
>NZ_VEXQ01000024.1 GCF_006376615.1 Buttiauxella sp. B2
CAAAGAAAACATGACATCATCATATGAATCTTCGCTTTTTAGTTGTTCAATACGTTTTACCGCTTCACGTATTGATTCCATATTCAGGGGTTCTATGCCGGAACCGCCGAAATTTCCGGCAAAGAACCCCTACCAACGTCAGATAATGTCCACCCTGACAAGCCGGTGATAGCTGCTTTTTACCTGCAAAATGCTCCCCTGCACCGTGAGCTGGACGTTGCCACCCGGCTGTAGGAAAGCAACACTTTCAGCCAACGTGATATTGTTTGTAGCTATCCGAAGCCATCCGTCTTCTTCGTTGAAGAGGACACCAAAAAAAATGACTTCAGACGTGCTGGTCATCACATGCGCTGTTTGTTTTATCGTTCCCGTAAACGTTCTTTTGTTGCCTGTCATAACGTCATTGGTCCCATACGATCATTAAAAAATAGGTAGCGGAGTCTCTGATATAAAGAGTCAGAAATTAAACAGAGGCGTGAAATAGGCCGCTTGCACGGCCTATTTATCTTAACCAGTAGGCGATCATTGCTATGGCAATACAGACTGGTGAAAATACGGTCAGGAAATTATTTATCCTTGAAGGAATACCACCTTTAAGACCGAAACCCGTTGTTTCTAACGGAAGCATAAAGAACATGGTTAGTGTGCCGCCGATCCCAAGACTCATGAAAACATAAAATATCAATGATGTAGTTACCGTCATTCTTATTACCTATCAGGCTATTCATTTGACTTATTTTAGCAGGTCAGATCTTGTGCATCCAGCAGAACTGGACAGAATTACCTTTGTGTCCAACGTCGAAGGGATATAAACGGGAGACGTAAATTTTATTATTTCCAGATTAACCATTGGGATAGCCTGATAATATCAGGCCAGATCACAGCCAGCCAGCAGAGTTACGCTATGGATTCGTGGTAATCACTAGCAGTTTGCCGTCATCCATTTTAACAATGGTAAGGGCGAGGCCGCCTTGTGGAACCTGAAAATACTGACTGGCAGTTTCAGACTTCCCGGCATAAATAATATTGTAGGATTGATTTATTACCGTACCTCCCTCATTCAATGAAAGCGGCGTGTTTTTTATTAATATTGCATCCTGAGCAGATAACTTTTCTACCTGCATGTTTTTTTTGAATGCCGCCAGTGCTTTCTCAGAAGAAAGCGGCTTGCCATTTGCACTGGATTTGAAAATAATCACACTACCCTTATATGAATTTAAATCCAGTGTATTTGTCACCACTGCTGTATTAAAACCGTCTTTCTCCAGTAGCTTCACTGATTTAATCAATGCATCAGTATCGATAGATTTAAATACTCCGTAATCAGCCCCAAACACCCCGATGCTTTGTGGATTAACAACAGTAGTTGTAATGTCAGGTGTACTGGAAATAGCAGAGAACGTAGCGGCAGATGAGCAGATATAAATGATAGGCAATATTGATTTAATATTTTTCATAAAACTTCCTGTTCTGTCAAGGAGTTAATCCCGTAGGGGCTTAATTGAATCGTCCATGCTCACGATCATAGGTTTTTGCATCAAAACATAGCTCTTCAAGCCACACATCCCACGCTTTATTCATAAATACCGATTCATGTGCTCTGCCTTGTGCTTCAAGATATTCACTTTCTTTTTTGAAAAGCTCCTCATAAAAATCACGCGCATAGTCATAATTGAAATTAAAAACTATATAGCGAACCCCGCAACCAGTCAGCTCTTTAAAGTGTTTTTTTAGATACTGGCTTTCCCATTCCCACATGAATTCATTAAACGCAAGCGCATCGAGAAGGGTATCTAAATTATAAACTTTCTTTAATTTTCTGTTAATACAGGTGGCAATATGACGATGTTTTGTTGAATAGGTGCCAGATGATAATAAATCCGAACAAACAAGCGACAGACGTTGAACATCGTTGTTGATAACTGAGTTAGATATTTGTTTTAGAATACTGTTTCCCACAAAATGTTTATCGCTGGTTGACAACTGCATGAGCGAGGATAAATCATCAGTGAAATTAATATCAAGTTCAGTGAACGTAGGCTTACCGGGAATGTTATCAGGAGCCAGCAGATATTTACTTTTGACCAAAAAATAGATTCGAATTTCAGACCAGACTTCATTAATGGCACGTTTAGCAAAAACATCAAATTCATCACCAACAATGGATTTTGCATCTTCTATTATTTCTGGGTGTAAATAATCATCCACAGAAAACCGGCATTGTATTGCCTCTTGACCATCCCAGACATAGTTATCCGTCACCGAACCGTAATTGATACAAAAACGTCTTATTTTTTCCTGTACATCGTCATGCTCAGTGCAATTAATCTCATACCAATAATTTTCTGGTTCCTCTATATCAGAGGACATTAAAACAAAGCGCACGACAGGAGACTGACAAAAAAAGTTCAAATACCGGGAATTAAAATCTTTATCAATTTTCACATATCACCTTCCTATTAATTATTTCATAAAAATACCAGACCAGATCCCGCACTGCCAGCAGAACTGGGCAGAATTACCGGGATATCCTAGTACCTATGGAATTAACTGACAGCTATATTATTTGCCACTCATTAAACAAGCGAGCTTTTAAATATGTTTTATTATTCGTTTAGAACGCAAAGAAACAAAAATATAATTAAAAATAAACAATGAAAGAAATAACACAGGTGTTGCTATAAACATCCAACCTATTGGTTTTGAGTCTAATACTGTTGTGAAACAACCACTAGGGCAAGATAAAACAGGAGCTGTTACAATTTCGATTCCTGTAAAGAACATCCAAACCAAACCCGTTATAATAGCAGCATAAAATGCAGCACCAACCGCAAGACCACCTAGTAGTAAAACAATGCCTAAAACTTCAAGAATCCACATACTGATTACCCCCCAGACGTATATTAATAATCCTTTATGCACCCTAGTTATCTTATAACCAGTATGCGATCATGCAAATGGCACCAACGCTAATTACCCCTCCAGCTATAAACATATTACGCCGCCATCTAACAAGACTCTTTGCGGGATCTGTTTTCGCAAACTCTTTGAGTTGCTTATCAGTAAAGCGATCACCCGCTTTATCTGTAGTACCAGGGTGAATGTACCAGGCAGTCCAGAAACACCTGACCCCAAACCCAGAAATTACTATCAAAATACCTATTTTAAACAGTTCCATTGCCCACCTAACCTTGAGTGAAAAAATTAACCTTAATTAGTTTTATCGGCATGACAGCTTAGAACTCCAGCTAAAATTGAAGTACTAAAGACAAAAACCACCATCCCGACTGGCACCATCCACATAGACCCCGATTCCACAATACTAGAGAAGTAATCGCCTAAATCAAAAACAGCAGAACAGAAAAATAAAAATCCAGAAATTACCAAAATCCTACTAATTATAAATATTACCCTATTATCCTAAATTTCTTGATGTCGATTGTAACCCATTTCATTCTTCCCGGTTGGGGTTATATGCATAGTAGTAAACCCATTCAGAGATATGCCATTTGCGGCGATATACGATTTATTTAACAGTGCCTTTGCGGAAACAGTGCAGTTAATGACGTTTAAGCCAAGAAAGAATCGCCCCTTACTGTCCATCCTGAGCATAGCCCCGGCGCTCATTTCCCTAAGTATCTTTAATTGTCCTTTCGCCATCCACCATCCCGCCATTTAGTCCTCCTGTTTGTTAGGTAATCCCGGTAGCCCGTTAGCTGCATCTATATCACGCTGTTTAGCCGCTGCTGCGATGCGTGACATTTGTCGAGGGGAAACTTCCCAACGGTGAGCCAATTCTTCAAACGTCCATCCCTTGCTGTTGGCTATTTCCTGAATCTGCGTTACTTTTTTGCGCCTACTGGTCATATATGTCTAGTTTGCTCCTTTCCATACTACCTGTCAAATATGTCAGGTAATATTAACTTAAAACTAGTCTTTTGTTAAGAATGGGTTGTTGGTTATGGACAGAATGTTCAGGGGTGCGGGAATTAAATGAAGGGCATTAAAAAGGCCGCTGGCGCGGCCTTAGTTCGGTAACTGGTATTGTTGCAATTTCGACAAGCAATACAGGAAACCTTTACGACAGAGGGCGGCTGCAACGAAACAAACGGTAGCAAGGAAAAAAGCCATTCCTGCACTGCCAAGGCTAAGACCTTCGAAGGAATACATCCATACAGATGCAAAAAGCCTCACAGCAGCGTTAATCATAAAAATGAGTCCTGTTAAACCAAAAAAGAACAGCCCAATAAATGCTAAGAGCGTTGTATTGTTAACAGCATAACTTTTTGGCTCAATGATCTCTTTTTTAAATTTAGGCATATTCTTTCCCTTTTTCGCCAACAAGATTATAGGACAATCAACCAATCAATTCCCCACATGAGTTATGGCCTATCCAAACTGGTGACGAAATCACATTTTCTCTGAACACTGCCAGAATCGGTTGTGATAATGTTTTACCCTCCACTGAATGCCTGTCTACTTCATGACCAAATAACCCATCATAGCCCATATCAAAAGCACACTTACAAATACTCTCGATTAAACTGCGTGTTAAGTTGAGGTTAAAAACATATGTCCCATATTCTTTTGACATATCATACTCTTCGCAGTTTCGCCGGATTTCTTTATGAAAATGATGTTCAAGATCTACATCAGTCCATGCATACCTAAGAACATCCCCAGAAAGCCAGCCACGATGCCAAAAGTCGTGTTGCACATTCAATGACTTTTCCATTAACTGTATTTTCGATGTCATTACTCTTAATTTTTCAGATGCTGCATAATTACTAATAGTATTTAAAATGTTTGCATCTTTTTTTAGTGATGATACCGCTAATCTCTTACCTGCCCCCAGCGCATACTCCTTGTTAGCAGTAAAAAAAACAGGGGAATGACGAATCAAATAATTTTGATTTTTTTTCATCGGTGGAGGAAATGACCATTCCTGAAAGATGTCATCTCCACCATGAAACCATGATATTTCTGCTAATTCATTAATGTTCATTATGCACCATCTGTTATATGATTATTTTTCTTTTATAATTGAAGTTACGGTATTGTAAACAATGGAATTGTCAGGTATGTCTTTATTGACAAATGTCATGGCTCCTATTGTCACATTTTCACCAATCTTAATGTCACCAATAATACAACTATGTGCTCCTATATCAACATTATCACCGATTGTTATTATTCCTATATCCCCTATTGATGATTTACGTCCAATCGTTGTATTTTGTCTAATATTCATGTTGCGCCCAATGATACATTCTGAGCGGATTACTATCCCTACGCAGTGATTAACCTTCATACCTGCACCGATATGTGCGTATGTACTAATATCTGCACCATATTTTCGAAATATTTTTGCATTGATCTTTCTCGACCATTTTTGATAACGATTACTGGGTAAACCACTCAGATAGTTTGCCACACGCCACCAAAAATAAAATCGTTTCCTAGAGCTAAATAAACCTCTGTGTATTACCTTAAACCACGAAAACTTTTTCTTCCCACCCCGGCTGATAACTTCAATTCTTAAACATTCTTTAAGATGCTCAAGTGTATTTCTGGTCTGTATATTGCTGTATAAACCGTTATCCATATATTTAATCCTCTGCTTCCAAACAACACTCGCAGTCACCACATTTAAGATGCGCTGTAGGTTTAGCCCACGCATTAAGCCCACAGTCCGGGCAACTAAATTTAGTACGGGTTCCCGTTCCTTTTATCGGGGGAAGAAAATCAATAACCTGATCCGAACCATCGTCGTTATCATCAGGAACGATAGCGCCCTGGTTGACGGTTTTAGTCAGTTTTTGAATCAACACCATATCATTTCCGTCAGTTACCTTTAACCAATCATCAAGAATATCACTGTTAGTTTTAGCCGAAGGTGCCAGCCCTGTTGACCACTTATCATACCAGGATATTGAAAATCCATTTTTTAGCAGGTCATAAACTGCCGTTTGAAAATGCCCACCCCGGATAATGTAATGCGTCATTTGTTGGCCTGTTTTTTTACCTCCAGGCATTCCAGTATTCGAGGGCATTAAACCAATTTCCTCCATTTTCTTCCCCCAGACACGATCATGATATCCACCACGGCAGTTTTTAATGGGGATGTAATGCCTCCAAACATGGCATTGTTCATGCACTAGGGTAGAAAGTGTATCTGCCAGCGAACGACCACCAAAGTAATCTGGGTTCATTGCAAGTTCAGATATATTCGACTGCCCGGTAAAACGCTCCGGTGCAAAATACCCAAACGTCCTTTTACCGCGCTGTAGTGTGAGCAACAAATCCGGTAAAGCATTCTCGAAGAGGGTTGTATTGAAATAGTCATAAGCCTGTTGCAGTTCGGCATATGCCTGAATAGCGGGTTTAGTCATGGCTAGTGTCCGTGTTAATCTCTGTTAATTGTATTGTACAATACAATATATAAATAAAAAAACGGATTATTCAACGTATACCTGAGTACAAACATTCCTCATGCAGACATGCCAATGCACCTGCCCATTCTGAAAAAAAAAGCATCAGTGGATGGGTGATTTTTACGTTAAATTGGTAATTGCATATCTGAACTACCAAAAATCAGGTAGTTCAGATATTGAAGGAAATTATTCGTCAGATGATTTAATCAGGAACTCTTCTTTCGTGTGGCCGTTCTCGAAAGCTTCTTTAAATGCTGATTTTATTCTACCCCGTCCAGACCATTCATGAACAACCCCATCTTTATCCGTCAGACGGTACTTAGGTTTCACCTCAGAAGCCGGTTTCTTACCTGTTTTTTTTGCCTCTGGGTTTTCTGGCTGTAAACTCAGTAATGCAGGATCAAGCCCGATTGACTCCATGTACTTTTTCACTTTCTCGAGTTTTTCTTGTTCCTCTTGCTTTTGGCGTTGTTCAGCCAGGTACTCATCTTGTCTTTCAGCGATAACCGCCTGGAGTTTCTCACTAGCCTCTTGCAAAAACTCATAACTAACTTCACGAGCATAAACACGTAAAGACCGGATGTTAGACAATACAGACGTTACCGCACCAAAACGTTCATCACTACTCATTAAAATAACCCCTTGTTTACATGCAATTCCGATTAATCTGATTTATTTAATCAGTGATTTTATACGGGCAATGCTGGGTGCCACCAGTTCACTAGAAGAATGCTATTAATATAGCAGTTTTAACCAATGACAGCAGATCACCTATGTTGCCACTTATTTATAGACTGAATGGTACGTTTACAACCCCTGCGACAAAAACACCCATTACCACAATAGAAAACGGTAATGGGTAGAATCTTAGTCCTTATTCTTAGATATGGTTTTAGGCTTTAGTTCTGGTTTTCCTTTCACATCCGGGAAAAAACTTTTGCAGGATTGGTCAAACACCCCTTCACATGCCCAATAAAATTCACCCTCATTCTTTTTACTTTTGATGCGTTTTAATTTCTTTTTACATTTTGGGCAAGTGGTGGCTTTTTCTTCCCGCGCTTTTTTAGACTCCGCAGCCGCTTTGCCTTTCCCGTCAAAATCAGGTTGGCCCTTATAATCTGGCAGCGTTTTCTTGCATTGCGGATCAGACCGGAATCCGGTACATGCCCAAAATTCACCATTGGCTCCATTTACCTTGCGCAACGGTTTTCCACAATCGGGACACAGTGCAATATTGGCTGAGATATTGATCCCATGCTTATCCAGATCAGCAATTAGGCCGCAGATATAGTCATCAGTCACATGAATAAAATCATTTATCGTCAGCTTACCAGACCTGATAAGGGCTTGTTGTTCAGCCCATCGCGCTGAGATATCCGGTTGCGTGATTTCATCCGGCAACGTCTCGCACAATTCCTGCCCCTGCTTCGTCGTTTTCCAGACAGGCTCTGAATAACCTTTAATTTTCTCGATACAGATAAGACCCGTATTCCCCGCCAGCTTTTCAAGAATCCCCGCGCGAGTGGCCTCAGTTCCGAGGGTTCCCCCTCCTTCTTTTTCTTCCAGGGCTTTTCGTAACACAGGATCTTTAATAAATTTACCAGCATTTTTCATCGCTGCTATCAGCGTGGATGCCGTAAAATATTTTGGTGGTTTTGTCGGTTTTTTATCAATTTCTGACGACTCGCATCTACCCGTATCGTTAAACTTCAAGCTGAACAGATCGAGGCCAGTGATTTCCGTTGTTTCGGCTTCTTCCTCATCATCCTCTTTACCCAGGTTTTTACCCAGAATTTCCCAGCCTTTATTAACCAAAACACTCTGTGTAGATGTAAATGTATCTCCATTAATATCAAAGTGAACTTTGGTTTTGTTCCTTACGGAATCTGGATAAAACAGTCCAAGAAAATGGATAGCAACCAGGTTATAAACATGCCTTTCCTTTTGACTAAGACGAATATCGGCACCGTTTTTTAAGGATGGTACGATAGCATGGTGCGCTTCACCTTCCATTTTTTTGGTATTGAACGCTTTGTGCTTCTGTTCTTTATGCATCCCTGCCACGATGCCAGATAGCTCCGGCATCGTGAGACTAACAGCCGCTGCAATATCAGACGCCTGATAGTAATGTTCATCGGATAAATAACAGCAGTTTGTGCGAGGATAGCTCACAAGCTTATGCGTTTCATAAAGGCTCTGGAGTATGTCCGACGTATCTTGAGCACTATAGCCATACTTTTTTGCACAAATAATTTGAAGTGTGCCAAGATCGAGTGGTAACGGCGGTGCTACGCTTTCAGGTTTTGTAGTGGCAATCGTCACCATCGCTTTTTTATCTTTGATCCGTTCAGCGATATGTCGCGCCTGCGCTTCTGAAATCAGGCGTTTTTTATCATCAACCTGGTCACTCTCAACAACCTGATATTTAGCTTTAATGGTATGACCATTCAAGGCGATACCGCTATAAACATCATAGAAATAACTTATAGTGTGATTTTGATTCGCAAGCGTTCTGGAGTTTATCAGACCCAACGTGGCACTCTGTACACGCCCCACGTTAAGAACCCCGTCATACCCTTTTTCACGACCTTTTAATGTAAACCCCCTAGTCAGATTATAGCCAAAGCTCTGATCGGCTAATGACCGCGCTAGGGCGCTGTTAGACATTCCGCGAAACTTGCTGTTAGGCTGCATATTCGCTAGAGCCTTTTGTACTGGTGCCAGGTTTAAATCAACAATTAGAAGGCGTTCAACCTGCTTCGTGTTACGGGCATAATCAAGAATTTCATCAACCAGTAAGCACCCCTCTTCATCTGGATCGCCAGCATTAACGATGCTTGAGGCATCCTTAATTAGAGACAAAATAATGTTTGTTTGTGCAGCAGTTTGTGGCTTAATTTTTAAAGAAGGGGGATAAACTGTTTTAATGGCTAAATCACTAAAATTCCATTTGCTGTATTTTTCATCATAATCCTGTGGATCATAAAGCTCCAACATATGTCCCACACACCACGTCACTACATCATCACCACGTTTAAAATAACCTCCTTTTTTTTCGGTATCAGGATTTCCACCCAGACCTTCAAAAATTGCTTTTGCTAATGATGGTTTTTCTGCAATAAAAAGACGCATAAGTTCAGTCCTTATGTAATTTGTAACTAAGTTAATTTAAATTATTTTAACTGCGGAACTTTCAATGAGATTATTGCTTATCACACTAATTGTGTTTTCTGACAAAAGACCATAAAGAGTTAAATCTCTTAGCATCGAATCCATACTATTAGTATAAAGCCCTCGATAGTAGTGGTGAGCGGTAAGATCTTTTCTGTATTTCAAACACTCTTTATGTGCCTTTTTCATTTCATTACAAGAAAAATATACATTTGGGGTTTCAATAGGAATAGAATCAACAAAATCACCACTTGATTTATAAAGCAATTCAATAACGTTGCAAGCTTGCCCAAACCAACGTTCTTCATCGGCATTTATAGCCCAATATTCCCCACTATTATTATATTTTTCTATATAAACGCCTCTACGAAAATCAAACCTTTCGGGGTAGTCGTAACACTCCCTTGCGGCAAGTTGACGAGCTACCTCGTTAATTTTGATGAAACATTCATATTCACGCTCAGTGTAACCACGTTTATTAGCATTGAGTTCATTCAAACTTAAATCAAGTACTGCTAATTCATTATAAGCCATGCGATTACCCCCCATTGTAATCAACAGAAAAAACCCCTGCATCTAAGTAAAAGTTAACAAACTGTCTTATATATTTATTCACGCACCTTATATAAAACATCTGTACTTAACTCCCTCTTCACGTTATCAATATTTTCATTAAATCTATCAATACATTTCTCACGTTCTTCTTTGCTATCATTTCTATCTGCTTTTTGTAAACAAACCATTTGTTCATACCCTGTTGCCATTAAAATTAAGTACGAACCTAAATTTCTCGATTTACTTTCAAGGCAGGTGAATGATTCATTGTAAAACGTGTCACCATCGGCATGGTGCCACTTGTCAGAGAAAAGGTTATAATTATTTTCACTCTGACATTCTCTCATATGCAATGTACTGACCAAATATTTAATATCGCTACGCTGTGAATCAATGAAATTATAATGATAGGCAAAATTTAGATATCCTATACATGCAATCCATCCAATAGAAAACACAGTGATAACCAATAGAAAACACCTAACTTTAAGTTTTTTAAAAAAACTTATATTATTCATGTCATTTCCTTCCTTATCTTAATATCCGGTAAGAACCAGATACCTGGCATACACTTTTTTAGCGTATTTCATTCTAAATGGTGCATTCGCATTTTTAAATCCGGCATTATATGCTCCAACTGATTCCCAATTAACTCCATTTGCAGAGATGTTACTAGCCAAAATCCAAGCACCAACAAAAATGTTCTGACAGGGGGTTTCAAGCAAGTCTTTACGAGTAATCCCCATACTTGCTAACTTAGGGAACCATGAAGAGTTAATTTGCATTAGACCAACATCTTCACTAATCACCTTCCCGTTTTTCTTGTTTTGCCCTATTGCGCTAGGAACCATAGAACTTTCTACTTCCGCTATAGCAATTAACAATCGGTGATCTATCTGATACCGGGACGCAGCCTGAACAAAACACTCCCGATATGGATTTGCAGTAGTATTAGCGAAAGCCACGCTTGTGATAGTCATCAAGATAGGGATCAACAAGAGTTTCAACATTACCGTTTTATGAAAACGCATAAGGCATTACCCCTTCGAAAGTTTTATAGGCAATAAATATCAGGGACAGGAAAGGGATAAAAGGAACGGTGACTGTTTTAAACACTTTACCGACCACACATGCAAGCAAATAGGCAACACCACATAATGCAAAAGCATACTCAGGCTGAACCCACCAACCAATAGATGGCAACAAGTAAATATCGCCACTGGCAATAAGATATTTTTTATTTCTTAGCCATTCGACAAAATTCAGTAATAAAGGAAAGACCAGAATCAGCCCTGAGCTAATCAGGGACTGATTAACATTAGTATGATGAAAAGCAACGCTATACCACAACGCCCCGTAGATAACCCAATCAGGCACCCACTCGCAGACTTTATCAATGTAAGCTGCTACCGCCAAAATGAGCACAAAACCACACAATACAAGACTATGTGTACCTGAAAGCCAGAACGCGATAACCAAAACCATCCAGACAAGACACGCCAGTGGCTGTGGTTGAAGAATTTCATTACTTTCAAGTGCCGTAATTTGCTCAATTACAGAGTTTCTGGCATTACTATAGAGAAGGGGCAATATTACATATATTGCCCCCATAATTGATACAACAATGGTAATTATAATTGGAGTCATAGGATGTAAACCACGTAGTTAGCTGGTATATAACCAGGTTTACTGACCGTACCACTGGCTGTATTAATAGATGTTGCATTTGTTACCCCGATAGAAGAAGAGGACTTTGTCATTTCCATGAGTTCTTTCATCAATCCGGGCTTCAACGTGGTATAGACATATCCTTTACCATTAACAGCATACAGTTGTATGTCATTACGTGGTGACAACCACGGAGGAAGTGTTATTTGCCCGGTAACTACACCTGTGTAACCAGGGTTGCTGGCGACATATTTTTGCAGTAGTTCTTTATAAATAACAAATGTCGTAGCGGTGACATTAACATTTATGTCGGTATTCACATTTTCATCAATGGATTTACTTTCAAAGGTTAAATACGCCGCACCAAAAAAAAGGCCGAAAACAAATATGTATATCATATTCATGTTATCAATCTCGCCATTTGCGCATACAATTCATTTACACTCATATAAATCATTGACTATGAATCATACATCCGGGCACCTGGCTAATGCCAGCACCCCGAAACATATAAAATCAGATGGTCAGTAATTTAATAATAATTTGAAGCAAGAACATTGCCCTTGTTGTTGCCCTGGGTAAATTACTGGGCACCGATTATCATTTACCGGTGTATTACCAATATAATCCCATGATTTATTTTCGCTCATTGACGTATATCGGCAATAGTAACCAGGTGTACCACTGGTCGGCTTACTCCAGACATTATTAATACAAGAAAGTAAAGCCCCTGAACCATCCTGACCTATCAACCCATTTGATTGGCACCATGCACCAAGGCCCGCCCTACCATTAATTTGTAAAAACTCCCCCGTAGTAAGACGACCATTAGATTGCACATAGTTGGAGTAAACACGATTTGAATTCATATCTCCGGCTGCATCAATGTTGCCATTTGAATGAACATAGTTTGACAAAACCCGATTTGAGTTCATATCACCACTGGTGTTAATGCCAGCGTCACCCTGTAACACACCTGGTGTATAGACATTTTTACCGCCATATGCACGAATCCAGGTGCTATCCGTCATATTCCAGCCACCGCCCCATTTTTGGCTGTACCAGCCAGTGTCCCCACGCGTCCTGAACCAACCCCCTGTATATGTTTCGCCTCTAGTATCCACGTCCTGTGCATTGACAGAACCAGAAGCATTAACCGTTGCTGTATTTACGCTAGAAGAGGCGTTAACCGTCGCACCTGCTACAGTGCTTGATGCTGAAATGTTCTTTGCCGAATTGATGTCATTCCCGCCCAAACTCAGGGCTGTTGTCATAGCATTTAATTCAGGATGCCCAGGTACAGAATTACGATAAAGAAAATCATTCACTATCGCGCCGTCTGCATAAAAACCACTTACTACAATGTTTCCATCCCCCGGATTATAACCGCCGAAAACAGATAAGTTTTCTACCCATGCCGACATAGCCCCTTTTGCCTGGCCTCCTTCAATATAGCCTCCTGTACCACCAATTCTGGAAGCTATATTTCTGGCAGCACTTAGACTCGGAGTACTACCACCATAAAGAAATGTCATGGTATGAAATTTTAATGCCGATGGTTCATAAATCAGAGTTTTATAGGAGTTTGAATATAGATTTGTATCTGAAAAACCAACAGGTAGATAACCAGCGCTGACAAGCATTGGCACAGTCAACGTAAACGGCGTAGTCGCCGTCGCTGTTGCTGCAATGGTTGCATACTGATCTGAGATATATTTATTGACTGCTGTTTCAACCAGTTTAGCGTGACGCGCTGCTAACATATAATCATTCTGGTTACTGAAATACATAGCAGATGGGATGGTTAATGCTCCCCCAACAATCGCTGCAACAGCAACAGCAATTAACGAATCACCTACCTGTGCAATACCTTTTTTAAGGATTTTCATAATCGCCCCTTATATCAATCCTGAAACCTGTATTTCATAGAGCCAAGCTGGTCAGTAAGGGATTTAAAATCCCCACCTGCTATTTTTGCCTGAATGGTATCTTTGTTTGATGAGTCTAAAATATTGAATCCTGAAAGCTCTACATTATGCCCTCTGAGATACTCATCTTTAAATACAGGGCTTAACGTCTGATAGGTGATCATAAAAACAGATTTGGAAATAATAGCCTTTGCGTTTGGATTAATTTCTTCACACAGCATACAATAACGTTCAAGAGCATCTATTGCCGTTGCTCCATGAATGGTTGAAACGACAAACATACTTAGTGATGCTTTTAACACCTCATTTGCTGTAATGCTGTCTCTTATTTCACCTAACAAAAAACTCGTAGCACCCATTCTGAATGCTTTTTTTGTCGCAGATGGATAGCCATCATTTTCTGTTACTTCAAGTTGTATGCAACGCCCTGATCCATGCTGACCTTCGAGTAGGGTTTCAATAGGATCTTCAATGGCAACGCTTAATTCCCCTGTTAGCGCTATTCTATCGCTTAGAATAGCTGCTGCCGTGGTGGTTTTGCCTGAACCCATCCCCCCAGACACTAAAATAAGGCCAGATTTCTTTTTGTCCTTTAATCCCTTATTCAGATCAGAAGTAAGACCAATGTCAGATAGAGTAAGAATTTTTGAAGAAGTCTGACGAAATACAAAAGTAGGCAACCCCGCTATATTGAACGTAATCGTTATACGATAAAGACGCTCGTCATAAGTTAGCGAAAACTCCGTTCTCTTTGTTTCTTCATAAAAGTGTAAGGCCTGATCGCGGAGTTGACTAATATCAAAACGTAATTCTTCTGGAGCCGGGGCAAGCTGTGCGCTTGCCCCTTTAAGACCTTTTATCTCGAAATATTCCTTTTGTGCTCTGTCATATCCAAGATAAATATCTACAAATCCAGAATCGCGTAATCTTGATTCTGATGGCATTGAGTACCCTGCTATGATTTGGTTTTAAACGAAATGCTATTTTTATCTGAACCGGAACAAGCACCCGTTGCAGTGACCGCATCAACTGCGGTGGTAAAGGCTGTGCCGTTAATTGTTGTTGAAGCCATATCTGTAGTTCCAAACTGAGTGGCAAGCTTAATACAGTCTTTGTCTGACAAAAGTGTTTCTGCAACAATAAAGCCAACTCCACTACCTGTAACCGTCACAACACCACCAGATTTGTTATAAATTTGGTTGCCACTGATTGTTGTTGTAGTGGAAATTGATCCCCCTTTAATCAAAGCAGGTACATAGTCCGATGTACCGTAGCCATTAGCTGCTCGTAGCTGTTTTGTTTCACTGATGATGGTGGAGACTAATGATACTTCCGTTGCACCATACACCTTATTGAACAGCACCCATCCAGCCCCCAGAGCAAGACCCAATAATACAAGGGTAATAGCAACAGAAACACCGGAATCAAAAATATTAGAAATACCTTTCTTTAAAGATTTCATCAAATACGTCCTTTTTATACAGTTAATTACATATTAAAGAAGGCTTTTTGAATAAGCCCAGACAAAATAATTACTATTGCACAAATTGAAAATGCAAGGAAAAACATTGAGAAATATTTTAACCGCCCTCCAATTGTTTCAATATTTGAAATTGTTTTTTCAAGCCATTTATGACCAAATCGTTCAAGCGACCCCTCTTTGTTTCGCGTTTCAAATAAGCTTTGCATTTTTATAATCGCTTCCTCGCTCGGAAACTCATAACCCGATACATCCAAAGCCGTACCAAGATTATCCTGCCCCTCACTCAAACCATTTATCGTGGCATTGATGCGCTCTATAAACCAGTCAGAATTAGACGACTCTTTAATCCGGTTTAATGCCGCTTCAAGGTTAATACCTGAACTAAGCATAGCGTTCATGCTGAGGATGAATGTCGCACCATACATGTTTTTATATAATGACCAAGGAGGATATTTATCAAAGTGAAATCTTAGGTTTCCTGTCCACCTTGAGAATGACCAATAAATTAAATAACTTCCTCCCGCAAGAAAAATAACGATTATATAACTATACCCTGTAATAATAACGTACAGGTAATAAATTACCTTCTGGCTGAACTCCCATTTTTCCAGCGGAATAATTTGGAGTAGAATTGGGATTATCATAATGCACACAATCGAAAGCAAAGACATTGCCATTGAGAAGGTAAAAAAAGCATTTAGAACTGCTGATTTAATGGCTGCGTATATTCTTCCAGTACCCTCTGCGATTGTTATTGCCCTTAAAAATCCTTCCTGTGCTTTATTCACCACTGCGTTAGCTTCAATTACAGTTAGCTCTTGTTCGGGAATCCAGTAAGCAAGAGACTGACTTAAAGACATTCCCTCTGCAATGTTATGTGAACATTCCTCAAGAATTAGTGCGATAGGATCGTTTGGCTTTTTACCTCGGCGTGTGTAGTTAAGAATAAGCTTTTTAAGAGTTGTTTCAATATCCAGACCGTCAAGAAGGTATTGCCTAAAATTATCATACAACTCTGAGCGATCATTAGTATTAAAGGTATTGCGGTAGACAAACCGTTGAAATTTATTCACACCACACTCCGCTATAAAGCCTGTCTATTCTTTCTGACGAAATCAAATGTTTCGGGGGTAAACATTTGTGAATCCCTATCAAGATTGCAGGTATTTTTATGTGCAGTTATGGGATCTATTCGCCCATCATTAATTAATCTTGTCATGTTATCGCAAAGTGTCAGGCCACCTTTTTTATACCAATAGCTGTATGCGCTCATTTTGCCATTCTGATGGTATTCATTCATAAAAGTGGCATCTGTTTCTATAATTTCAAAAATGCCTGTACGTCCTTTAATGCCAGTGTAATTGCAATGCTTACAGCCAGATTCATCCTCCATATAAACAGATTCTGTATCACACCAGGTATCAATCACTTTCTGAAACCCTACTGGCACCTTTTCACGCTTATCCCTATAAGGCACCTTGCACTCTGGACACAACAAAGGAACCAACCTCAATCCTATCAGGCAAGTGATTAGTGAGGCATCTGTGAGTAAATCATCATCCACACCAAAGTTTTTCAAGCGAGACATAATATCAATTGGAAAAGCTGTATGGATGGTTGTCATCACATTGTGGCCTGTCTGAGCGGCTTCAGTTACACCCATAGCCGATGTTTGATCACGCGCTTCACCTTGATAAATCCAGTCAGGATCAAGACGGAGAAGGCTTGAAATAGCTTTACCCCATGCTCGAGACAACTCTACACGGTCACTGCGGTCAGTAATCGTTAATTGTGTCTGAAATGGCCCTTTCATAATCGACTCAATCGGATCTTCAACTGTAATCATGTTAAGGCCGGAGTCATTGGCTATAACCATTTCAGCAATACACTGCGCCAGCGTACTTTTACCGTGACCAGTTGGGCCGGAAAAGAAAGTCACGCCACTAGGACGATTTATAATCCGTTCTATGGCTTCCTGCTCGTTCTGTGTCATGCCTAAGTCAGACAACGTTAAGGCTTCATCACGGCGCTTAATCAGACGCACAACAACCAACAATTCATTGTTTCCACCAGGGCGGCTGGAGAATCGCCCCCCGCTCAAACCAAATTGATGCACAAACTCTTCGCGTACCCGCGCATCCATCGGTTCTGTAAATGTCACAGATGTTGCGCTATGCCCTTCGCACATAGAGTTATAAAGAGCATTAACAATCATTTGACCATTTGTTTCAGCATCAAAATTTAGATTATGTTGTCGCCGTAATTTTCCATCCACACGAAATGAGATTTCATAATACTTTTGGTAGATACGCAAATGAATATCTGAGGCGTTCATATCAGCCGCTTTTTCAAAAAGCTCCCTGATTTTTTTCTGTAACAATGACATGTCATTATTACTTGCGTCTACCGTGTCTTTTTTCTTTCGCAACCATTCAATAATTTCTTTTTTCGGCAAAAATTGCTTCTCGAATCTTACATTACGATCTTTAAGCACTCGTAAAAAATCATAATAATTTGCGTCAGTAGAAATTGTATCTGCAACTAGAAGCCAATAACCTCCATCCATTCGCTCCATTAAACACACAGACTCTTCAATACCTGAAAGGCTATTATTCCCGATAACAGATTTAATATCTCTTATCGTGCATTTTTCTAAATCCAGAACTATGTCGCTCATCGCCCCCCCTCACTTAATACTTGAGTTTTTCCGGTTGAAATATTTTTAACGGTGACACCATTTATTGAGATTCCCGTTATCTGATAGCCACCTGGCAGCATTTCGCCACTGCGCTTAATCGACATAGAACCATCGGAGAATGATAGTGTTGCCGCTATTTTGTTCCCTCCGCCTATGATTTTTGAAACCACAGGTAAAGAAACCCCCTGGGAAGGTGTAGATGCGGTATTCCCCCCCTGCTGAAACGCTTGTGGTGGCGTTTGTGCGTGTGTCTGTGAATCGCTCGAGGATGTAGGATTCTTGACTTCTTCGAGTGCTTTATCTCTTGCTGCTACCGCCTTGTAATATGTCGTTTGACTTTGCAATACATCAAGGTCATAAACTGTTTTTAATTCATCAGCCAATACATTAGATACCAGAACAGAGAAGAGAACTCCGCACAACACGTTAGCGCGTCCCATAAATCACTCCTGACGTTTTATATTTGGCGACTGAAAACTCGCTATTAATATCCATAGAGATATTGCTCAAGCGTACTCCTGAAAGATCTTTGTTATTAAATATAAGAAATGGAGAAATATCTGATTCAAATGAAAAAGTCATTTCACGCCAATCTGGAAGTGGAATATCCTCACCAAATTCATTTTTCTCTTGTTCTTTATCTGCAACCTGAGTCAGTGAAAAATTAATGTTCTGAGACTGTAATATACTTACTAGTTTATTAATTTGCTCATTCATTCCCAAAACTGACTCATCACCGTTAGGCTTGCGGGGTATTTTTAATGTCACCGACCCTGCGGAGGATTGACTGATATTTAATGTAGGTTCAACACCAAGTTTCTTGATAACCGCCGCATAAAATTCGCCTACACTCAACCCGGAGTCCGGGGGGCGAGCAAACAAGGCATTGATGCTATCGACAGAACAATCAACCGTAACAGGAATCCATCCCCCCAGAGATAGAGGAAGTCGCTTGTACCCTGTCCTGCATCCAGCAATAAAATCTTCAACAGAAGCTTGCTTTATCCACGGATGAATTAACGCTTCTTGTGCAGTTTTATAACGAGCTTCTTTATTTAAGGCTTGAAGTGCAGCCTGTGCAATCGCCTGTTCCTGCAATCGCTTTGTCTCAAGGTGGCTTTGCCAGATATTGTAAGCAATCACCCCAAACAACGTGAAAACAAGAAATGACACTAACAATGAAATTTGTGTTTTTGTCATTCCCCATGTTAAAGGAACAAGCTTGTACGCCTTTTTGAGATTTTTGCTAATCAGAATATCTTTTAGCTTTAAATCTTTAGTGACGAACATAAACACATCAGAATCACCATAAACAGGAATATCCTGATTATCTTTAGCCCCTTTTAAATCTGATTTAACATCAATGACAGCTTGCTTTACTTCACTTTTCGGAATAACAACATCTGAGAGCGGGAAAATAGCACCACGTTCAGTGACAGCGATAAGAATATAATCGGAGTCCTCATTAGTATCATCTACCGGAAAAACCCCAATCCAAGCTCCGCTAATCAGAGAAGATAACGTAACGGAAAGCGAATACGCCCCCCGCAAACGCTGCCCCGTCTTTTCAGCAAATCCCGCCTGGGTAACACTGCTTTTCCTGATTGCGACAATATCAAGATGCTTTTCTTTGCCAATACGCTTGATTTCTTTCATGTAACCAAGCGTTTTAACGTTTTGCCATTTTAGCCCAACAACAAAACGTTTGTTATCAAAAGTGATAATTGTTAAAGGTGTTATAATTTTTGGCTTTGCAGATTTAATTTCAGTTGCCATATAAATTCCTTAATGCAGGAAAGGTGTCACAGTAATGACAAACGACTGTTTAACCTTTTTACCCTTCATCCCACCACCAAAGAAAATATTATTTGGCGACCCAACACCCTGCTTAGTAACATCATCCGTATTTTGCTCAAATCCACTCAGAATTAGAGTTTCCCCTGGTTTAATCCAAACTCGGGGTTGAATAGCTCGCGTATCCTGATCCGGCCCTTCAATAGTTTGCGTGTCACTTTTTAACTGACGTAATTGCTTCAAGGAAGAAATATCAATAAACATGTTCATCATGATCCGATTATCCTCAAGTACTTTTGGGAAAATCGTTATATTCGTGCCAGTCGTCACTGAACCAGGTTCAAGCGCCTGTTGAGTACTGCCATCCGACCCGCCCGTAGCGGTTACAGAAACTGACTTTAGGTAAGTCGTTTGCTGCCCTACAAGTACTGGAGCCGATGCCATATTAGTTGTAATGATACTGGATGTTTTAACGTCAGCTACGTTGACCTGTTGCGACAACGCATTAAGCAGGATAGAAGAACCTGCCCACTGTCCGGTTGTACCCGTCGCTGTATCGAGTATCGAGAACCCTCCAGATACCGCATCCGTTCCGGCATTGAATGTATTCGATAGGTTGATACCGTAATTCTGGCCTAGAGACTTGAATACCAGATTCCAGTCAATCCCGAGAGTGTCATTAGCTTCGTTATTAATGGTGTAGATAACGACTTTAAAAAGGATTTGCTTACTAAGTGAAGCATTCTCTTTTGTAAGATAGTCACCAATATTTTTCACAACTTCGGGAACATCAGTCACTATCACTGTACCCGTCGTTTGGTTCATCGCAACTCGCCCAACACCCGGTGTCAGCATAGCTTGAGATGTTTTTAGTAAGTCTTCATAAAGACTGTTACCCATTTTGCTAGTAGAGCTAGAGCTTGATCCTCCTTGTCCTGATACACCACCCGATGAATCACTACCACCACTGCTGCTGCCACCACTTTGATTAGAAATCCCACTAGAAACTTGACCATCAAGTGTGTACTTAGCATCAGAAGGATCGATATCAAACCGCTTCGTTTCCAGATAGAACAACTTAATGGCATTGTTTTCATACTTCCATGAAATCCCCAGGCGAGCTGTAACGGCATCGAGAAGCCCCGGAAGTAACCCACTGTAAGAAATACCCGTGATCTGCTGCCCACTTCCACTGCTTCTGCCAGAAGCCGAAATATTAGGGGATGAGCCAAAAGAAGAAAGCGGCTGCATTGCACCAGGGGGCGTTGCACCAGACGTAAACATCGGAGGCGGGACATCAGTTAATTGCTTTGTTGTACTACCACTTTCCCCACCCCCACCTGTCAACATTGCTACAGCGTCAGGGGTAATAGAGGTACGGATATTACATTGCTGAGTAATATCTTGACTGAACTGATACACATCCTGTGCAGTCATAGTTTTGTAGGTAATCTGGCAACGAGCCACTTCTGGCGGCACAGAGTACTGAGGTTTCACCATCGGTACTGGGTTAACCCATTGCGTTTCGTGGAAAGTCGCCACTGGGCGATTAGAATTAACGTCTTTTAATAAAGAATCCACTTTGTTTTCTTTATTAATAGCTCTGTCCTGCGAATCATTAATGCGCTGAACAGCGCACCCTGACAGTAAAAAGACACTGAGTGTATAAACAAGATATTTAATTTTCATTTTTATTACCGAGAGGTTAAATGCTAAGATTAATTTCTTTCATAGAACTTCGTTTTAATCAACAAAGTATATTCATCCTTAGTCCATTCTTTGTTTATGACAACAAATTTAAATTCCCTAACCTCTCCAGAACCAACAAATATATGAGTGTTCAGTTTAAAAGAACTCACTTCTGGTACGTCAATACCATCGAGCTTTTTGGCTACATCAAAGCTAGTGAACTGAAACTTGACATCGGTGCTAATAAAGTTGCCATGCACAACAGGTAATACATAAACGGAAACACCAGATTCAATATCGCCAAAAGTTGTTGTTAATGATTTTTTTCCGTTCGAAACATTTTCAATTACCGCCTTTCTATACCTGTTTAAATTCTTAACTTCAATAATTGTAGGGTGTGATGAAATCGTCTCTTGAGTGAAATTTGCTTCAACCTCTCCATTTTTAAGCAAAGTAAACTCATAAGTAATAAAAGAGGATGCTGTATCTTCAACACTAACTCTCTCCCTAATCGGAGTTGGATCAATTTTCTTTGCAAAAGACAAACTCGATAAACATAATCCTAAAGCAATGCAACAAACTTTTAATACTGTTGATTTTTTCATTTATTTTACACCTCTATTTTTGGCACTTTCTGAGATAACTATCAGGCATTGAGATTTATAACCATCAGCATATAAAGGCGCATTCGCATTTATATATAATGAAAAGAGCTTCAAAGTAACTTCTTCAAAGTTGCCCGTAAACGTCAACGGAGAATCAATTTGATAATCTGTATCAGTGTTCCATTGCACTGACCAAGATTTACTCGCGTTGCATTTTTCTTTAGCTGCCCATTCATTAAACACTGTTTTGAGCGTACTTCCCTTTGAAATGTCCCAATGCTTTACAGGTTTAACAATTGGCGAAATAGGTAGTGGAACTGGTGCAATCACAGGTTTAACAGTGCCGTTCTTAACATCATGTGGTGACGTATCGCCGCTAAATGGATTTTTACTTTTGGTTAACGAAACAGGTTGGATAAGTGCATTTGTTTTGCCCGCAGAATCCAGTTTAACTGGAGTATTACTTGCTACTGTTGCTACAGGAGCAGTGTAGCCTTTTAACTCAACTGGCTTGTTAGTTAATGGTTTAGCAGCCAATAACCTTGTAGATGCGCCGCTGTTATTTTCTACAACTGTTTTACCACTTCCCGTAATATTTTTATTAACCGTTTTGCTGGCATGATTTACTAACGATTGATTCGAAACAGTCGCTATTTTATCTCCCATATAAACTGGTTTTATCTGTGGTAAAAGAGTTGTGATATCTGTATTCATGTCTACAAACTCCCCTTTAGGGGTGGCAAGCGGAGGTGCTGAATTACAGCCGGAAAGGATACCCGCTGACATAGCGGCAAGTATTATCTTTTTCATATATTTCCAGAATCACGTTAGTAAATAAATCATACATGACGGTTTATAGCTTCTAATCACTTAGAGTTTTACTTTACCAAACACACCAACGATTTTATTAAGAACATCAGGAGTTGCAGTGTCGCATTTACTGATAAATGCTTTACGTGCATCAGAAGTATGGTTAGGGAGAAACGAACCTTTTTTCTTTTTAATAATGTTAAAGAATGTTTTCTCAGGAGAACTACATTGTTCACCGCCGCTGTTCCCGGTAGCTTTACCGAACATGCACATAACCACAACACAAGGATCACCTGAATCAATGCTTTGCTCTTGTTGTTCCTTCTGATAATCATTCATCACATAATCACTTGCTGTGGCAGAGAATGAAGCCAACACAGCCAGAGCGATAGTAAGTTTTTTAACTTTACTCATAATAATTTCCTTTATAATTCTATTTATTAAAAAGAAGTGGTATCTCAATAAGATTATCTTTAGAAACTTGCACACGCCCCATGAAAATTGGATCTTCGAAGTAAACAATTTTATCTGCAATGAACGGGCGACAAGCTTCACTAAGAATAATTTCTCTAACCGACAACGAACCGCTTTTATTTTTTATCTTACCGAGGGAGACAATTTCATCAGGTAGTAAAACTGCGCGAGCAATAACATCATGATTAGTAGAATTTGACCCTCCGGCAGCACCCCGGTTATCAGATTTAGACTTACGCTTTATTTTTTCATCGCAAACCCCAATACGCTCAGATACTTCTTTAACTGCATCATCTACGTCACGGGGAGGGTATACCAGTTCTACTGCACAGTTTTTGATGAATGTTTCAGTACCTTCTTTTCTGTAAAGCTTATCATCCTCCATTTGCCCTTTATTTTGCAGAATGAATACATAGCGAAGGTTGAAACCCGCAGTATATGCAATAGATTTCTGGATAATTTCAACACGGCCCATACTGGTAAACTCATCCAGAGCAATTAAACACTGATACTTTAATTCAGGGTTTTGTTCAGGGAGTTCTTTTGTATTTTCGTTAACCACCATCGAAAAGAACAGATTGACTAACTTTGTATGAGTAACAAGGGCATCCGGTGTTAAGCCTAAATACACTGACATTTTTTCCTTACGCAAGCGCCTGATATCAAAATCACTTGCACTGGTCGCCGCCGCAGTAACAGGGTTAGCAAAAATATCAAGACCATTTGTGAAGTTGGACATAATACTGCCGCGAGTCTTATCAGGGGCAGCCATAAACCTTTCAAAATAGTTCCTGGTGTCATTGCTCACAGCGGCATCTTTTGCCAAGGTTTTTCTCATCCAAGCTGCCAGATCCCCCCCCGGTGTAGCCGAAAGTAAAATCGCAGAGATAGAAACTTTTATCGGTTTTTGGGGTTCATTCCATTCATTATCTTCCTCTGCACCTTGTTCAAGATTAGAAACCGCTCGCTCCTGCTCTTTATCCAAAAGGTAAAGTCCAAGACCAATGAAGAGGTTCATTGCAGATGTATTCCACACATCCCCATCCCCGCCACTGAGTGGATAAATGATAGCGGCAATTTTCCTTAAATCAGATTCACGCTGTAGAACATCACGGCTGACATGATCCATTGGATTCCAGCGGTGAGAACGGTATTCACCTGCTTTAGCTTTTTCCTCATTCTCAACATACCCCGCAGGGCAGAAGAGAAAACATTTTTGCTCAAGTACTTTTTGTCTGTATCCCGAGGTTAAAAACCAGTTTTCTAGTTTGATATCCAGAACTACCAAGCTTTCTGGATAATTAAGACAGTTAGGAATAACGATACCAACACCTTTACCTGAGCGGGTAGGTGCATAAAGCATCAGGAATTGTTGCCCATAGTAATAAATATATTGCCCTTTATATTTACCTTCAAACATTTTTCCGATCAGGATTGGAGGGTACTTGAATTTTTTATATTGAGAAGGAGTTGGAAAAAAACCTGATTTTCTAAAATCTTCTTGATTTGCCAAACGTGCATCACCATAAATTACCCTGACAGGACGCAGATTAACCAAGACTAAAATGCAAAAACCGAGAAAAACAATGAGTGGTAAAGAAAATGCTAACCACGTAACAGCAACAAGATTTTTGTATGCTGGGTTTCCATTATATGTGTTCACCACATCATAAAAAGTATGAAGATTTAAAAGAGAGGTATTCATACCAGAATATTTTAACGCTGCAAACCCTCCTAATAGATCCCCTCCTATTATTGCCATACCAAATAAAATCAGAATAACAAAGAGTATGCCAACTACTTTTTTCATAAAACACCACTTTATAATCTTATTTGATAACTGGATTCCAAGAGGAATCCCAATGAGGATCAAAGACAACAACAGTATCAGAAAACTTTAAAACATGAGGAATTACACCCCCTACACCTTTACATATTAACTCTTTTGAATTATCAGATGCCTTACTAGCTTTCGTTAAGAAGTCTGTTTTTTTCTTCCGGCTCAAAATAAATCTCCGTTAAATAAGTTCGGTTAAAAAACAAAATAACATCGACAGATGTTTTAATTGTTTTCATTATCAAGTTCATATCAACAGTCATACCGACATCTGATTGCTTAACAATACTCGCTAACCGGGAAAATGATGCATAAGTGTTGTTCGCATGAATTGTTGATATTGATCCTTCATGACCTGTATTAAGTGCTTCAAGATAGCTCCAGGCTTCATCACCACGTAATTCGGCAAGAAAGATGTGATCTGGTTTAAGTCGCATACAGGCTTCTATAATGGTTTTAGAGGTAATGACTCCTTTTTTATAAAACAAATGAATATGGTTAGGATGGTTAGGCAACTGCATTTCGTGAACATCTTCAATCGTTGCATATCGCCTATCGGGAGGAAAAATATCAGCTACCGCTTTAGCAAGGGTAGTTTTGCCTGAACCAGTACCACCAACAATAAGGAAATTTAGCCTTTCCTTTACCGCTTCATAAAGAAACTGTTCCAGGCTATTCGCGTCACCTTTCAGATACAACGTATATAAATACTTCTGGCGCTCAGTTAATTCAACCGTCTGTTTCTGTGCAATTCTGACATTATCAAAGCGCCCGGACGCTACATAATCAGCTATTGAAAATCGTTTCAATGAAGGCTTTCGAATTGATATAACTATACATCCAGGTTCCGTTGCAGGTGGCATAATTATCTGGCCCCTTTCACCACCAGGAAGAATCACCGATGCAATTGGATTTTCCTGGTTTAAGCCTGGCAGATTGGAGTAAGTTGAAAGGCTTTCCGCAAGATGCTTGAGGTTTTCGAAATTTGCAGCCGGTTGTTCAACAAACTTCCACCCATCACTACTTTCAAACCAGACTTTACCAGGTTGATTGACTGCTACTTCTGTTATTCCATCAACATCAAGCAGGTCTTGAATACCTGTTTTAGCTAGATACAAACGAGCTAGGTCGGATTTGTCATCCTCCATTAGTTCACCTCGTAAACATTAGAAAAATCTACGTTGCGCGGAACAATGATAGAAATCACAGTACCCTGATTTATATAACCAGTAGGCGCAATATTGATACTGTTTTGCAAAGCAATTGCCGCTTGTTGCTGCGAGGCGTCACTCGTATTGTCATACGTAATTGACCCCTGATTACCGCTATTACTCTGAGTAAGATTTTTAACAGAGTCCATCGCATCACCGATGAGGGATAGTAGAATTGAGTTACCAAACCGCTCCCAAAAATGAGAGTCTATCCATGCAGGCAGACCAGCAGCACCGAGACTATCCGTACCCAAAGCATCTACTCGCACTTTAATGTTACCGTCTTTAATTGTTGTCCAGTTAACAAAGACCCTAGCCACACCCTGTGTAATTGCTTTCTTCTGCTCGCCTATGAGCATTGCTCCAGCCCTTACAAGCAATGTTTTCCCATCGTCTGAGTAAACATCCCTTGCCATCTGACAAAGTGTAATAGCAGGATAAGACGTGATGATTTTCGTTTTAAGTATGCAGCTCAAACTTGTACCAGCAGAAAGCAGATAGCGACGCTTCAAGACAACACTTGCTGAACCATCGGCATATTCATTACCTTGAAGATAATCCTTCTCATGGCTTGCCCCTTCATCCTGCTTGTCAATTTTAACGAGTGTTTCCCCTGTTAAAATCCGCTGCGATTTAGGCAAAGGTACATTGTTGTCATCCGATTCATGGCTACTATCAGCACGAAAACTCTGTTCATGGTTAGAACTAGAGTTCCCAGTTTCCCCCGGCTTAATGTCCGATTCTTGAAGTGCTAATTTTTCCTGAACCAGTCGATTTTTCTCTTCCTCTTCCCTTTTTTTATCCGCAGCGCGTTTCTCAGCAGTTTCTTTATCAACTATCATCTGCTTCATAGAATCGAGAGAAGAGTTAGTAGATGTTTTGGGTTGCAGGACTTCATTATTCGTAGGGTTTTTAACTAGACCTGTTTGAATTGACTCCTTTTTTCTTGTAAGGATAAAAACCGCACCGATAGCGGTAATAACCAGAACAAAAATAACCAAACCTACTATAATTCCCTTTTTATTAACTACCGCCGCTGAAATATCAAGTTTATTTCTATTTCCATCCTCCACGCGACCATTACTCATCAATAATTTTCTCCGTTCTTGTCTGCCCTGTAGTTGTGCCTTTTTTATCGTATAAGCGTTTAACGATTGAGGTTGTTTTTACGCGCATAACTTGATCGCCGTTACGTAGTAAAAATTCTGGAGAAATATCATGCACAACCATTACATTTTTTTCCATACTGCTATTCACAATATTTTCATTACCGTCAGCATCGACCCTGTATACCACTGGCATTGTTTTACTATTATCCCATGTAAAACAAGTAAACCGTCCATCATCCCATATTTTATTAGGTTTGATAGATTCATTACCCTGTATTTGATAGCGACCGTTAACAACACCACCATCAGTGCAAGGTATTTTATTATTATCAAATAAAATAGGCTTCGGTTTTTGGTATTCAAACCTCAGTATAAACGTAGGATTCGATTTAACAGAGGACAGGAACAATGTATATGCTCTCTTGTCCGTAACGACAATAACGTTTGTATCTGGGTTATCTGCTGTTTTAGGACGAAAGAAAACAGTGTTTGCTGTTGACGAAACATTCCATGCGACTGGATCACCAAGTGCCACATTAAGCACTTTTTCATCACTGCTTACCTGAACGACGGAAACTGTACCCGGCATTACGCGTACTTTCACAACATCATCCGGGTTATACATCACTGTTTGCATCCTTGCATCGTATGATGAGCCGTTCGCAAATGTAGCCGCGATAGAAGGAGTTGATACAGCACTATAAATAAGTAAAGCCAGAACATGTTTACGCATTATTTTATAGCCTCCGGGTCAACCCTGTAGCTCAACGTCTGAAAACCAAGCGGGTTAATTAAACGTTCTCCTTCCGTTTTGATTGCTTTCTGATAATCAAAAGCAATTGTCGCCACCCATGATGTTTGGCTGAAATCAACGGCTAATGTCCCATCAGTATTTAGTACTGCTTTATCAAAACGCACCTGAGCAATATCTGGTTTAAGGAAAGTAACCGATTTAACCCTAACTTTAATTTTATTATTTTGCTTTAACACATTAAGCGGTGAATTATCTGCCGTTATTTGAGTCCTGTATTGAGAGAATGTTTTACTGTCCGACATAAGATTTACAGCATCATTCATTGCCTGAATTGTCTGCCAGTCATAACTTTCATAGTTAACAACATACTGTGAAAGAAAGAATTTATTTTCAACTTCACTGTATGTTTCCTGAGAGTTTGATAAAGGAGAAACTACATCTGTATATCCTGTATTGCTATCAACACGAAGCATTACAGGAACCGCTGTTTTTAACGGCGACATAAGCGCAAGCGCCCCAGCCTGAATTGCTATAATTACCATGCAAAGAACAGACACAACCTTGAAGAACTTAACTTTTCCTATCATGACTTCAAAACGGTCACTCTGGAATTTTTTGATAGCGTCATAGTAAGGATCTGACTCTTTTTTTGACTCTACTTTAGTCTTTTCAGCTTCATTCTTAGTCCTTTGAAAATATTCACGCATTATTATCCCCCTTTAACATTGTTCCTGAATTTGTTTGCCAGTGCCGCGCCGCCCCGCTTCATTGCCCCGCCAATTGCACCAGGTGCCTTATCACGCATAGCCGCTGCTGCTTTAGATAATCCAGCAGCCTTAGCAAGCGATCCAACGCCCGGAACCAATCCATTTATACCAATACCACCTGTCAGCGACGAACAAAGGACAGCTATCATTTCCACCATTGCCACACAGATTATTACAGCAAGCAATAAACTCGCAGCATCCATAAAACTGATAGATATTGGATCTAATTCAGTATATTTTTTAATTAACTCAAGTACATAAGTAAATGAAATAGAATAAAATACATTTAGTAAAATGTAATTTAGGCAATGTCCACACCATGATGTAAACATACTTCTCGTTGCTGGAAAACCAGCAAAACAAATAAATATGCTACCTACCGATAACAAAATCCCTGTCATAAAGGTAGATACACAGAGAAATATTGTTGTATAGGTTATGAGTATTGCTCCACCTGCATATCCAATAATATAAATAAAGTATGCAGATAATAAAGGGCCGATATCCCAGCCTAGAGAATCAATAGCACTTTGCTTAAAATTCTCCATAGTAGTAGCAAGCTGTTCCCATGTGGCATCCACACCTGCTGCAACGTTACCATTCCCAGATACTTTAGCTGCAATTTCAGAACCGGAATCCATTACAAATGGGACTACCCATTGCTGATAATAACCAGCAGACCATACAAACGCACCTATCAGGGAAAATACAATGATGTTCTTAATTACTTCATTAACGATGATTTCACGATTACTGTAAATAATCATCCATGCAATCAAAACACAATAAAAAAGAAAAGCAGCCACATATAGTGGCCTAATAGTCTCCGCAACCACCGTGAAATTATTTGCAACTGCACTCGTTACCAATGCTTTCGTTTGGCTTACGAAATCGGATGCAATCCCCATTAGTTTTTACCTTTATAAGAGTGTTGCTCCATCCATTGTTTTCTAAGCTGTTCCTGTTTTAATTTATCCTGTTGCTCCATTTGCTTTTCTGCAAGTTCATTTTGCTTCATGAAGTATTGCATGTTTATCTGCTCAGTTTGTAGTTGATTAGTAAGGTCTGCTTTTTGCTGAGGCGTGGTAGCTTGATTATATTTGGATTGTAGGCTTTCTAATTTTGAAGCTCTATCCTTTAACTCTAAATTATAAGAGTCAAAAAACTTAACTTTCGCCGCAGCCCCTTCAAGTCGCGCTTTGATAGAATCACTACTATTCAACCCGAATTTATCCAACTCGGAATCAACATCGTAGTTTTTAATATCAGTCAAATCATTTAACTGATTCTTCATATAGCTAGAGGCTGTATCAAAACCAGAATCAAATTTTGTAAATCCTTCCAGTCGTTTCTTTTGATCCTCCGCATACTTCAAACTTTGTTCATAATCTTGTTTTAATTGCTTATATTGCTGTGCTGCCTCCTGAGCACGTGTAAGTCCTTCCTCAACCGTTTTAGCAATTGATGCAATATCAACTACCGGTATTCCCGAGGAATGGCTTGCTGTTACTATAGATAAAGAAATAGATAGAGCAATTAACGTTTTCCTAAACATATAATCAGCCTTTTATTTTACGGATAAATTCGGGAACCCAAACATTAGGATCATCCGTCCCTAATTCAGACCTTATTTTTTCAGCCAAGGCGATACCTTCCGTTGAACCTGAAATTATAGGGAGGAAGTCATTAAAACCATACAGATCCATTTTTGCAAAAACGCTTGAACCTGATTGTTTTATTAACATAGTACGAGACTCTTTCCCCAATCTTTTTAACCGATTAAACTCTTTCTCGGTTAAACCAACTTGACGATAAGCGTCATATTCAGCATCAGGGTTAGGGAGAAATATTTTCGTTGGCGTTTGTTGCACAATAGCTGCAAATATTTGACAAGAAATAGCATCTTCTGGTGATTGGCTCGTAAGCCACATCATTTCACCTTTTAGACGCCCCGCCTTTAATGAGGATTTAATTTGTACTTGTGTTGTGGGGAAATTACAAGGCATCCAAAACTCTTCAATAAGCGAGAGCATAAGCTTACCCTCTCTCTGCATTAAGGTTTTATAAAAGAACAATACTGCAAGGACAGGCTCGCAAGCAGGATGCACCCCCCCGCTGGCGGTTTTCTCAAGTAAGACTGTCGTATCAAAACCCACTTTCTGAAAATCTAGCGGATTAAATATGTTATCAGGCGAATCAGTCCACAACGCATATTCACCTTTGCCACACCACTTTTGAAAGCGAACAGCTAAAGCAGAACCTGTTGGTATTTTTTGCAAAAGCTTACTAACTCTGCGAGATTCTCGCGGCAACTGCATTACAGCATCAACGGCCCCGGACAAGATTTCTGCCTCTTCATCGCTACATGGATTACCCTGGGTATCACGCGCAAAGATTTTTACGTATTGCTTCAAGAATGCCATGAGTCGCCCACCCAATACCGGGTCGTCTGCATCTGCAATCTGGAATGGATTCAGGCCACTATAGCGCCCCTCATCCAATGTAAAATATGATGCTCCATAAGTACGGGCAAACAATTCTGTTGAACGGTTGTAATCAACGATAAACATCGAAGGATTGAAACGCTGTAGAAAACCAGCAGCTACACCTTCAAAAGTAGTTTTACCTGCGCCAGTAGCTCCAAGGATAAGTGCATGACCTGCTATTTTCTGTCCTGTAACGTTCCTGTGTAGTTCAGAGTAGTGGGTGTTGAAGTAATACAACCCATCTGAAACCGTCTTTAAAGGCATGATAGCGGAACCATCACCGATAGGATTTCCCAATTTCTTACCAACTGAGTAGTTGTGCATAGAAAAGGTACAGGCAAGGTTAGTAATTGTTCGTCGTGAATCCAAAGGTCTTTTCTTGTTTAGTGGAAGGTGGCTGAAATACACGAATGGAGCCGCCGCCGCAGTACGTGCAAACCTGAACCCCTTGCCACTGGTGATAAATTCAGCGGAAACCTTTTTACCATTTGATCTTGCGTTTTCTGGAGATGATCCATACACAGTAAGAGCGCAGTGATAAGAACCGAATACAGTTTGCCCACTAACTACTGATTCCTGACCAATAACAAGTTCTTCTTGCTGGCCCACCCCTGCATCGTTTGCCGAATTTAGTTTATTTAGCTGACTATCAATACGGCGTAATGTTTTTGCCGGGGATTCGAAAATAAAACTTTGCGTGATCAAAAACTCATACGGAAGTGTGAGTAAGAAGTTCCAATGCCCCGGCTCCGTAAACATCGGAAAGTCTTTTATTATATAATTTGTCGCAAATAATTTACCATCTGCATCGTTGTTTCTTAACTCGAGCACATCGTTACCAAAGTACCATTCAGAATCAATTATAGATTGTGAGATTGGAGTTGAAGAGGCCGGTATTGATATATGGTTTTTATTAAATAAACTAGAGAGATAAGCGGCGGTTTCGCTAACATAATTCTCCCCAACGACAAGAACAGAAGGGTTAAAAACTTTAAAAGCAACAAGTGCCTGATCAACTAAATCGTGTAAACGTTCAACACCCGCATCGACCTGATTAAATGGCATCCCAAATGTAATATACCAGGTCGATTTAAAAAAATTACCGCTTCTAAAAGTGGATATATATTTATCTGTGAAGTTGTTTAGGAAATCGCTATCAAAATTATAATCATCACCAAGAGTAACTCTTTCTCTTACTAGATGAGTCCAGAGGTACAACTCACCTTCTTTCCCTGCTCCTACAAGAAAATCTTTTGCATTTAAGAAAGCATTTTCTAATGCGGCATCAGTTACGCTCTCAAATGGCAAACCTTCCAGGATAATCGTAGAAAGCATTTTATTATCGTCGGTAAAGACAACGCTTTCAGAAACGTGAAATTGGTAGTTTGGATACAAAGGTGCGACGGGTTTATTCTTTCGTTTTTTTAACTGATTTGCATTCACTGACCATATCCTCCAGAGTCAAACCCAGTAATCCAGTCCCCATGTTTTAGCTTTAATATCATTCCACTGAATGAAAGCTTTACAACTCTCAACGCGTTTGGATCATTCTCACAAATGATTTTAACAGCAAAAAGAAATGCTCCGATTACTAAAGGAAAAACCAAGCCAAAAATGCCAAGGAAGTAAACACCAATAAATCCGGTGAAGGTTGCAAGGAACCCGCATGATAATAACAACATCAGGGGAACGCCTCTTACCATTGCAGGGCGATTTAAACCGTTATATGTGAAATAAACATCTTTACCATTCATAACATCATCCTAGCCCGTCTTATAGACGGGCAGCTTTTTGACATTTACTTCATTAGGGATAAACCCCAATTACCCGCAGCCAGAGCACCGCCAGCACAAATAACTTGCAATAATGCAACGCCCACGTCGTTCCAAGATTTTTTCTCCATAAATGCCCAAATAATGACATATGCGAGATATACAAGTGCAGCAAGGCCAAGAATAATGAATATCCATGTTTTCAGATCCGTTAAAGCGCTTGTGCCAGCATCAAGCCCCCCCGCTAACGCTCCCATAGAGAGTAAAAGCAAAGAAAAGCAAAACGCATTTAAAAAACCACTACGTGTATTCATTTAAAGTCTCCAAAAACATCCCAAGGGGGTGCTTCCTCAGATAAAATAGATTCGTTTTTAACAAAAACACTTCCTCCCGTATCATCTAGTTCACGAGAATCTTTTTCTGTTGGTAAAATCGCTGGCACTTTGTAGGCTTTTTGCTCTACTCGTTCAACATAACTTTTTCCATCATAGTTTATTTCTTTTACATACCCTCTCTTGTCATTACCTGAATAATAACGAGATAAAGCATTGCGTATTTTTTTTTGTTCACCTCCTTCTTTCTGTGCTGCATAATTGTCAGTAAGGATTTTTGCACCTGCTTCTATGTTTTTACAAACATCAAATACAGTATTATTATCAAGCCCATAAGCCTTGAAATTTTTACTATTAATTTGCATCAAACCAGCGCTGTAATTCTTCCCCTGCCGTTCCAGATTATTCACATAAGCAATAGCAGAACTGAGTGATTTGAATTGTTTACTTTCATTGTCACTTACATTTGCTACAGCATATGGATTTCGCCCTGATTCGGTATCTATTAGCGCATTAATAGTTACTGGATGCACATCAGGGGCGCAACGAGATATCAGTGCATCATTAACTGACACACTGACTATATTATTATCGGTTTTGGTTGTTGCTTCTGGAGGAAGGGGTACTACTTTTGTTTTTTAAGAAAAGGTATGTTTTTCCCTACGATCGTTGTGTACTTGAGGTTTTGTTCATCAACATAGGTAAACATTGGACGCTTAACACCGTTTAAAACCTGAAAAAGTTGTCCTTTCTCTTCAACCGCCGGATATTCATGCGTACCTGTATTACGATCTTGAATTTGTAGCTTATAGTTATCACCATCTTTGCTGATAGTATAAGTAGCGTTGGCATTTGGCTTTGCTTTCCATACACCTAAAAATTTACCTGTCATTTCTGCGGAAGCAGAACCAGTAAAAAATGCCAGTACAAGAACGGCAAGTAGAGTAGCTGGTTTTTTCATAGTATCCCTTTTGGGTATGTTTGAAGTTATTGTTTACTAGCCCAAACTTTACCACGCCACAGCTTGCGCCTAAACAATTTTGCCACACTCTCGCAGTGGCTGCGCTCATGCCCTTGAGATTACTGTCGCACTCAGGCCGCCCATAACCAGTTCGGGATTGGCTATCCCGTCGCTTCCCCGGCGCTACTTCTATTTATTAACCCTCACCAGATGCGAAGCTGGCTCTCAATGAGATTCGGGATCGCATCATAACTGCGATATAATCACGGTCTGACCGTTTAGCTACTTCAAAATTCATTCCCCTTCTTTTACTGATTTAAGAAGCTCGCCATAGAGTTCTCTAGGCGGCATTGATTTACCTTTTCTCTTTTCCCGTCCAATAGCACTGATACCATAATCAGAATAAGGATTGTAATTCCTTTTCTTCTTTGGCTTTACCGGTTCTTTTGCTTTCTTTGGAGGACGTTCTTGCTTAACTACTAAAGATATTATTTTTTCTGACTTTGAAACTCGTTCCTTGTTCAGATGGGTTTCTATAGCAGATATTTGTTTCTGATACTTCCTTAACCTTACATGTAGCATTGCCATAAATCATTCCTTTTTTCGGACTTAAAAAAACCCTCAAAAAACAATGATCTACTCTTATTAAGATGTTAGAGATTTACCATGCTACATTTCATAGCATATTAGGCACGAAACCTTTAAGGTTCTCTTTTCGCTTTTTGATTTTTAAAGAGCAGATACTGATTTTTACTTGCTTTCTGATTCAGAATTTGTTTTTAAAGCATCTTCAATGATTTTCAAAATCATTGCTTTTTTAGTAGATCCTTTATCAAAACACTTCTTTTCTAACAAGTAATTCAGCTCTGCATCAATATGCAATGACATCGAGATTGAACGCCATGATCTGTCCGTTTCAATGTCCGTTGGTTGATAGTTATGAAGCATAAAAACCTAGCTTTTAAGTAATCCGTACACATGCTGTATTTTAAGGATGTTCCGATACATTCATATGGTAATTTTTACTATATTTCTTACTTTTTTTCTTTTTGTTTCATTTGTATAAAAGCAGCAATACGCCGCTTTTATATACTAAATAGTAATCAATACTAGTGAATAACTTTCATCATATGTTCGGTCAACTTCATACAAACATATGCTTTAATCATGTCTGTATCTTTTAAACCTAACTCAGTCGTTGCAGAATCTAAAAGCTCAGAAACCGAATCCGAGCTAATGTGCCTCTCATATGAGATTGCTTGCTCGCTCGAACCTGATGCATGCATCAACACAACATCTACTTGATTTGAGTTAAGAGTACTAAATATTTCGCTTAAATTACCATCAATCCCATCAATCATTTTCATCATCAATCTGATCATAAAAAGTGTCCTTAAATCAAATGCTGAATTTGTAGACAGCTTTAGCTTAATGTTTGCCAGGTGATTATTGACCGTTGAGACACTTTTATTCTGACTTTGAGCAATAATTGCAGGTGTCATTCCCAATGAATACAATGCCATAACATTACTTTCAGTTTGGGAAAGCTCTGGAAAAACTTCAAGTAATTTTTTATCTGGGATATGATTACAAATAGCCATAACAATCTCCTTGCAGGTTGTATTGGTTAGTCAGTAGCGCCGTGTACCAGACGACGCTACTGACGACTTTAATTACTTCAAAAGAATGATCTATTGTTCAATCATCCCTTTCTACTTCTTTCTCCGACTTCTTTCTCTATTTGTTTTTTAGAATCTTTATCACCGATAATACTGCACCATGCAGCCCACTTTTTGAGGTCTGCTACTGAAATTTTTTCTTTTTCGTCATAGGCAAGAAGATCTTGTTTGTATTGTTTCATTAATCCAATACATTTTCTTGCCCACTTCCCTTCGGCATCACTACCAGCAACTACTTGAGGTCTGCGAGGGAGGCGAGGTCTAAGCGGTTTAGCAAATGCAGAGGATTTTTCTCCATTTTCAACTACATATGAGAAAATAATTGCGTTTATGGTTCTGCCTCTTTTTACTGGCTCCCAACTGATTGAAATGTCAGTTTTAGCATTAATTTGCTTAATCGCAGGTTCCAGTAAGTCCCGTCTAAAGAATTTAAATTCTTCATACGTCTTACTCACAATCCCGGCCCGTTCCTTCATCCAATCAATATCAATGGCATCAGTAACAATCAGTCCATTGTTTCTTTTACAGCGATCAAGCTCTTTGTAACTCATTAACCAGCTATACAACCTGAATGAAAATGGAGTATCTAATTTTGATATGACCTCGAAATTTAAACGAGTAAACTCTCTTTTTAGTTCATATAAATACTCTGCTACATCTGCTGAAAATCGTATAGTAACGTCAGAGTTACCTTCTGAGGCATCATAGCGAATGGATGTAAACCAAAATCTCTCGACTTTATCAATCCGGCGTTTTTTCTCGCTCCACTCATAAGTAAAAACTGGTTTTTTACCCAAAGATGAAGCTGCATCTCTCAACTGTCGATGTGTGTTTTTTGGATTGATTCCAAAATGATTTTCAAACTCTTTAGGATATAGAGTGTAATAACCGTCAGGTTGCGGTTTTGAACTATCAATTTTCGTTAACGCCAAGTATAGAAAACGGATTTCATCGAGGGTAATGTTAAATGCACCTTCAATTAATGAATTGCCCTGGTATACAACAGGTTTTGTTCTGGCTTTTTCCTTTTTCACTCTACTCTTGTCCCGAAAGGTGATGTTTCATAAAAATATATCACCCATAAAACAAAAGTGCAAACCTCACCGCTAATCTTCTCACCTATGAGATTAATATTTATTTAAGGTATTGTTTTATATATAAAAAACAAAGAATGGTTTGTATGCGCTAAAAAGTTCACCTAACGATACTCTTATCGTTCTCGGAAAGTTATCCACAATAAATCTTCTCACCTATAGCCGTAAATCTTCTCACCTGTAGCCGTAAATCTTCTCACCTTTAAATCCGTATTGAGCTTAAACAACCGTAAATCTTCTCACCTATAGCCGCTAATCTTCTCACCTATAGCCGCTAATCTTCTCACCTATAGCCGCTAATCTTCTCACCTATAGTGAAAATTATTGTTATATATCAATATGTTTAGTTGCCCTGAAAAGGAAACAGAAACAGAAATCTATTCTTTTAGATCGAGTAAGAAAAAGAAAAAAGAAAAACAAACTAACGCGCTTACAGCTTGTTATTTTCTGTAAAAGAATGGGTTAAGGCTGTTGAATCGCACTAAAATTGCGAACATAAGGCAAACTGATCACACTAGTAACTAATTTTTCCTATATAAATCAATGTAATGCTTGCGCTAATCTTCTCACCTATCTTTTTAGCAACTATTCACAAATACCGTCGAATTACCGTATTGCATAGGGTAGATTGCATTAGCAATAACTAGGATCATATCAATGCGAATGCGTTAATATCATTCATGATCGTCACATTGATCGTAAGGTTGATCATATATGGATCTTTTAGAGAGCATTGGTCAAAGCCTTTAATATTGCCTGAAACGCTCTGTATGCGATTACATCGCCATATTGAAGCAAACCTATTACCTTCCTCTCGAAAGCCTCTCAGAACCGCTTACGCTTCGCCTTATTTCAAGAAGGAAACCTTCCCCCCTGGTAAAATCAGAATTTTGGTGATTTCAATATAGTTTTGTCCATATATCCACATGAGAGAAGCCAGTGCAGCGGGGAGGCCATCAAGCCACCCCCGCAAACGAGAGCGCCCTGATCGGCGGGACAAGCCGACCAGGGTCGATTGTGGGTATGTGGGCAAAGCGATCACTAAAACTTATATTGGCCCACCCGGTAAGCTGGCAAAGCCAGCACCCGCAGTACAGCGCCCCACCACGCAGGAAGCGCGGTGGCGTTCCGTTCGCAAGCTCACGCGCTAACTGCGCCCTTTGGGGGGCTATACAAGATTATGAGTGGTCTGTTAGTCAGTAATAGCTTTGCAGTGAAGGGGTTGGCGAGGGGGATATGATGGGGCATGGTTCGCTTTGCTCACGTCCGGGCGTTTAAATCCGGGTGATAATTTCGGCACCAGATGATCGCCCTCTTATCGCCTTTAGGCTCAAAATAATTACAGTGTATTTACAATGTAAATACGTGTATATAATTACAATGTAAATACAAATATGTAATTACGGTGCATTGTGTGTTAGTTAACAAGCACACAGAAAAAACATATAAAAATCAGTCAAAAAAGAAAAATAATCTTTGTTATTGCGCTCAAATGAGCGTAATATGTATTACATCAGGTGAGGCAATCGAGCTAAACCCAAACAGCCCAAACGGGCGGGAGCTACAAAATGAATATTCAGGAAGCATTAAACGTTTTTGGTCTGTCCGGTGAATTGTCGGAAAAAGACATCAAAGCGGCTTACAAAAAACTTGCCTTTAAATATCATCCTGATCGCAACCCTGCCATTAGTGGCGAAATCATGAAGGCTATTAATGCTGCGCGTGATTTTCTGCTGGCTAACCTTGATAACCTGAATAAATTCCAGTCTGCTGACGAAAGCGACCACTATAACTACGGTGAAGAAATGGAAAGCGTGTTAAACACCCTTTCTACCCTGGCGGGAATTGTGTTTGAAGTTATTGGCAACTGGGTTTGGATCAGCGGTGAAACCATCGTTCATAAAGACGTTTTAAAAGAAATTAAATGCAAGTGGGCACCGAAGAAAAAACAGTGGTTCTATCGCCCGGAAGAACACAAAAGCACCCGCAACCGTAAAGAGCATTCTCTTGATGAAATCCGTGAAAAATTCGGTACAGCAGGTCAACGCAGCGCCACTGGCGTTAATCGGGTAGAAGCCAGAGCGTAACCGAACGGGGGCGAAAGCCCCCTTTTCTGATCTCATCGGGGGAGACTATGCAAAATACAAAAACATTTAAAGACAGGTACGCGCCGTTATTTATAAAAGTGTGTAATTTTCTGGGCGGTGGCTGGCGTGTGGATATGCTCGAAATGAACAATGAACACCAAATCAAATTGACCGCGCCGAACCTGCGGCGCTATGCCATAAGTGCCAGACAGGAAAAAGGCCGCATTGTGCTTAGTGGTCATCTTGAATACCGTTATTATCCCTACGGTGAGGCGGCACAATGTACCGTTTCCCTTGACCGCTCACCCGCAGCTATCGCCAACGATATCAGACGAAAGATTTTACCTGGCTCGGCAGAACAAATCGCCGCCGCCAGTGACTATCACCAGGAGCAACAGGCGAAAAAGCAACACACTATGATCCTTAAAAACATGATGGCGCAACAAGTCACACTCACCAACCATCATAACGCCCTGACAGGTTTTTATAACGGTAGGGGCATTCGTGGTGCTGTGACTGAAATTGGCGGCGGGTACGGGCTTATGTTTGATGGTTTGGATACAGATCAATTGATTAAAATTGTTGGGTTTATTTCCACCCTATAGCCGCCAATCATTAATAACCCGCATCGAGCGAGTTATTAATGATTTTTCGCATATTCAACATTAGGAGATTTACATGGAATCAATTTTTCATGCCAGAAAAAACAAAGGTAATAAAATCTGTACCTTAGATGTTTTTCGTAATGGGAATGAGTTCTGCTTACATTATCTTGCATCAGGAAGAACTAATCCCGATCGCGGTGAAAAACGAGAAAGATTTACCATTTTTGAAAAAAAAATAACGGTTGAAGATATTGATCACATAGATTTTGAATCGTTACCGATTACTAGCCACACCCCAAAATTCTTACCAATAGCGGAGTGTTTTAAGGTGTTAACAGATGATTTTTTATCTCAAAATATAAGTAGTCATGGCGAATAGCATCACTCAATTTGTGTAAAAATAAATACAGTGCATGTAATGTATTTATAATTATCCATCTTGTCCACATACCCACAATCGACCCTAGTCGGCTTGCCCCGCCGATCAGGGCGCTCCCGTTTGCGGGGGGGCTTGTTGGCCTCCCCGCTGCACTGGCTTCTCTCATGTGGATATATGGGCAAGTCCGAACCGCCCGGTAAGCTGGCGAAGCCAGCACCCGCAGTACAGCGCCCCACCGCGCTTACAGCGTGGTGGCGTACCGTTCGCAAGCTCACGCGCTAACTGCGCCCTCCGGGGAGCTTTGCAGGGTATTGTGTGGCCTGTTAGCCATTAATGGTTTTGCAGTGAAGGGGTTGGCGTGGGGAATATAACGGACTGAGGCTCGTTTCACTCGCGCCCGGAGCGGTTGGCCTAGAGTAAAAAATGTTGGTCTTGATGAGCGCCCCTTTTATCGCCTGACGGCTCAAAAAACATAAAAAATTTACACTGTAAATGGAATCATTTCTTGATATTAGCCCCAATGGGGCTATAATCTATTACATGAGGTAGCGAATATGTCGCAGCCCAGAACCCGAAAGGATGAACAAGATGGAAAGTGAAATGAATACCGCAGAACTCGCAAAAATTCATGCTGAAATAGCCAAATTAATGGCTGAAACATCGAAAATTAACCGTGAAACAATGTGGTATCCGGTTGTAGTCGCTACGGGGATTATCGGCGCAGTAGCTACAATAACGACTCTCCTGAACAAATTTCTTTAAAAGAAGCCCCGAAAGGGGCTTTTTAATAGGTGCCGCATGAGACTAATTAACGATTACACCCCACCTTCACCAGATGATTTAGAGTGTTTTAAAAGTGAGTTAGGCTTTACAGGGAATCAGATGGCAGAATTGGCAGGAATCGCCAGTAATAGTCAATGGCGTAAATATACTGGCGGTGAGTCTCCACGCGCTATGTCACCACACATCTTGTTTTATATGGCGGCTCAACTCTCATTAAACAGTGATGATCTGAATAAAATAATAAAAAAAATGAAAGAGATTGGTGCTGATATATCCTGATTTTATAGTTTCTTACTAAATATAAAGCCAATAAAATCATAGAACGATATCAAATATTTCTTGATAAAACGCTCATTTGAGCGTAATATATATTACATCAGGTGAGGCAATCGAGCCATACCAAAACAGCCCAAATGGGCGGGAGCTACAAAATGAGTGCATTTATTATTAGTGAAGCAACGGCAAACATGATCGTTTCGTCAATGATTGAAATGGCAATTATTGACCAGGTAGAAGCACAGGGTTTTTTGTCGATGATGATTGCTGTTAACACTAAATCGGTAAATACCCGCTACAACGAATCTGATGCAGCACCTGATTACTGTTTTTCTCGTGTTAATTGTGGTTTTGATGGCAGCACCGCAAAGCCGCTTTTACAAATCGTAACTCTGATTGATTGTTTTAATTATCAGTCCTGTGAATTTGAAGGGTATGAAAACACGTTAGTTGTTTCAACATTGCAATCCTATCGTGATGATTTGCTGGCATCTTACAAAGAATGGTTAGTCAATAATAAATATCATAATGGCATTGGTTTAGATGATGTTAGTCCCTCATCGCTTCCTTTTGCTAATGAAATGCAATGGGATTTGTAATATAAAATAAGGAGGCATGAAGCCTCCTTTTTAATTTAGGAATTAAGAAATTTATGATCACCGAAAAACCCACACCCGAACAAATTACAGAAGCTCGTACAGCGGCGAATTTGTCGAAACAGGAAGCCGCAGACATTTTTGGCATGGCACTGCGTACCTGGCAACAAAAGGAAGAAACTGGTAAAGGAAATCGCTCTCTTTCCGTGGGAGAATGGAACTATTTACTATTGTTAGCAGGTAAACACCCAGATTATAGCCTGGTGGCTAAAAAATGATGGTGCGGAATGAGCGCCAATATAAAAAGCCTGGTTAGCGCCGGGCTTTTTTGTGCGAGCTATCCTGACTTTTTTGCTTCTTAATTCCTTTCTAATATTGTTTTGTACATTACAAAAATAAAAACATATAAAAATCAGTAAGAAAAACAAAGATAATTCTTTCAATGCGCTCATTTGAGCGTATAATGAATTGCATCAGGTGAGGCAATCGAGCTAAACCTTAACAGCCCAAACGGGCGGGAGATTAAAATGTCACTTGAGTTAACTGCTTTTGCATCATTAAACCGTAATATTAAATTCTGGGTTGAGCAATGCGGTTGCAAAGATTTAGCACTCATAAGCAAGATAAATCACTGGTTTAATTTTGCTTATTCGCCAGCAGAACAAGAAAAGGCTAAAACAGATATTTTAGAAAAAATGGGTTATCAAAGGTTAGAAAATGGGGAGGTGAAATTAAAAGATTAAAATGAGGTGGTGCCTGGTTGCTCTAACAGCCAGGCACCTTGTTAACAAATCAATCACTTTTGCGAGTAAAAATTATGTCAACAAAACAGATAGTAACGTTAGCGGATCAGCTTGTAAAGGGTTGGGAAGTTAAGATCCCCGCCATGAAAGGAACAGATTGGGATAGTTTGCTTTGGTGGCTGAACCACCTAAAGGGACACACCCTCTAAAAATAAACAAAACGGTCTGTAAAGGCCGTTTTTTTCGTCCAGGCAATGTGGTCGCTTTGCATTCAGGTAACGGCATCGAACCGTTACCTGAATGCAAAAAAAAGAAAAGCTCGGCTCCCCTCGCTTTTCTATAAAACCAAAATATCAAATCATTTTTAATTTCGGCAAGATACTTTTTATTATCTAAATAGATACAATCTATTGATTACAAGATTGTATAGCAAACAGCACTTCACTTCAAAAAAAATGATTAGCGTTCCGATTTCATTATGCTGTCATACTTCTGCTTAAAGTCTTGTTGCTGGTTTTTGGGGACTAGATTGATGGCTTTTTCTGTCAAGCTAGAAAGCTCTACCATGCCAGTACCAAACTTAGCCAGTTCGCTTTCGTGACGGGCTTCAAGAATGAAGTATGCAGAACTTGAGCAGATTGCAGACAAGCCGAGAACAGTAGTAAAACAATACGCTATAACTTTTCCGGTTGATATAGGTTTGGTTTTTTTGATTTCTTGTCGATAAGTCTCGGTTAGCGATTTTAAATCATTTTTTAAATCGCCCAAAACCAACGAAAAATGTTTAGTAATTTCATGCTTTGCATTTTCTTTAAGCCCATCCAGGCTTGCCCTGTGCTCATTAAAATCTTTTTCTATATCTTCACCTACAGTCAAAATCTCACGAAGCCTTTCGTTTACGCATGAATCTAGTGCGCCCGGCACTTCATGGATAGCAGAAACAATTGCTTCTTTAACGTTGCTAATTTCTTTTTCAAGAATAAGAAGATCCTCAATCATGCTGTTGATTTTCTGATCTTTAAACTCTTCTGTAAAGCTTGTGCTCATAGCTCGTCCCCAAAAAAATGTTTCAGCGGGGAGATATCCCCGCTGAAATAATTTAAAAACTCAGGCTTTCAAATGCTAAATCTAAATCAGAATTGAAACCATTCATAAGCATTTTCACAGTTCGACGATTTGAAAGATCTTCACGTTCTTCTTTAGAAGCTGCGGCACGAATAAGAGAACGGAAATCACGATCATCATTATAAACATCGTCATACTTCAAACTCATTTTTGTAAGAATAGTAAAAATGTTATTGTGATAGACAGTGGGTATTCTTTTACCTGCAATTCTTTTGCATTGTTTATCAGACAAGAAAATTGAGTATTGCTTTTCAATTGCAACATCTTTTTCAGCAAGATTAAAAATTGCTTTAATTCTGCTTTCTTCGATACCCATATCTAACAGGCTATTAATGGTTGCAATAGAATCTCTCTGTTGTTTTTCTTGAGCGGTCACAGGTACGATGAAGTAATCAATCAGATCATGACTACCCTGATACTCAGTCATTTGAACCATAAACTGCTCAATGTTAGATGCGCCAACGTCAATGATTGTGCAATCAACATCATCAATACGCTTGATGATCTCATCGAATTCTTTTGCAGAGATTTTTTCATCAGTAGTACCATCGGTATTGATAGTTTCTACTTTAATAATTTCTGAACCTTCAAAACGAGGTTTAAGTAATGTTTGACAAATTGTAGATTTACCAACGTTGCCACTATTGTTTAAAACTGCCATTTTTAGATACATTGTTTTACCTTATTTTTTTGAAATATAATTTGTCAGAGCATTACCCAATCTAACTGAATTAGGTGATTTCCATGATTCTATAGTGTCTATACTTACGCCACCTTCAATAGCTCTTAGTGCAATTCTTTCGTTGTTGAAACAAACTTTTATGTATTGTTTCAACAGTTCATCTGATACGTTTGATTCTAATTCTTCACTACCGTTCTTGTCTGCTTCCCTGCTAGATCTGCCTGGCAATGTTGCCCTAATCGTTACTGGCTTAGATCTTCCAGATTGCTTTTCCGATTTAGCTTTTGCCCTTGCATACATTGTCCATAACTTTTTTTCTTCAAAAACTAGCCCGGTTTTGATTTTCAGATACTCAGAAATGTTACTCCACCCGGCAATTTCTTTTGCTTCCGTTAACTCATCAAAACATAAGTTAAATGCAGCTTGTTGACTCTTAACCGTATCACTCATTAAGAGGTCTGCTAACTTTGCTAGATACTCATCAAGACCCATATGATGCCCCAATCAATTTTTTAGCATCATCTAACTAAAACAACGCGCCGTCAATCTGTCTGTATTGATAATGTATTGTTTATGTATTGCTGTCAATGATTATGTATTGAAAGTGTATAGATTGTGTTTTGTTTCAATTTTACTATGTATAGATTTTGTATTGCATCTGTAGCTCATCCTTTTCACATCCTAAACAACAGGCACGACGGCGATGTATACACGGACATTTCATGTCCGGTATAATCGCTGTGCCAAAGGGGATGCCCCTTTGAAACCCCGAACATTCTACGAATGTTCAGTTTTGCGGTTCTACGAACCTGAAAGGAAGGGAACATGGCTGTAGATCGTAAGCATGTAATCTCTGTGCGTTTAACCGAAGAAGAATATGAACCATTTAAAAAAATCCTCGAGGCTACTGAAATTTCAAAATCTGAGTTTTTCAGGCTTGTCCTGCTTAACCGTGTAGCAGAACTACCTACAAAACCCAAAGTTACTGCCGATTATAAAAAGTGTCTCTTTTACTTTAATAAAAGCAGCAACAACATAAATCAAATTGCAAAACAATTAAATATTGCTGAAAAAAAGGGTGTTGCGACAGAAACTACTTATAAACGCTTAATGAATGCACTGATCAGCATCAGTACATCACTGTCTGGGGCATTAAAATGATTTCTCTGAATAATGGAGGGTTCAATGACGATAATCCGTGTCAATGGTGGTAATGATGGCATTGCCGAATATCTGGAAAATGGGCGCAAGGCCGAACGCGAGTTTACCCGCGACGAGCTTGATCACCGTGTGATACTGGATGGTAATCTTGAAATCACCAACACCATTATTCAGTCCATAGAAAACACCGGACAAGAACGCTACCTCCACATTACACTTTCTTTTCAGGAGAATGATGTTTCTCCTGAAACACTAAAATCCATCACAGATGAATATAAATCTTTATTGATGAATGCCTATCAATCAGATGAGTATTGCTTTTATGCCGAGGCTCACCTACCAAAGATAAAAAACATTCCTAATAATGCCACTGGTGAACTGGTTGAACGTAAACCTCATATTCATATTGTTATTCCAGAAACTAATCTTGTAACGGGTAACAAACTATTACCCACAGGCAAGGTTACAGTAACTGAGCGTTACCTCGATGCCATTCAGGAGCACATCAACTATAAATATAAGTTAAAAAGCCCAAAAGATGCGGCGCGTGTCAGTGATGATAATTACGCTAACGTGCTTTCACGCACTAAAGGCGATATGTTTAGGGAACGTAATTCAGACCTTAAAAAAGAAATCTATAACGGTTTAACCACTAATGATATTACCAGTTTTTCCGACTTTGGTCATTATCTTGAACAGTTTGGTGACGTAAAGTTAAAAAATTCCGGAAAAGAAAATTCGTATTTTTCAGTAAAATTTGATGGTGATTCAAAATTTACAAATCTTAAAAATCCATTATTTTCTCGTCAGTATATTGAAAACCGTGATCTGCAACTTGTTAAGCCAACAGAAAAACAGGTTTTATCTTTAGTGACCGATTGGAAAGAAAAGGTAAGTCATGAAGTCAAACATATCTTTCCAAAATCAAGTGTGGTTAGAAATACCTATAATGCACTTAACGCAGAAGATAAAAAAAACCATTTAAAAGAGAGGATTGAAACTTATGACCGAGAAAACAAACTTTCTGGAACGCGAGGACGGAGTATACGTGATCAGCGAGGTGCTGAATCATCTACCAGACCATCTAAAGCCAGAAGAGCAAACCGCTTGTCATATATGCCCCAATGCACTTTGGTTTACGGAATTAGGGGTAGTTCAAGACAGCCAGGGGAACAACATCAGCGACCAGCAAACAGAGAAGCATCTAACCGTGTTTTGCAGAATGATGAACACCGTAATCTGGGAGAGTCACGGACAGAAAGCCTTTATGTTGATCAAGCAATGCGATGGAACGATGCCGGAGAACAACCCGAATTTACAAGAGGGATAAAAACCATTCAGGAATCATCTGTATTACATGATGAATACTGGCAACATCTGAATGAGAAAGCGCAAACCGATGAAATCCATACTATGCGGGAAATCAGGGATAACATTGATCCACTGCGCTTACTTGCCGGGCTACAGCGCCAGTACCAGGCGAATCCTTATGATTATAAGATTAGTCAGGCAAAAGATGGTTCCCCCCGTTTTAAAGTCGGTAATCGTAATATGAACGCATCCGACTTTTTGACCAAACACTTCAATCTTTCATGGAAGGATTCAAAAGATTTTTTACTTAAAACCTATGCCGCACAACAAGCTAATACACCTTTTGAAAAACCAGTTATTAGAAAAGCGCTAACCAAAAATGAAGCGAATGAACGGTTTTACTCATTAAAAGAAACGCAAAAAGAACTTAAAAATATTATTAAAGAACAGCGTAGTTCTTTGTATAATGAAATAAAGGAATTACGCAGTCAGATTTATCAGGTCAAAGGGACTGAAAGAGAAGTTGCTCGAGGTGTGATTATTTATCATAAAATAACTGGCCTTGAAGCACTTTCAGAAATTGATTCAAAAGGACGAGAGTTTCTTAACGATTATCATAATATCTGGAATGAGGATAAAGACCCTATGAAAGCTTTACAAAAGTTACGTGAATTTATTAATCAGGACGAAGATGAAAGCAGCGTTGAAGCAGCAGAAACAACATTGTCGATTAAAGATCGTGTTTCATCGCAGCAACGCATTCAAGAACTACAAAGAACACGTTTGAAAGATCTGGTTATGCAGAAATCCCCAGAAAAACTCGTTTTTTTGAATCCAGAAAGTGAAAAACCTGTATTCATTGATAAAGGTGTAAGGGTTATTGCCAGCCAAGATGCAAGCAATGAAGAAATTGCTTTGATTTTGGAATATTCAAAAGAAAAATTTGGGGGTGTTCTTAAATTAAACGGAAATGATGAGTTTAAAACTCAGTGTGCGCTGGTAGCCGCTGAAAAGGGTATGAACATCATTCTCAAACCAGATGAATTTAACCAGTTAATGAAACAACATAAAGCGGATCTGGTAGCAAATCAGATTCAACAAGATACCCAGGAACAAACGGCTCCTGAGCAATCCATTGAATCGGTACTGGATAAACCGCAACAGACCGTACAGGCAGAAACTGAGCAAGCGCAAACGGTAGTACAAGACAACACACTAGCCCCTGTTAATGAGCTTGATAACCTGACGAGTAAAGCGCGTGAGGTAATTGAACCTGTATCCCCAGTAGAGACAATTCAACAGGAAGCGGTAGCTATCGAGCATGATTTTAGTGTTATAGATAAAATAAAGTCCGATTCCTACAATAAAGAATTGCTTCTCTCGGCAGAAGATAAGGTATTTGGTTATGTGAAAGATGTAATTGATGAGTATGAAGTGGAATACGAGGTGATGGGATATACAAAAGGTGACAGCGAAGATGTATTTACGTTTGCGACTTTTGATAACGAAATTGATGCTAAATCATTTAGTGAAATGCTTAACGATTTAGGTCTAGAAAAAATGGTGGAGATAATCGATTCTCGTCAAAATGCCCAAGAAGCAGAGACACCAGTAGACCAGGTGAAAACCTTACTTGCTGACAACGGATTACGCCGAATTGCCATGAGTGACGAGCAGAAAGAACGTGAGTTTAATGCCAGCCCGGATATGGCAAATGAAGTTAAGGCGCAAATCAACTCTGAAATCATCGAATCCCGGACAGGCGTATTTATTGAGCCAGCAGCACTGGTGCAGGACGTGATTGAAGCACGTAATGCCACTCAGCCTGTTAAGGGGGCCGAACTTAAATCACTGGTCAGTGAGTACGCAGAAAAAGCAGAATCGGAGAATCTGGAGTTCTTCGTGAATGATGTGACAGAAGAAATTGAAAGTGCAGGAATGACCTTTGATGAAGCAGGACAGCACCTTGAAAAAGAACTGAACGTTATGCGCAGCGTGAAACAGGATATGCAGCAGGACGACAACGAACAGACCATGTAATCAGTAAAGCCGGGGGAACCCGGCTATGTTATTTCAGTCACCGACATCGAGAAAAAGTAATGAGTATAAAAAAGCAAGAATACCTGATGAAATTCAGGCGTTGTAAGTGCATTGATACACTTGAGAAGGTGTATGACCGATTGGTTGTAAAGCTTTCAGGGGATGATTTTGATGCACTCATGAGCGCGTCAGATCACCGAAGGGCAGAAATTCAGCATGGAAAATTGTGGGATAGAGTACCGGCGTCAGCCTGGCGAAATGTTGAGTAATTTTGCAGAATAAAAAGGCCGGGAAACTTTAGCTCCACGGCCTGAATGACATAAGTCTAATTATGCATTTTAAAATCATCTAAATTTTCTTTGACTCAAGAATCCAGTAATTTTTCTCATTTTCGTCAGGTAACCTATCGAAAGCAATCAGGGCTGCTTTCAGAATGTCCGTTTGACTTAACCCGGTTCTTTGCACCTCATTCTCGAGGATATCTATATACACTTGTTTCAATCGAAAATTCTTCGGGACGCCATTGTTTGAAGAAGGGCGTTTATCTCCGTCTGAAATGAATCTTGCCAGGTTCACTGACTGATTAGCTGATGCTGAGGGGGTACTCGCTGAATCTGGAACCGAGACAGGATTTTTTTTTATGTTTGGTAATTTCAGGCCAAGTTTCGACATTGCTTTCATTCCCCATTGCTGTATGTACATTGTATATACATCGTAATTCATATTTATTATGAATACAACGTAAATACATTGTATTTACGTTGTATTCACGCACTTTACTCATATCACTTTTATTTCTTGCGCCATTAACTCAAGAAGTGCTTTTGCTTTAGTCAGGCTCGAGGCTCTTGTGATCTCATGGACACCCGCACCAAGATTACAGGCGCTTTCGTACACATCGAGATCAGACAGGCGCGTTTTCAACGGTTGAATCCACACTTCGTGACTGCGTAGTTCATTATCAAGTGCAATGGCATCAGCAACTTTCTGAGGTTTTACGCGTGTTAACAGCACCCACGGTTGTAACTTTGGATTCCCATTATCCTGTATCGTTCTCACGGTTTCAGTCACTTCTCTGAGCGTTCCTTTTTCAAAATCAGAAGAAGGTTTAACCAGAGTAATAAGAATGTCTGCAACGCTTAACGCACTTCTGAACTCTGCACTGTCATGACCAGGGCAATCTACAATCAACACGTCACACATCCGGGAAAGACGGTTAATTTCCTTGTATGTGTCTTTACCGTAAGCAGAATAGAGCGGAATCTGAGTTAACCCGGCTTCAACCCTCTTTTCATTCCATTCAGGTAATTCAGGATTTTTGTCACATCTGAGGATGATCACACTCTTTGAATACTGGACAACCAGCATCACGGCAAAATTTACCGATGTTGTGGTTTTTCCTACCCCACCTTTATTCGAACCAAAAACCACGATACGACCCATGCCACCCTCCAGATGTATTTACGGTGTACATAAAACAGGAATACACTTATGTGTTTACTGTGTATGTACACGTTGTTACTTGCGTGTATGTACGTTGTATTTATACCACCGTGTATTTACGTTGTAAATGCACATATGTATTTACAACGTATTTAGTGTGTAATTACGAATATGTATGTACTGCGTACTTACATTGTACGTGCATTGGTGTACATGCGGTGTAATTGTGTTGTGGTTTTATTTTGTATATATGATGTATTTACATTGTGTATACATATGCGTGTGGAGGATTCTGATCAGGGAAAAGGTAAAAAAACTCGCCAGGCGGCGGATTAGCGGGGAGGGGTTGGTCAGAATTGTGTCAGTCGTTGGGTACATACAATGTTAAAGGCCGTGAAGCGGTTAACTCCACGGCCTTAGCTACGTTTCCGTTATCTTCAGAAGAAGATTCGGATCAGCTCTAAAAGCACGATAACGGCTTTCAGAACCATGATGATTTTATCAATCATGCGTTTCTCCAGATGAACTGGAGGAAGAACACCGCGACTTGCTCATACACTGCCTGTTATCGCGGTTTCTACATGGTCAGATGTTGAATGTTCCCCTCCTGCCAGAGCACTAAACACAGCACCACCTGTTTGTTCAGCCAGGACTTATAAACTGTTCATACCCACTACAACGGGGTTTAAGGGCAGGAGAGCCACTTAACAGAGCTAACCCGCTGATTATACAATGCACCATGCAAAAACCGCCATCACTCTCTTGAGTATTGCCTGGGTATTACTAGAGTATTGACAGGCAAAGCATGGGGCATATAATTAAGTGGTCAGATGTTGAATGTTCCCCTCCGGTCAGAGCACCAACTCCGCACCGGAACTGTAAAGAAACCGACCTCACCAGTCGGTTTTTTTACGTCTGTACATTTTCAATGTAGCCGCTACACCCATTGCGTTGCCCGTTCAGACTCATAAGAGAAGAACTTTCGCAGCAAGGCAATACCAGATTTTTTGGCGTAACGGTATTTTACCCTATCCAGAATATGAAATGTTCAAAGCAGTTTTAAAGTGATATAAGCAATTGAATATTATCATAATTAGTGGTCATTTCGTTACGCTAATGCGTTCTCATTATTCCAGAAGAAGACGCCTGGCAGTCTGCGCGTCATAGCTGAATGACAGCCCTTGTCCGGTCAGCACATCGAGCGAAAACACGCGCGTATACACCTCAGTGCTCCGGGCGTACCGATGCCCCAGCAATCCCTGTAATACTTTCTGCGGCACGCCGTTCATTAACAGGTGCATAGCGAACGAGTGCCGGAAGGTGTGCGGCGTGACCGTGATCGGAAACGTGACCCCGTCACCTTCTGCCCGTTGTACGGCGCTGTTAAGCCAGTTGAGCGGCGTCTGCCGCGAGCGTATATCCCACACCGGAACATGCCTCACGCGCTTTCGCCAGGTGGCAAGGTATTCGCGCATCCGTTGCGCGTAAGCGGCATCGAGCAGCGGCACGATTCTTACCCCCGGATCAGGCGGTTTCCGGTAGCGCGGATCAGGATGGAGGGTATCCGCATCGAGGGCAGGGCGACCGCGCCCCCGGCTGGCTTCTTTATGGCGTTGTTTCAGGGTTTTGAGCACCACCACCGCCTGTGGATGGCGGCGTGACGGTTCGAGGGTAAAACAGGCCGGGGTAAGTGCCAGGGCTTCATTGAGCCTCGCCCCGGTATTCCACAGCGTTTCAAAATACATTCGTGCGGTCAGATCATCAATACAGGAAAGCAGCAGACTGATTTCAGGGGCGAGTAAATATTTCGGCAGACCTGCGCCGAGGTGTGCGGCGTAATCGCGCATTGTC
>NZ_VEXQ01000025.1 GCF_006376615.1 Buttiauxella sp. B2
CTTTCCTCTTTCAGAGTCAAGCGTTTATTTTCGCTTTTCATCTGGCTGACGGGCCGGTTTGTAAGCCGTTGTGCCGTGTCAGTGGAGCCGCAGTATAGGGATTTTCTGGAAGCTGACAAGCGTTTATTGCAAAAAAATGACAATTCACGCTTTTTTTCATCAAAGTGGATGTTTTAGACACTATTTGCTGTTTAAGTGCACAATTTCCTGGGCGAAACGCGCCACTTGCGGCCAATCGGTATAGACAACTTCTTTACTGATATCTGTTTCGCCACCTGTCATCTTCATAATCAAACGGATCATAACGCGGTCGTACCAGTGATAACGTGGATAACGAAGCGCTCCAGCGAATACTGCACAATGATTTGGCTGCCATGGAGAGGTCAGCAAAAACTTACGTGTATAAGAGTTGGTTTGTGGAGAACGTTTCTCAGGCTTACGCGCGACCAGGTTTACTGAAAAGAAAGCACTTGGGATCTTATTCAATGCTTGCTGGTGCTTCTTCACAAATGCAGCAACCGAGGAATGGAAGTGTCCATAACGAATAGATGCACCAATAACAACGCGCTCGTAATTTTCCCAGGCAATATCTTCACTGCGATGCAAGTTAACGACATCACTCTCAACGCCCAGCTCGTTAAGCTCAGATGCTATATAAGAAGCGATCTCACGGGTTTGCCCATCGCGGGTTGAAAATAGAATCAAAGTTCTCACTACAGGCTCCGGTTACTCTCGCCAGAAAGTTGGCGTAAACAATACGAGTAAAGTAAATACTTCAAGACGGCCAAACAACATGTTGGCTATCAATATCCATTTCGCCACTGGATTCATGCTGGCGAAGTTATCTGCCACAACCCCTAAACCAGGGCCAAGGTTATTCAGCGTTGCCGCAACGGAAGCAAAAGCCGAAAAATCATCCACACCCGTCGCAATGATGGCGAGCATGCTGATAATAAAGACCAGCGCATAGGCAGAGAAAAATCCCCAAACCGCTTCGAGAATACGTTCAGGTAGCGCGCGGTTCCCAAGCTTGATGCTATATACCGCGTTAGGGTGCACAAGACGTTTAAGTTCTCGGTTACCCTGTTTGAACAATAGAAGGATACGGATGACCTTCAGCCCACCACCGGTTGAACCCGCACAACCGCCTATAAAAGCAGAACAGAGCAATAACACCGGTAAGAATAATGGCCAACGCGCAATACTATCTGTGGTGAACCCTGCCGTCGTCGCCATCGAGACAACCTGGAAGAATGCCTGGTTCACCGTTAGCAACGCCGACTGGTAAGTGTTGTGAAACCACAGTACCAGAGTGCAGATAATCACCAGAGTCAACTGCACACCAATAAACATGCGGAACTCTGGGTCACGCCAGTAAACTTTTAAATTGCGCCCGCTTAATAAAGAGAAGTGCAGGCCATAGTTACAACCAGAGATCAGCAGGAAGATGGCGATAATCGTATTAATCGTTGGGCTATCGAAATAACCGATGCTGGCGTCATGAGTAGAAAATCCACCAATCGCAATCGTCGCAAAGCTGTGGCCTATCGCATCAAACGCTGGCATACCGGCAAACCAAAGAGCCAACGCGCATGCAACAGTTAGCAAAACATAGATTAGCCATAGGGTTTTAGCTGTATCAGCAATGCGTGGACGCATTTTATTGTCTTTAAGGGGTCCCGGCATTTCCGCTCGATATAACTGCATCCCGCCTACACCCAAAATCGGCAAAATGGCCACCGCCAGCACAATGATCCCCATGCCGCCAAACCACTGCAACATTTGCCGATAAAACAGAATGGCATGAGGAAGCGTATCCAACCCAACAAGGGTCGTCGCGCCCGTAGTCGTTAAACCTGAAAACGACTCAAAAAATGCATCGGTGATAGTCAGGTTCGGCTGTTCCGCGAAGATAAAGGGTAACGCCCCCACACTCCCCAGCACCGTCCAGAACAATACGACGATTAAAAATCCTTCCCGTGGTTTGAGTTCACTCTTTTGCCGCCGATTAGGCCACCACAGAAACGAACCAATGAGCAATGCGACGAAGAAAGTCTGGGTAAAAGCACGGCCAGCACCATCGCGATAAATTAAAGCTACTAACCCTGGGATAATCATGGTCACGGAAAAAAGAATGACTAACAGACCAACGATTCGGGTTATGGCGCGAAAATGCATTTCAGCCGCTTCCTTAACTATCAATAAATAACGAGAGGGAATTATTGTTCAGCCGGCAATAAATGCAATGCACCGCGGCTAAAATCAGCAAGTCTGACTGAAAAGTCAGCGAGTTTCGCGTGTGGTAGCGCGATACGTAATGATACAAACGCTTGAAAATCACTTTGCATGAGAACGCCATTGCACTGTTTGAGCAACGCTTCAATTCCCGCAAGCTGCGCATAGTCACACTGCAAAGTATATTCGGTTAACGGCACTTTGAGCACCGTAGGCAATTGATTTAATGCTGTCTGCACTCCACCACCATAGGCTTTCACCAGGCCACCCGTTCCGAGTTTGATCCCCCCAGAGTAGCGCACCACTATAGCGGTAATTTCACCAATACCACTTCCCATAAGCTGGGCAAGCATTGGCTTTCCGGCAGTTCCTGCGGGCTCACCATCATCAGAAAATCCTAATTGCTGCGAGTCGTCTGGCGCACCAGCCACCCAAGCCCAGCAATGATGCCGGGCAGCAGGGTGTTCAGAACGCACTTTCTCAAGAAACTCTTTCGCCGCTACTACGCCAGTCGTATGAGCAACCAGCGTAATAAAGCGACTTTTTTTGATTTCCTCACTGACCGTGACAGATTCAGCAGGGATCAGCCAACTGTCCATTACGCCAGTTTCAGGTCACGCGTCATATTTTCAATGCTGTTTTCATGAACAATCACATTGTCTTCAATACGAACACCACCGAAAGGTTTCATTGCTTCAATGCGTTGCCAGTCAAAGTGTTTGCTGTACTGCCCTTCGCGCCACGGTGCAAGCAAAGATTCAATGAAATAAATGCCCGGCTCGATGGTCAGAACCATACGCGGCTCCAGAATACGAGTGCAGCGCAGGTATGGATATTGAGAAGGCGCTGCAAGGTGCGTACCAGTATCATCTTGCATAAAACCTGCAACATCATGTACCTGTAAGCCCAATGGGTGGCCCAAGCCGTGAGGCATGAATGGCCCGGTAATACCGGTTTCAACCATCGCCTCTTCGCTAATGCCCGTTACCAGATTATGGCGGTTCAACAGCTTCGCAATGCGCTGATGGAACTGGATGTGGTAATCGGTATAGCGCACGCCCGCTTTCAGGGTATCAATCAGCGCAAGTTGCTCGGTGTTAACGTCTTTCACCAATTGAGCATAATCGTTGTCACTATTGGCCGACCAGGTACGTGTTAAATCAGCCGCGTAACCGTTGTATTCCGCACCAGCATCCAAAAGGAAACTGCGTATTTCGGCAGGCGCACGGTTATCAAGTTTGGTGTAATGCAGAACTGCTGCGTGCTCGTTGAGTGCCACAATATTGCCGTATGGCACGTCGGTATCGCGGTGGCCGGTTGCAGTCAGATAAGCTTGGTTAATATCAAATTCGCTCATTCCAGACAGAAATGCTTCGTGAGCAGCCTGATGGCCAACTACGGCAGTTTTCTGTGCTTCACGCATGCATGCCAGTTCATAATCAGTTTTATAGGCACGATGATAATGCAGATAATCAATCACCCCTTTCGGGTTGATATTTGCACCCTGGATTTCAAGCTGCACAGCACGCTCTGGCACCGGGCCGATGTAGCCAATATTGCCGCGCGCAGCAGGCAGTTGGCTGCCAATACCGTCGGCTTTTGGCAAAGCAATAACATCTATTTCGTCAGTCCAGAAGGATTCTGGTAGCGGTTCCACGTTGTGCCAGTAATCAACAGGCAGGTAGAACCATAATTTCGGTTCGTTCACGCCATCGACCAGCAACCAGCAATTTGGCACTTGCGTCACCGGAACCCAGGCTTTGAATTGTGGGTTAACTTTGAACGGATATGGATGATCATCGAGGAAAACGTTGAACAGCTCGCCCGAGTGAATCAACAGCGCGTCAAGGTTGAAGCGCGCCAGAACATTGCGGGTACGTTCCTGCAAAGTTGCCACATGATCTTTATAAAGTGAGGCCAGTGAATCCATGATTTACCCTTCTGTTTTTTTAGAAACTGAACGCCACGCATCTTAGCACACCGCAAAGTTCTCGAACTTATTTCCAGCGGCTGTGATCATCTTTGCAAATATTTAAAGAGTTATTTGCATTTCATTAACATCAATTCCACACTCCTTCCCATCTGGTACGACCAGATCCCATTGCTGGATTCAGGAGACTGACATGCTCTACCAAGGTGAAACCTTACATCTCGACTGGCTGGAAGATGGCATCGCAGAATTGGTATTCGATGCGCCCGGTTCAGTGAACAAACTCGACACCGCGACCGTAGCCAGTCTCGGTCATGCGCTGGATGTGCTGGAAAAACAGCCCAACCTGAAAGGCCTGTTGCTGAGTTCCAACAAAGCCGCATTTATCGTCGGGGCTGACATTACCGAGTTCCTGTCACTGTTCCTTGTTCCTGCGGAGCAACTGACTCACTGGCTGCAATTTGCCAACAGCGTATTCAATCGACTGGAAGATCTCCCGGTCCCAACCATTGCTGCCGTAAATGGTTACGCCCTTGGCGGCGGTTGCGAATGTGTACTGGCAACAGATTACCGCCTGGCTACACCGGATACCCGTATTGGCCTGCCAGAAACCAAACTGGGTATTATGCCTGGCTTCGGCGGTTCCGTGCGTCTTCCGCGTTTGCTGGGTGCAGATAGCGCTCTGGAGATCATCACTGCCGGGAAAGATGTCAGTGCGGTTGAAGCACAAAAAATCGGTTTGGTTGATGGCATTGTTAAAACTGAAAAATTACGTGATGGCGCATTGATGGTACTGCGCCAGGCGATAAACGGCGATCTGGACTGGAAAGCCAAACGCGCACCGAAACTGCAACCTCTGAAGCTGAACAAGACTGAAGCCACCATGAGCTTCACGATTGCGAAAAGCATGGTGATGCAGATAGCGGGCAAGCACTACCCTGCCCCAATGACAGCGGTAAAAACTATCGAAGCTGCGGCAAGAATGGGCCGCGACGAAGCATTACAACTGGAGACTCAAAGTTTCGTGCCGTTGGCGCGTTCCAATGAAGCCCGTGCGCTGGTCGGGATTTTCCTTAACGACCAATACATAAAAGGTCAGGCGAAAAAGCTGACCAAAAATACCGAAACCCCGAAACAGGCCGCCGTTCTTGGTGCTGGGATCATGGGGGGAGGTATTGCTTACCAGTCAGCCTGGAAAGGCGTGCCGGTATTAATGAAGGATATTAATGAGAAGTCGCTGGAACTGGGTATTAATGAAGCCAGCAAGCTACTGAACAAACAGCTGGAACGCGGCAAGATCGATGGCATGAAGCTGGCCAGCGTGATTGCCACTATTCATCCAACGCTGGATTACGCCGGTTTTGAGCGTGTCGACGTAGTCGTTGAAGCAGTTGTTGAAAACCCGAAAGTGAAGAAAGCAGTTCTGGCAGAAGTGGAAGATAAAGTACGTCCAGACACGGTACTGGCATCAAACACATCGACCATTCCCATCGGCGAACTGGCAAATAGCCTGAAACGCCCAGAAAACTTCTGCGGTATGCACTTCTTTAACCCAGTGCATCGTATGCCTCTGGTCGAAGTGATTCGCGGCGAGAAAACGTCTGAGCAAACTATCGCAAAAGTCGTGGCGTGGGCCAGCAAAATGGGCAAAACGCCAATCGTGGTAAACGACTGCCCAGGCTTCTTTGTGAACCGCGTACTGTTCCCGTACTTTGCAGGTTTTAGCCAGCTGATGCGTGACGGTGCCGATTTCCGACAGATCGACAAAGTGATGGAAAAGCAATTTGGCTGGCCAATGGGACCTGCGTATCTACTCGACGTTGTCGGCATTGATACAGCACACCACGCCCAGGCAGTAATGGCCGCTGGTTTCCCACAACGTATGCAGAAAGATTATCGTGATGTAGTTGATGCGATGTTCGATGCAGGACGCTACGGCCAGAAAACTCAACAGGGTTTCTATCGCTACAAACAAGACAGCAAAGGCAAACCGCGCAAAGAGCAAGATGAAGCCACTGATGGCCTGCTTGCTGATGTTAGCAAACCGCACCACAACTTCAGCGACGAAGAAATCATCACTCGTATGATGATTCCGATGGTCAACGAAGTTGTGCGTTGCCTGGAAGAAGGCATTATTGCAAGCCCAGCAGAAGCAGATATGGCACTGGTTTACGGTCTGGGATTCCCTCCGTTCCACGGCGGCGCATTCCGCTGGTTAGATACCATCGGCAGCGCAAAATATCTCGATATGGCTCAGCAGTACGAACACCTGGGCCCGCTCTATCAAGTGCCGGACGGTTTGCGTGCGAAAGCGTCCCGTAACGAACCTTACTATCCACCGGTTGAGCCAGCACGCCCATCCAGTGACCTGAAAAGTGCCTGAGGAGTGATTATGGAAAAGGTTGTAATTGTTGATGCCATCCGCACCCCGATGGGCCGCTCAAAAGGTGGAGCGTACCGAAATCTGCGGGCAGAAGATCTTTCTGCTCATCTGATGCGTGGAATTCTGTCTCGTAACCCAGCACTAGACCCGGCAGCGCTAGATGACATTTATTGGGGCTGCGTACAGCAGACTCTGGAGCAAGGTTTTAACATTGCGCGAAATGCCGCACTGCTGGCCGAAATCCCACATTCCGTACCGGCAGTCACAGTGAACCGCTTGTGTGGTTCTTCCATGCAGGCATTACACGATGCTGCTCGTATGATTCAGACCGGCGATGCGCACGCTTGTTTGATTGGCGGCGTGGAACATATGGGCCATGTGCCAATGAACCACGGTGTTGATTTCCATCCAGGCCTGAGCCGCAACGTCGCAAAAGCTGCCGGCATGATGGGATTAACCGCCGAGATGCTGTCCCGTATGCATGGTATTAGCCGTGAGATGCAGGATCAGTTTGCGGCTCGTTCACACCAGCGAGCGTGGGCGGCTACAGAAGCAGGTCATTTCAAAGCTGAAATTCTGCCAACCAGTGGCCATGACGCAGACGGGGTACTCAAACGTTTTGATTATGATGAAGTGATTCGTCCGGAAACAACCGTTGAAGGTCTTGCCGCACTGAAACCTGCGTTTGATCCGGTAAACGGCACCGTTACGGCAGGCAGCTCTTCTGCTCTTTCAGATGGCGCATCCGCAATGTTGCTGATGAGCGAGAGCCGCGCCAAAGAGTTGGGTCTGAAGATTCGCGCTTACGTACGTTCTATGGCGGTTGTTGGCTGCGATCCTTCGATTATGGGTTACGGCCCGGTTCCAGCATCAAAAATGGCGTTGAAAAAAGCGGGACTGAGTGTCGCCGATATCGACCTGTTTGAGATGAACGAAGCCTTTGCCGCACAGATCCTGCCATGCATTAAAGATCTGGGCTTAATGGATAAGATCGATGAAAAGATTAACCTGAATGGCGGTGCGATTGCGTTAGGTCACCCGCTCGGTTGTTCCGGTACTCGCATTAGCACCACGTTGTTAAATCTGATGGAAAGTCGCGATGCTCAGTTTGGCCTCGCCACCATGTGCATCGGATTAGGTCAAGGTATTGCCACTGTTATTGAACGAGTTTAGTTGCTGTTGTTCCCGCCTGTCAGGGGCGGGTTTTTTTATCTATTTCGCTCAAAAACAAAAGCCACCGACTATGCGGTGGCCTGTATGCTCGATTCGCTCTCAAATAAACGCGAAAGCATCACCGAACATGCGATCGACGTTCGCACCACGTTCATTACAGAACAGGTCACGCGCAATCTTCGCCATTTCAAAACGCCCAGCAATATAGATGTCATGTCCGGCAAGCGTTCCGTAATCCTGCATTACAGCAGTTAACACGGTGCCAGTACGGCCACGCCAGCCTGTTTCTGGTTGTTCCACAACTGCCTCAACGCGCAGGTTTGGATGAACCACAGACAGCGCTTCTAGCTCAGACAGATCATAAAGATGTTTATCTTCACGGCCGCCCCAGTAAATTGCGATTTCACGTTGTGGATTACGCGCCAACGCAGTCAGCAAAATCGAACGCACATATGAGAAACCTGTACCGCCCGCAATCAGAATCAGTGGACGTTCTTCGTCATCACGCAACCAGGCATCGCCATGGGGAATATCAACAACGATTTCTTTTTCTTTCAGAATTCGGTCCATCACCGCCATGGCGTACAGATTGATATCTGACGCTCCAATATGCAGTTCTATAAACTCATGGTCGCTCGGCGTGGATGCCATGGAGAACGGGCGTTTGTCGCGCTCATCCATCACCACCATCAAATACTGCCCGGCCTGAAAGGAAAATTTCGCTTCCGGCAGTAATCGAACGCGATACACCGTGTCGGTTATCGCTTCTACCGAGGTCACTTTACAGCTTAAGGTTGTCATGCTTCCCCTCTGTCGGGTCAATAATGCAAAACGGTAAAATCCACCCCTCAGGCGTTTTTACTGTCATCGAAAATAGCCAGTTCATCCCAAATAGCATCAATACGTGCGCATACTTCCGCATCTTTCTTGATAGGACGACCCCACTCGCGCTGAGTTTCCCCTGGCCATTTATTAGTGGCATCCAGTCCCATTTTTGAACCAAGGCCGGAAACCGGCGAGGCAAAATCCAGGTAATCAATCGGTGTGTTTTCTACCAGTACAGTATCGCGCGCCGGGTCCATTCGCGTGGTGATGGCCCAAATCACATCGTTCCAGTCACGCGCGTTGATATCGTCATCGCACACGATAACAAACTTGGTGTACATAAACTGCCGCAGGAAAGACCAGACGCCCATCATCACGCGTTTAGCGTGGCCGGCATATTGCTTCTTGATGGTGACAACCGCAAGGCGATAGGAACAGCCTTCCGGCGGCAGATAAAAATCAACAATTTCTGGGAATTGCTTCTGCAAAATTGGCACGAACACTTCATTGAGTGCAACACCGAGAACCGCTGGTTCATCCGGTGGGCGCCCGGTATAGGTTGAATGATAAATCGCATTCTGACGCTGAGTAATATGCGTAACGGTAAATACCGGGAAATCATCTACTTCATTGTAGTAGCCCGTATGGTCACCATATGGGCCTTCCGGTGCCATTTCTCCCGGTTCGATATACCCTTCCAGTACAATTTCTGCGCTGGCTGGCACTTCGAGATCGTTAGAAATACACTTCACCACTTCCGTTTTCGTACCGCGTAATAACCCCGCGAAAGCATATTCAGAAAGGGTATCAGGTACTGGTGTTACCGCGCCGAGAATAGTTGCAGGGTCAGCACCCAACGCAACAGAAACAGGGAAACGTTCACCCGGATGTTCCGCACACCATTCCTGGAAATCAAGCGCGCCGCCACGATGCGACAGCCAACGCATAATCAGTTTGTTTTTACCGATAAGTTGTTGGCGATAAATACCAAGATTCTGCCGCTCTTTGTGCGGCCCACGCGTTACCGTAAGACCCCAGGTAATCAGCGGAGCGGCATCTTCAGGCCAGCATTGCATGATAGGGATGCGGGATAAATCGACTTCATCACCTTCCCAGATTTGCTCCTGGCAAGGGGCATTACGTAACCGCTTAGTGGGCATATTCAGGACTTGTTTAAACTGTGGCAGTTTATCGAACAAATCGCGGAAACCCTTTGGTGGTTCAGGTTCTTTCAGGAAAGCCAAAAGCTTGCCGACTTCGCGTAGTGCAGAAACATCTTCCTGTCCCATTCCCATGGCAACACGTTTCGGAGTGCCGAACAGGTTGCAAAGCACTGGCATATCGTACCCTTTCGGGTTCTCAAACAGCAGGGCTGGGCCATTAGCTCGTAAAGTACGATCGGCAATTTCAGTCATTTCCAGATATGGATCGACGGGCATTGCGATACGCTTTAGCTCACCGCGTTGTTCGAGTAGTTCCAGGAAATCGCGTAGGTCGTGGTATTTCATGCAATTAATCGTAGTCAGGATTTTGCGGTCATTATACGGGCTTCATGCACTGCATGCTGTATTTTTGTTAATAACGCGTAAATGCTTATCTGATAACCAATCGGTGATTGGTTATACTTGCGCTGTCTATCCCTAATAACGACCTTTTGCTATCCTTCATCGGTTAATTAGGAAAAAGAGATTTTATGGAATCCTGGTATCTGTTGTACTGCAAGCGGGGCCAAATACTGCGGGCGCAAGAGCATCTTGAGCGCCAGGAAGTGAATTGCCTCACCCCGATGATCAAAATCGAAAAAATCGTTCGAGGCAAACGCACTGCGGTCGATGAGCCCTTGTTCCCGAATTACATGTTCGTCAAATTTGATCCTGAATCAATTCATACCACGACAATAAATTCAACACGTGGCGTCAGCCATTTCGTGCGTTTCGGCAGTCTTCCTGCCACCGTGCCGGGTGACGTGATTGAACAACTCATCAGCCACAAACCAGAGAATATCACCGACCCAGATACGCCTTACGCTGGCGATCGTGTGGTGATAACTGAAGGGGCATTCGAAGGTCTGGAAGCTATTTTTAGCGAGCCAGACGGTGAAGCCCGCTCCATGCTGCTGCTTAATCTCTTGAATAAACAAGTGATGCAGAGTGTGAAGAATACCGATTTCAAAAAGACATAAAAAAAGGCCAGCAATTGCTGGCCTCTCATTTTATTCAGCACCTAGCGCTGCATTTGCTCATCGTGCAACCACTGCGCGACTCGCTTCGAGAAGTACGTCAACACGCCATCTGCCCCTGCGCGTTTAAAGCACAACAGCGATTCCATGATGGCAGGTTTTTCCGCCAGCCATCCGTTCTGGATAGCAGCCATGTGCATCGCATACTCACCAGAAACCTGGTATGCGAAAGTTGGCACGCCGAAGGTGTCTTTCACGCGACGAACCACATCCAGATACGGCATGCCTGGTTTCACCATTACCATATCCGCGCCTTCTTGCAGATCTTGTGCGACTTCTTGCAACGCTTCATCGCCATTGGCAGGGTCCATCTGATAGGTTTTCTTGTTGCCACCTTTCAGATTGCTCGATGAACCAATTGCATCACGGAATGGTCCGTAATAGCAGGACGCGTATTTAGCAGCATAAGACATTATCTGGGTATTCACGAAACCATCAATTTCAAGCTGATCGCGAATTGCACCGATACGGCCATCCATCATATCGCTTGGTGCTATGATTTCAGCCCCGGCTTCCGCATGAGATAGCGCCTGGCGCACCAGAATCTCACGCGTAATGTCATTGATGACGTAACCATCTTCGTCGATAACGCCATCCTGGCCGTGCGTGGTATACGGATCAAGCGCAACATCGGTCAGTAAACCCAGTTCTGGAACGGCATCTTTCAGAGCGCGAACCGCTCGCTGTACCAGCCCATTAGGGTTATAGGCTTCTTCTGCATGCAGCGATTTACCTGCGCTCTCAATGACCGGGAACAGTGACAATACCGGCACACCCAGTTTCGCAACGGCTTCCGCTTCTTTGAGAAGGAGGTCGATAGTCATGCGGTAAACACCCGGCATTGACGCCACTTCTTCCTGGCGGTTCTGGCCTTCCATCACAAACACGGGGTAAATAAGGTCATTAACCGTTAACTGATTTTCGGCGACGAGACGGCGACTGAAATCGTGACGACGAACGCGGCGCATACGGCGACCAGGAAACGTACCGGGAAATGCATAGCTCATTAACTTTCTCCTGATTTAAGCCAGCCGGAAAAGGCGGCGGGCATTGTCATCTATTACTTGCGCAAGCCAGGTGGGGTCTTCCCCACGCCATTCGGCTACCTTACTCAGGATATGAGGCAAGTAGCAGGGTTCGTTCCGACGAGAGGCAGGTTTTGGTTTAAGATCACGTGGTAGCAAATAAGGGGCATCTGTTTCCAGCAACAACTGATGCGCTGGAATCATCGATAGCAACTCACGTAATTCAAGGCCACGGCGTTCATCACATACCCAGCCCGTTATGCCGATAAAAAGCCCGCGCGCCAAACATTCTCGGGCTTCATTTTCTGTTCCGGTAAAACAGTGCAGAACCACACCCGGTAATTTATCGAGCCAAGGATCAAGCAGCGCAATAAAGCGTTCGTGGGCCTCACGGCAGTGCAAAAATACCGGCATCATCAGGTCAGCCGCAAGGGCCAGTTGTGCGGTAAAAGCTCGTTCCTGTTCGGCGGGCGTTGAGAAGTTACGGTTGAAATCCAGCCCACACTCACCTATCGCCACCACTTCAGAGGCACCCGCAAGCGCACGAATGGCATCTGCCATTTCGTCTTGCCACTGGCTGGCATCATGAGGGTGAACACCTGCCGTGGACCAGCACCCTTGATACTGTTGAGCAAGTAAAAGTGCCTGCTGACTTTCGTGGAGGTTAGTTCCTGTCAACAACATGCCGGTGACTCCCACAAGCTTTGCGCGAGCGACAACATCTGCATGGTCTTTAGCAAACTGAGAGCTGGTAAGATTTACACCGATATCAAACATAGCGTCTTCCAAACAACGACCGCCCTGATGGGCGGTCTGAAATTATGACTCTTTATGAGAGGTTTCGTCTTCTGCTTCTGGAGCGACTTCCGGATCTTCCTCACCTCTTCTGCGGCCTTTACCGACATAGAAGCGTGAGAAAAATACACCGACTTCGAACAGGCAGTACATCGGAATCGCCAGCAGCGTTTGCGAGAATACGTCAGGCGGGGTTAACAACATGCCAACGACAAACGCACCAACCAGAATGTATGGCCGTTTTTTCTTGAGGGCTTCTGGGCTTGTGACACCCATCCAGCACAATAGAATAATCGCCACCGGCACTTCAAATGCCACACCAAACGCCATAAACAATGCCATGACAAAATCGAGGTACTTGGTGATGTCTGTCGACATCACAACCCCTATCGGCGCTGTTTTGGTCAAGAAACCGAATGCTAATGGGAAAACAACAAAATAGGCAAAAGCGATACCGATATAAAACAGCAGCGTGCTGGAGAACAGCAGCGGCATCACTAGTTTGCGCTCATGTTTATAAAGCGCAGGCGCGATAAACGCCCAGATTTGATAAAGAATGACCGGTGCAGACAAGAACACCGAGACATAAATCGTCAGTTTAATTGGAGCAAAAAACGGTGACGCCACATCGGTGGCAATCATCGTTGAGCCAATCGGCATCTGTTTAATCAGCGGTGCTGAAACTATCTGATAAATGTCATTGGCAAAGTAAACCAGTGCCAGGAAAATCACCAGCACAGCGATAATGCTATTTAACAGTCGCTTGCGCAGCTCTATCAGATGGCTGATAAGCGGTTGGGTATCTTCAACGGCCATGTTTACTGTTTATCACTCGAAGGTTGAGGAGAAGCTGGAGTTTTGACTGGCTCTGCTACGGGTTTAATCTGAGGCTGAATTAACTCTTCAGAGCCCTCTGTGGATGTAGCAACAGGAACTGTTTCTGTTTCAGCTTCAGGAGCCTTGCCAGGCGCACTTGCTTGATGCGCCGCCGTTGCTGGCGTCACGCCATCATGGCTTTCCTGGGCATCTTTCACCAGCGGATTATGAATGGTATGCGCCTCGTCATTCGCCTTTTCAGGTTCTTGAGTGTATGAACGCTTCATTGATTCTGCTGCCTGACGCAGCTCATCCATTGATGCTTTCAGCTCCGGAGTGAGGTTATCCATGCTCGCCTTTTCAACCTTCTTCAGGCTGTCTTGCAGCTCCTGGATTTTCAGCTCCTGAACCAGTTCATTTTGCACGGTCGCTGCAAGTGAGCGTAAGGCACGCACCCAACCAACAACCGTTTTAACAGCCACAGGCAAACGCTGTGGCCCGAGAACAATCAGGCCAATCACGAATACCAGTAGCAGTTCACTGAAACCAATATCGAACACGGTTTACACCTGCTCTTTATCGTTGCTCTTTGCTTCGTCTTTCTTCACATCGGCTGGTTGCTTATCTGCCAGCGTTTTCGCCGTGAAATCAGCATCCTGAACGGATTTATCTTTCTCTTTGTCTTCATCGTCACCCATCGCTTTTTTAAAGCCTTTGATGGATGCGCCTAAATCAGAACCGATAGAACCCAGTTTCTTAGTGCCGAAAAGCAGAACCACGATGACAGCAATGATCACTAATTGCCAAATACTGATACCACCCATAATGTTGCCTCAAATCACAGTGATGAATAGATAACGGCCTGTATTGTACCGCACGTTGTCCGTTAAAAACGATTAAAAACGACTCAGGCCGAGCGCCGCCAGCCGATCAACCAGGTGACAATGCCACCTGCCATTAACCAGGCGGGCATAAATTCCCATTCTGACTTATTAATCAACAGCAAAGTACCGCTTAACAGCAGTGTGGCGCCAATGCCGAACAGATAACGTGATTGCGCCTGACGCACCTGATTTCGTTGTAAATCACGGGTTATTTTATCAACACTGTGCTGCAATTGTTTACCCTGGCGCAAACTGTCGTACATCAGTTCCGGAAGTTCTGGCATTTTTTCTATCCAGAACGGCGCTTTTTCTTTGAAAGAACGTATAAGCGCAGGAATACCAACCTGATCTTTGATCCAATCCTCCAGGAAAGGTTTGGCTGTTTTCCACAAATCTAACTGCGGATAAAGCTGCCTTCCAAGGCCTTCAACGTAAAGTAGTGTTTTTTGCAGCAAAACTAGCTGCGGCTGCACTTCCATATTAAAGCGTCGCGCCGTGTTAAACAGATTCAGTAATACATGGCCAAAAGAAATTTCCGCCAGTGGTTTTTCAAAAATTGGTTCGCACACAGTACGAATGGCGAACTCAAAATCTTCAACATTCGTATCCGGTGGCACCCAGCCTGAATCAACGTGCAGCTCAGCTACTTTGCGATAGTCGCGGTTAAAGAAGGCGATAAAATTTTCTGCCAGATAGCGCTTATCTTCTTTATTGAGCGAACCAACAATACCGCAGTCGATGCCAATGTATTGCGGATCTTCTGGGTGTTCGAAGCTGACAAAAATATTGCCCGGGTGCATGTCTGCATGGAAGAAACTGTCGCGAAAGACCTGAGTGAAGAACACCTGCACGCCGCGCTCTGCCAACAGTTTCATGTTGGTGCCCTGCTTATGAAGCATCGCAATATCAGAAACCGGAATACCGTAGATTCGCTCCATAACCATCATGTCCTGGCTGCAATAATCAGAGAATACTTCAGGCACATATAGCATTGGGCTATCTTCAAAATTGCGGCGTAACTGGATGGCATTTGCTGATTCACGCAGCAGGTTCAGCTCGTCAATTAACGTCTTTTCATATTCCCGCACCACTTCTAGTGGACGTAAACGACGGCCATCTGGCATCAAGCGTGGCACCCATCGTGCGAGACGATAAATGAGTTTCATATCCGCTTTGATGATGGGCAAAATATCCGGACGAATAACCTTGATAACCACCTCTCGCCCATTTTCTTTCAGGCGAGCGGTATGAACCTGAGCAATTGAAGCCGATGCCAACGGTTGGATTTCGAAATCGTCAAACCAGGCTTCGACGGACAATCCGCCCATCGCTTGTTCAATTTGTTTCTTAGCTAACGCACCGTCAAAAGGAGCTACACGGTCCTGCAACATCGCTAGTTGATCGGCAATTTGCGGTGGGAACAGGTCACGGCGTGTTGAGAGCATTTGCCCAAACTTAATCCATACCGGTCCTAGTTCCTGCAATGCCAGACGTAAACGTTCACCAAGGGGTTTTTCTTTATGGCGGTTTGGCATCCAGAAAAGCATGCGCCGCCAGATGCGTAATGGCAGCGTAATACGAACCCGAGGGATCAACTCATCCAGACCATAGCTGAGAAAAGTGCGGATAATGAAATAGAGGCGACGAATTTCTCCAGGCGTCATTTGTTCTCCAGTTTGTCCAGTCGCGCAACCAGTGCGTCAACCTTGCGTTCGACTGCTGCCGTTTCCTCGGCAAACCACGCTACTTCAAGCGAACCTGGTGCCATCTTCCACTCTTCAGTAATTGCTTCTGACAAGTATTGCTGGTTACGGGCAAAGCCTTTTTTGAACAACTTTCCGCTACCACGAATTACCTTGCTGATGCCTTCAGCGGCAATATCTCCGATATACGGAGCTAACAATTCGGCAGGATCAAATTCGGCAAGATCCATCAAGGCAACCCAATTCTGAACCACCTGCAGATCGCCTTGTACTTCTAATTCACCGCTGCGAATAAGCGCCGTAAGCTGCTGCCTGTCACGCAATTTTGGCAATGTGCCAAGCCCTGTCGTTACCAGACAATCAGCTTCACCTTCCCACTGGGCTAACACATCAAGTTGCTGTTCGCTAAAGACCAAAACGATTGGCGAAGAAAATTCTTTGAGTTCAACACGCAATACCTTACCCACTAAGCGCTGACGCGCCGCTTTCAAACCTCGGTCACGCCAGAGAAATGTATTAAGGATATTTTCTATTCCGGCAGTCATCAGCGGTGTAAATGGCATCACGAACTCCCTGTCAGAATTTATAGCCACGGTGCAGCGCAACTACGCCCGCAGTCAGGTTGAAGTAGGTCGTATTTTCAAAACCTGCATCTTCCATCATCGCTTTCAACGTGTCTTGATCAGGGTGCATACGAATAGATTCAGCCAGATAACGATAGCTTTCAGCATCCTGCGCAACAAACTCACCAATACGCGGCAGAATGTGGAATGAGTACGCGTCGTATGCCTTGCTCAGTGGTTCGATAATCGGTTTGGAGAATTCCAGAACCAGCAAGCGACCACCTGGCTTTAATACGCGATACATTGAGCGCAGCGCTTTCTCTTTATCCGTCACGTTACGCAGACCGAAAGAAATAGTGATGCAATCGAAGAAGTTATCCGGGAAAGGCAGGGCTTCGGCGTTAGCCTGAACATAGTTCACGTTACCCACCACGCCAATGTTGCGTAGTTTTTCGCGCCCCATTTTCAGCATTGAATCGTTGATGTCAGCCAGAACCACTTCACCCGTTTCGCCAACTAGTCGGGAGAATTTAGCCGTTAAATCACCAGTGCCTCCCGCTAAGTCCAGCACTCGCTGACCACGACGAACACCACTGCAATCAATAGTGAAACGTTTCCATAAACGATGGATGCCGAATGACATCAGGTCATTCATCACGTCGTATTTTGCGGCCACAGAGTGGAACACATGAGCGACCATATCGGCCTTTTGTTCCTTCGCTACAGTGCGGAAGCCAAAGTGTGTTGTTTCCTGGGATTCTTCAACCATCTCAATGCCTGCTTATCGAAAAAATGTTCGTGAAGTGTAACAGAATGAGGCCTAAAGCCCTATGCTTCAAGCTCGCGAGCGTTGACCAATGCTTAACGCTCACCGACGATACGTCGGTTTTCTAAACTGCTGCTCGTATTATTATCTTCGTCATTTTCATGATCCTGGCGCTCGATATTCTCATCATCTTCAAGCCTGGCCTGCTCGACTAAATCTGGATTAATCTCACGTTTAACTTCGACACCCAGGCTACGAAACGCATCGGCCAGGATGAGAATATTGCCGCGCCCCGAAGAAAGCTTTTTCATTGCCTGTCGGTAGTTATCCTGCGCCTTATCCAGGCTTTGACCCATCGCCGACATATCATCAACAAAGAGGCGCATTTTGTCATACAGTCGACTGGCGCGTTCGGCAATTTGTTGCGCATTTCGGCTCTGGTGCTCATAACGCCACAAATTGGCAACCGTCCTTAAGGCCACCAGCAATGTAGTAGGGCTAACCAGCATGATGTTATTTCTGAGTGCTTCACTGATCAATTCTGGCTGTCGGTCGATAGCCAATAAAAAAGCGGGTTCGACGGGGATAAACATTAATACGTAATCAAGGGAACGAAGCCCTGGTAACTGCTGATAATCTTTGCGACCCAGCATTCTGATGTGGTTACGCACAGCCGCAATATGTTCGTTGAGCGCACTTTCGCGGGTCAACTCATCATCACTATTGTAATAACGCTCATAAGCCACCAGCGTCATTTTGGCGTCGATAACGACATCTTTCCCCTGCGGCAAACGTACGATGACATCAGGCTGCATGCGGCTATTATTTTCGAGCTGGATATTCACCTGCGTTTCGTATTCATAGCCTTCGCGCAAACCAGATGCTTCCAGCACCCGCGTTAAAACAACCTCACCCCAGTTACCCTGCGTTTTGTTATCCCCTTTCAGGGCTTTGGTGAGATTCAGAGCCTCTTGAGCCATTTGGGCATTTAGCTGCTGAAGATTACGAATTTCGTGAGTTAGGGTGTGTCGCTCACGCGCTTCCTGGCCAAAGCTTTCCTGCACCTGCCGGCGAAAACCATCAAGTTGTTCACGCAAAGGGGATAGCAAACCGTTCAGACTTTGGCGGTTTTGTTCTTCAACTTTGCGGCCACTTTGTTCAAAGATTCGGTTGGCGAGGTTTTCAAACTGTTCACTTAGACGCTGTTCACTGTTGAGCATCTGGCGATGTTTGTCATCGGCATTAAGGCGGGTTTGCTCCAGCAGCGTGGATAATTCGCGGATATCCGCTTCCTGCGCGCTGTTAATCTCAAGTTGCGTGCGCAATTCACGATTAAGCTGCTCGCACTCTTCTTTCCAGTGTTGGTTTTGCTGCAACTCCTGCCGAGTGGCAGTCAGTTCGCCGTAGATTTCTCGTTGTTCTTCATACAGTGCGGATTGCCGCTGCGCTGCCCGCAAACTTGCCAGCAACCAGCCAGTCAGAACACCAATCAGTGCAATACCGATTCCGAATAAAATAGAAAGATCCACAGTCACTCCTGCAAGCCATGCTAAACATCAGCAAAATAAAATTCTGCTGTATAAATGTCCAGATGAAAAGGGATTTCCTGCGAGGCGTTACGCAAAGCGTAAAAATTAAGCCGGTTTACACCGGCTTAAGGGGGATTAGATTAAGCGACGAGCCGCTTCCACAACGATTTGTACCGCATGGCTTTCTGTTTTCTTCATGGTTTCAGCATTCGGAATTTCTTGCTGAGTGCGGTTTACAATCACACCGGCAACCATGCCCGCACGCAGACCCTGGCTTGCGCACATAGTCAGAAGTGTGGCGGATTCCATCTCATAGTTCATCACGCCCATCTGCTGCCACTCTTCCATTGAACCTTTATAGCGGCTAACTACGCGGCCTGAGAAGGTGTCATAACGCTCCTGGCCTGGATAGAAAGTATCAGAAGATGCTGTCACACCAATGTGGGTGGTCGCGCCGATAGATTTAGCGGCTTCCACCAACGCAGTGGTACACGCAAAATCAGCAACCGCAGGATATTCTAACGGTGCGAAGTGCAGGCTGGCACCATCAAGGCGCACAGAAGCAGTGGTCACCAGAACATCACCAACATTGATATGTGGTTGAATCGCACCGGTCGTCCCGATACGCAGGAAAGTACGAATACCCAACTGTGCCAATTCTTCCACGGCTATAGAAGTAGACGGGCCACCAATACCGGTAGAGCACACGATAACTGGTTTGCCGTCTAGCTCAGCACGCCAGGTGGTAAATTCACGGTGGGCAGCCAGTTTGACCGGCTTGTCCATCAGCACAGCGATTTTTTCAACTCGCTCAGGATCACCAGGAACAATGGCAAGTGTTGCCCCCTGTAGATCGCTTTTAGTGAGGCCGAGGTGAAAAACATCAGACTTGGACATAACAGACTCCTCTGTTTAATGGGTTGCTGGGATGGCAAAGTGGTACTTTACAGAACCCCCGCAAAAAATTTCGTGACGTATTTCACTTTGAATGAAACAAATTACATTGCCTCAACATTAATTAGTGACAAATATCACATTAAATGAAGCGTCTGAGCATTTTTCACTCACCGCGAACATTTTCTACTCTATGGAGCTGTGGTTAATCCTGGCTATAGTTATCGCACTGCGCTAATTCTGGTAAGGAGATTGCCAATGAAAGAAGAACAACCTACAAGTAAATTGCCGGGCTTGACTTTTGCGCCAGCGGCATCCCCTCTAGCTTCAACAGTACTGCATACACCAGACGACGCAATTTTAGCGGGAGAAACATCGATACCTACGCAGGGTGAAAACATGCCTGCTTATCACGCGCGACCAAAAAACGTTGAAGGTTCCTTGCCTATCGTATTAGTAGTGCAGGAAATTTTCGGCGTACATGAACATATTCGCGATATTTGCCGCCGGTTGGCGCTTGAAGGATACCTGGCAATCGCACCAGAGCTCTATTTCCGTCAGGGCGATCCGAATGATTTTGCTGATATCCCTACTCTATTCAGCGAATTGGTGTCGAAAGTTCCCGATGCACAAGTTCTTGCGGATCTGGACCACGTAGCCAATTGGGCGGCAAGAAACGGCGGTGATGCACATCGACTAATGATGACTGGCTTTTGTTGGGGCGGGCGAATTACCTGGCTGTACGCAGCACATAATCCGCAGTTGAAAGCAGCGGTGGCCTGGTACGGCAAACTGGTGGGGGAGAAATCTCTAAACTCCCCACGTCATCCTGTCGATATTGCCATCAATCTGAATGCGCCAGTACTTGGGCTTTATGGCGGACAAGATACGGGGATTTCACTGGAAAGCGTGGAAACTATGCGCCATGCGCTGCGCGCTGCGAATGCCAACGCGGATATCATTGTCTACCCGGAAGCAGGCCACGCATTTAATGCAGATTACCGCCCGAGCTATCATGCAGATTCAGCCAGAGATGGCTGGCAACGGATGCTGGCCTGGTTTGAGCGGTTTGCAGCCAAGAAATAACGTTCACACTTGAGCAATGATAAAGCCAGCCAGGCTCACAATATGACGACAATTTTTTCGTTACCGGCTGGTTTTTACATCAATTTTTTGCAGTAACACCACCGTACTCTTGCCCTCCCCTTTTCTGGGAGAGGGCCAAAAAATTAAGCGTTACGCAAATTCTGTGCAGCTTTAACCATGTTAGCCAAAGCCTGTCGGGTTTCTGGCCAGCCGCGAGTTTTCAGGCCGCAGTCTGGATTTACCCACAAACGATCTGCCGGAACACTTTCTGCTGCTTTCTTTAAAAGCGCTTCAATCCATTCCACACTCGGTACGTTCGGCGAGTGGATGTCATACACGCCCGGCCCGATTTCGTTTGGATATTCAAACTCTTTAAACGACTCCAGCAAGTCCATATCCGAACGTGAGGTTTCGATGGTGATCACGTCTGCATCCAGAGCAGCGATGGAATCCATGATGTCGTTGAATTCGCAATAACACATGTGGGTGTGGATCTGTGTGTCATCGCGCACTACGGCGGCGTTCAGGCGAAAGGCTTCCACACCCCATTCCAGGTACGCTTGCCAGTCGGAACGGCGCAGTGGTAAACCTTCGCGCAGGGCAGGTTCGTCTATCTGAATGATACCGATGCCAGCTGCTTCCAGATCTGCCACTTCATCACGCAACGCCAGAGCAATTTGCTTAGCGATAGTTTCGCGGCTCACATCTTCACGCGGGAATGACCAGCACAGAATCGTGACCGGGCCTGTCAGCATGCCTTTGACTGGTTTGTCAGTCAGGGATTGCGCGTATTTCGCCCATTCCACCGTAATCGCTTCCGGGCGGCTGATGTCACCAATAACAACCGGTGGTTTCACGCAGCGAGAACCGTAACTCTGTACCCAGCCATTTTGGGTAAAGACGAAACCATCGAGGTGTTCACCGAAGTATTCCACCATGTCGTTACGCTCAGCTTCACCGTGAACCAGCACGTCCAGCCCCAGACGTTCCTGCTCAACAACAGCCTGCTTGATATGCTCAGCGATGCCAGTGCGATAGTTATTGACGTCCAGATTGCCCTTTTTGAAGTCCAGCCGCAGGCCGCGGATTTCGGTGGTTTGCGGGAATGAGCCAATGGTGGTGGTCGGCCATGCTGGTAGGTTAAAACGTTGGCGCTGGGCGTTGGCACGTTCGGTGTAAGCACTCAGGCGTTGGCTGTCTTGCGCAGTGATAGTCGCCAGGCGCTTACCGACTGCCTCGTTATGCACTCGTTGCGAGTGGCGACGTGCCTGAATAGGTGCGCTCCATTCAACCAGTTTCTCAATATTGCTGCTGTTTAACGCCTCGGTCAGCAAAGACAACTCGGCACATTTTTGCAACGCGAAGGCAAACCAGCTCTTCACTTCTGTATCCAGACGGGTTTCCACACTCAGGTCAATTGGGCTGTGCAGCAATGAGCAAGAAGACGCCACCCATAAATCACGTTTACCAACCAAGTCTTTAAGCTGAGCATATTTCTCAGTCAGGTCAGCACGCCAAACGTTACGACCGTTAATCACACCCGCTGACAGCAGCCAGTTAGCGGGAAGTTGCTGATGCAGCGCGTTGATATCATCTTTACCGTGTACGAAGTCAACATGCAGCCCCTGTACTGGCAGTGCTGTGATGGTGTTCAGGTTTGGCGTCACGCCTTCAAAATAAGTTGTCAGCAGCAGTTTAACGTTGCCAGCAAGCGCTTCGTAAGCCGGTTTAAACGCATCCAGCCATTCCTGTGGCAACTCCAGCACCAGTACAGGCTCGTCGATTTGTACCCACTCGATACCGCGGTTAGCCAGTTCAGCCAGCACCTGCTGGTAAACCGGAAGAATGTCTTTGAGCAAGCTCAGGCGGTCAAACTGCTTACCTTTGACTTTGCCAAGCCAGAGATAAGTTATTGGGCCAAGCAGGACAGGTTTCACGGTGTGGCCTAGTGCCAACGCTTCGTCCACTTCATCCAGAAGCTGCGTCCAGGTCAGTTTGAACTGCTGGCCTTTAGTGAATTCCGGCACCATGTAGTGATAGTTGGTGTTAAACCATTTAGTCATTTCAGCAGCTGCGGCTGGTTCGCCGGTTGGTGCACGGCCACGGCCAATACGGAACAGAGTATCAATGTCCACACTTGCGTCCGCGTTCTGATGACGAGCCGGCACATTGCCAAGCAGCAAGCTGGTGGTCAGAACGTGATCATACCAGGCGAAATCACCCACTGGCAGTAATTCAACGCCAGCCTGTTTTTGTTGGTCCCAGTGGCGAGCACGCAGTTCGCGGCCTACCGCCAGTAATTCTTCCTGAGAGGAGCTGCCTGCCCAGTAACTTTCTTGCGCTTTTTTCAGTTCGCGACGCAGGCCAACACGAGGGAAACCGAGGGTATGATTTTTAATAGTCATTTTTTCTGCCTCTTTAATTTATGAGATCCAGAGGTATCTAGCCATCCAGATGTTTACACATCTATAATCAGCAGGTACTGTATATTCCTCAAGCGCAATTTGTTCATGCCGAAGTGAAGGACTTTCATGATCGAGATAAAACACCTGCGGACGCTACAGGCGTTACGAAATTGCGGCTCATTAGCCGCCGCTGCCGCCGCGTTGCATCAAACCCAATCTGCCCTCTCCCATCAGTTCAGCGATCTGGAGCAACGGCTTGGGTTCCGCCTGTTTGTCCGTAAAAGTCAGCCGCTGCGCTTTACTCCACAGGGCGAAGTGCTGTTACAACTGGCGGAACAAGTACTGCCACAGATAACCCGCGCGCTTCAGGCCTGCAACGAACCGCATCAGACCACGTTGCGCATCGCCATCGAATGCCATAGCTGTATTCAGTGGCTAACCCCGGCACTTGAAAACTTTCACAAAACCTGGCCGCAGGTCGATCTGGATTTCAAATCTGGCGTGACGTTCGACCCGCAGCCCGCGTTGCAGCAAAGTGAGCTGGATATCGTGTTGACCTCCGACATTCTGCCGCGCAGCAGTTTGCACTATTCACCGATGTTTGATTATGAAGTGCGCCTGGTGCTGGCAACGGACCATCCGTTAGCGAACAAAACACGGATTGATCCGGAAGATTTGAGCAGCGAAACATTGTTGATTTATCCGGTACAGCGCCAGCGCCTGGATATCTGGCGTCACTTCTTGCAACCGGCAGGTGTGAGCCCGTCGCTGAAAAGTGTGGATAACACGTTGCTGTTGATTCAGATGGTGTCGGCACGCATGGGAATTGCCGCGCTGCCGCATTGGGTAGTAGAGAATGTTGAGCGCCAGGGTCTGGTCGTCACAAAAACCCTGGGCGAAGGGTTGTGGAGCCGGCTGTACGCTGCGGTGCGCGATGGCGAGCAGCGCCAACCGGTGACGGAAGCGTTTATTCGTTCGACGCGTTCACACGCTTGCGAGCATCTACCGTTTGTGAAGAACGCGGAGCGACCCAACGGCGATGCACCCATAACGAGGCCACTATCACAGTCCCACCAATGATGAAACTCGGCCAGTGGGGCTGCTCTTGCCAGATGGCGAGATTAACCAGCAGCCCCGCCGGAACATGCATGTTGTTCATGATACCAAGCGTTCCCGCATCCACCTGCGTTGCGCCATAGTTCCACATGAAGTAACCCAGCCCGGAAGCCACTACGCCAAGCCACACCAGAATTCCCCATTGCAGGTTGGTCGTCGGAAGTTTTTGCGGATTTCCCAGCGCAAACCAGGCAGTTAGTGCCACGATTAATGCGCCGAGATAAAACCATGAAAATGCGCAATGCTGCGGCATCGGGCGCGTTTCCATCAGGCGCTTGTAACCCACCATGCCGATGGCAAAACAGATATTTGCCGCTTGCACCAGCAGCAGGCCAATCCAGAAGTGATCGCTGACTTTGTCGTAACGAATAATTGCCGCACCAATCACCGCCAGCCCCGCGCTTAATGCATAACCCCAGCGCAGTTTATTGCCGCTCAGCAGGTCGTAAATCAACGTGACGTACAGGGGCGTCATCACCGTGAACAGCAGGAATTCCGACACCGTCAGGTAGAGGTACGCCTGGAAGCTAAACAGGTACATCACGCCAAGTTGCAATGCGCCCACCAACATATACAGCAGCAATGTTTTTAGGCTGTAGCCTTTAAAACGCAGGAACGGTAGGAACACCAGTGCCGCTAATCCCACGCGCATCAGCACGGAAAAATAGCTGTCCACATGGCCGGCAAGGTATTCGCCAATCAGGCTAAAAGAGAATGCCCACAGAATAGTGGTGATAATAAGTAACGGCACGATGAGATCTCTACAACAGGCAATTTATTCACCATTGTAGCGAAGGTGGTTGGCAGGAGTTTATTTATTTGGTTGACGAGTGGCGATTTATTCGCCACTCAATGACAGGAAATTAATCTTTGCCGAGGAACATTTTACGCAAGTAATGCGGAACGGCGTTATCAGCGTTACTGCCAATCACTTCCAGCTCTGGCAACAGGTCTTTCAGGCGCTGATGGGCATTCTCCATGATGCAGCCTTTGCCGGCCATGGACAGCATTTCCTGGTCGTTCATACCGTCGCCAAATGCGATGCATTCTTTCAGGCTATAGCCCATCGCTTTTGATACCGCTTCCAGCGCGTGGCCTTTGGACACACCACCCGCCATAACTTCCAGGCAGGTAAGCGTTGAGAAACTAACGTTCACACGATCACCCCAACGGGCGATTAACGCTTGCTCCAGCGGCAGCAATTTTTCGTGGGAATCACAGGTGAAGAAGACTTTGCTGACGCCATCGGCTTCCAGCAGACCGGGTTCAAAAAGGCTGTAATTAAACACCGCCTCCTTGAAATATTTCATTTCTTCAGGGCGGTGACGGTTCATAAACCATTGGTCGCCGCGATAGACGTTGGTCACGATATCCTGGCTGGAATGCACCACACCAAACAGGTCCTGGGCGATGTCATGATCAAGGTCGTGACTAAATACCAGGTTGCCATCAGTATCATGTACACGCGCACCGTTAGAAGTGATCATGTAGGCTTTGATTTCGAGATTATCGCGGATTTGCCCCACATCAATATGATGGCGTCCTGTTGCGAAAACGAAGTGAACACCTTCGGCTGTGAGCAGTTTCAGCGTTTCTTTAGCGTACGGAGTAAGAAGGTGATCGGGGGACAGCAACGTGCCATCTAAGTCAGACGCAACGACATGGTACATAGGATTTGTAAACCTCTGGTGTTGAATTCAGATTAATTATGCCTATCAAAAAATGTGATGACGGCATTCAGCGCTTCGGTTCGCATATCGTCCTTTTCGAACAGGATCTCATGATACGCACCGTTTATGACGTAAGGTTTTTCCCCCTCACAAGGGTTGCCCGCCGCGGCTCTAAGTTCGCAGAATTGGTCATGTGCGCGATTATCAACAACACGTTCTTCTTCTGCTTGCAGGATAAATATCGGCGTGGTGATAGCAGTGGCCCCGGCTATTACCTGTTCTCCTGCGAGTATCCCTTCTCTTACCCAGTGATTCGTTGGCCCGCCCACCCGCAATGCTGGCTCGTCAGCATAAAAACGCAGGTTGCGCCGGTAACGTTCACGGCTATGGGTCAGGACATTAACGCTAAATGGTAATGCGCGCCAGCGGCCTGTTCCGATTGCATATCCTTCGCGAAAACGTTGATGACCTTCTGCCCAATCAAGAATATGGCGAACCATCCAGTCCGGCCAACGCAAGGCAATACCAAACATCGGTGCGCACAGCGCAACCGCATCAAAGCATTGTGAATTTTTCTCAAGCCACAGAGTGATGATTGCACCACCCATGGAATGCGCTAATGCGTAGCGTTTTCTCCATGGGCCGTTTGCGACTTCGTGCTGGTAAAAGCGGTCAAAATCGTCCACGTAGTCGCTAAATCTTGCCACATGGCCACGGTGCGTATCTGAAAGCATTCGGCCTGAACGCCCTTGCCCACGGTGATCGATAATTAAAATGTCGAATCCGCAATGGAACAAGTCATACGCCAATTCAGCATATTTAACGTAGCTTTCGATACGACCTGGGCAAACAACAATAACCCTGTCGTGATTTTGCGAGCGAAACCGTACGTAGCGTACCGGCACTTCGTCGACGCCTGAAAATTCACACTCTTCGCGCTGACGCCAGAAGTCCATCAATGGGCCTGTGGTGAAGGCAGCAAAGGCATTTTCCCTGTTTAACCATCCATTTTTATGCTGAGTCATATCGCTTTTTGTGATTCGTAGCACGCTCATCAACAATAGCGTATTGTGGCATAAAAGTGTTCGATCAGGGAATTTCACATGAGCGTTGAGTGGTGGCTAACCTATCTCGTAACCACAATAATTCTGAGTCTCTCACCCGGTTCCGGGGCAATTAATACCATGACCACCGCTATCAGCCATGGCTATCGGGGTGCTGCCGCATCTATTGCCGGGCTACAAACCGGGCTGGCGATTCATATCGTACTGGTGGGAATTGGTCTGGGCGCACTGTTTTCAAGCTCGTTGCTGGCTTTTGAAATTCTGAAATGGGCGGGTGTTGCGTACCTTATCTGGCTGGGTATTCAACAATGGCGTGCCGCTGGTGCAATTGATTTAAACACGCTTGCCACCAGTCAACCGCGTAGCCGCCTATTTAAACGCGCGGTTTTTGTGAATCTCACCAATCCCAAAAGCATTGTCTTTCTGGCAGCACTTTTCCCACAGTTTATCGCACCGCATCAGCCACAGGCTGCGCAGTATTTAGTGCTCGGTGTCACGACGGTAGTGGTAGATATTATTGTTATGATTGGCTATGCAACGCTGGCGACGCGGATAGCAGGCTGGATTAAAGGGCCACGTCAGATGAAAGCACTGAACCGCATTTTTGGTTCACTGTTTATGTTGGTAGGCGCACTCCTTGCTGGAGCACGCCAGGCGTGATTTTTGAGCGAAAAGTTAGCGGGAAATGATCAGGTGGATGCCGAATCCGGCAAACAAAGCACCTGCTACACCGTCAATCCACTTAGCAAGGCGCTGATAACCTCGGCGCATTTGCGGTAATGCGAACAAGCTGGCTACGACGGTGAACCAGGCAAAGGTTTCCAGGGCAATCATTACAAATAACCCCCAACGCTCGGCGCTGCCAACATCATTACTGACAAACAGTGAAAACACGCTGCCGAAATAAATAATGGCTTTAGGATTCGAGAGGTTAGTCAGCAGGCCCTTCAGGAAGCTACGCCCGCCGCGAGCCAGTTCAACACTGACCTCTTCTGTCGGCTTAGCCGTTTCTTTTTTCAACGCACTACGCAGCATTTGGTAACCCATCCAGCACAGATACAGGCCGCCACCGACCATAATAATGTTGTGCAGCCACGCCATTTTTTCGAGGATCAGGTTAAGGCCGAGTAGCGCCACACCGGACCAGACCATCACGCCACCGGTAATACCCAGCACACCCATCATGGCTTCTTTACGGGAACGGCTTACAGCTGTCTGCGAGACAAAAAAGAAATCCGGGCCAGGGGTAATCAGTGCGACGATATGCAGAACCGCCACCGTGAGGAATAGCATCAACATAGTAAATAACTCGCGGGATAATTATTCAGTGAACTTTCATCCTGCCACGTTCGGGCAGGACTGGCTACTACTCATCTTCGCCATCGACATGGCTGCGAATTAGTGCCATAAACTCGCGTCCAAAACGTTCCAGTTTGCGCGTGCCAACACCGTTAACGCCCAGCATTTCTCCCGGCGACAGCGGCATTTGTTCGGCCATTTCAATCAGCGTGGCATCGTTAAACACCACATAGGGTGGAATGTTTTCTTCATCGGCAATGGCTTTACGCAGCTTGCGCAGTTTGGCAAACAGCTTGCGGTCATAATTGCCGCCGAACGCTTTCTGGCTGGTACTGCGCGATTTAATGGCCACCACTCGCGGCACCGCGAGCATTAAAGGTTCTTCACCACGCAAGAACGGACGAGCGGCTTCAGTGAGCTGCAATGCGGAGTGTTGGGCAATGTTTTGCGTCACTACGCCGAGGTGGATCAACTGGCGGATGACGCTGACCCAATGCTCGTGTGTCTGGTCGCGGCCAATGCCGTAGACGGGTAATTTGTCGTGCTGCAAATCGCGAATACGTTGATTATTGGCGCCCCGCAGCACTTCCACAACATAACCCATGCCAAAGCGCTGATTGACGCGATAGATGCAGGACAATGCTTTTTGCGCATCCACCAGTCCATCATAGCGGCGCGGCGGATCGAGGCAAATATCACAGTTGCTGCAAGATTGTTGGCGACCCTCACCGAAGTAATTCAGTAATACCAGGCGGCGACAGGTTTGCGCTTCTGCAAACGCGCCCATCGCATTGAGTTTGTGGCGTTCGATATCCTGCAATTGCCCGACCGGTTTTTCCTCGAGACATTTACGCAACCACGCCATATCAGCCGGATCGTAAAATAACATTGCTTCCGCAGGCAGGCCGTCACGCCCCGCACGCCCTGTTTCCTGGTAGTAAGATTCGATATTACGCGGGATATCGAAGTGCGCCACAAAACGGACGTTGGGTTTGTTGATACCCATACCGAAGGCTACTGTCGCAACGACAATTTGCAAATCATCGCGCTGGAATTTTTCTTGTACTTCGGCACGCACCTGGTGCTCAAGCCCGGCGTGATAAGCTCCGGCGCTGATACCTTTACTTTGCAGGCGCGCAGCAGTGTCTTCCACTTTGGCGCGGCTGTTGCAGTAAATAATGCCGGATTTCCCACGCTGTTCTTGCACGTAACGCATCAGCTGATCGAGAGGTTTAAACTTCTCCATCAGCATGTAGCGAATATTCGGGCGATCAAAGCTGCTGACCTGGATTAACGGGTCTTGCAAACCTAAAAGGCGAGCAATATCAGCACGAGTGGTGTCATCTGCCGTCGCAGTAAGCGCGATAAACGGAACCGCAGGTAGGCGTTGGCGCAGTTGGCCAAGCGCTGCGTATTCGGGACGGAAATCGTGGCCCCATTGAGAAATGCAGTGCGCCTCATCAACAGCCACCATCGAAAGATGCCAGTGGCTGATTTGATCGATGAAGTTATCCATCATCAATCGTTCAGGGGCGATATAAAGCAGGCGAATTTGGCCGGTACGGCAACCCGCAAGCACTTCTTGCTGCTGCTCACGGCTTTGTGTCGAGTTAAGACATGCCGCCGCAACACCGTTTGCGAGCAGTTGATCAACCTGGTCTTTCATCAGGGAAATCAGCGGCGAGACAACAACCGTCAACCCACCAAATACCAGAGCTGGAATTTGATAGCACAGTGATTTGCCACCGCCAGTCGGCATGACAACCAGGCAGTCACGCCCTTCCAGCACCGTGTCGATGATGGTTTCCTGACCCGGGCGGAACTGTTGATAGCCAAAGGTATCTTGCAAAATCTGTCTGGCCAGCACTGCCTGATTAATGACTTCCGCCTGTGTCACGCTTTTCCCACCACTAAAACCACCAATTTCTTAAAACAGATCGTTAAGCATAACGCCGACACCAAAGCGTGTCTGGTTAAAGTTGTAATCAATTAATGACTCACCATAACCGCTGTAAAGCTGGGTATAAAGGCGTACATGTTTAGTGACCGGATAACTAAAGCCTAATTCAGCGCCACCGTAACCTGTATTCCAGTTGTACTGCCCTTTCATACTCAAAATTGCATCGCCAAACTCATAGCCGACTCGCAACTGGTAATAACCCATGTATTTGGTGATATCCGGATTGTCATCGGTACTGCCCAGCACATACCACGGCTTCACTTCAACCATCCAGTTTCCGTGTTCTGCCATCAAACGCGTGTATAAGCGGTTCCAACTGCGGGAAGTGGGGTCTGATCGGCCGTTGGAGTCATGGTTATAACCGAACTCAACATCGCGTAATGTCCAACCAGCGAAGCTTTCATCGGTGGCAAAGCCAAGGAAGAGCTGTGGCTCATAGTTAGTTTCACGGAACGGGGCGGATTCACCGCTATTAGAAAGCTGCCACCAGGATTTTTGAGTATACGAACCGCCCAATACGGAATTCGGCCCTAAAATACCGCGCCACAACGGAAACGCGAGACTAAGCTGAAACTTCACTTCATCTTTGCGGGCATTATCAGACCAGTTATAAGAACTGATCGCTTCTTTGTTCAGGTCGTCAGTCACCGTATAAATCACATAGTTGGTTTCATACGGATAGAGGGTGAACGGGTTGTCATGTTCCAGAAGCATATTGGCGATGATACTACCGCGAACCGCCGGTTTATCATGTACTTCTTTAATTGTGGCTTCCTGTGCGTAAGCAGTCAGAGGCAACAGTCCTGCCGCCACTAACCATCCCAGAAACTTGCGCATTGGCAACATTCTCCTGAACAAAAAAGGTTTCAAATTATTATTACGGACACATTCTACATAGTTCTGAATGTGCACGCTCGGTCAACCTTTCTTAAAGTGGCAATCAACGGTTACGAAGCATAAAATAAACAATTGCTTAACATTGTGATTTTGTTTTGATCGAGGATGATCCATGTCTACCCCATTTTTGACCCCTGAAGCCGCTCTACAACTGGTCGGTGAAATTTTTGTCTATCATATGCCATTCAACCGTGCGCTGGGTCTGGAGCTTATCCGGTATGAGAAAAACTACGCCGAGCTCAGTTTTAATAATCAGCCAATGATGGTGGGGAACTGGGCGCAGAGTATTTTGCACGGTGGTGTGATTGCCTCTTCGCTGGATGTCGCTGCGGGGTTGGTTTGCGTAGGGAGTACGCTCACTCGCCACGACAGTATTAGCGAAGAAGAGCTGCGCCAGCGGTTATCGAAAATGGGTACTATCGATTTACGAGTTGATTATCTGCGACCTGGTCGTGGGCAGCGTTTTACCGCTAGCAGCAGCCTCTTACGCGCAGGGAACAAAGTGGCGGTTGCTCGCGTGGAATTACACAACGAAGAACAACTGCATATCGCCAGCGCGACAGCGACCTACATGGTGGGGTGAAGTCGTTATAGCTGATACAATTAGGACACTATTCATCAACGAGTTCTTTTCATGGATGCGAAACAGACCCGCCAGGGCGTATTACTTGCGCTGGCGGCGTATTTTATTTGGGGCATCGCGCCTGCATATTTCAAATTAATCCACTACGTTCCAGCTGATGAAATTCTGACTCACCGCGTGATTTGGTCATTCTTCTTTATGGTGGTGCTGATTAGCCTGAGCCGTCAGTGGCCACAGGTGAAAAAAGCCTGTAAGAACCGCAAAAAGGTTTTTGCCATGGCGCTTTCGGCGGTACTGATTGGCGGTAACTGGCTGCTATTTATCTGGGCGGTGAATAACAATCACATGCTGGAAGCAAGCCTGGGCTATTTTATCAACCCGCTTGTTAACGTAGTCTTGGGGATGATTTTCCTCGGCGAGCGATTCCGCAGAATGCAGTGGGTCGCCGTAGCACTCGCAGCCTGTGGCGTTTTGGTTCAGCTGTGGACATTCGGCTCGCTGCCAATCATCGCCCTCGGCCTGGCATTCAGTTTTGCGTTTTACGGGCTGGTGCGTAAGAAAATTGCTGTCGATGCGCAAACCGGCATGTTGGTTGAAACGCTGTGGCTACTGCCGATTGCCGCTATCTACTTATTTGGCATTGCAGACAGTTCGACCAGCCATATGGGGCAAAACCCAATGTCGCTGAACTTGATGTTAATTGCCGCAGGTGTTGTAACAACCATTCCACTGTTATGCTTCACCGCAGCAGCGACACGCTTGCGCCTCTCGACGCTGGGTTTCTTCCAGTATATTGGCCCTACGTTAATGTTCCTGCTGGCCGTGACGTTCTACGGAGAAGTGGTGGGCAAAGATAAGCTGCTGACCTTCGGGTTTATCTGGGCCGCACTGGCATTGTTTATTTTGGATGCGGTTTATACGCAACGTAATTCGCGAATTGCTGCGCGAACGGCGATAACTAAATAACAAAAAGGGAGCCATTGGGCTCCCTTCTCATTTCATCTCACAACCAATTCTTACGCTTGAAGTAAAGATATGGCGCAAGCCCGGCAAGAATCATCACGATAATCGCGGCAGGATAGCCGAAGCTCAGTTTCAGTTCAGGCATAAACTCGAAGTTCATACCGTAGCTGGAAGCCACAAGCGTTGGCGGCAGGAACACAACCGATACCACCGAGAAGATCTTGATGATGCGGTTCTGCTCGATGTTGATAAAGCCCATCGCTGCCTGCATCAGGAAGTTTACTTTCTGGAACAGTGATTCGTTATGTGGCAGCAGGGACTCGATATCTCGCAGGATTTCACGTGCCTGCTCAAGCTGCCCACTCGGCAAACGTGCTTTGCGTACCAGGAAGTTCAGTGCACGTTGGGTATCCATCAAACACAAGCGGACTTTCCAACCGATATCTTCAAGTTCAGCAAGTGTGGAAAGTGCTGCGTCATATTCATCGCCCTGATGCCCTTCCATGATCACACGGCTGAGTTTTTCCAGGTCGCTATAGATGTTTTCGATTTCGTCTGCCAGCTGTTCGATTTTGGTTTCAAACAGGTCGAGCAGTAATTCGTAGGCGTTGCCGTCCACCATGTTCTGGCTGCGGGCGCGCATACGATAGAGGCGAAACGCCGGTAATTCACGTTCACGTAGCGTAAACAGGCGGCCTTCACGAATGGTGAATGCCACGGTGCTGTTACCCGCGTGATCGTCGGCGTCTTCATAAAAGAAAAATGAGTGAATGTGCAAACCGTCTTCGTCTTCAAAGAAACGCGCGGATGCTTCGATGTCTTCCAGTTCCGGGCGGGTTGCCAGGCTTTGGCCAAGTTCCGTTTGCACGCGCTGCCGCTCGCTCTCTTCAGGCTCGACCAAATCAACCCAGACGGAATTGCTAAGGTTATCGGCCTCATCTAGTTCGAGACGGCACAGACGATTGTTTTCCAGTTGAAATGCGCTCAGCATGACCGGTACTCCCAATGCAAAAAAATATCAGGGACAGTTCGGTTGGCACACAGACAGAAACGATACAGGTTTCAGACCATTAAAAAGTCTGACTCATTGCGACGGGATATACGAGATATGAGGTCGCCGACAACCACTAAGGCTATCAGCATAAGAGGATAGCCTTAGAAGTTGTACCTGGATGACAGGTAATTGAGCCAGTATTTACTGGGTGTGTCCAAGGCGAGTGTCCTCTTAGCGTAATCGTGCGCGCATGTTACGCCACCACCTATATGGCGTCAACACGCAACGGGACACCATGGACTAATAAATTCCCGTGATGTTTGTAGTGGAAAAAACTCTAAGTTTTTTCTATGAGTTACACCGTTTCAAGGCGTGCATAAGCGGCAACTAACCACTTAATTCCCTGGCCCGGAAATGCCACCTGAACTCGACTATGTTCCCCGCTACCTTCCAGATTAACAACCGTACCTTCACCAAATTTTTCATGGCGAACACGCTGCCCAAGTTTAAAGCCAGAATCATTCTCGGAGATAGGAGTGCCCATTCGTTGATGGCTCACCGGGCGGCTGATACTCGCTCGTAAACGGACTTCTTCCACACAGTTCTCAGGCAGTTCGCCAATGAAACGAGACGGACGGTGATAAACCTCTTTACCGTACAAGCGACGCGTTTCTGCGTAAGTGAGCGTGAGTTTTTGCATCGCGCGCGTAACACCGACGTATGCCAGACGGCGCTCTTCCTCCAGGCGCCCACCTTCATCAAGCGACATCTGGCTTGGGAACATGCCTTCCTCCATTCCGACAATAAAGACTTGTGGGAATTCCAGCCCTTTTGCTGAGTGCAGTGTCATCAGTTGCACCGCATCTTGCCAGGTATCCGCTTGCCCCTCACCCGCTTCAAGAGCCGCATGAGACAAAAATGCTTGCAGAGGCATTAGATCTTCATCTTCATCCTGATAGCTAAACTGGCGCGTTGCCGTGACCAGTTCTTCTAAGTTCTCTATACGCGTCTGGCCTTTCTCGCCTTTTTCCTGCTCATACATCATCATCAAGCCTGAGTCTTTGATAACCCGGTCGGTTTGTACGTGCAGCGGCATATCGATGGTTTCGTGTGCCAGCGCGTCGATAAGTTCCATAAAGCGTTGCAGTGCAGATGCCGCACGCCCTGCCAGCGCTTTTTCCTGAAGTAGCAAACGACAGGCTTGCCACAATGTCAGTTGTTTGTCGCGGGAGGTCTGACGTACCACATCTAATGTGCGATCGCCGATACCACGCGTTGGCGTGTTGACGACACGTTCAAACGCCGCGTCATCATTACGGTTGGCAATCAGGCGCAAATACGAAAGCGCATCTTTGATTTCCTGGCGTTCGAAGAAGCGCATACCACCGTAAATACGGTACGGCATACTGACCTGCAATAATGCTTCTTCCAGCACACGTGATTGGGCGTTGCTGCGATACAAAATGGCGCATTGCTCAAGCGCACCGCCATTTTCCTGCCACGTTTTGATGCGATTAACCACGAAGCGCGCTTCGTCCAGCTCGTTAAAAGCACAATAAAGTGAGATGGGCTCGCCATCACTGCCGTCAGTCCAAAGCTCTTTACCCAGGCGGCCTGAGTTATTTGCGATCAGGGCGTTGGCAGCATTCAAAATGTTGTTGGTTGAGCGGTAGTTTTGCTCAAGGCGGATAGTTTGCGCGCCAGGGAAATCCGTCAGGAATCGTTGAATGTTCTCGACCTGCGCACCGCGCCAGCCATAAATTGACTGGTCATCGTCGCCCACGATCATCACTTTGCCGGTATCGCCCGCCAGCATACGAATCCACGCATACTGAATGCTGTTGGTATCCTGGAATTCGTCCACCAGGATATTGGTAAAACGTTCGCGGTAGTGATTCAGAATATGGGGTTTGTTCAGCCAGAGTTCATGGGCGCGCAGCAGCAGCTCGGCAAAATCCAACAAACCCGCCCGGTCACACGCTTCTTGATAGGCCTGATAAACTTTTTGCCAGGTTTGCTCTACTGGATTGCCATAACTTTCAATGTGATGCGGACGCAACCCTTCGTCTTTCTTGCCGTTGATAAACCACATTGCCTGGCGCGCTGGCCACTGTTTCTCGTCGAGATTCATGGCTTTAATCAGACGCTTTAACAAGCGCAGCTGATCTTCACTGTCGAGGATTTGAAAATCCTGCGGCAAGTTAGCGTCCATATGGTGCGCACGCAGCAAGCGGTGTGCGAGACCATGGAAAGTACCAACCCACATGCCACCCTGGCTAGTCCCCATCAACTGGCTGATACGATGGCGCATTTCTGCCGCCGCTTTGTTGGTAAACGTCACCGCCATAATGGAGTACGGTGAGCAGTTTTCCACGCTAATCAACCACGCTATGCGATGTACCAAAACGCGTGTTTTACCGCTGCCTGCCCCTGCCAGCACCAGCATGTTGCTGCGCGTGGCCGCGACGGCTTCGCGCTGTTTATCATTGAGGCTATCGAGCAGGTAAGAAACGTCCATTGGCACCGCCGCGTGAGGAGATAAAAATATACTGTGGTTTTATACAGAACTATTCAGATTATATCAGCGCGGTGAGAGATGCCAACCGCGAAATTTCCAGATGTGGCAATAAACGGCTGTCATCAATGTGCATCAGGTCGCCATCGCGCAGGTTTATCCAGCAAGCTTGCAACCCGCAGCGAACTGCCCCTGCAACATCGGTCGTCAGATCATCACCAATGTGCAGGATATGTTCGCGCGGAACATCCAGTTTCTCTGCTGCCAGATGATACATGTCGTTAAATGGCTTAGATCGCCCATGAGGGCCAGCACGCAGTACAAATTTAAAGTATTTATCGAGGCCAAAAAGGTGCGGTTCGGCGTTACCGTTGGTAATCGCCACCAGCGGCCATTTTTCAGCAAGAGCCGCTAATGTGTCGTGAGTTTCTTGCGGCACCACGATTTGGCTGCGCCAGTGAGCGAAATTCGCCATCGAAGCTTGTGCGCCAGCCGCTGCTTCTTCCGCTGATAAACCCACGTCTAACATGGCCTGCTCAACTGCACGGCGGCGCCATTCGGTGACATCATGGTAAATTTCAGGTTCTGCGAGGCGCAAGGCATGTCGAATACGCAAAAAATCAGGACGTTGCAGGTGATTAAGCTTCGAATGGTAATTCTGCACAAAACTCATTGATTCGCGTTCGGTGCGTATAATCACCTCACGGTTGTCGTACAACGTATCGTCGAGATCAAACGTGAGTGCGGCAATAGGCCCAAGCGGGCGGTAAAAATGCATTACGATTTCCCTCGTTTAGCGCGCGGATGCGCAGCATCATAAACTGAGGCTAAGTGTTGGAAGTCGAGATGGGTATAGATTTGCGTCGTGGAAAGGTTGGCATGGCCTAATAATTCCTGCACACCGCGTAGATCCCCGCTGGACTCCAGCATGTGCGTGGCAAATGAGTGACGCAGTTTGTGTGGATGAACATGGCTGTTTAGCCCCTGTTTTATCCCCCACTCGCTAAAACGTTTTTGGACATTACGCGTAGAAATACGCTTCCCTTGTTTTGAGAGAAACAGCGCGTCGTCGTCCGGGCCAAAAAGTTCGCGTAAGTCGAGCCAATGCTCAACCCAGGTGACAGCAGATTTCCCAACTGGCACTCGGCGCTCTTTACTACCTTTACCCATCACCCACACTTCGCCTGTCGACAGGTCGATGTGGCGACAATCCATATTAACCAGTTCGGAAAGACGCAGCCCGGCACCATACATCACTTCAAGCATCGCACGGTCACGCACAGCAAGCGGGTCGTTAATGTCGATATCCAGTAAACGATTGACGTCGTCAACGTCGATATTTTTTGGCAGGTGGCGACCGGCTTTCGGTGTTGTAATACCTTTTGCGGGGTTGGCTTTGAGTTCGCCCTGGCTGACACACCAGTCAAAAAAACTTCGTAGTGCAGAAAGACGCAGTGCAAGGCTGGATGGCCCAAGGCCAGCCTTACGGCTACGAACGGTAATAGAGCGAACCGCTGCGGCATCACATTGCTGCCAGGAGCTCAATTTCATCTCACCTGCAAGACCAATTATCGCACTAAGCTGGCGATTATAATTGAGCAATGTCAGCGGGCTTAACTGGCGCTCCACCTTCAGATAGCGCAAAAAGCCATCCACTAAGGTTTGCAGCGTCAAGGTTGTCATACTCGTTCTACCCAGCGCTCCAGCAGGTCTGGCAGCATCAGTGCCAGTTCGTGCAGTAATTGCGTGCCCTGGCCTTCCTGGTAATGCTGAGCGTCACGGCTACTGAAGACAAGAACACCTAAATCCGCATCACTCCCCATCAGAGAAAGTGCAACTGAACCAATGGCTTTAGCCTGGGGTAAAACAACCAGTAGTTCAGGGCCATTTAGCGGCCCCAGATAATGTTGTCTGTCACCTAAGCGTTGAATGCGTAGCGGCTCGAAAGCCTGGCAGTTCAGCGCCAGATGCGTGAAATCTGAAGGCGCACCAATCCGCCAACGATCGGCAAAAAGGCGCACATTCGCGCCAGCCAGCCCCATTTCACGCGCCCAGCGGTGCAGGCGATTCAACATTTCCTGCAAACTGGTGGCAGAAGCCAAGCGACCTTGCAACTTCAGCAAACGGTAGAACAACCCTTCGTTAACACTCGCCTGTTCCATCAACAGAGTCATGTTTTCTTCAAGAAAATTGATATGGTTACGGCTACGCGCCATATGCCACTCAACCAACGAAACCGTGCCACGTATCGGATGCGGGACTTGCATCTGTTCTACATGCTGGGCGTTCCGAATAAAGAAATCGGGATGACGTAGCAGATATTCCGCCACCATGCGGTCATCCAGTTCCAGTACGGCTTCTTGCTGTTCTTCGGCGTTCTTCATAGATGTATAAATCCATCATAGACGTGGGCCGCCGGGCCGGTCATAAATAGCGGGTTTCCGGGCCCTTTCCAGGCGATATCAAGACGGCCACCAGGCAGCTCTACGCGAACCTGTTCCGCAAGTATTCCTTGCAAGATACCCACGGCAACCGCGCCACAAGCGCCACTGCCACAAGCTTGAGTTTCCCCGGCACCTCGTTCATAAACGCGCAGGCGGATATGTTCTTTGGTAACGACCTGCATAAAACCAATGTTCGCACGTTCAGGGAAACGATCATGGTTTTCCATTACTGGCCCTAGCATTTCCACATCGGCCGTTGCCACATCATCAACCTGAATAACGCAATGTGGGTTACCCATCGACACGACGCCACACATAATGGTCTGTTCAGCGGCACGCATAATATAGGTCTTTTCCGCTTTGTTTGCGCGGAACGGCACTGCAGATGGCTCGAAATTCGGTTCGCCCATGTTCACGCATACCAGCTCATCTTCCGTCACGCTGAGAACCATGCGGCCATTAGCGGTGCTGACGCGAATATCGCGTTTGTTGGTCAACCCTTTCAGACGCACAAAGCGCGCAAAGCAACGCGCGCCATTGCCACATTGGGAAACTTCGCTGCCATCGGCGTTGAAAATACGGTAATGGAAATCCAGATCGGGGTCGTAAGGGGGTTCTACTACCAGCAATTGGTCGAAACCCACTCCCAAATGCCTGTCGGCCAGGCGGCGGATAAGCTCAGGGGAGAAATAGACGTTTTGAGTCACCGCGTCGACGACCATAAAGTCATTGCCAAGGCCATGCATCTTCGAAAACTGCATCTTCTGCTCCATATACGCGGCTACTTATCGATAATTTGCTAGTAGATAACCTGAGTCGGTGCGTTATCAGTTCCACGGTTGTTGCGATCCGGCGTGGCTGATTGCGGCTTTTTCTCAGGCGTCACGCTCTGAGTTGTAGGCGTCGTTTTGCCATCGGCTGGAGGAAAATACAAAGGCCCTTTAAGGCCGCAGCCAGAAAGGCTGAAAAGTGCCAACATAAGTGCTAATGGGCAGAAAATTTTCTTCATTATTGAGATGCCTGTAATCCAATATTCTACCGTCTATCATCGCAGGTGATCCCTGAAAAGCAATACTCTTTTCTATTCGCGGGTGTTGCTTTTATACTGCCGTGAAGACGAACAACTGAGAAAAAGATATGAACGACAGTGAATTTCATCGCATCTGTGACGGCTTGTGGTCAACAATCGAAGAACGCCTGGATGACTGGGATGGTGACAGCGATATTGACTGCGAAATCAATGGCGGTGTGCTGAGCCTGAGCTTTGAGAACCGCAGCAAGATTATTATCAATCGCCAGGAGCCTTTGCATCAGGTCTGGCTTGCTACCAAAAGTGGCGGTTACCATTTTAACCTGAAAGGAGATAAATGGATTTGTGATCGTAGTGATGCGGAGTTCTGGCAATTACTTGAAGAAGCCTGCACACAGCAAGCTGGTGAGCCGGTTAGCTTCCGTTAACTGTTGCTGTACTGCTGAAGTAGCGGCGTACTGCTATCGTCATGATTAGCTGGCGTCGCTGCTGTGATAGTTTGGGTGCGGAACGGGATAACCTGCGAGCGCCCATCAACTTTCACAATCTGATAGAACTGCGGCAGGTTGAAGTTGATAAAGCTTGAACCATAAGTAAAGCGGTCGTGCGAAGACGAGTAGAAACGGCTGACATCACGTACCAGATCTTCTTTGCTTCCTTCACAGTGGTGATATACCTCTGCCCGGTTAGTCTCATCCAGAATATAGATGTTGAACCCCTGGTCCTCGTTCGCTTCTTCAAAGAAGAATTGAATGATGCCTTCGCTGGCGAAACCATCTACCACTGACGGAAGTTGAACCTGATTGGTTTCAACCTGCACTGACAAACCGTGCAGTTTGTTATGCGAAATTGCACCGTAGAACTCAACCGCATTCTCCAGTTTCTGCACTGATACGCTCAGGCGCTCAAAGAACAGCCCCCACGTTTGGCCAGAAATTCGCAGCGCTTTAAAGCGACCCGGTTCTTGGCGAGTGCTGGACAAACGGAAGTCGATACATTCGGAAACCAGTTGCTGAACTCGGGTGCGAATAAGACCACGCAAATGCTGGCTATAGCAGAAAACTTCAACGCTATCAGGTGGCGCGGCATCCTGGTGCATTTTACCCAGAATCGTTTTAAGCGCTTCAATCATTGATTGTTCGCCGTTGAAATGCAAAGTACGCACTTCATTCCAGGAGTTGCGGTAAAGCAAGTCAACGCTTCCTACCAGGCACTGCTGCTGCTGCCCGAAGCTGAACACATCCAGCTTACGGAAATCGAAGTGAACGACCTGATTGCGGAATGCCGCCGTCGGGTCGTATTCAAGGTTCACGATGATAGACAGATGGCGAATTTCACATGGGCTATACAACGCTTTTGCGGTTGGCGCAGGCAAACGCAGCGGGAAGTGGTGCGAAACATCAGCAACCATTTCCTGCAATTTTGGTAAATCACAAATACCGTTGCCCTTAATAAACAGGCGGGTGCGCGAGGTCAGTAGGCCGTTGAAGTAGGCCCATGCCACCAGCTTATTAAGATAACGGTTATATTCCAGCGGTTGATGGCTGATGATGGAATCCATGTTTGGCGCACGGTTGTAGAGATACCAACCTGAACGGTTGGCACGGCCCGGCGGAACATAGATAAAGGTCAGATTAGGTTCTGACAAATCAGGAGAAATCTGCGGGTTAACCAACGTAACTTTGCCAGGCAGTGCTTCAAACGCCGCGTACAGTTTACGGGTCAAAACACCGATATCTTGCGGGCTTGCGCTAACGCTCAAGTTATTGCGGCGAGCAAAACGAATCAGGTTGCGATAGCTTTGCATCATCGCATCAAGAAGTTCGTTGTGCGCATCGCGAACCTGGTCAATTTTCCAGTTGGCACGGTTATCCAGCATAGCCAGACGTGGTTCATCCCAGCCCCAATCTTTGACCAATTGGCTTAATACTTCACGACGCCAGCCTACACAGGCGCGTTCACGGGAAAGTTTTTCGCAGACTTTGAGATAGAAGCAACGACGTACTAAATCCAGTCGCGCGATATCTTCGATTTGCGTGAGGTAGTGAGTCACACGCTCCAGCATCATGCAGTACGGATCAAGCCCAAAAGAGACTATCTCACCATCATGCAAACGCTGTTTAATATCTTTTGCCAGTAAGCGAGTGTTCGGATATTCCCAGGAATAGGCTTCTAGCAGCAGAGTTTTCAATACGGCTTTATAAGGCGAATCGATACTTTTATAGAGCTGCCACAGGCTGGCTCCAAAGTATTCTTCCGCTGACAGTGAGCTTAGACCACCGAGATCCAACCATTCGTTAGGCGTGAGCACACCTTGTGCATAAAGTGTCATCACATAATCGTCGTAATGATCTTCTTCATCACCTGGCACCATACTCCACAGAATACGTTTACCGGCCAGGCGCACAGCGGAGCGATAAAATTCATCCAACAGCAGGATGTGTTGGGTAGAACCACAATCTTCGCCGCCCAGACTGCCGCTTTCATTATGACGGAAGCGGTTTTCGTCGATCAGGAAGAAGCTGACCTCAACGCCAAGCGAAGCAGCCCAGCTTTCCAGCACGCTGCATTTACGTTGCAGCAGTTGACGCTCGTCGTTATCGAGCCATGACTGGTGACAAACCCAAATATCCAAATCGGATGAACAACTCTGCCCAACAGAAGAGGTACTTCCCATGGAATAGAGGCCAGTAATCGGCAATTCACCTGGATCTGTTTTTTGCGGCGGCATGCCGCGCATCAATTCGAGTTCGTTAAGATAGTGACGTTGTGTTTCATCAGGCGTGTAGATGCAAATGCCATGTGGAACGTTACCCTCAAGGTAACCTGGCATCAGCGGGTGATGATAATGTAACAATGTTGGCAGAAGACTGTAGACCTGTTGAAAAGCAGGCCCCATGGCAGCAAGTGCGCGATCTACACGCAGTTGGTTAATGGCATCCAGTCTCTGTTTAAGAGTCTCAATATAGAGGTACAAGACATATCGCCTGATGGTTTCAGTATTTCGAAAAAACCCGTTTCCCGGTTGTTGCCTCTATTATAAACGACAAGGCAAAGAATTGCTGGAAACGTGATCAATTTAACACCTTGCTGGTTGACCGTAAAGAAAGATGCGCTACTCAACAACTTCCGCTACGCCTACCCGCTTTATCTTCCATAATACGAAACATGTCCCTCTTTTCCGCAAAACCGTTGAAACTGACAGCCTTCCGTGAAGAGTGGTAGGATGGTCAGGGACGATAATTACGGTAACAAGCAATGTTAGACAATGTATTAAGAATTGCCACTCGCCAAAGTCCATTAGCACTTTGGCAAGCACATTATGTCAAACAGCGCCTGGAGGCGTGCCATCCCCAGCTCACGGTTGAACTGGTGCCCATGGTTACGCGTGGCGACATCATTCTTGATACACCGTTGGCGAAAGTCGGTGGCAAGGGATTGTTTGTCAAAGAGTTAGAACTCGCCCTTCTTGAAGGACGAGCAGATATCGCCGTGCATTCCATGAAAGATGTGCCGGTAGAGTTTCCTGAAGGCCTGGGCCTGGTGACTATTTGCGAGCGTGACGATCCGCGCGATGCTTTTGTCTCCAACAATTTCGCAAGCCTGGATGATTTGCCAGCAGGCAGCGTAGTAGGCACATCAAGCCTCCGCCGCCAGTGCCAGATTGCTGAGCGTCGCCCGGACCTTGTCATTCGATCATTGCGTGGCAACGTTGGCACCCGTTTGGGCAAGCTCGATAACGGTGACTACGACGCGATAATTCTCGCTGTTGCCGGACTTAACCGTCTTGGTTTGCAAGAGCGCATACGTTTCGCCCTACCCGCAGAAGTTTCTTTGCCAGCAGTAGGCCAGGGTGCTGTGGGAATCGAGTGCCGTCTTGACGACGAACAAACTCAAGCATTGCTCGCTTCGCTTAACCATGACGAAACAGCAATCCGTGTTAGCGCCGAACGCGCCATGAATATGCGTCTTGAAGGTGGATGCCAGGTGCCGATCGGCAGCTATGCGGAGCTGAATAATGGCGAACTGTGGCTACGCGCATTAGTCGGGGCACCAGATGGTTCTGTTCTGGTTCGCGGTGAGCGTCGGGGTAAACCAGAAAATGCAGTCAGTATGGGTATTTCCCTTGCTGAAGAGCTTTTAGATAAAGGCGCTCGTGAAATTCTGGCTGCGGTTTATGACGGGGATGCTCCGGCATGACCATACTTGTCACCCGTCCTTCCCCAGCAGGAGATGAATTAGTGAGCAGACTACGCGCACTAGGACAGGTGGCGTATAGTTTCCCACTCATTGAGTTTTCCCCCGGTAGGCAGTTGGACAAACTGCCTCAGATGCTGACAAGCCTATCTGAAGGCGATCTGGTATTCGTGCTATCGCAGCACGTCATACATTATGCCCACCCGCAATTAAAACAGAATGGTATAGCCTGGCCTGCTAATCTTGCCTGGTTTGCTATTGGGCGTACAACTGCATTAGCGTTTCACACAGTAAGCCATATTCCGATTCTCTATCCACAAGATCGGGAAACCACTGAAGTCTTGCTACAATTACCTGAATTACAGAAAGTTGCCGGGAAACGAGCCCTCATTTTGCGCGGCAATGGTGGCCGTGAACTGTTAGGAGAAACTCTGGCAGAACGCGGTGCTGACGTGACTTTCTGTGAATGCTATCAAAGAAGTGCCAGAATTTATGATGGTGCAGAAGAAGCTTTTCGCTGGCGCGAGCGTGGAGTTTCAACGCTGGTTGTAACGAGTGGCGAAATGCTGCAACAACTTTATGCACTCATTCCTGAATGGTACCGCAAAAACTGGTTACTCCACTGCCAGCTTCTGGTTGTCAGTGAGCGTCTGGCAGACTTGGCCCGGGATTTGGGCTGGCAGCATATTCGGATCGCCGATAACGCAGACAATGACGCGCTGCTTCGCGCGTTACAATAAACTTTGACCCAAAATAATTCGAGTTGCAGGAAGGCGGCGACGCAATGAATCCCCTGGAGCTTACTCAAGTAAGTGACTGGGGTGAATGAGCAAGCCAATGCACATGCGGCATGAAGTATGAAGGGTATACAATATGGGATGCCACAATGACGGAACAAAAGAACACCTCCGCCATGGTTGAAGAGACCACACCAGCAGTGGAAAGCGCACCGCTTCCAGAACAACCACCACAAAAAAATCGTAGTGGCATTGCCGGAATTGCACTGGGTGCGATAGCCATTGCTATTGCTCTTGCGTTAGGTGGCGGTCTTTACAGTTATGGTAAGCATCAGGTGGCAGTGCAAAACACCACCAGCGAAGCATTGGCAACGCAGTTAACGGCTTTACACAAACAGCAAGAACAACAGCAAATTGCCCTCGAAACGACCATCAAGCAGCAAGCAACCGCTCTGGATGAATCAAATCGTCAACAGGCGAATCTGGCACGTGAGCTCGATGAAGTGCAGCAAAAAGTCGCTACCATTTCCGGTAGTGATTCGAAAACCTGGTTGTTGTCTCAGTCCGATTTTCTGGTGAAATTGGCCGGGCGAAAATTGTGGAGCGATCAGGATGTCACTACAGCTGCAGCACTTCTGAAAAGTGCTGATGCCAGCCTTGCAGATATGAACGACCCGAGCTTGCTTCCCGTTCGCCGTGCACTGACAGATGATATTTCTGCACTATCCGCCATTACTCAGGTCGACTACGACGGGATTATCCTCAAGCTCAATCAGCTTTCTAGTCAAGTTGATAATCTTCGCCTTGCGGATAACAACAGCGATGACACACCAATGGATTCCGACGATAGCGAGCTGTCCGGCACCGTTACTGAATGGCGTCAAAACCTGACCAAAAGCTGGCACAACTTTATGGATAGTTTCATTACTATCCGTCGCCGTGATGAAACTGCGGTTCCGCTTCTGGCACCGAATCAGGATGTATATCTACGTGAGAATATCCGTTCGCGTCTGCTGGTTGCCGCGCAAGCGGTTCCGCGCCATCAAAACGAAACCTATAAGCAATCGCTGGAGAATGTTTCCACTTGGGTCCGCGCTTATTACGACACTAACGACAGCGTAACCAAAGCATTCCTTGATGAACTGGATTCTCTCAGCCAGCAAAGCATCAATATGGATGTTCCGCAGACACTGGAAAGCCAACCTCTGCTGGAAAAACTGATGCAAACCCGAGTTCGCAATTTGCTCGCTCAACCGGCAGCAAGCGCCAACCCCCCAGCTGAAACCGCGCCTGAACAGGCTCCAGCAGCGACTCAAGGAGAATAAGCATGATTAAAGTCTTATTGCTCTTTCTGTTGTTGATCGCCGGGATCGTCCTTGGGCCGATGCTTGCCGGGCATCAGGGTTATGTTTTGATTCAGACCGATAACTACAATGTCGAAACCAGCGTCACAGGCCTTGTGATCATTCTGATCCTGACCATGGTGGTGTTGTTTGCCATTGAATGGGTACTGCGCCGAATTTTCCGCACAGGTGCTCGTACTCGTGGCTGGTTTGTTGGGCGTAAAAGCAGCCGTGCACGTAAGCAGACTAAAGCTGCTTTGCTAAAACTGGCTGAAGGCGATTACCAACAAGTTGAGAAACTGATGCTGAAGAATGCCGATCATGCAGAACAGCCGGTAGTGAACTATCTATTAGCCGCCGAAGCGGCCCAGCAGCGCGGTGACGAAATTCGTGCCAACCAGCATCTGGAACGCGCTGCCGAGCTGGCAGATAACGATCAGTTACCGGTTGAGATTACCCGCGTGCGTTTGCAACTTGCCCGTAACGAAAACCATGCAGCGCGCCACGGCGTGGATAAGCTACTAGAAACCTCACCACGTCACCCGGAAGTGCTGCGTCTTGCAGAAATGGCATATGTACGCACCGGGGCATGGGGATCGCTACTCGATATTTTACCTGCAATGGACAAAGTGCAGGTTGGCGATGAAGCCCACCGTGCGGAGCTTCAGCAGCAAGCCTGGATTGGTCTGATGGATCAGGCGATGGCGAATCAAGGTAATGATGGGCTGAAAACCTGGTGGAAGAATCAAAGCCGTAAAACGCGACATGAGACTGTGCTACAGGTCGCCATGGCGGAGCATCTTATTGAATGTGCCGATCATGATGCCGCTCAGGAAATTATTCTGGATGGTCTGAAACGCCAGTACGATGAGCGTTTGATATTGCTGATGCCACGTTTGAAATCAGGTAATCCGGAGCAACTCGAGAAAGCCCTGCGCCAGCAGATTAAAACACAAGGTGATCGTCCGTTGTTGCATAGCACACTCGGCCAGTTACTGATGAAGCATGGCGAATGGCAGCAAGCAGGCGAAGCTTTCCGCGAAGCCATCAAACAACGTCCTGATGCCTTTGATTACGCATGGCTGGCTGACTGTCTGGATCGGCTCCATCAACCAGAAGAAGCGGCTTTAATGCGCCGTGATGGTCTGCTGTTAACCCTGCAAAACAATCCTAACCCGTAATACCCCAGGGCGATATCCTTCGCCCTTTTTCCTTCCTCAATACAAAAAAAAACACCTGCCAAACGGCAGGTGTTAAAACAGGTCTGTAAGACAACTAAGTGGTGCTTCACTCAACGTTATGTCCATGGTGTTGGATGAGGTCTGAAAGACGACATCTGTCGGTGGACGATAAGCACCGTAATCGGCTCTGCCGTCATTCCTGGGTTTATGAAGCCTAAGCAAACATAAGAAGTGGAATGAGCATCTACAGATATATTATTGCACGATGTGTGCCAGCTTTGAATTCATTCTTCCACGGAATAAATAATTGCACAAAATACATAACGTTAGATGTTCCGCTGTCGGCAAAATTTGATTCTTCCCACTACTATAAATAAAGCGATGCAATGTCTCTTATTGGCGACACATAAACACTATTTATTATTTTAATATTATTATCATGTAGTTATAAGTCTCCCAATGGCGACAATAAAATTCTAAAAGGCGCAAAGAAGAGACAAAGCAGTAATGAAAGAGTATTGAGATGTTCAAAATATAAATGCAAAAAGGCCAATCCGAAGATTGGCCTTTTCTAATGTGGTTGGAGAGGGAAGATAACTCGTCGTTACTGCGTGACGTCCCTCTACGGGTCGTTGCTACAGCAATGCTGTCTCGCTGCGCTCGGCTCAAACCTCCCACCCGGAGCTTCTTCACCTAATAAACTCCAGATGCAAAAAAGCCCGCGAATAAGCGGGCTTTCTTTAAATTGGTCGGCGAGAGAGGATTCGAACCTCCGACCCACTGGTCCCAAACCAGTTGCGCTACCAAGCTGCGCTACTCGCCGAAATACTGCTTTTACTTCTTATTACTTAACCTAGAGATGGTGCGAAGAGAGGGACTTGAACCCTCACGTCCGTAAGAACACTAACACCTGAAGCTAGCGCGTCTACCAATTCCGCCACCTTCG
>NZ_VEXQ01000026.1 GCF_006376615.1 Buttiauxella sp. B2
AGAGTTAGCTCAAAACGCTATCTATATACGTGGCGGTGGGAATAAACATTTATGGTTTCATAACGCATCAGGCGAGGAAGTGGGGCTAGTCTATGCCTCAGATGATAAAACCCTACATCTGCGGGCCGGACAGGGGCCATCAGTAGATATCCAGTCTGATGGACATGTTACTGTAAATGGTTATCTTGGTGCTACACAGGATATTTACTCAGGACGAAATATCAGCAGCGCGGGCTTAATTCAGGCGGGCAATGGATTATACGATACGCCAGGGGTACGCGTGTATTCCCCAAACAACATACCACCGCAGCAGGATTTAAGCCCATATGCAACCCAAAGTTGGGTTGCAGCGAACTTCCTTCAAGCTGGTATACGACTTGCTTCAGTAGGGACTGCAAATAATGGGAATAATAACGATGCATTTGCATATGCACCTAATGGGGCAATGGTAACCGCAGTACAACAAAAAAGTGATTACACATCGATTCAATACCGTTATGTTCAATACGACATCAATGGAAACTGGATTACAGCATGGGTGGCATAATGAAATCTGGAATTTTTAAACAATACGATCCTATGGAAACAATGAGGGAGTTATCAGCTGATCAAGTTCGTATGCTGTCTTCCGAGGAAATGGATTTATATTATGTGGCATTATCACCTGGGGTTTACTTTCCTTTCTTGAGAGATGAGCAAGGTAATGAATGGTACAAATGGTTAAAGACGCTATCATCTGAAACGTTGAAGGTATCATACGCTCCTGAAACAGGAGAAATTATCCATTTCTCATTTGATGCCAGTGCAATATTCCCCATTAACCAAATTGTCGTAGAAGTGAAAAAAGAAACCATACCAGAGGATTTTAAAAATGCAGGAGACACAGCCCTTGGTGGAGGGTTTATTTATAAGGATGGGGGAATTACAGCAGCACCAATCGATAATGTAGCGGTGGCTGATATTAAAAGGCGGAAACTTCTTGCAGAGGCAACTGCCACGATAGCACCTCTTCAGGATGCTGTAGATTTAGGAGTGGCCACTGATGAAGAAATTGCATCACTGAGAAACTGGAAAAAACACCGAGTGCTGTTGAGTCGGGTTGATATTAGTGCAGCTCCGAATATCAACTGGCCGGTTAGTTCTGTATAGGCTATTTATTTCTAATAGCCAGTATAAGTCTGAAATAAATTGGTAAAAAATAGATCTGAATTCGCTTTGTGATTTTAAAATTACGTATGAAAAACATTAGTGACTTTCTAATAAGTGATACATCCGCTGGTGTTATTTCATGATGTTTGTTGTTTACCATTAAATATTTGATAAGGTTATATGCTCTATGCACTGTTGGGTATATAACCGATTTCAATTCTTTGGGGTCTCTGCACTCTGAAACTATATTTACATACTCACTTAGCACATAAGATAAATCAGGGATGTCTTTTTTTCTAAATGTCTGTGTAATGCTATTTTTATGGAATCTATACCATACTAATGATTCTTTAACCCCAATGATTCTTGTGCTTTTGATGTATAGCTTCGGTATGGTGACCATATCTTCATAAAGCCGATTCTCGGGAAAAGAGATATTACTGAAAAGTGATTTTTTGAATACTCTAGTCCATGGGTACCACTTGCACTTCCTGAATACTGGACTCAATGCGTTGTAGTTATAAACCTCAATCTCGCCTGTTACTGAACAGGTATCTATATATTCCACGATGTTATCAGTACTTCCTTCAAACTGACTCCCGTTAAACTCTATAATGTCAAAATTTCTATTGTTAATTATATCAGGTACAATGCTCCAAAATTTATCGGAGTAGAAATCATCCGCATCAAGAAAGCAGATGTATTCGCCTCTGGAATGTTCTATTCCGGTGTTTCGTGCTACAGAAACGCCTTTGTTTTCCTGGTCTATCAGTGTGGTATTTGTTCCAGGAAAGCCAGCCAATACTTTCTCGATAACTTTGAAGCTATCATCGGTTGAGCCATCATTAACTATGATGACTTCAATAGAGTTCCTAGCGTGTTGAATGACTGATAGCAAACATTCTTCAATATATTCCGATGAATTATAACATGGGATTATAATGCTCAATTTAATGTTATTACGATCCATTAATAAAATCCTTAGAATGAAGCCCCGATCTCTTTCATTTTGTCTAATACGCGGTCGAGTTCATTTTTACTCAACACTTGCTGTGCGGCCATGTAGAACAGAATATGAGGCGACATTGCGCGAGGGCTTTCACCTCCTGTGTACTTCCTCCACTGGCTGTTGCTGGCAACTCCTGCAAGGTCAGCCATCTGGTTACCTGTGTAACCGAGAGTTTCTTTTAGACGGTTTAAATCGTCTGCTGTCGGTGGAGTGTAATTGTCGATTAATCGCATGGTTCACCTGTCAAAAAGCCCCTTTCGGGGCTTCCTATTAAACTAGTTTGATGAGAAGGGTTGTCACTGTAGCTACTGCGCCAATCAGCCCTGTCGCTAATGCTACCGGATACCACATCGTTTCCCTGTTAATCTTTGCTGTTTCCGCCATCAGTTTGGCAATTTCAGCATGGATTTTTTCAAGTTCTGCTGTGGTCATGTCATTTATCATCTCATTCTTCCTTTCGGGGTTGGGCTGCGGCCTTTCCGCTACCTCATGTGATAAATAATAGCCCCTTTGGTGCTAATTGGCAAGAGGGAATTATCCTTTTAGCACTTTTACTACCGCCAGTTACACTTACCCTGCCGGACAGCTTCCATAATCGCCTTTCCGGAGGTTTCATATTCTGGCAGGGACAGGACAATCCATTCCCTGCGCCGAAACTCCAGAAGGCAGCAGCGAGTTCCTGATGTGCTTTTGATAGCAAATGTTCGAATGTCGTTAGACGGCGCCGGGAGCTTTTCCCCAGGGCGCGGGAAGTAAATTCTCACTCCGCCAATGATCATGTTGTCCATAGGCGCTACTCGCTAACGAGCCAGAACTCGGCCTCGTCAAACATCTCTTCAACTAACCGGTTAATCTTTTCTTTTTCGGTCTTCGTGCAGTCACTGTTTACTGCGTTGGCTTGCATCGGTTTGACACGCACATCAGCAGCAGGAAATATTCCATGCACTCGTTTCGTCAGTTCTGACAGGATAATTTCTTTTGCGCCAGGCAGACCTTCCACATTGCGTTTGTCATAAACGAGTTCAACGTACATGTTACTCTCCAATAATTTAACTGTGTTTTTATACAGTAATAATTATTTGGGATTTGGGCAAGCCCCAGAAACGAAAAAACCCGCACAAGGCGGGTTTCTTCTGAGACTCCGGAGCCGCGTATCTTTTGCGTATCCTTTTTAGTCCCGTTTGTGTCTCGACAGTGTCCGGTCTGGAGCCGTAACATCATGTTTATCAAGGTGTAGTCCTTGCACTGTCCTATCCTAAGTGGTGGAGCTGGCGGGAGTTGAACCCGCGTCCGAAATTACTAGACCGTCGGTACTACATGCTTAGTCATATCTTTACATTCGCCGGGCAACTGCGGATAGACACGCCATTACCAAACTATCCTGATTAGTTTTAGTGCTTCAACCCCAGGCAAGGTTTACACACGATCTCTTTTGGGTTTGACTTCTCTTGATCCCCGTCTTAAGAGCGGAAGCTAGGGAGAGAAGGCTCTAAGCAGGGTATTAAGCTGCTAGTGCGTAGTTTTCGTCGTTTGCGACTATTTTTTTGCGGCTTTTTACGAGGCAAACCGCCCCTCGGCATGCACCTTGGGTTTCGCGAATCCCGTCGAATCCAGAATCAGCCCCACAAGTGTTTTGTAAGTATAACAGAGTTGTAGCACCACTTACTACCCCTCAGCCTTGTTAACGTTCGCGCAGCGCTTCACGGGCGCGATTGAACGGTTTAATCAGGTAATCGACGATGGTTTTTTGCCCGGTTTTGATGTCAACGGTGGCGACCATCCCTGGCGAAATAGAGAAATGATACCCAGATTTGTTCACCAGATAATCCTGATGGGTGCGGATAAATACCCGGTAATAAACGATTTCGGGTTTAACTTTGTCCTGAATCGTGTCGGGGGAGATGGTTTCCACTTCACCTTCAAGGCCGCCGTAAATGGCGTAATCATAGGCAGTGACTTTCACCAATGCGCGCTGTCCTGGGTGGATAAAAGCGATATCGCGCGGGGAGAGGCGAGCTTCAATCAATAGATGGTCATCAACCGGTACGATTTCCATCATTTCGCCGTTGGGTGGGATTACACCTCCAATAGTAGTCACCTGAATATTCTTCACAATACCGCGCATGGGTGAACGCACAGTCATGCGGGACACGGAATCCTCACGGCCTTTGATAATCGCCGAAAGCATGTCCACTTCGGCGTTAGCTTTGGAAAGCTCTTCGCGCGCTTGCACGTAATACTGTGAGCGTAGATCAGTAATTTTTAGCTGCAGGTCGCTTTTCTGTCTCTGCAGACGCAGCACTTCTACATGGCTTGCGGCGCCACTTTTTGCCAGGCGCTGGGTTATCTCCAGCTCTTTGTTGACCGATACCAGCGCGTCTTTTATATCGGATGCTGAGTCATTGAGCTGTGCGCGGCGGCTTTTATAGAGCCGCGTTTCGGAGGCGGTTAAATCCGACCACGCTGTCAGTGAGTCGGGGAAAACAAGCTGAAGATCGTTCACTTCCGCGTTAAGCCGCACGCTGGAAGCGAGTGATGCGCGATAACGTGCAGAACTCTCGCCAACGTTGGATTCGGAACGGGTAGGGTCGAGACGTGCGACGATTTGCCCCGCTTCAACTTTGTCCCCCTCATGTACCAGTACTTCGGTGACAATACCGCCGTCGAGGGATTGCAGCACCTGTTCGCGCGAGCTGGGGACGACTTTCCCTGTGCCGGTTGAGACTTCATCAAGCTTGCCAAACCATGCCCAGATACCGAGTAAAATAAAGAGTATGACGCTGATGGTGATAATACGGCTGGCTCCCGAGAATTCATTTTCACGCTGAATATCAGGGTCGTCGATGGCGACATCACGCTGACTGATTTTCATTTTTCCACCCCCGTTCGTTTGCCTGTGCAGCCGCGCGGCTGTTACTCAGCGCTTGCGCCTTCGGTGCATCCATCACCAGTTGCCCATCCTTCAGAACCAGCACACGTTCCACCAGTTCGAGCATTGGTAGCCGGTGTGTGGCGACAATCAATGTGCGGTTACCAAGCCATTGCCCCAGGCGCTGGATAAATTCGCGTTCGGTGTGGTCATCCAGTGAAGCGGTGGGTTCATCAAGCAATACAATATTGGGGGCGCGCAGCAGCATACGGGCCAGCAAGATGGACTGTCGTTGCCCGCCCGATAGCCCAGCGCCACCTTCCATAATGCCGTGGTCGAGCCCTTTCGGTAGGTGCTTCACAAAGTTGCCCGCGCCGCTTATCTCAAGCACTTCGAAAATGGATTCATCGCTGGCATGTGGTGCTCCCAACGTCAGATTTTCGCGCAGGGTGCCATAAAACAGGCGGGCGTTTTGGCTGAGGAAACCGATATTGCGCCGCAGATCGGCCATATCAATTTGCGTCATGCTCAGGTTGTCGAGACGTACATCGCCACTCACCAAATCTACGCCGCCCGCTAAAGCCTGTAGTAGTGTCGATTTGCCCGCACCATTGCGTCCGAGCACCGCGATTCGTTCACCTTGCAGTATTTCCAGACGGGTGATGCGCAGAGGAATTATCTGATCGTCGCTGTGGTAGCGAAATTGTGCATTTTCAAAGAGATAGTGGCCGTGAAAAATGTCCTGATGAACCAGGCTTTCATCGCGCTGAGTTTCGACTGGCAACTGCATAATGCTGTCCAGTCCTTGCTTCGCCGCTTTGACTTGCTGCCACCGTGCCAGCACGCCGCACAAGTTTGCCATCGGCGCAATCATGCGGGACGCCAACATGGAGGCGGCAACCATTGCACCGGTTGTCATGTCACCTTCAATCACCAGCGGCGCGCCAAATAAAATCACCGCCGCATACACCAGGCTTTGAATAGTCATCCCCCAACTGATAAGCCCTTGCGTCAGTTGGCGGGTGCGCAGGCCGGACTCAGCGGTAATGCGGATGTAACTGTTCCATTGTTGCAAAAAGCGATTTTCCGCCTGCATCAGCTTGATATCTTCCAGCCCTTGCACGCTCTCGACCAACACCGCATTGCGTAACGTGGCTTCATGTGCGGACTGGTTGGCAAGCATGGCCAGTTTCTTTTGCAGTAGAAGGCCAGGCAACACCATCAGGACGGCAGCGACGGGGGCAATCCAGGCCAATTGCGGGGCGATGATCGCAAGAACGAGGATAAACATGAAAAAGAAGGGTAAATCGACGATCGTTGAGATCGTCGATGAAGTGATCATTTCGCGGATCTGTTCCAGTTCGCGAAGCTGGGAAATAAAGCTGCCAGTGGATCGGGGGACAGCGCTGTTACGCAAACGTAAAGCATGGCTGAATACGCGATCTGAAACGCGCATATCCGCCCGTTTGCCAAGCACATCCATAATATGGCCACGCGCCACGCGCAGCAGAAAACCAAAGATCACCGCCAGCATTACGCCTGAAGCGAGTACGTAGAGCGTGGGGTATGACTGCGCCGGGATCACCCGATCATAGACCTGCATTGAGAAAAGAATGCCAGAAAGCGAAAGGACATTGACCAAAAACGCTGCCAGCATTACCGGGCCGTAGGGCCGCCAGTCCCGCATCACCAACTGCTTCAGCCAGTCTGGGCTAAAGCGTGAAATATAAGCGTCTACGCGGCTGTCTTTTAGCGCAGAAAGCGGGCGTAACGCAGCAACGAAGCGGATTTCTGGCAGGAGTTCGCTGAGTGCTACGCGGTTGGTTTGGCGCCCATCATCGATAACGCATATATCCACGGTATCTTCGCCGTCAAAATGCTCGATAACCGCCAGTTGCCCGCTTTTTAAGTCCACAACCACCGGAAGCCGCCATTGTGAAATCGCAAGCTCAGGAGCGCTTAACAGATGAAAAGAGAGCCCCGCCTGGCGCGATAACTGCGTAAGCGCAGAAAGCAGACCTTTATCTTTAAACCACGGGGCGTTAGCCTGAATCGCGCCAGGCGAGCAGACGACTCGATAATGGGCGGCGACATGGCTGATAGCCTGTGCCCAGTTGCTCAGCGCTTGCTCGGTAAGTAACTCATCAACAGGAGGAATGTTGCTCATGGCTGGATCTCCAGTGACTGGATGGTGCGATGTTCCAGACCAAATGCGTTGCGCAACCGGCCACTGTTATACAGACAGTTGAGCTGCAATTGATGAAGTTGACTGACAGTCTGCAACTGTGCGAAACGCGCCTGAAAAACTTCTTGTTCTGCGTTAAGCACGTCTAATAACGGGCGGGATCCCAAATCAAGATATTGCTGCTGATACAGTTCACGGGTACGTGCGCTTAGCTCTTCCTGACGTTGCAACACCTGAACGGCACCTACCAGGCTGAGCGCCTGAGCGCGTGATTCCATTAGCTTCTGGCGAATATCAAGACGTGTGCGCTGGACGCCGGACTGCGCCGCATCAACTGCATGGCTTGCGGCGTTGCGGCGAGCAGTTAATCCGCCCCCCTGGTAAAGGGGCATTTCGACTTTAATAAAGGCAGAATATTGCGTGCGATCCAGCACTTCGTGGCTGGCGTATTTATCGTTCATATAATGCTGAACGGAGGGTTCGAGCGAGATGGTCGGTGTCATCTGCGCATTAGCGTAATCCAGGTTTGCCTGCGCAACACTGGCTTGTGCCCAGGATGCCAGAACGGCAGGTACTAGCCGGTCATCCGGTTTGTTGATATCGCAACTTTTGCCGAGTTTGTCCGGGAACGCATTACTGATGCCGTTAAGGTTGTTCCAGCCCAGCCAGCTCATTAATGTGGCCTGGGCGCTGTCCAGATTGGCCTGATACTGAATCAATTGTGAACGTGCGGATTCAATACGCGCATTGGTCTGCACCACATCCGACATTGAGCTGGCGCCTTCGTCGTTACGCTGCTGAGTCAAACGGCCTATCGCGCTCAGGGCATCCAACTGTTCCTTCGCAATGTTCACCATTTGCTGCCACATTTGCACCTGAACCATGGTGATGGCGGTGTCGTGGCCGACATTATCAATGCTGACCAGTACGTTGGCTTGTTCCTGCGCAACCCCCGCGCTTTCAGCTCGAACCTGGCTTGAAACTTTACCGAAGTCGTAGAGCATCTGAGAAATGGATAACAAAAGGGATGGGCTAAAACCGCTGTCTGTGTAGCTGTTGCTGTAACCGTTATTCACCCCAGCGGTGACTTGCGGATAGTATTTCGATTTCGCAACGTTGACCTGTTCGGCCTGGCCTGCAAGTTTACCGATAGCCTCGCTGATGGTGGGATGCCAGGTGACTGCGCGATTTACCGCGTCGTTAAGTGTCAGCGTTCCAGGCGCAGGGGCGTTTAGCGGCAGCGAAGAAGAGCCATCAAGCGCGGGGAGTTCTTGTTGTTGGGCAATTCCTTCAGTCGAAATAAATTGTGGAGTGTCATCGGCATACGCCTGGGCTACACACAGGCTATACGCCAGCCATAAAGCTACAGGCTGCAATTTTCCCATTATTTATCCCTAATAAATGTCACTACGTTTTAGTTTTCTCCCCGGGCATCTTTGCGCCCGGGGATTTTTTGCCGACTATCAGGTAACAATATGGTTTTGCTGTACTAGCTCATCGAGCGTGGTTTGTGTGTTCTCCAGGGTAACGAGTGTGGTGGTGTGGTAGGTTGCGCCGGTACCATCGCGGTCAATGGAAATAACGGTGTTATTGCCGCTGGTGGTGACGGTCAGGTAATTGGCGATGTTGGATGTCGCGGGGTTCCAACCCACCAGCAAGTCGTGGATGTTTATCTGGTCACCTTGTGCCAGTGTGAAATTATTCCAGGTATCCGCACCGTTGCCGCCCGTGGCGTCGGCGCTGTTTAGCAGGTGATAAACCAATGTGTCGCCATAGACCGAACCGTTAATCACATCGCTTTGCGCGGTGCTGACAAACTGCGGGTTCATGTTGATGGTCAATGTGGCGTTGTCGGTATGACCGTTCTGGTCGTTCAGGGAGTAATTAAACGTCTCCTTCGAGGTAATTGCCGCAGGTGAAAGACCGGCGTTGAGGGTGTAGGTGTACGAGCCATCAATCCCCATCACTAATGTGCCGTAATGCCCCTGAATCGTAGCTGTTGAGCTGCTATCGGTCAGCGGATTAAGCGTGGTGGTGACACCGTTATAACCGGTGATGCTTAGCAGGGAGTGAACGCTACCCAATTGGTCTACTGCGCCAGAAGCATCGCTACCGTCGTAGATATTGCCGTGAACGGCGTTGGCAATGGTTGAATAGCTGTCGATATCGAGGGTGGTGCCGGTTATCGTTGGGGTTATGGTGATTTGTCCCGCCGCCAGCGCTCCCATGTTCCCGGTGTAGTTCAGCGTATAGGTCCCTGCCGGGAGATCCAGCCCGCTCAAATCAATGTTTGCCACACCACCTAACAACAGGCCACCATTGAATGAGCCATTTTTTACCACCGTGCCGGCGCTGTTGGTAATGTTCCAGTCAACATTCAGTCCCCCCAGGGACAACAGCGATTGCACAGTAAAATGCAATACCGGGTTATGCAGGACGTCGTTGTTTGCCACCACGAAAGTGCCGTTGCCACTCCCTGATGTTGCTGAAAGTAGTTTTGCCGCCCATGATGCCGACCCAACACTTGTATCCGAATAAACCGCAGTATTTTGCGCCGTGCTAACCGCCATTAACGCGCTGGTATCGTTAACCGCATCAACAGCATGCGGTGTTGCGGTGATATTCAGCGATGCGGTGCCGGTATCACCGTTTGTTGCGGTCACGGTATAAACGAAGCTATCTGGCGTTTTGATGCTATCTGCACCCACACCCGCATTCAATTTATAGGTGTAGTTACCGTTGGCATCAATGGTCAGCACCCCGTATTCGCCATTAATCGTTGTCGTGCCCGTGGCGGCAATGGAAACACCGTTCACTTGGGTGACGTGGCCGGTGCCACTCGTGACAATGTCATCCTGTAACACATTTCCAGTCGTCGTCGCGCTCTCGCTTTCCACGGCATAGGTATGATCTTGCAGGATATTCAGCGTATAACCGGTCAGCACTGACACGCCACTGGCATTATTGAGCAGGAACAGATACTCGCCGCCCGGCAACGCTAATGTTAATTGCCCCGAAGTACCGCCTAGCAACGGTGCAGTAAGCCAGGCTTTTTGCACCTGATACTGTTCGAACTGCTGAGTGACGTCGTTGAATTTGTAGATATATAAATCGAAGGTAGACAGTAGGGCCACTCCACCCACGCTCGCCTGTAACGTCATGGTGCGCGTCGACCCGTCATCGACGTTAAAGATTATCGGGTTGGACATGTTGGCGAGCAAATTCGCACTCAACACATTGCCCACTCCCACACTCAGTACGGATACACCATTTTGCGATGAGGCACCGTGGTTTACCGCTTCAACGTCAGTACTGTAAGTCAGCGACGCCGTGTTATCCGTAGCAGTCACGGTGCTGGCTGGCGTCGGGTTACCCAGCGTTACCACAAGATGAGCCGATGCAGTCGTGCCATTGTAGGTGATGGTGTAGGTGAAGTTTTCGGTGCGCCCAATCACCGAAGCAGACGTGTTGGTTAAAGTATAGGTATAGCTGCCATCCTGATTAATATGCAGCGTGCCGTATTGCCCCTGGATATCCGCACCGCCAGCGCCTACCTGTGTAATTGTGCCTTGAGCGTTGGTCACAGCGGTGACGAGCGTACCTGCGGGGGCGGTATCCTGGCCGCTGTGTGGGTCAATATCGGTAATCACGTTACCTGGATGCGTCGTCCCGCCGGTGATGGTCCCTGCGCTAATTTGCTCAACGCTCACATTAAGGCTGGTCAGTGAACCGGTCGCTACCAGGTTGGTGTTGTAACTCACCACGCGATAAGTGCCTTCTGGCAGTCCAGTTATGTTCATCGTGACATTGCTGGTTCCCTGCGTGAGCAGGCTCGCAAACTGCGGTAACGACGAGTCGATAACCGTGCTCCAGCTGTTAGTTGCGGAATCATATTTCTGAACCGCGACTTCCAACGTATTAAGCAACGAAAGCACAACGCCTGTGGCGGCTGCATCAATAGTGATATTCCCGGTTCCGCCTGCGGCAATGGTGAAGCCAACTTGCGCCGTATCGTTGCCGAGTACGGATAACGTGTTGCCCAGCGCGCCCACCAGCAAGGCACCGTAGTCACTATAATGGACCGGTGGCGCAACGGTTGCGGTACTGGTTAGCGCCAGATTGATCACGTTGTCGTCTGCGGCAAGCGGCAGAATCGGTGCGATTGCGGTGACGGATGGCGATACGTTTCCTGCCGCATCGGTAGCTGCAACGGAAAGCTGCTCGCCCCCAATTTCGCGGGTTGGCAGTGTCGTACTGTAAGCACCGTTGCCGTTGGCTGTGGTGGTAACCGTTGCTCCGCCAGGCAGAGTAATCGTCACCGTGCTGTTTGCTTCGGCTGTGCCGCTGATTGTGAAACCATCGGCGCTGATCGTGGCCGTTGGGGCGAGTGGTGCAATGGTATCAACGATAACTGTCGCTACTGCTGACGGGCTACCGGTGCCATTCACGTTCGTGGCTGTTGCGGTAAAAGCGTGAGTGCCTTCGCCCAGTGCGGTTGGGGTATAAGTCCAGATACCGCCAGCTCCCGCAATCGTGGTACCCATCAATACACCATTGTTATAGATGCTGACGGTTGCGCCGACATCCGCCGTGCCGTTGATCGTTGGTGTGTTGTCGTTGGTGTTTTGCCCGTTAGCCACGTTTCCGGTCACAGGAGCGGTGTCATCGACGACGCTGGTGATGACTGGCACTCCCGGTAGTGCGGTCGATGGCGCGGTAAATCCTGTAGATACTCCCTGGTTACCTGCGCTATCCACGGCATAAGCGAGCAATGCTTGCGAGTTAGTTTGTGCAGGCGTTATTGCCACGCTGAAACTGCCTGTACCATCTGCCGTTGCAGTGCCGAGAACGGTTCCAGCGCTGGTAGTAATAGTCACCGTGCTACCCGCTTCGGCAGTCCCGATTACGGTTGTCCCTGTCGCGTTAACGGCAAGAGCCGCAGGTGCTGCTGGCGGTGTAGTGTCCACTACAATCACTGAAGGTAGAGAAGGGGCACTAATGTTGCCAGCCAGGTCAGTTGCGGTAACGGTAAATGAGTGGTTTCCCTCTGGCAGAGGCGCTGTCGGGGTATAAGTCCAGGCACCAGTGCCGCTGGCGGTGACGTTGGTTACAAATACACCTTTGTCATAAATAGCGACGGTCGATCCGGCTTCTGCCGTGCCGTTAAGCGTTGGAAGGTTATCGTTAGTTGTCTGGTTATTGGCAAGCGGGTTGTTAAACACTCCGCCGGCAACATCGTCAACAATTGAGGTAATAACTGGCGTGCCAGGTGCGGTGGTGTCGACCGTTATGGCAAAGCCTGTGGTTGTGCCACTGACGTTACCCGCCGTATCGGTCGCCGTAATCGTAAATGTATGAAGGCCAGTTGTGAGTGGGGTCGTTGGCGTGAATGTCCAGTTGCCGCCAGCAGGAACCGTAACACTGCCAATTTGTGTAGCCCCGTCAAAGATGGCGACGGTACTGCCCACTTCGGCTGTGCCGTTCAGCGTTGGGCGGGCATCGTTAGTGACTTGTCCACTGGTGAGTGGGTTGTTAAATACGCCCCCCGTCACATCATCTACTACCGAAGTCAGAACTGGCGTCGTCGGTGCAACGGTATCGATAGTCAACGTGAAGCTTCCTGACACCGCACCAAGGTTGCCTGCCGCATCGGTAGAGGTGGCGGTGAAGACATGAACGAGATTCGGCAATGGTGTTGACGGTGTAAAGCTCCAGGTGCCGGTTGGTGAGGCTGTTGTGGCGCCGAGAAAAGCGCCGTTATCGTAAATGTTTACCGTGGAATTGGCTTCCGCCGTTCCGCTCAGTGCAGGTTGGCTGTCGTTGGTTGACTGCCCACTGACCAGCGGACCCGTGACCGGGCCGACATCATCAAATGCCTGAATTACGATCGGTGCCGTAGGCGCGGTAGTATCAATAACGATATTAAATGCAGGCGATAGCGGACTGACGTTACCCGCAGTATCGGTGGTGGTGGCCGTAAACGCATGATTGCCGCTGCCAAGTGGCGCCTCTGCACCTGGCGTGAAATTCCACACGCCGCCGGCTGCGACTGCAGTACCAATTAGCGTGCCGTTGTCGTAAAGAGTGACAGTAGAACCGTCCTCTGCCGTGCCGCTAATTGCCGGACGAGTATCGTCAGTAGTCTGACCGTTGGTTAAATTACCGGTGACTGCACCCACATCGTCAGCAACAGCCGTTATAGCCGGTGCGACAGGCGTGGTGATATCGATCACCACGTTAAAGCTCGCAGAAGGTGCGCTGATATTGCCCGCGGGATCTGTGGCAGTGACGGTCAGAGTATGCGAGCCGCTACCCAGTTCCGTTGGTGGGGTAAAGCTCCAGTTTCCGCCAGTACCAACCGTTGCCGTGCCAAGTGCAGTGCTGCCATCGTAAACGGTGATGGTGGAACCTACTTCGCCCGAACCGGTTATTGCTGGTCGCGTTTCGTTAGTTGGCTGCCCGCTGGTGATTGGCCCAATATTAGGCGCGGTGTTATCGGTCACGGTCAAAATTGCTGGTGGAGTTGGTGCGACAGAATCTACCTGCACAACGAATGACGACGACGGATTACTGATGTTGCCCGCCGCGTCGGTAGCGGTAACCGTCAGGATGTTGCTGCCTTGATTCAGTGGTGCATCAGGCACTAATGTCCATGTACCAGTGCCATCTGCTTTGACGGTGCCAATTACGGTTGTCCCATCGTAAAGGGTGATGGTGGCATTGGCTTCGCTGGTTCCGCTGATGGTTGGCAGGGTGTCTTTGGTCAACTGACCGTTGGTCAACGGCAGGTTGCTGCCCAGTTGCGTCTGGTCATCCACTACCAGCGTAATCGCAGGGACGACAGGCGCAAAGGTATCAACGACAGCATTAAAAGTGGTGGCTGAACTGACGTTGCCAGCCGAATCGGTGGCGGTAATAGTCAGGTTGTGGCTGCCATCTGTTAACGCTGGGTTCGGGGTGTAGGTCCAGTTACCTGTGCCATCGACCGGAACAATAGCGATAACACTGCCGTTGTCGCTGATGGTGAGAGTGGAATTTGCCTCTGCCGTGCCAGTAAAGGTTGGCATGTTGTCATTGGTCGGCACGCCGGAAACAACGGGACCAGGTGTGCCTACGTTGTCAGCGACTGTCGTAATAACTGGTGCTGTTGTGAGGGTATCCACATTTACCGAGAAGCGAGTAGAGGGGGCGCTTACGTTGCCTGCGGCATCTGTCGAGGTTACGGTGATTGGGTGCGAACCGTTAATCAGATCGCTTGACGGTGTGAATGTCCATGTTCCGCCAGCGCCGACTAGTGCAGTGCCGATCGAAATGTTGTTATCGAGGATCGTGATAGTTGAACCAATTTCACCTGATCCTGTGATTGTTGGGCGTGGATCGTTGGTGGCCTGGCCACTAGTTACATTGCCCGTTATCGGTGCCACATCGTCAGCGACAGAGGTGATAACAGGAGCTGTTGGCGCGGTTGTGTCGACAGTGATAGTAAAGACGGGTGACTGACCACTGGCCAAACTACCAACGGTCTGGCTAACGGTAAAGGTATGCGAACCTTCGGACAGGCCTGCGGGGATTTGGTAACTCCAGTTACCTGAAATATCGGCAATCACGGGAGGTATGAAGGTGAGCAATATGCCGTCCTGATAAATGCTGACTTCAGCCCCGGCTACTGCCGTACCGTTCAGTGTCGGTGTTGTGTCGTCCGTACTACCACCATTGGCGACCGGGCCGGTAACAGCCCCAACATCATCCAGGGCATCGGTAATAACAGGTGCTGGCGGCAGACCGGAGCCAGAACCGGCGAAATCAGCAGCCGCCCCCTGGTTTCCTGCCTGATCCTGTGCAATCGCCGTTAAGGCTTCGCTGCCCGTTTGCGCTGGCGCAATAGTGACGGTAAACGTCCCTCCAGCGGTGGTTGTTCCCCGACCAATTTCATTTCCGCCAGCGTCTTTGATAATGACGGTGCTGTTGGCCTCAGCGTTGCCCGTGACCACGGTGCCGTCGTTGGAGATGACAACTGAATCTGGCGCTAACGGTGGGGTTAAATCGACAGTGATAACGAGTGGTGCAGATGGCCCAATGGAGTTGCCAGCTGGATCGGTGGCACCCACTGTAAGCGAGTGCGAGGTTTCACTCAGTGCAGGCAGAGTGATTGTCCATGTGCCATTCGCGCCGACGACTGCGGTGCCAATCGGCGTGGTTCCACCGTTGTCATAAATAGCCACCGTGCTGCCAACGGTACCAGTCCCGTTGAACGTTGGTGTTGTGTCATCGGTAACACTGCCATTCATCAACGGTGTTTGAATTGCACCTACGTTATCAACAATTCCTGTTACAACCGGGGCGGTGAGTGGCGTGGTGTAGACCGTCAGTGTAAAGTCGGCAGACGGAATACTCATGTTGCCCGCAGCATCGGTTGCTGTTGCAGTAATATCCTGTGGCCCGTCAGAAAGTGGTGTTGTTGTAATCGTCCATACCCCACCCGATACCGTTGCCGTTCCTATAACTGTATTGTCGCTATACAACGTGATGGTATCGCCATTTACTCCGGTGCCGTGGAACGTTGGCGTGTTGTCATCGGTGACGCTGCCGGTTCCAAGCGGCAATTGCACCGCGCCGGCGTTATCGTCCGCGGTGGTAATGGTTGGTGCGTCGGGTGGCGTGGTATCCAGGGTGAAAGCAACTGTTCCGGATGCCGGGCTTTTGTTACCGGCCTGGTCGCTTTCGGTCACGCTAATCACATGATCTGGCCCAGTAATAGGCGTCACTGGCGTAAAGCTCCAGCTACCATCCGCTCTGACCGCTGTGGTGCCGATAGGCGCGCCGTTATCGAGAATCGTGATGATATCGCCAGCTGTGCCGTCCGTTCCGGATATGGTTGGCGTGGTGTCGTTAGTGCTGCCACCATTGCTAATTGTGCCTAACCCCGGAGCCTGGTCATCGGTGACTGCCGGTATGCCCGGTGCTGTTGGTGGAGTGGAGTTGACTGTCAGGATAAATCCTGTGGAAGGCAGGCCGACGTTACCCGCAGGATCGGTCGCGACTGCGGTTAGTGTATGGGAACCTTCTCCAAACGTTGGGGTAAATGTCCATGTGCCACCAGCAGGAACGATCACCGTACCAATCAGTGTGGTGCCACTGTTATCGTAAATGTTGATTGTTGCCCCAGGTTCCCCAGAACCGGTGAGTGTTGGGGCGCTGCTTTGGGTGCTACCGCCGCTGGTTAATGTAGTGGGGCTGCCGCCAATGTTACCTTCAGCGGTGAGAATAAACGGTGCGGCTGGTGGAGTCGTATCCACAGTCAGGCTAAAGGTGGCGGCAGTACTTGCGTTGCCCGCTGCATCAGTGGCAATAGCATTCAGCGTATGTGGCCCTTCACTTAACGGCTGCGATGGGGTGATGCTCCATTTACCATCAAGCCCTACCAGGGCGCTGCCGACAGCAGTCGAGCCATCGTACAAGGTGACGGTCGAACCTGGTTCTCCGGTGCCGTTAACCTGCGGTTGAATGTCATCGGTGGCACCATTCGGTGCCAGTGTGCCTTTGATTGTGCCGACGTCGTCCTGAACTGTCGTAATTACAGGCGTGGTTGGTGCAGTGATATCCACATTAATGGTGAATCCAGCTGAAGGTAAGGTGGCATTACCCACCGCATCTTCGGCTGTGACGGTAAATGTATGATTCCCAACAGACAGTGGGTTCGTCGGGGTATAACTCCAGGTACCGGACGCGTCTATTGTCAGCGTAGTGAGTATCGTTGTGCCATCCAAAAGTGTGAGGATTGAACCAGGTTCACCAGTGCCGTGGAGGGTGGGAGTTTGATCGTTTGTCGACCCGTTGTTCTGGACTGGACCGGTAATCGGACTGGCGTCGTCGTTGACCAGTGTGATGGCTGGAGCCTGCGGTGCAATTGTGTCAACGACTACACTGAACGAGGCGGCCGGGCTCGTGTTATTTCCGGCGTCAGTCGCGGTAACCGTCAGGTTATGCAAACCCTGGCCAAGATCAGTAGTTGGGGTAAAGCTCCAGACGCCCCCTGCACCTGCGGTAGTGCTGCCCAGGAACGTACCATTGTCATAAATTTTTACCGTCGAGCCTTCTTCGGCAGTGCCCTGAATTTCTGGCTTGCTGTCGTTGGTTGTCGCGCCGTTGGCTACATCGCCAGTATGATTTGCAACATCATCAATGACGTGGGTGATAACTGGCAGCACTGGAGTGGTTGTGTCTGGCGCATCAACAGGCGTATTGGGGCCGACATTACCGCCATTATCTTTTGCTGAAACTTCCAGTGTTTCACCGTTGGTTTGTGCTGGCGTAATCGTGACGGTAAAGGCGCCGTCGGATCCCACCTGGCTGCTGCCAAGTGGATTACCATTACTGTCGCTGACTGTTACGGTGCTACCTGCCTCAGCGTTGCCGGTGACGACGGTACCTTCATTATTAATATGCACATTTGTCGGTGCGTCGGGTGCGATGTGGTCCGGTGCGAATGCGGCGGCAGTATCACTTTTGTTATCAGCGGCATCTGTTGCGGTGGCAAGCAAAGTTTGGCCGTTGATTTGTGCGGGCGTTAAAGGAGTGACATCAAATTTACCATCACTGCCTGTAATGCCAGTGCCGATGACATTACCGCTGCCATCGGTAATGGTAATTTTGCTGTTCGGCTCAGCACTCCCGGTAACATGCAAGCCATCGTCTGAAACGAGCATATCGGATGGTGCGAGTGGTGCGATGGTATCAACCGTGACGGTAAATCCAGCCGAAGTTCCGCTAATGCCGAAGGTATTGGTAGCTGCAAGCGTGAACTCATGCGGGCCATCGGATAACGCTGTTGGGGTGAAACTCCAGATACCGGTTCCATCAGCAACCACACTTCCTATCAATACACCGTTGTCGTAGACAGTGACGGTATTTCCAGCTTCGGCGGTTCCGCTTAGCGTTGGGGTAGTATCGTCAGTCGACTGGCCATTATTTAGCGTGCCGACGCTCACTCCTGCATCGTCGGTAATGGTGTCGAGTTCTGGTGCAGTTGGGAGTTGGGAGTTAGAAGCATCAAAAGGGGTATCGGGGCCAACGTTACCTGCTGCATCATGAATGTGCGCAGTCAGAGACTCTCCATGCGTTTGTGCAGGAGTTATGTCGACTGTGAAAGTGCCGTCGGTGCCGACCTGCGCAGTTCCAAGCAACTCGTTATTGGTGTCCGTTATAGTGACGGTAGCGCCAGGTTCAGCGGTACCGGTAACGGTTGTACCATTCACGCTCACATCAGTGATTACAGCGGCATCAGGCGGAGTGTGATCAACTACAAATGCAGGGCTGGTAACCGTTTTACTGACGTTACCTGCGGGATCGGTCTGTTCCATGGTGATCGTATGGCTACCATCGGCCAGCGGTTGGGAAGGTGTGAAGTTCCATTTCCCGTCATCACCGACTGTCGTTTGCCCAACCTGTACACCGTTATCGAAAATGGTGACAGTATCGCCAGGTTCACCCGTTCCATTTAGCCCTGGTCTATTCTCATCAGTTTTGTCCCCGCTGCCGATTGCGCCTGTAAATATCCCGGTTTTATCTTGTAGTTGATCCAATACCGGGGCATCGGGTGCGACCGTATCGATAATTATCGTATAACTTGCAGAAGGGACGCTTTCACCTTTTTCATTGATTGCTGTGACGGTAAATGTATGGGAACCATCAGGTAATGCTGCCGTTGGTGTGTAGCTCCAGCTACCGTCTGCACCGACTACCAAGCTGCCGATTTCTGTTCCGTTATCATAAATATGAACGGTGGTTCCAGCCTGGCCGATGCCCTGAAGCGTAGGGGTGTTATCGTTGGTGGATTGAGTATTCGGGACGGTACCTGTCACTGGTGCAACGTCATCGACAACGTTGGTGAGTGCTGGTGCGTCCGGTAACGGAATATTTGGGGCAACGACGACCGCATCAGAGCCTGTATTCCCTGAGGGATCGGTGGCGTGCGCTGTCAGATCTTCGCCGCTAATTTGTGGGTTGGTGAGCGGAATCGAGAAATTTCCATCGCTGCCCGCTGTGCCCTGCCCAATAACCTGGCCGTTGCTATCTGTAATTGTTACCGTGCTACCCGGTTCTGCAGTACCGGTGATCGTTTTACCGTCTGCCGAGACATTCAGATTTGTTGGTGCCGCAGGTGGAGTTGTATCACCCGCCGGAGGTGGAGGATTCGGATTACCACCATTGTTCGAGTTATCGCTGCCTCCGCCCCCCCCACCTGCGGCAAGAGCAATCCCTCCAGCAACAGCTACACCGCCCAGAACCCATGGCCAAATAGCTGCGCCACCATGCGAATCGGCTCCTGTGGCAACCATCAGTTCATCAATGTTGTTGATATGCTCGAAGTGAAAAGCTGAGTCTGTATCTTGTACCCACCACAATGCGCCTTTGCTGTCTTCGAGCACCAACTGGTTGCCGCCCTGATCGGCGAAAGCGTAGAAATTTTTAACGGTAATGACTTCGCCATCCCGCAGGGTGATAACCATATCCTGGTTTGATCTCGCGATACTTGCGATATCAGAGCGTTCGGCTTTAAGTTCTACAATAGAAGGGGAGGCCAGCGTAATTTCAGAAGCTTCAGTATTATTCGTTACGCCAGTAAGTTTTGAGATGATTGATATTGAACGCATTGTTATCACTCCATACGGTGTGAACTGGGGTAGTCATTAGGACTGCTTATGCATGCAAATTATTTCCCCGGAACAAAGTGTGATAGCGATCTCATCTATTGATAAAATTTAAAGCAAGCGGATCCAGCGCCAAAATATTGATGGTTAACATGATTGTTAAATGTTGATTTTCTACCGGAGCATCAGTTTATATAAATGTAAAATTCATACTTTTGTATCATTTCCATTCGGGGATATTGAAGATATAGACAGGAATGTATGAAAGTGCAAATTAAGCACCGATAAAGAAAAATTTAAGTATTGATTAATAACGCCAGACTTACCTGAGTTGTTATGAATGTATGAATTTTTTTCATACCACAGGATAAAGAGGTTGTAGTTTAATGTATTGATTGTAATTGATTTTATCTAATGAGTATGTGAGGTGTTAAGGTTGGGAGTGCTTCGAATTCTACAGAATATTTGCCATTATTTTATTGTGGTTATATATGTTGTGGTAATTAATTATTTCAGATAGCTAAAAATAGAGTTGTAAAAATATGAAGCGTTGCTAAATATATTTATAAATTAACGAGAGAATATAATGCATTTGCCATGTATGTTATCGGGGTGACATTAAGTTAATAACAGTGAGGAATCTATTTTTTAAATAATAACCTTATGAAACCAATTATCTCGAAAAGATACCTGACCATTGGGTTATTAATAAATTATTTGCATGATTTAGCAGTACTGGTCCTTGGCACAAAGCAAGGACCAGTAAGAGGTTTGGATGGTACAGAAGGGTTTAGCGGCCAGCGTGTTTCATAATGCGCGCTTTATCCACTGCCCACTCTTTGTCTTTCAAGTCGGAACGCTTGTCGTGTTGTTTCTTACCTTTTGCGACGCCGATTTTCACTTTGCACCAGGCATTTTTCCAGTACATCGACAGGGCGACAACGGTGTAACCTTCACGGTTAATACGGCCGTAAAGGTTGTCCAGCTCACGTTGGTTAAGCAGAAGTTTACGAGTACGCGTTGGGTCGCAGACCACATGGCTTGACGCCACGTTTAACGGGATAAAGTTGGCGCCGAACAGAAATGCTTCGCCGTCTATCAGAATGACGTAGCTATCACCAATGTTGGCTTTCCCAGCACGCAGAGATTTTACTTCCCAGCCTTGTAGCACGAGTCCCGCTTCAAACTCATCTTCGATAAAGTATTCATGGCGGGCGCGTTTGTTTTGCGCAATGGTGGCTGAACCTGGTTTGTATGCTTTTTTCTTTGTCATAGTGCTGCTCAGTATAAGTAATCCAGGAGTTCAAATACACCCCGCTTCGCTGCGAGGATGAAGGCACATCTTAACACGGCTAAGGGCTAAGAGTTTTTCTTTGCGTGATGATAAATGTTATTATTTGTCCGTTTTGTGACTCTCAGGAAATGCTATGCCTCAGATTACCCGTACTGCGCTAGTGCCTTACAGCGCGGAGCAGATGTATCAGTTAGTGAATGATGTGAAATCCTACCCAGACTTTTTACCGGGTTGCACTGGCAGCCGGGTGCTTAATGCGTCGCTAGATCAGATGACAGCAGCGGTTGATGTTTCTAAAGCGGGTATTAGTAAAACCTTCACTACGCGCAACATGCTTACCAGTAATCAAAGTATTTTGATGCATCTGGTGGATGGGCCATTTAAGTCATTGATAGGGGGCTGGAAGTTTACGCCACTGAGTGCCGAAGCATGCCGTATCGAGTTCCAGCTTGATTTTGAGTTTACTAACAAACTGATCGAATTGGCGTTTGGCCGTATCTTCAAAGAGCTTGCGGGTAACATGGTTCAGGCGTTTACCGTCCGTGCCAAAGAGGTCTACAGTGTCGCCTGATATCAAGGTCGAAGTTGTTTATGCGCTGCCGGAAAAGCAGTATTTGCTCAAAGTTCGGCTGGAACAGGGTAGCACCGTTGAGCAGGCGATTGCCGCGTCAGGCATTCTTGAACTGCGTACGGATATCGACCTGTCGAAAAATAAGGTTGGGATTTTTAGCCGATCAGTAAAATTGACTGATGTGGTTAACGAAGGTGATCGAGTGGAAATTTATCGACCGCTGATAGCTGATCCAAAAGAGCTCAGACGGCAGCGAGCAGAAAAAACCGCTCAGAAGTAGCCAAAAAAAAGGTGCCATCGGCACCTTTTTTGTTGGTTATTCTTTTTCCAGCTTCGGCTTGTTGTCGATGTTGGTCAACACACCGCTGCTGTTGAAGGTCAGCGTCAGCGTTTGCTGAGTCACTACTTCATGCCCTGGCTGCTGGCGGAAAACATAGAACCAGGTACTTGTACCGAATGGATCAGTCATCATTGGCGTACCCAGAGCATACGCAACTTGCTGTTGAGTCATGCCAGTACGGATCTTTGACACATCATTTTGTGTCAGGTAGTTCCCCTGGTTAATGTCGGGGCGGTAAACCACTCGCTCCAGAGTGGAACAGCCTGCGGTCAGCATAAGAAGAACCGCTGCGGCAGCAGTCAGCGTTTTACAGCGCATAGTGATTTGATTCCTTTTCGGGCCCGAGCAGCACATGGCTCATTCATAATATGCCGATGATAATAAACCTTTACGCAGTTTAAAACATTAAGGCGCTTAACTCTGACCCTGGTACAGCAAAAAAGTTGGCTTAAAACCGACTCAATTAACAACAAGGTAACTGAGTGGTTGTTTTTCGAACAATAAGGTTAAGCTGCCAGTAACTCTTTTGCGTTGGCAAGTGTATTGCGTGTTACCTCGCTACCACCAAGTAAACGAGCCAGCTCTTGTAAGCGCGAACGTTTATCCAGTGGTCGCATATGGGTTTCTGTCATTTCTCCGTCAGTTTCTTTACTGACATAAAAATGATGATGGCCACAACCTGCAACCTGCGGCAGGTGTGTTACGCACATGACCTGCGTGGACTCACCTAACTGGCGCAGTAATTTACCTACCACCGCTGCTGTCGGGCCGCTGATACCGACATCAACTTCATCGAAAATCAGTGCGGGTGTTTCCATCTTACGGGCCGTTATCACCTGAATGGCAAGAGCGATACGTGAAAGCTCACCACCGGAGGCTACTTTTGCCAATGGCTGCAAAGGTTGGCCGGGATTGGTGCTGACACGGAAATCGATGCGGTCGGCGCCTTCAGCAGTCAGATGATTTTCATTAAATTCTACGTCAATGGCCAATTTTCCGTGTGGCATGGACAATGAGTGCATGCTTTCGGTTATCAACTCACAAAGCTCTGCTGCGTAGTATGCACGGCGATGATGCAATTCGTGTGCAAAGCTGAGAGCTTGTTGATGATGAAGATCTACCTCTTGCATCAGTTCATCCTGTGAACTTGCCTGGTCGTCGAGTTGTTGTAACTCTTCGAGTAGCCGTTGATGGAAGAGTGGTAATTCCTCCGGGGAAATATGGTGCTTACGTGCCAGCGTAATTTGACGAGAGATTCGTTGTTCCAGTTCGTATAGACGATTAGGGTCGAGATCCAGTCGATCACAATAATGTCGTAGCTCGTCGCAGGCTTCAGAGATTTGAATATTGGCTTCTTCCAGCATATTCAATACGCCAGATAGTTTCCCATCCATTCCCACCAGTTCTTCCATGAGATGGCGCACAGAATATAGTTGGCTTTGCAGATTGTTGTCTTCGCCATCAGCGAGAATTGCGAGCGCTTGCTGGCTGGTAGAGATCAATTGCCCGCTATTTGCCAGGCGCTTGTACTCTTCATCAATTTGCTCAAATTCGCCCGCGATAGGGGAGAATTCATTGAGTTCTTTCAGTTGATAGTTCAGCAGCTCAGTACGTGCAGCACGTTCCTGAGCAAGTTGTTGATGCTGCGCCAGAGAGCGACAGCTTTGATGCCACTCGCGGTAGCTTTCTGCCATTTTTTGCAGCAGCACAGACTCACCCGCATAGCCATCCAGCAGATTTTTTTGATGTTCTGGTTTCAACAAAAGCTGGTGCGCATGTTGGCCATGAATTTGAATCAGCATTTGGCCGAGGTCGCGAAGCTGGGAAAGTGGGACAGCAGTTCCATTGATGAAACCGCGTGAACGTCCATCGCTGCTGATGACGCGGCGCAGCAAACATTCACGCCCATCATCAAGCTGGTTTTCTTCCAGCCAACGCAGGGCTGCTGGCGTGTCTTTCAGGGAGAAGCGGGCGCAGAGATCGGCGCGGGTCGCGCCCTGGCGGACCATATCGGCTTCTGCACGGCCACCGAGGCACAACCCTAAGGCATCAATTGCAATAGATTTACCGGCACCTGTTTCACCGGTAATGGCGGTCATGCCGTGGTGAAAATCAATTTCCAGTTCACGAACGATTGCGAAGTTACTGATGGTGAGTTGTGCCAGCATAATTGCTTTCCTGTATGAAAAGACATGACTGTGTTTTCATACAGTATAAACTGGTTTTATATACAGTAAAGAGCCAGAGCGACTTTTTAGAACAATTTTTTCGACCAGCCGAGTTTTGAGCTCAATGTATTGAAATAGCTGTAATCTTTAGGGTGAATAAGATTGAGGTGGTAATCGCAGCGGCGGATCAACACATCTTCACCTTCCTGTATAGGTAGGGCAATCTGGCTATCACAACTGATTTCCAGATCACTGCGCATGTGTGAAAAGCGTAGGCGGATAGTGCTGCTGCTGTTTATCACCAATGGGCGGGCAGACAGCGTATGCGGGAACATCGGGACTAAAGTGATGGCATCGAGCGACGGTGTGAGTATTGGTCCACCAGCCGAGAGTGAATAGGCGGTTGAGCCAGTTGGTGTCGAAATAATCAGCCCGTCAGAGCGTTGCGAGAAAGCGAAGATTTCATCGATATAGACTTCGAATTCAATCATATGGGCAACTTTACCGGGGTGAAGTACCACCTCATTGATGGCAGTGCTCAGGCGCGTTGGCGTATCTTGCTGGCAAACCTGGGCTTCCAGTAAGAAGCGGCGCTCGGCGATGTAATGTCCTTCGAGTACATCGGCAAGTTGCTGCTGTGCGTTATCAGGGTCAAGGTCTGTAAGAAAACCGAGATTGCCACGGTTGATGCCGATGACTTTGATATCGTAGCGAGCAAGCACGCGTGCTGCGCCAAGCATATTACCATCGCCACCGACAACAACGGCAAGATCAGCCTGTTGGCCGATTTCTGCTAGCGTGCCAGTTTTTACATTTTTGAGGTTAAGTTCCTGGGCAATTTGCTGCTCGACAATGACATCGTAGCCTTTGGTGCATAGCCAGCGATACAGCATTTCATGCGTGGTCAGGGCTGTGGGGTGACGAGGATGCCCGACAATACCAATGCAGTTGAAATGTTTGTTCATTATGCTGATGGTCCTTATGCGCAGAGATGCAGTCGTATTATGACAATATGTCACGTTCCCTTGAATCCCGGAAACGGATCCCCATAATAAGCGAACCAGCGAGATGAATGCTAAAAACGCGGAGAAATTCATGAGTAGTAAAGATCAGAAAACACCAGACGAGCAAGTCTCGGACGAAATTGCAATGGAAAGCCACGAAGAAGTCGAGGCCGTAGAGGGTGCCGAAGTGGTTGATCCGCGCGATGAACAAATTGCCGATTTAACGGCGCAACTGGAAGAAGTTCAGCAGCGCGAGCGTGACAGCGTGTTACGCAACAAAGCGGAAATGGAAAACCTCCGTCGCCGTACAGAGCTCGATATTGAGAAAGCACACAAGTTCGCTTTGGACAAATTTGTCAACGAACTGCTGCCGGTTATCGATAGCCTGGACCGCGCTCTGGAAGTGGTAGATAAGTCCAACACAGATTTAGCCGCCATGATTGAAGGCATTGAGTTAACTCAGAAATCGATGCTGGATGTGGTGCGTAAATTCGGTGTTGAAGTCGTTGGTGATACCAATGTGCCATTTAACCCGGATGTGCATCAGGCGATTGCGATGGTTGAATCTGAAGACGTGGCACCAAACCATGTGTTGATGGTGATGCAGAAGGGTTACACCCTGAATGGCCGCACACTGCGTGCAGCAATGGTTTCTGTTGCTAAAGCAAAAGATTAATTTGTTTGAGACTTAATTGCTTTAAGTAAAAAGCCAGCCCTTGAGGCTGGCTTTTTTGTCTCTACATTTCTTATACGATTTATTCTTCAACGCTTTGGCGTAGCGGGGTCACAGGTGTGACGCGCACTTGCTTTATCATGTTGTCTTGTACATCGAGAATATCGATATCGTAATGACTTAAACGTACCCGCGTGTCGATTGCAGGGATCTCTTGCAGTTCTTCAAGCAGCATGCCGTTTACCGTGCGAGCTTCGTCTTCCGGAAGCGTCCAGTTAAAAGCTTTGTTGATTTCACGAACGTTTGCGCTGCCTTCGATAATGACTGAACCATCGTTTTGCGGCATCACTTCTTCAGCAAGCGTCGGAGACATTGAGGTAGTGAAATCACCGACAATCTCTTCCAGAATATCTTCAACGGTGACCAGCCCCTGAATATCACCGTATTCATCGACCACCAGGCCCACTTTCTTCTTATTGCGCTGGAATTTTACGAGCTGAACGCTGAGCGGTGTACCTTCCGGTACGAAATAAATTTCATCGGCGGCACGCAATAATGTTTCTTTGGTGAATTCCTGCTTTTCTGTCATTAGACGATAGGCTTCACGCACGCGCAGCATGCTCATGGCATCGTCCAGCGTATCGCGGTACAGCACAATGCGCCCGTGTGGGGAGTGCGTAAGCTGGCGAACAATAGATTTCCAGTCGTCGTTAATATTAATGCCGACAATTTCATTTCGCGGCACCATGATGTCGTCGACGCTGATTTTTTCCAGATCCAACACCGAAAGAAGCATATCCTGATTGCGACGGGAAATTTTTGTATGTGACTCATTTACAAGGGTGCGCAGCTCGTCTTTGTTGAGTGCACTACTAATGACGGTATCGGTTTTAATCCCTATAAGGCGCATGAGCATACGTGTGATGATATTCAGCAACCACACCAGCGGCATCATCAGAATTTGCAGTGGACCAAGTAGGAAACTACTAGGGAAAGCGACTTTTTCCGGGTACAGCGCGGCAATTGTTTTTGGCAGAACTTCGGCGAAAACCAGCACGACAAAAGTGAGGATACCGGTGGCAATGGCGACACCCGCGTCACCGTACAAACGCATACCGACGATGGTACCGATGGCCGAGGCCAGAATGTTGACCAGGTTATTGCCGATTAACACCAGGCTAATGAGGCGGTCTGGCTTGCGAAGAAGTTTTTCGACCCGTTTAGCGGCACGGTTACCTTGTTTAGCAAGGTGGCGTAATCGATAACGGTTAAGCGTCATCATGCCGGTTTCAGAGCCGGAGAAGTACGCTGAAACTACTACCATGATGATCAGCGTGACGATCAGAGTAGTAGTTGAGATCTGTTCCAAAAGGGTTTTCCTTTATAAAAACGATATTAGCCGACCATCAGCCGACAAATTGTTGCAAGACGCGGCTACCAAAATAGGCAAGAGTCAGAATCGCTGCACCAGCGACGTTAAACCACACCACACGGCGACCTCGCCAACCCTCATGATAGTGTCCCCACAGTAAAACGATGTAGACAAACCATGCGAGAATCGACAACACAGCTTTGTCGACATTTTCCAGGCTGAAAAGATTTTTCAGATAAAACAGGCCAGTGCAAAGCGTTAACGTCAGCAACACAACGCCGACTTGGGTAATGTGAAACATTTTGCGCTCAATGCTCATCAACGGTGGCATTTCCGCGCGGAAGGCGAGTTTTTTGTTCTTGAGTTGGTAGTCAATCCAGGCCAGTTGCAGTGCGTAAAGTGCCGCAATTATCAGAGTGGCGTAGGCAAAGAGTGACAAACCGATATGCACCATCATCCCGGGCGTGCCTTCAAGATGGGTGATGAATTCGTTAGGCATAAAGGTCGCCAGCGCCAGATTGATTAAGGCGAAGGCGTACACAATTGGCAACAACAGCCAGCCGCGATTACGCGACGCAACTATCGTCATCACGGTGCATATCATCAGACTTACTAACGAACCTACATTGAGTAAACTGAGGTTTTGACCTCCGTCAGCGGAAAATATACGCGCTTCAAGTGCCAGACCATGGCTTACAAGTGCAACGATGGCCGATATAATAGCAAAGCGACGCCATCCGCTGTTCTTTGTCAGCAGACTGGGGATGATCAGCGCAAGGCTGCAGGAATAGGCTACAAGCGCAAGGATTGCGAAAACAGGCATATAAAGTGTCGGTCAATTAGCCAGAGATGAAAAAAAACAGTATAACGTTACCAGCCGCCTGCTCCAACTCTAACCGTTGCATCACACCGAAGGCGGCTTCATGTTATAATCCGCCAAAATCTGTTTTGTGTCGCAAGCTGCGGCCCTAAGTTACCACGTTAGGCAAAAGACAATGTTTGATAATTTAACTGACCGTCTATCGCGCACGCTGCGCAATATCAGCGGCCGCGGGCGGCTGACTGAAGAAAACGTAAAAGAAACTTTGCGCGAAGTGCGCATGGCGCTGCTGGAAGCGGACGTTGCGCTGCCTGTCGTGCGTGACTTTATCAGCCGTGTGAAAGAAAAAGCGGTTGGTCATGAAGTTAACAAAAGCCTGACCCCTGGTCAGGAGTTCGTCAAAATCGTTCGTACCGAATTGGTTGCTGCGATGGGCGAAGAAAATGCGAGCCTTAACCTTGCCGCTCAACCGCCAGCCGTTGTGCTGATGGCGGGTCTGCAAGGCGCGGGTAAAACCACTAGCGTAGCTAAATTAGGTAAATTCCTACGCGAAAAGCACAAGAAGAAAGTGCTGGTGGTTTCTGCTGACGTTTATCGTCCCGCGGCGATCAAACAGTTGGAAACGTTAGCTGAACAAGTCGGAGTCGATTTCTTCCCATCCGATGCAGGGCAAAAGCCTGTTGATATCGTTAATGCAGCGCTGAAAGAAGCGAAGCTGAAGTTCTTTGATGTGCTGCTGGTGGATACCGCCGGTCGTTTGCACGTCGATGAAGCGATGATGGACGAAATCAAACAAGTTCATGCTGCAATTAACCCAGTTGAAACCCTGTTTGTTGTCGACGCCATGACCGGCCAGGATGCGGCAAATACTGCAAAAGCCTTTAACGAAGCGTTACCACTGACGGGCGTCGTATTGACGAAAGTCGACGGTGATGCGCGTGGCGGTGCGGCCCTGTCTATCCGTCATATCACCGGCAAACCGATTAAATTCCTCGGTGTTGGTGAGAAAACGGAAGCATTGGAGCCATTCCATCCGGATCGTATTGCTTCCCGTATTCTGGGAATGGGCGATGTTCTTTCGCTTATCGAAGATATTGAAAGCAAAGTTGACCGTGCTCAGGCTGAAAAATTGGCCAGCAAGCTGAAGAAAGGCGATGGGTTTGACCTCAACGATTTCCTTGACCAGCTTAAGCAGATGAAAAACATGGGCGGTATGGCGAGTATGATGAGCAAATTGCCAGGTATGGGGCAATTGCCGGATAACGTTAAGTCGCAAATGGATGACAAAGTTCTGGTGCGTATGGAAGCCATTATCAACTCCATGACGCTCAAAGAGCGTGCGCAGCCAGAGATTATCAAAGGTTCACGTAAACGTCGTATCGCGACGGGTGCGGGTATGCAGGTGCAAGATGTCAACCGTCTGCTCAAGCAGTTCGACGACATGCAACGCATGATGAAGAAGATGAAGAAAGGCGGAATGGCGAAAATGATGCGTGGCATGAAAGGTATGATGCCACCAGGTTTCCCAGGTCGTTAAGCTCATTTAGATTGCATTTTGCGCCGAAATGAGTAAAATTTTCGGGCTTTTAATATGACACCGGGCTCCCTCCCTCGATGGGGCCCGGTGTTTTATTCACTAAAGAGGATGTTATGGTTACTATTCGTTTAGCACGTCACGGCGCTAAAAAGCGTCCGTTCTACCAGGTTGTTGTTACTGACAGCCGTAATGCACGTAACGGTCGTTTCATTGAGCGCGTTGGTTTCTTCAACCCTATCGCTTCTGAAAAAGACGAGGCTACCCGCCTGGATCTGGATCGTATCGAACATTGGGTTGGCCAAGGCGCAACCCTTTCTGATCGCGTATCTGCGCTGATCAAAGCAGCAAAAAAAGCAGCTTAATCTGTCACGGTGGTCATGATGAGCAATCAACTCGCCCCAAAGGCACCTGTTAACCCAATCGTATTGGGAAAGATGGGCTCCTGCTATGGTATTCGTGGTTGGCTCAGAGTGTTTTCCTCTACCGAAGACGCCGATAGCATTTTTGACTATCAGCCTTGGTTTATCCAGAAGGCGGGTCAGTGGCAGCAAGTACAGCTGGAAAGCTGGAAGCACCACAATCAGGACTTGGTTATCAAGCTGAAAGGCGTTGATGACCGGGATGCTGCGAATCTACTCACTAATTGTGAAATTGTGATTGATTCAACGCAATTGCCCAATCTCGAAAAGGGTGACTATTACTGGAAAGACCTTATGGGTTGCCAGGTAGTAACCACTGAGGGATATCAGCTTGGTAAAGTCATTGACATGATGGAAACCGGCTCCAATGACGTTCTCGTCATTAAGGCAAACCTGAAAGATGCGTTCGGTATCAAGGAGCGGCTGGTTCCGTTCCTCGATGGGCAGGTTATCAAGAAAGTCGATCTCGCTACTCAAACCATTGAAGTAGATTGGGATCCTGGTTTTTAAAACCTCCGGATTAACGGTAAAAGACGGCGTAATGGGGATTGGCTTGTGTTTATTGGTGTAGTTAGCCTGTTTCCAGAGATGTTCCGTGCAATTACCGACTTCGGGGTAACTGGCCGGGCAGTAAAAAATGGCCTGCTGAGCATCCAAAGCTGGAGTCCGCGTGACTTCACTTATGACCGGCACCGTACCGTGGACGAGCGTCCTTACGGTGGCGGACCGGGTATGCTTATGATGGTGAATCCTTTACGGGAAGCCATCCATGCAGCGAAAGCAGCGGCAGGGGAAGGTGCTAAGGTTATCTATCTTTCACCTCAGGGACGCAAGCTTGATCAAGCTGGCGTCAGCGAACTGGCAACAAATGAGAAGTTAATTCTGGTTTGTGGCCGTTACGAAGGGATAGATGAGCGCGTAATTCAAACCGAAATTGATGAAGAATGGTCAATCGGCGATTACGTACTCAGCGGTGGTGAATTACCCGCAATGGTACTGATTGACTCGGTTTCTCGGTTTATTCCGGGAGTTCTGGGGCATCAGTCGTCAGCAAGTGAAGATTCGTTTGCCGATGGGTTGCTGGATTGCCCACACTATACTCGTCCTGAAGTGTTAGAAGGCATGGAGGTTCCGCCAGTTTTGCTGTCGGGAAACCATGCAGATATTCGCCGTTGGCGCCTGAAGCAGTCGTTGGGCCGTACCTGGCTTAGAAGACCTGAACTTCTGGAAAACCTGGCTCTGACTGAAGAGCAAGCAAGGTTGCTGGCAGAGTTCCAACGGGAACACGCACAACAGCAACATAAACATGATGGGCAAGGTTAATACCACCCAATACATCAGTTTACCCAGGATAAGAGATTAAATTATGAGCAACATTATTAAGCAAATTGAACAAGAACAGATGAAACAGGATGTACCTTCATTCCGTCCGGGTGATTCCGTGGAAGTGAAAGTATGGGTCGTTGAAGGTTCTAAAAAACGTCTGCAGGCATTTGAGGGCGTGGTTATCGCAATCCGTAACCGCGGTCTGCACTCTGCATTCACTGTTCGTAAAATTTCCAACGGCGAAGGTGTTGAGCGTGTATTCCAGACTCACTCCCCAGTAATCGACAGCATTGCTGTTAAACGTCGTGGTGCCGTTCGTAAAGCTAAACTGTACTACCTGCGTGAGCGTACCGGTAAGTCTGCTCGTATCAAAGAGCGTCTTGGCGCTTAAGCGACATCCGTATATCAAGGGCTGCCATTTGGCAGCCCTTTTTTTATATCTATCGCAAGAACGATGCCTGAAATCCGGCCCGGCTGCCTTTATCCCATTGAGCGCGAAGCTCAGCAACATCTGGCAGCGTTTCGCAGCTGGCAGGGAATGACTTCCCACTTTGCCCCTGAATAACCAGAAACTTAGGATCACAAATCCGCTGCTGGCCTTGCGCATATCCTTTTAACCATTCCTGACGATCCACTTTGTCGTCGTTGTGCATATGTGCAATGACGAGATTACTTCTTATGGGTTGCCCGGACATTGCATCATCCCAGCCCGCCTGGTACCAGTCGGTGGGAGCCGGTGTTGGGGCATGTGTATAGGGATCAACATAACAGGCCGAAAGAAATAAGACCGGGATAAGAGCTATGTAACGCATGAGGAGGATATCCATTTCAAAGAGTACTCTCTGAGCATAGAGCGCTTATGAGTTTGTACTCCGCTATTTTTAAAGAATGTATGATTGCGCTGAAAAATGGATTTCTATACATCGGTGTATATTTATATTTACGATATTTAATTTAATTTGTGCTTAATATGGCATTTATTTTAATGGTGTAACTTTTTGTTTACGTAATATGGATTGCAATCTTTACTAAAGATGATAGTGTAGTGCCATCCTCACTGAGGAAACGACTATCGCAAACGAGCTAACAGGATCGCCATCATGCAAAAAGACGCGCTGAACAACGTTCATATTTCTGACGAACAGGTATTAATCACTCCGGATCAACTGAAAGCGGAATTCCCGCTGACATCTGCTCAAGAAGCGCAGATTGAACAGTCCCGCCAGACGATTTCCAATATTATTGCTGGCCGTGATCCGCGTCTGTTAGTGGTGTGTGGACCTTGCTCGATCCACGATCCAGAAGCTGCGATTGAATATGCTCGTCGTTTTAAAATTTTGTCTGAACAAGTCAGTGATAGTCTGTACCTCGTAATGCGCGTCTATTTTGAAAAGCCACGTACCACTGTGGGCTGGAAAGGGCTTATCAATGATCCACACATGGATGGTTCATTTGATGTCGAAGGTGGTCTGAAAATTGCTCGTCACTTGCTCGTCGAGTTGGTAAGCATGGGTCTGCCATTGGCGACAGAAGCACTTGATCCAAATAGCCCGCAATACCTTGGCGATTTGTTCAGCTGGTCAGCTATCGGAGCTCGCACCACTGAGTCCCAGACACACCGTGAAATGGCTTCCGGCCTTTCAATGCCTGTTGGTTTTAAAAATGGTACGGACGGCAGCTTGGGCACCGCGATTAATGCAATGCGTGCTGCGTCTATGCCGCACCGTTTTGTCGGTATCAACCAGGCAGGCCAGGTCTGCTTACTGCAAACTCAGGGTAACCCTGACGGCCATGTGATTTTACGTGGTGGTAAGGCGCCTAACTACAGTCCAGCAGATGTCGCGCAGTGTGAAAAAGAGATGGAGCAGGCGGGACTCCGTCCGGCCTTGATGATAGATTGCAGCCATGGCAACTCAAATAAAGACTACCGCCGCCAGCCGGGCGTAGCTGAATCAGCTGTCGCTCAAATTAAAGATGGTAACCGTTCGATTATTGGTCTGATGATTGAAAGTAATATCCACGAAGGTAATCAATCTTCAGAGCAATCGCGTAGTGAGATGAAGTACGGTGTTTCTGTAACAGATGCTTGCATCGACTGGGAAACTACCGAAACTTTACTGCGTGAGATTCATCAAGATCTGAACGGTACGCTTGCGGCACGTCAGGCATAAGAGGTTTTACTATGGTGGCTGAATTGACCGCATTGCGCGATCAAATCGATGAAGTAGATAAGGCGTTGCTGGGGTTACTGGCACGCCGTCTGGAGCTGGTAGCGGAAGTTGGCGAAGTCAAAAGCCAGTATGGTTTACCGATTTATGTCCCGGAACGTGAAGCTGCAATGCTGGCTTCACGTCGAAAAGAAGCGGAAACACTGGGTGTTCCACCAGACCTGATTGAAGATGTCTTGCGCCGTGTAATGCGTGAGTCTTACTCAAGCGAGAATGACAAGGGCTTTAAAACTCTGTTCCCTGCGCTGCGCCCGGTGGTTATTGTCGGTGGCGGTGGTCAAATGGGACGCTTGTTTGAAAAGATGCTCACCTTGTCTGGTTATCAGGTGCGTATTCTCGAGAAAGAGGATTGGGCTAAAGCTCCAGAGTTGATGGCTGATGCGGGTATGGTCATTGTGAGTGTGCCGATTCATATCACTGAACAAGTTATCGCTCAGCTACCGCCATTACCTGATGACTGTATTTTGGTCGACCTGGCGTCGGTGAAAAATGGCCCGCTGCAAGCAATGCTGGCCGCACATCAGGGGCCTGTTCTCGGGTTACACCCAATGTTTGGGCCGGATAGTGGCAGTCTCGCGAAGCAAGTCGTAGTGTATTGCGACGGTCGCCAGCCAGAAGCCTATCAGTGGTTCCTGGAGCAAATTCAGGTTTGGGGTGCGCGTTTGCATCGCTCTACGGCAGTTGAACACGATCAGAACATGGCGTTTATTCAGGCGCTGCGCCACTTTGCAACCTTTGCTTATGGTTTGCATCTGGCAGAAGAGAATGTTCAGCTTGAACAATTACTGGCACTTTCATCACCGATTTATCGCCTGGAGCTGGCGATGGTAGGTCGTTTGTTTGCACAAGACCCACAGCTTTACGCAGATATTATTATGTCGTCGGAAAGCAACCTGGATCTTATCAAGCGTTACTATAAACGGTTTGGGGAGGCGATTGGCCTGCTGGAACAAGGTGATAAGCAAGCATTTATCGATAGTTTCCGCAAAGTGGAACACTGGTTTGGCGATTATGCACAGCGCTTCCAGAGTGAAAGTCGCACTTTGTTACGTCAAGCGAATGATAACCGTCCGTAATTGCAAAAAGGTTTTATAATCAAAAGCCAACAGGAATACCTGTTGGCTTTTTTATTGGCGATTAAGGATAGAGAAATGGCCCAGTTGCAAGTTCTGTTCGATTACACCGGTCACTTACCTGAATGCCCCACATGGAATGCTGAGGAAAATTGCCTCTATTGGACGGACATTCTCGAAAATGAAATTCATCGCTATAACATCGCAAGCGAAAATCATGATGTGATTCAGTTTTCCGAAGAGGTCGGATGTTTTGCTTTGTGCGAAACAGGAGGGTTTATTGTCGCGCTGCGCAGCGGAATTTATCTTACTAATCACACCGGGCTAATAACCAAGAAAGTTTGTGATAACCCGAACAACCCTGCTCTGGCTCGTTTCAATGATGGTGGAACCGACCGGGACGGGCGTTTTTATGCAGGAACGTTTTGGGGACCGGGAGATTACAACGGTGCATTGTTGTGTCGTGTGGATAACGATTTGACTCCGCATGTCATCCAGCATGATATCCATGGCGCCAATGGTTTGGCTTTTAGTGAAGATAAAAAATGGATGTATACCTCGGACACGCCAAACCGGGTGATTTACAGAACGCCGCTAGATGACCAGGGTGAGCCGGGTGAGCGTGAAGTGTTTAAACGCTTTGAACCGGGGGAGGGCATACCTGATGGTGCGGCAATAGATGTAGAGGGATGTTACTGGACCGCGCTATTTGATGGTTATCGTATTGCGCGTTTATCGCCAGATGGTGATTTACTTGGAGAGTACGAGCTACCGGTGCGTTGCCCAACTATGGTCTGTTTTGGTGGTGATGATATGAAAACGCTATTCATCACAACAACTCGAGAAAATATGGATGATGCTGAGATAGTAGAGAAACCACTTTCGGGGGCAATTTTTACGCTGAATGTCGCGGTAGCGGGTTTGCCGAAACTGAAGTTTAAAGAGATGTAGTAAGCCAGCGAGACGCTGGCTTACTACCAGTGTTATGCCGGATCGACAGGTACAACATTCTCGCTTGGATAACAACCCAGCACTTTCATTGAACGAGTAATTTCGCCAAGCTCACGGAGCGCTCTGTGCATGGCTTCATCATTCAGGTTCGCTTGTATATCCAGATAAAACATCTCTTCCCATGGGTTACCGTTGATTGGTCGTGATTCCAACTTCGTCATGATCAGATTGTGGTTTCGCAGTACCAGAAGTGCTTCTACCAACGCACCAGCTTGCTGGCCTGTTGCCATGAGCAGAGTGGTTTTTGCTGGAACCTGGTCAGTCACTTCAATTGCTTTGCGTGCCAGAACGATGAAACGGGTAATGTTTTGTGTCTGGTTTGCCAGGTTGCGTTCCAGAACTTGCAACCCATACAACCCACCACCGGCTTCGCTACCCAGTGCTGCCACATATGGCGAATTAGCCTGTGCGACTTTCTCCATCGCCGCAGACGTACTTTCGCAATATTCAATTTTCCAGTTTGGATAGCGGTTAATAAATTGGCTGCATTGTTGGAAAGGTTGCGGATGGCTGTACACCGTCTGAATGCTGTCTAAATCCGAGGTGCCTTTGACTAACACACAGTGGTCGATAGGCACGGTCATTTCAGCAACGATAGACAAGCTGGTGTGCTGTAACAGATCGTAGACATCATTAATTGCGCCTGAACTGGTGTTCTCCAGCGGTACGACTGCGTAATCAGCCTGGCCTGTTTCAACCTGATTGAAGATGTCATGGAATTTGGCACAGCCGCTTTCAATAAACTGTTCAAAATGACGTGCGGCGTACTGGCGTGCGGCCAAATGCGAGTAAGAACCTTTCGGACCAAGGAAAGCAATTCGAGCAGATTGTGGATTAGTTTTATTCAGATGCTGCTGTAATAGTGTTTGCTGCGTCAGTACCGAATCTTCAATGATCAGCTGGAACAGACGAGTAATATAATGGGCATCCAGATTATGCGTCTTACCCAAAGTAATCAGGCGTTCCAGTAAATCCCGCTCGCGGTCGATGTCACGCACCGGGCGGTGAGTTGCAAGCTTAGCTTTTCCGACTTCTACAGCTAATAAGCGACGCTCTGCCAGCAATGCCAGCAATTTTACATCCAGGGCGCTGATTTTATCGCGCAGTGCCAGCAATGGGTTTGTCTCACTCATAACGCTACCTTTTCGAAAGCCATAAAAAAGGCCTCCCGCTTGGGGAGGCCTGTTTGTTCGTCTTCGCATTCTTTATCACACGACGAATTGCCTCCCATTTAGGGGAAGGTAAAAAAGAATGCGAAGAAAAACGGCAATAATTTCATAATCGGTTCCTGATAAGTCAGACAAGTAAGGTACCCGGTCTGTTTTCGCTCTGTCAATAAAAAACGCGCCCGGAGGCGCGTTGCAGTGATTGATAAAGCTAATTCATTACTCTTCTTCAATTTCTTCCGCGAAGGCAACGTCTTTCACTGAACCTGCTGTGCGACGTGCCTCACCCTTGTGTTGCACTTTATTCAACTGCCGCTCCAGTTTGTTGATCAAATCGTTGATAGCTGTATACATATCATCGTGTTTGGCGCTCGCTACGAGCTGGCCATTTGGCGTGTTAATCGTGGCATCAGCCACAAAACCTTTCGGTTCTTTGGACAAAACAATATGTGGGTTAATTAGATGAGTTTGCCACTTGTCCAGTTTAGATAGACGGTCTGCGACGTGCTGACGAATAGCTGGGGTGATTTCCATTTGCTTACTGGTAATGTTCATTGTCATAAAAGTTACCTCTTGTCTTTCCCGTCTTGGTAACTCCAGCATACCTTTCTGAATGTCAAAATGTGTGATGTGAATCACACTATTTTGTCACTTTTTGTCAGCAAACACTTTTTGTGAGGCAGGACAGGATCTCTGTTTTTAAAGCTTGTGGAACGGTAAAATAGCGTCCATATTTGATTGGATGACCTGACGCTAAACCGTTTCAGTTTGACGTGCTCAGGTAATAAAAATGGCAGCCATAGGGCTGCCATTTTGTTTTTGCAAATCAGTCAATCAGGTATTGTTGCCGTTGGCCGCGATAATTTTTGCAACTTTGTCGGCCTGAGCCGGCATTTGCATTTCACGGTAGGCGTTTTCCATCAGCTTCAGACCATCACGAGTGGCCTGAGTATCAGGGAAATCACGTAACATTCCTTCGACACGGTTAACTACTGCAACCCACGCGCCGCGTTTAGTGTAGTATTGCGCCACGGAAAGCTCATATTTCGCTAAACGATCTTTCAGGAACACCAGACGCTTGGTGGCATCGGAGACATACTGGCTGTTCGGATAAGCGCGCACCAGTTTAGAGAAATCGTTGAAAGCGTCACGAGCATGCTGTGGGTCGCGGTCTGAACGATCTACGCCAAAGAAACCTTGTAATGCGCTATCATCCAACGCCATGTCCGTCAGACCGCGCATGTAAAGTACGTAGTCAACGTTTGGATGGGTAGGATTTAGGCGCATAAAGCGATCAATTGCTGCCTGAGCCAATGGCAAGTCAGCATTCTTGTAGTAAGCGTAAATAAGATCTAGCTGCACTTGCTGCGAGTAAGGTCCGAACGGATAACGGTTATCCAGCGCTTCCAGTTGCGTTATCGCCGCTTTAAAGTTACCGTCCTGCAACTTTTGCTGGGCAGTCGCATAGATCTCAGAAGGTGGACTATCAGGAACCTCATCCTTGGAACTGGAGCAACCAGCCAAAGCCAGGCTCAACGTGGCTGCTGCCACCAGATATTTCATACGCGTCATGACGTTTTGACTTTCCTCAGAATGTTATCCGGGAGGCTCGCAGTTCCAGCTCCCGATAAAGACCAGCTACAATAGCACACTATATTAAACGGCATTGCCGTAAAACCCAACGTTAACGAAGAAGCTGTCTATGGCACAACTAGTACAACTCAACGCAACAGTGTCCGAATCTCAACTCGGTCAACGCTTAGATCAAGCTTTGGCCGAATTGTTCCCTGATTATTCACGATCGCGTATAAAAGAATGGATTCTTGATCAGCGAGTGCTGATCAATGGCAACATCAGCGACAAGCCGAAAGAAAAAGTGTTGGGTGGCGAAAGCGTCACTATCAATGCGGAAATTGAGGAAGATGTGCGCTGGGAACCACAAGATATCCCGCTCAATATCGTCTATGAAGATGATGATATTCTGGTGATTAACAAACCGCGTGATTTCGTTGTGCATCCTGGTGCGGGTAACCCTGACGGGACCGTACTGAATGCATTACTGCATTACTATCCGCCGATTGTAGATGTTCCACGTGCAGGTATTGTTCATCGCCTGGATAAAGACACTACCGGTTTGATGGTCGTGGCGAAAACTGTTCCTGCGCAAACTCACTTGGTTGAAGCTTTGCAATTACGCGAAATCACGCGTGAATACGAAGCGGTTGCGATCGGTCATATGACCGCTGGTGGCACAGTAGAAGAGCCAATCAGCCGCCACCCTACCAAGCGTACACATATGTCTGTGCATCCGATGGGTAAACCGGCGGTTACGCATTATCGAATCATGGAACATTTCCGTGTGCATACGCGTCTGCGTTTGCGTCTGGAAACAGGTCGTACACACCAGATTCGTGTGCATATGGCTCACATTACTCATCCATTGGTTGGCGATCAGCTTTACGGTGGCCGCCCACGTCCGCCAAAAGGTGCGTCTGAAGAGTTTGTGAGCGTACTGCGTAAGTTTGACCGTCAGGCTCTGCATGCAACTATGCTGCGCCTTCATCATCCAATCAGCGGTATGTTGATGGAATGGCATGCGCCGATTCCTCAAGATATGGTTGAATTGATTGAAGCATTGCGCGCTGATACAGAAATCCATAAGGATCAACTGGACTGGCTATGAGCAAATTGATCGTCCCGCATTGGCCGCTTCCTGAGGGAGTGGCTGCGTGCAGTTCGACACGTATCGGCGGTGTTAGTCAACCGCCTTACGATTCGCTTAATCTTGGGGCGCACTGCGGTGATGTCTTGAGTGATGTCGAAGAAAACCGTTGTCTTTTTTATGCTGCCGCCACTTTGCCCTCGAAACCCGTTTGGTTAGAGCAGGTACATGGCAAAGGCGTGCTAAAACTTACCGGCGAGCCATATCTGTCTAAGCGTGCTGATGCTTCTTATAGCTCAACGCCAGGTACTGTTTGCGCGGTAATGACAGCAGATTGTCTGCCAGTGCTATTCTGTAATAAGGCTGGGACGGAAGTTGCTGCTGCTCATGCAGGATGGCGTGGTTTATGCGAAGGCGTGCTTGAAGAGACGGTTGCTTGCTTTAGCGATGTGCCGGAAAACATCATCGCCTGGCTTGGGCCGGCTATTGGCCCTGAAGCATTTGAAGTTGGTCCTGAAGTACGTGAAGCGTTTATGGCTAAAGACATTCAAGCCGATAGTGCATTTCACCCGTCAGGAGAAAAATACATCGCTGACATTTATACTCTGGCACGCCAGCGCTTGTCTGCCGTAGGTGTTAAACACATTTATGGGGGGGACCGCTGTACTTACAGTGAAGCGGGTGATTTTTTCTCATATCGACGCGATAGAACCACTGGCCGTATGGCAAGTTTCATTTGGCTGATATAACCTATTGAATCAAGACGATCCAGTGCGGGTAACTCACGCTTCAAATATTTCAGGTCATTAACCTTGAATAATTGAGGGATGACCTCATTTAATCTCCAGTAGCGAATTTGACCTGTTTATATATGGGAGGAATTATGCGTCTGGATCGTCTTACTAATAAATTCCAGCTTGCTCTCGCCGATGCCCAGTCCTTAGCTCTCGGGCACGACAACCAATTTATCGAACCCCTTCACTTGATGAGCGCACTGCTCAATCAGGAAGGCGGATCTGTGCGTCCTTTACTGACATCTGCTGGCGTAAATGCCGACCAGTTGCGTACAGCGATAGAGCAAGCATTAAGCCGTTTGCCACAAGTTGAAGGAACTGGCGGTGACGTACAGCCTTCGCAGGATTTAGTCCGTGCATTAAACCTGTGTGACAAGCTGGCGCAAAAACGAAATGACAACTTTATTTCGTCAGAGTTATTTGTTCTGGCAGCACTTGAATCACGCGGAACATTAACTGATTTACTGAAATCAGCAGGTGCTACCACGGCAAATGTAACAGCAGCAATTGAGCAAATGCGTGGAGGCGAGAACGTGAATGATCAAGGTGCCGAAGACCAACGTCAGGCATTGAAAAAATATACTGTCGATCTGACCGAGCGTGCAGAACAAGGCAAGCTTGACCCGGTGATCGGCCGTGATGAAGAAATTCGTCGTACCATCCAGGTATTACAACGCCGTACCAAAAACAACCCGGTATTAATCGGTGAGCCTGGTGTAGGTAAAACCGCAATTGTTGAAGGATTGGCACAGCGCATCATTAACGGTGAAGTACCGGAAGGACTGAAAGGCCGTCGGGTACTGGCACTTGATATGGGCTCGCTGGTGGCCGGCGCGAAATACCGTGGTGAGTTTGAAGAACGACTTAAAGGTGTGCTGAACGACCTTTCCAAGCAGGAAGGTAATGTCATCCTATTTATTGACGAATTGCACACGATGGTTGGTGCGGGTAAAGCAGACGGTGCTATGGACGCGGGTAATATGCTCAAACCTGCGCTGGCCCGTGGTGAATTGCACTGTGTAGGTGCTACAACGCTTGATGAATATCGTCAATATATAGAAAAAGATGCGGCACTTGAGCGTCGCTTCCAGAAAGTATTCGTTGCGGAGCCTTCTGTTGAAGACACCATTGCTATTTTGCGTGGGCTGAAAGAGCGCTATGAATTGCACCACCATGTACAAATCACTGACCCGGCAATTGTTGCGGCTGCTACTTTGTCGCATCGTTATATTGCCGATCGTCAGTTGCCGGACAAAGCCATCGACCTTATCGATGAAGCGGCTTCCAGCATTCGTATGCAGATTGACTCGAAACCAGAAGAGTTAGATCGTCTCGATCGCCGTATTATCCAGCTCAAGCTGGAACAGCAGGCATTGAAGAAAGAGTCGGACGAAGCGAGCCAAAAACGTTTGAGTATGCTTGAGGAAGAATTAGGGCAGAAAGAGCGTGAGTATTCAGTGCTGGAAGAAGAGTGGAAAGCTGAGAAAGCTTCACTTTCTGGTGAGCAGACGATCAAAGCGGAGCTGGAGCAGGCGAAAATTGCCATTGAACAAGCTCGCCGTGTTGGTGACCTTGCCAGAATGTCCGAGCTGCAATATGGGAAAATCCCAGAGCTTGAGAAACAGCTTGCGGCTGCAACGCAGAATGAAGGCAAAACAATGCGTCTGCTGCGTAACAAAGTCACCGATGTAGAAATTGCAGATGTGTTGGCGCGCTGGACGGGGATCCCTGTTGCTCGCATGCTCGAAGGTGAGCGCGATAAACTTCTACGTATGGAGCAGCAACTTCATACCCGTGTTATCGGGCAGAATGAAGCTGTAGAAGCCGTATCGAACGCAATTCGTCGCAGCCGTGCAGGTTTGTCCGACCCGAACCGCCCAATTGGTTCGTTCTTGTTCCTTGGGCCAACCGGTGTGGGTAAAACTGAACTGTGCAAAACGCTGGCTAACTTTATGTTTGATAGCGATGACGCGATGGTGCGTATCGATATGTCCGAGTTTATGGAAAAACACTCGGTTTCGCGTTTGGTCGGTGCGCCTCCTGGATACGTCGGTTACGAAGAAGGTGGCTATCTGACAGAAGCGGTTCGTCGCCGTCCTTACTCTGTCATCTTGTTGGATGAAGTAGAGAAAGCACACCCGGACGTATTCAACATCTTATTACAGGTACTAGATGATGGGCGTCTAACTGACGGGCAGGGGAGAACAGTCGACTTCCGTAATACGGTTGTGATAATGACCTCTAACTTGGGTTCAGATTTGATTCAGGAACGCTTCGGCGATCTGGACTATGGTCATATGAAGGATCTGATTCTTGGTGTTGTCAGCCAGAATTTCCGCCCAGAGTTCGTTAACCGTATAGATGAAGTCGTTGTATTCCACCCACTGGGTGAGCAACATATTGCTTCTATTGCGCAGATTCAATTGCAACGTTTGTATAAACGTCTTGAAGATCGTGGCTATGAAGTCACTATCTCTGATGATGCATTGAAGCTGCTTAGCGAGAATGGTTACGACCCAGTATATGGTGCACGACCTTTGAAACGAGCTATCCAGCAGCAGATTGAAAACCCGCTGGCTCAGCAAATCCTGTCTGGGGAACTGATTCCAGGAAAAATGGTTCATCTAGAAGTTAAAGATGATCATATAGTGGCAGTGCAGTAAGTCACAAAAAAGATAAAACGAGCCCTTTGGGGCTCGTTTTTGTTTAAAAACCAGGCGACATTAAGCTTTGTGATGGCGTGTTGATTGTAAAGTGAGCGAACGATAGGTTTTTTGAATTTTATGCTTGTCAGCGTCCAGAAAATCCCTATACTGCGCCTCCACTGACACGGCACAACGGCTTACAAACCGGCCCGTCAGCCAGATGAAAAGC
>NZ_VEXQ01000027.1 GCF_006376615.1 Buttiauxella sp. B2
TCCTCGCCTGATGCGTTATGAAACCATAAATGTTTATTCCCACCGCCACGTATATAGATAGCGTTTTGAGCTAACTCTGTTGAGCCATTTAAAGCTTTTAAACCGCCTGGGATAGTTACATTACTGTTGTTAGCGTCATATTGTACAGCCCGAAAATAACGCCAGTTTATGGTTGTACCGTCATCTTCACGCACTGCAAGAATAAGTGTCGAATTAGAGTAACGGATGAATTGAATTAATGGCCTATTAACTCGCGCACCGGCTGCCGGATTAGTCGCAGCGATGACGTCAATGTAATAATAGTCCTGGGCAAGAAACGTGGGACTGTTAGTACATGCGCGTACATCAATAAAAAATGATTCCCCGACAACAAAAGGATACGTCGCAAAATCAATTCCGCCATGATTGCAGTCAGAGCTAAAATTGCCTTTGTAGCCAACCGGCACAAGCCCGCCGGTATTACTGTTATCGACAACGTTACGCGTGGCCGCTGTTCCAAGCCCCATATTTGTACGCGCTATCGCTTTATCGATTAAATCTGAAAGATTATTTTTTCGCAAAAGTGCATCAGGTACGCGGTCAGTGATGAGCTTAACGATGGCAGTATAAAGCTGGTCGTGCTGGCCCTTGTTCAGCACTGCGCCAGATTTCTCAATCGCATTACAGACCTCCTCCTGCACTGCATCCCACATATCGCTGTTCAGGTCTGTAGCACGGCGTCCTGTGCCGGGATCGCCGTTAGTAAAACCATTTTTACCCGCGCCAAACTTATCTGTCTGGGCGGTAGGTGTATCAATTCGATGCATCTTCTGCTCCTTCTGGGTATGCGAAAACAACGACGGTATGAGAGGGGCTTAACTTTTCAATCACGCATTCCGCCACGGTGTCTCCCCAGGTTCTGATTGCTGAGTTGCACGCGCTGGTGCAGGTCTGCCAGCTGACATTGGCGTCTGCCGGGATGTTTACCCGCCAGTAATACCGCCAGAACGCTCCCCACTCAGGATCGGGTGAAACGTCCTGGTTCTGAAACTGTTCAATGGTGGCCGTGTAATAGCCGAGCGCGTCGAGCTGCTCACGGTAGAATTGTTCGTTAATCCCTCCCGTCACGTTTGCCTTAGCATCCAGACGCTGCTGGCGCTGCCGTAACGTCTGAACACCGTCAGGCGCGCAGGAATCCGGCAGACCATAAAGCGGTTCATAGCGCCCAATCAGTTCTGTGGTTTGTGCCGGGTCGATTTCCTTCATCAGCGCATCGGCGCGCTGCTGTACGCGAGCCAGGGACGGCGAAAGCCCCTCAAGCAAAGGGTTATCCCCTTCCCATGCAGGACCCGGTGGGAGCAGCTGATAAAGAAGTCGGGTGTAGTCGTCTTCTGATGCCATCAGGCTCCTCCGCTGCTGACGTAAGTGGCCCAGGTGATCGTTCCCAGTACCGGTAATTCAGTTTCGCCCAACGTTATATCGGCAGCAGGAACGGTAAGTTTGTGCGCCACTTCCCCGGAAGCCAAGCTGATCGCTTCGCTGATACGCGAGACGTATACTTTTCCAGATGGCGCACCATCGCGCAGCATTAACGAATTAAGCTCCGCTGTGACCGACGTCCTGATTTCAGTCGTGTCTTTCGCAAGCGCAATCGTCATCGGGATAACCTTTTCACCTGCTGCAAAGACAAACAGACCGCCACCTGCCACGGGAGCCAGCGGTAAAATGTGTTCACGGACACGCTGAACCAGTTCATCATCGGGTGCCGGGCTGGTCGATTCCCCGGTTGCTACCATGACCCCGACGGTGCCAATCCCCTGGTAATGTCGGAGTGTCCAGGCGCGAGTGATCCCGGCAATTTCTTTCGCCCAGATGATGTAATCCGGATCTGCACCTCCCTGCGGGATGTAGTAGAACCGTTCCATTACGCGCGCACGCCAGACTTCGAGATCTTCCACATCAGCACCGTCTGTTATGGTATCGGCGTACCCGGTGGAGGAAATGCCACTAACCGGCGTACCAAGACGCAGCGCAATGCCATCATCGGTATTTCCTGCCGTTCCTGCTTCATCAGCGGTCACCGGCACGCGCAAAACCCCGCCGGAGGCCGTAACAGATGCTGTAGTGGTAAAAGTCACCTGGTCATCACGCTGGATTTGCGTCCCGGCAGGCAACGTCGGGGTACCGCTCAAGCCATCCCAGCGCACGAAGCCCGCAGCAGAGACAGCATCTTTGCGGGGGCAACGTTTGATACGCGCATGCCTGTATAGCCAGTCCTCATCGCATAAATCCGGCAACATATTACGGGCCAGATAATCGATGTAGCCATAAAGGGTATGAACAGCTGCAGCCTGTACACGGGCGTACACTTCCGCATCCATGCGGCGAAGCAGCACGTCCTGTTCAAAACGCGTAAGCAGATCGCTGCGGATCGTAGCGATAAGCTGCGGCAGTTCAGGTCGCGTAAATTGACTTTCAGCCATCAAGCTCGCTCCATATATCATCAAAAGTTATGTTGTGCTGGCTGCCATTCTGCTGCCAGACAGTGACACCAGCCGCCAGGGTATCAATGCCAGTTCGTTCCGCAGTCACATCAATCTGCGCCGCCACGCCGTCTTCAGTCAGCCAGTCCAGCGCCTGTTGAATATATTCCCGTGCGGCCTGCGGTGTTTTGTTTGTGAGCTTGCTTCGCTTAAGCAGATACAGGCGCGAGCCAGTGCGGTCGTTCTGCACTGTGGGCCAGGTGTCACCCCACCAGCCATACGGCTGCGTTGTGTTGTCATCGCTTCCGGCACGCCGCCATGAAAATAAAGAAATCACTACGGCACGCGTTAAAAGGTCGAGCGGGTCCGAGGACTCCTTCAGGAGCCCGTTAACGTATAGGATCATGCTGTCAGCCCATTGGTTGGTCTGGCGCGTTCGTCGTTCCGCCGCCGTCGCCGTTTTCTTTGTGAGTGTGGCCGTTGTATGTCGAACGCATAGCAGCCATTGTTTTCCCGGCGCCATCGCAGAGATCTTTAATCTGGCCGGTCGCCTCAATATCCATTTCGAATCGGGCCTTTGGCGCATTGGTTAGCGTAATCGGCTTGCCACCGCCATTAACCACAATCCCTGCCCGGGTCAGCGTCACGGACTGGCCCATGTCGTCGTAAACGGCAACCTCACCCCGCTTGAGCCCTTTAAGCCGGTAGCGACGATCTGCCACCATTATCACCACGCCATGGGAACGGTCGCCGGCAGAAAACAGCACCGCAGCTTCCGCACCGTTTTGCGCAGCCGAAGTAAACCCATAGGGCTCGAGGTGTTCCATGTTTTCTTTGATGTCTCCGGCTATCAGTTTAAGGCCGACGGCCTGGCATTTTTTCCCGGCATCGAGTGATGTGATCACCGCCCGGGTAAACAGGTTGGCAAGCGCTTTTAAATTTGCAGCCATCAGAAATCACCGCCCCCTCCGGATGTTTTCTTCTTTTTCTTCTGGGTTGTCGGTTCAGGAAGATAAGCATCTGCCGGTCCCACCCGCAGTTCAGTGATGGTGCCGTTGCCGTCCTGGCTGTAAGTGACTTCGGCAATCACCAGTTCATCATTGTCAAAACCCACCAGCGGATCGAATACAATCACGCGCTGATTCGGCTTCCATAACTCTCCGTTACCCTGGCGCCAGCCCTGCACGGTGTACGTGGTTTCCAGAGTTCTGGCTGCGCGCTGGCGCGCTTCGAACTCACAACGCGCCTTGCAGCTGTCCGTTGTCGCCGTTCCGGATTGCTGTGCCGTCATCGGACGGTAACGCGTCACCCCAGCGTCCCGTGTGGCCTGCCGAATAGCAGAAATGGTTGCTTCACCAAAATCATCATCGGTGCCAGGCCGCTGGCCAGTGATGAGATAGTCAGAAAAACGCTCACGTACGCTGCGTTCGGTATCGCAGGAGAGGATATTTTCTCCCAGCACCAGCGCAGTCGCCGCCTTCACGCTGCCGGGGGTGCCGAGAACCAGATTTCCGCGCTCATCGTCATACGCAAGCGCCTGCACCTGCCCCAGTAAACGGTTCAGGCATTCAATCACCGTTTCACCATGCTCTGGCTGCGCATCAATAACGGCGGATGCCGGTGCCCCGGAATCAATAACAGAAATACCGAAAGGCTGTGCCAGGGCCTCAGCAATTCGCACCAGACTCTTACCGCTGTGCTGGACCGGAGCTGCGGTGCAGTCGATTAAATCTGCCGTTTTACTGCGCCCTACGATCCCCGTCGTGATGGCGTTTGCATCATAACGAACGGGCGTGGCCTCAACCCAGCCGGTAATCACCAGGTCGTCACCAATCAGCACTTCTACCCGGTCGCCATTTTTAATCTGAGCAGAGCCCTCAGCCTGTCCAGGCCACTGACGGGTGATGGTCACATTAAAATCCCGGGCGACACGGTCAATCCCGGCGCTGATACGCACTGACGTCCAGCCGCCCCATTCCCGCCCGTTCACACGCAGAAACACGATATTGTTCATCGGACCGGCACCCTCAGCGGCATCACTGGCACAAAGCCGGGATGGCGTATTGTATTGCGGTCGAGAATATCTGACTCCCGATCCGCGTCGTCATACCAGCTCGCAGCCAGTACAAGGGCGGGCTGAACTTCGGATGGTGTTATTTCAGCCGTTTTTTCGGCCTGCGCCAGCCGACCGGAAATGTCGCGGTTTAAATCCGTTCTTAGCGAGGAAATTTGCAGGAACAGATCGTCATCCGTAATGCGCAACTGCTCCTGGTCTATCGCGGTGTTAATGGCGCTGCGGATGTCTGTCAGAGCATCCCACGTCGGCGGTGGATTTACTGTGTTGTTCGCAACGGCACTATCAAGAGAAGGGTGAGGCACATTAATAATATCGGTCGCCGCCTGTGCGCCTGCGGCGCCGGACATGGCACCAGCCTGGAGTGATTGCGATGGTGCAGTGCGGGGCTGAGGTAAATCAGTAACAACGTTAACCGATGTGCTGATAGCTGTAGTGCGTATGGCTGAGGCCACAAGATTGCTCTGTGTTCTCTGTACCTTCACTGATCCGGAATCGGTCGGCCACGTGCCGCGAGGTGCCAGCCCAGAATCAAGCGTAACGCCGGACATGGTTTTTACCATCGTGACCAGATCGGAAGTATCCCCGCTCAGTCGGTCCCCTGCCCGCCATGCTTTCTGGAGGGCACGCACAAAATCATTGGCAGTACTCGGCGGCATAAGAATGACGGACAAATCCCCCTGCAGGAGACGCATGGCAGCAGACACGCCGGAGTCCACCATCTGAAAGGCATCGGCAACGGTTCCCAGCATATCCGCCGCGTCGGCCAGAACATCACTCTGAATAAAATCAGGTATGCCTGAGAGTGAGAACGCCCCAAACATGCCGTCGATTGCATCATCATACAGGCTGCCTGTTTCATTCAGTCGGTTGGCCGTGGCAATGCCCGCCGTCGGAAATGACAACTCACCGCTTTCAACGAACTGAAAAGATACGCGACACATGCGCCCTTCGGCGTTGCTGTGAGAAACCCTGACCTGCCCGTCAATGCTGCCCTGCATTTCTCCGTACTGAGGATGAACCAGCGTACCCGGCCCCGCCGTTTCTATAGCAACAATAAGCCTGTCACGCTGAACGGCATACCCATCGCCGATGAGGTAAGCGTTTATCGTCAGCCGCCTTGTTGCCCGACCTAAATCCTCAGTAAAGGGTTTATCCCGGTTGGGGTATTCGTGAACCTGAACACGCCGCCCGAATGAGCCTTCATCATCCTCTACAGAAAAGCCCACCCCCCGAAAAGAGGCTTCGCGCAAACGCGTGCGCCAGTCGGGTGCGCTTGAGAAAAGAGCCATAACGCCACCTGAAAGTAAAAACCCGCCGAAGCGGGTTAAGGTTGATTGCGGAACGGGGAATAACCCACATCATGATTTATCGTCATCGATGCGCTACCCGTTTTGGGTACATCAATTACACGCATTCCCTGCGGTGCATTATCAAATGTCACTTTCAGTTCACTGCGCTGCAGTTGAGAAGGAGCCGCAGTTGTCAGCCCTGTTGCCGCCGATCTGTTAACCGGCACTGCGGGTAAGTAACGCTCTTCAGGGATAGGGTTATCCATGCCGATAAGTTCGCGCAGACGAGGTAAGAATCCGTTATACCCACGCTCTCTTTCCTTCGTCTGCATCTTATTAACGATGAACCCTCCCTTATCCATACCCGCGTCTTTTGAATCCGTTTCCAGATCCTGGAGTTGTTTAAGAAGAGAGATTGCGATGCCAATTGTGATAGTCATGGCACCCATTTTACCAATGCTTCCCAGCAGTCCCGACAGGGAGCGTGCAAGCACTACTGCCTGCTGAAGCGCCCCTATAGTTTTCACCGTAAAAGCGCCGGCCATTACCAATCCAACCCCCTCGATAACGGTTTCCCATCCCCCCATGGCCTGCGCCACTTTATCCACTTCCTGCCAGACCTCTTTAATCACCGGCCCAACCGTATCCCAGTTTTCGATGATGAGCATTGCACCAGCAGCCAGGGCCGCGATAGCCACTTTTGCCGGAGACAGGTTCATGACGCTGTTCAGGATTTTAAATGCGCGTGATAACGTGCCGATGGCTACCCCTACTCCCAGTAAGGCGGCACCAAACCTGGCAACCGACTGGACCATTTCGGGATTGGCGCGCACGAAGCTCCTGAGTTCTTCGAGGTAAGGCATGACCGCCTTTGTGGCATCGTTTATGGCAGGAAGAAAGGTATCACCGAGCGTTATCGATATCGCATTCACGCTATTTTTCAGCAGCGTTAGCTGGTTTTCCGTCGTTGCCGCACGGCTGGCGTACTCCTTCTGCATCGAGCCACCGTACTGCTGAGCGTCGGCAACACGGTTAAAGTTGGTTCGCAACAAATCCATGTTGGTGAGCAACGGTGCAATAGCGGAAAGTGATTCCTTCCCGAACAGAGAGTTCATCACAGCAGCCTGCTTAGCTTTCGGGACCTTAGCCAGTGAATCCAGTACCTTCAGAATTGCGCCTTTGGAATCCTTCTGCATTTCCGCAGCCAGCTGCCCGGGGTCAATCTTGAGGAAGCTGAGCGCCTTTTTCTGGGCTGATGTCGCTGATTTTCCTGCCGTCAGTGACAACATAAAGTTCTTGATGCCAGTAGAAGCGATCTCAGACTCTACGCCCATCCCCGCGATGGTAGCCCCCATCGCAGCAATTTCCCCCGAAGCCACCCCGGCGACACTGCCCAGCGGACCGATCCGGGTCACAATTTCCGATATTTTCGCCGCGTTTGCAGGCCCCGTATTGCCCAGGTAGTTAATCTTATCCGCCAGAACAACCACGTCATCCTGAGTCAGTTTAAACGCCGTTCTCCACTGCGCCATCATCTGCCCGGACTCTTCTGCCGTCTGGTCAAACGCCACGCCCATTTTTACTGCATCGCTGGCAAACTGCATCAGATCCTGTCTGGCAATCCCCGCCTGCCCACCCGCAGCGACAATTTCAGCTATCCCTTCTGCAGCCATCGGCAACTGAGTCGATAACTCCAGAATATCGTCACTCATCCCCTGGAAGACGGTTTTATCATCCAGGCCATCAACCACCTTGCGAATATCGGCCATCTTTGATTCAAAGGTGATAGCCGAGCCAATAGGCATGATCAGTGCGCCAAGGATGGCCGTTCCCGCGGCTGCCGCGCCTATTGCCAGCCCAGCCATCTCCTTCTGGAATCCTTTGAGCTCCCGCTGCATGCCTTTCATCGGACCGGTGAGCTGATCAACGGCAGTGATAATGGCCTTTAACTGAAAACTGTCAGCCATTTTTTATTTCCTCATTGATGCGAACGGCCTCTGCCTCCAGTTCCAGAAATTCAGAGACAGGCGACCGTCTGAGTTCAAGGGGGTTTAATCGCCAGTAGTGGGCAACGTTGAAGAGTCGCTTTCGGAGGTTGTCTCCGTTGAGCTGGTAAAAAAACTCAGGATCATCATTGAGGCTTTGAAGATATCGATAAGCGCCATGTCGGCTGCCGAAGAGCGGGGAATGCCCGCCAGTATCGGGAGATACTTCAGCATGACCGAACTGTCTGGTCGAACACTGCCTTCCGTATTGATTGTGAACGGAAAACCAATACGTTCAATTTCATCAAATGTTGGTTCGCGCAGTTCAAGTACATGGACCTTTTCGTTATGCGCCATGATGGGCTTTTTCAGCGGCAGTTCTTTCATTGATAGAACCCTTCTTCACCGTGGAATTCCAGATCCACTGTGCCCTCTTCCGGGTTGTGATTGGCTTCACCATGAAGCCAGGCGTTTGACAGAACATACACCTGACCGTTTGCCAGTTCGGAGGTGATGGTCATCTGATCAGATGTGGTAATTTTGTCGACAGGAAACGCTTTCGGCACCTTCGCCGTCACCTTCGTGTACGGTGCACGGGACGTTTCTTTGTAATCAACAGAACCATCCAGGCCAATAACATCATCACGAACCCGGGTATTCATCGGTACCTCAATGCCGCCGGTGATCGACAGCTGCTGGCCATCAACTTTGAAATAGGTTGTACCCGCAATTTTTCCCATTACGCGGCCTCCTCGTTATACTGCAGGCGGAACTGATTAAGCACAGCGAACACGCGCAGCTGGTTGACATAATCCGGCGGGAACAGCACATCCAGGCGGTTCGGGTCGGTCGCATTACGTTCCACAATCAGGTACTTCTGGAAAAGATCGAAGTTCTCCACAATGCCTTCACGTTCAAGGCTCCGATAAATAGCACTCAGCTCCCCTCTGATAACCGCAGGTGTGACAATGGCCTGCCCCGGACCAAAACGCGTACCGTCGTTCGCCAGTTTGTGGCGCCCGTATTTACTCGTAATCACCGATTTCAGACGACGCAGTACATATGCGCTGGTATGCAGCGTTTCGCTGTCCAGATAGCTGTTATCAGCAACGCCATAGGCATTCGTTTTATACGTGGTGATATCACGTTGAATACGCAAAATGCCCGTTTCGGTGTAAGCCGTGGCGATCCCATGCGTCAGAAGGGACTGCTGTTCGGTGACGGTGAAACGTTTTCCGGTCGGCGCAGGTAATGCACCAGTCAATTCCCCGGTCTGAGTTGGGCGGGCGGGGTCAATACGTAAAAAGACGGCATCACGTGCCAGGCGATAACCCACCAGCTCATCAATGGGGGTCTGAATCGTGGTTTCATACCCGGCAACAGTAATGTGCTGGTTATTCAGCAAATCACCAAAAGCCACAAGCTCGGACAGTGAACCTGTTTTCGCCGTATAAACATGACCGTAAAGCTGGCGAATGTAGCTCCAGCGGCCAGAACTGTCGTTCATTTCCGTCGCCATCATTTGTAATGACGCCGCATCGCTAAATGGCAGGCCAATATAATCAAAGGGCTCATCGCCCATTGCCGCAATGGTCTGTGACAAATCAGAATCACCAGCACCACCGGACATTTTCCCGATCTGAATACTGAGACCCGCAGGCGCACTTTCTCCACTGGCCGTGCCGTAATAGTTCAGCGTCAGCGGCAGACTGTTTCCCACTGTGCCACCGTTCACTGCCGTCAGCGTAATGGTCCCTTGTGTGTCGCCACCAGAGGTCGCTACATATGCCGCAGTGACAGGCAGATCGACATTTTTATTAATGGCTGCCATCAGAGATTGGACTACCTGCCGTCCAGTGTCATCTGTGGCCACAGTTGTTTGTACCCGGGTCGTTCCGATGTACAGATTAACCGAGCCGGCATCTGTTGCAGTACCTGTCACCGTCAACGTTCCACTTGCCACCTCACCGTTATCTTCCACGGCAACAACCCAGAGTTCACCAAACGGATCAACCTGACGATAAGCAGCAACCATGCGGGCCAGTTGGCTCCCGCGTCCGGCCAGTTTCTTCGCCATGTCGGCGGAGGGCATGATGACCAGCTGATTAAGTGGAAGATCTGCATCAGATAGCGCCATGCCAATCAGCAGGGAAGGCGCACTGTCCTGAGCCGTGTTAGCAGCACTGTTATCCATTTCGGCATAAAACAGCGGCACCCGGTTTTCACCCGGAATGGTGTTGAAGCTTACGGTCATTTTTTACCTGCCTCTTTGTTTGAAAGTGGGAATTTAACAACGTCCCCATCCGCAATACGGCGGTACCAGTAGGCGGATGGCTCAACATTTCTGCCTTCATCAGGCAATACATCACCGCGGGCGGGGTCCGGCACGGACCGCCCTTTTTTAGGCTTAATAAACATGGGTTACTCGCTGAAGTTGATTTCGGTGTGGTGTTCAATAATCCCATCTGGCCCGTTGCCAGGTTCGATGAAATCAACATCAATACTTATCGTTTTCAGCTCATCCAGAGCATCCAGATCGTCCTGCTGTCGCGTATCTTCTTCCGTGATTTCATACTTCACGGTGAAATCGAACTGGTAGTAAAGTTCGTAACGATTAAGATCCAGCAACATGCCGCCAGCATAGTTAATTTCATGCGCCTGCGAGTCAGGCTCCCATCCCAGCAATGCCTTCCAGACCTCTGCCCGGACATCGTGAACGGCATCGTAAGATGCCCACTGACCTTTTTCGTCACGCTCATTACTCAGAACAACGATGACGGAAAACCCCTCCGTCAGATCCTGCCAGTAGTCAGTTTGCGATCTCTGCTCACCAACAACATCTTCTGCCGGTACCACATACGCTGCTGGCAACTTCATTTTTCCGGATTCAGGGATCGCTTTAAACTGCGCAGCCCCTCCGATCCGATTTTCAAAACGCGGACAACGAGCACGCAAAGCAGCCACAATGGGAATGAGCTTCATTATTTTTTCCTCTTCTGGGGACGCAGAGATTTCCGCAGTTCACGGGACAGGATGTAGCGAGTCCAGCTGCGTCGACGTTCCAGTACCTCGGTCATATAGTTGTTGCGTGGCGCAATACGCCAGCCACGACCACCGGAAGCGCCCCGATGGTGCCCTTTTTTACGTTTCGCACCGCGTTTAACGCCATAGAACAGAAATGCCGGGTAAAATGCTCCGTTGATATGCCGGTTTCCCTCTCCATTTTTCTGGTTTGGTGCAATCTTCACCATCAGCCCTGCACGCCGCTTCGATGCTCGCGGGACGTAGTAGCCAATTGAGCGAGCCAGTTTCCCGGTTCGATAAGAGGGGTTTTCCCCTTCTTTCGATTTCCCCCTATTCATCACCAGCCGACGGGCGTCACGCATATGAACCTGGCCGATTTTTACAAACGCACGCCGCAGCCGGGCACGGTTAAAAACCAGCTCATCCGGTTGCTCAAAATCAACGTGTAAAAAGGCTTTGCTCTGCATTGTTTACGCCTCTGTCTGTTCCCAGCTCTTCACATTCCAGCAGCAGGAACCGGCGCTTACTGTTCAGGTCACGCACTCGCCTGACGCGATAGAGCTGTTCACCACAAACCACTTCATGATCGGCGGTGATCCCTTTGCGAAAGCGAAGGGTGAAATAGTGGGTTACCGTGGTTTCCGTTTGTACGGATCCCTGATACGCCGCTGCTCCGGGCTGAGCTTTCTTCGCCCAGGTTTCAAACGAGTCCGGATATGTGGGCTCTACACCAAAATCATCGGACGGCTCGTCTACACGCCGTCGGATAGTCACACGCTGGTCCAGTTCACCAGGGTCGGGTAACAAATACGTGGCACTGGTCTGGCTCTGTCTGAGTTTCATAACGGGATGTACCGGTACGGGCCAACAAGCCAGTTAAAGCTCATCGGCAATTCAACTTTTTCCACTTCTGATACAGATGAGCGGTTCTCATAGAAATGCGTCACCAGCAGCAACATCCCCAATTTGATATCGTCAGGAAGGTGCAAACCATCCGTGTCGGTATCCGGAATATCGTCGTCGGTTGCATACAGCGTTCTGTTCAGAAAGGTTTCCGTGCGGGTTTGTACAGCATTGCCCAACAGTGTTAGCAGGGTATCTTCATCACTAAAATCATCATCCAGCCGTAACTGGCCTTTGATTTCTTTCAGCGTCAGCAACATAAATCCTCCGGTGCCCGCCGGATGACGGGCACAAAAAAACCGCTTACGCGGCGTCAGTGTTCATTGCTGGATTGTCTGTTAGCTGCTGGCACTCCCTTTACCCACCAGCGCCTTAATTGCAGAGGTATCTTCCAGAATACAATCAAAGCGGTGGAAGGCCAGGAATCCGGTCTGGTCAAATTCAGCATAGCGCTCAACCAGACGCTTCAGGATCATGTAGCGCACGCGACGGATAATGAAGCGATCGAAGTCACCGCAGTACATGAATTTCTTGCCCGCGCCGATGTCGTCAATTTCTTGATCGATAACGTAAGGCGTATTCAGCACCGATGCAGGCGCTACGCCAACAATATCCGGCAGCCATAATGGACGGCCCTGGCTGTCAACGATTTCGCTGATGGATTTCAGCGTGTTGTCATTGAATGCCAGGCGGAATTTCGGCCCACGGCGGTACGCCGGATCAATGCTGTGCTTCAGTGCCAGAATTTCCTGCCATTTCACTGCCGTTGCAGATGCTGTCGGTGTGGTTCCCGTGACAGATGCCGCCAGCCCTTTCGGCTGTTTTGGTGTGCCGGCGCCGGTACCCTGGATAAGATATCGGGCCTCACCACGACCAATTCGCTCAGCGATACGGCGTGACAAATACGCCTCCATATCAATGGCGCTGTCCTGCAGCAGTTCGTTCGACACGCGGATAATTTTGGACGTCATTTTTAATGCGCCCAGACTGTCCATCCCGAAGTCAGTATCTTCTTCGCCGGCTTCTTCATTTTCACCCAGTAACACGCCGACTTCAGCAGTGCCATCAGCCGTTGCCCATTCCATAGTGCGACCGTCTGAGGTCGTGAGGATCTGTGCCACGCCAGCAATACCACCGTAGGCTTTCATCTGCTCAACCACTTTTGCCAGGAAGGTATCAGGCACGGTATAGCCGCCCTTTTCATCCGGCGCCACACCCTGAGCACGCAGTTCGCGAAGCTCTTTGCGTTCTTCTGAACTCAGTTCACTGGCGCCGTGGCGCATCCATTTGTCAAAAATCTGGAAGCGCTTTTCTTCCGGCTGATTGCCGTTTTCTTTATCCAGATTCTGGCGTTGCTCTTCTTTCTGATCGTCAATAAACGTCTGGTCGAGGTTGCGCAGCTCGTCTTCACGGGCAATTTGCGCATCAAGTTTATCCAGCTCGGCTCTTGCCTCATTCCACTCGGTTCGTTGCTCCTCACTCCAGGAGCCGTCGCCAATTTTGTCGTGCAGGGCACGCATATCAGTGGCGATGGTGTTACGTTTTTGCTTCAGTTCATGCAATTTCATGTTTTTTCCTTACGCATTCAGAAGGGTCAGCAGGCGCTCACGCGCCATTCGTTGGTTAATGGCGTTCTTAAGCGCGCCGCTGTCTCGCGCTTCCTGCCAGGCTTTCATTGAACGGACGCTGGAGTCAGCTTCCTGATAAGCCGGATACGTCACTGGGCTCACGTCGTAGAGGCGAGAAAATCGAGATATCTCCCTGATAACGATGCCTTCCTCGTCCTCGTACCAGTTTTCACCATCCCGGGCGACCTGGAACGCAAACGAGGACTGACTGATGTCCCCGCGCATCATGGGGGCGATCACCAGATCCCGGATTGTTTGCGTATCAGGAGCAGTGATGTTGTATTGCAGCCCTCGCTCATCAACACTCAGTGCCAGCGTTCCTGATGTACTGCGCCCGAGAATAAAGTTCGGATCATGGTTAAACAGGCCGCGCACATCATTGGTCAGCACATCGTCAAAGGAACCAGGTTTAATGATCTCGCGGAATCCCCAGAGCGGTTCGGAACGGGAGTTGAACACAGAGCCATAGCCGATGATTCTCGTCGGTTGTTCACTCTGTAACTCAGCCCGGACTTCACCGCTGTAACACCGCATTTCGCGATCACTCATCGGTAATGTTCTCCTGTTCTGTTTTGGTTTTTGCCGGTTGTGAAGCATTGACGCTGACTAACATCTGATCCAGTCCGTCAACAGGGTTCATGTCTTCAAAAGCACGAACTTCATTACGACTCATCCAGCCATCGGTTATGGCGTAGTGATAGAACTCTGCTCGTTCTTTTGCAGTACCGCGCAGTAAACCGGCAAGGTTAAAGCGAACGTAGTACCCAGCCTGCCTTTCTGCACGCGTAAACAGACGACGATTGAGCTCCTGCTCCCAGTTAGTTACCCAGGGCATCATGGTGTAACGCACAAACTGGATGGCTTGCTCTGAGATGTTGGAGAACGTGGCTTTATCCAGGTCATTAATCATGTGCGCCGGAACGTTGAAAATACCCGCTATCATTGAGCGATTCAGTTTCATCATATCGATGATCTGTGAATCAACAGGTGAAACAGTCAGTGCTTTGTAATCCAGTTGAGCGGGAAGCAGCATGGTTTTATTTTCCTGCTGTCGTAAAGCTGCCGTAGCTTTCTGCCACTGCTTTTTCAGCCGTTCCCAGCTGTTGTCATTCAACTCATTTTTAACGGAAATAATCCCTGCGGGTCGGGCGTTGCCATTGAAGAAACTGGAAGTGTACTTCTGCCCACTCATGCCCATTCCGATTGTTTCAGCATGCTGCATGACTGGACTGAGCCCCATTTTCTGATCATTACCTAAGGCACGAATGTGGATCATGTCATCCGGGCTGATGGCAAAACTGCCCTGTTCGTTATAGACGCCGTAGGTATAGCGTCCACCGGTATTCACCAGCGTGGTTTGCCACGGCATACAGGCATCCAGCCCACTCACCTCGCCGCGCCGGTTACGCAGGATGCGCGTATAACCATTGCCCCAGCCGAGGACATGCCGCTGTTTTAATTCCCGCCACTTGTAACTGGTTTGCCAGTCGTTAGGTTCATCGTGTACCAGGTAAAAAACAGGATGATCACTTGCAACCTCCACTGTTTTCCCGGTACGGCGCATGACGTGTAGCGGCATCTGCGCAACGTTTGAGGAGATGACGTAAATACAGGAGTAAACCGCCGCCAGCTTCATGGCTGTTTTTGGGCTGACGATAACGTCACTCTGGAAGATACCGTCGCTATCGGCGGCCTCAGCCGTCAAAGGAACCGCGGGATTCTCCAGTGAATTACTTCTGAAAATGGCATCAATAAGCATGTTTCGCCCTCCATGCCGCCATTAAGGCCCAGATCAACAGACCTGAACCGCCGGACATCAGCGCAACGGCTGTGCCATATTGCAGGTAAATACCCGCCATCAGCGCACCAAAGCCCACCAGCCCGGCAATATCGATAATCAGTGATTTCACAGGATTAACAGGTCCTCATCAGGGTCCAGATTAGAAAGGAAGTCTTTAGGTTCATTCAACATGGCACGACCGACGCCCATCATCAGACCCACGGCGCCATCAATTTTGTTCTCGTTACCCTCTTTAACTGGACGAACAATGTCATCACTGCCGGGAGGGTGACGCCCCACCACGTTGGCAATGCACCAGGTCAAAATCGGATTACCGTCATGATGAAAGCGACCAGCGGCAAGTGCCGCCTCAATTTCACGCATGGGGTCGCTCATGTTGGTGAAGTTCTGGGTGATAGTTATCGGCTCCAGCCCCTCATCCATAAGCATGTGAGAGATAGAGACCGCACCATAGGGGTCGATCGGACATGAAGCGATTTTGACGCCAGCACGCAATGCCAGAATGGTTTCGAAAATGAGACGGTAATCAACCTCCGCCCCATCGGTGGGGATCAGAACGCCCTGATTAACGAACGTCTGGTAACGCTCAGCAGTTCGCTTCAGTGCGGGATCGGTTGAATACACCGTATCTTCCGGTACCCAGAAGAAAGGGCTGACACAGTAAAAATGTTTAAGCCCATTAATCTCTCGACAGAACACAGGAATAACGGCGTTTAAATCGAGTTTCGAAGCAAGGTCAATCCCCAGATAACACTCATCATCCACAAAATCCGATAGTTTCAGCGTCTTGTCAGCGGCGGCAATCCACTTTTGCAGGTTGTAATAAGCCGCTTTAGCACTCACCCATTTATTGAAATGCTTGGTGAGTATTTTGTTGGTCTGGCTGGGTGTTGATATCGCCAACAATTGCTTGGCGCGAAGAAAGCCCTCTTTGAGTGAAACACCATAATTCGGGTTCGCTTTAATCAGCGCTTCTGGCTTCGTCCAGTCATCATCATCATCAAGAGTGAAGATGATCCCGAAGATGGCTTCGTTTTCCCCTCCTTCACGGATACGCTCCAGGATTTCGACCACCTGCGCACGCTTCTCATAACAAGGTGAAGCAATGTCATAGCCTGCTGTGGTGATGATAAGCGTCATGGGTTGCTCGCGAGCACCCATACCTGTCGTCATCGTCGTGTAAAGCGCATCAGTCGGATGTTCGTGGTATTCATCAATAATTGCGCAGGACGGTGAATCGCCATCACCCGGATCGCCAATGACCGGTGCAAATACTGAACCATCCGGGCGGGTCATTTTCTTGGCCCAGGGCTTTATGGAAAATGCCCGCCGCATCTCGGGCAGCTTCTTGACCATTTGCAAAGCCGGGGAAAATACCTTCCAGGCCTGTTTCTCCGTTGTCGCACCGCAATAAACTTCTGCACCGTGCTCACCATCAGCACAAAACATATAGTTGCCTACTGCCGCGGCGATCGCTGACTTGCCGTTTTTCCTCGGGACCTCAATATAAATTTCGGTGAAACGGCGCAGGCCGCTGTCCTTTCGAACCCAGCCGAATGGCACACCAAGTGAGAATTTTTGCCAGGGTTCAAATGTGATACGGAGCTTTCGACGAGCCCACTCACCAGACGTGTGGGGCATTTTCTGGGAGAAACGGAGAAAACGTTCTGCCTTGTTCTTGTCAAAACGATACGGCCAGCCAGGATCTTTCGCCCGCTCAAGGTCATCAAGGTGACGCTGGCATGCCTGTCGTGCTAGCTGACAGGCCAGAATCTTTCCGCTCACTACGTCCCGCGCATACTGGTTCGCCGCATTGACGTTCGGATAGGTAGCCATCAGCCAAACTCATCAAATTCGTTCCCTTCATCTTCTGATTCTTTTCTGCCGCCAGTCATACGAACGCGGCTTAAAGGGTCAAGTCCCAGAAGTGATCCCAGACGGGCAAGCTGTGAAACCGAATCGTTGCGGACGTTTACGGCGGGGTGTTTTTTCAGGCCCCCCATTTCGCTATCAACGGTAAGGCTTGTTACGAGAAGTTTTTCCGCCTCAAGCATTAAATGGAAAGCGTTGCAGTAGGCCAAAAGGATGGGAGCGTCTTCAAGTTCAAACAATCCGCGGTCGATTAATATTTTGCTCTGCGTTTTCCAGAGCTTTACTGCAACCTCGCTCATTAATTCATCTGGTGGTGCAATCCGGGTAAGTTTGCTTTTCTGCCCAACGGGTAAATTTGGCTTTCGGCCCCCACCGGACGATCTAATTCCTCCTGCCATTCACCGTCCTCCGATAGGCAAAACCTTTCCAAAAAAAATTTCTTATTTCGGGCATGTAAAAATACGGCGGGGCGGGCAGTCCGGAAGGGCAAGGGCTGTAGGGATTTACCCTCCCCCCCGCCTGTCTGGTAGCCTCTCTCTGGCCGTCTTCACGCGGTGACATGGGGTGCATAAGCTTTGAAGGTTGTCATCACTGTGGCTTCCTCCGTTCGCCAGAGGGTCTATGTGGTCAACGCAAGTTGCCTCAGTAATGGCACCTCTTCGTAAACATTCCTGACACAACCCTTTATCCCTCTGAAGAATACGAAGCCGTGTCTTGTCCCATCCAGTCCCATAACCACGCTGGTGGCGGGTCTGCCCGGGCTTGTATTGCTTCCAGCCTTCGCCCTTATGCTCATCACAGAACCCGCTGCGGTCGATAGTTGTATTCTTACAACCTCGTTTGCGGCAGGCCTTTGGTATTCTGGGTGGCATGGCTAGTTCCTTTTGAATGCGTAACTACCAATACCTTCCCGACCTAACATGCTTTCGCAAGTGTTGTGCTCCACCATGCTGAAGCCTTGCTCAGCAAACCATTTAATCAGGCCATCATGCGTCCAGTACCAGATGTGTTCATCTTTGCGGTAGTGGCGCGAGGAGACAATGTGCTCAGCGCTATCAAAGACAGGGAGCGAAACAAAAATGAACTCAGTCGCCTGCTGTACTGCCAGCTCAGGCTCGTCGATGTGTTCCAAAACATCCCACATGGTCAGTGCCCGCCAGCGGTTTGCGTACAGGTCAGCATAAGCATTGCGCTCATGAAGCCATGCCACACCCGCTGGATTGACATCAAAACCTAACGCACCTGGATAACAGTTAACGAACTGGCCTGAGCCGATCCCCACATCCAGCACCGATCCCTGATAGTGGCGTGACACTAACTGAATACGGGCGGCGGTGAGCTGCTGCCCCATTGAAGTTTCGGCCATATCCTGATAGCGGGTGAAGTAATCCGCATCATAAGGACGGCTCCCCGCCACAGGGTAGCGACCCATTCCCAGTTCAGGCAGCCAGACAAGGCCGGTCTGCAATTCATCAGAGAACGATTTCATTTAGCCAGCCTTTGAATATGTCAGTGAAGCCCGTGATGTGCTTGCTGCAATCGTGGTCCATGCTGGCACACATGCAGTAGTCATCGGGTTGCGCCCAACCCACGCGGGACAAGTCCATATCAGGATCGGTAACAATATGCGGCGCATTATGCGCACCGCAGCCACCCTGAATGATAAATACCGGCGTTTTGTAGCAAACGGCAGCAGGCAGCGCCCAGCCAACCCCAGATACAACAACGGCTGCATGTTCCACCAGCGCCAGCATTTCAGTTACAGATAGCTCGCCTGCGTGCAGATGCAAATCAGCTTCAGGCTGTTCACCGACAAGCCACTCTTCACCCTCTTCCAGATCCGCCAGGCTGACCACGTAGAAATGTTTGCGCAGTTCACGTGCGGCGGCAGCGATGTATTTCGGGTCCGGATTGCGGGCAGGGTTTGCCCATTCAGTACGTACCGTAGCCGGGCGTATGACTGCAATCGGCTTATCAGACTTCACCGGTGAAGCGCCAAACGATGGCAAATCAAAGATGGTTGCCGCCCTGCCGAACTGCCAGGTCATAGCATCGATGATGGAGCCTTTCTTTAATTCGTCGGGGCCGTAGAAGATGGTCAGCACTTCTGATGGTCGTACCGGCTCCCGTACAAACTCAAAGTCCGTGTTCTCTTCGTTCTTACGCTGGGTGCGCAATGTGGTATTGGATCGGACAAATTTCACATCCAGATCTGAATACAGTTCAGGCCACGGCGTCCGGAGATACGCACCAGCGATTTGGCGCACAAAGGCGCGCTGATAAATAGAGTCACCCAGCCCGTACATCCCACGGATGCAGACTTTTGATTTTGCCATGAAGGAAACCTTTTAAAGCGAGAGTGCCGCTTCAAGCGACATTATAGGAAAGCAGTTCATCCGGGTCCGACGTGAGCAGTTCAGTACCTCGATTGACGGATACTCCTGCTGCAGGCGTTTAAATTCTTCGTGCCAGTGGTTCACGCTGAAGTTATCTGGGTTAGCCAGCGTACTGTGTCTTCCGTGCCAGTGCGCACCATGGCGAATTGAGCAGTCATAGCCCACCAGCAACACCCGCTGGGCACCGAGATGTATTGCCAGTTCAATAGCGCGTTGGCCTGAATTGAATGAGCCAGGCACTTTGCTTTCGTGATGATTGATACCAAACCGGTTAGCCGTGAAACTGTCACCACACCACCGAGTCGCCGGACTCGTTATCTCTTCGATGTATTCCTCCCACCAGCAGCAATCCGCTGCGTAAATGGCAGAACAGAACGGTGCAGCGCGCCATGAATTGTTTACCGCAATGATGGGGATGTTAGCTTCAAGGAGTTTCTGGCAATCAGATGAAGACAAAGAAGGTCCGCTGGCCACACATGCAAATGTAACCATTTGAACAACCTCAAAGTGTGAGCATTTGTTCAATTGCAGTGGAATATCTACAAACTTCAAATGCCATCAGCTGATTGAAAACTGTTATTATCACTTGCCTTTAAACAGACATTGAAAGAGAGAATAATCATGTCAGGACTTGAACAAAAAATCGATGAACTTCAGTTATGCATAAAAGAATTGCAGTTAGATGCACACGCCTCTCGCATTGCAATCACAGTTTTGTCCAGCGCTTTAAATAGTATTTCAGGAAAGCCGGGGCATCTTGCCGAAGTTATTGAAGATGGAATGGCTTTATCAGGTCCCATGCAGTTTGATTTTCCGGTCGAGAAGGATTACGAAACCAAATTGAATGCAAAGGTACTTGCTCTGTTATCAAAACAAAATTAATTATGCCGAGCCACTATCGGTTGTGGCTCTCAATTATTTTACAGTTTTTGGCAATTATTCTGCCATGTCTGGTTATGCACCAGTACTGCGCGTTTCGTCTGCATGTCCATAACGTCAATATCATGGGCATTCAGATAAATGGGGCGAACCCAGTCACAGGCCGTATCGATAACTTCAGGTTTTACGGGTCCAGTTGTTCCGCAGCTCGCGATCAACAACGTTGCCAGGCATATGGCTAATATTCTGTTGTACATCACTGGCTCCTTTTGTTGCTTCTACCCGGCGTTCTGCCACCGCATTAGTTGCCGCTACGACTTCTTCAGTTCGCTGTTTATCAGCTGCCGATTCTGCCTTAGTGGTACCGCGAGAGTGACCAAGACCAAATGCACCGGCAATGGCTGCAACCAACAGACCTATAGCGCCAAGAATCATTTCCATACTCATAAACTCACCCTTTCTTTCATCCAACCGTAAATGAACGATTCGTTCGCTGCACGTTGTTCCGTCAGTTCCAGATACCGCTGACCTTGGCTGCAATTGAGAGATTTCAACATAACCAGCTCTCCTTCTTTACTACGCGCCCCAAGGAAAGATTTCAAAGCACTGAAAGTACGCGGGCCGATTTGCCCGTCTGCAATCAGGTCTGGATAGAGTTTGCCTTGCTGGTTGTATGCGTTAAGCCAGCGCTGAAACCATTTGCTCTGTACTGATGGCCCCATATTCACGCCGGTATCGCACAACTCAGCGGCAATAATCGGAGAGAGTTCCGCAATTAAGTCAAAGCGCGGGCCAGTCCAGTAGTCAGCAGTCAGGATCGCTAGCGCCGTTTCGCGTGGTAAATCTTTCATACTGCCGGTATAACCATGTGCCCGGGCCACCACCTGCGTAATACCCCAACACGTCGGGCCGCCTTTATCATCAGGATGATTAACGTAGCCACCCTCTTTGCCAAGAATGGCATTAAAGATTTCGTCTTTATTCATCAGTGCCTCAGAATATCTACCAGGCGCGCCACATTACCCCGAGCCCATAGCACGGCAGCGCAGATTGTTACGTTGACAATGACCACCAACCAGTGCGATTCGCTATAGAGGCCAAAAGCAAACCGGAAGGGGATGCTGGCATAAACCAACACGACCAGGTACGCCATGGCTGACACTATCGGACGGTGACGAGAGCCTGCACGGCGGTAAAACATCAGGACAACAACAATCACCGCACAGATGACCGCATTAACCAGGGCAGTCGGATCACTTATTACCATTGTTTGTCCCTCCTCCACGGAATCGGGAAAGCATGCCAAACAGGCTGTTCAGATCCTGGCTGTTGAGGAACGTGAGCACTTTGATAATTAGCGCAGAAATCAGGACTGCACCGAGTGCGTCGAGTGGCCGGTCAGAGTATCCCAGCCAACCTGCAAGCTTTGTACCTAGCAAGCCAGCCCCTAATACCCCGACGATAAACGAAGTCAGGAAATATGCAGCCAGGCGGGTACGTGTTAAATCAGCCGTCGTGGCCACGTAAAACACGGCACCCGCAAACGCCCCAAACACCACGCCAAAATCAGTTTGCGTCAGTATTCCATACAGCGTAGCGCTGAAAAGCCCGCCGCCAATGACATAACCCGTTCCGGTTACAGTTACAGGATCGGACATTAAGCCCCCTCTTATGCTGTGAATCCTCTCAGTATTGAGGGGAAATTAAAAAGGCCCGCCGAAGCGAGCCCATGTGCGTTTATGTTTTAACTTCCATTCCCTTAATTTCTTCTACGGTCTGGTTAAAGCGCTCTTCTTCAAGCTCCACACCAATGGTGCGCCGCCCCAGTTGCATGGCAGCCTTAATTGTCGAACCCGACCCCATAAAGAAATCAGCAACAACATCACCCGGTCTGCTGCTTGCGTTGATAACCTGCTGCAGCATCTCTGCGGGTTTTTCACACGGATGTTTTCCCGGATAAAACTGAACGGGCTTGTGTGTCCAGACATCGGTATACGGCACAGCAGCCGACACAGAGAATGGACGCCGCAAGTTTTTAAACTCTTCGGCCAGTTCCAGGTATTGACGATTTAGTGTCTGGTAGTTCTCTTTGAGCTGGTGGCGCGGCGTATCCAGCCCAGCTTTCAGGCATGCTCCCCGTGCAACATCATCAAACAGTGCCTGCAACTTACGGTAATCGTCCTCACCGGGTAATTGCCACTGGCTGGCACCAAACCAGTGCGAAACCATGTTTTTCTTACCCGTGGCATCCGCTATCTGTTTTGACGTTATCCCGAGGGCTTCTCGCGCATCGCGGAAATAATGGATAAGCGGCGTCATAATGTGGCGTTTTAAATCGTCGCACTTTGCCGAATATCCATCATCCTTCCCGCGGTATGGTCCGGGATAATGCTCAGCGAACAGCACGCGTTCAGTTGCCGGAAAGTAACTGCGCAAATCCTCTTTATGGCATCCGTTCCAACGCCCACTGGGTTTTGCCCAGATAATATGGTTCAGGATGTTGAAGCGATTTCGCATCAGCAGCTCAATGTCAGCAGCCAGCCGGTGACCACTGAACAGATAAATACTCCCGTTAGGTTTCAGCACGCGCCAGAACTCAGCCAGGCACTTATCAAGCCATGCCAGATAATCCGCATCACCCCGCCACTGGTTGTCCCAGCCGTCAGGTTTCACCTTGAAGTAAGGCGGATCCGTCACTATCAGATCAATGGAATTATCAGGAAGAGAAGGAAGAACGTGAAGGCAATCAGCGTTGTATAAATCAACACTGTTTAAATTTACAGTATTTTTCATAGATCGTTAAGCTGGACTCTGATAGGCTCACTGGGCTTTGCGCAAAAGCAGTGGGCCATGGTTCGCTTGTGACCTTTCAGCATGAGCGAATGGCTGGTGAGTGCTATCAACACCCACCAGCCGCCCATTTTCACAGCCAGAAGTGCCAATTAATGGCAGCGTTTGAAGTTCTCACCACCAGCACCCTCTACCGCTAACCCCGCCATAACCAACTGCGTCAGTATCAATTGACAGCGCCCCACGCTTATACGCATCAGGTTTGCCAGGTATTCAACCGACTTCCAGTTTTTGTTACTCAGGCAGCTATAAAGAATTTTTGCGGTATATGTCATATCCTGCTGATTTAGCATGTCTTTTACCCTTGTTTATTAGCGTGACACACAGATAACTCTGGTTCGATAAAGCAGCAAGAAGAAAGGTTTGTTAGTCGTGCTGGGAGGGTAATTAATAAACTCGGCACATAAAAAAACCCGCCGAAGCGGGTTTATTAACGTTAGACATACAAAGCCCATCGTTAGGTAAATCCTAACCAGTTTTTTTGAACTTTGCAAGTATCGTGTCGACATAATTCATAACTACGTTGCTATCTTGTGACATTACGCAATTGCGTTTCTGCAAAAGCCTCTTCCTGCCAGCATTTTGTCACCAGGCGATTTATGATGTCGGCATAGCCGCTATACCATTGATAGTCAGTCAGGTCGGGGACGATTTTATTCACAGCTGCACGCGCCAGTGTTGTCGGCACCCGGCTGTATCGATTGCCATTACAACGTCCGCAAATTTTCACTACAGGCACACCATGAAGTCGGGTTCGCTTCTCATCAAGAACGGTACCCTTTCCTTTACAACCACGGCACGCAGTGCTTACCTCGCCTTTGCCATTGCAGTGAAGGCATAACTCATCTACATCTTCCCGTTTGATATTGGCAGCGACACCCTTCACTCCAGGGTGTTTAATCACATCCTGTACGACGCGGCGAACTCCAGCGCCAGAACAGTGCACGCATACCACTTTACTTGCTGCTGATCGCGAGTAATCAGCAAACGCAAACTGCACCAGGCAAGAAATTATTTCCTGACGGGAATCGTCACTCAGCTTTTTCAATGCAGGATTATTTAACGCCATGGCGTATTTCTTCAGTGCATTAACGGCTGCATCTGGCGGCTGAATCCCCATCTTCGCCAGGAACAGATCAAAGCCCAATGGCGCTTTTGACTGCACCATCCCTTGTGCGGCCATAACATCAGTGATATTCAGTGCATCACCACCAGTGGCTGGGGAAACATCATTCAGCTTTGGTGATTTTGGGGAATAAAATTTAGGTAATGATTCAAGGTTCATTGCGATCTCCACTCCACTTACGCCAGCACGCCAATTGCCAGCGCACGATCTAAGGTTTTCAGTACCAGCTCAGGCTGCGTACCGTATTTTTTTTCAAATGCACTTACGTCCGCATGTAGCTCGTCGTGATGCCTTCTGCACAAAGGGATCACAAACAAGTCATGCGCTTTAGTAGCCATGCCACCCTGCCCATACCCTATCAGGTGATGCGGATCGTCCGCAGGATTGTCACAGCAGGCGCACTTCTCTGATTTCGCCCACCGGGTGTACTTCATTGACTCCCAGCGGCGGCGTTTAGGTCGAAGCATGAAAGACTCGGGGCTTTCAGGATCAACTTTGAGCGCCAGCACTCGCTTCGCCTTTTCCTGCACAATGCTGGTGGCCGGCAACTCATGGACGATGTCGCATTCACGGCTCACTGATGGAATAACATCTTGTGGCATACGGAGCGCACGACGAGCCATGCCTTCTGGTAGCGAGTCAACAACATCCATCTTCGTCGCCCACCAGCACAGTTCTGGCAGAGTCAGCACATGACTTTCGTCAAAGCCAAGCGTTGCGCGTGCTCTGTCAATTATCCACGCCACAACGTTAGCGGTTGCCATAGAGGAAAGTTGCTCGGTGTAGTGGTCACGCAGCTGGTTATCACAACCCCAACAAAGGCGTAATGCGCCCGGATGGAATCGCGTCGTAACCCGTTCGTGATGGTGATAATCGGAGTGTGGCCACTGACATTGTTTGCCCTGCCGCATCAGCCAGGCTTCAAGACCATCCAGACCACCAGCAACATCAACCACTTTCTCGTTAGTGAAAAATGGCAGCAGTACCGGATCATCACCGAGCGCCTGACGCGCTGCGGGTAGTTCTCCGGATGCCACATCTGAAAGATATTCCGGGGCGAGATCGATAATGACCCGACCTCCGAACAGGGACAGCAATTCAGTGCCCGGCCTGAATATCACCATGCCCAGTTCGCTAACAACCACGGGTTTCAGCAGCGCTCTCATATTGATGCGCCATTTTGCAGGTGCTCAGCCCACAAGCCGGCCACCCATTTGACGCCTTTTGCCGTAAAACGAGCCTGAGTGAATGCATAGCGGTTTGCGTTGGTTGTGCCGGTCTTTATTTCGAAGCGGCCCGCCTCAGTATGGCGATGATGCGGTGAAAGCATGTTATTCAGGCGATACATGATGTGCTTATCGAGCAGAAAGAGGCGGAATTGAGCTTCTTTTGCATTAAGCAGCTTTGCTACCTGCCGGAATGTCATCGAGCCTTTGGCCTCTACATACTGATCGACAAATTCAACCTTTGGGGCTGCAATGAGAAGCTGATTTTCCAGTTGCTGCTTTTGCTCAGCGAGATCCGCGGCAAGGCGTAATGCTTCCGGCAAAGACTGAGGAATAACACTTCCCTGTTCCAGTTCCTGCCAACGGTCTACCACTGCGGCGGTAAATTCAGGAGATAAGCGGGCTACCAGCACAAGGCAATCACGCTTTTTAAACCAGTATTCCTCGTACCACTGACCGTTTTGTTCATGCTGGTAGGGGGTGTGCGCCAACGGCGCGCTTAAAACGCCACCAGCAGCCAGGCGTTCAGCTGAGCGTTTTACATCCCCATGCTTACTTTGAACTAGCTTCGCAACCTCACGCGATGACATCAGCGTTCCCATCATCGCAGCATGATCCTTCGGACATACCTGAACAACATTCATTAACTGTTGCATACGTTCTCCACTATTCATTGACCGGCGGCTGCACCCGTTACGGTTTCATTGATAAATTCACGAATTGTTATTTCTGTACTGCCCTTTGGTATTAATGGCCCCCAGCTCACTTCCATGTGTTTTATCTGACTGTCGTCCTCCCAGACATTTGCGTGTGTCAGCGAGTCAAAGAGTGCCTTCAGATAATTATCCAGATCCCGACGACGGTTTTCGGGCGGATACAAAACGACATTTACGGATAGCTCCGCGCTGAATGGCTTCGGGATTTTGCGTAATTGCTCTATGACCGCAGCCGTTGTATCGCTTCGGTACTGGCGACCTTTGGCACTAATCAGGTGGCGACCTGCCAGCGGACCGGAGTTCGGAGAACGCCAGTAGGTGTTTACACTCGGTGGGAATGGCAGTGTCAGCTTCATACCGTCTCTTCCTTTAAGTCGTAGCGTTTTAACAACGCTGCAGCACGTTCAGCTGAATCTACAGAACAGGCCAGTAATTCACGCAATACCGTCAGTGCTTCATCACGCTGGGCAACCGGGCTTTGGGTTCCATTTAGCTGGATACCCCTGGCCTTGCCCGGGATCATGGTGATATAGCCCTTGCGCTGTAGGGCTTTCAGGTGGAATGTCGCGGCGTTAGGAGAATGGAACTCCATGGCATAGGCAATCTCACTATTAGTCGGAGGAAAGCCAATGCTGTTTTGATGGTTGGTAATAAAAGCGAGCACTTCTTGCTGGCGTGGTGTGAGTTGCTTCATGCTGCAATCTCCTCTTTGAAAATGCACATTTCAGGAAGGTTTGCCCGAACCAGCGCTTCTGCAAATGGCGGCGGTACCGCATTGCCACAGCGGGCGACTTGCTTGTCCTTCGCATATTTCACACCGCGGTAATCCTGGTCGATGATGTACCAATCAGGGAAGCCCTGAGCGCGGTAGAGTTCATGCGGCTGCAGCATGCGCATGCCAATGTCGACTATCCGATAAGTAACACCTTCGACGGTCACAAACTCACGATAATCATCGCCACAGTATTCGCGCAAGAAAGCAGATACCTGTTCTGCGCGCTGCTCATCATATTCATCAACGGCCAGATACGTCTCGACGTTACCAACATGCAGACCGCCAGCCGTTAAACCTGGTGCCGGAGCGTCAACTACTCGCCCGTCTTTACACGTTCCCCGCAACATAACGAGATGGGATGTCACAAGTGCGTGGTGGTCTACTGTCGTTACCGAATGCACCGGCTCATCCATTGCCACGCCCGGCCCGGTATAATTGCCACCAAAATGCTTAACGAGGTTTGCGGCAACAACAGCAAATTTTCCACCACCTGCGGTTATTGTCCCCAACGGCTTTTCAAGCTGGAGCACTCGAGGAGACTGCCCTGGACGTTCTCCGTATCCCATCTGGATTAGAGTCGCAGCACAGAGTTGGCTTTTTCCACCACCACCAGCTGTTATAGTAGCGCTCGGCTCATCGGCTCGATGCCCTACGCTTGCGCCAAACTGTCGGGCTACAAAGGGTGCCACCTTCGGAACAGCAATGGCATATCCGTGGGTTTTGGTGATTGTCTGCATCGGTTCGGCAAGTGATTGTCCACGGAAGCAGTCGTACTTTGTCCGCGTGCTGGTGTGGTTGCACTTCACAATAAACGGTGACGGATTATCGATAACGAAGCGCTGAATGCCCCGGGCAATTCTTTTTAACGTATTCGTAGCCAGCGGTCGCTTGCGCTCAAAGATGCTCGGGCAATCAAGTGACCAGTCGATACATTCGGCAGCTGTGCGCCATGGTTTCAGTACACCGTTTAGCACTCCCAGTGATTTAGGGTCACCGTGTGATGGCTCAGGCCATGTAACCGACTGCCCGTCGCAACGCATCACCATGAAGAAGCGCTTTCGAATTGTTGGTGCACCGTAGTCGCATGCACGCATTTCACGCGAATCTACTTCATACCCAAGACCGTTGATCAAGCGAAGTGCATCGCTGCTGCTTGGCTCAATCCCGAGAAAGTCACAAGCTTCATTCAGTGCTGGATGTCCTGCATCAATGCCAGCACCGAGCATTCCGACGAACGCTGAAAATGTTTCCCCAGCGCGCTTAGGATCCGGACGCTGGTCGCCATTCTCATCAACCAATAATGGTCCCCACGTTTTGAACTCTTCGACGTTCTCAAGCATCATCACTCGAGGGCGAACCGCCAGCGCCCAGCGAAGCACAATCCAGGCAAGACCACGAATTTCTCTCGCTACTGGTTTTGAACCTTTCGCCTTGCTGAAATGACGGCAGTCAGGTGAGAACCATGCCAGGCCAACCGGATTGCCGGCGGTTGCTTGCTTTGGATCGATATCGAACACAGATTCGCAATAGTGCAGCGTGTCGGGATGGTTGGTGGTGTGCATTGCCACTGCGTTCACGTCATGGTTGATTGCAATATCTACACTCCGACCAATTGCCATCTCAATTCCGGTGCTCGCCCCACCACCACCAGCAAAGTTATCTACGATGATTTCTTTCACGCGTGTTTCTCCATGGATAAGACCAGTGAACGAGCAGCTGTGATAATTGATGGCACTGGCATTTGCTCAAGCCACATTCTGTTGATGTGCTGTTTTAACTTTTGCTGGTGGGCAGCTGGTAATTTCGAAGCTAAATCAATCTGCTCAAACACCATCCCAACTTCTGCAGGCCAAACGCTAACGATCTGCTCAGAAATAATTTCTGGAATATTTTGTTGTTGGCTTTGTGGTACCAGGCGGATGGCTTCGCGACGGATCTGCGCAAGAAATGCATCACCCTGTGCCTCCAAATCCTTACGGCTGATGTAACTCATCGCAGGTCCGCGCCAATTCTTATCGAACACGGCCACTGCACCAGCAAAGAACGCTCCCGAGGGAACCTGTTTTTCATCAGCTGGGATAAACCACTCCGGCAGATCAAAACCAATACGTCCACGGATAAACGCAATGTGATCGGCATCTTCTGGCCACCAGACTTCACTTGTCGCCGCTTTAATCAGAAACACATAGCGCCCACCCTTTTCACGCATGGCACTGACATGCTCCATGATGTAACGCATGCCGGTAATGTACTGATCATCGAACTTTGTCGCCCGGCTATAAGGTGGATTGGCGAATGCTGCACCGTTAAGTTCCTTCAGCCGTTCTGACCAGTCCTGCGTTAACGCATTGTCTTCTGCGGTATAGAAAGCGTTGCACTTCGCGTTCTCGCCATCACTAAACAAGTCGAGGACTAACGGGCCAAACATCGCATTGATACCCCAGAAAATGTTGTCCGGAGTACGCCACTGATCACCGACTTCTTTCAGTTCATGAGCGTTGCGGTTACGCAGCTCTGCCAGAGCCTGGCAGTATGGGGTTTGAGAAGTTGTCTCTGTCATGATGCAATCCTCGCCAGGTCTTCTTCGCTTGCCTGTGTTACTGCCTGCATCCAGATTGATTTCCACGATGCGCGCGCCATAACCTCACTCATACGACCCAGACCCGCCTTACCCGCTGAGGCTTTCGCCAGCTCTTCGATACGACCATTCGGTTTTTTACCCTGGGCAACCAGACGGACAAATGCGGTATCACGCTCGGTATTGTCCACTCGGGCTACTTTCGGCAAATCGTTAGCACGGAACTCTTTCACGGACAGGTAGCATTTCTCGGTGATCAGGTAATCGAAGTGCTTTTTGCGCCATGTCTTGCCAGCGCTATTGTCCGGGCGGTCTTCCAGCATCCAGCGGCAATGTTTAGCGATGTAGCGCAGGTATGCCCCCCACTTTTCAATCGTCAGGTCGTAGTCTTTCCAGAGATTGCGCAGGGTTTTACGGCGGCTATCGGTCATTTTGAGAACCGCAGGCATTTCCGGCAGCGTGGCGTGGAATGCTTCAAGCACGGCGTTGTAGTCAATTTTCAGAGAATCAACTTGCTGTGGGTCTGCCGCTTGCGGTTGACCAATAGGTTTTATGATCTGTGAGTTATGATCTGAGTTAAGATCTGTATAGAGAATAGGAACGGCACTTCCGCCGTTCCTATCAAACGGCGCTTCTGCCATTCCCGAGTGGCGCATATGCTGTTCGGGAACGGCACCTTCGCCGTTCCCGAATGGCGAAGATTCAGCGTTATTAGCCGCAGGAAAAAGCAGTTCAACCAGCCGATTACCATCAAGGCGATAGTGTTTTACTGAATCACCGTTGTTCAGACGACGTGTAGCAGTATCAAGAACACCAGCCAAATATTTGCTTTCCAGCTTACCCACGATGCGGCGCACCTGGTCTTTGCTCAGCTCGATTTCTTCTCCAAGCTCTTCATGCGTTTTATAGAACCAGCCATCTTCACGACTGCCACACCCGGACCAGAACACTAGTTGATTCAACACAGCTGCAAGCTGGTAAGCCTGCTGGTCTTCACCAAAAAACTGCAGGTACGGGCGCGGGATAATGATGACGTTCTTCTGGCCTGACATGGCCTGAACAACATCGAATATCCGGCTACTGGTAGTCATCCGTCGACCCTCTTAAACTTTTCCCTGAATCGCTCAACTGGCTGCATACACTCATGCTCATAGCCTGCACGTCTGAATATGACTTGCTGCTTTTCCCGGTCGTATCCTGTAACGAGGACAATGTTTCCTCGCCAGTCACGGTACTTACGGTCAAGCTCTTGCATTGCTCAGCCTCATGTTTAATCCGCATGTCTTCTACCAACCACGCTGCGAACTGGTAGTTGATGGCGACCCACTCACCCAGTAAATTGGCTTCATACAAGAACGGGGCAACATCACGACCGCCAGTTATTGAACGGCAACGGATTTGCGGTGTTCCCTGATTTCTGGTTAAACTGTTCATGCGTTAAAGTTCTCCACGAATCGACACGCCAAGACGCCCGGAGCTGCACACTCGCGGGCGTCACTTCTTTTTGCGACCAAACAGCGCGACAATGGCGCGGATCTCTTCTTCACGTGCTGCCAGATGGCGGCGGTGATGCACCAGAATTTCTTCAGCTTCATGTTTTTCAATCACTCCATCTTCCAATGCCTGTTCAATAATCTGGTCAACCTGTCCACGGGCTGCTGCTGTACGCATTGCTTTGGTGAACAGATCAACGCGATCCAGATCTTCTAGGTTCGGAACATCCACCAGCAGCGCACCGCGACGTTTGGCAAAGTAATCCGCCAGGGCAGATGTACCTGAAATGTCTTCCATCGCTTCCAGCTCTACTACTTCGAAAAAGCGACAGCCGTTCTTCTCATACAGGTTGTTGTTGAACTGAGTCATGGTCATGCCAAGTGCGCCAGCCATAGATTCACGTCCGCCAGGAATTGCTTTACACATTGCTTTCACTACTTCTTTAAGGCTTTGCTCTACCATCTTGTTTTCCCTTTGGTAGTTATTGTTGAATTAAAACGTCTGTATCTTTCCTGGAATCAGAACGTTTGCTTGAACTAGGGAATGGGCGAATTTCCTCCGCTTCAATTTCCCCATTGTCATGAATTAGAACATTCACCTTTCGGCCATGCTTAATCGCTTTGCTAATTGCGCTCTGATACATCCCGAGCTCGGCTGCTGTTTTCGACTGGCCATTAGCAAGCACGTAATCAGATAAAGGAACTTTCTGCATATCTTTCCCCTCGTTATTGGTAATGAAAGTATCACCTCTAGTGATAAATAAGTCAACACTAGTGGTGATTGGGTATTATTCCTTGCGGTGATAAATTAGCAGTATGAAAAAGAAGCCTCTCACATCAGAACAATTGGCTGACGCCGTAAGGCTTAAAGCCATTTTTGAATCTAAAAAGAAACAACTTGGTTTATCCCAAGAGTTGCTTGCTGAGCAAATGGGGATGGGGCAAAGCGGGGTAGCGCAATTACTAAATGGCGCCAATGCTATTAACGCCACTCATGCAGCACAGTTCGCCAAAATTCTTGGTGTAAAAGTTGACGATTTCAGCCCCTCATTAGCTGCTGAGATATCGTCTATGTACGATGCAATATCCATAAGCAATACCGCAGTGAGAAGGTTTGAATATCCTTTGCTTACTGAAGTACAGGCAGGTGCTTTTTCAACAGTAAATTGCTTTACTGAAAGAGATGCTAAAGATTGGGTAGCTACAACTGTTAAAGCCAGCAACAATGCCTTCTGGCTTGAGGTTGCCGGTCATTCAATGACAGCGCCACCGGGTAGTAAACCCAGCTTCCCTGAGGGAATGCTTATTCTGGTTGATCCGGATGAAGATGTTGAACCCGGCGATTTTTGTGTGGCTGGCATATTCAATGATTCTGAAGTGACGTTTAAACGATTTGTTCGAGAGGATGGTAAGCCGTGGCTAGAGCCACTGAATCCAAATCCTCGATATCAAAGCATTGAATGTAATGAAAACTGCAGGGTTATAGGCAAAGTAGTTAAGGCCCAATGGCCTGAAGAGATATTTCATTAAAAAGAGGCCCTTTCGGGCCTTTTTCTTTTCTATCCCCCAAAATTAAATCCCCTCTAAACTCAGCCACTTATCACTTACAGTAATATTTTTATCACCTCAGGTGTTGACTGAATAATCACTATTGGTGATACTAATTTCATCGAAGGCGACCATCATCGCAATCGAAAACAAAATGCCTTACATCCCTGTTCTGGCGGCCCGTTTGTTTCCCGTTAATGTCGCGGTAACCGCCAGCTTTTTCAGGGCACAACGATGAGAGTATTGACGAGCAAGGCATAAGTGCTGGTTCAATTCCAGACAGTCCCATTTAGTTGGGAGGGTTGGGCAGGGAAAAGGTCCGTTCAACTCGGACACCGGCAGTGCTCTCTTCGTTGTGGTGAATGCGGCTCAGCGCTCGCGATGAAAGGCAAAATATCAAGTCATTATCGGTATAGGTCATCGCTGAATGGTTTGCCGCCAGACAGCACCGGGAGGCACCCGGCACCACAGCAGCATTTTATGTGGAGAACTAACCCGCGGCGGGTGCAGCCGCTTAAATGAGGAATTACCTATGAGCAGTGAACGAGCTACTAACGTGCCGGACTTTATCGGCGAACTGGATGGCGGAGTCTTCGAAAACAAGATTTCTATGGCGCTCAGTGAAGTTGCTTTCGGTGTGCTTAACAACGGGCAGAAGGGAAAAGTAACGCTGACCCTAGAATTAGATCGTATGAGCAACTCTGTCGACGAAAAGCGAGTGATGATCAAGCACAAACTGGCTTACGTCCGACCAACTCCACGCGGTAAATCTTCTGAAGAAGACACCACCGAAACGCCAATGTACGTGAACCGCGGCGGCAAGCTAACCATTCTGCAGGAAGATCAGGGCCAGCTATTAACTTTGGCCGGTGAACCAGACGGCAAGCTTCGCGCTAAGTAAAAACCATTAATTTACCCGACGATTAACTTATTAAGGAATTTCACATTATGTCTCAAACCGTAGACGCTACTGCAATCAATCAAATTCGTGATCTTGTCCAGGGGCAAGAAGTTAATTCTGTATTGTCTCATCAACCATGTGATGCAGTTGCCATTCCTCACGACCTTAGCATTCATAGCCTTGAAAATCTTAACCTCGGTCGTTACCGCTTCCGTGGCGCGCTGAAAACAACCAGCATTGAAGACTTCACCCGATATTCAACCGGCTTTGCAACGGTTGGTACCCGCTGCTTTATTGATGCTGACAATATGAAGGCTGTGACCGTTCTGAACCTCGGCACACTCGGGGAACCAGGCCACGCTGATAACACGGCAACAGTTCAATTAAAGAAAACTGCACCTTATGCCGCACTCCTGGAAATTAATGGCGACAGAAAAAGCCAGAAAGAATTGGCTGAATGGGTCGAAGACTACGCTGATTTCCTGATGGGTTTTGATGCTAACGGTGAAGTTATTCCTGCAAAAAAAGCAGCGGCCGCATTACGCAAAATCACCATTGAATCGAACCAGTCTGCCGATTTCGAAGATAACGATTTCAGCGGCAAGCGCTCATTGATGGAATCGGTTGAAGCAAAAACCAAAGATATTATGCCAGTAGCTTTTGAATTCAGCTGCGTACCGTTTGAAGGTCTGCAAGATCGCCCATTCAAATTACGCCTGAGCATTATCACTGGCGATCGTCCTGTTCTGGTTCTACGCGTTGCACAGTTGGAAGCCGCACAAGAAGCTATGGCCACCGAGTTCCGCGACCTACTGGTAGAGAAGTTTAAAGACAGCCAGGTTGAAACCTTTATCGGTGTGTTCAACGCCTGATTACTCAGCCTTAAGTGCCCTCTCGGGGGTACTTAGTGAAGCGTAATCCTTTTTATTGTTGCCTTCGGGCAAGGGATTCGTGCAACCAAAATTCAGCGCCGGTGCAGTGGCGCATTATTTAAGTGGAGAACTAAATGTCGTGGATTAGAACCTACACCGGAAAGCATTTCGATTATCGTAACGTCCGTCATGAAGATATTTGCATCGAGGATATTGCCAACGCCCTTTCAAATATCTGCCGTTTCGCCGGCCATTTGCCAGAGTTCTACAGCGTGGCTCAGCACTCCGTTCTTGCCAGTCGATTGGTTCGTCCTGAGTTCGCCCTCGAGGCACTACTTCATGACGCGGCAGAAGCTTATTGTCAGGACATCCCTTCTCCGCTGAAAGCATTGCTGCCGGATTACCAGATCATTGAGGAATACGTGGACTCCGCGATCCGCAATAAATTTGAGCTGCCGGCGGCGGCGAGCTCATGCGTTAAATATGCCGACCTCGTTATGTTGGCTACTGAGAGGCAGGAACTTGAACTGGATGACGGCACACCGTGGCCCATCCTTGAAGGCATTCCGCCAACAGATCTATTTCCTATCAATCCTCTGCGTCCAGGACAAGCCTACGCACTCTTCATGGCTCGCTTTGAAGAACTAACGGGGGTCACATGCAACGCTTAATCGATATGTCCACCAGCGAACTGGTTTCATTGGCTCGGAACTATGCATCGAGCATCACGGAAATCGGCATCTATTCAGAAATGGTGAAAGAACTGGCTACCCGGTTGTCTGCTAATACCACAGCAGTTATCCAGGCAATTAAAGAACATGATGAGTTGAATCTGGAACACGTCAGTGCAATGCAGACCATTGGTCAAATAATGGAACTAGTCGGCACCAGCGATGTAGATAGTATTTCAGGGCAAGTGACTGGATTAAAAGCATCAGGGTTAGAAAGTGCGGCTCATCGCCTGGGTGACTTTGCCAAACAATATGGTCCCGCAAAAGCTGAATTACTTAAAGCTGCGGGTAGAAAGCTATTGGAAGAAGCCGCACAGCTGCGCAAGGAGGCCAAATGAGCAATAACATCGAAGCACTGAATTATGATCCGGCAGACCCGGACAAAATGAAGCTTCCAGCCAAGGTGAGCTGCGGAGATTGTCGCCACATTCACCGTTGCAAAGCTATTTTCGGTCATACGGAATCTGATACCTACTGTGACTGGTCGCCATCTCGCTTTGTTGCCCAGGAGACCAAATGAATAGCTTAGAAGCGCTGATCGCCAGCATGAAATCAGTAATCGAGCCAATTGTGAACGGCTACCAGTATGTATGGGGTGTTGAGGATGTGCCAGGTCTGGGAGTTGCTCGTGCCGGAACGCTCAATGGCGATGGTGAGCTTTGCGCATTTGTAGATGTGTCGATTTCGGACTACTCAGGTAATGAGTTGGACGACCTTAAATTAGCGAAATTCATCGCTGCCGCTAATCCAGTTAATGTACAGACGCTGATAGCGGCGCTGGAGCAGTCGCAGGCCGAGCGCGAAGAGTTTCGTAAGCGCCTCAAGCTTGAGCGCTCAATTCTTGAAGATGCAGATAAGCGCATAGCAGAACTGGAAAAATCACTCCGAGGAACAGAGGAAAGCCTAGTAGCGGCGGTAGACCAAATAGCAGAACTGGAAACCAGCAAGCAACCCGTGAAGCTACATAAGCGCAGCGTCGGTGAAGTTATGCATATGAGCGGATTTAGCCGTGACTACGCTGAAGGTTGGTGCGCTGGCAATGACAATGCAATCCATGAAATCCACGCTGCTGGCGGATCCGTTGAAGGGAGTGAGTGAAGATGGCTAATCGCACAAGCAATAGAGCTGCCAGCAGAACTATGGCTGTTTTAATGCAGAGAATGGAAGTTCGTATTAGCAACAGGAAAGTTTTGGCAATGCGAAGATTTGACGTTGAGTTTGTTAATCACTCATCACCAAGCGCATCTCAAAACCGTGCAGCTAAGAGACGTTTAAATCAAATGGTGATGTGGGAGCGTGGAGTATGACCAACCTAAGCACTGAGCGCCTGGAGTTATTCGTAAACCAACCTATGGATAACGGCCTGAGCCGTGGTGAACAAATGGAGATGGCTCGCGAACTACTTGCATACCGCAAGGCCAGTAGTGAGGCTGTGGCTGATGTAGTTGCATGGAGCCACCCGACCGAAGAGCGCAAATGTGATATTCGCTGGCGACGCTTCGATGTTTCACCTGGCCCACTATTCGCAGCCCCTCAGCTTCCTGTAGTACCAAATAGACCATAAACGAACCGAATACTGTCATTTATTACAAATGGAGATCTTTTATAAACCAAAAAATGAATTATGGGTTACATGTGAGCCAATATATAAAATAATATCAATAAAAGTCTTTTTATGAGCTATTTAATGATTGATATAGAAATCATAGGGAATAAACGCAAAGCTGCAGGCTAGTTGTGTTTCTGCAATTCAGAAGCACCTCGCTCCACCAGCAAGCGAGTAAATTTAAATCATTATGCCCGTGTGCAGCGGGCTTTTAGTGGAGAAAAATATGCTGAACCTCGATTGTGTTCCCATCTCGTCTTATTGCAAAGAAACAGGTGAAACCACCGAAGCCATCAACAAGCGTCTTCAGCGCGGTATATGGCAGGACGGTGTGCAGGTTCTCAAAGTGGAAGGCGTAAAAGAAAGATGGATTGATCTTAGTGAGGTTGCTAAATGGGCAAGGCAGAACCGTCTAAACTACCGCGCGGCGTAACCGTCAGGATACACCGACAGGGTGAAACCATAAACATCACTTTTACTTTTAAAGGGGTCAAATGCCGTGAACCCCTTTCTAATCTTGATGTTAGTACAAAAAATCTAAAATATGCTGAGCGTATTCTGGGTGAAATTCATAATAAAATTGAAAGAGGTATGTTCAATTATTCTGAGTATTTCCCGCGTTCTTCTCGTTTAAAACTATTTGGTAATGCAGCCGCCGGCAAGACGGTTCAAAATTACCTGGATGAATATCTGATAATTTGCGAAACAAGGAAGTTATCGCCATCAACTATTGGCGGTTACAAAAAATGCCGTAGTGCTCTTTCTTTATTGCACAAACTTCCCGCCAGTGAACTTACCCCGGCGGCGCTAAAAACATGGATCCAAGAGCAATCAACAACGCTTAAGACGATTCGAAATCAGCTTTCTTTTCTGCGTTCTGCTCTTGATGAAGCAGTGACTGACGGTATTTTGCAGTTGAACCCGGTTTCACTGGTTACAGCATCAAGATACCAGAGTGATAAAACCACCAGTGAAAGCGAATACATTGTTGATCCGCTTTCACCAGCTGAGACAAGCGCCCTTTTAACAGCGACTGTTTATAAGCAATGGGAAAACCTTTTTGCATTCGCCATTCATACCGGCATGCGTAGTTCGGAATTGTGCGCCCTACGTTGGCGAGATATAGATTTCATTGGTAAGACGGCGCACGTTCAGAACGCAAGTGTTGTTGGCGTGATTAAGGGAACAAAAACGAAGGCAGGTACGCGTAAGGTTGAACTAGATGCTGAAGCAATGGCCGCGCTTGCAGAACAGAAACCTTTCACGTTCTTGAAGGATGATACGATATTTGAAGACCCTAAAACTAACAAGCCGTGGGCTAGTGCTGATGCAATCAGAAAGAAAGCGTGGGTACCAGCGTTAAAGAAAGCGGGGATCCGATACCGCAATCCGTACCAGACCAGGCACACGTTCGCGACCAGGCATATCAGCCAGGGGGCAAACCTCTTTTGGCTGGCCGGGCAAATGGGACATAAAGGGCCGGAGATGCTTTTCCGCCACTACGGATCGTACTTAAAAGAGTATGACGGGAACACGGAGAAAAGACCCAAACAGGTCAGTGGTGGGACGTGAAAAGAGCCGCAAAGGAGCCGCAGGAAAATAATAGCGAAATATACTTTTATTTATCATGTGGTTAAAGAGTTTCGGACACGGGTTCAACTCCCGCCAGCTCCACCAAAATCTTCAATCGATGATTACCAGAGTCATCCGATAAAGTCTAAAGAGCCCGCATGGCACAAGCCCTGCGGGCTTTTTTGTGCCCTCAATTTGTCCCGCGAAGTCTGATGCCAACTAATTAAATCCGAACCTTTTAGGCACCTTGTTAGGCACCTCATAAAGCTTTATTGTTTTTGAGGTGCCTAAAACTATGGAAACCCGGCAATGGCAAGACAAACCAAACCTCTATCCGTTAAAGAAATCGAATCTGCTAAACCCAAGGAAGCGGACTACGTTCTCTATGATGGCGATGGCCTTGAGCTACTGATGAAATCCAGCGGGAGTAAAATCTGGCAGTTTCGCTACATTCGCCCTGTCACCAAGAAACGTGCGAAGAAGAGCATAGGCCCCTACCCGTCAGTTACGCTTGCCGATGCCAGAAACTATCGCGCAGAGTCTCGTTCTCTTCTGGCGAAACAAATCGACCCTCAGGAACATCAGCAAGAACAACTTCGCAGTTCGCTGGAAGCTAAAACCAATACTTTCCAGCTCGTTGCTGAACGTTGGTGGAATGTGAAGAAAGCCAGCGTGACAGAGGACTATGCCGACGATATCTGGCGCTCTCTTGAAAGAGATGTCTTTCCTGCAATTGGCGACGTTAGCGTTACAGATATTAAAGCTCACACACTGGTTCAGGCCGTCCAACCGGTTCAGGCCAGAGGAGCACTGGAAACCGTTCGTCGCCTGTGCCAACGCATTAATGAGGTCATGATCTATGCCCAAAACACAGGGCTGATTGATGCTGTTCCCAGCGTTAATATCGGTAAAGCCTTCGAGAAGCCTCAGAAAAAGAACATGCCCAGCATTCGACCGGATCAGCTACCTCAACTGATGCAGACAATGCGAACAGCCAGCATTAGCCTTTCCACACGCTGCCTGTTCATGTGGCAACTTCTTACTATTACCCGCCCTGCCGAAGCGGCTGAAGCTCGCTGGGAAGAGGTAGACATAGAAGCGCGAGAGTGGAAGATTCCTGCATCACGCATGAAAATGAACCGCGACCATACTGTTCCATTGTCAGATGAAGCAATTGCGATACTGGAGATGATGAAGCCGTTAAGTGGAAATCGAGAATTTATCTTTCCCAGCCGCATCAAGCCAAACCAGCCGATGAACAGTCAAACCGTTAACGCATCGCTGAAACGCGCAGGTTTTGGTGGGGTGCTCGTTTCACACGGTTTGCGATCTATTGCCAGTACAGCTCTCAACGAGCAAGGTTTTCCGCCAGATGTGATTGAGACTGCATTGGCCCACGTGGATAAGAATGAGGTTCGCCGTGCTTATAACCGCAGCGATTACCTTGAGCAGCGACGGCCAATGATGCAGTGGTGGGCTGATTTTGTGATGGCAGCTGATTGTGGAAGTATGATTGAGGGCGGTATGAAAGGAATGAGGTTAGTAGGGTGATGGATAACTAATAACAGTTCCTGCTTTAATACTGTGTTAAATGAGGCTTTAAATTTCATCCCCGTAAGTGCCAAAAACGGAAGTTGGTATTTTTTGCCAAGTTGAAAGACGCTTATTGATATGCCTGCTAAACCCGTGGCTATCCAGATTCAGTTATCGTTTCTGAAATCAGGTTGTTAGACAGTAAAATGGGTCGAAGGACGACCCGTTTTTACTTATTCGAAAACCGGCTCGCCATCGCCGGGAAAAAACCATCCGCAGACTTTACCGTGTAACCTAATGCGCTTAATACCGGGCTGATTTCTGGACGATGAGCAGTGCACACTACCACTCTGAATCCGAAAGCCAGAAATACAGACTGGCTCAGGACCGGGACGTAACGCTGTTCTCTTGATCAGGAGCTTTCGGCTACCTTCCATAGCCACCGATTAGCTCCATAGCGATCAGTCAGTCCGCAATGAACCCACGGTGGCGCCATTTCGCCCGCACGAAATCCTTGAAGTTGTAGTCCTGGCCGAGATTGAGCCCATCGGCGTGATCGCAGACGATGATCTGTGGCATCACGCCCGTCTCACGCGCTGTATCATCACAGAACTTCGCCATCTGCGTGAACATGTTCGACACAGCATCGATGTCATCATGCAGTTCTACACCCTGAGTGTCCTCGGCCCGCAAATTCTCGGCCTCGAACTCCTCCCCCTCATCCTTGGATGGGAAGTACACCTGAGTGGGTTGATCCAGAAATAGGATGGGGGGGATTGCACATTTGTCCCCCCAAGCAGCGAACTGGTAATGTAGCGCCATGAACAGGGTGAGGTGTGAGTACACCCAGTTGGCACCACTGCCCATCGAGCGGAGAAACACTTTCTTGTGCGCCTCTTTCTCGTGCCACAAGTCAAAAGTGTTAACATCAAATCGCAGGGAGCCCTTCCTGTAGGTCTCCTCGAAATGGAACCGCTGACCGATCTCCTTCATTTTTTTGTTGATATCCCGAGATAACCGATCCAGCTCGATATCAACGTCATACTTATCCAGAAGCTCTTTGTACTTCTTGACCTGCTCTGCCCAATACGACTTCATCTTCTTGAGGTCAGATGGCGGATTCTCGATGAACTCATCAATAGCGATCTCAAGCAACAGCTTGGCCTTTTTCGGCGCATCTTCGAGCGAGTTTGCTTCTGCAACCCGCCTATCATGCTCCTCGAAAGGTTTGAGCGAGGTTTGAACGCTCTTCAGCTTAAGCCGAATTTCCTTGATCTCCTTTCTCAGATCACGACTCTCCTGCCCCAAGCTCTCTCGGGCGTAGGAGGAAAGCCTCAACTCGGTGTTGAGCCACTCAATCGCCTGAGTGAGTTTGTTCGCCTGATCTTCGGGAATGTCGGAGTGCGACTCACAAACGGGGCAGAACGTGTGATCAAAGCTCGTGGAAC
>NZ_VEXQ01000028.1 GCF_006376615.1 Buttiauxella sp. B2
CAGCTGTTCCCGGATACAGATAACCGGGACCTGAGCGAAAGCGATAAGCAGCTGATCAGCAATCTGGCGACCATCGCGTCGGGCCTGACAGGGAATCTGACAGGCGACAGCAGCAGCAGTACCACCGCCGGAGCACAGGCCGGGAAGAATGCGGTGGAGAATAACTACCTTAGCTCAAAAGAAGCCCGTCAGCTTGATAAAGAAATGCAGGAGTGCAAAGCCTCTGGTGGTGACTGCAATAATGTCGTTGAGAAATACATAAACATCAGCAATCGAAACAGCAAGGAGCTGGTTGAAGCCTGTACTGGCGGTGGTGTCGCCTGTGTAACCTGGCAGGAACTGATACAGGGTGACACCAATGTTGCTAATGATGCTAATCCGTCACAGGTCAGGCTGGATGAAAAACTGAAAGATCCGAGTGCCGCAGCGCTGGTCAATTACCTTAATGGAACTGATCTTAAATTCTTACAGGATAATATTACACAGGGCGATCGTATAATGTCTGTTATTAGCGATCCAACATCCTGGCCGGTAGCGATAATGGGCGGAAAAGCCATTATCACCAATGCAGTAAATAATACCAAAGAACAGCTTATAGCTGTGGGAGTTGGTGCCGGGGTAGGGGCCGGGATTCAGTATGGTACAACTGGTGAGGTTAAATTGTCGGACGTAATTGGTTCAGTCATCGTTGGTGGCATCACCGCTGGTAAAGGATACAACCCAACAGTGGCATGGAATGCGGCAGGTGGTTACTATCAGGCTGAAATTAGCGGTGACGATCCGTTTATGGCAGCCCTACTGAGCAAAGCAGGGGCATCTGTTGGCTATGCCGCAGGCAATGTTATAAAAGTTCCATTTGATAAAAAATTAAACCCTATATCAAAACAGTATGAATGGGTTCCAGCAGGAGTCTGGACAATAACTAAACCGGTATCACAAAGCCCACTACCATCAATAGTCGGTAATATTGGTGATTCTGCCGTATCTGGTATGGTTCAGGATAAGCTAAAAAATGGTGGAGGTAAGTGATGAACAATAGAACAAAATCATTACTTAATCTTTTATATTTATGCTTTTCGATGAGTGTGGTTCTATTAATTTTGACAATATTTGGCCGTCTGTTGGGTGCATGGTTGGCTTGGGATGTGAATGGTAATTTTCCATTTTCGTTGAAAGATATATTTATGTCTCTCAAGTTAACTTGGATGGGCATACCAGCTGGTTTTATTTTTTGGTATTTCTATTATCGATGAAACATGAAAAATCCTAATCTTTCGAGATTGGAATATATTATTGTGGAGAATAATTTCCTTGGTGCGACATCATCAGACAAACTCGACAAAGCGGTTGAGAGAATTAAGAACGGTGATAAGTCGTTAGCTACAGCCAATGAGCTTATCAAGCTGGAAAACGCAGACAAGCGCAGTGATGCACTAGCCTCTAAATTTACTAAAGACCCCTCTCAAATGAGCAGCACAGAGAAAGCTGAACTGGCGGGTTACCTGCGTGTTTATGCCTCTGAGATGGAGAGGGAATACGGCACAGCGGTATCGCAGGAACTGGTTAAAGGGCTGCTTTCTGGGCAGGATTATATAAAACGTAGCCCTGATTCTGAAGCTATGTCTAAAGCCCAGAGCATTATGAACACCTGGGGCTACCATAAATCGAATGCCAGCATCGGTGATGCGCCGCTGATGTTTGGTGGCAGTGTGCTGGGTATTACGGTGAAAGGTATGGCTGCTAACGCAGCCATAGGTACGGCAGTTAATACCGGTGTTCAGCTAAGCGGAAATGATCCGTTCAGCTACGTTGATGCGATTATGGCCGGAGTCACAGCGGCTGCAACGACAGGAAAAAGCTGGCAAGCCTCTGCAGCTATCAATATGGGTGGGGCTGCAATTGGTAGCAGTATTAAGGGGGAAGATCCGACTAACTCCAGCATTGCTGCTGGGATGGGTTCTATATTTGGCGGCGGCATTGGCAAAGTGGCAACTGAGCAATTAAAACCTGTCATTAAAGAAAGTAGCGCTGAAATAATTGGTGCAGTTACCGGTTCAACTGTAGGAGAGGTTACCGGTAATAAAGTTAAAGAGAAGCTTGATAATGCAGGTAAAAAAAATGGAAAAAATTAACATTAAGGGTTTGGTTAAATTAATTTTTTCCTGTGTGAGCATATTGTATGTTGCCATAGTATTTGCATACCTAATGGCGTCAGTAATTGTTTATTTTAAAATAGATATATTTGAATTTGATTGGAAAGAAGCTTTCGCTGATGCTTTCAGAAAAGGTATTACTGGCGGCTTAATACTTGGCTTCGGTATCTGGATTAAAGCCAAACTACAAGAGCGCAAAAACAAAAAAAGAAGCAGATAAATAAATCCACAACAATCCCAGTCAGAAGGCTGGGATTGTTGCTGAGAATAATCTTCTGGGTGGGAATGAGGACACTCAGACAACGTTTGTTCAGGAACATGGCAAGAATATTGCGTCCTGTGCAGACAATCCGGGTTCAGCGTCGTGCCAGAAAGGACTGGCGATGAACGATGCGTTGATGGTGGCACTTCCGGCTGGTCTTGGTGGTGGTTTACTGGCTGCGGCCACACCAGAAATCGCGGCGGCGGCCCAGGCCGCAATACAGGCATGTGCGGGTAACGTGGTGTTGTGCCTGAATAATGCCGGTATCCAGTTATCGGAAGCGATAGTGCCGGGAGGTGTGGGTGCCAGTGGCGCGATAGGGATAGGCAAAACGGCGGCAGAAGCGACGGCGGCGAAGGCAGAGTCGGTCGCGGCTGATGCGGCTCACAGTGCAGCCAGTGGTCTGAACCTGAATAAGTCGCTGGCGAGTGAAGCTCAGTTGGCTGATCTTGCTAAAAGCGGAGATGCTTCGCTAGCTGGTAATGGATCTAAAGATCCGTTACGTGATGCACCTAGGTTAGTAGCAGAATATGGCGGTAAGGTGTCTGACTGGAGCAAAGTATCCAGTAAGAGTTATACCGCTGCTGATGGCTCGCAATTTGAAATTCATGCTTACCGTAATGCAATAACAGGTCAACTGGTTGAGCCGAAAACCATCCCAACACAAAAATAAGACAACATAATGAAAGTTAAATGTATTGCAACAAGCTTAACCGCAGAGCAAAAACAAAGTATGGGTCTCGATGAGCATGAAGATCCTCAATACCCTTTCGTTATTGGGACGGTTTATACAGTTCTTGGTATTCATACACAAATAGGGCGTTACGCCGGAACAATACTAAAGATCCCAATGAGATATGCTGTACCTGCGCCGGCATGCCTTTTTGAAGTTGTTGATGATCGCCCATCAACATATTGGAAAATAAAAAGTTTAAGTGAATACGAACTAGCTTTATGGCCTGAGGAACTATATCAGGAATACTTTCAAGACGATCTTACCGATGGCGTTCCTGAAGTTATCGAGATCTACAAACGGGTTGTCGAACGGTTAGAAAGCGAGTTTGATTAAAACCAACCCCGGGCACCGAGCCGGGGTTGTTGCTTCTACGCCATCAAACGCCCTTCCTCTCTCGGCCGCAGCTGGATAACGCCGGGGGCGGTGGTGACGTCAAGTTGTGCGGCGTCGGTGATGCCGGACCCGGTCAGCGTGCCAGCACTTGCCGATCTAAATAAAAATCGCATAGCCGATAACAAGCTGCGCGAGGTCACGCCGACGCATGCCACGACGGGAATGGGATTGGCTGTGTTAGGGGCACTGACCGGAAACATCAATAGCGGTGATTTTGATAAAGAGAATTACAAAGGAAACACTATTGATGCATTGACCAATCCTACGGATGCCTGGTTTACGCCGAAAGCGAAGCAGAATATCAGCCAGTGGTTGGAGGCCAACGCTAATGGTTATGCTTACAAGCAGCCACTTTATATTGGTCATGCTACATGGGCGCTAGTTTATAACGATGCAACGGCGGCCACCCCGTCTTATCAGCTGAAATACAAGGTGATTTTCTATAAGCGCCCTGAAAGTGGCAATATGTTCTCGGCCTTTACTGTAGCGGAATGCTCGCCAACACCGGTGGAAGCAAAATTATCTGACTGGCGCATGGATAATTATGCCAGAGTCACAACCGAGACAGAAAAGTATATGAATAGCTGTTTGCTTGAGCTTAACAATCAATTGCCGCGCTTGCTTAAGAAATAATTCCTTTTGAACGTGATTTATTGAAAGGGAAGCTGGCTTCTCTTTCAAACCTGCATTACCGCTTTTCAAGCATCACTTTCGCCATCACGCCCTGAAAAAAGTAACGTTACGGTGAACTCATCTTCCAATAGTTTTTCATGTCGTTAGCATTGGTTTTATCTCAAATTCTGTCGCCATTGAGGAAAACCAATTCAATCCCAAAAACGTTATACGCTTGATGAAAAAATACAGCACGTCGCCAGCTGGTGGACCAGTGGGCTGACTCGACAACAATACTGCGCACTCCACACCATCAAATTTTCGACTTTCAGGGTAAGCATGCGGGGAACTCACATTGACGGACCTGTGAGGGTACCCGCAGGTGGCAACATTGGTATGCAGGCGGGCGTGACATCAACCTGGAAATTGCGACAGAAAGTGATGACCACTTTAAAGAAGAGACGAAACCCAAAAGCGGGCTCCTGAAGAAAATCACCACGCATACAGTGGTGGGGGATGGTGATGTCAGTCTGTCAGCAGGCAAGAACATGGATAAGAGCATGCTTCCTACTTAACCCGCACCTCACCCAATATCCAGTCATGAAATGCCTTAACTTCCGGGCGTTTCAAAGACGCGCTTGAACACACCACGTAATAAGACCAGCTAATCGGCCAGCGGATTTCCGGGAATAGCTGCACCAGGCGGCCAATATCCAAATCCTGCTGCACCAGCGCTTTGCGCACCAGCGCGACTCCCCGGCCACTGAGCACCGCTTGAATCACGGTGGCGGTGGAGTTGATGTGAAGACACGTTTGCTTCACGCCTTCGAGCCCCACTTTTTGCAGCACGCTTTCCCATGACGGGAAGTTAGCGCCGGGGTGCGGCGTATCGTCCTGAATCAGTTTTTGTTCGTATAACCAATCCGTATTCGCAAGCCCAGTGGCGGGAAGTGTAGAAGGGCTGCAAATCATCACCACTTCTTCGTCCATCATCCAGTCAGCCACTAAACCTTTCCAGTTACCGCCGCCGCATCGAATACCAACATCTGCTTCGCCATGGCTGAGATCGATGAGCCGGTCTGCCACATCCAGGCGCACGTCGATTGAATCATTATGTTCTGAGAAACGGCTAAGACGCGGCATCAGCCAGTTCATCACCAATACTTGCGATGCGGTGACAACCAGCACTGAACGTGCTTTTCGCCCGCGTAGTTTTTTTAGCCCGCTTTCTAGTTTATCCAGGCCAGCTGTAATGTCTTCAAGCGCATTCTGAGCTTCGTTAATTAGCGACAAGCGTTCATTACCGGAACGGCTGCGCACCAAAAGCGGATGCCCAACCCATTCTTCTAATGCCCGTACCAACTGGCCTACCGCCGCAGGTGTAACGCCAAGTTCGGTTGCCGCACCGGTAAAGCTGCCGTGGCGCGCGGTAGCCTCAAAAGCCTGCAACCATTTCAGCCTGTTCAGGATACGCATCGGGTCTCTTTAAATTAATGAGATAGTTTTTCTATCTCAAAAGTGTAGTTCTTATGGTTCGTGTGAGTCGAGAAGAACTGGCATTCTTTGCGCATCGACAAGGAGACAAGTTTCTTCTGTGTAGCACCTAACAAAGAATTTATTTTGGAGATAAACATGAGCAATGTATTCGCAGGTAAAAAGCTTCTGGTTGTTGGCGGCACGAGCGGTATGGGTCTGGAAACTGCGCATGTGGTTCTGGAACAAGGCGGCAACGTGGTGCTGGTAGGCAATCGCCAGGCGAAAGCGGAAGAAGCACGTGCAGCATTGGCACCGCTAGGCCAGGTTTCCACCATCATCGCTGATTTGATGACGACTGATGGCATGAAGCATGTGATGGAAGTAGTGAATGCCGAACACCGTGATATTGACCTGCTAGTGAATGCTGCCGGTGTGTTCTTCCCGAAACCTTTTGCCGAGCACGAAGAAGCGGATTACGACATGTATATGAGCATCAACCGCACGACGTTCTTTATCACCCGCGATGTGGTGAAAAACATGCTGGCGGCGGGAATTAAAGGATCCATCGTCAATATTGGTTCAATGAGGGCGCAGCAGGCGATTGGTGCAACACCGTCATCTGCTTATTCCATGGCTAAAGCTGGGTTGCATGCACTGACCAAAAATATGGCCATTGAACTTGGCGGTAACGGAATTCGTGTGAATGCGGTATCACCAGCGGTAGTGCAAACGCCGATTTACGAAGGTTTTATTCCGAAAGAAGACGTTCGCGGTGTAATGGACAGCTTCAACAGCTTCCACCCAATTAACCGTGTGGGCACGCCGCACGATGTTGCGGAAACGGTGGCTTTCCTGCTGTCTGATAAAGCTGGTTGGGTAACGGGTGCGATTTGGGATGTCGACGGCGGCGTGATGGCTGGACGTAACTAATATTAGTGCAGATAGTGACTTTGCCCAATCTCTGGAATCTGGCGAACAATATTGAAGTACAAGATGACCAGATTTTTGATTAAGCGAGTATTTTGAATGAACAAAGGTGGATGAGCGCAAAGTTTATCCACTTTTTAAGAACCCGCCTGAATATCTGAAAGACCTTTCCTACAGCTGTCATCCAAATATGATTGATATCATGTTAAGTGTTATTCACATAATTATAAAAACAAGGCTTAAATAAATACATTTGAATTATTTTGGTTACTTATTTGGGTGTAAACATTTCAGAACGATTTATTCAGCAATGTTAAACTCTCGTTCTCTCCAGATTTATCCTTATTTCCGTCATACTTCCAGATGTAGATGCATTGACGGTATCTCAAAATAATATAAGCATAATTATCATAATACTGCACCTGCGGTCTGGCATCGCTATTTCCTTTTTTCTATCAGGATTTTATAACGCAATGAACGCGATAATTATTGACGACCACCCATTGGCGCGTATCGCCATTCGCAACTTACTCGATACCAATGGCATTACGGTCACTACTGAGCTGGATAGTGGTGAACTGGCGGTGCAAACCGCAGAAAAACTCAAGCCAGAACTGCTGATCATTGACGTAGATATTCCCGGTATCAGTGGTATTGAAGTACTGGAACAATTACGCAAACGGCACTATGTCGGGATGATTATTATCATCTCGGCCAAGAATGAATTGTTCTACGGTAAACGCAGTGCCGAATGCGGGGCTAATGGGTTTGTTAGCAAAAAAGAAGGAATGAACAATATTCTCGCGGCTATTGAAGCTGCGAAAAATGGCTACAGTTATTTCCCTTTCTCACTCGAACGCTTTAGCGGTTCGGCCATCACTGAACAAGACAAGCTGGATACGTTATCTACCCAGGAAATGAAAGTATTACGCTATATCCTTAATGGCATTGATTACACGACCATCGCCAGCAAAATGAATATCAGTAATAAGACCGTTAGCACCTATAAAAGCCGCTTAATGGAAAAGCTGGATTGTTCCTCATTAATGGAACTTTATGATTATGCGCAAAGAAACAAAATAGGATAATGCTATGCAGGCTCGATTATATTTTTCACTGGTAGTGATGTTTTGCTTAAGCATTTTTTCAGCCTTCGGCGCGAGCGAATTGATCGAGCTTAAAAGTAATTACCAGCCATCGTCGCTGGATATTCCTTTAAGCTCCGAAGAATTGCGTTGGTTGGCACGCAAAAGCACCCTGACGGTTGGCACCTGGTTGCCGGAAATTTCACCCATCGATTATGAAAGCGGAGGGGAACATTACCAGGGTGTGAATGCAGATTATCTGGCGCTGCTGCAAAAGAATCTGAACATTAAAATTGCTATCAAACAGTACGATAACGAACAAGAGGCCCTTGCTGCGCTCTCAAGAAACGAAGTCGATACTTTGTTGACTCAGCTATCTCAGCGCAAAAATATAGGCAGTGATTTGCTGCGCACCTCGGCGTTAATAAAGACTTGGCCGACGCTGGTCACTTCACTCAAAAATACGTTGCTGCCACTGACCACCAGCAAAAAGGTTACCCTTGCTTGCGTGCGAAATTGTTCGTTCCTGGATGTGGCTAAGGTGGCATTTCCTAACGCGAAAATTACCTTTTATGATAGCGACTACCAGGCGATGTCGTCTGTTATGACTGGGCAGAATCAATATTTTATTGGTAATAACGTGACTACTGCTAATTGCATCTCCAAATATTTCTCGCAGTCGCTGGTTATTACTCACTACTTTAACAAGCAGCAGCAATACAATTATTTTGTCACCAGCCAGAATCAGCCACTGTTGCAAAGCATCCTTGAACATTTTATTACCTCTATCAGCAATGAAACCCATATGCGGGTGATGCAGAACTGGTTGAATCGCGGCAATCTTGCCTACCTGAATAAGCCGATTCCCTTCAGCCCAGAGGAGAAAAGCTGGCTTAAAAAGCATCCTGAAATCCGGGTGTTGATTAACCCAAATTATCCGCCCTTTACGCTTGTCGATAATGACGGTGAGTTGCGCGGCATCATGGCTGATTTGCTCAATATCATCCAATTGCAAACCGGGCTGGAATTTAAGCCAGTTATCGTCAATTCCAATAGCGAAATGACGAAGAAAATGGCTCAGGGCGATTGGGACATGATCCCCGCAGCCACCCTCAGTAATGAAGCACAGAAATTTGTCTCGTTTAGCGATCCGCTAATGAATGTCTCGTTCGTGATTGTTACGGCACACCGCGAAACGGCTGCCACATTACAGGCAAAACCGATGCGCATCGCACTGGCAACGGGGAGTATTCTGGCGCACGATTTAAAGCAGCGTTACCCGCAGGCATCCTGGGTCGAAACGAATAATGTCAGCGTGGCGATGAAAATGGTCGAGGAAGGTGAGGTTGATGCGGCGGTTACTTCCGAGCTTTCAGCCCGCTACATGATTGATCATTACTATCCGCAAAATATGCACTATATGCGATTGCCTGACATGCCCGCTGCTTCAATCAGCTTTGCGATGTCGCGCGATGAACCGCAACTTAAATCTATTTTGAGTAAGGCGCTGCAAGCCATTCCCCCACGCGACATTCTGCAAATGACGGAGAAGTGGTCGAAAATCTCCAGCGTGCAGAAAGATACCTGGAGCCTCTACAGCAAGCAGTTCTACCAGTTGGTTATCTTCGCTCTGGCGTTGATTGCCATCAGCCTCGGTTGGGGGCTTTCGCTGTCGAGTGAAGTACGTAAGAGAAAGCAATCGCAACGGCAGCTTGAAGAACAGTTGCAGCTCAAAGAAGCGCTGTCCCACGAACTGGAGGCCGAAAAAGATAAAGCGATTCAGGCTACTAAAGCGAAAAGCCGCTTTCTTGCCAGCATGAGCCATGAGTTGCGTACGCCAGTTAGCTCTATTGTGGGTTTCTTAGAATTGCTGTCGAGTTCAGATCTAAATGCCAGTCAGCGTAAAGAAGCCATTGCCCTGGCCGGAGCTACCGCCCAATCTCTGCTGGGGCTTATCGGCAAGATCCTTGATGTCGATAAAATTGAGTCTGGCAAATATCAGATTGCCCCGCAGTGGACGGATTTAACGCAGCTGACAGACCTACAGTGTCATTCCTTTGACGCGCTAGCTAAGCAAAAAGGCGTTGCGCTGCGCTGCATCAGCGAGCTGGCTACTAATGACCGGGTTTTGATTGATCCGCAGGCCTGGCGGCAAATCCTCACCAATCTGGTCGGTAATGCACTGAAGTTTACCGATCAGGGGTATATTCAGGTTTCTGCCCAGCTGATACGTCAAGATGATAAACACGGCACGCTAGTCGTCACGGTTAGCGATACCGGCTGTGGCATCAGCCCGGAAGAGCAGGAAACGTTATTCCATCGTTATGTTCAGGCACGCCAGGGACGTAAACAAACGGGCTCAGGTTTGGGGTTGGTCATCTGTAAAGAGCTGGTGACGCTGATGGGTGGCACGCTGGAGATGAGTAGCCGTCAGTCACAGGGCACCACTTTTACGATTACCCTGGCAGTTGAAACCGCGAAGCAATTGCTCACGCCGACCAGCGATACCCCGGCGGCCTTGTCACCACTGCCGCGTTTGTCGATTCTTATTGCCGACGATAATCCGACCAATCGCCTGTTGCTAAAACGCCAGCTGAACGCCATTGGCTACAACGTGGATGAGGCTTGTGACGGTGAAGAGGCCGAAGCGAAAATCGCCAATAAGCAGTATGACTTGTTGATAACTGACGTGAATATGCCGAAAAAAGACGGCCTGGCGCTGGCTGCGTCTTTGCGCCAGCAACATTTGCGGCTGCAAATCTGGGGGCTCACCGCCAGTGCGCTTTCACAATCGCGTGAACAATGCCTGCAAAGTGGGATGGACAAGTGTTTGTTTAAACCGGTTTCGATTCAAACCCTGACCCACGAGCTGAGTAAACTCGACAGTGACCGCTCGTCGCCTTCTGTCACCCGGCATTTAAAACTCAGCATTTTGAATGAGAATACTGGTGGCGATCGCAAGTTGATGAACGAGATTCTGGAAACGTTTCGTGAAGCATCGGCCAATGATTTGCAAATGGCATACCGCTCGATAGAGCAGGATGAACCGCAGATGTTTTTGCACGCATTACACCGCCTGCATGGCTCGGCGCAAATTCTGGAAATCACCGTGCTACAGGAATTGTGCGAGCCTTTTGAGTCGCGCCGATATGACGCATTGCCGCTTGAAGTCCGGCAGGAGGCATTAGAAAAAATTGCCGCTGTGATGCGAGAGATAGAAGTTGAGATAGACAGTTTGATCAGTCATTAATCAGTTTGGTCGGGCGAGCTGCCCGACCATTCTCTGGACGCACTCTCAATACGAACGCAGATTAGTTTGATGCTGCAAACATTTCGCTATCAACAACGATGCCGTCTTCAGCGCCTTTGAGTACCAGATTAGCTTCGTAATATTTACCGGTTTCCAGTAGTTTTTGTGCCTGTGCAACTGCTTTACGAGTGTGGTTCAACGGCATCAGATACTGGTTTTCCATCACGCCAATACCCGCCAGTCGTAAAGTATCCATTGCACCTTTCTGATCGCCTTTCGCCATTTTTTCGTTGGCAGATTTGATGGCGCTCTCTTTGGCCGGAGTCGCAACATAGTCTTCGGACAGGGCGACGGTGGCGTTAATGATCACGTATTGATCGTCAATCATCTTCGCTTTAGCATCGGTTTTCACAAATTTAGCCCAGTCGATGCTGTCATCTTTCAGTAGGGTTGCTGCGTCATCAGTCAGCTTTTTAGCACTTGCTGGCTCACCGTGGAACAGTGCTAGTCTTGCGAACTGAACATCACGCATGGCATTCGCGCCCTGTACTGCAACTTGCATCACATCAGCGGCTTCTTTTTGAATTTGTGCAGTTGTCGCGGCGGTTTGCGCTGGAGTGGTGGCGGTTGCTGCTAATACAGGCGCAGAACTCATCATGGTTGCCAATAGACCTGCCAGAATTAATTTTTTCATTATCTTCTCCTTAATAAAATAGGTGTTCATCACCAGACGACAGCAGAATAATAAATAAATATCGTGATGAACATCAGAGTGTCGAATGAATAATGAAGGGGTTGTCCGACATTTGTCAGAATACGGATACAGGTGTCAGATTCAGCGTATAACGATGCGTCTTTGCTCTTATTTACTCGGTCGTATAACAAGTTTTACTATTTAAATCATTAAATATACGGCGGAGAATTTATGTTCATCTTTAACCAATATAGACTAAAGGCGCTTAACGAAAGCTCTCGCCTTTATTATAAAAAACATTCCCTGGTCATGGCAGTGCTTCTGCTAATTTGTGGTGCTTGCTGTCTTATCTATCCATTTATGGCCGGACTGTACCTCAGTTATCTCACTGGCATGATGTTTATGATCTGCGGTTTCTATACCTTTTATAGCTTGATTGTTTTTCGCAAGCAGCACTGGAAATCTAAATTTGTTAGTGCGGTTTTTGCCCTTGCCTGGTTATTGCTCGGTTATGCCTTCATCATTAACCCTGTGGTAGGCATGAATTCGTTATCAATCATTTTTTGTTGTTTGTTTATTATCGGCGGAGTTTCACGCATCGTTTCTGGCTTCAGAATGCGTGGCCACGCGGGATACGCCTGGAACATCCTCATCGGTATTTTCGACCTACTGATTGCCGCTATTTGGCTGGGTATGAACCCCGAACAATCGTATCTCTTTACTACCGCTTTTATCGGCCTGGAGATGATCTTTAGCGCTGGGGGCTTTATCTCATTGCGTAAGAAACTTTCGCCAGCGCAACCTAAAAAACTGGCTCTCAAAGACACACAATAATCACTGGAATAATTTATGAATCTTAAAGTAAGTATCTCGATAATTATTGCTGCTGCGGCTATGGCAACCACGATTAATAGTGCTTTCGCAGAACAAGAAACGACTCCGCAAAATATGACTTGTCGTGAATTTATGGATATGAATCCAAAATCTATGACGCCAATTGCCTTTTGGGTGGTGAATAGAAATACCGATTTTAAAGGCGGCGATTATGTTCATTGGCATGAAGTGGAAACCGTCGCTGTACCGAAAATATTTAAACAATGCCAAAAGACACCGACAGCAAAACTGGGTGAATTGACCCCGGCGATTAAATAACTCCATACGCACTATTAAATTAATTATTAACGAACCTGTTGCGAATTAAGGATTAATCATGACTATGCTTATTCAGCCCATCGGAAATGAAAATGACGATGTATATGCTTCCGTTGAATTATCAACTTCACTGCCAAAAACAGCATTTCCGGTTCAGGAAAGTAACCCGCGTAATGTGTTTCATGCCATTCATGATGAATTGATGCTGGATGGTAATTCCCGTCAGAACCTGGCGACCTTTTGCCAGACCTGGGTTGATGACGAAGTTCGCCAGTTGATGGATCTCTCCATCGACAAAAACATGATTGATAAAGACGAGTATCCACAAACGGCTGAAATTGAACGACGTTGTGTGACTATGCTTGCCGATCTGTGGCATTCCCCGTCAGCCACCGAGACACTGGGTTGCTCAACCATCGGTTCTTCAGAAGCGGCAATGCTGGGCGGCCTTGCGCTCAAATGGAGCTGGCGTAAACGTCGTGAACTGGCAGGGAAATCTACCGATAAGCCGAATATGGTGTGTGGCCCGGTGCAAATTTGCTGGCATAAATTTGCCCGCTATTTTGACGTTGAATTGCGTGAAGTGCCGCTCGAAGGCGACCGCCTGATGATGACCGCCGATGAAGCGATTAAATATATCGACGAGAACACCATTGGCGTGATGCCAACCCTGGGCATTACTTTCACCTGCCAGTATGAGCCAGTTAAAGAAATTCATGATGCGCTCGACGATCTGTTCGAACGCACAGGCCTTGATATCCCAATGCATGTTGATGCTGCCAGCGGTGGTTTCCTTGCCCCATTTTGTGCACCTGAAATTGACTGGGATTTCCGCCTGCCACGGGTGAAATCAATCAATGCTTCTGGCCACAAATTTGGTCTTGCACCGCTCGGCGCAGGTTGGGTGGTATGGCGTGAAAAACAGGATCTGCCAGAAGAACTTATTTTCAACGTTAACTATCTCGGCGGCAATATGCCGACCTTTGCGCTGAACTTCTCGCGTCCGGGTGGGCAAATTGTCGCGCAGTATTATAACTTCCTGCGCTTGGGTCGCGAAGGCTACCGCAAAATCCACATGGCTTGTTACGAAACAGCACGGTATCTGGCGCGTGAGATTGCGGCGATTGGCCCATTCGAAATCATCTTTGACGGCAACCAGCGCAATGGCATTCCGGCACTGACCTGGGCGCTAAAAGCTGACCAGCACAATTGCGGCTACACACTGTATGACCTGGCGGATCGTCTGCGCAGCCGTGGTTGGCAGGTACCTGCTTATTCCATGCCGACTCATCGCGAAGACTTAGTCGTACAGCGCATCCTGGTGCGTCACGGTATGAGCATCGATCTGGCTGAATTGTTGATTGCCGACTTGAAACGCACCCTTGAAGCGCTGGAAAAAAATCCGGTCACTCAACCGCTTACCGCACAGGAAGCCGGTGGCTTCAACCACGCTTAAACCCTTTCTTATCAATCAACCAGAGAGCTTTTCAGCAACGGCTCTCTTTATTCATCACGCATGAACATCCGCAGGCTATTCCAGCCTGTGGATGCGGAGAGGATTATGTCCACCACAACAACTAACACCCCCGCAAGGTCGCTCACTTTACTTGGTTTTTTCGCTATTACCGCGTCGATGGTGATGGCGGTATATGAATATCCTACGTTTGCCACCTCAGGTTTTAGCCTGATTTTTTTCCTGCTGATGGGCGGGATTTTCTGGTTTATTCCCGTCGGCCTGTGCGCTGCTGAAATGGCCACCGTTGAAGGTTGGGAAGAAGGGGGCGTGTTCGCCTGGGTTTCCAATACGCTCGGCGAGCGCTGGGGATTTGCCGCTATTTCCTTTAGCTACCTGCAAATCGCCATTGGCTTTATCCCGATGCTCTATTTTGTACTCGGCGCGCTCTCTTACATTCTCAGTTGGCCAGCACTGAATACTGATCCACTGGTTAGAACGATAGCCGCGGTCATTATTCTGTGGGGGCTCGCACTCACTCAATTCAAAGGGACTCGCTACACCGCGCGCATTGCCAAACTTGGTTTCTTCTGTGGGATTTTATTCCCGGCGGTGGTTCTGGTTGCCCTGGCTGTGGCATGGCTGTATCACGGCCAGCCTCTGGCTATTGAGATGTCGGCTAGCACTTTCTTCCCTGATTTTTCACAGATTGGCACGCTCGTGGTGATGGTGGCGTTTGTGCTCAGCTATATGGGTGTTGAAGCCTCGGCGACTCACGTTAATGAAATGACTAACCCTGCGCGCGATTATCCGCTGGCAATGTTCCTGCTGGTGATTGCCGCTATCGTACTGAGTTCAATTGGCGGTTTGTCCGTGGCGGCGGTTATCCCGCACGATGAAATTAATCTTTCTGCGGGTGTGATGCAGGCATTTAGTTCACTGATTGGTTACTACGGTCCAGGCTTTGAATGGGCGATTCGTACGGTTTCCGCATTATTAATGCTTGGCGTACTGGCAGAAATTGCTTCGTGGATAGTTGGCCCATCTCGCGGCATGTTAGTCACCGCACAGAAAGGGTTGCTGCCAGCTCGCTTTGCCAAAGTGAATAAAAATGGTGTGCCGGTCGCGTTGGTTATCTCACAGTTGACCATCACGACCATTGCATTGGTTGTTCTCACCAATACCGGGGGCGGTAGCAATATGTCTTTCCTGGTTGCCCTGTCGCTCACAGTGGTTATTTATCTGTGCAGCTATTTGATGTTGTTCCTCGGATATATCCAGCTTGTGCGCAAACAGCAGGATAAAAAACGTGCCTTCCAAATTCCTGGTGGGCAGAAAGTGAAACTGATTGTCGCCTGCTCCGGACTTATCGTTTCCGTGCTGGCGTTTATCGTTTCGTTTATCCCACCGAGTTCTCTGCCAGGTGCACATGCCCATGATGTATACGGCGGCTTGCTGGTGGTTTGTTTTGTGTTGGTATTCATCCTGCCGTTCAACGTTTATCTGTTCCGCGATAAAGCGAATAAAAAACTAGCACCGGAAATCGTGCCGGTAAAAGTTGATAACGCACCGCCAGGACACTTTGTGGTTCACCCGAAAGCACGTCCGTCGCATTACCCTAAACGCTAAATTAACCGTCGTGCCATCCACCGTGTTTGCGCAAAGTGTGGATGGCGCTATCGCTATTTTTCTGTATTAACGGATAATGGCCGATTCTGAAACGACAGTTTATTTTTGGTAAGGGAAGGGGCGTGAGCAATAACGTTTCGCTGTTTACTGATAAGAAATTCGCATGGATGGGTGCCGCTTTTTGTTGTTTGCTGTGGGGAAGTGCTTACCCGGCAATTAAAAACGGCTATGAAATTTTTCAGATAGCGACGGATGACCTGCCGGGAAAAATTGTTTTTGCGGGTTACCGTTTTATTATCGCGGGCCTGTTATTGCTGGCGTTTGCCTCTCTACAAGGCAAGCCGATAGCGCGGTTATCGCGTCAGCAGTTTTCACAACTTGCGGTATTGGGCGTAACCCAAACGGCAATTCAATATATCTTCTTTTATATTGGCCTGGCTTACACCACGGGTGTAAAAGGCTCAATTATGAATGCCACTGGCACCTTCTTCAGCGTCTTGCTGGCGCATTTTATCTATCACAACGACAAGTTGAGCATCAACAAAGTGGTGGGCTGCGTACTGGGGTTTGCTGGCGTAATGGTGGTGAACTTCAACAGCCAGTTGATGGACTTCAGTTTTAGCTGGATGGGTGACGGCTTCGTGGTGCTGGCTGCATTTATTCTTTCTGCCGCATCTTTGTATGGCAAACGTATTTCGCAGACCATGGACGCGACGATTATGACCGGTTGGCAACTGGCGATTGGTGGCGTAGTGCTGACGGTTGGTGGTTATGCCAGCGGCGGAACACTTGCGTTTCATGGCTGGGAGTCAGTGGCGATTCTCGGTTATCTGGCGTTGTTGTCTTCTGTGGCCTTTGCGCTGTGGAGCCTGCTGCTCAAGCATAACCGCGTAGGAATGATTGCACCGTTTAACTTCCTGATCCCGGTATCGGGTGCGGTGCTTTCGGCCATTTTCCTGCAAGAGAGCATTCTCGAATGGCGTTATGCCCTGGCACTGGTGCTGGTTTGCTTCGGTATCTGGCGAGTGAACGTTGTGCGCAGATAGTTTACAAAATCGGCAAGTGCAGGCCATTATTTATTCACACCTAATTCAGATACCCAAAATAATTCGAGCTGCATTGAGGCGGCAAGAGAGCGAATCCCGATGAGCTTACATGAGTAAGTGATTCGGGTGAGCGAACGCGGCCAACAAAGAAGCAGTTTGAAGTATGACGGGTATAAAGGACCTGCCAATGACCAGACTGACTGCAAAAGATTTCCCGCCTGAATTACTCGAATACTTCGATTTCTACGTACACGGAAAAATCAGCAAGCGTGAGTTTCTCGACATCGCCGGGAAATTTGTTGTCGGTGGGCTTTCTGCTGTTGCCCTCGGAACGCTGCTAACGCCGAATTACGCCTTCGCCGAGCAAGTGGAATTTACCGACCCCGATATTGTGGCTGAATATATCCAATACCCATCTCCGCAAGGGCATGGGCAAGTGAGGGGCTACATGGTACGCCCGGCGAAAGCTGAGGGTAAAGTTCCGGCCGTGGTGGTGGTGCATGAAAACCGTGGGCTCAATCCTTACATTGAAGATGTGGCACGGCGCGTCGCCAAAGCCGGATTTATTGCACTGGCACCAGACGGATTAAGCTCGGTTGGCGGTTATCCGGGTAATGATGAAAAAGGGCGCGAGCTGCAATCTCAGGTCGACCCGACGAAACTGATGAATGATTTCTTTGCCGCAATTGAGTTTTTGATGCACCACGATGCAGTGACCGGGAAAGTTGGCATCACCGGTTTTTGTTATGGCGGAGGGGTTGCGAATGCCGCAGCGGTGGCTTATCCGGAATTAGCCGCAGCCGTGCCGTTCTACGGGCGTCAACCAAAAGCGGAAGATGTGCCACGCATAAAAGCGCCTTTATTACTGCATTACGGTGAGCTGGATTCGCGCATTAACGAAGGATGGCCTGCGTATGAAGCAGCGCTGAAAGCGAACCATAAAGTCTACGAAGGTTATATCTACCCAGGCGTGAATCATGGATTCCACAATGACTCGACACCGCGTTACGACAAAGCAGCGGCGGAGCTTGCGTGGTCGCGAACCATCGACTGGTTCCGCAAGTATCTGGCCTAAGCCTATCCCTGAATAAGGATCCTGGCCCCTAGCGCGATGCCATTTTTGCCGCTGCGTTTAATCAGATACATGGATTCATCGGCACGAATTACCGCATCACTAAAGTTGTCGCTGGCCCAGGATTCGTTAACGCCAATGGAAACACCGACGCTCGCGGTCCCATTACCCAATTCAAAAGGTGTGATGGCAGCATCAAGGCAGCGTAGGGCAATTTTGCCGATTTCTGGGCTTTCCAGCGACCACGGTAGCAGCAGGATAAATTCATCTCCCCCGATGCGACCGATGGTGACCTCTGGTGGACATGCATCATGCAGCCGTTGGCTTAATTGCAGGAGAACCTCGTCACCGCTGCGGTGGCCCAGGGTATCGTTAACGTTTTTAAAGTTATCGAGGTCGATAAAGGCTATCGACAGTGCGCCGAGTTTTTTTAATAGATCAAACTGCGAATGCAGTGCGTAGCGGTTGGCAAGGCTGGTCAGCGGGTCGTGGTTGGCGAGTTTAGCAAGCTGTTGTTCGTACTGTTTTTCTTTGGTCATGTCGATGTGCGTGCCGGTGACTTTGAGTGGTTTTCCGTCATCACTCCATTCGCTTACTCTTCCCCGATCAAGCACCCAGGTAATGGTGCCATTTTTCGCCTGCATGCGATGCAGCGCTTCATAATAGGGTGTTTTACCGTCGAGATGGTCGTAAAACGCAGCCAATACCATCTCTTTGTCTTCCGGGTGCAGGTGCTCACGCCACACATCAAAATGAGCGCTAAGTTCTTTGGGCCGGTAGCCCAGCATGGAACCCCAGCGGCGATTGAAAATAACTAACTTGCCGCTTGGCAAATCTAATTGCCATAAACACAAGCCTGTCCCGTCCAGAGCTGCACTCAACTTGTTTCGTGAGTCGTGTGCAATTCTCTTGAGCCGGGCATTGTGCTTTTTGAGGTTCTGGATCTGCTGCCTGAGAATATCTTCTGACATTGACCATAATTATGAACAAATAATATTCATTTTTAACAGCTATTGGTTAGTTGTAAATATGGCGGAGAAAATATCTTGTTAATTCCACTGCCGATGCGGTGTGGTCGCCATTTTTCTTTTCTCAACTGGAAGTAAGGATAAAAATACGCCGCTGAGCATTCCCGCGAGCAAAATCCACGAAGTCGAAGAAAACTCGCGGTCCATAACCATGGATTCCAGGAAGACGGCGATAACAGGGAAGCAGATAAACACTAACGATGTGTTAAAAGTCGACACACGCTTTTGCAGTGAGAAATAGCACAGGATCCCGAATACGCCCGCTACCACTCCGAGGTAAATAATTGAAGATAAAGACAGCCAGGTGATACTTCCAATTTCTGGCTTCTCGACTATCGCGCCAGTCAGCGTTAGCAGTACACCCGCCGCCAGGCAGGGCAGAGCGTTGAACGTGAACAGCGAAACCCGGCAGTTACGCCGCTTGCATTGCACGTACATAAAAGCGTGCATGATGACGGCGACAACGATGGCGAATGCGCCTTTCCAGTTGTTGCTCAGAGCGGTTCTGGATTCTTCCTGCAGCAGGCTAAACAGAGACAGAATGGTCAGCAACGCCCCCGCGAGTTGCAGCAAGCTGGTGGGAGCATTGAGTACTGCAATCGAAATCAACACTACGGCGACAGGCATGCTGGCGAAGATTATCGCGGCTGTGCTGGCGTTGACATACTGTTGGCCATAAATCACCAGCGTAAACGGCAAGCAAAAACAAAATAAGAACACGCAGAACTGGAATAACCGATGGCCTGGCGGAAATAACAATGACCCGCGGGTGATACGCAACAGCAAGAACAGCAGGGGAGCGGCACTTAAAAAGCGCAGCCCCGTGGCAAATATCGGCGGCATGCTGACCAATGCGAATTTCATGGCAAGCCAGGTTGTCCCCCACGTCAGAATAACGATAGTGAAAAGAATAAGTATTTTTGCTTTCTGCATAGGGGACTCCTTTTTAGCCTTAAATCAATGATCGATATAGAGATAATGTGTCCAGCTGGTCATGCGCAGCAGGATTTTACGGATAATAGAAACATGCTCGAAATACCCTGAATACACCGCGACCTGGCCCATGGTCCCAGCGGGTAATCTCTCCACATCTGCAACATTGTTCAGTTCAATTTCGGCATAGATACCGTCGAGTTTTGGGTCAAGACTCAGGCCTTGCAAATGGCCCTGAGCCTGATAGCTACTGTTGGCAATTGCAGGGAGGATTTGCTTCACTTTTCCTTTAACTACGCTGCCAGGCAGACCATTAAAGACCACTTCAGCCTGGTCGCCAGCGGTTAAACGCAGGGCAGAGTTTTGGCGGAATACGGCGTAAACACTGGTTTTCTGTTCGGGAACAAATACCATCACCGGACGCAGCGGTAACGGACGCACAAACATACCTGGTTTCAGGAAAAGCTGTGTGGCGTAACCATCGCTAGGAGCGCGAATAACCGTTTTCGCAAGGAAATATTCTGCTTCTTTAAGCTGAGACTTCAGCCTGTACACCGTGGCATTTTCACCGTTTACCAGGGCATCCAACTGGGCTTCCGTTTGATCTCTTTTCGACAGGGAAGAGCGCCACTGTGCTTGTGCCGCCAGATAATTTTGTTGTGCGCTAACCACTTCCTGGTCGGTAAACGGGCTTTTCATTTTGTCCCGGCTACCATTGCGGTAACGGTCTGCATCTTTTAATGCTAAATCACGTAATGCTTTCGCTTGTGAGATATCGGCATTTTCGGAAGCCAGGCGTGCTTTAAGCATTTCAACGTTCTGCTGGGCGCTTTCAATCTCACCTTGCAGCGCTTCGACTTTGGCCTCATATGCGGTTGGGTCGATACGGAATAAGAAATCGCCTTTTTTCAGCTTCTTGTTGGCGTCGGGGGTGACTTCTACCACCACACCTTCTACTTCCGGAATAATAGGCAATGTCACTGTAACCATCTGCGCCCGTTCGGTATAAGGATGGTTATAGTTCATTAATAACAGCAGTGAGCCAATAAGAATAACCCCACCCAATACAGCAGTCGGAACACTCCATTTATTTAGCGGAATTTTAAAGAATTTAAATATACCAAAACAAATTGCGGTATAAGTAAGGATAAGTAATAAATCCACAATGTATCCTGGTTAATTAGTCGGTTGTTGATGACTTGCTTTTATTGTGTTCGTGCTGAGATTCCAGCCGCGCCAGTCTTTCTCTTAGCATTTCTATTTCATTATTTTTAACGGTAAATCCCCAGCCTCTGTCTTCGCGATATAACATCGCCCAGATCCACAGGAACGGCCATAATACATGCAGTGTGAACAAACTCACCCAACCTGCAGCATGAATGGCATCTTGATGAGGATGATTGCGATGCACCGCAATTTCATAGGGAATATCGTGTACGACAATCACGCCATAAAAGAGCGTAAGGGCTACAAAAATAAGCACGCCTAAGGCAAAGTAATCGAGAAACATAGATGGGTGCCCCCGTAATAAAATGTTTGGTGACACTAAAGAGAAGGTGTGATGGCTGCCACTTTTATTTCATTTAAAAATAAATATCAGATCATTTTCCTATTGCACAAAGACGTAATAACGTGCAATAGGAAAAATGGAAAATTACACTTCTTTTCAACACGGAAATAGTTGTAAGGAATTTGATAAATTTTGTTTTGTTGGTAACAATCACGGTTGTATCTATCGGCCAAAAACAGCAAGGTGTCGCACCCTGCCAGGCTTTTAGTGTGATACACCGCTATCTTTCGAGTTGTAGGGATATTGGCTACACACGCCCAGTCGCTTAAACTTACGTCAATGACTGGGGATGAGCCCCCTTACCGCCTACCTGCAGCTCAAAATATAAAGGTTATATACTCTAGGGTACAGGCGTAAACAGACAGTAATGGAAACAAAATGACGATACCTCCTCCCACCCGCCCGGAAGCCGCAATCGAGCGTCTGATTGCAGTCCTGGAACCCCATGGAACGCCGATGGAAGTCGTTCCCCGTAAGCGCATAAACTGGGGGTATAAGCATAGCCCGCAATTTTATATCTTCAAGAAAGGCGAGTTATCTGTCCTGCGGACAACAGACGGCCTGGTTATCGCGACGGTATACGATCAAAATGTGTTCGGCATTGCAGAGAGCATACAACCTCTACGCAGCCATATTTTGCGTGCAGAAACCGAATGCACCATACTGCGTCTTGATGCCAGTCTGGCGCATGAACTTATTACCCAGCATGATATGTGGAAGGATATAGCGATAATCCTCGCTTATTACACCACCCGTCTTTTCTATCGTGATTCTGTTGTGGTACAGCAACGCACATATTCCATCATTCGTGGCCATCTTGTTGAGCTGATTCTTTTGCCAGAAGATTTACGATTAAGAACATCAATCCTTGATTATATTCAGGAGAGAACTCACTTATCACGTAGCAGTATTTTAAATGTGATGTTTGCCTTAAAGAACGGTGGATACATAGAGATTAAGCGTGGCGGATATTTACTGAATGTTATAAATTTGCCAGATAAATTCTAGCTTTCAGCTTAGTAATCAGCGAGGTAAATGCGTGGCTACCATTATCTCGTCTAATTTTTTTTCATGTAAAAATAAACAAAAATAATATTCCATCAGCAAGGATCCCTGAATATTATTCGTCGCTGAAATATTAAAACCACTGAGTAACCTCTCAGCAGCGATTTCAAGGATCATTATGAAAAAGTCTCTTATTGCATTAATCGTACTCAACGCCTTCGCAGTAACAAATGCTAATGCCGCAGCCGATGCCAATACCTGGTACGGTGGTGCAAAATTAGGATGGTCACATTATTTTGATGCCAACGGTAACAATAATTCTAATGGTGACCTGAATAACGCCAATGAGTTTGATACCAGTAATGATACCGTTGGTGGCGGCGTATTTGGTGGTTATCAAATCCTTCCGTGGTTGGCTGTTGAAGGTGGTTACGACTATCTCGGCAATATGCAGATTCAAGGCAACAACGGTGTTGATGGTGCCAAAATGGGCGCTCAGGGTCTGCAACTGTCTATGAAAGCCAGTTATGCATTTACTGAAAGCTGGGATATTTATGGCCGTGCGGGTGCAATGGCATATCGTGCAGAAACTCAACAAGATGACCGTACCAAATTTGAGACAGGCGTGCGCCCATTGGCCGCTATCGGTACAGAATATGAGTTTAATGACAACTGGGCTGGCCGTGTAGAGTATCAGTGGGTAAGTAATGTAGGTAACTCTAACCAGATTGGTGTCTCTGCTGATGTTGGTACGGTAACTGCCGGTGTGGTTTACCGTTTTGGTCAGAATGCAGCAGCGCCTGTCGTTGCACCAGCACCTGCTCCAGTGGAAGCGCCAGTTGAACCACAACGCTTCAATCTGAAATCGGACGTTATGTTTGGTTTTAACTCCTCCACCCTTTCACCTGAGGGTGAAGCTGCGGTACGTGATCTCTACAATCGTCCAGAAATTCAGGCTGCTAAAGAACAAACCACAGTAGTGATTGGTTATAGCGATCGTATGGGTTCTTCGAATTACAACCTCGACCTTTCTACAAAGCGTGCGCAGAGCGTGGCGGATGAACTGGTTCGTTTAGGGATGCCAGCACAGAATGTTCAGGCTGAAGGCCGTGGTTCAAGCGAACCCGTTACCGGAACAACCTGTGATTCGGTGCAAGAGCGTAATGAGCTGATCAACTGCCTGGCTCCCGATCGCCGTGTTGTTGTAGAAATCGCAGGTGTAGCAGTACAACAGTAAATCTCCATGTAGTATTAAAAAAATAGCAGTGACGTCCGTTTTGCCCGATGCATTGTGCCTGTCGGGCTTTTTTTTGGTCTGAAAACCCTGATTCAAAATAAGGAAAGCGATGAAATTATTAAAAGTGGTTTGTTTGGTTGGCGCGACACTTGCAGCAAGTTCAGCAAGTGCAGTGACATTTCACGGTGAGGCCGGCGGTGAATGGACCAACCTTGGGATAGCTTTTGGCGCAAATGAGCCTGGTTTTGTCTTTAGCGGTAACTGGGCACACAGCGATAACGATGGCGATATTGCAAGCCTGGGAATGGGCTGGAATATCCCGCTTGGTTCGATTTTGATTACTCTGGGCGGCAAAACGCTTTATCTGAACCCGGATGATAATGATGAAGGTTATGCCGTAGCCGTCGGTGGCGGAGCACAACTTCCACTGGGCGAACATTTTACCCTGTTTGGCGATGGATATTATTCACCCGATTCACTCTCCAGCGGTGTGGACCAATATGGCGAAGCGAATGCTGGTCTTCGCTGGAACATTAATCCAACTTTGTCAGTTGAAGGTGGATATCGTTATGTCGGGATGAAAGGGAAAGACGGCCATAGTGATAATATCCTGGCGGACGGTGGCTACGCAGCGGTCAATTTCAGTTTCTAAATACCCGTCATGCTTCTGGTAGCAGGGGGTTGGTTGCAACTCGAATTATTTATGACATAAATTTATTTTTATACCTGAATAGAATTGCCGAGCAATTAGTCACGCATTACAATTATCACGTTGATGCATCAAACCTCATTGATATTGTCGACCTCAAGTAATTCGATCCTTTAATATTGTTCGCGCACTTTATTGTGTCAATACAATATGCCCGCCTGTCCGGCGGGTATTTTTTTGTCTAAATCACAATATTTATTTTTAAATAAAAATTAATTTGAGTGAGTGTTAAAATAAAATTATGATATTCGGAGCCCACAAGGATGTAGGTTATTGCAAGTAAAGATCAAATAGTAAGCACTCAGAAGCCACCCTATGGAAACATAGGGTGGCTTTCTGTTATTTAGGATTGTGTAAGAGAAAAGTCCCTTTGGCGGCAGCAATATAGTAGTAAAGTAGAACCAGGTCGACGACTATGATACTCACAGAGTGGTAAAGTCCGGAGAGAAAGAGTATTGATTTGTGCGTAGCGAAGTAAACTACCATGAGCACAGCGCCGATGCGACTGTTAAGAAAAATAAGATAGGTTAGTAGAGCAATTACCAAAAACTCATCAGGAGTTTGTAAGTACTGAAAATATATACAGTTACTGCATTCATTAAATATCACAACAAATATCGTGTACAGCAACGATAATAATCCTGCCAGCCATCCTTGACGGATTGATTTTTCACCTGGAGACTTTTTTCTGTTTAATGCAATAGGCGTTGTGATTGTATTCTACTCCAGTTGGAAAGACTGGTTTATTATAATAATAACTATTCAAATACAATTAATTGCTTTATGTAAAAATAAACTATTCAGTGTTTTCAATGATGTTATTGATGTGTTAATAATATAGGTGTTTAGCTGTTTGTAATACTTAATATTTTTAAGGGTATAGAATGAAGAAAGTATTTAAAATTGTCATGATGGCTACTGTTTTGGCCTTTTCAGGTGTAGCAATGGCGTCTAATTCTACAGAAACGCTACCGCAGGATACATTATCAAAGCAGCTCAAGCTTTCACCTGAACAAATGAAAACGGTAAAAACGCTTCGTGAGGATGCGCAAAAAGAGATCGCTAAAATTAATACCGATTCTTTAACGCAAGATGCGATTATTAATATGTTTCAAACCGGCGAGTGGAACGATAGCGAAGCGAAGAAGCAACTCAGTGCTATTAGCAATATACAGAGTCAAGTGCGCTACCAGCGAGCAAAATATTTGTTTGATGTTAGCCGAGTGTTAACCACTGAACAAAAACAACAATTGCAGCAGATGCTGATTGAGAAGCAACTTTACTGATTATTTGTGGCGTTGAATGTCGGATGCAGCTATTGCTTACCCGATCGATAAAAAGCAGTTGCAGGGTGGATTAGCGTATGCGACATCCACCGACTTTCGTGTATTCAGACATTTTTCTCAGTGATTGGTTTTAATGCTTTATTTATCTGCACTAACCCCTCTTTATTTTGATCTTTCAGATAGATATTATTCAGCTCATCAAATTGCTCAAGCTTGGTAAGCGCTTGAAAAACATTATCAATACCGTGGCGATTATCAAAGACATCAACACTTCTCAGATTGTCTACTCGTGCCGATTTTATTTCCTTGGTGAGGCTTGAAATAGCCTTCTTGTTGGCTGTATGCAGGCTTTTGAGTTCTTCAGAGTTACTATTAGTAGCCGTAGACATCACACCTGGTTGGAATTCAAGAGTATTTAAAGCTTCCACCGTTTCATCACCGGGATTGGCGCAGCCAGCGATAACGAAAGTGAATAAAAGTATGTATTTTTTTAACACGATATTTCCTTGCAGTTTGCTGACTAAATAATTCAGACGGCAAGTTACTCGCAATAGTTATCCTGGAACCATCGATAGTTTGTTTAATTTTAAATTTTATACCCATCATACTTCGAGCTACAGGGCGTTATCTGCACCTCGAATTATGACGGGTATAGCAGTCGAGTGAGAATGTTACTTCGCCAGTTTATCTTCGGTGCGTAACTCAAAATCAGACGCGTCGTGGCGTTCGTGTAACTGCTCAGACGGTTCGCCGAACGTGCGATTCACAATGCGCCCACGTTTCACAGCAGGACGTTTAGCCACTTCATCAGCCCAACGCACGAAGTTTTTGTACGACGCGATGTCGAGGAACTCTGCTGCGTCATACAGTCCGCCTTTTGCCAGGCTGCCATACCATGGCCAAATGGCGATATCTGCAATCGAGTATTCATCTCCGGCAATAAAACGGTGCGTCGCCAGTTGTCTGTCGAGTACGTCTAACTGACGCTTAGTTTCCATGGTAAAGCGGTTAATCGCGTATTCAATCTTCAACGGTGCGTAATTGTAGAAATGACCAAATCCTCCACCGAGATATGGCGCTGAACCTTGCAGCCAGAACAGCCAGTTCAAGGTTTCGGTTCGAGCCGCAATATCTTTTGGCAAGAAATGCCCGAACTTCTCGGCAAGGTAAAGCAGGATTGCACCGGATTCAAAGACGCGAATCGGAGGTGTCATCGAATGGTCCATCAGTGCCGGGATTTTCGAATTTGGGTTCACGTCCACAAAGCCGCTTGAGAATTGATCCCCTTCACCGATACGAATCAGGTGCGCATCATACTCAGCGCCGCTTTCACCCAGAGCCAGCAACTCCTCAAGCAAAATAGTGACTTTTTGCCCATTAGGTGTGCCAAGGGAATAGAGCTGTAATGGGTGCTTGCCGATGGGCAGAGTATGTTCGTGAGTTGGGCCTGCAATCGGGCGGTTGATGTTAGCAAAGGTACCGCCTTCGCCTTTTTTCCACGTCCAAACTTTTGGGGGCTGATAGTTATTATCTGACATGTTGTGTCTGCCTATGAGTTGCCGAGGAGTGATTGAAAAGTGTAACCCGACTTTGTTTTGTTCGGTAATCGCCCGCTATTTTTTTTAACTTCCTGTGGTGTGATCTAAATTAACAATTAATTAACTATAAGTTTGCAATATGAACCAAATGATACAACATTAATCGAATTATCCCGAAAGACCAGGAGCCATCATGCAACGTTCAATTGCAACTGTATCAATCTCTGGCACGTTGCCTGAAAAACTGGCCGCAATCTCGGCTGCTGGTTTTGACGGTGTTGAAATCTTCGAAAATGACTTGCTCTATTATCCAGGATCGCCCGCTGATGTGCGTAAAATGGCGGCAGACCTGGGGCTGAGCATCACGTTATTCCAACCGTTTCGTGATTTTGAAGGCGCCACGCGTCCGCAGTTTGTCAGTAACCTGGAGCGTGCGCGGCGCAAGTTTGCTCTGATGCATGAGCTTGGATGCAACACCATGTTGCTATGCAGCAACGTGGCCCCCGATTGTTCCGCCAACCTGGATTTGCAGGTCAGCGATCTGGCGCATCTGGCTGAACTTGCTAAAAAAAATGAAATTACTGTAGGTTATGAAGCGCTGGCGTGGGGCACTCATGTGAACCGCTATCGCCAGGCCTGGGAGCGAGTAAAACAGGTTAATAGCTCAGCAATGGGTCTGGTTCTTGATAGCTTCCATGTGCTTTCGCTTGGCGACCAGTTGATTAATCTCGACGATATCCCCCTCGATAAAATCACCTTCCTGCAACTGGCCGATGCGCCATTGATGAAAATGGATGTACTCGAGTGGAGCCGTCATTTCCGCAACTTTCCAGGGCAGGGCGAATTGCCGGTGGTGGAATTTACTCGTCTGCTGACTGAGAAGGGCTACCGGGGTCCGTGGTCGCTTGAGATTTTCAATGACAGCTTCCGTGCCACGCCGAACACACCAACGGCCAAAGACGGGTTTCGCTCCTTATTATGGCTGGAGGAACAGACCTGGAATGGCAACCCGAAAATTGATGCGCAACTGTTCCATAGTGCACCGCAGGCCAGTTATCAGGGCATCGAGTTTTTAGAGTTTGCGACCGACGCACAAGACGCGGTCGTACTGGGAAACGCGCTACAGCCTCTGGGTTTTGCCCCAGCCGGGGAGCATCGCTCAAAAGATGTTTCACTGTGGCGCAACGGTGGCGTGAATGTGATTGTTAACCACCAGGCGCACAGTTGGGCGGATGAGTTTCATCGTCGCCACGGTGTTTCACTTTGTGCGATGGCGTGGCGCGTTAAAGGTGCGGCAAATTTACTCCAACGGGCGCAGGATTATGGTTATCCGATCTGGCGTGAAGAACACGGCCCGGATGAGCGTGCGCTGGCGGCAATTTGCGCTCCGGACGGCAGCTTAATTTACCTGATAGAAGCGCCAGAGCAGGGTGAAAGTGATATTTATCAGACAGATTTTCACCTGACAGAATCAGCGAATAAAGGCACGCTCATCGGCATTGATCATCTGGCTTTAGGGTTAATAGAAGGTAGCCGTGATAACTGGATAATGTTTTTCCGCGCGGTGTTTGGTTTTGAGCTGGATAACGAGTTGAGCGTGCCGGATCCGTACGGACTGGTCAGAAGCCAGGTGATGCACAGTCCTTGCCATTCAATTCGCCTGCCACTGAATATGTCGCACAGTCTTGATACGCAAATCGCCCGTTCAGTGGCGAGTTATCAAGGAGCTGGCCTGCAACACGCGGCATTTGCGTGTGATGATTTACCAGAGACGGTGGAAAGTTTGCAGTCGCAAGGGCTGAAACTACTGCCGATTCCAGCGAACTATTATGGCGATTTACTGGCGCGTTATGGAACAAACAATGCCTTATTACAGGGGCTTGAGCACCTGAATATTCTTTATGAACGCGATGCTCACTTGCAGGAGTTTTTACACGCCTACACGCCACCTTTCCGCCCTGACCGTTTCTTCTTTGAACTGGTCGAGCGACGGGGGGATTATCAACAATATGGTGCAACCAACGCAGCGGTTCGATTGGCTGCGATGCAAATACGTTGATGCGGTTTAAAACAATAAATGAACCGTAAGGTTCAATTTTGCACCTGTAACCTACCGACAGAGGAATAAATAATGGCGAGTTATGGCCAGGGCGATACCACCGCCCCGAAAGCTGGTGTAGTGAAACGATCCCGAACCCGACTGGTTATTCTGACCCTTCTGGCTATCGGGACCATGATCAATTACCTCGACCGCACAGTATTAGGTATTGCTGCACCGCAACTGAGTGCGGATCTCGGAATCGGTGCGGCAACCATGGGGATTGTGTTCTCGGCATTTGCCTGGACTTACGCAGCGATGCAAATCCCTGGCGGCATCTTTCTTGATCGTTTCGGCAACAAAGTTACCTACGCACTGGCGCTATTTTTCTGGTCGACATTTACCTTATTCCACGGGTTAACGGTTGGGCTGAAAACGCTGCTGTTATGCCGCCTTGGTTTGGGGATTAGTGAAGCACCGTGTTTCCCGGTAAACAGTCGCGTAGTCGGGAAGTGGTTCCCGCAGCATGAGCGGGCACGTGCAACGGCGGTGTATACCGTTGGGGAATACATCGGGCTGGCGGCGTTTGCCCCGCTGTTGTTCTTTATTATGGAGAGGTTCGGCTGGCGAGCGTTGTTTATCACCGTTGGCGTGGTGGGCATTCTGTTTGTGCTGGTGTGGTGGCGTTATTACCACGAGCCGCATGAGTCCAAAACGGCTAACGCGCTTGAGCTTGAGTACATCGGCCACGATCAAAAAGAGGCCGAGCCAGAACCGAAAATGAACTTTAGCTGGATGAACGTCGGCAAGCTGGTGAAATGCCGCCAGATCCTTGGGGCGGGTATTGGTCAATTTGCCGGTAATACTACGTTGGTCTTTTTCCTGACCTGGTTCCCGACGTATCTTGCCACTGAACGCCATATGCCATGGCTGAAAGTGGGCTTCTTCGCCATTATGCCGTTCCTGGCGGCGGCCGTGGGTGTGATGTTTGGCGGTTGGGTGTCAGACCAAATCCTTAAACGCACCGGTTCGGTGAACATTGCCCGTAAGTTACCAATTATCGCTGGGCTGCTGATGGCGAGCCTGATCATACTGGCTAACTGGATGCCTACTGATGCGCTGGTGATTACGGTGATGTCGGTGGCTTTCTTCGGGCAAGGTATGGTCGGGCTGGGCTGGACGCTAATTTCTGATATGGCACCGAAAAATCTGGCGGGATTAACCGGTGGCTTATTTAACTTCTGCTCTAACCTGGCCTCCATTATTACGCCGCTGATTATTGGTTTTATTGTTGCGGCGACGGGTAACTTCTTCTATGCACTGGTATACATCGGTGGCGCAGCGTTGCTGGGTGTATTTGCGTATGTCTTTATTCTTGGCGATATCAAACGCATTGAATTGGCTGATTAATTAATGATGTCTGGTGGCGTCACCGCAGCGTGTGACGCCATTATAGAGGTAGATACTATGGAAATTAGTGGCAACACCCGTTTGATTGCCCATCTGGGGTACCCGACAACCACCTTCAAAGCACCGTTGATTTACAACCCGTGGTTTGATGAGCAAGGCATTGATGTAAAGGTGGTACCGATGGGGGTCAAAGCCGAAGACTACGCGCAACTCATTCCTTCTTTATTCTGCATGACCAATATTATCGGCGCACTGGTGACAATGCCGCACAAAGTCTCGACCTGCCAGTTAGTCCAAAGCCTAAGCCCAACGGCGCAAATTGCGGGTGCGTGTAATGCCATTCGCCTTGAGCCGGACGGCACCTTGCGCGGCGATATGTTTGATGGCGACGGCTTTGTGCGCGGTGTGTTGCGCAAAGGCATTCAGCTGCGTGGCGCAAGAGCGTTGGTGGTGGGCTGCGGTGGCGTCGGATCCGCTATTGCCGCGTCCCTGGCTGCTGCTGGTGTCGATACACTGGCGCTGTTTGATAGCCGCGCTGCGAGCTGCGAGGAACTGGCAAAACGCTTGCGAAGCCATTACCCGGCACTGACGGTACAGACGGGTTTGCGCAACCCGAAGGCGTTTTCCATTGTCGTGAACGCAACGCCGATGGGGATGAGTTCGGGTGACGAACTGCCTGTTGATGTGAACTTGATAACGCCAGGAACCTTTGTCGGAGAGGTGGTAATGAAAAGCGAAATCACGCCATTTTTACGTGCAGCCCTGGAAAGGGACTGCCAGATACAACCTGGAACAGATATGTTATTTGAGATGATTCCGGCTTATATGGAGTTTTTTAGCCTGCCAAATGTCACGCCGGAAACGCTGCGTAGAGTAGCAAAAATAGAATATTAACAATTGGTTAGATGGTGGTTGGATGAGTGTGTTAGCAGGTGGTTTTCACCCGCTAAGCGAAGCGCTAAAAACAGCGGTTTTTAGCTCCAGACCTGCAGACGGCTAAAATAATCCTTGTCATTCATCGCCCAAGCATGAGTTAATACGCCCCATCGGTTTGACGTACAGACCTTTAAAGCAACTCAGTAAAGCAGTCCTTCAAGAGTCATCCCTGGATACCCTTTGTCGTGTGCTCCTCTACCGCTTCATAAAATCTGTAAAGCATACCAAATCGCCGTAAGGCACACTCAATTCAAAAGGTAATACACATGTCTAACAAAATGACTGGTCTGGTAAAATGGTTCAACGCTGATAAAGGCTTCGGCTTCATCACTCCAGACGACGGTTCTAAAGACCTGTTCGTACACTTCTCTGCTATCCAGAACGATGGCTACAAATCTCTTGATGAAGGCCAGAAAGTTTCCTTCACCATCGAGAACGGCGCTAAAGGCCCAGCAGCTGGTAACGTAACTAGCCTGTAAGGTTAGCGTTAACTAAGCTAGAAATTTTAAAACCCGCTTCGGCGGGTTTTTTCGTTTTACTCCTACATATCCCCCACTATTTCCCCCACGAAAAAAACGCGGGTTAATCCCACGACCTTGAATACGATTCAGGCTAGTCTATGCTCAAATCAGATGCTTATACCCTCTATGGGGTTGGCTAGACTCATTAATCCCACTCACTGACAAAGTAAGCTCCTGGGGATTTGCTATCTTGTCGCCTACTCACAACTCGAATTATTTAGGGTATAGACAGAGATTCCCTTTCTCGTTTGATTGATTAAAACATTATCTCTTTCTGGGCGACGCTGATGACTAACCCGCACCGCTTGCTGGTACTTATGCTGTTTGCGTCACTGTTACAACCGCTGGGGGTTTTTGCCGCCGGGTTAATAGATGACACAGACGGCATGCTGGATATGAGCGACTATCTTCGTGAAAAGCGCTACGGGTTTTTACCGATACCCGTCGTTATCACCGAACCTGCAATTGGCTATGGTGGCGGCTTGTTTGGTCTTTTCCTGCACGATCAGGATGAACAACAACCCTCAAACGGGCGATTAATCCCCCCTGCGATAACGGCGTTCGGTGGCGGAGCCACGCAAAATGGTACCTGGTTTGTCGGCGGTGGTCATCGGCATACCTGGAATAATGACAGCATTCGCTACCAAATTGCTTTGGGTTATGCGGATATCAATCTGGATATCTATTCTGGTGATATTGCAGGGTTTGGTCGCAGTGGAGGGGTGAGTACGCGTACTAAAGGCTATGGGGGCTCGCAGAAACTGCTGTTTCGTGTGGCGGACTCTCCCTTTTTCGTCGGTGCTTCGCAGTTCTACGCCAATATGGAGATTTCTGCCGATAATTCAGCAGTTAACCGCTTACTGCAGGGCGTGCTTGGAGAATCCAGTTCCACATCTGGCGTAGGATTATTGATGGAATATGACACCACCGATAACTTCTTTTATCCGCGTAATGGGCTGTCTGTCACCAGTGAATACCAGTTTTACACTAATTTCCTGGGCGGTGATTACCGATACAACACGCTGACTCTCGACGGCAAATACTTCCAACCACTCGGTCGTGATTTCACCCTCGTGCTGGCTGGAAATTATCAGTCACTTTCAAATCGAGATAGCCACTTGCCTCCGATGGCTCGGCCTTATATCAAGTTACGAGGCATCTCGAGTTACCGTTATCAGGGCGATTATGTCAGTACCGTGCAATCTCAGCTTGAATGGCAAATGACACCGCGCTGGATACTGCAAGGCTTTGTAGGGGCGGGGAGTGCGGGAAAGGAAATGGATAATCTTTATGAGCAAACCGAAGTGGCCTGGGGCGGCGGATTCCGTTATCTGATTGCGAGTGCATTTGGGTTGCATACCGGTATTGATGTCGCTTTCAGCGATGATGAACAAGCTCTGTATTTCAATGTGGGCTCTGGGCTGTAACAATAGTTGTACCTGGGCAAAATAACAAAATAAGCAGAAGAGAGAGCTGATGATAATGCTCAACAGTATGTGGCAAAGCCGTTTAATTACCTGTTCCCTGGCATCAGGGTTGTTGCTGCTGTCCGGCATGGCGTTGGGTGCAACGACCGATACCGAGACGGAAAGCAGCACTTTCCCCATCTGGGGTGATGAAGCGCGAGCGCGTGGTTATTCTATCCCGCTCCCGTTTGGTGCAAACCTCAGCTATATGAATATTCGCCAAAATATCGATGTCGATAGCATTACTTTCTCCGGGCTGAAGCTCGGCAATCACCTGATCCCTAGCGACATGTTTAATATTGCCGTTGGCCAAACGCGCCAGCGTAGCGAAACCGAAAACCTGCGCCTGGATATGTGGGTGTTTCCATTTTTAAATATTTACGGGCTGATGGGTTATACCAAAGGTTCGTCCCTTTCCCAGGTATCGGTTGATGCCGACCCGTCGCGCTACACCGGTATTGACCGGATTATCGCCTCGTCAGTACACAAACTTCATGAAAACGGAACGCTACAGGACATTGATTTTGCACTCGATTTTGAAGGCCGCACTTTTGGTACCGGCTTTACGTTGGCGGGTGGGTATAAAAACTGGTTCACGCTGGTGGATACCAACTACACGCGTACCGAATTCGATATCCTGGACGGTAAAATTTCTGCCGTGACGGTATCGCCGCGCGTGGGGTATCGCTTTGACATGCCTGATATTTCAGGACCTTCTCATCTCAGTATATGGGTGGGCGCGATGTATCAAAATGTCGATCAGGAGTTCAAAGGAAACTTATCCGATCTGCATATGCCCCCCGAACTTCAGCCGCTTATCAGCTCTGTGAACGTAGATGACCAGGGGCGTTTTGACGTGAAGCAGCACCTCAGTTCACCGTGGAACACACTAATAGGTGCGCAGTACGAGATCACGAAAAATTTCAATCTACTGACCGAAATTGGTTTTAACGAGCGTAATAGCTTCTTCCTGGCGGGTGAATATCGATTCTGATGAACAAGCGTGGAGCGCTATTTTTAGGATGGCTGATGCTGACGACGGCACCGTTTTTAGCACAAGCCGTGACGCGTGATGAGGTTGACGGGTTTCTGGGAGAGCTGGGCGCGGACAATCAGTATGACGCCAACAAAGGTATTAACTGGAGCGTGCTGCCAGGGCCGTTCTATACCCCGGAGTTGAAACTGGGTTTAGGCACCGCCATTGCCGGAATTTATCGTGTTGATCCTAACGATCGTGAAACGCAAAACTCCTCGATATCGTTCACTGGGTTTGTCAGCAGCAGCGGTGCATTGGGGTTTGGCATGAAGAACTACACGTTTTTCGCAGACGATGAATGGCGATTGTTTATTGATGGCGCGATTGCGAAGATCCCAACGGGTTTTTGGGGGGTTGGCTACGACGCAGCACAAGGCAATGAACAGGAATACATTGAAAAGTCGTTTCGCCTTCATCCACAACTCATGCGCCGCGTGGCTGGCAATCTTTATGCTGGCGTAGGCTGGGATTTTTCTACCCTGAATGCCAAAGTGGATAATGCGCACCCGGGTGACAACTTTTCGCAGTACGGTGCCGATACTTCGTCACTCAATTCCGGTGCAACGGTGATGATCAACTATGATTCCCGTGATGTGATTACGCGGCCAACCCGCGGGCAGTTTTTCAGCTCGGAATACAGCTATTTTGATCCGGCAGTAGGCTCGGATAGCCACTTCACCGTGCTGCAATTGCAATATAACTACTACGCTTCGTTGAGTGAAAGCGAGGTTCTGGCGTTCGATCTTTGGGGCCGTTTTGCGCACGGTGATGTGCCCTGGGATCGTTTATCTGAAGCGGGGGACGACAATCGGATGCGTGGTTATTTCCAGGGGCGTTATCGCGATAAAGATGTGGTCAGCACGCAACTGGAATATCGCAAAAAGCTTAACTGGCGACATGGCTACGTTTTGTGGATTGGTGCCGGAGCGCTGGGTGAAAACCCGCAGGATCTCTCAGATCATCCGTTGTTACCCACCATTGGCGCAGGTTACCGTTTCGAAGTTAAGCCCGATATGAACCTTCGGCTCGATCTGGGATTGGGCAAAGAAAGCGCTGGATTTTATTTTCAAGTCGCGGAGGCATTTTAATGCGGTTCTGGATCTTCACTCTGCTTCTTGGTGTGACATCGCTGAGTTTTGCTGCGCAACGGGATATTTTGCCGATTGAGCAGGCGCGGCGTGTGTGGCCCGTAGCGCAGGGTCTTACGGCGCCAGAATCATTGCGCCCATGTTGTGCATTTGGCTATGACCTACAAGTGCGCGCCGTGGGTGTACCGATTCCGGTCTACCAGATTGGTAACGTTCTGACGCTATCTACGCTTGGCCATCATCGTTATAACGACAGCGCATTAGGGGCGGTTAAAAATATCGTTGGCCTGAGCGAAGAGGGAAATGGCCTTATCTATACTCATCGCGGTGGCTTTATTGATATCGCCCACGTGCGTGATACGGCGGATCACACCTTCTATCTTTTCACCCAAATTTATTCCCGGCTCGGCCAGGACTGGCGGTTTTTTTACAGTGAAGAATTAGGTGTCAGACGCATTCAGCTTCATGCATTTAATCCACCTGCGTCCATGCCTGAACGTTATACGGTAGCAGCCTGGCTTGCGGGGCATCTTGCATTTCAACTGGCGCAGTGGCATGAAATTGCTCAGTGGTATGGCTTTCAGTCGGTTCCGGGGTTTTCTGAGGAAATATCAGCGTTCTCTCCAGAAGATCTCTACTCCAATTTATTGGGCGCACGGCTTGCAATAAACGTGATTCTGCACGGTCATGCGAGGTCAGTTGAATCTTACAACGCGGCAATGGAAAAGGCTCTGTACAAAGCGATGGTGCAACTTGGTGCCGTTAGCAAAGCGGAAACAGAAAAGAAATTTCGGGAGGTGGACGGTGACTGGTGGAACAGTAAACGCCGTGTTCCGGATAAGTTTCTGGTTTTGAATCGTAACTACGATCTTAGCGAAAACCGTTATCCAACTCCTGTCCCATTTGAAAAGGCGAAACCCTATCGCTTGGTGGTGCCCGTAACGGTCGCGGGAGTCACGCTGAGCCAGATTGGAGAACTGCAAATTCATACCGGTAGCGATATGCGAGGGCTTAAAGCTCCTGAGCGTTTTTATCTTCCCAGCCAATTTTCAGCTCTGGCGGAGCAGGCCAAATATGCGGATCAGATTCAGCTACAGCAAATGAAAAAGTGAGCGTCATAAGTAATCGCTATTGGACGAGCAATCCGTTGTTCGCTTTGATGTTACCAATATGTTATCGATAATCTAATCAGATATTTGGAAACTGAACATGTTCACCATCAAAGCTGACGATCTTTCCCATCACGCGGTGCAGACATTAGTGGCTTACCATATTTCCGGCATGCTGGAACAATCTCCCCCAGAGAGTAGCCATGCACTGGATGTGCAAAAACTCCAGGACCCGGCTGTGACATTCTGGTCGGCGTGGGAAGAGGAGCAATTAGCGGGCATTGGGGCGCTGAAAATTTTGGATGAAAGGCACGGCGAGTTGAAATCAATGCGTACGGCAACGGAGTTTCTACGTCGTGGCGTGGCTAATCAATTTTTACTGCATATTGTGCAGATTGCACGAGAGCGTGGCTTTCAGCGCTTGAGTTTAGAGACGGGTACTCAGCCAGGATTTGCAGCTTGCCATCAACTTTATCTCAAGCACGGCTTTGTCGATTGCGGGCCGTTTGCAGATTATCAGCTCGATCCGAATAGCCGTTTTATGACGCTGACTTTGTAAGAAATAAAAGTCCGAACGATAGAAAGCAAAAAACCAGCCATAGGCTGGTTTCTTTAAATAGTGGTGCCCGGACTCGGAATCGAACCAAGGACACGGGGATTTTCAATCCCCTGCTCTACCGACTGAGCTATCCGGG
>NZ_VEXQ01000029.1 GCF_006376615.1 Buttiauxella sp. B2
TGCACCCATAGCTCAGCTGGATAGAGTACTCGGCTACGAACCGAGCGGTCGGAAGTTCGAATCTTCCTGGGTGCACCATCTCCCCTCTGAATACCTTTCTTCTCTGTAATACTCTAATCAACCCCCCCAAAATCTATGTTTATCCATTAGTCACCTTCTGAACTATCTCTATTACAATAAGCGACAATATTATTGGTTTACGCTAAAGTAACGCCTCAATATTGAGTGATGTGAGGGATGAGATGTACGAACGTTACGAAGGTCTAATTTTCGATATGGACGGAACCATCCTTGATACCGAACCGACACATCGCAAAGCGTGGCTTGAGACGTTAGCGGGCTATGGCATGCAGTTTGACGAACAAGCCATGGTTGCGTTGAACGGTTCTCCAACCTGGCGTATTGCGCAGGCGATTATCGAACTCAATCGTGCAGATCTCGATCCCCATCGTTTAGCGCAAGAAAAAACGCAGGCCGTAAGAACAATGCTTCTTGATACGGTGCGTCCGCTTCCTCTTATTGATGTTGTTAAATCCTGGCATGGTCGTCGTCCGATGGCTGTGGGAACAGGTAGTGAGAGTGATATTGCCGAAGCGCTGCTAAAGCATTTGGGTTTACGTCAGTATTTCTCCGCCGTTGTCGCGGCTGATCATGTTAAAAACCACAAACCTGCTCCCGACACATTTTTGCTGTGCGCCGAATTAATGGGTGTTGCACCACAAAAATGTGTGGTGTTTGAAGATGCAGATTTTGGTCTTGAAGCAGCGCGCGCAGCAGGAATGGATGGTGTGGATGTCCGCCTGCTGTGAGTGAGACTCTTTCACTTTTATCGTTATTTTCCAGTAGTTTTCTTAGCGCGACTTTATTGCCTGGAAGTTCAGAGGCCGTACTAATAGCACTGCTGCTTGCGGGAGTCGGGCCCACCTGGTTGCTTATCTTAATAGCAACAATGGGTAATAGCCTTGGTGGTTTGACTAACGTTATTCTAGGGCGTTTTTTTCCGTTGCGGGAACAATCTCGCTGGCATGGGAAGGTAACAGCCTGGCTAGTTCGTTTTGGCCCGGCAACATTATTACTCAGCTGGATGCCTTTAGTTGGCGATCTGCTGTGCCTGTTAGCTGGCGTGCTACGAATGCGCTGGGGACCAGTAATCTTTTGTTTATGCCTTGGTAAAGCGCTTCGCTATATCGTTGTAGCGGCTGCAACGATTCAAGGTATGGAGTGGTGGCACTAATTGAGTGGACTGATATTTATCATCGCCATCTAAAACAATTATGCTTAATAAAAATGAATTCGACAGGCGGGAGGTCAATTTGATCCCGAACGTATCACAGGCGCTGGCCTGGCTGGAACAGAACCCTCAGGCAGTAAACGGTATTCGTCGTGGTCTTGAACGTGAAACGCTACGCGTCACGGCAGATGGTCAGTTGGCGACAACAGGTCACCCGGAAAGCCTTGGTTCAGCGCTGACACACAAATGGATCACTACAGATTTCGCAGAAGCTTTGCTGGAGTTTATTACTCCAGTTGAGGGCGATATCGACCATATGCTGACCTTCATGCGCGATATTCATCGCCATACGGCTCGTGAGTTGGGCGACGAGCGCATGTGGCCGCTGAGCATGCCATGCTATATCAACGACGGTCAAAACATTGAGCTGGCGCAGTATGGCTCATCGAACAACGGACGTTTTAAGACGTTATACCGTGAAGGTTTAAAAAACCGTTACGGTGCGTTGATGCAGACTATTTCTGGTGTGCACTATAACTTTTCGCTTCCACTGGAATTCTGGCAGGCACGTCTGGGTGTAGAAGATGCTCAAAGCGGCAAAGAAGCGATTTCTGCCGGATATTTCCGTCTGATTCGCAACTACTACCGTTTTGGCTGGGTTATCCCTTATTTATTCGGTGCGTCACCTGCTATCTGCTCATCGTTCCTGCAAGGGAAAGAAAGCTCGCTGCCGTTTGTAAAAACCGAATGTGGCATGAGTTACCTGCCGTATGCGACTTCATTACGTCTGAGCGATTTGGGTTACACCAACAAATCCCAGAGCAATTTGGGCATTACGTTTAACGATCTGGAGACTTACGTCGCTGGGTTGAAACGCGCTATCAAAACGCCATCGGAAGAATACGCGCGTATGGGTCTTGAGAAGGACGGTAAACGCCTTCAAATCAACACCAACGTGCTGCAAATCGAAAATGAACTCTATGCACCGATTCGCCCTAAACGCGTTACAGCTGAAGGAGAGTCACCTTCTGACGCACTGATGCGCGGTGGAATTGAATATATCGAAGTGCGTTCGCTTGATATCAACCCGTTTTCACCTATTGGCGTTGATGAGCAGCAAGTTCGTTTCCTCGACTTGTTCATGATTTGGTGTGTGTTGGCAGATGCACCTGAAATGAGCAGTGACGAATTGCTTTGCACCCGCAAAAACTGGAATCGTGTGATTCTGGAAGGGCGCAAACCTGGCCTGACGTTGGGTATGGGTTGTGAAACCGCACAGCATCCATTGGCAAAAGTCGGCAAAGATCTGTTCACTGATTTGCGCCGTGTAGCAGAAACACTGGATGGCATTGCCGGAAACAGCGAATACCAGGATGTTTGTGACCAACTGGTCGCGTGTTTTGACAATCCGGAATTAACGTACTCTGCACGTATTTTGCGGTCTATGATTGATAATGGTATTGGTGGAACGGGGCTTGCGTTGGCGGAGCTTTATCGCCAGATGCTAGTACAGGAACCGCTGGAGATTTTGACCGAGGACGTATTGCAGAAGGAGCATGATGCTTCATGGCAACGTCAGCGAGATATCGAAGCCAGTGATACAGAACCGTTTGATGTGTGGCTTGCAAAACACGCCTGACACAAAAGAAAAAGGCCACAATCAGTGTGGCCAAAATATCAATCTCTGAATCAGGGATGATGATAACAAATGCGCGTCTTTCATATACTCAGAGTGGTGTAGGAAAGAATGGTTCATTTTTTTTTAAAAAAATCACTTATCGGAGGTGATCAGATGCCGTTGTTGGATAGCTTCACAGTTGACCATACCCGCATGGGCGCACCAGCAGTGCGTGTAGCGAAAACGATGCATACGCCTCATGGCGATACTATTACTGTATTTGATCTGCGTTTTTGCATCCCGAACAAGGAAGTGATGCCAGAAAAAGGGATTCATACACTTGAACACCTGTTTGCTGGATTTATGCGTGACCACCTGAACGGGAATGGCGTAGAGATCATTGATATTTCACCAATGGGTTGCCGTACCGGTTTCTACATGAGTCTGATTGGTGTACCGGAAGAGACTCGTGTTGCCGATGCATGGAAAGCGGCAATGGAAGATGTACTGAAGGTGAAAGAGCAAAACCAGATCCCAGAGCTGAACGTTTACCAATGTGGGACTTACCACATGCACTCGCTGCAAGAAGCGCAGGATATCGCGCGTCACATTCTTGAGCATGGTGTTAGTGTTAACAGCAACGAAGAGTTGGCTTTGCCGAAAGAGACACTCAAAGAGCTGCACATCTAGTCTGATGCATGATGAAAAAAGGGGCCTATCGGCCCCTTTCGTGTTTCTGACTTAGTGCGCGCCACCGCCGCCACCGCCGGCACCAAATGGTGGTCTGGCAAACCATATCAGACCCAGCAGCAAGATAAATATTCCCGCTGAAACCCAGAAAATCTCGTTGGCAGAAATAATCAGCCCCTGGTTGGTAATCTGCTGTGCAATATAGCCAGAGGCTTGTTGCGGCGACATACCCAGACCTTCTAGTTGCGAGTACATTTGCTGCGCATTCGGGTTAAACGGCGTAACGGACTCCGTTAACTGCGCGTGGTGCATTGCCTCGCGGTTAGTCCACAGCGTTGTGGTTATCGATGTACCAATCGAACCTGCAAGTGTTCGGGTAAAGTTCGACAAACTCGATGCTGCGGCCATACGCTCAGGTGGTAACCCGGAAAGCGTAATTGTCGTCAGTGGCATAAAGAAGCAGGCCACGGCGAAGCCCTGAATAAACTGCGGCCATGCCGACGCGCCAAAATCCATTCCCGGCTCGAAGGTATATGCACGCCAGTAGAAACAGACGGCATACATAATAAAGCTGAACGTAACCAGCTTTCGCATATCAAGCTTATGAGCAAAACGCCCGATAATCGGCGACAGCAATACAGGAAGAAGCCCAACGGGAGCCGAAGCTAAACCTGCCCAGGTTGCCGTGTAGCCATATACCTCCTGCAATAGCTGCGGCAGTAAAACAATGGCGCCGAAGTAGAGCATGTAGGCCAGACTGATACATAAACAACCAATGGTAAAGTTTCGCGACTTAAACAACGACAGGTCAACTATCGGGTTATCGTCCGTCAACTCCCAAACAATTAAGAAGCTAATCGCCACCACCGCGACTATAGTCAGGACTATCACTTCTGTTGAGTTAAACCAATCCAGCTCTTTACCACGGTCGAGCATGATTTGCAGGCTACCAATGCCCAAAACCAATAGCGCGAGGCCAATGGCGTCAATGCGGCGATGCTCGGTTCTGGTTTCACGCCCACGCAATGTTTGCAGCGTCAGCAGTACGACCACCGCACCAATAGGTACGTTGATAAAGAAGATCCAACCCCAATGGTAGTTGTCACTGATAAAACCACCGAGAATTGGCCCACAGATTGGTGCCACGATAACTGTCATCGACCACAGCGCCAGCGCGATACTTCGCTTGGCAGGCGGATAGTTATTTAGCAATAAACTTTGTGACAGCGGGATAAGTGGCCCGGCAACAATCCCCTGGATAACGCGGAAGAAAATCAGCATCTCCAGACTGTTGGACATGCCGCACGCCCATGACGCTAACACGAACAGAATCGTTGACCACATGAACAACTTCACTTCACCCAGGCGCTTGGCAAGCCACCCGGTAATAGGAATTGAGATGGCATTTGCCACCCCAAACGAAGTGATAACCCAGGTCCCCTGACTCAGTGACGAGCCAAGGTTACCGGCAATGGTCGGAATAGCCACGTTGGCGATGGTGGAGTCCAGCACCTGCATAAAGGTCGCCAAAGACAAGGCGATGGTCATAATGACCAGTGGAGCCCCTTCCAGCGGTTTTTGCGGTATCTGCTGTTTCATACAAGCTCCGCTTTGTTAACCCGCATTGGCCTGGATGATGTTATTGATAAGCTGATTAGCTGGCGCAAGATTGAGTTCACGCGCATTGCTTTCATACACCGGAGAGTGGCGAGTCTCGTTTGCCAGCATGCTACCGTCGCGATTACTGGTATCCACATTGACTAAAGTGGACAGGCCAATACGCAGCGGATGTTGTTCTAACTGCTTCGCGTCTAGCTCAATACGTACAGGCAGACGCTGAACAACTTTGATCCAGTTACCGGTGGCGTTTTGGGCTGGCAGAAGTGAGAACGCGCTGCCGGTACCCATATCAAGGCCCACGACTTTACCGGTGTATTCAACTTTATCACCATAAATATCACTGACAACCGTCGCCGGTTGGCCGATACGCATATGCGCAAGTTGTGTCTCTTTAAAGTTCGCATCCACCCACAAACCATTCGCCGGTACGATAGCCATCAGCGGAGTGGTTGGGCTAATCTGCGCGCCAACCTGTACAACGCGGCGTGAAACATAGCCGGTCATTGGGCTGACTATCTTAGTCCGTTGCAGCGCCATCCAGGCATTACGCAACTCGGCCGCAGCTTGTTTAACACTAGGCTGCTCATCGAGTTTACTACCGAGAATCATTGCCTGGTTGGCATTATATTGTTGAATGGCAACATCCAGTTGCGCTTGAGCCGATGTGACGGCATCTCGGGCGTGTTGCAGTTCTTCACGGCCAATCAGATTTGCATTACCCAACGGCACGCGACGGTTCAGGTCACTTTGAGCCTGCGCCAATGATGTTTTTTGCAGCTCAATATTAGCCTGATACTGCTTACTGTTAATCATTAACTGACGCGTCTGACGTACGCTTGAAGCTAGCACGGTTTGTGCTTGCTCAAAGGCTTGCTCCGCATCAGCCTGGTCTAGTGTCACCAGTACATCGCCCTGTTTAACGAAGTCGGTGTTATCAGCCCAAACTTTGGTTACGCTTCCGGAAACCTGGGACATTATCTGCACCTGATTCCCAGCCACATACGCATCATCCGTATTTTCGTAGTGACGTAACACTAAAAACCAATAGATCCCATATGCCACAGCAATAATTACAAACAGCAAGGTCAATACAAGTAAGGCACCTTTACGTTTACCTTTCTTGTTACCCGGCTGCTGCGGGGTTTGAGTCTCCGCATGTGCGCTCATGCTTATCTCCACACTTTTTTATTATAGTGATCGGCTGAGCCGACCTGTTAGACCCAACAGGCCAGCAAGGTAAGTTGCTGGCCTGTCAGTATTCATCTTTTCTGGGACACTACGATGTAACGCGATGACGGCACTTAGCGCACGGCTTCCAGTACAGTCTGGTCTGCATCCATTTTATCAAGGCGGGTGAGCAGCTTTCGGGTAATCTGTTCCAACTGCTCTTTTTCCGAACCACTCAGTACAGACCAAAGCTCGTGTAAGCAGTTGTGCTGCGGTGGTAACACCTGACGTAAGAATTCATGACCTTTTTCGGTCAAATGCAGATGCAGGCAGCGGCGATCGTTATCGCTTTCGCGACGCTCAATCCAGCCACGCTTTTCAAGTTCATCAGCAATTCGGGTCGCATTGGTGCGAGAAGACCCCAAAGCACAGCTTAATTCTGAAGGCTGGATGCTGTGGTTTTCCTGCGATTCAAGTGTGATCAACGCCATAAATAGCGTCTCGTTAATGCCCTGAGCTTTCAGCATCTTATTGCGGTTTTCCAAAAGCTTGCCCTGCATGTGCATACACAGGCGTGTCAGCAGAATTTCCTGATACGGGAAATCCTCATAGCGTTTGGCGCGAAATTTTAGCATTTGTTCAATGGGCGTAAACGAACTATCCATTTTGGCATAACCTCATTAGTTGCGGTCGATATAATAACGATGGTGACAAATAAAGTAAATGTATTGTTTATACGTTTTTTAATTGTCAGACGGTGATCACCATCATGAGTTTCCAGGTTAATCCATAACCCAGAGCACTTAATAACGTCGGGATGATAATGCTGCGAGTCTTATAAAAGCTCAGCCCGAGAATGATAAAGCCCATAAGTGTAGGAACAAGACGCTGAGCGTCGTGCAGGATTTCAGGCACACTTGAAACCACCAGCAAGGCACAAATTGACGCGATACCAATACTGTCGAGCAGCACACCTGTTGCGCCTCGTTTTGCCGGGCGAGTCGAATTCGCCCTGATGCGCAGAGGCAAATAACGGAACAGATAGTTGGCTAACCCAACCAGTAGACCCAGCAAAAGTACTTGAGTACTCATCCTGGCTCTCCTTGATAAAACGCCTGTACCAATGCGGCCAGGCATCCACAAACAATACCTGCCAAAATAGCCGCAGGAATTGAAACGAGAGTGACGCCTAGCAGAGCACCTGCAAGTGATGCGGTAACCGTCCATGACTGCTTACGCTGGAATGACGCCAACAAGAAGCTCATAAACAGTGCGGGCAGCATAAAACCTAACGCGGCTTCTACTGCCGGGACGTTATCAAGCAAACCATTACCGGACCATGCACCCAGCGCAGTACCCAAAATCCATGAGAACCACGAACTGAATGCGATCCCAATCATCCAGTTTTCGCTCCAGCGGCGGTTATCACGTACTAATTTCGCCGTGGCTGCAGCAAAAACTTCGTCGGTCAGGCCAAATGCCCAAATCGCAGTTTTAGATTTACGCAACTTGCACGTGATTCGTTGACGCAGGGATGGACCGTATAAGACGTGGCGCACATCCATTGCCATAACCGTTAATGCGGCCACCCATAGAGAACTGCCCGCGGCCAGTAATGCTGTAATAACAAATTGACTGGCGCCAGCATAAATAATGCAGGAAAAAAATAAACTTTCGAGTGGAGTAAATCCCAATTTGGTGGCATTAAGTCCAAACGCAAATGCTACCGGAATATAACTGATGACAATGGGTAAACTGTCTTTCAGCCCTTCAGTCCAGGTAGCATCGTTCAGATGGTTATTTGATGGAACTGTTTCAGGACTATCCATATTAACTATTTATCTATTTCTGACGTTAATGTCACTCGAGTGAATAAACAGGGATAACCTTAACAGACTGGTACGACCCTTAATACCCCAAATTATCCAAGGGGGATGTAAAGGATTAGTGCCATCACTGCTGGCGGTGGTAGCCGCGCCACCACACTACCAAATTTAGTAGGGCGATAATGGCACCCGCTGCGCACACGCCACTCCATCCAGCATGTTGATAAGCGCTGGCAGAAATAACAGAGCCTGCGGCACCGCCTATAAAATAGCTGGTCATATAACCAGCAGTCAGGCGATTTCGTGCCTCTGGCATCATGTGGTAGATGACGGTTTGGTTGGTGATATGCACACCCTGAACGGTTAAATCCAACACCAAAATACCCACGATGAGTGCGATAACGGAATACTGCCCCATCGCAGTCGCAATCCACGACAGCAACAGAAGCACTAGCCCGATGGTGGTGATGAGATGTGCTTTGCCTTTATCGGCAAATCCACCCGCCGGACGAGCGCCCAGAGCACCCGCAGCACCCGCCAGGCCAAACATACCAATCATCCCATCCGAGAAATTAAACGGTGGTGATGCCAGCAGAAACGCCATCGACGTCCAGAGAATGCTGAAGTTAGCAAACGTCAGGCATCCCAGAATGGCACGCGTGCGCAGTAGAGGATTTTTGATAAACAGGCTGAATACTGAGGACAGCAATTGCGGATAATTCAGATTCGTTTCAGATTTCACTTTTGGCAAGCCGCGCCACAGGGCTAAAGCCATGCAAATCATTAACACACTTGCGACCCAGTAGATGGTGCGCCAGCCGCCAAGGTTTGCCAGTAGTCCCGCAACGGTTCGCGCAAGGAGAATACCCAGCAGTAGCCCGCTCATAATGGTACCCACGACTTTGCCGCGTTTTTCAGGCTCCGCAAGCGTTGCCGCCAGCGGCACCAGAATCTGTGCAACAACGGAGAACAAACCCGTAAGTGCAGTACCGAGAATCATCACCCAAAGAGTCTGACTTAACGCGGTAATCACCATGCCGCCTGCGGCCAGCAACGTCATAAAGACAATCAGCCCACGGCGTTCAAACATATCCCCCAAAGGAACCAGCAGCAGTAGGCCTGCGGCATAGCCCAGTTGCGCGGCAGTAACGATAAATCCGGCCTGGTTAATCGAAAGGGAAAATGCATTAGCAATAGTGCTGAGTAACGGTTGCGCGTAGTAATTGCTGGCAACAGCTAAACCCGTGGCAATAGACATCAGGACGATGAGCGCGGGGCTTAGTCCCTGGTGAGTATTTTTCATTCTTATTCTTCAGCTTGTGATGAGGAGCGGGAATAATAGCGAAAATTAATGTAGGTGGGGGAAGGAGTCGCGTGTCGAATTGTGCGTTGGAATGAAAACGCCCCATCCCAGTCTTTCCCTCTCATGGAGGAGAGGATTGGGGTGAGGGCGTTTTAGCAAGTTACTTCGTAGCCAGAGCTTCGTTCACCCAGCTGTCAAACTCAGCCTGGTGAGCTTTAATCCAGCCATCTACGTGCCCCTGAATATCCGCTTCTGATGCTTTACCGTTATGCATCATCGCATTCTCGGCGTTGATATCCGCCAGTGGCAACTTCATCAAGCTAAACAGTTTCGCCGCCTGTGGGTTTTTCTCAGCCCAGGCTTTGTTCGCTACAATGTGCATGGTGTTCACCGGGAAGCCGTAGTTCGCACCGTTCGGCAGTTTGGTATCCACATCTTTCTGAGCGCCCGGCATTGAAGAGAACGGCACCTGCAACCACACCACGTCTTTGCCCGGAATCATCACATCACTCACCCAATATGGCGTCCAGGTGTAGTACAGAATCGGTTTGCCTTCTTTGTGGCGGGTAATGGTGTCGGCAATCATCGCAGAATAATTACCCTGGTTATGTTCCACGGTATTGCTCAAGCCGTATGCGCCAATCTGGTGATTGATAACCGCTTCACAGCCCCAGCCTGGCGTACAACCCGTCAGGTCTGCTTTACCGTCGCCGTTGGTATCAAACAGTTTGGCAATTTTCGGATCTTTTAACTGCTCAATATTCGTAATTTTGTATTGTTCGGCAGTTTTCTTATCGATCAGATAACCCTGAGCGGCACCCTGAACGTAGGTTCCTTCACGGTAAAATTTCTTATCGCCGCCCGCTGCTTCATACATGTCGTCATGCAGAGGCTTCCAGTTGGTGGCGATATACGTGATATCGCCTGCGGCCATAGAGGTATAAGCCACGTTGTAATCTACTTCACTCGGTTTGTTAACCGTATAGCCGAGCTTTTCCAGACCACGGGCAACTAATAATGTCTGGAATGATTCTTCTGAGATGGTGCTTTGCGCTGGCTGAACGGTAATGCCTTTACCCGGCAAATCAGCAGCAAAAGAGCTGGTGGTAACGAGTGTGGCAAGTGTTGCGGCTAAAATAGTCGTGTGTCGCATCGTTATTCCTTTTTTATAGTGATGGGGCGTGAAGCGGCACGAATGCCGCCAGCATGCTTATTTGATGAAGGGACGGGTCAAAAGACCAATTGGGCCGGTGTTATACCAGCGGCGATTGCCACGGCTACGTGAATCGCGGCCAATGGACTGAGTTAAACGGTCGAGAATAATGGCAAGGATCACAATGCCGACGCCACCAACGGTCGCAAGACCCATATCGAGGCGGCCAATACCGCGCAGAACCATCTGACCAAGCCCACCCACGGCAATCATCGAAGCGATAACGACCATGGAAAGCGCCAGCATCAGCGTCTGGTTTACACCCGCCATAATGGTAGGCATTGCCAGCGGTAACTGAACTTTGAACAGCATCTGACGCGGGCTTGCACCGAATGATCGTGACGCTTCAATCAAGTCTTCCGGGACCTGCTTAATGCCCAGAATCGTCAGTCGTACTATCGGCGGCAGGGCAAAGATAATCGTTACAACCACACCCGGTACGTTACCGATACCAAACAGCATCACGATAGGCACCAGATAAACAAACGCCGGAGTGGTTTGCATCGCATCCAAAAGCGGCCGGATTATCTTCGCGGCCCGTTCACTTCGGGCGAGCCATATCCCAAGTGGTAGACCTATGATCATACAGAACAGCAGGGCGGTCAAAACCAGCGCCAGCGTCACCATGGCCTGCGACCAGGCACCAATTGCGCCAATCGCAATCAGCGAAATTAGTGTAGCAACACCCATACCCAGGCTGGACATCTGCCATGCAATCAACGCAAACAGAATGATTGCCACGGGAGCGGGCATACCCAGCAAGAAGTGTTGGAAACCACTAAGGATGTAATCCACTGGCACGCGAATACCCTGGAACACTGGGCGGAAATGCGTAACCACCCAGTCGATACCATGAGTCACCCAGTTATCGAGCGGGATCAGCGTCTTATGGAATGGATCAAGAATATTAAAATGCTCAACTTGCGGGGCAGGGGCTGAATTCAGCCAATCTGCACCGTTACTTGCAGCCGGTGTGGACGCAGCCTGGCTACCCCACGCATCTGCAGTTGAAGCGGCCTGGTTGGTTGTTGCGTCGGCAGCAGCTGTGCCGGTATCCCACGGATTTGAATCGTTACTCATTGGCTTACCCCATCACGATCTAACGCCTGCAGCAGCACCCCTTTTGAGATGATGCCCACGTACTGACTTTCTTCCCCAATAACCGGAACCGCGCACGGAGCCTGGCCGACATGGGTGAGCAGCTCGCTCAGTGACGTATCGGCGGAAACTGCCGCCGGAGATTCGAGATAAGCATTATCCAGACCCTGACCGGCAGCCAGCGCCGCTTTCAGTGAATCTGTTGAGACAATACCGAGGAATCGTTGCCCACGTTCAATGACATAACCGTATTCACGGTCTTCATCTTGCAGCAATTTAAGAGCGGAACGAGGGCCAAAACCGGCGGTTTTTCGCAGCAGGCCAGCCGGGTTACGACGGGCAATATCTTTGGCACTAAATACCTGGCTTATATCCACCCCACGGAAGAAGGTGCGGACATAATCATTAGCTGGGTTATTCAGAATTTCATCCGGGGTGCCCACCTGTACGACTTCACCACCTTGCATAATGGCAATTCGGTCGCCAATACGCATTGCTTCATCTAAATCGTGGGAAATAAATACGATGGTACGCTGGTGTTTTGCCTGCAATTTAATTAGCTCGTCCTGCATCTCAGTACGAATTAATGGATCCAAAGCTGAGAAAGCTTCATCCATCAATAATATATCGGGATTAATAGCTAAAGCGCGGGCCAAACCAACTCGCTGACGCATACCGCCGGAAAGCTCATCGGGATAAGCATGAGAATAATTTTCAAGCCCAACCTGACGCAGTGCATCAAGCGCTTTTTCCTGACGTTCTTTAAGCGGAATGCCCGCTAATTCCATACCAAAGGCGGTGTTATTTAACACCGTCATATGGGGCATCAGAGCAAAGGACTGGAATACCATGGAGATCTTACTTTTACGCACTTCGCGGAGTTGCGAGTCTGATATTTTGGCAATGTCGACACCATCAATCAGCACCTGTCCACGGGTTGGTTCAATCAGGCGATTGAGAAGGCGAACCATGGTGGATTTACCCGAACCGGATAGCCCCATGATGACAAAAATCTCGCCTTCTTCAATTGCCAGACTGGCGTCTTTCACGCCAAGCGACAGCCCTGTTTTCTCCAGTAATTCTGCTTTGGAAATACCCTTCTCTATATATTTGAATGCGCGCTGTGGATGCTCACCAAATACCTTATATAAATTCTTCACTTCAAGTTTAATTGCCATGCAATAAAGTTATTCCTGTATTTATATTTATATACAATTCCTGATGGAAATATTCTCTGCATATACCCTAACATACTCAGAATCTGAGACAACCCTCCATTTCCGATATATGCAATATCCGTACGGCGGGGATGGGCGGCATTTCCCATGAGTAAAGGGCTGAGAGCAAATCAGAGAAAAATGATATTTTTTGTAAATGACAGTCGAGATTTGCCTGAATAGGGTGATATTCAGACAAAAATGTAAGCGGTTATTATTGATTATTGGTGGGAAATATCATTCCCAAAAAAAGATGAAATATCCTAATTAATTTATGGATTTAAAAGTCCCAATCTTCGTCCTGAGTCTCCATCGCTTTCCCCATCACATAAGACGAACCAGAACCTGAGAAAAAGTCATGATTTTCGTCAGCATTCGGTGAAAGTGCAGCGAGTATCGCCGGATTCACTTCGGCCATTTCAGCAGGGAATAGCGCGTCGTAACCCAAGTTCATCAACGCTTTGTTCGCGTTATAGCAAAGGAATGCTTTCACATCCTCCTGCCAGCCAACACCTCCGTACAGCGCTTCGGTATAAGCCACTTCGTTATCGTAAAGATCCATCAACAAATCGAGGGCAAAATTCTGCAACTCGTTTTGACGCTCCGGGCTTTGTTGCGCGAGCACTTTCTGGAATTTATATCCGATGTAATAACCGTGAACTGCCTCGTCACGAATAATCAGGCGAATAAGATCCGCAGTATTGGTTAGCTTGCCACGGCTCGACCAATACATTGGCAAATAAAAGCCGGAATAGAAGAGGAAGGACTCCAGAAATACGCTGGCGATTTTCTTCTTTAGCGGGTCGTCGGCATGATAATGCGCGAGGATAATTTGTGCCTTCCGTTGCAGCGGTGCGTTTTCTTCACTCCAGGCGTAGGCGGCATCAACATCTTTAGTCTGGCAAAGCGTCGAGAAAACCGAGCTATAGGAACGCGCGTGTACCGCTTCCATAAAACCCACGTTCGACAGCACCGCCTCTTCATGTGGCGTTATTGCGTCAGCCATAAGTACTGGTGCACCCACCGTATTCTGGATGGTGTCCAGCAAAGTCAGCCCGGTAAACACGCGAATGGTTAACTGCTGTTCATCGTGTGTCAGCGACTGCCACGCCGGGATATCGTTAGACAGCGGGATTTTCTCCGGCAGCCAGAAATTACTGGTCAGGCGGTTCCACACTTCGAGGTCTTTTTCATCCTCGATGGTATTCCAGTTGATGGCGCGAATGTGGGTTAGCTGTGCCATGTTCTCTCCTTATAAAGCGCAGGACACGCAGCCCTGAACTTCTGTTCCTTCCAGCGCCATTTGACGCAACCGAATGTAATACAGCGTTTTAATGCCTTTCTTCCAGGCGTAAATCTGCGCTTTATTAATGTCGCGAGTGGTGGCGGTATCGCGGAAAAACAGCGTTAGCGATAAACCCTGATCCACATGGCGTGTCGCTTCGGCGTAGGTATCGATGATTTTTTCCGGGCCAATGTCATAAGCATCCTGATAAAACTCCAGGTTGTTGTTGGTCATAAACGGGGCTGGATAATAAACGCGTCCGATTTTGCCTTCTTTGCGGATCTCAATACGCGAAATGATCGGGTGAATGCTAGAAGTCGCGTGATTGATATAAGAGATAGAACCCGTCGGCGGAATAGCCTGCAAATTCTGGTTATACAGACCATGTTCCATTACATCATCACGCAGCTGTTGCCACTGTTCGCGGGTGGGAATTGCCACTCCGGATTTGGCAAATAATTCGCGAACTTTCGCAGTTTTCGGTTGCCAGGTATCTTGCAGATACTGGCGGAAATATTCGCCGCTGGCATAGCGCGATAGTTCAAATCCGGCAAAGCTCTGTTTACGTTCTCGCGCCAGCAAATTAGATGTGCGTACTGCATGCCATGTGACGGTATAGAAATAGAGGTTAGTGAAATCTAACCCTTCGGGTGAACCGTAAGTAATGCCTTCGCGTGCCAGATAGCCATGCAGATTCATCTGCCCGAGCCCAATCGCATGTGATGCGGCATTGCCAGCTTCAATCGACGGGACTGAGCGGATATGGCTCATGTCGGAAACCGCTGTCAGCCCGCGAATCGCCGTCTCTATGGTCTGGCCAAAATCAGGCGAATCCATGGTGTGGGCGATATTTAACGAGCCAAGATTGCAGGAGATATCTTTGCCAACCTGCGCGTAATCGAGGTTTTCGTCATAAGTTGATGCGCTGTTGACTTGTAAAATTTCCGAGCACAGGTTGCTCATATTGATGCGCCCCGCAATGGGGTTCGCGCGGTTAACCGTGTCTTCAAACATGATGTACGGATAGCCGGACTCAAACTGAATTTCAGCCAATGTCTGGAAGAAATCGCGGGCATTAATAACTGTTTTACGGATGCGGTTATCGGCCAGCATTTCCTCGTACAACTCACTGACCGCAATATCGCCAAACGGCTTGCCATAAATGCGCTCAACATCGTAAGGCGAAAACAAGGCCATCGGCTGATTCACTTTTGCCAGTTGGAAGGTGATATCCGGGATGACCACGCCAAGTGAAAGTGACTTAATGCGGATCTTTTCATCGGCATTTTCGCGCTTGGTATCGAGGAAGCGCAAAATATCCGGGTGATGTGCGTGAAGATAAACCGCACCAGCGCCCTGGCGTGCGCCAAGCTGATTGGCGTACGAAAACGCATCTTCAAGCATTTTCATTACCGGGATAACACCAGATGACTGGTTTTCGATGCGCTTAATCGGTGCACCGACTTCGCGTAAATTGGAGAGCAGGAAAGCCACACCGCCACCGCGCTTCGATAGCTGCAACGCAGAGTTAACTGCCCGGCCAATCGACTCCATATTGTCTTCGATGCGTAGCAAGAAACAGGAAACTAATTCGCCGCGCTGCATCTTTCCACAGTTCAGAAAAGTGGGTGTTGCTGGCTGGAAGCGGCTGCTGAGCATCTCTTTCATCAACTGATTAGCGAGCTTTTCATCGCCTTGTGCCAGCGTTAACGCCACCATCGACACGCGGTCAGGAAAGTGTTCCAGATACTCTTTGCTGTCATAAGATTTCAGCGTGTAGCTGGTGTAATACTTCCATGCGCCAAGAAAGGTTTTGAACTGGAAACCGCTGCTATGCGCTTTCTCAAACAATTCGACGACAAAACGGCTGTCGTAACGTTGCAGCACAGCGTTGTCGTAATACCCTTCGGTTACCAGCCAATCAAGACGTGCCTGCTGAGAGGGAAAGTGGTGAGAGCGGGGCAACACATGCTGTTTAAGGAATTGCTCCACCGCCAGTTTGTCTTTCTCAAACTGGATATGGCCTTCGGAATCATAGAGATTCAACATGGCGTTGAGCGCGTGAAAATCCGCGCTTTCTGTTGCGCTCACGCGGATAGCTTCTGTCGTTGCCAAAATTCCCTCACTCCCTTACGCACGTTTTCGATGTCCTGGTCAGTGCCAAGTAGCTCAAAACGATAGAGATACGGCACCTGGCATTTTTGGGCTAACACGTCGCCCGCCCGGCAAAACCCTTCGCCGAAGTTACGATTACCGCTGGCAATCACGCCACGCAGCAAAGCCCGGTTGCTGGCATTATTTAAAAATCGAATCACCTGGGCGGGTACTGCACCTGCAATCCCACCACCGCCGTAGCTTGGCACGATCAAAATGTAGGGCTCCATCACTTCCAGCCGCTGTTTGACTTCCAGCGGAATCCGCAGCGCAGGCAAACCCAGGCGCTCAACAAAGCGCAGAGTATTTTCCGAGGTGCTTGAGAAGTAGACGAGGTTGCTCATGCGTGAACCTGGGGGCGAAGGCGGTTGATCATATCCGGGCGAAATCCGCTCCAGCTTTCCTGGTCGGTGACAACCACCGGCAATTGGCGATAGCCTTTTTCCCGTAAATCGTCCTCGGCTTCTGGGTGCTGATCGAGATTAATCAGCTCAAAAGTGAACCCACGGCTTTCCATCGCCCGCTTGGTGGCATGGCACTGAACACAGTCATTTCGAGTGTATATTTTAATGCGCATGATTCTTATTCTCTTTGTTGTGAGGATATGAATACTAGATGTGGTTGGATAAATTATCAACCATACAAGATATAGTATTTTTAGATAAGTATAGAAAGGATAATGAGCGGGGCGGTATGGAGCTTCTCAGTTCACCGTTAGCTGTAATTACAAGGAACACAGGTCATTTTGGTGAGTGTGAAAACTGCGTTACTTGCAGATTTCACCCTGACAGATTGCCAGAGCGAGATCTGTATTAGTGACAGCCATCAGGGAGAGGGAACTGTTCGGACTACATACGCATACTGATCGCCAAACGGTTAAAGGCGTTCATCAAACTGGCGGTGAAGGTTAAATCGCTAATCTCTTGAGCGGTAAAGAATTGCAGTAACGGTTGGTACACTGCATCCTCCGCGCCACCTTCGGTAATTAAGGTTACTGCTTCTGCCCATGCCAGTGCTGAACGCTCTTTGTCGCTGAAGTGGTTACTTACTTTCCAGCCTGCCAGCGCGTCTAGCTTGGTTTGGTCTACACCATCTTTTCGTAATGCTTTTGAGTGCATTTCAAGGCAATAAGCGCAGCCGTTAATTTGTGAAACACGCAGGAAAACCAGTTCAATCAGTGTGGAACCGAGCGAGCTGGATTCCAGACCTTTCAGAGCCTGGAGCATTGGTTTAAATACGGCAGGGGAAAGGTCAAAGTAAGGTTGGCGTAGTTCGATCATGGTTTAATTCCTCGTGTTGGTGTGAATACAATTTAGCACTATGATGGACTACAAAAGAGAGCCATAAATTAACTAATAAAGCAGGCCATAATGGCAAGTTCGATCGAACCTATAGTAAGTGCTCACCATGCGATACCGCGTTATCAGCAAATCGCCAGAAAACTTAAACAGGCTATCAGTGATGGTGAACTGGTTGCAGGAAGTCGTTTGCCGTCGAGTCGTACGATGGCGCTTGAATTGGGCGTGGCGCGGGCAACCGTAGAAAACGCTTATGGTGAGTTAGTCGCGCAGGGTTGGCTGGAAAGGCGCGGTCAGGCCGGAACCTTTGTGAGCCCATCGGTTACCTCAGGAGCAAATAACCCAGCTTTTGTCACTAACCAGCCACAAGGTGCGCCGCTACCGTTTCAAATGGGGCTACCTGCGCTCGATGCTTTCCCTCGGGTATTATGGGCGCGGATTATGGGACGTAGACTACGCCTGCAAACTCGTTATGATTTGGTGATGCCGGAAGCGAATGGGGAATCCACATTACGCCAGGCCATTACTGACTATTTACGATTTTCGCGCAGTATTGACTGCCAGCCCGAGCAGGTCTTTATCACCGCAGGGTTTCAGGCTGCAATGAGGCTGGTGGCACATACGCTGGCAAAACCTGGTGATGGAATTTGGTTGGAAGATCCTGGTTATCGTTATGTTCGCCCGGTGTTTGCAGAAGCTCAAATGGTGCTGCACGCTGTACCCGTCGACGAGGAAGGAATGCAAATTGACTACGGCATCAGCCATTTTCCTGATGCACGTTTTGCGCTTCTGACTCCTGCACACCAAAGCCCACTCGGTGTGGCGCTATCGCTTACTCGCCGCCACCAATTACTTGATTGGGTGGCAGCGAATCAGGGTTGGCTAATTGAAGACGATTACGACAGCGAATTTCGTTATCACGGCAAACCGCTGCCGCCGATAAAAAGCCTCGATGGCCCGCAGCGTGTTATCTATGCTGGGACATTCAGCAAATCGCTGTTTCCTGCTTTGCGCGTTGCCTGGTTGGTGGTTCCACAACAACAGGTTGAAGCGTTTTCACAGCATGCACATTTTTTGCCATGTACCGCCCCGTTATTGATTCAGCAAACCATTGCAGATTTTCTGCGTGAAGGTCATTTCTGGCGGCACCTGAAAAAGATGCGTCTGTGCTACAGCGAGCGGCGGGTTTGGTTGGAGCATGCGCTTGCGCAGCAAGGGTTTGATGTTGTTCCACAGGCTGGTGGAATTCAGCTTGTGATGCGCGTCAACGGGGATGATCGTGCTTTAGTGGAGAAAGCGCGTAAAGCCGGATTGGCGGTACAGGCATTAAGCGACTGGCGCATGGTTTCACAAGGGGAAGGGGGAATACTGATGAGTTTTACTAATCTCACGTCGCAGGCGATGGCTCATCAGGCCGCGAAGCAATTACGAATGGCTATTTCTTAAATAAAAACCCCGGGCTAGTGGCTCCGGGGTCAGGACGCATATTTATTATCACTACACTTTTGTGACTATCTTTGTGATTAGCGACGGGAAGCTAATAAAGCCCCGATGAAAATACCCACGGCGGCGCTAATGCCCACGCTCTGCCAGGGTTTGTCGCGCACATAAGTATCAGCACAGCCTACCGCATCACAAGCGGCCTGTTTAACTCGAGTGCGACCATTAAGGCGAGCACGGGTCTCTTTCAATAGAGACTCCGCTTTTTTGCGGGCGGCTTCACCTTCTTCTTTAACATCGCTACCGAACGATTTAAGAACCTCTTCGAGCGTGTCGGCCAGTTCATTCACGTCACGGTTAATATCATCAACGCCTTCATCTACATCATTTCGATTTATGCGGTTAAACATTGGTTTCTCCCTTATTGCGATGTACTCCTTAGTGTAGACCATAAATTTTAGTGATGAGTCAGTTCACGCTCTTTCACGGTCTTTATGGACTAATCTGAAAGCGTTGCTAATGCTGGTTAATGTAAGGTTGCGCAGCTAAGAAGATGATGAGGAAAAAATATGTATCTACGACCTGATGAGGTGGCCCGCGTTCTTGAAAAAGCCGGTTTTACCATGGACATTGTTACGCCGAAAACGTATGGCTACCGCCGTGGTGAAAACTACGTTTATGTCAATCGTGAGGCACGCATGGGGCGAACAGCGCTGATTATTCACCCTACGTTAAAAGAACGAAGCCAGACATTGGCTGAGCCTGCGACAGATGTTAAAACCTGCGATCACTACCAGCAATTTCCGCTCTATCTTGCTGGCGAAACTCATCAGCATTATGGTATTCCGCACGGCTTTAGTTCACGCATTGCGCTGGAACGCTACTTGTCAGGCTTGTTTGGCGAGCATTAATCAAAAGAGGCGTTGTTGCGCGTCATGGCGCAACGCTATCAAACTTACCGCGTGTTCAAACCCCAGCTTTTGCATTCCGATACCCGCTGATGCGGAATAAACGGCGGCAATAATCGAGAAAATAGCCATACGCTGCACCCATTATCATCGACACAATAATATTCGAGCTGACTGCTGCGGCTATTTGATTCCACTCGGCACCGACCGACCATAAAATGACGATGTATACGGGGGACTGGAAAGTCACGTAAGCCAATATATCGGCGAGGTTTTTTGCCCAATTGGCCTGGCTGAAACGTTTGGTAAAGCGCATGAACGCATCACGATAAAAACCGTATGGCCAGGCAATCAGGATGTTTACTGGAATGGCGACCAGACGCGAAGAGAGCGATTGCTCGAAGCTCATTCCGGAGAGAAAGATCTCAATCATCATGTTCACAACCGAGCAATACACTACCATCGCAAAGGTATCTGCGGCTGCATGGCGCAGGCGTGACTCAGGAGAAAACATTATTCCAGCTCCGAATGATAATTAGAGATATACACTGCAATTGAAGGTTAATGTCAGTTCTATTAAATGACTTGTTTGGTATGGCTAGATTATATTGCTGTATGTAATTCGACAATTAGTGATAAATTTTTATTTAAAGGCGTTTTGTCAATAAAATCCGCTAAATGAGACAGAACAGACAGCGTTTCCTGATTTTGTCGTTCCGCTATTAATTTAATATTAAAAATCATAGGGTTAATTTTTTCATTTAGAGCTTCTGCTTTTTGGCTATCTTACGCCATGAATATCGTTATATAATAATTTATATAACGATATGGCCTATGGGGCATTCAGGTGGATAACCATTTTGGTAAGGGATTGATGGCCGGGCTAAAAGCCCGTGAAGCTGACAGTGTCACCAGGGTGACTCGCTTCTGTTCGGACTATAAACGTGGGTTTGTGCTGGGATTCAGCCATCGTATTTCAGAGCAAACCGGTGACAGGCAACGTGCGGCATGGGAAGCCGGCGTATTAACGCGCCGCTACAATCTCGATAAAGAATTGGTCGCTGACTTCTTTAAAGAAGTTAACGCAGACACGGCAGTGAAATGTTTTTTTGCGGGATATGAAAGAGGTTACTGATTTTTTTAACTAATTTCCCGCGGTGCCCGGTTGTTGATAACTGGCGATGACAGGGATAGGGCATATTTTATTGGTGAGTTTCAGGCGGGGAAGCGCGGCCCGCCTGAAACAGATAAAATTCAGCAAACACCAAAATCATCATTTTCTTTATAAAGCGCAACGTCTTCAGCTTTTAGCGTGACAGTCTCGCCGGTCAAAATATTCTTCGGCGTACAGAACAGGGTATCTCCCTGCACATCCAGAACTTCATATTTTGGGCCACCCTTTTTAGGTTGCACAAGATCGCCTGCTTTAAACATAATGAGCCTCATTTCATAAAGTGAAAGATATACCGTTAAACATAGTCCATCGTCGTTGGGTTTATGTCGATTTAACTTAAGGTCTATTCCACGGCATTTTTGCCAGTATGCGTGCCATGCCGCAAAATCCGCTTATGCCTGCAAACACTAATCCTGCACCGACAAAACCTGATAGTAAAAAGAACCCCTGATGGACGCTAAAACCAAGCACGACGCCTGCAAGTACCAACGTTCCAGCGGCGATTTGCACTTGGCGCATTAGCGGCAGCGGTTGCGATTTATCGGCGAAAATTTCCCGCCCGTCTTTCTTCCAGGCATTTAATCCACCTTCCAGCAGTAAAACTTTTGCCGGAGCCACCGACTCAGCCAGCTTTTGTGCATTTTGCACGGTACGCATACCAGACTGGCAATGGAAAATTACAGTATCGAAGGGATCGAATGGGCCTAGCTGGTCACCATTTTCGATAGCAGAGAGCGGTAGTAAATGTGCCTCAGCGATATTCTCACGGGCATATTCATCACGTTCTCGGATATCAATCAGCGCAGCGCCTTGTGCCACCAGAACTTTAGCTTCTGCAGGGGAAATACTCTTAATAGTCATGCTGCTCCTTACGGGTAAAAATTTCTTCTGGCGTATCAATAATCCCCCGAATTTTGCGTAGGTGCAAATCCTCTGGACGGGCATACTCACCGTGTGGAACACGGTGGTGGTGTGGCGGTCAGCAAATAAACTAAGAAACAATTTCGAGACACAAAAAAGTTCGAGACACAAAAAAGCCCGCATAACTTTCGCGATGCGGGCTTTTTACGTCATCAAATGATACGGATAATCACTGACGGAAAGATTGGCTTATATCGCTCAATCATTCGTATTCATTGTCGCGTTCTTTGGCTGCCCGCTGGCGATCGTAATATTCATCTTCTGCGGTAATGATTTCATCCATCAGTGAATCCATATCCACATCATGGACCTCTTCGACGAAAAGACCGGTTAGCAGTGTTTCCGGCGTTAATTTTCCGTCTTCATATAACGCCCAGATTTCTTTCGCATACCGAGTTTGCAATAGTTGCGGGGCGAACTGGCCATAGTATGCAGTGATGTTATTCACATCACGTTCAAACATTGATTCAGCATGGTTGTTTGCGGCGGCGTCTACGGCTTGCGGCAAGTCGATAATGACAGGCCCTTGCGCATCGAGCAGCACGTTAAACTCTGATAAATCACCATGCACAATACCTGCGCACAACATGCGTACGATATTGCGGATCATGGTATCGAAATCAGCAACGGCCGTTTCTTCCGTTAAAACCACATCACTAAGACGTGGCGCAACCGCACCTTCCGCATCTGTGACCAGTTCCATCAGTAACACGCCGTCAATGCACATATAGGGCTGTGGTACGCGTACCCCGACGTTAGCAAGACGGAACAGCGCATCGACTTCCGCCGTTTGCCAGGATTCTTCTTGTTGTTTACGTCCGAATTTTGAGCCTTTTTGCATCGCACGGGAGTTACGGGTATTGCGGACTTTACGTCCTTCCTGATACTGCACAGCCTGCTTAAAGCTACGTTGCGTGGCTTCTTTGTACACTTTGGCACAATGGATTTTCCCACCGCATAAAACGGTGTAAACATCGGCTTCTTTACCGCTTTTCAGTCGTTGGAGTACATCGTCGATAAGACCATCGTCGACCAGCGGCTGGATTCTATTTGGGATTTTCATGCGGCTTTATACCTTATTTCAGCTACTTTTCGTACCCCAAACACAGGCAGTGATGATGGAAAAATAAGGCTGTATTTTAGAGGAATTGGAGCTAAACACGTAACTGCATGTATTTAATTACTTGTTTGGTTGTGTGCCTGAAAGGTTTGGCTTCGACTTGGGGACACAAAAAAGCCTGCAATGCTTTCGCTATGCGGGCTTTCGATTTTATCCCAATGCCATATCGCCTTTTAACGGTTGTCGCCGAACAGGCAATCAAAACTGGATGACTGACAGATAGACGTTGCCCATTAAACGTCCTTGCTCCGGATACCTCAGAATGCGAACGAGAGGAATCCATTAAGGTTTTGATAAAGCTGTGCGCTGTTGCGAAATCCTAATTTACGTACAGCGTTCATCTTATGGCACTGCGCTGTTTTGTAGTTGATGGCCAGCTGCTGCGACACGTGGAGAATATCTGAACCCTGAAGCAGCAAGCGCAGAATGTTCTTTTCCATCTGCGTCAGTTTGCCGTGCGCCGTTGGTTTATTTCCCAGGTAGCCAGGAGAACCAGGGTCCACCACCATCTGAAGCAGGGTTTCATGCAATTGTATCAGCTGGGCATCGTCGGCAATCATCTTAACATGGTGCACCAACAATTCCGGTACCAGTGATTCATGCTGGTGTTTCAATACCAACGCAACCTGCTTTCCCCTAACATCTTCAACATGATTATTGAGCCAGAGGATTTTTTCTTTAGGAGAATAATGACTGTCCAGGAGGCTAATTAGCAGCGGTACAGTAGCGTCAGTCTCTAGCATAAACTGGACCTCTGCCATCGTACTCACAAAGATTGGCTCCAGCCCTGAATCGGCAATCGCCGAACGAAGGCCTGCCCCCATGAAATCCATGGCGCTCCAGACGATAATCTTTTTCATCGGTGCTATTTCTCTTTACACAGGAAAAGCCAGCGGCCGCCCTTATAATCGGTGCAGTCGCTTCTCTTCAAGGAGTAATTTAACAATGATATTGTCCAGTTTTCGCAGTGAACTTTCCGTCATTCGCTTGAACTGGCAGGATAGATGAAGGCAATTTCGATAGTTTTCATTGTCCATGGTTTCTTTTATTGGCTCTACGTTGATCACATGGAGATTAGAAACTAAAGTGCCTATATCATTAAAATCAAATTCAACGTTGCGTAATGTTGTGCCGCGCAGCGAATTGATACGTTCATCATTTTCAACAATTAACGCGCAGCCACCGTGGGATATATCCTTAATCTTATAGTGGTATTTACGCCCGTCATTAAACTTGCCGTAACACTGAAAGTTATGCTTGTTTGCCAGATATAAACGCATATGCATTCGCCGTTGTGTAACATTGATCTTCTCGGGAAAAAAGACGTATAAACAATTAATGTTATTAACGGTTACGGCTTGTGCTTTTGTCGTTTTAAAATCATATTTACCGTTGTCATCCTTGATAACAAAGCTCAAGAAATCGCGCTTGTTCGCCAGTTCTTCGTTCCATGGGATAAAGAATCCTGCCGAATCTATTTTCTGAATACGGCTGGCAAATACTCTATTTCTGACCTGGATGTCGACCCGGCTTTTCTTTTTTACTGCCTCTCGTACAATCGCAATGATTTCAAACAAGTCATGTTTGACGTAGGCCTCATCCATTTTGTAATTGTCCTTTTGATACTAATCTCAGCGTTTAATAATAACGACAGGAGTATCTGAAAAATAATTGATTTTTACTGGATATATCATCAGATATTAACCTGGTGTAATAATGCCCTTGCGTTAATAACATCATGAATGGCTTATTGGTTTTCCGGTTATGAATGTAGCATAAAATTCCAAAATAAAACAAATATTAAGAATAAGAACCTTGTTTGGTTAGGTTTGCTAATGATTGGTTTTGTTAATGGTAAAAAACACAGAATGTAAGGCTACTTTGATGGTGGATTACTTAAGTAAAACAATAGTTAACGATTTTATCTCTCATTTCGCACTGAAATATAGCCATTAGCTGAACACAAATTTATCCCTAAAGTAAATGTAACGATCTATTAATTCCTGTTAATTAAGTCGTGAAAACAATCAATCCAGTAAAACTCTTAGTGTAAATTTCCCTCGCCCAATCAGTCCAGCAGGATGTAGTTGATTGAGCATTTCCATTAATAACCCCAGGCATCTATTTGCCTACTAATCGTTATTATCTAATCAGTACATGGAGTCACAATGAAGAAGATTTTACTGCCTGCCGCTGCACTGCTCCTGTCAGCAACAGCGTTGAATGCCTATGCAGTAAATGGCAGGGTCGAATTCACGGGTGAGATCGTAAAATCCACCTGTAACGTAGTTTCTGGCGATCAAGATAAACAAGTTTTCATCGGTAAGTATCCAACAACTGCATTTGCCAACGTCGGTGACGTAACAGCTTCTAAAGCATTCACCATTGGGCTTGAAAAATGTGAAGCTGGCGATTATTCCATGCGTTTCGATGGCCCGACTGTTGCCGGTCACTCTAACCTGCTGTCCGTTGATGTTGCTCAGGGTGTAGGTATCGAAATTCTTGATAACAATGAAAAAGTCATCCCGATCAACCAGTCTGCTGATGCGGGATCCCCGTGGGTCAATATCACGCCTTCTGCAGGAAGCGATGGTACTGCCACATTCAATCTGAAAGCGCGCTACAAATCTTTCGATACCGTACAGGCTGGTACTGCAAACGCGAATGCCAATTTTACCATCGAATACAAATAAGCCACGGAATATTGAATCTGGACCATGGATGGTCCGCGTGAATAATCGGATTGAGTAAATGAAAAAGCGACTGGCATCATTATTACTTCTTTTATCTCTACAGGCTTCTGCGGGAATTCAGGTTGGTGAAACCCGGGTTATTTATAATGGCAACCAAAAATCTGCCGCCCTGTCTATTCACAATGACACCGATGAAACCTGGATGGTGCAGACCTGGCTTGATAATGGCGATGCCAGCAAAACGCCAGGTAATTTACCCATGCAGGTTATCCCGCCAATTCTGAAACTGGCAGGAAATAAAGACGCCATTCTGCGCTTTATTTATTCCGGCAACGGCCTGCCGACTGACAGGGAATCCGTTTACTGGATTAACGTTCAGGAAATACCACCTTCAGCCAAACAAGAAAACGTAATGCAAATAGCGGTTCGCACTCGTGTGAAACTCTTTTATCGCCCAACCGCGGTAAAAACAACACTTCTGAAAGAAGCCGAAGCTCTCACCTGGCGCAAACAAGATAATGACCTTGTGGTCACTAATAACGGCCCATTACACGTCACTTTTGGTGTACTGACCCTCAAAGGCAGCAGCGGTAAAACCTGGAAAACCGAAGCCGATATGGTGAAGCCGATGGCTTCTCTGCGTATTGCGCTACCTGCGTCTGCGGCCAATAGCCTGTCATTTACTTTCATCAATGATTATGGCGGCCACACAGAAATAAAAGATGCACGCATTAAATAATTCAGCTTAGGAATGAATAGCATGGCTCGCAATAAACAAATGGACCTGTTACCACGGCGTCTGGCTTATCACATTCGATGCGCTCTTTGTGTATCGGCAATGCCATTGTTAGTCACGCCGTTATCTTATGCTGATGAACAATTTAACACGTCGTTTATTCATGGTGACGATAACGTCGCGCTGGTTAAAGATCTTGCAAACGGTGATGATATTTTACCGGGACGTTATCCGTTCGATATTTACGTAAATAAAAAACGTGTCGATCACCGTGAAATTGAATTTAAGAAATTAAAACCCAATATCCCAGGGACGTTCTGCCTGTCTGCGGATGATTACCGTGAATACGGAATACTGGTTGCAGATACAGCAGGCAGCAGCACCTGCTATGACATCGTCAAAGCCACTCCGGGTAGTTCGATGAGCTGGAGTGCTGCATTGCAAGAACTGGATATTTCTGTGCCGCAGACATATATGGAACCGCGCCCACAGGGCATGATTTCACCACGTGTATACGAGAATGGAATCAACGCGGCATACGTTAACTATTCGTTTAGCGGTGATCACAACCGCTTTACTGATAACAACAACACCCATCAGGGCGATTACTATTTCTTATCGCTGAACAACGGCATCAACCTTGGGCCTCTGCGTTTTCGTAATAACTCCACGCTTTCGAAACAAGCGGGTGAAAAAGAGGAATGGACTCCCGTCTCTTCCTGGGTGGAAACCGATATTATTCCATTGCGCAGCCGGGTACAGGTGGGGCAGAGCAACACCAACAACAACGTTTTCGACAGTTTTCAGTTCCGTGGGATGCAGTTCTCCAGTATTCCGGAGATGCTGCCAGACAGCCTGCGCGGTTATGCACCAGTGGTGCGCGGAGTGGCTAACACCAACGCCCGCGTGGAGGTTCGCCAGAACGGTTATACCGTCTACAGTACTATGGTGTCGCCTGGGCCGTTTGCCCTTAACGATATCTATCCGAGTAATCTCAGCGGCGATCTTGATGTTACGGTTATCGAAGCCGACGGCTCGCGCCATAGCTTTAGCATTCCTTACTCTTCCGTACCGAACATGCTGCGCGAAGGGATGTGGGAATATCAGATAACTGCCGGTAAATATCATGATGGCTCAACAAGTTATCAACCAAAATTCGTACAAGCGACCGTCTCTCATGGCATACATTACGATTTGACGCCATACGGCGGCGTTTTGTTGGCTGAAAACTATCGCTCTGGGGTTCTCGGGGTCGGCACCAACTTTGGTGAATGGGGCGCGGCGTCTGTCGATGCGGCCTGGTCCGATACTGATCTTGCTTCCGGTGACAATAAACGCGGTGCCAGTTTCCGTTTCCTCTATTCCAAATCCCTCAATAGCCTGGGAACCGAATTCCAGCTTGCTGGGTACCGTTATTCAACCTCTGGCTATTATGACTTCTCCGACGCTATCAATGAGCGAGCCAGTTGGGAAAACGGTTTTTATCACACACAGTATTACGATCCGGGCAATAACCAGAACGGTGTGCCGGACTGGGCAACGAACCAGCGCAAATACTACGACACGCTGCGCTATAACAACAAACGCCAGCGCGTGCAGCTGTCGGTTAACCAGCATATTGCTGGCGCATCGCTCTACGCCATACTTTCACGCCAGAATTACTGGGGTACTTCTGCCTACGACAGAACCGTCCAGACTGGGGTGAGTACCACGTGGAAGAGCGTCAGTTACGGTATGTTTTACCAAAACAGCCGCAGCAACTACGGTTACAGCGACAACAGCATCAACTTCAATCTGTCGATTCCGTTCAGTGTCTTTGATGCCAACCGTGACATGACCGCAAGCTTTAGCGCGACCCACAGCGAGCAGAGTGGCGACGGTTATAGCACTGGTTTGAGCGGTACGTTGCTGGATGACAACCGCATGAACTACTACCTGCAAACCGGTCATACCCAAAATGGCGGGAATACCAGCCTTGCGAACCTTGGTTATCAGGGGAGTTACGGCAACATCGAAGTAGGTCATAGCTACAACACCAACTATCAACAGACCTCGCTTAACGTTTCCGGTGGCATCGTAGCGCATTCCGGCGGTGTCACTTTGTCACAGCCGTTGCAAAATACCTTTGTGTTGGTTGAAGCCAAAGGTGCACAGGGCGTGCGCCTTGAGAACCAGCCAGGCGCTGCCATCGACACCTTCGGTTATGCGGTGCAAACCTCCGCCATGCCGTATCGCCATAACCGCGTGGCGCTGCGCACATCCGACATTGGCAATGGTCTGGATATTTCGCTGGCGGCGAAAGATATCGTCCCAACCCACCGTGCGATTGGCAAAGTCGTGTTTGAAACACATCTTGGCCAAAGCCTGATGATTCACAGCAAGCTTGATACTGGCGATACACCGATGATTGGCGCCACCATATTCAACGGCCAGGGCAACAGTATTGGCGTGGTAGGGACGCAGGGTAAAGCTTACGTTTCAGGCGTTGAAAGTGGTGAAAAACTGAAAATGAAATGGGGCGACAGCGCAGACGATGCTTGCATGATGACAGTGCCGCAGTTGCCGCCGATTGATACTGATAAACCGGGTGGTTATCAGGAAGTGACTCTGACCTGCAGCACAAAATAAAGGAACCTGATAATGTGCTTTTTCAATAAACTGACCCGGGCTGGATTGATTTTTCTCTCTCTGTTGGCGACCTTATTTTCAGCAAACAGTTTTGCGCTGTCGTGTAAGGATGCCTTTACCGGGAGTGCAAAACAGGTGATCTCTTTGGATCAGCCTATTAACGTATCAACGGCTAATCTACAACCCGGCCAGCTGCTTTGGCGTTCACAGACCTTCTCCTCCACCTTTAAGTGCGAAGATACTGATGGTTTCCCAAAAGGGGAAAATGCTTATCTGTGGTGGGATCCGACCAAACTGGTGCGGAGTATCCACAATTCGCTGCAAGTTGGTGTCACCTTTAAAAGCGTTGACTACAATCCGGTAGCACAACAAAACACGCTGGTCGGGCCTGGCACTGTGTGCCGCCCTAACGGACGTGGCGGTTGCCGTAGCCCGGCACAATCACAGACGGTGAAGGTAGAATATTCGGTTTATATCAAGGCGACAGGCAACCCGCCGCCGCAAAGTGGCCAGATAACCGATAATAATCAGTATGCGCTGTTTCAGGTTGATGGTGTAGGTGGTCTGAACTCTCGCCCGGACAGTAACTTCCGTTCTTATATCACTGGCCTTGGCAACATCCGTTTTATCTCCTGTAACCCTCAGATAACTGTCGTTGCTAACAACGGGAGTACCGTGAACTTCGGCAAGATCCCGGCGCGAAATGCGGTGGTTGGCAAAATCGAAAAACAGATGCCGTTCTCCGTAGAAGCCAATCTGACCGGCGCAGGCCAGGATTGCCAGGGGAAAACGTTGATGGCCAGTTTTAGTACCACTTACCCAACCCAGGATACCACCACAATTTTACCGACCAGCAACAGTGGTTTCGGGATTTTGATTTCAAAAGCGGATACCCCTCTTACGTGGATTCCGATGAATACTCCGCAGACTCTGGGCTATATCAACGGGAGCGTTATCAGCACCAATTTTCTGGCAAGCCTGAAATGGCTGAGTACCACACCGAAAGAGGGCATGTTTAACGCCTCTGCCAATATTGATGTCACTTTTAAATAGACCAGCGTGGTAAATGTCGCAATATGACAATGATAACGACTAAACCAACCGGGATGCGCTATGTCTTTCAGCCGATGTTCAATCGTGAAGGGAAACTGATTGCGGTGGAATGTTTGTCACGGCTCGACCCGTTGAAGCATGGCCATTTTGCTGACGTGGAGCAGTTTTTCAGTCATGCATCGTTGGCGTTACGCACTGATATTCTCCTGGAACAAATAACGCTGGTGGCGCACTACCAGTCCTGGTTTCGCGACAATAACGTGATGGTGACATTAAACATCGACGAACAGACGCTGATGGCGCTTGATAACGAGAATATTTCAGAATTTGTCAATGCTACGGGTTGCCTGCACTTTGAGATCAACGAGTTCTCCCGGACCTTGACCTGCCATAACCCTACATCCCTGGCATTGAGCGAGAAATACTCGCTATGGCTGGATGATTTTGGCTCCGGGTATGCTGGATTTAGCGCCTTGTCGGTTCAGTCGTTCCGCTATATCAAGACCGACAAGTGTCTGCTATGGAGTCTGTTTGAGAAGAATAATGGCCAGGAGTTGATGTCATCCTTGCTTAGCTATTTTAGCGTGAATCATTATTTGGTGATCGTTGAGGGTGTCGAGAGCCAGGAGCACCGCCGATGGCTTGATGACATGCCCTGGTTTGCGCTTCAGGGTATGTTATGGCAAGAGTGTAGTATCCAAACACTGGTCGCCAGTACTCCGGTTTATTCATTCCAGGGGGATAGCACTCAGGTTTGTGACGCTTCGGAACTCATCAGGGTATAACTCTGTCTGTAGGTAAAATAGTCGGCGTCTACGATCAGCTGTATATAAATGCTTTCTGATGTACCTAACAAGGTGCCTAAAAGGTTCGGATTTAATTAGTTGGCTTCGGACTTCGCGGGACAAATCGAGGGCACAAAAAAGCCCGCAGGGCTTACGCCGTGCGGGCTCTTTAGACTTTATCGGATGACTCTGGTAATCATCGATTGAAGATTTTGGTGGGCTGGCAGAGCGCCACCCGCGGTACGGATTTAAGAAACTGTTCCAGTTGCTGCGTAGGCACGGGCATGCCTGGAACCATAAACGCGTTCACCGTATTTACTGCCTGCTGAAACTGAATTTTCGCCGCAAGGGGAAGCAACGTCTGCATAGTTTTTCTATTTCGGGTAATTGCCGGATTACTACACCTCTTCGGTATTCATGGGACATCCATCTGATCCCCGTTGGGTGTCCCTTTGATAGTTCTTAGGAGTTATCCCCTAATAAATGAAAGCCCTTTGCGAACACTTGGTTTGCAGTGCTACTATTTGGTGGCGTCAATTGAGTTAACTGGTTATTTATCAGTTATATTGGGGTGTAAAACCGTCGCAGTTACTGTCTTTTTATATAGTATTTGAGACTGGTCAAGTTGGTGGCAAAGTCTCAGTCGGCGTTTCCAGGAATATGGATCATCACGCTAGAGTGCATTCAGTGTAATGGTCGCTCTTGCCTCTGAAGTCGGTCATGGAATGTTTATGGATAAATTGTCAGAGAAATTGCCGTTTGATGCTTCGAAGCTTTTCGAAGCCCTCACGTATCAGTTAGTTGTTGCGCTTGAGTACTGCCATAAGCTGGAGAAGGGGAAGCGTCTCTGGGTCGAGGTGTACGGCGATGTAACCTTGGAGGATGTGGCTCAGGTGGAGGTCAAGCTGTATGCCGATACCTTGAGAGATGGCCACCAGAACATCTGGAACACCTTGAATAACTGGTTGAATAACGCGTTTGACCATCAGGCCTACGAAAGCCTGATACTCTTGACGAATCAAGAGTACTCACCCAAGTCCACTCTGACCGACTGGAACAGCGTCACCGCTGCCGAAAAGCTCGTTTTACTGAGTGCGATCTACGACGCTGCCGAGCAGCGCTTTGCCGCCTCCAAGGTGACGGAACCATCCGAGACCCTGAAGTTGCAGCGTTCTGTCATGGGTATGGCAGTAAGGAACGAACTGTTGGAGGTGCTGGAGCGGGCATTATTCATCACAGGCTCACCATCGCTCAACGAGCGTCTACACGTCTATGAGGTGGATAAGCTCAGGGTCATAAGGGAGTCGAAACGTCAAACCTTCATTGATGAGATCCTGAGTTTCATCGGCAGCACACGGTACATCAGCACTGGCTGGGAAATCACTTGTGAGGACTTCACCGCCAAGTTTGTTGAGCTGACCAAGCGCTACATGAAGCATTCAAGCATCTTCCCGGATGTCGATACCGAATCTCTGAAGCAGAATATTGACCTAGATGAGATTGCTGACCGGCATTTCGTCAAGAAAATTCGAGAGATCGGTGGTGATACACTAATCAAGAGTGCTGCGCTGCAATTGCTGATTGCAGGTGAGGCCATTGATCAACTGTACAGTGACAATCTGGCCTCTGAATTCGACGTCAAACGCTACCAAGAAAACCACCTCGTTCGTCATCAGAACGGGCGTCAGAGCTCGATGATTGACTGTATGGATGAGACCTCTCCCATCCAGTTGCAGCGCCAATCGCTGAAGTTCTTCCACAAGCAGCACGCCGAAACTGTGGTGCAGTTAAACACCTTCGAGGATACGACGGTGGACTTTCGAAACGGCATCTATCACATGCTGGCTGATGTGAAAATCGATGACGAAGATAAGGCGTTTTACTGGAGACTATGGTCGTGAACCTGACTGCTGCCGACTACATCTATACCCTGCGCCGGACGCCATTTGCTCTCGCGCCCATCATCCACTCGTTCTATGACCACTGGAATCCGACAGAGAAGGACATCCTTCTTAGCTACCTAGTGCTACCGCTAGTGACATACAAGCCCATGCATAAGTTCTTGCACTATGCCGGGAAAAACAGCTCATTGCGCACGCTGATGCAGGAGCCAAGCCGTGTTCTTGGCTTGGAGGCTAGGATCGAGGAATACAGGCCAATCACCAATGCTTCCCTGCTCATCCTTACCTCCGAGAAAAGCGTCAAGGTCAATGACGACATGTCGGTGGAACCCCAAGGCAAGATCAGGGAAGAAAATGCTAATGCCCAGCTCATCAAGTACGCACGAAAGCTCGCTATTGTGTTTAACGGTGAAAATGTTGTTTCTGTTTACAGGTCGTTGGGGTTGAAATCGCTATGAACTGCTATGTAAGGTATATCGGCGTCGTTGACAAAGACGACCGGATTCATGCTGTGGAGTTTACTCGGGGTCTGAACATCATTACCGGGAAGTCTTCGACAGGTAAGAGTGCTATCCTGGAAATCTTCGACTATTGCCTGGGCAGCAGCGAAGACACTATTCCTGATGGCAAGCTGACCGAGCGCGGCAAGACATTTTTCACCGTCCTGCAATTCCCCACGCTGACCTTGGTAACAGGGCGTACAGCAGCTTCCAAACGCTGCTTCTTGCGCGAAGTCACTGGGACAGAGGCGGACAACATTCTTGAGCTCATGGGGCACGTCGAATATTTCTTCGATGAACGACACTATATTCACAAAGATCAGTTCTTAAAGAGCCTAGGCAAGTTCTTCGGTATCACGATGGAGAACATTGATACAGACCCAATGTATAAGCAGGTCACAGGGGCCAAAGGTGCGACGCCGTCCGTGCGCAGCTTCCCGTCATTTATGCTGCAGCACCAGAATCTGGTCGCGAATAAGCATGCGATTTTCTACCGTTTCGACGAGAAGGTTAAACGAGACCAGGCGATCGACCACTTCAAGATTCTCATGGGGATCGTGAAGGAAGATTACTTTGATGTGTATAAAGATCTGACCGAGGCGTCCTATGAGCTTCGGCGTGTTGAGCTGAAAATACCGAAAGACGACAAAGCGCGAGAGGTGACCATCGCGAAATTCAACAGACTGCTGGATCAGTACCAAGCTCTTGCAGGAAAGCCCATCTTCGACATGACGGCAGATGAAATTTTCCTCAAGCCCAAGGAAGCACTCAGGCTCATGCTCGCGACCCCAGTTTACGTGGATGGTCTAGCCGACGACTACGAGAAAACCCTCAACTCCTTGCGTGACCAGAAAGCCAAGCTTGTGGCCGAACTACGCTCAGCCATTGGCCGGCTGAACCTGCTGGAACGGTCTGTCGAGCAGGTCAAGGGGATCGGCACCTCGTACGCGTCACTGAC
>NZ_VEXQ01000003.1 GCF_006376615.1 Buttiauxella sp. B2
ATGGTGGCTACTACGGGAATCGAACCTGTGACCCCATCATTATGAGTGATGTGCTCTAACCAGCTGAGCTAAGTAGCCTTCTTTTTTCTGCGTAACCTTATCGGCGTTGCGGGGCGCATTATGCGTAGTTGGCCTTTGGGCGTCAACAAATTTTTTCCCGAAAAGTGGCGTAAATTGTCTGTTTGACCAGCTTACGAACAGCTTGCTGCAATATTCGTCAATTATCGGTTATTTCGTCGTTTTAACTGAAGCAAAACCCCTAATAGAGAGTGGGGAATATTGTAGAAACAAAAACGGGCCCGCAGGCCCGTGTGTTTAATTTTGTTCGCTTATTTGTAAGCAGACTGGTGAACGCCTACTGCACGGCCTGATGGATCATTCATTGTTTTGAACGCTTCATCCCATTCAATGGCCTTAGCCGAAGAACAGGCAACAGATGGGCCGCCTGGAACACATTGTGCAGCGCTTGGCAGTGGGAATAATTCTTCAAAGATTTCACGATACAAATACGCTTCTTTAGAACCAGGTGTGTTGTACGGGAAACGATAGCTCGCAGTTTCTAGTTGTTGATCGGTCACTTGGCCGGCAGCAACTTCTTTTAAGGTGTCAATCCAGCTATAACCTACACCATCGGAGAATTGCTCTTTCTGGCGCCATGCAACGCTTGCTGGCAGATAGGATTCAAAACATTCACGCAGGACATGTTTTTCCATTTTGCCGTTGCCGCACATTTTATCTTTTGGATTGATACGCATGGCGACATCAAGGAATTTTTTGTCCAGGAACGGAACACGCGCTTCCACACCCCAGGCTGACATGGCTTTGTTCGCACGAGCACAGTCAAACATGTGCAGCGCTTGTAACTTACGAACAGTCTCTTCGTGCAGTTCTTTATCATTTGGCGCTTTATGGAAGTACAGATAACCACCAAACACTTCGTCAGAACCTTCACCAGACAGCACCATTTTGATGCCCATGGCCTTGATTTTACGCGACATCAAATACATTGGGGTTGATGCGCGAATCGTTGTTACATCATAAGTTTCAATGTGATAGATGACATCACGAATTGCATCCAGGCCTTCTTGCACCGTGAAATGGATTTCGTGGTGAACGGTACCTAAGTGATTTGCTACTTCTTGTGCAGCTTTCAGATCAGGAGAGCCAACTAAACCGACAGCGAAAGAGTGCAACTGCGGCCACCAGGCTTCAGAACGCTCTTCATCTTCTACACGACGAGCAGCAAATTTCTTAGTGATAGCAGATATAACAGATGAATCCAGACCACCAGACAGCAGCACACCGTATGGCACATCAGACATCAAGTGGCTTTTCACGGCATCTTCCAGTGCCTGACGTAATTCGTTTTTATCTGTAACGTTATCTTTTACCGCATCGTATTCGAACCAGTCACGTTGATAGTAACTGCGGATTTCACCGTCTTTGCTCCACAGGTAGCTGCCTGCCGGGAATTCTTTAATGGTGCGGCAAACAGGTACCAGCGCTTTCATTTCTGAAGCAACGTACATATTACCGTGCTCGTCATAACCCATATACAAAGGGATGATGCCGATATGGTCGCGGCCAATCAGGTATGCATCTTGTGTTTCGTCATACAGAATGAACGCAAACATGCCTTGCAGATCGTCGAGGAACTCTGGGCCTTTTTCCTGGTAAAGCGCGAGGATGACTTCGCAGTCTGAACCTGTCTGGAATTCGTAGCGATCACCGTATTCTGCACGTAGAGCCTGGTGGTTGTAGATTTCACCGTTCACAGCCAGTGCGTGAGTTTTTGCTTTGTTGTACAGCGGCTGAGCACCAGCATTAACGTCAACAATTGAGAGACGTTCGTGAGAAAGAATGGCTTTATCGTTAGCATAAACACCAGACCAGTCAGGGCCACGGTGGCGCATCAGGCGAGATAACTCGAGCGCTTTCTTACGCAATTCGACCGCATCGGTCTTGATATCCAGAACACCAAAAATTGAACACATAGAACTCTCTCCGTAATGCTTCTTTGAGCCATTAAATTGTTATGTTGCGTTGCATGATTATGAAAATGCGCAATCATTGACGGGAATGCAAGCCCTTTAGTCTTTAAGGGGTAAATAGTTCAATGGCGATTGTTGATTACTGAAAAATGATAAAGAAATAAGCGGAATTATTAGCGGATCGGCAATTTTTATCAAAATCGCCAGGTTGGCATTCAGTGAGAGGGGAAAAGATTGTTGAATCAGTAAAACGCCCGGAGAAAACCAGGCGAATGACTATTTAAATGATATCGACTTCAGCTACCGACGGATATATCCACGAAGGGCGGAACGGCATGGCATCGATGTCGTTTAAGGTCGAAACACCTGACAGTACCAGAATCGTTTCTAAGCCGGCCTGGAATCCGGCGAGAATATCGGTGCGCAGGTTATCGCCAACAATCACCGTGTGCTCGGAATGGGCCTGCATCTTGTTAAGCGCAGCGCGGATAATCCACGGGCTTGGTTTGCCAACGCAGAAAGGTTTGCGACCTGAAATTTTTTCGATCCCCGCGCACAGCGCACCACAGGCAGGATAGTAACCGTGGCCGTGAGTGTCTGGGTTGGTGGCAATAAAGCGGGCACCGTTTGCTACGAAATAGGCGGCTTTATGCATCATTTCCCAGTTATAGGAGCGTGTTTCCCCGACGATAACAAAGTCAGGGTTGATATCGGTTATCGTGAAGCCTGCTTTATACAGTTCGTGAATTAATGCACCTTCGCCCACAACGTAGGCTTTTTTCCCTTCCTGGCGACGCAGGAAATCGGCGGTTGCCATCGCTGAGGTATAAAAGACACTATCAGGAACATCAATACCTGCGGAAGCAAAGCGGTTTGCCAGATCCTGGCCGGTTTGCGACGGATAGTTGGTCAGCAAGACCAGTGGCATACCCTTTTCCATGATGCGGGCCAGGAATTCATTAGCGCCTGGTACGGCGACGTTGTCGTGCATCAGCACGCCGTCAATATCACAAATTACATTCTGAATGGTCATCGACTACTCGGGCTCACCTGAAAGGAAGGCGTAACTATAGCGTAAAAAGGAGAATGACTGGGTTAACTTTCCAGCAAGCGCTGAAGCAGCACGCCATTTAGCATTGATCGCTTTACCAGAGCAAACGCACCAATTGCGGAACGGTCATCCAATTTTGAGCGCACCACAGGCAGATTTTTGCGGAATGCTTTCAGAACTTGAGTATTGATGCAGCCTTCAATGGCGGGAAGAAGAACTTTCTCAGCTTCAATGATTTCCCCGGCAATCACTACTTTTTGCGGATTAAACAGGTTAATCGCAATGGCAATTGCTTTACCCAAATGGCGACCAACGTGCTCAATCACTTCGCAAGCCAGCGCATCACCTTTATTTGCTGCTTTGCAGATAGCGGTAATGCCACAGTCTTCAAGTGTCAGGCGGCTGTTATAACCCTGTTCAAGCAAATGGCGAACGCGGTGTTCGATTGCAGCGTTGGCGGCAATCGTTTCCAGGCAGCCAAAGTTTCCGCAATGGCAACGTTCGCCTAACGGGTCGACCTGAATATGTCCAATTTCGCCTACGTTGCCGTTGCGTCCGATAAAAATGCGTCCATTAGACAGAATCCCCGCGCCAGTACCGCGGTGCACACGCACCAAAATGGAGTCATCGCAATCGTGTGTTGCACCAAAGTAGTGCTCGGCTAGCGCCAGGCTACGGATATCGTGACCGACATAACAGGTCACTTTGAATCTTTTTTCAAGACTGTCGACCAGTGACCAGTTATTGACCTGGATATGCGGCATGTAACGAATAACGCCACTTTCTGGATCCACAAGACCTGGTAGGATCACGGAGATAGCAATTAGCTCACGTATTTTGCGCAGATTTTGTTCGAGAAACTGTTCGATAGCGTTGAGCAGAGCGTGCTCAAGGGTTTCCTGAGTTCGTTCAGGAAGGGCGTAATGTTCTTCGGCAAGAGGTTTAGCGCTCAGATCAAACAAGGTGATAGTTGCGTCATGGCGGCCAAGACGCACACCAATTGCATGGAAATTGCGGGTTTCAGTGATAATTGAGATAGCGCGGCGGCCCCCGGTGGAAGCCTGCTGATCGACTTCTTTGATCAGTCCGCGCTCAATTAGCTGACGAGTAATTTTCGTGACGCTGGCAGGTGCTAGCTGGCTCTGTTCGGCAATCTGAATACGAGAGATTGGACCATGTTGGTCAATCAGGCGATACACCGCCGCGCTATTCAGCTGCTTTACCAGGTCGACATTACCAATTTGAGCTTGTCCGCCAGTCGTCATGCCTTAATTACTCAGTTACGACCTCGTTACCATTAACAAAGGTCTTGGTGATTTTAAAATCGCGGGTAAAGGTCGTCAGGTTGGCGACTTTCCCTGCTTCAATTGTACCTAAATGCTGCTCTACACCCATTGCACGGGCAGGGTAGAGTGCAGCCATACGTAAGACTTCGTCTAATGCGATGCCAGCATGTTCGACCAGATTGCGTACCCCTTCAATCATTGTCAGGGCGGAACCGCTCAGAGTGCCGTTCTCATCTACACATAAACCATCACGGTAGTATATTGTTTTTCCTGCGAAAATGAACTCATCGATATTTGCGCCCGCAGGAGCGGTTGCATCGGTGACCAGGCAGAGTTTATCGCCCTTGACCTTCTTCGCAGTACGAATATTGGCATAGTCCACATGTAAACCATCGGCAATGATACCGCAGTAAACATCTGGCTCATCAAAAATTGCACCCGCAAGACCCGGTTCACGGCCAGTAATGTATGGCATCGCGTTGAAAAGGTGTGTTGCGAAGGTAATACCTGCTCGGAAGCCAATTTTAGCTTCTTTTGCTGTGGCGTTAGAGTGCCCGGCAGAAACGATAATGCCGGAAGCAACCAGTTTGCTAATCACTTCAGGCTCAACCATTTCTGGTGCCAGAGTCACTTTGGTGATCACATCTGCGTTTTGGCACAGGAAATCGACCAGTTCTGCATCAGGTTTACGCACGAAACTCGGGTTGTGAGTTCCTTTTTTCACCATGTTCAGCCATGGGCCTTCAAGATGCAGACCGAGCGCCTGGTGCTGATACTTCGCCAGGTACTCACGCATCACTTTCACACCTTGCTTCATCAGCTCATCGCTGCTGGTGATAAGCGTCGGTAAGTAGCTGGTGCAGCCAGAACGCTCATTGGCTTTCTGCATGATTTCCAGAGTTTCAACAGTCACCGCGTCGGCGGAATCGTTGAACTGCACGCCACCACAACCGTTAAGCTGCACATCAATAAAACCGGGGGCGATGATTGCACCACCCACATCACGAGTCTCAATACCCGCAGGGAGATCTGAGCGCGGGCAAACGCGTTCAATCAGGCCGTTCGCGATAATAACCGCGTGATCATCAAGAATTTCATGGCCGGTATAAATCCGACCGTGAGTTAGTGCAAACATAGTTACCCCCGGTGAAAATTAATGCTTAAAGACCTTTGATGTTTTCAGCTTCGAGCTCATTGAAGTACTTCAGCGTCTTCACTTTGAGTTCCATGGTGGACGGTTCATCACACACAACTACTGCTTTTGGATGCAGTTGCAGACAGCTAATGGTCCACATGTGGTTCACATTACCTTCAACCGCCGCTTGCAGAGCTTGCGCTTTCAAATGACCAATAACCAGAATCATCACTTCTTCTGCATCAAGCAGGGTACCCACGCCAACAGTCAGCGCGAATTTAGGGACTTGAGAAACATCACCATCGAAGAAGCGGGAGTTTGCTACACGAGTGTCATGAGTCAGTGTTTTGATACGGGTACGAGATGCCAGGGAAGATGCTGGTTCGTTGAACGCGATGTGACCATCGTTACCCACACCACCCATAAACAGGTGAATTTTGCCGTATGAACGAATTTTCTCTTCATAACGGCGGCACTCTGCATCAACATCTTCGGCATTGCCATTCAGCAGGTTGATGTTTTCTGCTGGGATATCAACGTGATCAAAGAAGTTACGGTGCATGAACGTATGATAGCTTTCTGGGTGCTCTTTTGGCAGACCAACGTATTCATCCATATTAAAGGTGACGACGTTTTTAAAGCTAACCTGGCCCGCTTTGTGCATCTCTACCAGCGCTTTATACGCTTCGAGAGGAGTACCGCCAGTTGGCAGGCCCAGCACGAAAGGACGATCTGCTGTCGGGTTAAACGCATTGATACGCTTAACGATATGGCGTGCTGCCCATTTGCCAACTTGCGCTGGGGTAGCCAGGGGAATCAGTCTCATCATTCACCTCATAAGTTAATAGAAAACAGATATAGCCAGATTGATTGTCCAAACCCTCTAAGGGTAAACCAGTTTTAAGCTAGTCATTACAGGATCAATCCGCCTTGATTTTTTGGATGATAAAATAAGTTTTAGTCGATAGCCAGTCTAAGGGGAGGTGAATAACAATATTTGGTGATTTTAATCACAAAAAAAGGGTGTTTAATTTGCGATACGAATTAATTTTTCACACACTCATAAAGTTGGTGAGTCATCGCCATGATTTCAAGGTTTGTTAAACAATAATAAAACTGCTTTAAACGAGCCTTAACGGGGTCTCATAGGGGGAATTAACGTGAGTATTCTAGGTTATATGCAAAAGGTTGGCCGCGCGCTGATGGTGCCGGTAGCCACGCTACCAGCCGCAGCCATATTAATGGGTGTTGGTTACTGGATTGACCCGGTTAGCTGGGGTGGTGATAGCGCATTAGCTGCGTTGTTCATCAAATCTGGTGCTGCAATTATTGATAATATGGGAGTGCTGTTTGCCATTGGTGTGGCTTATGGTATGTCCAAAGATAAAGATGGTGCTGCTGCACTAACCGGTTTTGTCGGTTTTCTGGTATTAACAACGCTTTGCTCGCCAGCGGCTGTTTCTATGATCAAGCATATTCCGCTGGATCAGGTTCCATTCGCGTTTTCTAAAATTCAAAACCAATTTGTGGGCATTCTGGTCGGGATTATTTCCGCAGAGCTGTACAACCGTTTCAGCAGCGTCGAGTTGCCGAAAGCGTTGTCCTTCTTTAGCGGGCGCCGACTGGTGCCGATCATCACATCCTTTGTGATGATCGCTGTGGCATTCATCATGATGTTTATCTGGCCAATCGTATTTAGTGGCCTGGTGAACTTCGGTGAACACATTCAGAAATTGGGTTCTGTTGGCGCAGGTGTTTATGCGTTCTTCAACCGTTTGCTGATTCCAGTCGGTCTGCATCATGCTTTGAACTCTGTGTTCTGGTTTGATGTTGCTGGCATCAACGACATTCCTAAGTTCCTCGGCGGTGCTAAATCTATCGCTGAAGGTACTGGTATCGTTGGTATTACTGGTCGTTATCAGGCTGGCTTCTTCCCAATCATGATGTTCGGCCTGCCAGGTGCTGCGCTTGCAATCTACCATTGCGCGCGTCCTGAAAATAAAGCCAAAGTATTGGGTATTATGATGGCGGGTGCGTTTGCTGCCTTCTTTACTGGTATCACCGAGCCGTTGGAATTCTCCTTCATGTTCGTTGCTCCAGTACTGTATTTGATCCACGCAGTGCTGACCGGTGTCTCTGTCTTCATCGCGGCAAGTATGCATTGGATTGCAGGTTTCGGCTTCAGCGCAGGTCTGGTGGATATGGTGCTTTCTTCCCGTAACCCACTGGCAACTCACTGGTGGATGCTGATCCCGCAAGGCCTCGTGTTCTTCGTGATTTACTACGTAGTGTTCCGTTTCACTATCACCAAATTCAATCTGTTGACTCCGGGTCGTGAACTGGCGGTTGCAGGTGATGAGGCTGATGGCCAGGACGTGAATGTTAGCGCCAATACTAAGCAAGATGTTTCTGAGCTGGCTCGTCAGTACATCGCAGCGGTGGGTGGTTCAGCTAACCTGACGGGGATTGATGCTTGTATCACTCGTCTGCGTTTGAACGTGAAGGATTCTTCACTGGTTAACGAATCTCTGGCTAAACGCCTGGGTGCTACCGGTGTTATCCGTCTGAACAAAACGAGTGTGCAAATCATCGTCGGCTTTGTCGCTGAGAAAATTGCTAACGCAATGAAAACAGTAGGTGATGTTGCCGCAGCACCTGTAAGCGTTGCAGCCACACCAGCTGCCGCTGCTACAAAACCACAGGCTGTACCAAATGCAGTTACTATCGCTGCATTGGTTTCACCAGTAACGGGTGATGTGGTCGCACTGGAGCAGGTTCCTGATGAAGCCTTTGCGAGCAAAGCGGTTGGTGATGGTGTTGCTGTTAAGCCAACAGGCAAAACTGTTGTCGCACCAGCAGCTGGTACTATCGTAAAAATCTTTAATACCAACCATGCGTTCTGTCTTGAAACCGAAAAAGGTGCTGAGATCGTTGTCCATATGGGCATTGATACCGTCGCACTGAACGGCCAGGGCTTTACTCGGCTGGTAGAAGAGGGGGCTGTTGTGGTTGCAGGCCAGCCTATTCTGGAAATGGATCTTGATTTCCTGAACGCGAATGCTCGCTCCATGATTAGCCCAGTAGTTTGCAGCAACATCGACGACTACAGCGGTCTGGTTATCCAGGCGCAAGGTTCAGTTGTTGCAGGACAAACGCCTCTGTACGAAATTAAAGGCAAATAATCGCTCCTGAGTCATAGATTGTGCCTTTAGCGGCTGGAGAGTTTTTCTCCAGCCGCTTTTTTATTGCGATTCAAATCACCTCGTATTTTAACCGCTCGGCGGTAACCCCCTTATTTATGCAACTAAAGGTTGTTTCCAACGCCTGCTTATTAGATCATGTGCCGTTAACGAAAGTTTTTGCACTGAGGAACCCGCGATGAGTGAGGCTGAAGCCCGCCCAACAAACTTTATTCGCCAGATTATTGATGAAGATTTGGCCAATGGTAAGCACAACAGCATTTGCACCCGTTTCCCGCCAGAGCCAAACGGCTATCTGCATATCGGTCATGCAAAATCCATCTGCCTGAACTTTGGTATCGCGCAAGATTATCAAGGTCAGTGCAACCTGCGTTTCGATGATACAAACCCGGTAAAAGAAGACATCGAATACGTAGAATCCATTAAGCAAGATGTCGAGTGGCTAGGTTTTCATTGGTCTGGCGACGTGCGTTATTCCTCCAATTATTTCGATCAGTTGTTCAACTATGCCGTTGAGCTGATCAATAAAGGTCTGGCGTACGTTGATGAGCTGACTCCTGAGCAGATCCGTGAATATCGCGGCTCATTGACATCCCCTGGGAAAAACAGCCCATTCCGCGATCGCAGCGTTGAAGAAAACCTCGCGCTGTTCGAGAGAATGCGTAACGGTGAATTTGCCGAAGGGACTGCGTGTTTGCGTGCGAAAATCGATATGGCATCGCCATTTATCGTCATGCGCGACCCAGTGCTGTATCGCATTAAATTTGCTGAACATCACCAGACTGGCAACAAGTGGTGCATCTACCCGATGTATGACTTCACGCACTGCATTTCCGATGCGTTGGAAGGTATTACGCACTCACTTTGTACTCTGGAATTCCAGGACAACCGTCGTCTATACGATTGGGTGTTGGATAACATCACCATTCCTGCACATCCACGTCAGTACGAGTTCTCACGCCTGAATCTCGAATACTCCATCATGTCTAAGCGTAAGCTGAACCTGTTGGTGACTGAGAAGGTTGTAGAGGGTTGGGATGACCCACGTATGCCGACTATTTCTGGTCTGCGCCGTCGTGGTTATACCGCTGCGTCTATTCGTGAATTCTGTAAGCGCATTGGTGTGACTAAGCAAGACAATACCGTTGAAATGGCTTCACTGGAGTCTTGTATTCGTGATGACCTGAACGAGAATGCACCGCGTGCGATGGCAGTACTCGATCCGGTGAAAGTTATCATTGAAAACTTCCCTCAGGGCGAAGTTGAAATGGTGACAATGCCTAATCATCCAAACAAGCCAGAAATGGGTAGCCGGCAGGTCCCGTTTAGCCGTGAGATCTACATCGATCGTGCTGACTTCCGTGAAGAAGCCAATAAACAGTACAAACGTCTGGTACTGGGCAAAGAAGTTCGCCTGCGCAATGCTTATGTGATTAAAGCCGATCGTGTTGAGAAAGATGACGCAGGGAATATCACCACACTGCATTGCTCTTACGATCCGGATACATTAAGCAAAGACCCGGCTGATGGTCGTAAAGTAAAAGGTGTTATTCATTGGGTAAGTGCTGAACATGCGCTGCCGGTTGAAATTCGCCTTTACGATCGTCTGTTCAGTGTTGCGAACCCAGGTGCGGCGGAAGATTTCCTTGCGACAATTAACCCAGATTCTTTGGTTATCAAGCAAGGTTTCGTTGAGCCAAGTCTGCAAAATGCCGAGAAAGGTAAAGCGTATCAGTTCGAGCGCGAAGGTTATTTCTGCCTCGATAGCCGTTATACGACCGCTGAAAAATTGGTGTTTAACCGCACCGTTGGTTTGCGTGATACCTGGGCCAAAATGGGCGAGTAGTCTCCAGGATATATGCGTTAAATCTTCACAAAAACGCCGCTAACAGCGGCGTTTTTTTTAGCTTTGTAATCATTCATTTAAACACTCATTAACATTCGCGTTGCGAATTAATGTTATTTAGAGTCTTTTCTGCCGCCCTTTCTGTATCCCTTGTCTGGTCAATTTAAGAACATAATAAATTCTTAGTTTAAGTGTGTGAGCGCTCTCATGTAGAGTTTTGCATGTAAATAAACGTAATTACCCATATAAAATGCTTGTGTCGCTATTTGTTACAAATACTCATAAATTATGTGCTCTCTGTCATAATATCGGAATGAACTCTTACAAAGTCATTGATAATTCGCGTCGCGAAAAATAGTCTTATGGACAGCAGTAATGCGGGAAAATATTCATAACCGCTTTAGCCGTTAGGCATTTTTACTTTTTTTCGCTACACGACGTCTTTAAACGTCCAGCGATTATTTATACGTCAAAGAGGAATTTTATATGCGTACGTTTAGTGGCAAACGTAGTGCGCTGGCGCTTGCAATCGCAGGTGTCACGGCTCTTTCAGGACTGGTTGTTATCCCTCAGGCAAGTGCAGCAGGTTTTGTTGATGATTCAACACTGACCGGTGGTGTTTATTACTGGCAGCGTGAACGTGACCGTAAAGACGTTACGACGGATAAATACGAAACAAACCTGGCTCACGCCACCTGGAACGCCAACCTGGACTTCCAGTCTGGTTTTGCTGCTGATATGTTCGGCCTGGATATTGCCGCATTTACAGCGATCGAAATGGCTGAAAATGGCGACAGCGGCCACCCGAACGAAATCGCATTCTCTTCAATAAACAAAGCTTATGATGAAGATTATTCCGGCGATAAGAGCGGTATCAGTCTTTATAAAGCAGCAGCTAAATTCAAATATGGTCCAGTCTGGGCTCGTGCAGGTTACATCCAGCCAACGGGTCAAACACTGTTAGCGCCACACTGGAGCTTCATGCCTGGTACATACCAGGGTGCAGAAGCGGGGGCGAACTTTGACTATGGTGATTCCGGTGCTCTGAGCTTCTCCTACATGTGGACCAACGAGTACAAAGCTCCATGGCACCTGGAAATGGACAAGTTCTATCAAAATGATAAGAACACCAAAGTTGATTACTTACACTCTGTGGGCGCGAAGTACGACTTCAAAAATGACCTGATCCTTGAAGCGGCATTTGGTCAGGCTGAAGGCTATGTTGACCAGTACTTCACCAAAGCAAGTTACAAATTTGATATCGCTGGAAGCCCGTTGACTACCAGCTATCAATTCTACGGTACGCGTGACAAAGTATCCGACGGCAGCGTCAACGATCTCTATGACGGCACCGCATGGTTGCAGGCATTAACCCTGGGCTACAGAGTCGGCCAGGTTGACATGCGTCTTGAAGGAACCATGGTTAAGGCAGACGGCCAGCAGGGCTACTTCCTACAACGTATGACCCCAACTTACGCTTCTTCAAACGGCCGTCTTGATGTGTGGTGGGATAACCGCTCTGACTTCAACGCCAACGGTGAAAAAGCTTTATTCGCAGGCGCAATGTATGACCTGAGCAACTGGAACCTGGCGGGTTGGGCTGTGGGTGCTTCTTATGTGTATGCATGGGATGCTAAACCAAGCTCTAAACCAACTACTGACGGCTTCTATGAAGCTGACCGTCGTTTGAAAGAATCTGCGTATAGCCTTGATGCCTTGTACACCATTCAGGATGGCCGTGCGAAAGGAACTCTGTTCAAACTGCACTTCACTCAGTACGACAACCACTCCGACATTCCAAGCTGGGGCGGTGGTTACGGCAACATCTTCCAGGATGAGCGCGACGTGAAATTCATCGTTATCGCACCGTTCACCATCTTTTGATTTGATTCCGGGTGCTAATAACGCCCGGTTTTCTTAAGGATATCAAACATGAAAAAAATCATTATGGTTACGGTGATGGCGTTAGGTCTGAGCGCATGTGCACAACCTAAAACGGCTCCGGAAGATACAAAGCTGAAAGCTGCATATAGTGCCTGTATTAATACAGCTGAAGGGAATCCGGATAAAATTCAGGCTTGCCAAAGCGTGTTAAATATACTGGGTCAGGAAAAAGAGCATCAAGAATTTGCGAAGAAAGAAACTGTTCGCACACTTGATTATCAGAACTGCATTCAGGCAACTCGCACCGGTAACGACCAGGCGGTTAAAGCTAAATGCGATAAAATCTGGCAAGAGATTCGCGCTAACAATCAGTAGTCGCCGTATTCTGGTAATAAAAAAACCGGTGAGTTTCCTCACCGGTTTTTTTACATCTGACATCTGGGTTAGGGGTGTCAGGATATGCGGATTACTTTTCGCTGATTTCGTGTGCATTCTCGTCGGTACGGCAATCACCTTCAGCACAATGACCGTAGAGGTACAAGCTGTGGTTAGTCAGACGAATACCATGACGGGAAGCGATTTCACGCTGACGGATTTCAATTGAATCATCACTGAATTCAATGACTTTGCCACAATCCAGGCAAATCAAATGGTCGTGATGATGCTGTTGCGTCAATTCGAACACGGATTTGCCGCCTTCGAAATTATGACGGGTCACAATGCCTGCATCATCAAACTGATTTAGTACACGATAAACTGTGGCGAGGCCAATCTCTTCGCCCATATCAATCAGACGCTTATATAAGTCTTCCGCACTGACGTGATGATTCACCGGCCCCTGCAACACTTCAAGGATTTTTAATCGCGGAAGCGTGACTTTCAGGCCGGCCTTCTTTAATGCGGTATTGTTGTCAGTCATGCGGAAATTGTCCTGTTGCTTACGAATCGCTCGGACTCAGGGTGAGCGTTAAGATGAATGCGTCTCATTATAGAACTGCCACTTCTAAATGGGAACCGCAAGTATTATGCATAATCAAGCTAGAAACTGCGGCTGAGTCGCGATTTGCTTGCCTTACTAGCTATTTTCCAGGAACTCATTGTACAGGGACAAACTGAAAAGTTACAAATTTGTAGCAATTATTTTAATCGGAAATATCTATCAATGTGACACGGCCATTTAGCCGCGTCACATTTAGCATCACGCGTTGAGGATATCAGCCAGATTCAGTTCTTCAGAAACCTGTTTGACCCACTTCTGAACACGTTCAGCAGTCAGTTCTGGTTGACGATCTTCGTCTATAGCCAGACCAACAAAGTGATCGTCGTCTGCAAGGCCTTTAGACGCTTCGAAATGGTAACCCGCAGTTGGCCAATGACCCACGATAGCTGCACCGCGCGGTTCAATGATGTCGCGAATTGTGCCTAATGCATCACAGAAGTATTCTGCGTAGTCTTCCTGGTCACCACAACCGAAAATGGCAACCAATTTTCCATTGAAATCAACTTCTTCCAGCGTTGGGAAAAAATCATCCCAGTCACATTGCGCTTCGCCGTAGTACCATGTTGGAATGCCGAGAAGCAGAATATCGAAGCCTTCCAGGTCTTCTTTGCTGCTCTTAGCAATGTCATGCACCTCAGCAACGTCTTTACCGAGCTGTTTTTGAATCATTTTCGCGATATTTTCGGTATTACCAGTGTCGCTGCCGAAAAAAATGCCTACGATTGCCATGAGTAAAATAACCTCTTGATACTTAATGGTATGGTGGCTGCTATTTAGCCACAGATAGGGCAATCATAGCAGAACACTTCGTGGTGCGGAAACTGCTATCACCCAAGGGTGCACAGACTGCAAAATGGTTTAACATTTCTCTAACTGAGATGTTGCTTCAGTTGTTCAAGCAGTATCTCTTCAATCAATTCACTTCGGCTGATATTGCGCGCTTCAGCCAGTTGATTGAGAGCATCCACCGCATCGTTATTTAGCTTTAGCTCTACTCGCTTCAAGCCGCGTACTTTATCGCGCTTGAGCTGATTGCGTTTGTTGATACGCAACTGCTCATCACGCGTTAGCGGATTGGTTTTTGGCCGCCCCGGGCGACGCTCGTCCGCGAACAGATCTAATGTAGTACGGTCCGTTTGTTCTTTTGCCATGATTAGACTACTGACAGGGAATTCAGGTGGCACGGAGCGGGGTGCTCTGGCGCAATTTAGCGCGCAATCATACATCAGCATGGCTTGCGCGCCAACGCGTTAGCCGTATCTTGTGGCCAGTCGGTTTTTTTTTAATCAGTTTGCGGGCATTCAGTCGATAAAACGATGGATTGCGCGCAAAACAGCATCAGGTTTTTCGGCGTGAACCCAGTGCCCGGCACCCGCAATTACATGAGCGCGAGCCTGAGGGAACTGAGCAAGCAGTTGGCTGCGATGCGATTCATCTACATAAGGCGATGCGCCACCGCGGATAAACAGCGAAGGTTCGTTCCACGCGGGGATGCTTTGCCAGCCGACAATGTTCTCATATTGTTCCCACAACACCGGTACATTGAATTTCCATTCACCATCGGCAAAAGACTTAAGCAAAAATTGAATCACACCTTCTTCTTTAAGGTACTCGCGCATAATAATTGCAGCCTGTTGGCGTGTTTTAACGCCAGCGGCGCTAACCGCATTTATTGCTGCAAAAATCTCTTCATGGCGACGAACCTGATAATCCACAGGTGCGATATCAATCAGCACCAATTTGTCGATGTGCTGGGGCGCAATTGCCGTAAGCGCCATCGCTACTTTGCCGCCCATTGAATGACCAATGATAATAGCTTTTTCAAAGCCATATTCTTCAAGCGTTTCAACAACGTCTTGCGCCATTGCGGAGTAGCTCATCTCAGAGCTGCGGGGTGATAATCCGTGGTTGCGAAGATCGATTTGCAGCAACGTATGATCCTGCCCGAGGTCACGGGCCAGCACGCCAAGATTATCAAGGCTACCAAAAAGACCGTGAATAAGGACAATGGGGGAATTACTAGTCGATTGTTGCGCAGTTTGCAGGCGAGCATTCAATTTCATGGCAAAGTTCTTTTTTTTTACTTCGTGTGGTTAGGGTATCATAACGGCATTCTGCCTTAGTGCCGCAAATTTCCAGTTATACCCGTCATACTTCAAGTTGCATGTGCGTTGGCTTTTCTCGCTCACCCCAGTCACTTACTCAAGTAAGTTCCCGGGGACTCACTGCGTTGCCGCCTTCCTGCCACTTGAATTATTTAGGGTATAGTCTGACTTTGTGGTGTGACAAAAGTTTGGCGCTACCCGAGGTTGGGATTTGTCCTTATAATCCCAACAACTTGTATTCAGAAAAGATATCGCACTGGATTAAGATGAAAACAATTGAAGTTGATGACGAGCTCTATCGCTATATTGCCAGCCATACGCAGCACATTGGTGAAAGCGCGTCCGATATTTTACGGCGCATGTTGAAATTTACCGCCGGTCAAACTCCTGCTACACCAGCAACTACCGGCCAGGCAGCAACTGTTGCTGTTGCACCAGAAGCCAAACCAGTAAACAAATCACGCGATCGTGTTCGTGCGGTTCGTGAGTTGCTGCTTTCCGATGAATATGCGGAGCAAAAGAAAGCAGTTAATCGTTTCATGATGGTGCTTTCTACTTTATATACCCTTGATGCTCATGCTTTTGGTGAAGCGACCGAGTCGCTGCATGGTCGTACGCGTATCTATTTTGCAGGTAACGAGCAAACGCTGCTGCAAAACGGTAACCAGACCAAGCCTAAGCATGTTCCAGGCACGCCATACTGGGTCATTACTAACACTAATACGGGTCGTAAATGCAGCATGATCGAACACATCATGCAATCAATGCAGTTCCCGGCGGAATTGATTGAAAAGGTTTGCGGCACAATCTAACACCTCGCGTCAGAAGGAAAGGTCAATGGCTAACCACCCTCGTGCAGGACAACCGGCACAACAGAGCGATTTGATTAACGTAGCCCAACTGACGGCTCAGTATTACGTGCTGAAGCCAGAAGTGGGGAATAGCGAACACGCGGTTAAGTTTGGGACTTCCGGCCACCGTGGTAGTGCGGCGCGTCATAGTTTCAACGAACCTCACATTTTGGCGATTGCTCAGGCGATTGCAGAAGATCGTGCGAAAAATGGCATTACCGGGCCGTGCTACATTGGTAAAGATACCCACGCGTTATCTGAACCTGCGTTTATCTCGGTGTTGGAAGTTCTGGCGGCAAACGGTGTGGATGTCATTGTGCAACAGGCAAACGGCTACACGCCAACACCTGCTATCTCTCATGCCATTCTGACGCATAACAAAAAAGGCGGCGCACTGGCGGACGGTATCGTTATTACGCCTTCGCACAACCCGCCTGATGACGGCGGTATTAAATACAATCCACCAAACGGTGGCCCTGCTGATACTAATGTCACCAAAGTCGTCGAAGACCGCGCTAATGCACTGCTGACTGCTGGCCTGAAAGACGTGAAACGTATTTCTCTTGATAAGGCTTGGGCAAGCGGCCACGTACAGGAACAAGATCTGGTACAGCCATTTATCGAAGGGCTGGTGGACATTGTTGATATGGCCGCTATCCAGAAAGCGGGCCTGAAACTGGGTGTTGATCCGCTCGGTGGTTCCGGTATCGAATACTGGCAGCGCATCGCGAAGCACTACAATCTGGATCTGACGATTGTTAACGATCACGTTGATCAAACCTTCCGCTTTATGCATCTCGATAAAGATGGTGCTATCCGTATGGATTGCTCCTCCGAGTGTGCAATGGCTGGTCTGCTGGCGCTGCGTGACAAATTTGATCTGGCATTTGCCAATGACCCGGATTACGACCGCCACGGCATCGTCACACCAGCAGGTTTGATGAACCCGAACCATTATCTGGCCGTCGCGATTAATTACCTGTTCCAGCATCGTCCGCAGTGGGGCAAAGATGTCGCCGTGGGTAAAACCCTGGTTTCATCTGCAATGATTGACCGTGTGGTTAACGATTTGGGCCGTAAACTGGTAGAAGTGCCGGTCGGTTTTAAATGGTTTGTCGACGGTCTGTTTGATGGCAGTTTTGGCTTTGGCGGTGAAGAAAGTGCTGGGGCATCATTCCTGCGCTTTGACGGCACCCCATGGTCCACTGACAAAGACGGCATCATCATGTGTTTGCTGGCAGCTGAGATTACCGCCGTAACCGGTAAGAACCCGCAGCAGCATTATGACGAACTGGCTGCCCGTTTCGGTGCGCCAAGCTACAACCGTATACAAGCACCTGCTACCTCCGCGCAGAAAGCAGCACTTTCTAAACTTTCCCCGGAAATGGTTAGTGCAAGCACACTGGCGGGCGACCCGATTACCGCACGCTTAACAGCGGCTCCAGGTAACGGTGCATCCATTGGTGGTCTGAAAGTGATGACCGAAAACGGCTGGTTTGCAGCTCGTCCTTCCGGTACGGAAGATGCATACAAAATCTACTGTGAAAGTTTCTTAGGCGCTGAGCATCGCCAGAAAATTGAGAAAGAAGCGGTTGATATTGTTAGCGAAGTGCTTTCAAGTGCGAAGTAAGATATCAAATTAAAAAGGCGCCGCAGGGCGCCTTTTTTTGTGTCTAAAGCTTAACCGAGTGCGACCATCAACGCGCCGCAAGAAATCAGCACCACGCCAATTCCCGCAATTAGCGACAGCTTTTCACCAAATAAAATTACAGCAAGAATTACTGCGAACACTACGCTGAGTTTATCGATGGGTGCCACGCGGGAAACATCGCCGCTTTTAATCGCCATAAAATAAAACAGCCAGGATAACGCTCCAGCAATGCCGCTTAACAGGATAAAAAGCAACGCTTTTTTATCGGCTAATACAGTACCAATGAGATTGAGTTTCCCCTGAACCACGACTACGCCTACCAAAAACAACGCCATCACGACTGCGCGAATTGCCGTTGCGGTATTTGCGTCTAAATGTTGTAAACCAATCTTGCCGAAAATTGCCACCAACGCAGCGGTAGCCGCGGAAAGTAATGCATAAACCAACCAGGCGCTCATTGAAACCTCCATTTGAACCTGTCGGACATTACGCCTTTAGAGCATAAAACGGTAGCCGATTCCGGTCTCAGTCAACAGATGGCATGGACGTGCGGGGTCGTTTTCCAGCTTCTGGCGCAAATGCCCCATATAAATACGCAGATAGTGGCTGTGTTCCACCGCATTCGGCCCCCAAACCTGGTTGAGCAACTGGCGCTGGGTTAGCACTTTACCGTGGTTGTTCAGAAGGGTGGCCAGCAAGCGAAACTCAATGGGCGTCAAATGGATTTCCGCGCCATCACGCGTAATGCGACGTGTGGCAAGATCAACGGTGATGTTGGAAAACTGGTAAACTGGATCGGGCTGGGCAAGGCTTGCATGGCGACGCAGCACCACACGCAGACGCGCTTGTAATTCACCAATGCCAAAAGGTTTGCTGAGATAGTCATCGGCCCCAGCGTCCAGCGCATCAATCTTTACTTGTTCATCGCTGCGTGCGGAAAGCACTACAATCGGTGTTTGGCTCCATTGGCGAAAATCGCGGATAAAATCAATGCCATCGCCATCCGGTAAACCAAGGTCAAGAATCACTAAGTCAGGTTTACGCGTAGCGGCTTCCAGTAAACCACGTTGTAGCGTTTCGGCTTCATGCACACGTAATGACTCGGCTTCCAGCGCGGTGCGCAGAAAGCGGCGGATCTCTTTTTCATCTTCAACAATCAGAACTGATATCACAAAGCCTCGTTCATTTCAGCCAGCTCGGGTTGCGGGGGAAGAGGTAAAATAACATGAAAACTTGCCCCGCCCTCTGGTCGATTGGCGGCAATAATTTTCCCGTCGTGAACTTCAACAATGGCCTGACAAATCGCAAGGCCTAAACCAACGCCGGGAATGGCTGACTCTTTGTTACCACGGGAAAATTTATCAAAAATATTTCGTTCCTGGCCTGTGGGGATCCCCGGGCCGCTGTCCCAAACCTCTAGATCCAGTTTATCAGCCAATGCTTGAGCACGAATGCCAATGTTTGCCTGAAAACCTGCGTACTTCACGGCGTTTTCCAACAAGTTTATCAACACTCGCTCAAATAGCGGGCCATCAACGTGAATCAGCAACAGCGGGTCGGGCAATTGCAGCATAATATGCCGCCCACCCAAGCTCGGTTCCAGCATCTTCAATGCGCTACCAACCACTTCTTCCAACGTTAACCACTCTTTGCGCAGATTAAACCCACCAGATTGAATACGTGCCATATCCAGTAAGTTATTCACCAGGCGTGTGGTATTGAGAACATGCTGGCGAATGTCATTGGCCTGCGGGGCATGTTTTGAACCTTCAGACGCCAAATCCAGAGTCAAAATTTCTGCCTGGCCGAACAGCACAGTCAGCGGGGTACGCAAATCGTGTGAAAGTGCGGCGAGCAAAGAGTTGCGCACTTGCTCACGTTCACTGGTAATCCTTGCTTGTTCTTCACTTGCTGTCAGCTGCAATCGCTCAAGCGCAGTGGCTGCCAGCAATGTGAAGGTTTCCAGCAGGCGTTGTTGCTCCGGAATCATCAACTGGCGCAAATTACTCGGTTCGACAATCAGCAGCCCGAGCGTTTTTTCCGGCGTTTTGAGCGGCAGAATTTGATAGGGTACGCCGGGCAATGTATCTGTTCCTGCCCCGGCGGGCTGGCCTTTATCAAAACTCCAGCGGGCGATGGCTTCGTCCCAGTTTTGTGATTCGCCCTGTGCATTAACGCGCGTTAAGATGCCATTTTCATCTGGTAGTAATAACCGCGCATGAGCATGGAAACTGTTATTGATAAACAGCTCGCTGGTGGCGGCAATATCCTGTGGAGTACGTTCTGCTGCGAGGGCTTTTGACATTTCATAAAGATGGCGTGTGCGCTGTTCCCGATAACGAGCAATACGCGCCTGATAGCGCACACCCGCGGTAAGATTCCCGATGAGCAGGCCGACTGTGAGCATTACGGCAAACGTTAATAGATACTGGATATCAGAAACCGCCAGTGTGCCGTGTGGAGCAATAAAGAAGAGATCGAAACTGAGCACGCTGATGACGGTCGCCAGAACTGAAGGCCAACGGCCATAGAAGAGCGCCACGATAACCACGCCCAGCAAATAGAGCATCACCAGGTTCGCGGCATCAAACCCTATTAACCACTGATTGGCGATAAACGTGGTTACCGCGCAAAGGGCAATGGCTGCACCACAGCCGTGTAATTGAACCCGCCATTTATCGGTAAAGCTGCGGGTGTCCGGCGCGTAAGGGGATGAAACTGAAGGCTTGCTATCCAGTGCTACAATCACCAAATCAAGGTCGGGCGCGCGGCGCGCGAGTCGGTCAGCAAAGGATTCACGGCTCCACCAGCGCCGCTTCGTACGCCTGCCAATAATTATCTTTCCGAGATTATGTTCCCGCGCGTAACGCAAAATGGCTTTGTCTTCCGCAGGGTCGGCAAGCGTGGCGGTTTCTGCGCCCAATTCTTGTGCCAGGCGCAGCGCGCTGAGAATCGCGCGACGTTGATGTTCCGGTAAGCGGTGAAGTTGCGGGGTTTCGACATAGACTGCATGCCAGGTGCTACCCAGTTTTGCCGCCAGGCGTGCCGCTGTGCGCACCAGTTTTTCATTGCCAGAACTGTAGCCGATGCACAGCAAAATAGCGTCGCGCGTGTGCCAGACTTTTTCCTGACCCTGGTTGTCTCGCCAGGCGCGCATTTGGTCGTCAACGCGGTCAGCAGTGCGGCGTAACGCCAGTTCGCGCAAGGCAATCAAATTCCCTTTACGGAAAAAGTGTTCGATGGCGCGCTCGGCCTGGCCGGAGATATACACTTTTCCTTCGTGCAAGCGTTGGCGCAAATCGTCAGGTGGCAAATCGACTAGTACTATTTCGTCGGCGGCATCAAAGATAGGGTCGGGAACTGTTTCGCGTACCTGAATACCGGTAACGCCGCCGACGATGTCATTCAGGCTCTCGAGATGCTGCACGTTGACGGTAGTAAAAACATCAATCCCTGCGTCGAGCAATTCGTCAACATCTTGCCAGCGCTTAGGGTGGCGAGAACCGGGCGCGTTACTGTGCGCCAGTTCGTCCATCAGGATAAGTGCGGGGTTGCGCGCAAGGGCTGCATCCAGATCGAACTCCTGTACCCAGCGGCCACGATGATGCATACGTTTTGCTGGCTGGATTGCCAGACCGTTCAGCAGTGCGGCAGTCTCTTTACGACCATGAGTTTCCACCACGCCCACCAGGATATCCAGCCCCTGCGCCCGCAGGCGTTGAGCTTCCTGAAGCATGGCGTAGGTTTTCCCCACGCCCGCACAGGCACCGAAAAAGATTTTCAGCTTTCCACGTGTCGGGCGATTGACCTGCTCCAGCAATTTATCTGGATTAGGGCGCAGCGGTTCCTCGGTCATAACGATTCCTTTATGGTGCCTGAAGAGCGTCCAACGCCCGATTGACCAGCAATACATTGACTACCGGTTTACCAATAAAATTCACCAGCGGCTGCGTGGTGCTTTTGGCTATCAGCCGTTGGATTTGTTCAACGGGCAAATTTCGTGCTGCCGCGATACGCGGGATTTGCCAGGCTGCCGCTTGTGGGGAAATCTGCCCGTCAAGGCCGCTGGCAGATGCTGTGACCAGCTCAACGGGAACCGCAGGATTGGCATGCGGGTTGGCCTGTCTTAATGCAACCACACGCTCTGTTATCACTTTATCTAACTCAGGATTGCTTCCGGCCAGATTACTGCCGCCTGAGGCCATTGGATTATATGGGGTTTCTGCCGTAGCAGAAGGGCGACCTTGTAAATACTTCGCCTGGGTAAAGTTTTGCCCAATCAGGCTTGAGCCACGTACCACATCGGTATCAATAATCAACGAACCATTGGCCTGGCTCGGGAACCACCATTGACCTAACAATGTTGTCAACAGCGGATAAAGCCCCCCGGTAATCAGGGTGAGTAAAATCAGTAACAGTATAGCGGGACGTAAGATAGTCATTTGTTTTTCCTCTTAAACCAGTCCGCAGACGGTCAGGAACAGATCGATAGCTTTAATACCAATGAACGGCACAATTAATCCGCCCAGACCGTAAATCCACAGGTTGCGACGTAACATGGCTGCGGCACTTAACGGCTTGTAACTCACGCCGCGTAACGCAAGTGGGATCAGGAAGATAATGATCAGTGCGTTAAAAATGACTGCACTTAAAATGGCCGAAGCAGGGGAGTGCAGGTGCATCACGTTCAGCGCATTGAGCTGCGGGTAAGTGGCAGCAAACGCGGCGGGGATAATTGCGAAATACTTCGCCACGTCGTTGGCAATACTGAAAGTGGTCAGCGAGCCACGAGTCATCAGCATCTGTTTGCCGATATGCACAACTTCAATCAGCTTGGTGGGGTTGGAATCAAGGTCCACCATGTTGCCCGCTTCTTTCGCCGCCTGTGTACCGGAGTTCATGGCAACAGCCACATCCGCCTGCGCCAGAGCTGGAGCATCGTTGGTGCCGTCGCCTGTCATAGCAACTAAACGACCTTCAGCCTGATACTGACGAATCAATGCCAGTTTGGCTTCAGGAGTCGCTTCTGACAGGAAATCATCCACCCCCGCCTCAGCGGCGATTGCCGCAGCTGTCAGACGGTTGTCACCCGTGATCATGATGGTTTTAATGCCCATTTGGCGCAGTTGAGCAAAGCGTTCTTTAATACCGCCCTTAACGATGTCTTTTAGGGCGATAACGCCCAGCACATTTGCACCTTCAGCAACCACCAGCGGCGTTCCACCCGTGCGAGCAACACCTTCTACCAGCATATCGATCTGTGGTGGGAAGTGGCCGCCGTTGGCTTCAACGTGGCGGCGAATGGCATCAACAGAGCCTTTGCGAATCATGCGGTCCTGAATGTTGATACCGCTCATGCGGGTTTGAGCTGTAAAAGGCACAAAGGTAGCGTGCAGGTTTTGCACATCGCGCTCGCGCAGGTTAAAGCGCTGTTTTGCCAGCACCACAATGCTGCGACCTTCCGGTGTTTCATCGGCAAGTGATGAAAGCTGTGCCGCATCGGCCAGGGTTTTTTCTTCAATCCCTGGAGCGGGTAAAAATTCAGATGCCTGACGATTACCCAACGTAATGGTGCCGGTTTTATCTAAAAGCAAAACATCGATATCACCCGCGGCTTCCACGGCTCGCCCGCTGGTGGCAATAACGTTTGCGCCCAGCATCCGGCTCATTCCGGCAACACCAATAGCAGAAAGAAGCCCGCCGATGGTGGTCGGAATCAAGCAGACCAGCAGTGCAATCAACACCGTGACACTGACCGCAACGCCACCATATTGCGAGAAAGGCCAAAGTGTGGCGGTTGCCAGTAAGAAGACAATCGTCAATGCCACCAGCAAAATAGTCAGCGCGATTTCGTTCGGTGTTTTGCGACGTTGTGCACTTTCTACCATCGCAATCATGCGGTCGAGGAAAGTCTCGCCTGGGTTTACGCTGCACTGAATAACCAGCCAGTCGGAGAGGATGCGCGTCCCGCCAGTCACCGAGGCAAAGTCCCCGCCAGATTCACGAATAACCGGTGCAGATTCACCCGTAATCGCACTCTCATCTACCGAAGCGCCGCCTTCCAGTACTTCACCATCGCACGGGATAATATCGCCAGCTTCAACCAGCACAATGTCGCCTTTACGCAAATCAGCAGCGGGTATGTGGTCCATTGGCGCATCATGTTGTGGGGCACGCAGTTTGCGAGCCCAACTGGTTTTCTTCACACCTTTCAGACTATTGGCTTGTGCTTTGCTGCGGCCTTCTGCCAGCGCTTCGGCAAAGTTTGCAAACAGCACGGTAAACCACAGCCAGACACTGATAGCAGTAGTAAACGGTGCGTCACCCTGAAGTTTTCCACTGAACATGGCAATGGCCAGAACAGTGGTCATTACGCTGCCAACCCATACGATAAACATCACCGGGTTACGCCACTGCACCTGCGGCGTTAGCTTTTTGAATGAATCTATTAGCGCCTGACGAATCAGCGATGGTTCAAATAGCGCCTGTTGCTTGCGACTCATGGAAGCCTCTTAATCACAAATTCACTAAGGAAAGATGTTCCGCAACCGGGCCTAATGCGAGGGCGGGAATAAAGGTCAGTGCACCGACTAACAACACGGTGCCAATCAGCAAGCCGATAAACAGCGGGCCGTGAGTGGGAAGTGTGCCGACGCCTGCGGCTTGCGATTTTTTCGTCACAAGCGAACCGGCAATGGCCATTACTGGCACGATTACGGCAAAGCGACCGAACCACATACAAACCGCCAGAAGCACGTTCCAGAAAGGAGAGTTGGCACTTAACCCGGCAAATGCGCTGCCGTTGTTGTTTGCGGCCGAAGAAACCGCGTAGAGCACTTCGCTAAAACCATGAATTCCGGGGTTGAAAATCCCTGCGCGGCCTGCGTCGGTCATCATAGCCAGCGCCGTGCCGAGAAGAACCAGTGTCGGCGTCACCAGTATCGCCATCGCAGTCATTTTCATTTCCGCCACGTCGATTTTTTTACCCAGATACTCTGGCGTGCGGCCAATCATCAATCCGGCGATAAATACCGTCAGCAGAACGAACAGCAACATGCCGTACAGGCCAGAGCCGACGCCGCCGAACACTACCTCACCAATCTGCATCAACCACATTGGGATCATGCCGCCTAACGCCGTAAAGGAGTCATGCATCGCGTTGACCGCCCCGCAGGAAGCGGCGGTGGTGACCACTGAAAACAGGCTAGTGGCCAGGATCCCGAAGCGGCTCTCTTTACCTTCCATATTGATATTGCTGTCAGCACCGAGCAGGCTGAAATGCGTGTTTCCTCGCGTTTCAGCCCACATCACTACCACCACGCAGATAACAAAAATCACAGTCATTGCCCATAAAATGGCGCGGCCCTGGCGTCTGTCTCGTACCGCTTCACCAAACGCAAAGCACAGAGCGGTGGGTATCAAAAAGATCGCCAGCATCTGTACAAAGTTGGTTAGAGCCGTTGGATTCTCGAAAGGATGCGAGGAGTTAGCATTAAAGAAGCCGCCGCCGTTGGTGCCCAACATTTTGATAGCTTCTTGCGAAGCAACAGGACCCATCGGTAGGACGTTCTGCACACCTTCAAGTGATGTGAAAGGCTGGTAAGCCGAGATATTCTGCAACGTTCCCTGGCTGATAAAAAACAGCGCAATCAGTAGTGCAATCGGCAGCAAGATATAGAGCGTGATACGAGTCAAATCGACCCACGCGTTACCGAGTGTGGTGGTACTTTGGCGAGAGAATGCGCGGATCAGCGCAAAAACTACTGCAATGCCTGTTGCGGCTGACAAGAAGTTTTGTACTGTCAGGCCGACCATCTGGCTGAAATAGCTGAGCGTGGTTTCGCCGCTATAAGACTGCCAGTTAGTATTGGAGACAAAGCTCACTGCTGTGTTCAGCGCCAGGTGCCAGGAAAGGCCAGGTAATTGTTGTGGGTTGAGCGGCAGCTGTCCTTGTGTTAATAAGATGATGAACAGCGCCAGCAACCCCAAAACGTTAAAGGCCAGGATTGCAGCCAGATAACGCTTCCAGCTCATTTCGGTTGTAGCGCCGCTCCCCAGTACTTTCCACAACAGCGAATCGATTCCCCGCACGATGGGTAGCGACTCGCCTTCTATTAAACGCGTTAGTACGTTGCCCAGCGGTTTTGCCAGTACGAAAAGTACCAGCAGGAAACTGGCAATCAGCAAAAATCCAGAAGCGGCCATCAGAATGCCTCCGCATTAATCAGGGCATAAATCAAATAACCCAACAGCACAAAAACCAGCACCACGCCAGCAATCAGTCCTGCACTCACAATCCACCTCCAGGGGTGTTAAGGATATGGACAGAGAGTAAGAAATCAGGTGCAAAGATGTCGTAAAAGTCCGGGGGCAGGGTGTAAAAAAAGTATAAAAATGGCAAAAGCCATTAATTAACTAATGGTTAGTATTTATTTAACTATTTTGTAACTTAATTACACGGTGGATTGTAAATTAGTGGCAAAAAGTGTCTTTGAGTGGTCGGAGGAGTAGTAAACTTTCAGGCGATACGATACTATTTTAGCCAGATAACAAGTTCTAATTTCCCGGTGTTTGCTACCGGTCACAAAAAAGGGAGAAGCCTATGACTTTATATAAAGATTACCCTGCGCATCAGGTCTTCCTGCGTCGCACATTTGTTGTATTGGCAGGTGTTTTGGCCCTGCCCGTGATGCTGTTTTGGAAAGATCGCTCCCGTTTTTACAGCTACCTGCACCGCGTATGGTCTAAAACCAGTGAAAAACCTGTTTGGATGGCGCAAGCCGAAGCCGCATCCGGTGATTTTTACTGAGTTTGCTGACAGATAATGAAAACCGCCACTTGCTGGCGGTTTTTTTATGCGTGAAGATAACCACATGAGTAACGTTAAAGGGGCAGAACATGTTGATTTGGCAAGATTTACATCATTCAGAATTGAGCGTGACAGATCTCTATACTCTTTTGGCACTGCGCAATGCGGTGTTTGTGGTCGAGCAAAACTGCCCTTATCAGGATATTGATGGTGACGATTTAGTCGGTGAGAATCGGCATATCCTCGGCAGGCTAGAGGGAACGCTGGTGGCCTATGCCCGCATCCTTAAAAGCGACGACGAATTTGAACCTGTAGTGATTGGCCGTGTGATTATTGATAAAAGCGTGCGCGGGGAAAAACTCGGGTATCAATTAATGGAGCAAGCGATGGCTTCCTGCCAACAATACTGGCCGGAAAAAACGGTTTATTTAGGTGCGCAAGCGCATCTGCAATCGTTCTATACACACTTCGGTTTTATCCCAGTCACCAACGTGTATGACGAAGATGGTATCCCTCATATTGGTATGGCTAATCGTTAGTCTTCAGGCGAAAAGTATTAGTCTTGTCTATAGTTAGCGGACGAGTATTTTTTTAAACACGGAGAACAGTGATGCAACCGTATGAATCTCGTCTTGATGATGATTTAACTCTGCTGAGTGAAACGTTGGAAGAAGTGCTGCGTTCCTCAGGCGACCCTGCTGACCAAAAATACATTGAGCTGAAAGAACGTGCAGAACTTGCGCTCAGTGAAGTTAAAGCCCGGGTTAGTCACGCGTCAGATAACTATTACTATCGTGCGAAAAAAGCCGTTTATCGTGCCGATGATTATGTACGTGAAAAACCATGGCAAGGCATTGGTGTTGGCGCGGCCGCAGGCTTAGTGTTAGGGCTTTTATTAGCCAGACGCTAGGTGATATCGGCGTATAGATTCGTCTTATGCCGATTAAAGAGAAATCTTACCTATTGGGTGGGATTTTTTTTTGCCGTCATGACCACGTATAATCAAGGGTTTTCAGGGAAGGTGAGGTAAACGTGAATTCAGTTGTCGTCGCGCTGCAACAATTACAGCATGCATTGAACGCAGAATTTGCGGATGCGCCGGGCTTACAGCAATTATCTTTTGCCATCAGCCTGAGTGATGCCTCAGATGCCCTCGCATGGTTGACCAGCCAACATCTTTACCCCCAGTTTTACTGGCAACAGCGCAATGGCCACGACGAAATCGCGGCCCTTGGCGCAGTGCGTCAGTTCGAGACCCTGGATGCCGCCAGAGCATTTCTTGACGATTATGCCAGGAAGCCAACGGTGCGTATCGCTGGCGTGAATGCGTTTTCGCCAACAACGAGTTTTTTGTTTCTTCCACGCCTCGAATGGAGACGCTCTGGCGGTGAAGCACTTATCTTCCTTAATCTGTTTAGCGAATCTTCCTTACAAGAAGATGCTCTTGCTGCCCACCAGTTTCTGGAACAGCTACTGCCTACGAAGCAATTGCCACTCCAGCGTTTAAATTGCGTGGGCGAACAGCACATTCCGGCTGAACCTGAATGGCAGCGGATGGTTGAGCGTGCAACAACAGCAATCGAGAAACACGAACTGGATAAAGTCGTGTTAGCAAGAGCAACCGATCTGCAATTTACCGCTGCGGTTTCTGCTGCAGGTTTTATGGCTGCCAGTCGTCGGGTGAATCTAAATTGCTATCATTTTTTGATGGTGTTTGATGCAAACCATGCGTTCCTTGGTTCAAGCCCGGAACGTTTGTGGCGGCGTATTGGTACCGCTTTACGTACTGAAGCGCTGGCAGGAACGGTGGCCAACCATCCTGATGATCATCGTGCCTGGTCACTGGGGCAGTGGTTACTGAAAGATGATAAAAATCAACGTGAAAACATGTTGGTTGTTGAAGATATTTGCCAGCGTTTGCATAAAACGGTGGGCGCTATTGACGTGCTGCCGCCGCAAATCGTTCGGTTGCGAAAAGTACAACATTTGCGGCGCTGTATTTGGACTGACTTAGTTCAACCTGACGATGCCGCATGCCTCGCAATGTTACAGCCTACCGCGGCTGTTGCGGGTTTGCCGCGTGATGTAGCACGTGATTTCATCGCCCGAAATGAACCTTTTGAACGCGAATGGTATGCCGGTTCCGCTGGATATTTGTCACAACGCCAGGCTGAGTTCTGCGTCGCATTACGCTCGGCAAAAGTAACCAATAATATTGTGCGCCTGTACGCAGGCGCAGGGATTGTCGCAGGCTCTGACGCGGCAGAAGAATGGCAAGAAATAGAAAATAAAGCCGCCGGGTTGCGTACGTTGCTGATGAAAACAACATTCTGATTCTTACATTACCGACCCATATCAAAATAACCGTTCCAGCAATATTTATAATGAGTCAGCAAAATTGACTCAGGACCTAATCATGTCGATAAGCTCATTTAACCGCCGTTGGGCTACGGTAATTCTTGAAGCGCTAACCCGCCACGGGATACGCCATGTGTGTATCGCTCCCGGTTCGCGTTCTACACCGCTTACCCTTTCAGCGGCTGAAAACAGGGCCTTTATTTGTCATACGCACTTTGATGAGCGTGGTTTAGGGCACCTGGCATTAGGCCTGGCAAAAGCCAGTCGGGCTCCGGTTGCGATTATTGTTACTTCGGGTACCGCTGTCGCAAACCTTTATCCGGCAATCATTGAAGCGGGTCTCACGGGCGAAAAGCTGGTCGTGCTCACAGCCGATCGTCCACCTGAGCTTATTGATTGCGGTGCTAATCAGGCGATTCGCCAGCAAGGAATATTCAGTTCCCATCCCACTCAGTCCGTCAATTTACCGCGTCCGACGCAGGATATACCTGCACGTTGGTTAGTTTCGACTATTGATAACGCGCTGGGGCAACAAACGGCTGGTGCAGTTCACATTAATTGTCCATTTGCTGAGCCGTTATATGGCGAGCAAGATGAAACCGGCATGAACTGGCTTATGGCACTGGGTGACTGGTGGCAAGGCGATAAACCCTGGCTGCGCACAGGCTCAGTTCAGGAAGCCATTAAACAGCGAGACTGGTTTTTCTGGCGGCAAAAACGCGGCGTAGTTGTTGCAGGACGTTTGAGTGCGGATGAAGGTAAACAGGTCGCTGAATGGGCAAAAACATTGGGTTGGCCGCTGATTGGCGATGTGCTATCGCAAACCGGGCAGCCGCTGCCATGCGCTGATCTATGGCTAAGTAACAGCCAGGCGGTCACTGAACTTGCCGAAGCGCAAATTATTATCCAGTTTGGCAGCAGCCTTACGGGGAAACGTGTACTGCAATGGCAGGCGACATGCGAACCGGAAGAATACTGGCTGGTGGATAACCTGCCAAACCGGCTTGATCCTGCTAATCATCGCGGTCGTCGTTTATCTTGTGATATTTCTCTGTGGCTGGAGCTTCATCCCGCTGAAAAGCGTGGGGTTTGGGCTGAGAAATTAACCACACTAGCAAAAATCGCACAGCAGGCAGTGAAAAAAGGCACTACCGAATTTGGCGAGGGGCAGGTTGCTGCTCGTCTGCCAGAGCTGTTACCGGACGCCGGGCAACTGTTTGTCGGTAATAGCCTGATTGTTCGCCTGGTCGATGCCTTTGCGCAAATGCCTGCGGGTTATCCGGTGTTTAGTAACCGCGGTGCCAGCGGTATTGATGGTTTGCTTTCAACGGCCGCAGGTGTGCAACGGGCTACCGCACGCACGACGCTGGCAATTGTCGGCGATCTCTCCGCACTGTATGACATCAACTCGCTGGCATTATTACGCCAGGTTTCTGCGCCGTTTGTTCTGCTGATCGTCAATAATAACGGTGGGCAAATTTTCTCTCTATTGCCGACGCCTGCAACGGAACGCGAACGCTTCTACACCATGCCGCAGAACGTTAATTTTTCCCACGCAGCAGCGATGTTTAGCCTCGCGTATCACAACCCCACAAGCTGGGAAGCATTACAGGAAGCCGTTAATAATGCCTGGCGGAGCCCGCAAGCGACCATTATAGAGCTAACGGTTGCTGAAACTGATGGCGCACAAACTTTGCAGAATTTGTTGGCGCAGGTTAGCCAGGCATGATTTTGCATGCAATTTTCCGCGAAGGGCGCGATGCAAACTTGCCATGCCTGGTCTGGTTGCATGGTTTCTTAGGCAGTCAGCAGGAGTGGGAAGTGGTTAGCGAACATTTCACTGACTGGCCGCAACTGCGCATCGATTTGCCCGGTCACGGAAAATCAGCAGATATCACGGCGACTAATTTTTCGCAGTTCGAAAAACTACTGCACGATACGCTGCTTAGTTACAACATTCTAAATTACTGGATGATCGGCTATTCCCTTGGTGGACGTGTGGCGATGTACCATGCTTGTCAGGGTGAGAATGCGGGTATGTGCGGACTGATTGTCGAAGGCAGCCATCCGGGACTTATTGATGAAAATGCCCGTCGTGAGCGGCAAGCCAATGACCATCTTTGGGCGCAGCGCTTGCGTACTGAACCGCTAAAAGACGTGCTGCATGACTGGTATCAACAAGCGGTATTTCAGTCGTTAAGCGACGAGCAACGCAGCGCGCTTATCGCAGTGCGTAGTCAGAATAATGCACTGACTCTCGCCACCATGCTTGAGGCCACATCACTGGGCAATCAGCCTGATTTGCAGGCAAGGCTAAAACAATTGCCATTGCCTTTTTACTATCTTTGCGGTGAACGGGATGAAAAATTCCGTGCCGTGGCACAAAGCTTAGGCTTGTCACCGCATCTTATTACTGACGCAGGCCACAATGCGCACCGGGAAAACCCTGCTGCATTCAGTGCCTGTGTGCTCAACTTATTGCGAAAACCTATCGAGGATACACCATGATTTACCCAGATGAAAAAATGCTCTATGCCCCGATTGAATGGCAGGATTGCTCGGAAGGTTACGCCGATATCCGTTATCACAAATCTGCCGATGGCATCGCTAAAATCACTATCAACCGCCCTGAAGTGCGCAATGCTTTCCGTCCGTTGACCGTGAAAGAGATGATCAACGCGCTGGCTGATGCCCGCTACGACGACAATATCGGTACCATCATTCTGACTGGCGAAGGCGAAAAAGCGTTCTGCGCAGGCGGTGACCAAAAAGTGCGTGGCGATTACGGCGGCTATCAGGATGCGAGCGGTACCCATCACCTGAATGTGCTGGATTTCCAGCGCCAGATCCGTACTTGCCCAAAACCTGTTGTGGCGATGGTTGCGGGTTACTCCATCGGTGGCGGTCATGTGCTGCATATGATGTGTGACCTGACAATCGCTGCTGAAAACGCAGTCTTTGGCCAGACTGGCCCGAAAGTGGGTTCATTCGATGGCGGCTGGGGAGCATCTTACATGGCGCGTATTGTCGGCCAGAAAAAAGCACGTGAAATCTGGTTCCTGTGTCGCCAGTACGACGCGAAAGAAGCGCTGGATATGGGTCTGGTGAACACTGTTGTACCTAATGCTGATCTTGAAAAAGAAACCGTTCGCTGGTGCCGTGAAATGCTGCAAAACAGCCCAATGGCACTGCGTTGCCTGAAAGCCGCACTGAATGCTGATTGTGATGGGCAGGCAGGTTTGCAGGAACTGGCAGGTAACGCCACGATGCTGTTCTATATGACTGAGGAAGGTCAGGAAGGCCGCAACGCGTTCAACCAAAAACGCCAGCCAGACTTCAGCAAATTTAAACGGAATCCGTAATGCGTAGCGTCGAACTATGGCGCTTTCAGGTGCCAATGGATGCGGGAGTGGTGCTGCGCGAGCGGCGCCTGAAAACACGCGATGGGCTTCTGGTGCGTCTGACTGATGGTGATAAACAAGGCTTCGGTGAAATTTCTCCGTTGCCTGGATTTAGCGCTGAAACCGTCGATGATGCCCAACAGACGGCACAAGTTTGGTTGCAAGCCTGGCAAGCGGGCGGTTGTGGCGAGTTACCTGAAATGCCCTCAGTCGCCTTTGGTCTGAGTTGTGCCCTGGCGGAAATCAGCGGTGAATTGCCACAGGCGGCAGATTACCGTACCGCCCCGCTGTGTACGGGCGATCCCGACGAACTGTTCGGCATGCTTGCCGCAATCCCAGGCGAGAAAATCGCTAAGGTGAAAGTGGGCTTGTACGAAGCAGTGCGTGATGGAATGGTGGTCAACCTCTTACTGGAAGCGATGCCAGATTTACGTTTGCGTCTTGATGCAAACCGCGGATGGACGCCGCTCAAAGCACAACAGTTTGCCAAATACGTCAACCCAGACTTCCGCCCGCGTATCGCGTTTATCGAAGAACCGTGCAAAACCCGTGAACAATCTCGCGAGTTTGCCCGTGAAACGGGAATTGCGATTGCCTGGGATGAAAGCTTGCGCGAGCCGGATTTTGAGTTTGTCGCCGAGTCTGGCCTAAGCGCGGTTGTTATCAAGCCAACGTTGACCGGAAGCCTCGCCAAAGTTCGCCAGCAGGTAGAACAGGCTCATTCGTTGGGTTTGACGGCGGTCATCAGCTCGTCAATTGAGTCCAGCCTCGGTTTGACACAACTGGCGCGAATTGCTGCGTGGTTGACTCCGCAAACTTTACCTGGGCTTGATACGCTGTCGTTGATGCAGGCACAACTGGTTCGCGAATGGCCAGACAGTCCATTGCCGTGCTGGTCTTTGGAATCGCTTGAGCGAGTGTTATGAGTTTTCAAGATTTTCCCTGGCAGCACTGGGCGCAAATTCGGGGTACAGAGCCAGCTCTTACTTTAGGTGATAGAAGTTTGAGCTGGCGAGAGTTAAGCCAGCAGGTTGACGTACTGGCAGGCGGCTTTTATCAACAAGGTGTGCGTGAAGGGCAAGGTGTTGCGCTGCGCTCTAAAAACTGCCCCGAAATGTTATTGGCGATTCTTGCGTTGTGGCAATGTGGTGCGCGTGTTTTACCGCTCAATCCGCAGTTGCCTGAATCGCTGCTCGAACAGCTGTTACCCGATCTGACTATCAGCCACGGCCTAACTTTTGGTTCATCGCTCTCCATCGCGGATATCAATCCGTTAACCATGTTGAAAGGTGAACATTTTAAGATTGCCTGGGAGCCTTCACGGTATGCGTCGATGACGCTGACCTCGGGCTCCACCGGTTTACCCAAAGCGGCGGTTCATACCTGCAACGCACATCTGGCGAGTGCCGCAGGCGTGCTTGCGGTAATGAATTATGGCGCGAATGACAGTTGGTTGCTTTCGCTACCGTTGTTTCACGTTTCAGGCCAGGGCATTTTGTGGCGTTGGTTATTGGCGGGCGGTAGCCTTGTGGTGCGTGATTTACATCCTTTATGTGATGCACTGCAAGGTTGTACTCACGCATCGCTTGTGCCAACACAGCTCTGGCGTTTGCTGGAGCAATCACCGCCGTTAACTTTGCGTGAAGTGCTGTTGGGTGGCGCGGCCATTCCTGTCGAGCTTACGCAAGCCGCGCAGGAAAAAGGCATAAACTGCTGGTGCGGTTATGGGTTAACGGAACTTGCTTCCACAGTTTGCGCTAAACGGGCTGATGGCTTGCCTGATGTCGGAGAAGCGCTGCCTGGGCGAGAAGTTTCAATCATTGACGAAGAAGTGTGGGTACGCGCAAGTAGCCTGGCGTCGGGATACTGGAAAGCCGGGAAAGTGCTGCCGTTATTAAATTCTGAAGGTTGGTTTGCCACTCGCGATCGCGGTGTGTTAAACGGGAAGCGGCTGACGATTATTGGCCGTCTCGATAACCTGTTTTTTAGCGGCGGGGAAGGGGTACAGCCTGAAGAGATCGAGCGCGTTATCGAAAAACATCCGGCGGTTAAACAAGCATTTGTCGTGCCGATTGATGATGCTGAATTTGGCCAGCGCCCGGTAGCGGTAGTTGAAGCCGCACCAGATTTTGATATCACATTGCTTGCCGGCTGGCTGGAAGGGAAGATTGCCCGTTTTCAGCAACCGGTGCGTTGGTTACGTTTGCCTGATGAATTAAAACAAGGCGGGATTAAAATTTCACGCTTGCAGTTAACTCAGTGGGTTACCGCCCTATAAATAGGGCGGTAAATTTTATGCCACGTCTACAGTCGCTTTACGCTGACGACGAATCAATCGCAAAACCGGTGGTACGGTAATCACGACAATCGCCATAATCAGCAGACCTTTCGCCACACCACTTTCCCACAGAATGCTCAACCCACCGTTGCTGATAGACAGCGCGCGACGCAGGTTTTGCTCCAACATTTCACCCAAAACGAAGCCCAGAATTAATGGTGACATTGGGAAGTGCATTTTGCGCAAAATATAGCCCAGCACACCCAGTCCAACCATCAGCAACAAATCGAAGGTGGTGCTGTGTACCGCGTAAACACCAACCGCAGAAACAGCGGCAATCGCAGGCACCAGGAACCACAACGGAATGCTCAGCATCTTGGTGAAGAAACCGATTAACGGGATGTTCATGATAAGCAGCATGACGTTGGCAATCAGTAGTGAAGCAATCAACCCCCAAACGATATCTGGCTGTTCGGTAAACATTGCCGGACCCGGTGTGATGTTATAAAGGGTCAGCGCTCCCATCATCACCGCTGTGGTGCCTGAACCCGGTACGCCAAGCGTTAGCATTGGGATAAACGACCCACACGCAGAAGCGTTATTTGCCGCTTCCGGTGCGGCCACGCCACGAATATCGCCTTTCCCGAATGTCTCGCTATTGCCACTGATTTTCTTCTCGGTCATGTAGGCGATGGCGGAGGCAATGGTGGCACCAGCACCAGGTAAAATCCCCACAAAGAAGCCGATAACAGAAGATCGCAGTGCCACGCCAGAACACTGTGCGGCTTCTTTCATGTTAAACATCATGCGCCCGGTTTTACGCACCAGTACCTGACCGCTGCTGGTGCTTTCCAGCATGAGCAGAATTTCAGAAACCGAGAAAAGACCAATCACGACAACAATAAATTGCACACCGTCGGAGAGGTGAACGCTATCAAATGTGAAGCGATATACCCCGGTGTTGGCATCCACTCCGACAGTGGCAAGACCCAGACCAATCAACGCTGCAAGGAAAGATTTAAGCGGGTTTTGCGCCATCATGCTACCGAGGCAGGCAATGGCAAAGACCATTAGTGCAAAATATTCGGCGGGTCCGAAAGCCAGTGACCACTGCGCGAGTGCCGGTGCAAAAAGAATGATACCGATAATGGCCAGCAGTGAGCCGATAAAGGAACTCACCGCGGAAATGGATAATGCTACGCCGCCACGACCTTGTTTCGCCATTGGATAACCGTCGAGCGCGGTCATAATGGCGGCTGCATCTCCCGGAACGTTAAGCAATATCGACGAGATGCGTCCCCCGTATTCGCATCCGATGTAAACCGTAGCCAGCAAAATCAGCGCTGACTCCGGCGGTAATTTAAGAGCGAATGCGAGCGGCAGTAAAATCGCCACTCCGTTAATTGGGCCAAGGCCCGGCAGTAATCCGACGATGGTGCCGACAAAGCAACCAATCAGGGCAATCATCAAGTTTTCCGGCGTCAGAGCAACGGCGAACCCTTGTGATAAGTAGAACCAGGTATCCATAAATTCTCCGTTAGCTCAGCCAAACACCGAGAGGAAGCGTGACGTCCAGCAGGCGGTCAAAGGAGTAGAACAACACCCCGCCCATGACGGCACCGGAAATTAATGCAGCCGGAATTGTTGCGCCAAACAGCAGACCAATGCTGGCGGTGAGGAGCGTCGTTGCCAGTGGGAAGCCGAGCCATTCAAACGCCCATGCATAAAGAGCAAGGCTGATGACCATAACCGCCAAACGTTGTAGCGTCCGGCGATGTGGCCACTCCACCACGTCTGGGTGGCGCAGTATCAGCAACACTGCGCACATCAACATCAGGCCAATAATGGCTAAAGGAAACGGGCGTGGCCCTAAGGGTTCGTAACTGTATTCGCTTTGGATTTGCCAGCCGACAAACAGGCCAGCAATACACAGAGCAATCCAGATCCCGGCAAAAATACGATCGCTCATCATTGCCTCCGGTTACTTAGCCAGGCCAAATGCTTTGGCTTGTTCGCGGTAGCCAGTGACCTGCTTCTTCACGTAAGCATCCAGCTCCTGGCCTGTCATGTTGAATTCGAATAGGCCACGGAGATCGCGCTGCTTTTTAAAATCTTCGGTTTGCTGGAGTTTGTTGAAGGTTTCGACCCACCACTGGTATTCCGCATCGCTGACTTTCGGGCCAACGTAGAAGCCACGAATAATCGGCCAGACCAGATCAAAACCTTGCTCTTTAGCGGTAGGGATTTTTGCCAGCTCGCCTGGTAAACGTTCGTTTGAGAACACCGCCAGCACGCGCAGTTTGTCGCCATTGAGATAAGGCACCATTTCGCTCAGGTCACCAGAAACCGCCTGCACGTGGTTGCCCATCAGTGCTGTAACTGGTTCGCCGCCGCCTTCAAAGGCGACGTAACGCATCTTGTGAGGATCAACATTGGCTTTTTGCGCCAGCAACGCGGTTTTCATCCAGTCCTGGCTGCCGATAGATGCTCCGGCACCAATCACCACGCTGTTAGGGTCTTTTTCCATCGCAGCAAGCAGGGACTTCAGATCGGTCCAGGGTGAATCAGCACGCACGGCAATCATTCCGTAGTCGGTGCCGACGCTCGCCAGCCAGCGCACATCGTCCACGCCATAACGGCCAAACTTGCCTTGCGACAGGTTCAATAACGAACCACCGGAGAAGGCTACAACGGTGCCGGCTTCAGCAGGACGCTGGGCAACAATCGCATTGTACGCAACAGCCCCAACGCCGCCAGGCATGTAGGTGACACGCATGGGTTTCTCAAGCACACCGGTTTCTTGCAGGCTGACCTGAATCAGTTTGCAGGTCAGATCAAAACCGCCTCCAGGCTTAGCCGGGGCGATGCATTCAGTGCGCGATGGCACTTCTGCTGCCAGTGTATTGAAAGCGGTTAATAACAACGCTGAAGCGGTAAAACCAGAAAGTAGAGTACGTTTCATTCTTATCTTCATCCTCACGTCAAAAAAGCCGGTAGATGTTTCGCATTATGTGAACCGCCTTGCAGTAGCTCGGTTGCGTGATTGTTAAAGCATTAACCTTTCATTTACCTTTCACGGCAGCAGAAACTTTACAGGATGTGATATGCGTCTCTTACTCGCAGAAGATAACCGTGAGCTGGCTCACTGGCTGGAAAAAGCCCTGATACAAGCAGGCTTTGCTGTGGATTGTGTGTTTGACGGCCAGGCCGCCGACCATCTCTTACAAAACGAACGCTATGCGGTCGCGGTAATGGATATCGGGATGCCAAGAATGGATGGTCTTGAAGTGTTACAGCGTTTGCGTAAGCGCGGGCAGACGTTGCCAGTGCTGTTACTGACAGCGCACAGCACAGTGAGTGACCGCGTTAAAGGGCTGAATACGGGGGCCGATGACTATCTGCCCAAACCGTTTGATCTCGAGGAACTGGATGCGCGGCTGCGGGCACTGGTGCGGCGCAGCGAAGGCCAAATTCACGAGCAACAACAATTAGGGCAGCTTACGCTTCATGATGAAGGTTACTTCTTACTGGAAAACAAACCGTTGGCATTAACGCCGCGTGAACACGCCATTTTGACGGTGTTGATGTATCGCCGCACGCGTCCGGTACCCAAGCAGCAATTGTATGAACAAGTGTTCAGTTTAAGCGACGAAGCTAGCCCGGAATCTATCGAGCTTTATATCCATCGTCTACGCAAAAAATTAGCCACCAGTAATGTACAAATCACCACGCTACGCGGGCTTGGTTACGTGCTGGAGTGCAGTGATGCGCACCTTTAAACCGAAGTCTTTGTTTGGGCAACTGCTGCTTTTCCTCGGTTTACCGTTATTTATTTTGTGGGGTTTTTCGGCGGCTAGTAGTTATTTAAGTGCCATGAATGCTGCCACTCAAGCTTACGATCGCACATTGCTTGCCTCGACGCGTACCGTTGCGGAGCAGCTCGTGGTGCATGACGGAAAGCTTGCGGTTGATGTTCCGTGGGTGGTGCTCGATAGCTTTGAGCGCAACATGGACGACAGATTGTATTACAAAGTCACTGATACGCACGGCAACGTTATCTCGGGATACGACGACCTGCCTGATATGCCAAAAAATACGCCGGGCACGGAGTTGTATCCGGCACTGGCATGGTTCTATGACGCCGAATATCGAGGACAAACGTTGCGCGTTGCGCGTTTGCTTCAGCCCGTTAACGAGGGTGGAGTGAATGGCATGGCACAAATTATTGTCGCTGAAACTATTCAGTCGCGGCGCTATCTGGCGGTGCGGTTGTTAATGTCAGCAGCACTCACGCAAGGCGGTCTGGTTTTGCTGACACTGACGCTTGCCTGGCTACTTTTGAGACGAGTGCTTAAACCGATGCGCCAGCTTTCGGTGCAGATGGCCCGACGCGACTCAGGTGACTTAACGCCGCTGCCGGATTTACTACCGTGGTCGGAAACACGCTTGCTGATTGTCTCGTTTAACCGTTATATCGACCGATTGCGTAGCCTGGTTGCTCGCCAGGCGCGATTCAGCGCCGATGCGTCTCACCAGCTTCGCACACCGTTAACGGTGCTAAAAACTCAGGCATCCGTAGCGCTCAGCAGTTCTGACCCAATGCAGTGGCGAGAAAGCCTGGTAGCGATGCAAAGCACACTCGATAACACCATTCATTTGACCGAGCAATTATTACAGCTCTCACGCCTTAGCCGGCTTGACCAGACAGACGGGCAGGCAATGGAAGCGGTTGATTTGGTGAAAATCGCGCAGGCGTGTTGTTTCTCAAGCCTTGCGCAGGCAAGAAGCAAAAATATCGATTTGGGTTATGAAGGGTTGCCCACGGCCTGGATAACCGGCGAGCCAGTTTTGCTGGGGGAAATGTGCATGAACCTGCTGGATAATGCCCTCAAATACACGCCAGATAACGGTATTGTCACCATTCGTGTGACCCGCGATGAATCGCAAATTGTATGGCTTGAGATTGAGGACAACGGCCCCGGCATTGAAAACGGGCAGGTTCGCCACGCGCTGATGCCGTTCCACCGTTTAGATAACAGTGCAGAGCAAAGTGGCGCAGGAATTGGATTGGCACTGGTGAATGATATTGCGCGTTATCATCGGACACGGCCTGAATTGTTACGTTCAGCATTGGGTGGGTTACTGGTCAGAGTTAAATTGGCTGCGATTTAAAAAGGCGGGGATACACCCCGCCACAATACGTGTTATTTCAATTCGTTAAGTGCTGCCGCTACACCCGCGCCATACTCCGGATGCACCTGGTTAAACAGAGCAATCTGGCGCTCCTGAATAAACTCTGGAACATCTTTCATATCACCGGCAATACGGTTAAACATGCGTTGGTGCTCTTCATTACTCAACAGGTTATACAGCGCGCGTGGCTGCGTGAAGTAGTCAGTATCTTCACGATGGTTCCAGTGATCCGCCGCGCCTTCCAGACTTAACGGCGGTTCGCTGAAATCAGGCTGCTCCTGGAACACATTAAAGCTGTTTGGCTCATAGGTTGGGCCATTGCCGCTGTTTCCATCAATACGCATCGCGCCATCACGGTGGTAGTTATGGAACGGGCATTTCGGTGCGTTAACCGGGATTTGATGATGGTTAACACCCAAACGGTAGCGGTGCGCATCACCGTAAGAGAACAGGCGGCCTTGCAGCATACGGTCTGGAGAGAAACCAATGCCTGGTACCACGTTCGCCGGAGACATTGCCACTTGCTCAACATCGGCAAAGTAGTTGTCTGGGTTACGGTTCAGTTCAAGTTCACCCACTTCAATCAGCGGATAATCACCGTGTGGCCAGACTTTTGTCAGGTCAAACGGGTTGTATGAAGTCTGCGAGGCTTCCGCTTCCGGCATGATTTGCACGTAGAATTTCCAGCGTGGGAAATCACCGCCTTCAATGGAATCAAACAAGTCGCGCTGTGAGCTTTCACGGTCATTTGCGATAATTGCTGCTGCTTCATCGTCCATCAGGTTGGCGATTTGCTGCTGTGTTTTCAGGTGGAATTTCACCCAGAAACGCTCGTTGTCGCTATTGATAAAGCTGAAGGTGTGGCTACCAAAACCATGGATATGACGGTAAGAACGTGGCAGGCCGCGGTCGCTAAAGTCGATGGTTAACTGGTGCACAGATTCAGGAAGCTGTGAGAAGAAATCCCATTTGTAGGTGGCGTTACGCAGGTTGGTACGTGGGTCGCGCTTCACTACGTGGTTTAAATCAGGGAATTTTAGCGGGTCGCGAAGATAGAACACGGGGGTGTTGTTGCCGACTAAATCCCAGTTGCCTTCTTCGGTATAAAATTTCATGGAGAAGCCGCGAATATCACGCTCGGCATCTGCGGCGCCACGTTCGCCTGCTACGGTTGAGAAACGAAGGAACAGCTCGGTTTTTTTGCCAATCTCAGAGAAGATCTTTGCACGGGTGAACTGTGTAATATCGTGTGTGACAGTAAACGTACCAAATGCACCAGAGCCTTTGGCGTGCATACGACGCTCCGGAATAACTTCACGGTCAAAGTGGGCGAGTTTCTCTAGAAACCATACGTCCTGTAGTAGCATTGGGCCACGGGGGCCAGCGGTTGCGACATTATTATTGTGGGCTACTGGAGCCCCGGATGCAGTCGTTAATCCTTTCTTGCTCATTGTTGTCTCCATGTATCAATGTGAATTGCGGCCAAAAGCGGATCGAGGTGTTCTGTTTATTTATGGGGAAGTTATGGCCTATGAGCAATTTGGCACTTTCTATCGCTGCCATTCATTGATCCTGTCACGAGATTGCCAGTTTTTTTCATTTTCTTACAAACGAATAACAAAAAGCATCTCTAACGCATTGATTGAATGATTAGTGGCTGTAGAATCGGCCTTTTTTAAAGGATCTCCCTTTTTTTGCTAAGGATCGAAAGCATGAACAAATTATTAATGGCGGGTGTTGCTGGTTTAGCCCTCGTTTCAGCATCTGCAAGCGCCATCAGTGTCAGCGGTGAAGCGGGTGAAAAATATACTAACGTTGGCGTTGGTTTTGGTACGGAATCAGCCGGTATTGCTGTCACCGGTAACTATGCGCACAACGATGACGATGGCGATACTGTCGGTCTTGGCTTAGGTCTGAATGTTCCATTGGGGCCGATGATGGCAACTGTGGGTGGTCGCGCGGTTTATCTGAACCCGAACGACAGCAAAGAAGGTTATGCGGTTGCTGTAGGTGGCGGTCTGAGCTGGCCGATTTTTGAAAGCTTCACCGTGTTTGGTGATTACTATTACTCCCCGGATTCACTGTCCAGTGGCGTGAAAAACTACCAGGAAGGCAGCGCAGGTGCGCGTTGGGCTATTCTTCGCCCAGTTAGCATTGAAGCGGGTTATCGTTACATTGGCGTTGAAGGTAAAGACGGCGATCGTAATAACACCATCGCTGATGGCCCATATGTAGGTGTGAGCGCGCGTTTCTAATATCGTCTGGCCGTAGCGCCCGCTACGGCCTATCTATTTGCCCCCCAATCCATTTCCATTTCGTATAGGTTATAGTGAGCTGTTCCCTTCCCGCGGAGTACAACGATGATAAAAGTGGAAATGCTGTCTACCGGCGACGAAGTTCTGCATGGCCAAATTATTGACACCAATGCAGCCTGGCTTGCTGATTACTTTTTTAACCAGGGTTTACCGATGTCGCGCCGCAATACGGTGGGTGACAGTCTTGATGATTTAATCGCGGTGCTCAAAGAACGTAGCGAGCATGCCGATATTCTGATTGTGAACGGCGGACTTGGGCCAACCAGCGATGATCTTAGTGCGCTAGCAGCCGCTACCGCAGCAGGCGTTGAGCTTGTGATGCATCAGGAATGGCTCGCACACATGGAACGTTTCTTTGCAGAGCGCGGGCGCGAAATGGCTCCCAGCAATCGCAAACAAGCATTAATTCCCGCTACCAGCGAAATGGTTGATAACCCGGTCGGCACTGCGTGCGGGTTTGCTTTGCAACTTAACCGCTGTTTGATGTTCTTCACACCCGGAGTGCCTTCAGAATTTAAAGTGATGGTTGATAGGCAAATCATGCCGCGTCTGCGTGAGCGCTTCGTGCTGCCAGAACCGCCAGTTTGCCTACGTCTGACCACTTTCGGGCGTTCTGAAAGTGAGCTGGCTCAAAGCCTGGATCCGCTGCCGTTACCGGAAGGTGCGGTGATGGGCTACCGCTCATCAATGCCAATTATTGAACTGAAACTGACTGGGCCTGCCAGTCAACGCGAAGCAATGGAGGCTGTATGGCCGCGAGTGCAGCGTGTGGCGGGTGAGAGTGCGATATTTGAAGGAACGGAAGGACTACCTGCGCAATTGGCCGAGCGCCTGAGAGCACAATCACTCAACATTGCAGTCAGCGAGCAATTCACTGCCGGTTTGCTGTGTTTGCAACTTTCAAGCGCACAAGCCCCGCTTGGCAATAGCGAAGTTCTCTCATCACGCCCTGAAACACTGGCGCAGCTTACCGCGCGCGCGCGCAATTTCGCGCAACTTGCAGGGAGTGCGTTAACGCTGGTGGTGGGAAGTCTGGATGATGAACATCTTAATTTCGCATTGCACACGCCGACAGGCACTTACGGCCTGCATGTGAAATTCAGTGTTAATCGCCATGCCCTTCGTACATGCCAGGAAGTCTGCGCGATGATGGCATTAAACATGCTGCGTCGCTGGCTCAATGGCTGGGATGTCGCTGCAGAACATGGCTGGATTAATGTTGTTGAATCCGTAGAAATTTAAGTATTACGCGAGTGCCTGAGCCAACAGAGTAATCGGGTGCTCGCATTTTTTACTGGTGGACATCTCAATCTGCCATTTACATGTTTCACAATCCGTTACCACCAAATCAACACCACTTTCCTCTATTTGCTGGAATAATGGTGCGCCGATACTCTGCGAAGTTTGATAGTTTTCCTTTTTAAATCCATACGTTCCGGCAATTCCGCAGCATTGAGAATCCAGCATTACCAGCTCGACTCCCGGCAGACGACGCAATAGATCAAGCGTATACAATGACCATCCCATTTTCTCCATATGGCAGGGTGTGTGATAGGCAATACGCAGTGGTAACGCTTTTAGTTTTAGCTCTCGACCCTCTTCCAGTAATTTCCAGATAAACCGTGTTGCCAGTTCGATATGGTCGCGCATTGGACGAGTGTCGATATCCAGTACTTGCGGGTATTCATCGCGCAGGGTAAAGGTGCAGGTCGACGAGGTGGCGATAACCGGAAGATTACGTTCCAATACGGCCTTGCGCAGGGAATCCGCATTAATATTCGCCTGCTTTTTGGCTTTATCAATAAAACCGTTAGCAATCAATGGCACACCGCAGCATTTTTCTCGCTCCAGCAATTGCACGCCGACTCCCATGGCATTCATTACGCACAGCAGATCTTTACCTAGTTGTGGATGATTGTAGTTCACGTAGCAACCGTGGAAAAACGCGACTTGTTGCGCAAAATCTTGCTGCTGGCTCGCCTGGTTTCGATACCAACGGCGAAAAGTTCCGGCTGAATATTTGGGTAATTCGCGATGGCTGTCGATGCCCAAGGTTTTATCGAGCAAGCTTCTCACCGGTTTTAGTGACGTTGCTGTATTCACCAGTGGTGCAAATGGCGTTGAAAGCGTTCCCATCAAATCGGTGTGGCTGAGAATGGTGTCTCTTAAGTTGAAAGGTGATTTGCCGAAGCGGGCTTTAGCGCGCTGGATAATATCGCCAATTTTCACATCAGACGGGCAGGCCACTTCGCAACGTTTGCAGTTGGTGCAATATTTAAGGGCATCATCGTAAAGCGCGCTATCTTTCAGACGTAGGCGTTCGCCATCTGGCCCGGACTGCTTTGGGCCTGGATAATCGGGATTAACCCGGCTTACCGGGCAGACGGTGGTGCAAACGGTGCATTTAATACAGTTTTCAAAACCAGTTTCATCGAGCAGATTCATGCGCCAGCCCCCTTAGAATCAAGAATTTGTTGTGCGACATGCAATGCGCCAGTCATGGATACCCCGGCACCGCAGCCTTGCTGTAGCGGGTCAAATCCGGCAAGTACAGAACCGATGGCATAAAGATTTTCGATGCGCTGCCCAGCGAGTGTTGGGTGAAAATATTCATCTATGCCGACGCCTGCCTGTAGGTATGGTTGAGGGCAGAAAAAGTCTTCTTTACACCATTCTTCACGCAGCAATGGGCCACGAATATCAAGGCCGAAAATTGGCTCTCGTATCCCGCTAAATTTCGCTTCCAGACCGTTACTGAAAAAGCTACCGCTGGCAAGGATATAGCTCGTGGCTCGCAGCGGGATTTCTGCGTGATTGCGCGTGAAAATGGCGCTGACATTGTTCTGGCCCATTTTTGTGTTAAGCACCGCATCGCCAGGCATCATTATCCCTTTGAGCTGCTGGAAGCGGCGATGCAATTGATGGTACATCCTCATACCAAGCACTGATGGTGGCAGTGTGGGTAATAGGCGAAGCTGGCACGGTAATTCGCGACTTATTGTCTGCCAGATTTTCTCATCATGACTTCCCAGACAAGCGGGAAGGAACAGGGCGTCAGTTTTGTTCGCCAGCGCTTTAAGTTCTTTAATCAGTAGCAACTGCTGCTCGGGCATATCCAATAAGCGGGCGATGTTGGCGGCGCGAAACTCGCTGGGGTTATTACGAAGGGTGTCTAATGCGGGGAGCGTAAGCTCGGCGGTTTGTACCGCGATATTGTTTTCTGCCAGTGAACCGGCAACCAGTTCGGGCTGAAAATCGAGAAACCCAGCGATGCCCACCACTGTTATGTGTTTCCAGGGGAGCGGGGCGGTGGGAATTTCTTCTGGGCTGAGCCACGTTGCGCGTTGCGTACCAAGCGGCGTAATGCGCTGATGATTTTGCTGATAGCTTCCTTGTAGCGTGATATTGCAACGAGCAAGCAGCGCTTCGCTATCTGCGGCATAACGAGATACATTATCTGCTCCCATCAAGCTGTAAGGGTGCTCGGGTGCTTGTTGTTTCAATGCTTCCAGTGCCTGCAAAGGGAAATTCACCGGGCTGCCGTCGGGCAATTCCGCCAGCAAGTCCAGTGAGCCGGATGAAAAATGCAGTGCACTTTGCCCTCGGCTGATGATGGCACAACGTTGACCCGCTTCCGCCAGACGGATACCGCATACTAACCCGGCTAAGCCACCGCCAATAATCAGGTTGTCGAATTTCATTGTGGCGTTCCTTTTTTTAATCCACACAATCCCTGATAAACCCAGGCGGTGAATTCGCTTTCCCGCAGTGCATCGTCCCAGGCAATGGGTCGGATTCCTTTCCAACGCTCGTTGAGAAAAATAGAAAGTTCGTCGAGCGATTGTGCAGACGACGAGGAGTTAAAGCGCTGTAATAACCCTGCCGCCCGACAGGCGCAAAGCTCGCCCTGACAAGTGCCCATACCAACGCGAGTACGGCGGCGTAAATCGCCAAGATTGCTGACTGCAAGATTGTTGGCCGCGTAGCGAACTTCACCTGCGGTGACGGCTTCGCACTCGCAAACCAGGCTATTGCTTAGTCGGTCACCAGCCAGAAGTTGCCCGGCACGATCGCCATGTCTCCAGACCGCAGAACGTCTAATTGTTGGCGGCAGTGAGATGACTTTACTGAGTGTTTCTTCTTGCGAGCTACCGGAACCTGGTAGCGGGGAAGTTGCTGTGGTGCAGGGGTGGGTGTTACCGAGTTTTTCACATATGGAATTGGTCGCCCATTCAGCCATCAGGCGATAAGTCATCAGTTTGCCACCGGTGATGGTGATAAAACCGTCCATTCCGTCGCGCAGTGCATGATCCAACAACACGATACCGCGGCTGGCATTTCTTCCTGTCGGATCGTTATCGCTTGCCACCAATGGGCGGACACCAGCATACGCACGCAGAATACGGGTTGTAGCAAGTTTTGGGGCAAGCTTCGCGCCTTCACGAATCAGAATATCGACCTCCTGCGGCGTGACGCGCATGTTATCGATCTGATCGTACTCGATTGGTGTTGAGGTAGTACCAATCAGCGAAATGGTATCGCCGGGGACTAAAATATCTGCATCAGCGGGTTTACGGCAGCGGTTAATCACCATGTTATTGATGCGATGCCCGAGTATCAGCAATGAGCCTTTGGCGGGCAGCATTCGAACACGCAAATCGGCATATTCTGCAATGTGTTGTCCCCAGATCCCGGCGGCGTTTACCACCATATTGGCGTACAAATCGTGATGTTGCCGGGTTTTGTGGTTATAGACCCGAACACCGGTTACCCGAGACCCGCTACGGATAAGTCCTGTAACTTCCTGGCCGGTGAAAATTTCTGCGCCATGCTCTCTGGCATCCAGCATATTGGCAGCGGTAAGGCGGAAAGGATCGACAGTGCCATCGGGTACACGAACGGCACCTATAAGTTCAGGATTGGCGGCGGGTTCCAGATGTAAGGCTTCTTTGGGGGAAAGTATCTGCGCGTCAATCCCAGCGTTCTGACAAGAGATGATAAACGTGCTTTGTACGGCTAAATCATCTTCAGGAAGCGTGATAAACAAGCCATCTGTTCGTTCAATACAATGGTGAGCAATGCGTTTAAGAATACGGTTTTCTTCAATACACTCCCTGGCAGATTCACCATCTGTCATGGCGTATCGCGCACCGCTATGGAGTAATCCATGATTGCGTCCGGTTGCCCCGGTGGCAATATCATGCCTTTCCAGCAACAAAGTTTTTAACCCGCGCCGTGCACAGTCTCTGGCAATTCCCGCGCCCGTTGCTCCACCACCGATAATAATGACATCCATTTCTTTGCGTCCCGCTGTCATGCTCTTCTCCAGGAAAGATCCGCGTGAACACTATTCAGCCACATATAACTTTTTAAATGTTTGATATCGAGCAAATTCGAGCATAAATCGAAAGTGAAATGTGACTTCATGCACTATTTCGATAATTTGTAATAAAAATGTAATATGTTGTGGGGTGTTTCACACTAACTAAGCACGATAATCCTTAACATGCGCTCGCAAAAGAACATTGCCTGATAAAACCCTGCCACGGAGGCATTTATGCTGAGCATTTTCAAACCCACCCCACACCAGCCACGGCTGAAGAGCGAGCACATCGACCCAACTTATCGGCGCCTGCGCTGGCAAATCTTTATGGGGATTTTCTTTGGTTACGCAGCCTATTATCTGGTGCGTAAAAACTTCACGCTTGCAATGCCATATCTGGTGGATCAGGGCTTTTCCCGTGGGGACCTGGGCTTTGCACTTTCAGGAATTTCCATCGCTTACGGTTTTTCAAAATTCATTATGGGGTCAGTTTCTGACCGCTCTAATCCGCGTGTTTTCTTACCTGCTGGTTTGATTCTGGCGGCGTTAGTCATGCTGTTTATGGGATTTGTTCCATGGGCAACATCAAGCATTGCAGTGATGTTTGTGCTGCTGTTCCTCTGTGGCTGGTTCCAGGGGATGGGGTGGCCGCCGTGTGGGCGCACCATGGTGCACTGGTGGTCACAGAAAGAGCGTGGAGGAATTGTTTCCATCTGGAACTGCGCGCATAACGTGGGTGGTGGCCTTCCGCCATTGCTGTTCCTGTTGGGAATGGCGTGGTTCAACGACTGGCATGCCGCTCTGTATATGCCTGCGTTTGCGGCGATACTCGTGGCGTTGATTGCTTTTGCGTTAATGCGCGATACACCGCAGTCTTGCGGGTTGCCGTCAATTGAAGAATACAAAAACGATTATCCTGACGACTATAGCGAAAAGGCAGAAGAAGAGCTGACAGCCAAACAGATCTTCATGCAGTACGTTTTCCCTAACCGTCTGTTGTGGTACATCGCCATTGCTAACGTTTTCGTTTATTTACTGCGTTACGGCATCCTCGACTGGTCACCAACGTATCTGAAAGAAGTGAAACACTTCACGCTGGATAAGTCTTCGTGGGCCTACTTCCTCTATGAATATGCAGGTATCCCAGGAACGCTACTTTGCGGCTGGATGTCGGACAAAGTATTCAGAGGGAATCGTGGTGCAACCGGTGTGTTCTTTATGATTCTGGTAACGATTGCGACCGTGGTTTACTGGTTGAACCCACCGGGTAATCCTGGTGTTGATATGGCGTGCATGATTATCATCGGCTTCTTGATTTATGGGCCGGTCATGTTGATTGGTCTGCATGCGCTGGAACTGGCACCGAAAAAAGCAGCCGGAACCGCAGCAGGATTCACCGGGCTCTTCGGTTATCTTGGCGGCTCGGTCGCGGCGAGCGCAATTGTCGGCTACACCGTTGACTTCTTTGGCTGGGACGGCGGTTTTATGGTGATGATTGGCGGCGGCGTGCTGGCGGTTGTTCTGTTGCTGGTGGTGATGGTGAGTGAGAACAAACACCATCAACAAATGAAAGCCAGAGAAGGTCAGAACTAGATACTAAAAAACCTCCCACGGGAGGTTTTTGTTTTTTTACATCTCTATTTCAATATCACCTTGAGCCTGGCAGCAACAAGGTAATATTTCACCGGGTTGGATAAATGCCAGTGGCTCAGTGAGCCACTTAACCTGTCCGGAAATCAGACGTGTACGGCATGAGCCGCAATAACCTTCCCGACATTGGTATTCTACGGCAACCTGATGAGACTCAAGTGTTGCCAGTAAGGAAGGATGGTCTTCTTTACACAGAAGCTGCGCCCCTGTGATTCGTAACGTAACGCGGCTCATAAATTACAGCTGGAAGTCGCTTAAATCATCGGTATTAACGTTTGAGTCAATCTGACCCACCAGATAAGAACTCACTTCCACTTCTTGTGGCGCAACCTGCACGTTATCGGACACCAGCCATGCGTTGATCCATGGGATTGGGTTTGAACGCGTTTTGAATGGCAAATCAAGGCCGACCGCCTGCATACGAATGTTGGTGATGTAATCAACATACTGGCAAAGAATATCTTTATTCAGACCGATCATCGAACCGTCGCGGAACAGGTAGCTTGCCCACTCTTTTTCTTGCTCGGCTGCCAGCACGAACAAGTCGTAGCATTCCTGTCGGCATTCCAGTGCGATTTCAGCCATTTCAGGATCGTCTTCACCGGAGCGCATCAGATTCAGCATGTGCTGAGTGCCGGTCAGGTGCAGCGCTTCGTCACGGGCAATCAACTTGATGATTTTCGCGTTGCCTTCCATCAGTTCGCGCTCGGCGAAGGCGAAAGAGCAGGCGAAGCTGACGTAAAAGCGAATTGCTTCCAGTGCGTTAACGCTCATCAGGCAGATATAAAGCTGTTTTTTTAGCGCGCGCAGGTTAACGGTAACGTTTTTACCGTTCACGCTATGCGTACCTTCACCCAACAGATGCCAGTAGCTGGTCATCTTGATCAGATCGTCGTAATAGCCAGAGATATCTTTGGCACGTTTGAGGATCTCTTCGTTTTCCACAATGTCGTCAAAAACAATCGCTGGATCGTTAACGATATTACGGATGATATGGGTGTAAGAGCGTGAGTGAATCGTTTCGGAAAACGCCCATGTTTCAACCCAAGTTTCCAGTTCAGGGATAGAGATCAGCGGCAGCAATGCCACGTTCGGGCTACGGCCCTGAATGGAGTCCAGCAATGTCTGGTATTTCAGGTTACTGATGAAGATGTGTTTTTCGTGATCGGGCAGGGCCTGATAGTCAATACGGTCACGGGAGACGTCCACTTCTTCTGGGCGCCAGAAGAAGGAAAGTTGCTTTTCGATCAGTTTTTCGAAGATGTCATATTTTTGCTGATCGTAGCGTGCCACGTTAACCGGCTGGCCAAAGAACATTGGCTCAGCAAGTTGATCGTTTTTCGTCTGTGAAAAAGTGGTGTAAGCCATGAGGTCAAATCCTGTAATACGTCGAAAAAATCCCCTCAGCTAAGTGAGGGGATTTTAAGTTAGATTTTACATGCGCCGCTTTCGCAGCCATCGTCCTGGATTGAAGGCGCCAGGTCGTCTTGCGCATCTTCCGCACCGTCGCGGGTGTTCTGATAATAAAGCGTTTTGACACCAAATTTATAGGCGGTGAGCAAATCTTTGAGCAACTGTTGCATCGGCACTTTTCCTGACGGGAAGCGTGATGGGTCGTAGTTGGTGTTTGCAGATATCGACTGGTCGATAAATTTCTGCATCAGGCCCACTAATTGCAGGTAACCGTCATTGTTTGGCAGCTCCCACAGCAGCTCGTAGCTATCTTTCAGTGTTTCGTAATCCGGCACGACCTGGCGCAGGATACCGTCTTTCGACGCTTTAATGCTGATATGTCCACGCGGTGGCTCGATACCGTTGGTCGCGTTGGAAATTTGCGACGAAGTTTCAGACGGCATCAAAGCAGAAAGCGTGGAGTTACGCAGACCGTGAGTTTTGATGGATTCACGCAGCGTTTCCCAGTCGAGATGCAATGGTTCGTTGCTGATGACATCCAGGTCTTTCTTGTAAGTGTCGATTGGCAAGATGCCTTTAGCGTAGGTGGTTTCGTTGAACCACAGGCATGGGCCTTGCTCTTTTGCCAACTCGTTCGAGGCTTTCAACAGGTAGTACTGGATTGCTTCGAAGGTTTTGTGCGTCAGGTTATTGGCGCTGCCATCGGAGTAACGAACGCCATTCTTCGCCAGGTAGTAAGCGAAGTTAATCACGCCAACACCCAAGGTGCGGCGACCCATTGCACCGCGTTTAGCGGCAACCATTGGGTAGTCCTGGTAATCCAGCAACGCATCCAGAGCACGTACCGCAAGAATCGCCAGTTCTTCCAGCTCATCCAGGCTCTTGATTGCGCCAAGATTGAATGCAGACAACGTACACAGTGCAATTTCACCGTCTTCGTCGTTGATGTCATTCATTGGTTTGGTCGGCAGCGCGATTTCCAGACAGAGGTTGGACTGGCGCACTGGCGCGATAGCTGGGTCAAACGGGCTGTGGGTATTGCAGTGGTCAACGTTCTGAATATAGATACGGCCAGTTGAAGCACGTTCCTGCATCATCAACGAGAACAACTCAACGGCTTTCACACGTTGTTTACGGATGCTGTCGTCTTTTTCGTATTTGGTGTACAGCTGCTCAAATTTTTCCTGGTCAGCAAAAAATGCATCATACAGACCTGGAACGTCAGACGGGCTGAACAGCGTGATGTCTTCGCCTTTCAGCAAACGGGTGTACATCAGTTTGTTGATTTGCACGCCGTAATCCATATGACGCACGCGGTTGCCTTCAACACCACGGTTGTTTTTCAGCACCAACAGGCTTTCAACTTCCAGATGCCACATTGGATAGAACAACGTTGCTGCACCGCCGCGTACACCGCCCTGAGAGCAGGATTTCACTGCGGTCTGGAAGTGTTTGTAGAACGGAATACAACCGGTGTGGAACGCTTCACCACCGCGAATTGGGCTGCCCAGTGCACGGATACGACCGGCGTTGATACCGATCCCGGCACGTTGGGAAACGTATTTTACAATCGCGCTGGACGTGGCGTTGATGGAGTCCAGGCTGTCGCCGCATTCGATCAGTACACAAGAGCTGAACTGGCGAGTTGGGGTACGCACGCCAGACATAATCGGCGTAGGCAAAGAAATTTTGAATGTGGAAACTGCATCATAAAAACGCTTCACGTAGCTCAGACGGGTTTCACGCGGGTAGCCGGAGAACAGACACGCAGCGACCAGAATATAGAGGAACTGTGCGCTTTCGTAGATTTCACCGGTGACACGGTTTTGAACCAGGTACTTGCCTTCAAGCTGTTTTACAGCCGCGTATGAGAAGCTCATGTCACGATCATGGTCGATGTAATCGTCCATCTGCTTGAACTCTTCTTCCGTGTAGTCTTCCAGCAGATGTTGATCGTATTTACCCATCTCAACCATTTTCACAACATGGTTATAAAGTTTAGGTGGTTCGAACTCACCGTAAGCTTTTTTACGCAGATGGAAAACGGCCAGGCGTGCAGCCAGATATTGATAATCAGGCGCTTCGCGAGAGATTAAATCTGCCGCCGCTTTGATGATGGTTTCATGAATGTCAGAAGTCTTGATGCCGTCGTAAAACTGGATGTGCGAGCGCAGTTCAACCTGTGATACGGATACGTTATTTAAGCCTTCGGCGGCCCAATCCAGAACTCGATGGATTTTATCCAGATCGATACGTTCAGTGCGACCGTCACGTTTTGTAACCAGCAGACTCTGATTCATGTGCGTTTGTACCTGTCCGTGAAATTAAAAAAGCCCCATTTATCCACAGCCAGCCTCTTGTGGCTAACTTTGTGGATAAATACTATATGTAGGGGGTTGTGGATTACTTAATCACTATATGGTGAGTATTCTAGTAACTAATCGCTTGAGAACAAGTATTGATTTCGTGACAGAATTGAGGTTGTGACAATGCAGTTTTCGCTAAGTCCACGCCACGTAAGGCTTGTGACAATTGTCAATGGGATGCAAAAAAAATGATATTTTTGATCGAGTGCTGATTTCTTAAACTTCATTGATAAGAGCGTGGTTTGATACCACGCAATTTTCATCAAATTCGCTTATGACAAACTCTGAATTAACCTTGGGTGTGCAACATATAGTTAACATCAACGCCGGGAGCGAGTTTAAACTTGTTAGTCAGTGGGTTGAAATGCAACCCAGTCATATGACGTTCGCGCAGTTGTGTATCATCAACCCAGGCCAGTAACTCAGCGGGTTTGATAAATTTCTTCACGTCATGCGTGCCTTTTGGCACCATGCGCAGAATATATTCCGCACCGACCACCGCCATCAACCATGACTTGCCGTTACGGTTGAGAGTGGAGAAAAAGACGTGGCCGCCCGGTTTTACTAATTTTGCACAAGCGGTGACGACCGATTTCGGGTCGGGCACATGCTCAAGCATTTCCATACATGTCACCACGTCGTACTTTCCGGCAAATTTTTCCGCGTGCTGTTCAACGGTTTCCTGAACGTAATCCACCTGAATACCGCTTTCCAGTGCATGAAGCTTCGCCACCTGTAATGGTTCGAAACCCATATCCAGCCCGGTGACATTGGCACCTTCGCGTGCCATGCTTTCTGCCAAAATCCCGCCGCCACAGCCGACATCAAGCACCGTTTTACCGAACAGACCATCGGCACGTTGGGTGATATAACCCAAACGCAGCGGGTTAATACGGTGTAGAGGTTTAAACTCGCCTTCTAAATCCCACCAGCGTGAAGCAACGGCTTCAAATTTGGCGATTTCATCATGGTCGACGTTGTGGATTACCGGTTGGTTTTCGGCATTCATGGGGCTACTTACTCCTTGCTCGTTTCGTGGCGGGAGTATATCAGCCAATTCCGACGAATAAAGCTATTCGCAAATGTGTTCTGGTTTCCCCACAGTAGGGCGATTGTGTTATAATTTGCGACCTTTGAATCCGGGACACAGTAGAGGGATAGCGGATACATGAGCGACCTTGCCAGAGAAATTACACCGGTCAACATTGAGGAAGAGCTTAAGAGCTCATATCTGGATTACGCGATGTCGGTTATTGTCGGCCGCGCACTGCCAGATGTCCGCGATGGACTCAAGCCGGTACACCGTCGCGTACTTTACGCCATGAACGTATTGGGCAATGACTGGAATAAAGCGTACAAAAAATCCGCCCGTGTTGTTGGTGACGTAATCGGTAAATATCACCCGCATGGTGATACTGCTGTCTATGACACTATCGTGCGTATGGCGCAGCCATTCTCATTGCGTTACATGTTGGTAGATGGCCAGGGTAACTTCGGCTCTGTAGACGGTGACTCCGCCGCTGCGATGCGTTATACGGAAATCCGTATGTCCAAAATCGCGCATGAGCTGATGGCTGATCTCGAAAAAGACACGGTAGACTTTGTCGATAACTACGACGGCACCGAGCGCATTCCTGATGTTATGCCAACCAAAATTCCTAACCTGCTGATAAACGGTTCGTCCGGTATCGCAGTAGGTATGGCAACTAACATCCCGCCTCATAACATTACTGAAGTGATCAACGGCTGCCTTGCGTTTATTGAAGACGAAGACATTACCGTTGAAGGGCTGATGGAATACATCCCAGGCCCGGACTTCCCAACTGCGGCAATCATCAATGGCCGTCGTGGCATTGAAGAAGCGTACCGTACCGGTCGCGGAAAAATTTATATCCGTTCGCGTGCAGAAGTCGAAGCCGATGCTAAAACGGGTCGTGAAACCATCATCGTTCACGAACTCCCATATCAGGTCAACAAAGCGCGTCTGATCGAAAAAATCGCCGAACTGGTCAAAGAGAAACGCGTTGAGGGCATCAGTGCCCTGCGCGATGAATCTGACAAAGACGGGATGCGCATTGTCATCGAAATCAAACGCGATGCAGTGGGCGAAGTGGTCCTGAATAATCTTTATTCTCAGACTCAGCTTCAGACCTCCTTCGGTATTAACATGGTTGCGCTGCACCAGGGCCAACCGAAGATCATGAACCTGAAAGACATTCTTTCTGCGTTCGTGCGTCACCGTCGTGAAGTCGTTACGCGCCGTACCATTTTCGAACTGCGTAAAGCGCGTGATCGTGCGCACATTCTTGAAGGTCTGGCGATCGCTCTGGCGAACATCGACCCGATCATCGAACTGATTCGTCATTCTCCAAACGCAGCAGAAGCGAAAGCTGGCCTGATCGCCCGTTCTTGGGATCTGGGCAATGTTTCCGCGATGCTGGAACGTGCAGGCGATGACGCTGCGCGTCCTGAATGGCTGGAACCTGAGTTCGGTATTCGTGACGGCCAATATTTCCTGACCGAGCAACAAGCACAGGCGATTCTGGATCTGCGTTTGCAGAAACTGACCGGCCTTGAGCACGAAAAACTGCTCGACGAGTACAAAGAGTTGCTGGAACAGATTGCTGAATTGCTGCACATTTTGGGCAGTGCTGAGCGTCTGATGGAAGTGATCCGCGAAGAACTGGAAGCCATGCGCGATCAGTTTGGCGACAAACGTCGTACTGAGATCACCGCAAATACCTCTGATATCAACATTGAAGATTTGATCAACCGCGAAGATGTGGTTGTGACTCTGTCCCACCAGGGCTATGTGAAATATCAGCCGCTAACTGACTACGAAGCACAACGTCGTGGTGGTAAAGGTAAATCTGCAGCACGTATTAAAGAAGAAGATTTCATCGACCGTCTGCTGGTCGCCAATACCCACGATACCATTTTGCTGTTCTCCAGCCGTGGCCGTCTGTATTGGATGAAAGTTTATCAGTTACCGGAAGCGAGCCGTGGTGCGCGTGGCCGTCCAATTGTGAACTTGCTGCCACTGGAAGCTAACGAACGTATTACTGCGATTCTGCCAGTGCGTGAATATGCCGAAGGCGTTAACGTGTTTATGGCTACCGCCAGCGGTACCGTGAAGAAAACTGCGTTAACTGATTTCAGCCGTCCACGTTCTGCGGGCATCATCGCCGTTAACCTCAACGAGGGTGACGAGCTGATTGGTGTTGATTTGACCGACGGTAGCAACGAAGCCATGTTGTTCTCGGCTGCGGGTAAAGTGGTGCGCTTCAAAGAAGATGCCGTTCGTACCATGGGTCGTACTGCAACTGGTGTTCGCGGTATCAAACTGGCGGGTGAAGACAAAGTTGTTTCCCTGATCATTCCACGCGGTGAAGGTTCTATCCTGACCGTAACGCAGAATGGTTATGGTAAACGTACTGCGGCTGAAGAGTATCCGACTAAGTCGCGTGCGACTCAGGGCGTTATCTCCATCAAAGTTACCGAACGTAACGGCAGTGTCGTTGGTGCGGTGCAGGTGGAAGACACCGACCAGATTATGATGATTACCGATGCCGGTACTCTGGTTCGTACTCGCGTTTCCGAAGTGAGTGTCGTTGGCCGTAACACTCAGGGCGTTATCCTCATCCGTACTGCGGAAGATGAAAACGTTGTGGGTCTGCAACGTGTTGCAGAACCGGTTGATGAAGAAGAACTGGATGCCATCGACGGCACCGTTGCTGAAGGTGATGACGAAATTGCACCTGAAGCAGAAAGTGATGACAATACCGACGATGCAGCAGACGACGAAGCGGACGAATAATCCGAATTTGTGGTTTGATATGACTCGTTGTCGCAAAGGTTGACACTTTCAACCCTAAAAAACGCCTGATGCATTGCATCGGGCGTTTTGTATTTTAATACCCTGTACTATTCTGGTGAATACAGGTCTGGTGAATTTAAAGCTCAATTAATAAGGCGAAACAATGGCAATTCCTGAGAAGTATGAAGATGTAGAACGCTGGGCGTTCGGTGATACAGAGCAACAGGCAGATGAACTGGTCAAATTGGTGTTGGATGGTGTGAAAACGGCTACCTGTGCCAACCTTGATGGTGAAGGGATTGCACAGCCGGGTGACATCTTTGTGGTGGTGGATGGCAAGAATAAGCCGGTTTGTTCGATAGAACTGACCACGGTGGAAATGACCACTTTTGAGCAGGTAAATGAAGCTCATGCTTTGGCAGAAGGTGAGGGTGACCGGACGCTGGCTTACTGGCGCACTGAACATAAACGCTTTTTTGAAGAGTACGATCTGTTCTCACCAGATATGACACTGGTGCTGATGCACTTCAAGGTTATCGAAAAGTTCTGATTGTTTTGCTTCATGCCTGGAGTCATCCAGGCTGAGTAACCACCAGCAAATTGCTGGTTCTTTCTTTGCCGTTGCGGGCTGCCATTTTTGCGGCTACCTTAACGGCATCCAAAGTTTTGCAATTTCCACGACCAGGCTCAATTTGAAATATCTTGTCTCCTTTCGCACTACGCTAAAAGTCTCCCGTTACCTGTTCCGGGCTCTGGCTTTATTGCTTTGGCTGTTGATTGCACTCTTTTCGGTGTTCTACATCGTGAATGCCCTACATGAAAAAGAGTCAGAGATTCGTCAGGAATTTAACATCAGCTTTGATCAGGCGCAGCGTTACATTCAACGTACGTCTGATGTAGTCAAAGAGCTAAAATACATCGCGGAAAACCGTCTTACCGCCACCAATGGCGTATTACCGACTATTGAAAACGATGATAACAAAGTCGACCCGCCGAGTTTCATGCCGCTGTTCCCAGACTCCGACTGTTCAGCCGTCAGTACGACATGGCGCACTTCATTACAATCGCTGGCGTGGTTTTTACGCTATTGGCGCGACAACTTCTCTGCGGCCTATGATCTCAATCGTGTCTTTTTAATTGGCGGCGACAATCTCTGCATGGCGGATTTCGGGCTGCGTGAAATGCCTCTTGAGCGTGAAAAAGCGCTGAAAGCATTGCATGAACGCATCATGAAATATCGTAACGCGCCGCAAGATGAACGCAGTAATAGCATTTACTGGATTGGCCAGGGTGCTCGTCCAGGTGTGGGGTATTTCTACACGCTTACTCCTGTTTATCTCGCTAACCGTTTACAGGCGTTGCTAGGTGTTGAACAAACCATTCGCATGGAAAACTTCCTTTCGCCGGGTTCAATGCCGATTGGCGTAACCATTCTTGATGAAAACAGCCATCCGTTGATTTCACTTACCGGCCCGGAAGCGCGTATTGAGCCTGAAAGTAAATGGGTGCAAGAGCGTTCATGGTTTGGCTACACCGCAGGTTTTAAGCAATTTATTCTCAAGAAGAACTTACCGCCGTCATCAATGAGCGTGGTGTACTCCGTACCTGTGGATATGGTGCTTGAGAGTATCCGCATGCTGATTCTCAATGCCGTGCTGCTAAATCTTCTGGTCGGGGTTGTGCTGTTCACCCTGGCACGCATGTATGAAAAACGGATATTTATTCCCGCGGAAAATGACGCCCTACGCCTGGAAGAACACGAACAGTTCAACCGTAAAATAGTGGCTTCGGCCCCGGTGGGGATCTGCATTCTGCGCACTCAGGATGGGACTAACATTCTGAGTAATGAACTGGCACACAACTATCTCAACATGCTGACCCACGAAGACCGGCAGCGGTTAACGCAAATTATCTGCGGCCAGCAGGTTAACTTTGTCGATGTGCTCACGAGTAGCCATACAAACTTGCAGATTAGCTTTGTCCATTCTCGTTATCGCAATGAAAACGTGGCGATTTGCGTGCTGGTGGATGTTAGCGCACGCGTCAAAATGGAAGAGTCGCTTCAGGAAATGGCACAAGCCTCTGAGCAGGCGAGTCAGTCAAAATCCATGTTCCTGGCAACGGTGAGCCACGAATTACGCACCCCTCTGTATGGCATAATTGGTAACCTTGATTTGCTGCAAACCAAGGAACTGCCTAAAGGGGTGGATCGCCTGGTTACGGCGATGAACAACTCTTCGAGTCTGTTGCTGAAAATCATCAGTGATATTCTCGACTTCTCGAAGATTGAATCAGAACAGTTAAAAATAGAGCCGCGCGAGTTCTCACCGCGTGAAGTAATGAGCCACATTACCGCGAACTATTTACCGCTGGTGGTGCGTAAACAACTTGGCCTCTACTGCTTTATTGAACCGGATGTACCGTTGACCCTGCAAGGCGACCCGATGCGTTTGCAGCAGGTGATTTCCAACTTGCTTAGCAACGCCATCAAATTTACCGATATCGGCTGCATTATTTTGCATGTCAGCGTTGAAGGAGATTATCTCTCTTTACGTGTACGCGACACGGGCGTGGGCATTCCGGCCAAAGAGGTCACGCGCTTATTCGATCCGTTCTTCCAGGTTGGCACCGGCGTGCAGCATAACTTCCAGGGCACCGGGCTTGGCCTTGCTATCTGTGAGAAGTTAATCAGCATGATGGATGGCGATATCTCCGTTGATACTGAAGTCGGCATGGGTAGCCAGTTCACCATCCGCATTCCGTTATACAGTGCGAATTATGCCGAGCAAGAGCAGGTGGAAGGGTTGGTGAACAAACGGTGTTGGTTGGCGGTGCGTAATGCTTCGCTGAACCATTATCTGGAGTCTTTGCTAGCCAGAAACGGTATCGACGCTCATCAGTATGAAGGGGAAACACCGGATAGCGATGATATTTTGATAACCGATGATGAACTGGAAAAAGTCTGGGAAGGGCGCGCGGCGATTATTTTCAGCCGTCGCCATATTGGTATTCCAATCGAAGCATCACCGGGTTGCTGGCTACATAGCCTTGCAGCACCTCATGACCTCATGCTGCTATTGGGCCGTATCTATAGCGTTACTGTTAATGTGCCGGGTGCGGATTGCGCAGCACCTGTACCTTCAGACAACAATGAACAAAACGATGACATGATGATCCTCGTTGTCGACGATCACCCTATCAACCGGCGTTTATTGGCCGATCAACTGGGGTCATTGGGTTATCAATGTAAAACGGCGAACGACGGTGTAGATGCTCTCAATGTGTTGAGCAAAAATCATATCGATATTGTGCTCAGCGACGTGAACATGCCAAATATGGATGGCTATCGTCTGACACAGCGAATTCGTCAGTTAGGTTTGACGTTACCGGTCGTAGGTGTCACAGCAAATGCACTGGCAGAAGAGAAGCAACGTTGTCTGGAGTCGGGAATGGATAGCTGTTTGTCGAAACCGGTGACGCTGGATATCCTCAAAAAGACGGTGGATCTTTATGCAGACCGCGTTCGTAATAGCAGGGGGTAGTGCGTTAATTAATTGAAAAATGGTGGATGTCGCTTGCGCTAATCCACCTTACAATAACTTTCTCGTTGGTCGGATGAGCATTGCGCATCCGACACACTGCCTCAGCGTTTATTCTTTATCAGCCGGGGACAGACTTACAGAAGAAAGGTAATTCAGCAGGGCGATGTCATTCTCCACGCCCAGTTTCATCATTGCAGATTTTTTCTGGCTACTGATGGTCTTGATACTGCGGTTCAGTTTGCGCGCAATTTCGGTGACCAGGAACCCTTCTGCGAACAGGCGTAATACTTCGCTCTCTTTTGGAGATAAACGCTTGTCGCCATAACCGCCAGCACTGATTTTTTCCAGCAGACGAGCAACGCTCTCTGGGGTGAATTTTTTACCTTTCTGCAATGCTGCCAGCGCTTTGGGTAGGTCAGTTGGCGCACCTTGCTTCAATACAATCCCTTCGATATCAAGCTCTAATACCGCACTCAAAATAGCAGGGTTGTTGTTCATCGTCAGAACGATGATAGAAATGCTAGGGAAGTGACGCTTGATGTACTTGATAAGCGTAATGCCGTCGCCGTATTTGTCGCCAGGCATTGAGAGATCGGTTATCAAAACATGGGCATCAAGCTTTGGTAAGTTATTGATAAGCGCTGTGGAATCTTCAAACTCGCCGACAACATTCACCCACTCGATCTGCTCGAGTGATTTACGAATGCCGAACAGGACAATCGGATGGTCGTCGGCAATAATTACGTTCATACTGTTCATGTAATAGGCTACCTTGCTACAGCAAACTCTTGACGTAAGCGTCAATATCGCTGGTATATTTTTGTATGTTGGTAGCATCACTTTCACGAATGTGATGCTCTAACGTTTCACATAACTGCTTGCCGGGTATCAGATTGAGCATTGCAAACACCCCCTTCAATCGATGAGCTGTCTGCGCTAATGCTGCGAAATCATGCGCCGCAGATTCAGTATACAATCTCCTAACATCTTCCGGTACTGTGTCGACAAACAGCGCGTAATAGCCACTGGCATGAAGTTGCGCATTTTCATCGCCACCTAACGGTGACTCCGAAACACCCTCTTGCGCCAGTTGCTCTTCTATCAGTTGTAACACCGCATCCTGCATGGCATTACTGATATTAAAATTAACCCGGAACTGGCCTGGGCCTAGTTTCCGCATTCCGTTCTCATCATCGCTTAAAAGCAAACCCGAAGATGTAAGATTAGACGGATTATCTGTCAGGAAGATATCAAATTCTTGACTTGCCAGTCTTTCATCCGGCGTTATGCACTGCGCACCCCAATTTTCCAGCAGGCGAGTGACGATATTTCGTACTTCATTTGAGGTGATATCAACCATCGCCACCACATCATCAAGTAGCTTTTCTTCTTGCTCTACATTCTGCGGTTCAGCGGTCATCTTGATGTGCAGATTATAGCGTGTACCAATGCCCTCACGAGTTTTGATATTCAGATGCCCGCCCAGTTTGCGTGACAATTGGTCACAGAGATAGAACGTCAATCCGTTAGCTTGCCCGTAACGATCTTCACTGGTTTCGTTAAGGAACGGGAAATGAAGATTGTCGACTTCACCGTTGCTGATGCCGTCGCCGGTATCCAGAATGCGGAACAGCAGGCGGTCAGGACCGGACTCTTCTTCTGTGATATCCAGCGTGATTTTACCAATGTGGGTCGTTGTCACCGAATAATGAAGTAATAACTGCAGGACTTTACGCAGTGCTTCGCGGTCGCCATGACGTTCTTCATCCGCTGCCAGGTGATTGTTGATCAGCAGTTGCAAGCCTTTGCGCTTAATAATCGGCAGCATCTCCAGCGCAACTTCATCAATTAATGGCTGGATGGCGAACTGCGTAGCATTGGTTTTCCATACATCGGTTTCCAGCATATTCAGTAACTGAATTTCATCCACCAGACGCAAAATATTTTGTGCTTCATTGGCGACAGACTGTGCTTCTGGCGAGTTTAGACTGCTTGCATGTTCAGCAATATTTTTCACCGGTTGCTGTAACGCTTCACCAATGTGTTGCATGAACGTAATTCGCCCCTGCTGATTTTTTTCATATAAGCGCTGGGCTTGTTTGAGTTTTTTGTTCACCAGAATCTCGCGATCCTGATCGCGAATCACAAAGATTTGCGTACGTGGTGCGATCTGGCTGCGGAACTGGCGAATCTCGTAGAGTTCATTGTTGATAGTCGCCTGAATGACCCCCTGATGCTGGTCGGCCATGGCAATAATATTTTGCAGATTCAGGTGCGGCAGCAGATGGTCGGCAATTTTATTGCTGATGACCGTGCGATTTGAATCCAGGTTATGCACCAACAGGCCAAGTGGCAATTGCGCGACAATCTCTTCATTTAATGCACGTAAGATTTGTAATTCGCCATTGTCGTTTTGCACTTCGGTAGGGCGCGCAGCATGTTGGCGGAAAGTCGTGAAACCAAATAACGCCAGTGCCAGCAGGCCAATATTGATCAATAGCGGCAGTAAAATATTCTGCAAGGTGTCCATCAGCAAGGTGCCAAGCGGCACCTGCCACACCAGATTAAGCTGAGTTGTAGCAAGCGGGGAGGCTATTTCAATTTTCGTACCATTAAAGTTAATGGTGACGCTATCAGGGCCTTCTTTATCTGAGCTATTGACTGGAAGCTGGGCATCATTATTTTCCAGACGGAAACTATCCAGCGACATTGTCGGCGGGATCAAATCGTTGATAGGTAAATCAAACGCCACAACGGTTGCCAGATGGCCCGGCTGGTTAAAGGTGGTACGAAGAGTAAAGTAGTGGCCGTTTTGCCATGCCAGATTGCGCAATGGGGAAAAGCTTTCACGTTCATCCAGTGCGTTTGCCTGCTGAAGCATTTCAGCGCGACGGGAGTCAACTATCGAACCCACACCGCTTTCTTTAAGACCGGATGAGAGATCTTTGAGCGGCAAAGTAGAGACCAGGATCATGCTGTTATCCTGACCGTTTAAATAGTACATCGACCACGGGCTATTTTCAGCACCCCACAGCGTATCAAGATATGTGGAGATCCGTTGGGTCATATCCAGCGTTGAGCTATCGTGGGAACCAAAAATCAGGGCTTCAGTTTTGCGGCGCGGTTTTTCTAAATAGTAAACATCCTGGCGCAGGCGCGTTTCCTGTAAACCGTCACTTGCCGGTGCCGTTGACACAGCGATGTTGTCATAAATTTGCCAGGTGGCGTAACGATAGGTATCAACCCGCTTATGCAACGCATGGGTGATATCAATAATCTGGTAGCTCTTATCTTTCAGCCAGGTGTTGACGGCGCTTTGCACCATAACGCCCATCGCCACCAATAACACCACGATTAATAAAAAGAAGAAGCGCGTGATATTGCCGGGGATAAGCGAGAATTTATTAGGGATCATACTGTCTGACTGACTCATTGTTAGTGCGCAACCCGGCGAGCATTCGCCACTTAAAAAATCGACTGTTCTGCCAGCAGGCAGGCATTGTACAGGCTGGAGCTGTAAACAAAAAAACCGCATACCTGTAGATAAGAATACCTGTATCAGGCTCTGGCGTCATTGATTGTGTTGAAAACCCAACGAGTATAATTCGAAATTCGCACTTTTCCAGGCTGTTGATAATTCGCCAAAATAACAGGCATAAATGGGATATATTTTCACCAATCTTCTGAGGTGTTTTTGTACAAATTTATTTCACCTGTACAATTATTTTTTTTGAAATAGTTTTCTATTCCTGAGTATCACTTCTAAGCAAATTCTCGTATGGCTAAGCTGGTTTTGAAGGGTGGGCAGGGAGGATTTATTAATAGTCGTTACTTTTTGGCAGGAGTAGCACAAAATGGTTAAAGTTACGTAAAGAAGCGTAAAAAAAAACCGGATGCAAGCATCCGGTCCAAAATAGGGGTAAACAGACATTCAAAGTTGAATGACGGTAATAAATAAAGTTAATGATGATAGCGGGATGTATTTTATATATAAATGACAGGTGTGTTTTATCATTCAGTGCTACGAATGTTAATTTTACATATCTTACTGTTTTATCTATTCATTTTATTTTTTTTGACGATTAGTGCTTGTATTATTGTCTTTTCGTGCTGAAAAAAGTTCCCTCATATTTACATTTTGAAACACCTATATAGATAAATGAAACATCTATGTGGTTTTAGTATCATATTCGGATTGGATTAATCTGTATTTGTTTTGGACAATGGGTTAGCCGACTGATTGGAAAAACAATCAGTAAGCAGTGGCATATAAAAAGGCATATAACAGAGGGTTGATAACATGAAAGTTAAAGCACTGTCCCTCCTGATTCCAGCATTGCTGGTAGCAGGCACCGCTCATGCGGCAGAAATTTATAACAAAGACGGCAACAAATTAGATCTGTACGGTAAAGTAGATGGCTTACATTACTTTTCTGATGACAAAGGTGCTGACGGTGATCAGTCCTATATGCGTCTTGGCATCAAAGGCGAAACTCAGATTAATGACCAACTGACTGGTTACGGTCAGTGGGAATACAACGTTCAGGCTAACAATACTGAAGGTAGTTCTGATCAAGCATGGACTCGTTTAGCCTTCGCCGGTTTGCGTTTTTCTGACTACGGTTCATTCGACTACGGCCGTAACTACGGCGTTGTTTACGATGTAACTTCATGGACCGACGTTCTGCCAGAATTTGGCGGCGACACCTACGGTTCTGACAACTTCCTGCAGTCTCGTGCTAACGGCGTTGCAACTTACCGTAACACCGACTTCTTCGGTCTGGTTGACGGTCTGAACTTTGCTCTGCAATACCAGGGTAAAAACGGTAGCGTTTCTGGCGAAGGTTCCACCCAGAATGGTCGTGGTGTCTTGAAACAGAACGGTGACGGCTTCGGCGGTTCCCTGACTTATGATCTGGGCGAAGGTTTCAGCCTGGGTTCAGCTATCTCTAGCTCCAAGCGTACCTCTGAACAGAACAACGGTCAGTGGTTAGGCGAAGGCGACCGCGCTGAAACCTATACTGGCGGTCTGAAATATGACGCTAACAACGTATACCTGGCTACTCAGTATACTCAGACCTACAACGCAACTCGCGCTGGCGACCAGGGCTTTGCTAACAAAGCACAGAACTTTGAAGTTGTTGCTCAGTACCAGTTCGACTTCGGCCTGCGTCCTTCTATTGCTTACCTGCAGTCCAAAGGTAAAGACATCGAAGGTTATGGCGATCAAGACCTGCTGAAATATGTTGATGTTGGCGCGACTTACTACTTCAACAAAAACATGTCCACCTATGTTGATTACAAAATCAACCTGCTGGACGAAAACAACTTCACCCGCAACGCTGGCGTCTCTACTGATGACATCGTAGCACTGGGTCTGGTTTACCAGTTCTAATTACTGCTCTCGCAGAATTAGATGTGAAAGGCGCCTTAGGGCGCCTTTTTTACGTCTGAATCCTCAACAACCGTTCACTTTTAACCACATTTTTTGCCAATTGGTGTACCCTTTTTCGCTCAAACAGGAGAGACAAACAATGGACTTACGATTACTACGCTATGGCCTGTTTGCCATAGTATTGGGCGCACTATCAGGCTGTGATAACCCAACGGCTAAAGGCAATACCGGCATGGTGCTGGAAGGCAAAACCATGGGGACATATTGGCGTGCCAGCCTCGCGGGAGTGGACAATGCCCGCCAGAATGAATTGCGTGAAAAAATTCAGGCGCAATTAGACGGCGACGATCGCCTGTTATCGACCTATAAAAAGGATTCTGCATTATCACGCTTTAACCAGTCGCCATCGACCGAGCCTTATCCGGTTACTGAAGCGATGAGCGATATTGTGACCATGGCTTTGCGCATCGGCGCAAAAACAGACGGAGCAATGGATATCACCGTTGGCCCACTGGTGAATCTCTGGGGATTTGGCCCGGATAAACAACCCATTAAAACGCCTGATCCGGCGCAAATAGACGCCGCGAAAGCATTAACGGGTTTGCACCACCTGACAGTAATTAACCAGGCTGGTAAGCAGTGGTTACAGAAAGATCTATCAGGTTTGTATGTTGATCTTTCGACGATGGGCGAGGGTTATGCGGCCGATCATCTGGCGCGCCTAATGGAACAAAATGGTATTAGTCGTTATTTGGTTTCTGTTGGTGGCGCTGTTGTGACGCGAGGTACCAATCCTGATGGTAAAGCCTGGCGGGTGGCTATTCAAAAGCCAACCGACCGTGAAAATGCTGTGCAGGCGGTGGTTGATCTCAATGGACATGGCATCAGCACGTCAGGAAGCTATCGAAATTATTATGAGCTGGATGGCAAGCGCCTGTCGCATGTCATTGATCCGCAAACAGGGCATCCAATTCAGCACAAATTAGTATCTGCGACGGTGATTTCAGCTACCGCAATGGAAGCCGATGGTTGGGACACTGGCCTAATGGTTTTGGGTACCGACAAAGCAAAACAGGTTGCGGAAAAAGAAGGGCTGGCGGTTTATCTGATAACCAAAGAAGGTGACAGCTTTACCACCTGGATGTCGCCGCAGTTTAAGACTTTCCTGTTAAGCGAGTAAATTAGAAAGCAAGATTGCGGGTTTCACTGCGCGGTGAAGCTGTCAAAGTCGTATCGTGACAGCAAAACAAAGGAGCCAGTCATGAAAGATCTTTTTGACAACGCCACCGATGAAAGCCGCTGGCAGGCCGTGGAAACCCGCGATAGCCGTGCTGACGGGCAGTTTATTTTTGCGGTTAAGACAACCGGAGTTTGCTGCCGTCCTTCTTGCAGCGCACGCCATCCGCTACGCAAAAATGTGGTTTTCTTTAAAACCGTAGCAGCGGCAATCGACGCAGGTTTTCGTCCGTGCAAACGCTGCCAGCCAGACAAACTTGCGCCGGAACAGCAGCGTATCGACCGCATCACTCAAGCCTGCCGTATTCTCGAAACCAGCAGTGAGCCGGTGGTTCTTGCTCAATTAGCCGCGCAAGTTGCCATGAGTCCATTTCACTTTCACCGGCTTTTTAAGCAAGTCACGGGATTAACACCTCACGCCTGGCAAAAAGCGCTGCGAGCAAAACGTCTGCGCGAACAACTGACGCAAGGTGAACTCGTCACTCGAGCAATTTTCGATGCGGGTTATCAATCTGGCAGTAACTTTTACCAGCAAGCGGACGAGGTGTTAGGGATGACGGCTAAACAATATCGGCAGGGTGGAGAACGCACGATGATTCAGTTTGTGGCGGGTTCTTGTAGGCTGGGTGAGTTTGTGGTCGCACAAAGTGAGCGGGGTATTTGCGCCATACTCTTAGGGAATGATGCGCAAGAACTGGTTCATGAACTGGAAATGTTATTCCCACATTCTTCCTTAAAAGCGGGCGACGAAGCTTTTGCCCGGAATGTGGCGCAGGTCGTGAGTTTCCTTGAACACCCCGGCCAGCATTTTGCGCTGCCGCTGGATATTCAGGGCACCGCGTTTCAGCAGCAAGTCTGGCAGGCATTGCGCGATATCCCCGCAGGCCAAACGGCCAGCTACCGCGACATTGCCCAGCGCATTGGTAAACCGCAGGCGGTGCGTGCCGTGGCGGGTGCATGTGCCGCAAATAAACTGGCGGTGATTATTCCCTGCCATCGTGTTGTGCGTAACGACGGTGCGCTTTCTGGTTACCGTTGGGGTGTTGAACGTAAGCGCCAACTTCTTGATATTGAGGCCGAACAGCGGGAGGAATGATGCTCGATTTATTTGCCGATGAAATGCCATGGCAAGAGCCGCTAGCGGAAGGGGCGGTGATTCTACGTCGCTTTGCCTGTGCGGATGCGCCGCGACTTCTCGCGCAAATTGCGCAGCTCGCTGCAATCTCCCCTTTTCGCCAGATGGTGACGCCTGGCGGGTACACTATGTCTGTGGCAATGACTAACTGTGGCGAAGTCGGTTGGACGACTGACAGACATGGCTATCTTTACTCCACGATGGACCCGCTGACATCGCAACCCTGGCCTGATATGCCGGGTATTTTCAAAAAATTATCAGACGCGGCCTCCACTGCTGCGGGATATCCCGATTTTGCGCCCGATGCTTGCCTGATTAACCGCTACGCACCGGGGGCAAAACTTTCGCTTCACCAGGATAAAGACGAACTAAACCTGCAAAAGCCGATTGTCTCGGTATCTCTTGGCTTACCCGCTGTATTTCAGTTTGGTGGGCTTAAACGTAACTTTCCGCTAAAAAGAGTCATGCTTGAACATGGCGATGTAGTGGTATGGGGTGGGCCTTCACGACTGTTTTATCATGGTATTTTACCGCTTAAAGCAGCGCTCCATCCTCTAACCGGCGAATACCGCTTTAACCTCACATTCCGTCACACTCGATAAAGCGAATATAAATAAGAATTATTCTTGCTGTTAGGACGTTGGCGTTTAAACTGCTCGCTGTTTTCGATTTACGGGTAGTGAATGATGGAACTTTTGCGTGTGGTTTACCGGCAATATCGCTGGCCTTTCTTGATGGTGATGGCACTCAGCCTGCTCAGTGCAGCACTGGGTATCGGGTTGATCGCCTTTATCAATCTACGACTGATCGAAACGCCTGATATTTCCCTTTCGGTGCTGCCTGAATTCCTCGGCTTGTTACTGCTATTAATGGCGGTGACCCTGGGCTCACAGTTGGCACTGACCACTCTTGGCCACCATTTCGTCTTCCGCCTGCGCAGTGAATTTATTAAGCGCCTGATGGATACCCACGTCGAGCGCGTTGAACAGCTTGGCAGTGCAGCACTTCTGGCCGGTTTAACCAGCGACGTTCGCAATATTACTATTGCTTTTGTGCGCCTGCCTGAACTGGTTCAGGGCATTATTTTGACCTTCGGTTCAGCAGCCTATTTGGCGTGGTTGTCGCCAAAAATGCTTGGCGTGACGGCGATATGGGTCGCAATAACCATCTTTGGTGGCTATGTGCTGGTAGCGCGTGTCTATAAACACCTGGCGCACCTGCGTGAAGTTGAAGACCAACTCTATAACGATTATCAGACTGTCATTGAAGGACGCAAAGAACTGGCGTTAAACCGCGAACGTGCTGAGCGCGTGTACGAAGACATCTATACTCCGCACGCCACAGATTACCGTCGCCATATCATTCGTGCCGATACCTTCCACCTGAGTGCTGTGAACTGGTCGAACATTATGATGCTCGGCGCCATCGGTCTGGTGTTCTGGATGGCGAACAGCCTCGGTTGGTCAGATACCAACGTTGCGGCAACGTTTTCCCTTACGCTGCTGTTCTTACGCACGCCGTTGCTGTCGGCGGTTGGTGCGCTACCCACTTTGCTGACAGCTCAGGTGGCGTTCAACAAACTCAATAAATTCCATCTCGCACCATACGAAGCTAATTTCCCACGAAGCCTTGAGCCTGCCCGCTGGCAAACGCTTGAAATGCGTGATGTGGTATTCCAGTACGGCGACAACACGTTCTCCGTAGGGCCGCTGAACCTTAAAATTGAACGTGGTGAATTGCTGTTCCTGATTGGTGGAAACGGCAGTGGAAAATCCACCTTAGCGATGTTACTGACTGGGCTTTACCAACCGGTATCCGGTGCTATTTACCTGGATGGCAAAAAGATTGATGCCAGTAACCAAAACGATTACCGCAAACTGTTCTCTGCGGTATTTACTGACGTCTGGCTGTTCGACCGTTTGCTTGGCCCGCAAGGTAAACAGGCTAATCCAGAACTGGTTGCCGGCTGGCTTGAACGCTTGCAAATGAACAACAAGCTGGAGCTGGAAAACGGTACCATTCTCAATCTGAAACTCTCTAAAGGGCAGCGCAAACGCGTGGCATTATTGCTGGCACTGGCAGAGGAACGTGACATTATTTTGCTTGATGAGTGGGCCGCCGACCAGGACCCGCATTTCCGCCGCGAGTTCTACCAGACGCTGTTACCGTTAATGCAGCAAATGGGCAAAACCATTTTCGCTATCAGCCATGATGACCATTACTTCATTCATGCCGACCGCTTACTGGAAATGCGACAAGGTCAGTTGAGCGAATTAACCGGTCATGAACGTGAGCAAGCATCACGCGATGCGGTCGCCCGAACCGAAAGTTAATCAATAAAACCAGCCTTAATCGGCTGGTTTTTTGTTTTATGCGCTATAACTAAGCTCGTCGCAATTAGGGAAAACTGCCAGATGTCAGTCACTCCAAAGTACAGCACTAAACAGCGTGCGCAAGACCGAGCCCGAATCCTCCAAATTCTGTTAACCAATAAAGCGGTTGCCACTGGCATTCTGAGCAAGTCGCCGCCACCTGACTCACAAACCCCTGAGCAAGATATTTCAGAAATAGTCACGCTGGTGGCAAGACTGCCTGCAGCCGATCTTGCCGATGTGTTGGAAGCCTTGCCGACAGAAGAACGCCATGCGTTATGGAGCCTGGTAAAAGAAGACCAACGTGGCAAAGTGCTGATTGAAGCCTCTGAAACCGTCTGGGACGATTTGATTGATGGGATGAGCGACAAAGAGTTGCTCAATGTCATTCACCCGCTGGATATCGACGATCAGATTTACCTCGCACAATATCTGCCTCGTGACTTGATGGGGCGCTTGCTGGCGACCTTGCCGCAAGAACAACGCGCTCGCGTAAGACAAGTGCTGCACTTTGAAAAGCACAGTGTCGGCGCGATCATGGATTTCGAAGTCATCACTGTGCGGGCTGATGTCACGCTGGCGGTAGTGCAACGTTTCCTGCGTTTACGTGGCAAAGTGCCGCAAAACACCGATAAAGTTTTTGTGACCACGCGCGACAAAACACTACTTGGTGAACTGGGGTTAACCACAATTTTGTTACACGCGCCGCAGACGTTGGTCGCAAACGTAATGGACGACAATCCCACCTGTTTCGCCCCTGAAGACAACGATGAAGCCGCTGCGCGTACCTTTGAACGTGATGACTTAGTCAGTGCGGCAGTTATCGACAGCAGCGGCAAACTGATTGGCCGCCTGACCATTGATGAAATCGTTGACGTGGTTTACGAAGAAACCGATACCGATTTACGTCGAATGGGTGGCTTGAGCGCTGAAGAAGATGTGTTCGCACCTGTCAGCAAAGCGGTAAAAGCCCGTTGGGCATGGCTTGCCTTAAACCTGTGCACTGCGTTTATTGCATCCCGGGTTATTGGTATGTTTGAACATACCATTTCCCAACTGGTGGCTTTGGCTTCTCTGATGCCGATTGTTGCGGGTATTGGCGGCAACACAGGAAACCAGACAATAACCATGATTGTGCGGGCGCTCGCCCTGCAACATATTCAGCCGGGCAACTTCTCATTCCTGGTGCTCCGTGAGCTGGGTGTTGCCTTGTTTAACGGTATTATCTGGGGTGGAGTAATGGGTTGTGTTACCTGGTTACTTTACGATGATCTTGCTTTAGGTGCCGTAATGACGCTGGCAATGGTGCTTAATCTGTTGGTTGCTTCATTGATGGGCGTTTTGATCCCGATGGTTATGACGCGCATGGGAAAAGACCCCGCGGTTGGCTCAAGCGTGATGATAACTGCTATCACCGACACCGGCGGGTTCTTTATTTTCCTCGGGCTCGCGACGATCTTTTTGCTCTAGTCCTGGTGGAGTGAACATTCGTGGAAGGTAAACTTTCCGCTGATCCTGCCGATAAGTTCTGTAATTTAGCGCCTTGCATCGTTATATTGTGTAGTACATAACGAAACTCAGTGGAGTAAAACATGGCTAAGCAGTGGGTACGTCTGGCATTAGGCGCAGCATTGAGCGTCAGCCTCGCAGGGCAAGCATTCGCCGATAACAGCAAAATTACCGTTTTTGCAGCAGCATCTTTAACCAATGCGATGCAGGATATTGCAACTCAATATCAGAAAGGCAAAACCGTCGAAATCGCTTCTTCTTTCGCTTCATCCTCAACGCTTGCACGCCAGATTGAAGCAGGTGCACCTGCTGATTTATTCATCTCTGCTGACCAGAAATGGATGGATTACGCAGTGAGCAAAGATGCGATTAAAGCTGACACACGCGAAACTCTTCTCGGTAACAGCCTTGTTGTTGTTGCTCCTAAAGCCAGTAAAATTGGCGATGTGGCGATCAATGCTAAAACAGACTGGACGGCCTTGCTGAATGGCGGCCGCCTGGCAGTTGGTGATCCAGACCACGTTCCAGCGGGTATTTACGCTAAAGAAGCGCTGCAAAAATTAGGTGCCTGGGATACGCTTTCGCCGAAACTTGCTCCGGCTGAAGACGTACGTGGCGCGCTGGTGCTGGTTGAACGTGATGAAGCACCACTTGGTATCGTTTACGGTTCTGACGCGGTGGCAAGCAAAGGCGTGAAAGTAGTGGGTACATTCCCTGAAGATTCGCACAAGAAAGTGGAATACCCGATTGCCATTGTAAAAGGCCACGACAACCCAACGGTTAGCGCGTTTTACACCTATCTTAAAGGACCGGAAGCTGCAGCTATCTTCCAACGTTACGGATTTACGACAAAATAATGATATTGACCGATCCCGAATGGCAGGCGGTACTGCTGAGCCTGAAAGTCTCAACCCTTGCGGTGCTGTTTAGTCTTCCTTTTGGGGTCTTCTTTGCCTGGGTGCTGGTGCGTTGCCGATTCCCAGGTAAAGCCTTACTCGACAGTATTATCCATCTCCCATTAGTTCTTCCTCCGGTGGTTGTCGGCTATTTATTGCTGATTGCAATGGGCCGACGTGGTGTTATCGGAGCCTGGGTTTACGACGTCTTTGGTATCACCTTTGCGTTCAGTTGGCGCGGTGCCGTACTTGCCGCAGCGGTGATGTCCTTCCCGCTGATGGTCCGCGCGATTCGCCTGGCGCTTGAAAGTGTGGATATGAAACTCGAACAGGCCGCACGCACGCTGGGTGCTGGTCGCTGGCGCGTATTCTGCACTATTACACTGCCGCTGACCTTGCCTGGCATTATTGCTGGAACAGTGCTGGCATTTGCGCGTGCACTTGGTGAGTTCGGTGCGACCATTACCTTCGTTTCGAATATTCCTGGTGAAACCCGAACCATTCCTTCTGCAATGTATACCCTGATTCAAACGCCCGGTGGTGAAAGCGCTGCGGCGCGTTTGTGCGTGATTTCTATTGTGTTGGCACTGGTGTCTTTGCTGGTGGCGGAATGGTTAGCGCGACAGAGCCGTAAACGGATAGGGGCACTCTGATGCTGGAGCTGAATTTTGTTCAAACGCTGGGCGACCACCGATTAGTGATTAATGAAACCTTACCGGGGCAGGGAATTACTGCTGTATTTGGTGTTTCTGGCGCTGGGAAGACCTCGCTTATTAATGCTATTAGCGGCCTGACTCACCCGCAACAAGGTCGAATCGTGCTTAACGATCGCGTATTGAGCGATGCTGAAAATAAACGTTTCCTGGCACCTGAAAAACGCCGCATTGGCTACGTATTCCAGGATGCGCGTCTGTTCCCGCATTATCGTGTTCGTGGCAACCTGAAATATGGCATGCCAAGAAGTGCTGCCGGGCAGTTTGATAAACTGGTCGCTCTGCTGGGCATTGAACCGCTGTTGGAACGTTTCCCGTGGAGCCTGTCCGGTGGTGAAAAACAGCGTGTGGCGATTGGCCGTGCATTGTTAACTGCGCCAGAGTTGCTGCTGCTTGATGAGCCGCTCGCCTCGCTGGATATCCCGCGTAAGCGCGAATTGCTGCCGTATCTGCAACGTCTGGCACGCGAAATTAATATCCCGATGCTTTACGTTAGCCACTCTCTGGAAGAAATCGTCCATTTGGCGGATAAAGTGCTGGTGCTTGACGGCGGTGAAGTCAAAGCATTTGGCAATCTGGAAGCGGTGTGGGGCAGCAGTGTGATGCACCCGTGGTTGCCAAAAGAGCAACAAAGCAGTGTGCTAAAAGTCACCGTAATGGAGCACCATCCGCATTATTCGATGACCGCACTGGCGCTAGGTGACCAGCATCTGTGGGTGAATAAACTGGATAAACCGCTGCAATCGTCATTACGTATTCGTATTCAGGCATCGGACGTTTCTTTGGTTCTTCAACCCCCGGTGAACAGCAGTATTCGTAACGTGCTGCGTGCAAAAGTCGCACAGTGTTTTGACGATGAAGGGCAGGTTGAAGTGCAGTTGGAAGTGGGCTCAAGAATATTATGGGCGCGCATAAGCCCGTGGGCGCGTGATGAACTCTCAATAAAACCAGGCCAGTGGCTGTATGCGCAAATCAAAAGTGTTTCGATAACTGCATGATTGATAGGCGGGTACGCACGCTTACCCGCCTAAAAGACTACAACAAATACTTATAAATCGTTTCGGCAATTCCAGTCTCAAGATTGGTACCAATCACCAAATCTGCACGCGCTTTAATTGCGTCATCGGCATTACCCATTGCAACGCCAAGCCCGGCAGTTTCCAGCATACTCAGGTCGTTAAAGTTATCACCAAACGCAATCACCTGGCTCATTGATAAGCCTTGCGACTCAACCCATTGCGCCAGACGTTTGCCTTTGCTGTTGCCGGTTTGCGCGACATCAACCTGATCGTGCCATGACCACTCGCAAGCCAGGCCAAGCTGCTGTTCAACCACCTGGACAAAATCTTGCAATTTAACGGTGTCTTCATCGGTCAGGGCAAACTTCCAAATTGCGTCCACGTCATGTGCAGCTTGGCGTAGTGAGTTCACATGGCGGAACACTGGACGCTGAGCTTCAGGCAGTGATTTGGCCCAGTTTTCAGTACGCAAGACGTGCCCGGTTGGTTCCTGATACAACATCGCATCATCGACATACATCAACCCATGAACATTGTGGGTATCAAGCAAGTCAATCAACTGGTTAGCCTGCTGAGGTTGCAATGGATCGGATGAAAGTACCTTTTTCGCATGATAATCATACAAATAAGTACCATTGCAGCAAATTGCAGGTGTATCCAGAGTCAGTGCCTGATAAAAAGGATGGATGGCAACGTGATGACGGCCCGTCACAATGACAACTTTCACGCCAGCGTCACGTGCGCGTTGTAAAGCTGTCAGTGATTCAGGAAGAATGGTTTTTTGCGGCGTGAGTAACGTGCCGTCAAGATCAAGGGCGATTACGCGATAAGTCATTAAAGGTTCCAGTCAAATTCAGAATCATAAGGCCTGTGCCGATGTTACACCGCTTGCGGCGTTGTTCAAAATGGCAACACGAAGCGGCAAAACGCACTACCCTTGTGACTATTACTCAAGACGTTGGGAGGAGAGAGATTTCATGAAACAAACAGTCTATACCGCCAGCCCGGAAAGCCAGCAAATTCACGTCTGGCAACTTAATCAAGCCGGTGAGCTGACCCTCGTGCAGGTGGTTGATGTGCCAGGCCAGGTTCAGCCGATGGTCATCAGCCCTGATAAACGTTACTTGTACGTTGGTGTGCGCCCTGAGTTTCGCGTTATTGCTTACCGCATCACTCCGGACGATGGCACGCTCACCGAAGCGGGTGTGACGGCAATACCGGGCAGTCCAACACATATTTCTACTGACCATCAGGGCCGTTTCCTGTTCAGTGCCTCTTACAATTCGGGCAGCGTAAGCGTTGTAAGTCTGGGTGCCGATGGCAAACCTTGTGAAGTTGTCGATACGGTTGAAGGGTTAGAAGGTTGCCACTCAGCCAACATTACCCCGGACAACCGCACGCTGTGGGTTCCTGCTCTGAAACAAGATCGTATCTGCCAGTTTACTTTGTCTGATGACGGCAAACTGGTCGCGCAGAATCCGGCTGAAGTGATCACCGTTGAAGGAGCTGGGCCGCGCCATATGGTGTTCCACCCGAATCAACAATACGGCTACTGTGTTAATGAATTGAATGGCTCTGTGGATGTTTGGGAGCTGAAAAACGCCTACGGCAAAATTGAATGCGTGCAAACGCTCGATATCATGCCACCAGACTTCTCTGACACCCGCTGGGCAGCAGATATTCACATCACGCCTGATGGTCGCCATCTTTACACTTGCGATCGTACCGCCAGCATCATCACGGTATTTAGCGTGTCAGAAGATGGCAGCGTACTGGCGGTGGAAGGTTATCAGCCGACTGAAACCCAACCACGCGGCTTCAATATTGACCACAGCGGTAAGTACCTGATTGCAGCCGGCCAAAAATCGCATCATATTGCGGTTTACCAGATAACGGGTGAGCAAGGTTTGCTGGAAGAAAAAGGCCGTTATGCCGTGGGGCAAGGGCCGATGTGGGTAGTCGTAAACGCGCACTAATCGTTTGATGATTAGGCATAAAAAAACCTCGCGATTGCGAGGTTTTTTGTTCTAAGCATAACGCTTATGTTTATTCAGCAACGACCTGGCTGCCTACGCCACGGTTGTTGAATTCCCACATGCGGTTTGCATTAACGTCATTCAGATCGCGCTGGATTTCGCCTTTCTCGCCTTTCGTACCGATATTGCCGGTAAACGGACGCTTAGAGCCTGCGGCATCGGCCCAAGGTTTCGCAGTGTTGAAACCTTCGTTGATCACGCTGTCACGAATAACAACCTGGCCATTGGAAGTCTGGCCTGCGGTATAACCGTTTTCGCTGGCCTCAACATCCCATGCACGGCCCAGTTGGGCGACGTTATCGCCAGCAGCGGTGAAGCGGCTATTGATGGCCAGGAAACCGTAATAAATATTCGGCAACGTAGCAGGTGCAAACACGGTGCCTTCTTTTGTACGGCTGTTAACCAGACGGAAGTCGGTATTTTCGAACACCACAGCACCACGACCCGAAGCCACATCTACATCGCCTTCAATGTAGCTGTTAGTGACTAAAGTACGGGTCTGGCGGTCATTTAACAGACGGTTTTGCACATCGCTGTTAGTAACGAAGAATGTGTTCTGACGGCCCAGCAGGTGAACATTGTTCAACTGGACTTTGTCGCCGTCGGTACGCAATGCTACGGCCTGATGGTTACCCGCATCAACGCTGTCACCCAGGGTGTTCGCGATGGTCAGGTTTTGCATCTGCAAACCATTGTTCTGTGACCAGACAGCGGCAGAACACATGATGCCTACGGTGGCATTGCGCTTGCTCTGGCAGCTGTCAAACATGTACCAGGCTGGTTTACCCGGCATATATTTGCCTGATGGGTTAACCGCACGACGCCAGGTATTCACATCGATTTCTGAGTCCAGCGGCATAGTGATTTTTACATCGCTGGCATTATCCGTTGTGCCGTACAAAGTCACGCTACCGGAACCGGCTGGAACATAAACTGTACCGACATATTCGCCTGGCTGAATGGCGATGTACTGGCGAGTGTTGCTGTGTTTCATCATCGCGGCATCAACTGCAGCCTGAATCGACGTATGCGTTACACCTTCGCCACCGGCGGCACCGACAACAAAGTCAGGCTGCTGCGGAACACGAATAGATGACGGCGCCCACGGCGCTTCATCTTTATTCTTAGAAGAGAAATAACGTGTCTGAACAAAGTTCTGCGCTTCATCGGACGATAAAACGGGACGAGACTGAGTTCCTGGCGCCACTTGCGTAGAAGGGCGGTCTTCCGGAGGTGTTGAGCTACAGGCAGACAAAGCCACAGCAAAAGCGAGCACGGCTGCCCGACGAGAAACCGAAAATGTGTTCAAGGCTTGCTCCTTGCAATGCAAATAAAAATGGGGGGATCTGAAAGTCTGCTTTTTTATACTAAGTTGAGCGAAACGGGAAGCCGATTGTGCAAATCGGCTTCATAAAAAGAGGATTAACTGAACATCGCGGTTATAGAAGCACTTCCTAATGAGTGGAAATGGACGTTAAAACCCACCATGGCACCCGATGCCTGTTCGTCAACTTCGAGTTGTTCAACGTCGATGGCGTGAACGGTGAAAATATAGCGATGGGTTTCACCTTTTGGCGGTGCCGCACCACCATATCCGCTTTGGCCGAAATCGGTACGCGTCTGAATTGCCGGTTCTGGCAAGTCTGCTAAATCCGAGCCGGAGCCTTGTGGCAGCACGCGAGTATCAGCAGGTAGATTCGCCACAACCCAGTGCCACCATCCAGAACCTGTTGGTGCGTCCGGGTCATAACACGTGACGACAAAACTTTTGGTTCCCGCAGGGACCTCATCCCACGCCAGATGGGGTGAAATATTGTCGCCTTCGTAGCCCATGCCGTTAAGAACGTGGCGTTGGGGGAGCTTTTCGCCTTCTTTAATGTCCTGACTAATGAGTTTCATAGCGCTCCTGCTCATCAGAGTTTAAGTAATTTCAGCAGTTCTTCAGCAGCAATCGCTGAAGACGCCGGATTTTGTCCAGTAACCAAATGCCCATCAACTACTGCGAATTCGCCCCAGTCATCGGTACGTTCGAACAAACCACCGGCTTTTTTCAGTTCATCTTCCACCAGGAAAGGGACGACAGCGGTTAAGCCAACGCCTTCTTCTTCGCTATTGGTAAAACCGGTCACCCGTTTGCCTTTAACCAATGGTGTGCCGTTCGGTTTTGCCACTTTGCGCAATACACCAGGCGCGTGGCATACCGCACCGACTGGTTTACCTGCCGCCCAAAATTGCTCAATCAATTTGATTGAATGTGGGTCTTCAGCAAGGTCCCATAATGGCCCGTGGCCGCCGGGATAAAAAACAGCGTCAAAATCATCGGCGTGAATACTTTCAAGCTTTTCGGTATTGGCTAACAGTTTCTGTGCAGCCGTGTCGTTTCGGAAACGGCGAGTATCATCCGTTTGCGCGTCTGGTTCGTCACTCTTGGGATCGAGCGGCGGTTGCCCACCTTTTGGCGAGGCAAGCGTCACGTTCAGCCCCGCATCATGAAAGACATAATACGGCGCGGCAAACTCCTCAAGCCAAAAGCCTGTGGGTTTGCCTGTATTACCTAGTTGATTGTGCGAGGTTAAAACCATGAGGATTTTCATCTAAGTCTCCCTGTTGGGCGCATGAAAAGATCCTCGAAGTGTAGTGCATCAACGAGCGTATTGCTGGTTCTCAGTTTTTGAAAAATGCAGGATTCTCTACAGCTTCTGCTACGGCGTTAATCAGTTTGGCCAGCTGCTCATGGTTGATGACGTAAGGCGGCATCAAGTAAATTAAACGCCCAAACGGGCGAATCCAAACACCTTGTTCAACAAAGAATCCCTGAAGTGCTGCCATATCTACCGGATGATGTGTTTCTACCACACCAATCGCACCAAGCACGCGCACATCCGCTACTTGCTCGCATTCCTGCAAAGGTTTAAGTCCTGCCAACAACTGCTGCTCCAACGCAATCACTTGCTGCTGCCAGTGACCTTCCTCCAGCAATGCGAGGCTTTCCGCAGCGACCGCGCAGGCCAGCGGATTACCCATAAACGTTGGGCCATGCATAAAGCAACCGGCTTCGCCGTCGCTAATTGTTTCTGCGACCAAACGTGTGGTTAGTGTGGCGGAAAGCGTCATCGTGCCGCCGGTTAACGCTTTACCAAGGCACATAATATCCGGTGAAATCCCTGCGTGTTCACAGGCAAACAGTTTGCCGGTACGACCAAAACCAGTCGCAATTTCATCGGCAATCAGCAAAATTCCTTCACGGTCACACATGCGCCGAATACGGCGTAGCCACTCAGGGTGATAAAAACGCATTCCACCCGCACCCTGAACAATCGGCTCAAGGATGACGGCGGCAATTTCGTGGCGATGTGCGGCCATCAAACGCGCAAAAGGCACGATGTCCATCTCGTCCCACTCATTGTCAAAGCGGCAATTTGGCGCGGGGGCGAACAAGTGCTCCGGCAGATAACCCTGCCACAGACTGTGCATCGAGTTATCCGGGTCACAGACTGACATCGCACCAAAAGTATCGCCGTGGTAACCATGACGGAAGGTAAGAAATCGTTGGCGTGGCTCACCTTTTGCGTGCCAGTACTGCAATGCCATTTTCATCGCGACTTCGACGGCAACAGAACCTGAGTCAGCAAGAAACACGCATTCAAGATTTTCTGGCGTCATGGTGACCAGTTTACGGCACAGCGCGACAGCTGCCGGGTGCGTGATACCGCCAAACATCACGTGTGACATCTGGTCAATCTGGTCTTTCATCGCTTGATTTAAGCGCGGGTGATTGTAGCCATGAATCGCAGCCCACCACGATGACATCCCATCAACAAGGGCTTTACCATCAGCAAGTTGCAATTCGCAGCCTGAAGCCGCCACAACGGGATAAACCGGTAATGGTTGGGTCATAGAAGTGTACGGGTGCCAGATATGTTGTTGGTCGAACACTAAATCAGCAGGGGTCATAGGGTGACTTGTAAACCATTTGAAAAAGATTTAGGTTTACGAGTATAACGTCAATCAACGGCTAACAACACCCTTTTTGGAGACGCCCAATGGCTCACCACGCACGCTGGTCAATGTCGCAGGTCACTGCTTTATTTGAAAAACCTTTTCTCGAACTGATGTTTGAAGCGCAACAGATTCACCGTCAGCACTTTGATCCTCGCCATGTTCAGGTCAGCACGCTGCTGTCGATTAAAACCGGTGCATGCCCGGAAGATTGCAAATATTGCCCACAAAGTGCGCGATATAAAACTGGGCTTGCCTCCGAGCGCCTGATGGAAGTCGAGCAAGTTCTGGATTCGGCGCGTAAGGCATTGAATGCCGGCTCTACCCGTTTCTGCATGGGGGCCGCCTGGAAAAACCCGAATGACCGGGACATGCCGTATCTTGAGCAAATGGTGCAGGGCGTGCGCGAAATGGGGCTGGAAACCTGCATGACGCTCGGTACGTTAACTGGCGCGCAAGCGCAGAGGCTTGCGCAAGCAGGGCTTGATTACTACAACCATAACCTTGATACCTCTCCAGAATTCTACGGCAATATTATTACCACTCGTACCTATCAGGAACGCCTCGATACACTGGATAAAGTGCGTGGTGCTGGAATTAAAGTTTGCTCTGGCGGCATCGTTGGCTTGGGAGAAACGGTAACGGATCGCGCCGGATTGCTGCTGCAATTAGCCAATTTACCGACGCCACCGGAAAGCGTGCCCATCAACATGCTGGTGAAAGTGAAAGGTACGCCGATGGCAGATAACGAAGACGTCGATGCGTTTGATTTCATTCGCACCATCGCCGTGGCACGCATCATGATGCCAACCTCTTTCGTGCGGCTTTCTGCCGGGCGCGAACAGATGAGCGAACAAACTCAGGCCATGTGTTTTATGGCTGGTGCAAACTCGATTTTCTACGGCTGCAAGCTGCTTACTACGCCAAATCCTGAAGAAGACAAAGACCTGCAATTGTTCCGCAAACTTGGGTTGAACCCACAGCAAACCACCACCCATGCTGGCGATAACGAACAACAGCAGCAGCTGACCAATCAATTGCTTTCAGCGGATACGGAGAATTACTACAACGCGGCGGCAGTATGAGCTGGCAGCGCAGAATCGACAGTGCGTTAGAACAGCGGCGCGCAACGGACAGCTTTCGAGTCCGCCTGGCTAACCAACAAGGTAGCGCACGCTACCTTGTGCAAGACGGCACCCGTTACCTGAACTTTTCCAGCAACGATTATCTGGGAGTCAGCCAGCACGCCGAAGTAATTACCGCCTGGCAGCAGGGGGCTGAGATTTACGGTGTCGGAAGCGGTGGTTCCGGGCATGTCACTGGCTATAACGAAGCGCATCAGCAATTTGAACAGCAGTTGGCTGCCTGGCTTGGGTTTCCCCGAGCGCTACTGTTTATCTCAGGTTTTGCAGCCAACCAGGCGGTGATTGCTGCATTGGCTGAAAAAACCGACAGCATCATCGCCGATAAACTTAGCCACGCATCACTTCTGGAAGCGGCGATGCACAGCCCAGCGCAGTTGCGGCGTTTTGCCCATAATGATGTGGCATCACTGCAAACACTGTTAGCGCAGCAAACTGATGGCGAACAACTGGTGATCACCGAAGGTGTGTTCAGCATGGACGGTGACGCGGCGCCTTTGGCTGAAATTGCACAAGCGACCCGTTATGTCGGTGGGTTGCTGATGGTTGATGATGCCCATGGTATCGGCGTGATAGGCAGCGAGGGGCGCGGGAGCTGTTATCAACAACAGGTTCAGCCAGATATATTAGTGGTGACGTTTGGTAAAGCCTTTGGTGTAAGCGGGGCCGCCGTTCTGTGTAGCGAGCCGATGGCGAATTATTTGCTGCAATTTGCCCGACATCTTATTTACAGCACCGCTATGCCGCCTGCGCAGGCTTATGCGTTATCAGCTGCGTTAGATGTGGTTCGTCGTAATGAATCAAGGCGTGTGCAATTGCAGGCCAATATTGCTCGTTTCCGCAAAGGAGCCGAGCAATTGCCGCTGAAACTCATGGCCTCGCAAACCGCCATTCAGCCCCTGATTGTGGGTGAAAACCAGATTGCGGTGAACCTGGCAGCTACCCTGCGTGAACAAGGGTTTTGGCTGACGGCAATTCGCCCACCAACCGTGCCGGCAGGTACCGCAAGGCTGCGTGTGACATTAACGGCCAGCCATACTTCTGATGATATCGACAGTCTACTGGAGGCGCTGTATGACGCGACACGTTAATAAAGCCGCCGTCGCTGCCGCATTTGGACGTGCAGCAACCACCTATGACTGCCATGCGCAACTGCAACGCGCTAGCGGCACATTGCTTACCGAGATGCTTGAAGGCCGGGATATATCAACCGTACTGGATGCAGGATGTGGCACCGGTTGGTATAGCCGGGCGTGGCGTGAAAAAGGTTGCCATGTGACGGCTTTGGATCTCTCTGCCACCATGCTCAGCCATGCCGAACAACAAGGCTGTGCGGACCGTTACCTTGAAGGTGATATCGAAGCCATAAATCTTCCCGATAGGCATGTTGACCTGGCGTGGAGCAATTTGGCAGTGCAGTGGTGTAATGAGTTGCGCAGCGGTTTGAGAGAGCTTTATCGTGTCACTCGCTCTGGCGGTTGGGTGGCATTTACCACGCTTGCTGCGGGCTCAATGTGCGAGCTGCACACGGCGTGGCAAGCGGTAGATGAACGGCCTCACGCCAACCAGTTTCTTCCTTTCACAAGTATTCAGGATGCTTGCGAAGGCTGGCGCTGCTCGCTGCAAATTCATGAGATTAGCCAATCGTACGATAGCGTGTTGAGTGCCATGCACTCGCTAAAAGGCATTGGGGCGACGCACCTTCATGATGGGCGTAAAGCCTCATTAATGACCCGCCAACAATTGCAAAAATTAAGCCTTGCCTGGCCACAAAAAGAGGGGCAATTCCCCTTAACCTGGCAACTCGTTTGTGGAGTCATTGAACGTGATTAAAAAATGGTTTGTTACCGGGACCGATACAGAAATCGGTAAAACAGTCGCCAGTTGTGCTTTGCTTCAGGCCGCAACTCAGGCGGGTTACCGTACCGCAGGCTATAAACCCGTCGCATCGGGAAGTGAGATGACAGCGCAAGGCATTCGCAACGGCGATGCGCTGGCGCTACAGCGTAATAGCTGCGTCAAATTAGATTATGAACAGGTTAACCCGTTTGCCTTTCTGGAGCCGACATCCCCACACATTGTGAGTGCACAAGAACAGCGGCCCATTGAGTTTTCACAGCTTTCCGCGGGCCTTGAAGCGCTTTCAACTCAGGCTGACTGGTTACAGGTTGAAGGGGCGGGCGGCTGGTTTACGCCACTTTCTGCCAGCACAACTTTTGCTGACTGGGTGATAACAGAACAACTGCCAGTCATCCTGGTTGTTGGGATAAAACTGGGCTGTATCAATCATGCAATGTTAACCGCGCATGCAGTGCAACACGCAGGGTTGCGTCTGGCTGGATGGGTTGCCAACGACGTTCAACCCACGGGGAAGCGCCATGCAGAGTATATCGCTACGTTGTGTGATGTTTTAAAAGCGCCGATGTTGGGGGAGATTCCTTTCTACCCAAATATCGATGAACAAACGGTTTTCGGTAACCATTTGGATATTTCCCTTCTTTCGGCTTAGTTCACAAACCCTCAGTACATTTCTGCAACGCCCGAAAAATCTTTCGGGCACTCTTCCTGAAACTGCCAACGCTCAGAGCTTCTTTTTGAAGAAAAACCGGACACGAGTAGATTATTCTTTAATTTATATTGTCAGTTGACAACTTTGTTAAGAGTATGGACAGGAGGCTTAATGACAAAGCCTGCCCCCAGTCATCAGACATTAAGTTTCAAGGTGCAGAACATGTCAGAGTTTAGTTTCACATTGATTTTTACGTTGCCAGAAAAAGGCCAGAATCCTGCCGAATGGGTTGAAGCGTTGGGTGCGCAAGGTTGTGATGACGCGCTGGTTGGCGTAGGGGTAACTGGGCGTATTGCATTGAATTTTATTCGTGAAGAACAAGATGCAAAACAGGCAGTTGTTTCAGCAATCAAAGACGTTAAGCGGATTATTCCGGGCGTTGCATTGGTCGAAGTGATGCCCGATCTGGTTGGGCTGACGGATATTGCGAAACTGCTGGGGTTTTCACGACAGTACATGCGTAAGGTCATGGTGAGCCGGGAGGCTTTCCCGCAGCCGGTGCATGACGGTAAAACAGCTATCTGGCATCTGGAATCGGTGCTGCGTTGGATGCGCGATGCAGGGATTTCAAAAGTGCCTTTACCACTGTTAGAGCTCTCGGCCATTACACGGCAATGCAATTTGCAACGGGAACTTGCCTTTCTCGATCCGAATGTACAGAAACAACTGGGCCAATTGTGACGGCAGAATCCAGCTGGGTAATTCTTGCCGTCAGTGACAAACCATTATGAATCTATCCAGCTGGAGACAAGCTTGTCATCAAGTAGTGCTACGTTTCCCTGCGCCACATTACGGCCTCGGTGAAGCAGGCAGAATCGGTCCGCAACGCGACGAATAAACGACAACCGCTGCTCGACCAACAGAATCGTCAGACCAAAGTCCCGGCTTAACCTTCGGATGATATTACCTAACTCATGGATAAAACGCTGGCCACTACCAAAAGTGGGTTCATCAAGGATCAGTAGTTTGGGTTCTGTCACTAACGCTCGAGCCAAAGCCAGTTGCTGTTGAAGATCGCCGGACAGGTCACCTCCACGAGCATGGCGCACAATATAGAGCTCAGGAAAAAGCTCATACACCATGCCTGGTATGGAGCGTTTGTGTACATTCGCGGCCAACAGCGCAATGTGCAGGTTTTCCTCAACACTCAGTTGGGAAAATATTCGTCTGTCTTGTGCGACATAGCTCATTCCCAGCGCTGCCCGGCCTTCAATAGGCTGGGTGAGTAAATCCTGCGGTGGGTGGCCCGCCTCAAGCCAGGTAATGCTGCCACTCTGCACTGGTAAATAACCTGTGATGCAGTTAACCAGCGTTGTTTTACCCATTCCGGGCGCGCCGAGAACACAGGTGCACTCACCAGGTGTCAGCTCAAGATCCAGATTCCACAGAATATGGCTTGCACCATAAAACTGATTAACAGCACGCAGACTCAACATCAGCATTCTCCTTCAGGCAGGGTTAACAACGCAGTGCTATTTCTGCAACACGAAGTATGACGAGGTTAAACAGTGCAATTCTCTTGCCACTAACCGGAGAGCACGCCAGAACATTGCAACTTTGGGAAAAGGCTCATGAAAAAGGATGAATAAACCTTCGTCCTCTACGACTTAAAAAACGGGATGCACTTTGTCGGTGCCGGGTTTTGGTGTGTTTGGTGCAAAGTCACTGTGTTGCTCCATACAAATGCGTAATTCGTGAGCAGGATCATAAGAAATAGTAGGTCGTTGGCCGATAAAAAAAGACTAAAAATAATCGTGAAAAATATTTTTCAGGCCCGACACAGAGAATTTAGGGTTTTTTGCGGTCTGCGCCGCAAAAGGGCTGAGAGCAGTTATCCACTATTCCTGTGGATAACCATGTGCATTAGAGTTAGAAAACTTGTGGTAAGCGAGAGCGGGCGCGGCTTGCGCATGAATTGACGCGAAACCAAACTTTTACAAATAACTGTTTAAAATCAATGTGTTTAATAAAATCAATCGTTGTAATAAAAGTGCCGCAGATGTTCCTTACGCTTTTATGACACTGCTTGACAAATGTTAAAAGGTAAAAAAATCTGGGGATAACCATTTTGGTCAGCTGAAATATCTGACAGTTGAGTATTTTACCGGCGAACCAAACGGCAAAGTGGCTAAGTACCATAAACTCAACAGTAAGGAACTGGTTTTTCATCCAGTATAATTTTCTGGCAAAATTTCCTGTGCCGAGTAAAATTATCCTCCGGCCCGCTCGTTTCTTCATCAGGTAGCCTCTTCATGAGTAAAGCGTTCAAATTAAATTCAGCATTCAAACCTTCTGGCGATCAGCCCGAGGCCATTCGCCGACTCAAAGAGGGTCTGGAAGATGGGCTTGCACATCAGACTTTGTTGGGTGTGACCGGCTCAGGTAAAACCTTTACCGTGGCGAATGTGATTGCTGATTTGCAACGCCCCACTATGATTCTGGCGCCGAACAAAACTCTTGCGGCTCAGTTGTACGGCGAGATGAAAGAGTTCTTTCCTGATAACGCGGTAGAGTTCTTCGTCTCGTATTACGACTACTACCAGCCAGAAGCCTATGTGCCGAGCTCCGATACTTTTATCGAAAAAGATTCTTCCGTGAATGAGCATATTGAGCAGATGCGTCTTTCAGCGACCAAAGCCTTACTGGAAAGACGTGATGTGATTGTGGTGGCTTCGGTGTCGGCGATTTATGGCCTGGGCGACCCGGACTTGTACCTGAAGATGATGCTGCATCTCACCAAAGGGATGATCATCGACCAGCGTTCGATTATACGTCGCCTTACTGAGCTTCAATATGCCCGTAACGACCAGGCATTCCAGCGTGGCACATTCCGCGTTCGTGGTGAAGTGATTGATATCTTCCCGGCAGAGTCGGATGACCTGGCGCTACGTGTCGAGTTGTTTGATGAAGAGGTTGAGCGGCTTTCGTTGTTTGACCCGCTGACCGGGCAAATCGACAATGTTATTCAGCGTTTCACCGTTTACCCTAAATCGCACTACGTCACACCGCGTGAACGTATTTTACAAGCGATGGAAGAGATCAAAGTGGAACTGGCTGACCGTCGAAAAGTCCTGCTGGCAAACAATAAATTGCTTGAAGAGCAGCGCCTTGCACAGCGTACCCAGTTTGATTTAGAGATGATGAACGAACTGGGCTACTGCTCAGGGGTAGAAAACTATTCACGCTTCCTTTCTGGCCGTGGCCCAGGCGAGCCGCCGCCAACGCTGTTCGATTATCTCCCAGCAGACGGCTTGCTGGTGGTCGACGAATCCCACGTCACCATTCCGCAAATCGGCGGCATGTACAAAGGCGACCGGTCGCGTAAAGAAACGCTGGTGGAATATGGTTTCCGCCTACCGTCAGCGCTTGATAACCGTCCGCTGAAATTTGAAGAGTTTGAAGCGCTTGCCCCACAGACTATCTATGTCTCGGCAACGCCGAGCAACTACGAGCTGGAAAAATCTGGCGGCGATGTTGTCGATCAGGTCGTCAGACCAACCGGTTTGCTGGATCCCATCATTGAAGTTCGTCCGGTTGGTACTCAGGTTGACGATCTGCTTTCTGAAATCCGAAAGCGCGTTGAAATTAACGAACGTGTTTTGGTCACTACGCTGACCAAACGTATGGCCGAAGATTTGACGGAATATCTTGAGGAACACGGAGAACGGGTTCGTTACCTGCACTCAGACATCGATACCGTCGAGCGTATGGAAATCATCCGTGATTTGCGTCTTGGTGAGTTCGATGTGCTGGTGGGCATCAACTTGCTACGTGAGGGGCTAGACATGCCTGAAGTGTCGCTGGTGGCGATTCTGGATGCCGATAAAGAGGGCTTCCTGCGTTCCGAGCGTTCACTCATTCAGACCATTGGCCGTGCGGCGCGTAACATCAACGGTAAAGCCATTCTTTATGGCGACAAAATTACTGCGTCAATGGCGAAAGCAATTAGCGAAACGGAACGCCGCCGTGAGAAGCAACAGCGCTATAACGAAGATCACGGTATTACACCGCAAGGGCTGAACAAGAAAGTTGTGGATGTTCTTCAGCTTGGTGAAGGGATGGCGAAAACTAAAGGCAGAATGAAGAGCAAAGCTCGCAGCGTGATTGAAGATGATGAAATCATTCTGACACCTAGAGCACTGCAACAGAAAATCCATCAGTTAGAAGGGAAGATGTTGGAACATGCGCAGAATCTGGAGTTTGAAGAAGCAGCTCAAATTCGTGACCAACTTCATCAGTTACGGCAGTTGTTTATAGCGACTTCGTAATTATCAATTATTGGGCGGGTAAGCATTTTACCCGCCGTGAACAATGGGTTTATCCGAGTTGCTGAATGGCTTTTTCCAACGCCTGGCGAAGCAATTGCCTGTCGTGACGATAGCGAATATCGCGCGCTTCCAGCGGTTCCTGAATTATTACTCGGTCAGTAATTTCAGAAACATCAATCTGCGGGCCAACCACCACCGCATCAACAATACGTTTACCTACTCGCTGTTCCATTATGTCTAATGTTTGCCCGAGCGAGAGACTGGCTGCGGCGGTGCTCAGCTCTTTACCCAGATTACTAATAAAAACGACCGGCGCTGGAGTGCGGCGCAGCGCTTGGTCCATATCCTCAAGTAGCAATATCGGCATTAGACTGGTGTAAAAACTTCCAGGACCAATCAGAATCAAATCAGCTTCAGCAATGGCCTGCACCGCTTCGCGAGTAGCGTGTGCCTTGGGGTAAAGCGATAATTCCTGTGGCGGTGAGGAAAGCTGGTCGATATCCACTTCACCATAAATAAAATGACCGTCTGCATCTGTTGCCATCAAATCAACCGGCTGTTCGGACATTGGGATCAGAAATGCATCCACTTTTAGCAGGTTGCGAATGAGGTTGATAGCTTCTAAAGGCCGCACGCTGAGGTGATCTAGCGCCTTTAACATCATATTTCCGAGGTTATGCCCCGATAGTTCGCCATTACCACCAAAACGATACTCAAACATAGCCGAAGCAACGCTTTGTTCAGTAATTAACTGATTTAAACAGTTGCGCATATCACCCCAGGCAATACCCCCTTCAGAGCGTCGAATTCGCCCCGTAGAACCGCCGTTATCAGTGGTGGTAACAATGCCGGTTAAACGTGAACCCAAAGAGGAGAGGGACGACATGACCCTGCCCAGACCGTGCCCGCCGCCAAGGGCGACCACCCGGTCCAAATCCGCAAACGTACGATTGCGCATAACTATTCCTTATGACGAACTATCGAAATAAGGTAGCGCAAAAGATCTCAAAATACGATTCAGCATCCGGCGTTAATGATGTATATCAAAGCAAAAGTTCGCTTTTCGCGTAGCCTGTGGCGAAATTAAGCGATTAGCTCGTTATATATATATTTATATAGCGAAACCTGTTATGGCGAATAATGTCATCACGCGCTACTATCGCTCTAACACACACTAAGCCTCAGGACCTAAGTCGAAAGATATGGTGCTTTGGCCGTGACCTTGAGTCACCAGGGTGCAGAAAGAAATGCCTGCATCTCCCGTATTTGGAAGGTGTACATGGCTACCCAACTTACCGATGCTTTCGCTCGTAAGTTTTTTTACCTGCGTTTGTCAATTACTGACGTTTGCAATTTTCGTTGCAACTATTGCCTACCTGATGGCTACAAACCTCACGGCGTGGCAAATAAAAGCTTCCTTAACGTCGATGAAATTCGTCGCGTCACGCGCGCATTTGCGGCCCTCGGTACTGAAAAAGTGCGTCTGACGGGCGGCGAACCCTCTTTGCGTAAAGACTTCACTGACATCATCGCGGCTGTACGCGAAAACCCAGGTATTCGCCAGATTGCGGTCACTACCAACGGCTATCGTCTTGCGCGTGATATCCAGCAATGGCGTGATGCCGGGCTGACGGCGGTGAATGTCAGCGTCGATAGCCTCGATGCTCGCCAGTTTCAGGCGATTACCGGGCAGGATAAATTCCGCCAGGTGATGGACGGCATTGATGCCGCTTTTGCCGCAGGTTTTGAGCGCGTGAAAGTGAACACTGTGCTGATGCGTGGCGTGAATCACCATGAACTCGATACCTTCCTCGCGTGGATAAAACCGCGTCCTGTCCAGCTTCGTTTTATCGAACTGATGGAAACTGGCGACGGCGGCGAACTGTTCCGCAAACATCACATTTCCGGCAAAACTATTCGTGACCAATTGCTGGCTCGCGGTTGGGTTCACCAACTACGTAGCCGTAGCGATGGCCCAGCGCAAGTTTTCTGCCACCCAGATTATCAGGGCGAAATTGGTTTGATCATGCCGTATGAAAAAGACTTTTGTGCCAGCTGTAACCGCCTGCGCGTGTCGTCGGTAGGCAACTTGCACTTGTGTTTATTTGGCGAGCAGGGCATATCTTTGCGTGATTTGCTGGCAGATGACGGGCAAATCGACGAACTCGAAGCGCGAATTGCCGAGGCCTTAACGCACAAAAAGCAGACCCATTTCCTGCATGATGGCGATACCGGCATCACTCAGAATCTGTCCTATATTGGTGGGTAATGTGGTGGGTAAAAGCAAATCAACGGGTAAAACCAGATAAAAAAGGAAGATATCAATGAGCCAGGTGAGCAGCGAATTTATCCCACTACATATTGCTATTCTGACCGTCTCAAGCCGTCGCGGTGAAGCAGACGACACCTCAGGACATTATCTGCATGAGGCCGCTACGGAAGCGGGTCATAAAGTTGTCGCTAAAGTGATGGTGAAAGAAAATCGCTACGCAATTCGCGCCCAGGTTTCACAGTGGATAGCGGATGAAGATGTTCAGGTCGTGCTGGTTAACGGTGGCACTGGTTTTACCGAAGGCGATCAGTCTCCCGAAGCATTGCTGCCGCTGTTTGACCGTGAAATCGAAGGATTCGGTGAAGTATTCCGCATGCTCTCTTTTGAAGAGATAGGCACGTCAACGCTGCAATCGCGCGCGCTGGCAGGTATTGCAAATCGTACGCTGATTTTTGCCATGCCGGGTTCTACCAAAGCTTGCCACACAGCCTGGGAAAATATCATCCAACCACAGTTGGATGCCCGCGTGCGCCCTTGTAATTTCCACCCACACATCAAGAAATAAACTATGTCGCAACTGACCCATATTAATGCTGCTGGCGAAGCGCACATGGTCGACGTTTCCGCCAAAGCAGAAACCGTACGTGAAGCACGTGCAGAAGCGTTCATTACCATGGAAGCCGAGACGCTGGCCATGATTATCGAGGGCAGCCATCACAAAGGTGATGTGTTTGCTACTGCACGAATTGCCGGTATTCAGGCGGCGAAACGCACTTGGGATTTGATCCCGCTTTGCCACCCGCTGATGCTCAGCAAAGTCGAAGTAAATTTAGCCGCTGAGCCTGAACATAACCGTGTGCGCATTGAATCAGTCTGCCGTCTGACGGGTAAAACTGGCGTTGAAATGGAAGCGTTAACTGCCGCGTCGGTTGCTGCGTTAACCATTTATGACATGTGCAAAGCCGTGCAAAAAGACATGGTGATTGGCCCGGTTCGCCTGCTGGCAAAAAGCGGTGGCAAGTCGGGCGACTTTAAGGTGGAAAGCAAGGTGGAAAGTAATGATTAACGTACTTTTCTTCGCCCAGGTGCGTGAGCTTGTTGACTGCGATAGCCTGCAACTGGACGCCATTTTTGGTGATGTCGAACAATTGCGCCAAAACCTGGCAGCCAAAAGTGAACGCTGGGCGCTGGCGTTGGAGTCGGGAAAGCTGTTGGCTGCGGTAAACCAGACATTAGTGAGTTTTGACCATCCGCTTACCGACGGTGACGAAGTCGCATTCTTCCCGCCGGTCACTGGAGGCTGAAATGGAAAACACCCGAATCCGCGTCAGCCACGAAAACTTCAATGTTGGCGATGAATACCAGTGGCTTGCGCAATGTGATGAAGACGGTGCCGTGGTGACGTTTACCGGCAAAGTTCGTAATCACAATCTTGGCGATAGCGTGAGTGCTTTAACGCTCGAACACTATCCAGGTATGACTGAAAAGGCGCTGGCAGAAATTATTGAAGAAGCGCGCAAACGCTGGCCGCTGCAGCGCGTGAGTGTGATTCACCGTATTGGCGAATTGTGGCCAGGTGACGAAATTGTTTTTGTTGGTGTCACTGGTGCGCACCGTAATTCCGCGTTCGAGTCTGCACAATTCATTATGGATTATCTGAAAACACGCGCACCGTTCTGGAAGCGCGAAGCCACGACTGACGGTGACCGCTGGGTTGAATCACGCGAAAGCGATAAGCAGGCTGCAAAGCGCTGGTAGCGTGCACGCGGGGTGGGATGTGTTAATCTTAATAACGGTGGGCTAAGTTGCCCAATATTCAGGTTTATTGACTTCACTTAAGGAAGCATCATGGATCGATTCCCACGTTCCAATGACACCATCGTGCAGCAAGCCCGTACCGGTTTGCAGGCATACATGGCACAAGTTTATGGCTGGATGACCTGCGGCCTGTTACTGACGGCATTTGTCGCCTGGTATGCGGCGAATACTCCAGCAGTAATGGAATTCGTTTTTTCCAGCAAAATCACTTTCTTCGGTTTGATTATCGTGCAGTTGGGGTTGGTATTTGTGCTCTCGGGCATGGTGCATAAACTCAGCGCGGGTATGGCGACGAGCTTGTTTATGCTGTATTCGGCATTAACGGGTCTGACGCTTTCGAGTATTTTTATCGTTTACACCTACTCGTCCATCGCCAGCACCTTCGTGGTCGCAGGTGGCATGTTCGGTGCCATGAGCCTGTACGGTTACACCACCAAGCGTGACCTGAGTGGTTTTGGCAACATGCTGTTTATGGCGCTTATCGGTATCGTTCTGGCATCACTGGTGAACATGTGGCTTAAAAGCACGGCACTGATGTGGGCTGTGACGTATATCGGTGTAATCGTGTTTGTTGGCCTGACAGCCTATGACACCCAAAAGCTGAAAAACATCGGCGAACAAATCGATACGCGTGATACGCAAACCATGCGTAAGTATTCGATTCTTGGCGCACTGACGCTGTATCTTGACTTTATCAACCTGTTCCTGATGCTGTTGCGTATTTTCGGTAACCGTCGCTAATTCAAACAGCCCTCATCCCGACGATTGTTTTCCCCCTCTCTCAGACAGAGGGGTTGGGTGAGGGCAGTTTAAAACCTTTTCGTTCTTCACCCGTATCTTCTTCGCCCGACTCTCCAGCCATAAATAACAAACAATCGCTAACAGCAGTGGGGCGATAAAATAGAGCATTCGGTAAGCCAGTAATGCAGCAATAATAGTGCCATTACTGACATGCTCTCCGGCCAGCAACGCAATAAACACCGCTTCCAGCACACCAATTCCTGCAGGAATATGCACAATCACCCCAGCAATACTGCTCACCAACAACACACCTAATACGAAGAAATAACTCACGTCCTGACCCAGCAATAACCAAATAATTGCCCCCATCACCATCCAGTTGGCGCTCGAAATAGCCATCTGCATCAGGGCAAATTTAAACGATGGCAGTACCAGTCGCTGGCCCTTTATCGTCATATGGCGATGTTTGGCAAAGGCACAAAACCACAGATACACCGCAATAATAGCCAGTAGTACGCCACCTAAAACCCGCAGTGTTGTCTCATCGATGTACCAGTGATTCGGTAGTTGCACCACGTCAACGGTAAAAATCACGCCAGCTAAAAGAATGTAACCCAGCCAGTTGGTCGAAATGCTCAACGAGAAGATGCGCGTAATGGTGGCGTTGGGTAGCCCCAGGCGTGAATAAAGCCGATAACGCATGCCAATACCGCCGACCCAGGTACTCAGCGTCAGGTTGAATGCGTAACAGATAAATGACACCAGCATGACCTGCCGTTTCGCCAATTTATGTCCGCAATATGCCCGCGCCAGTAAATCGTAACAGCCGTAAATCAGGTAACTCAGAATGACTAACCCAACCGCACTAAACAGTGCGAAGCGGTTATAGTTGCGAATAACCTCCCAAACCTCATCCCAATTTACCTTCGTTGCATACACCACCAACAGCACTATGACGGCAATGAAAAAGAGCCAGGTGAGAATTTTCTTTGCTTTGCGCCATTTTGGATGCGAATGCGACATCAGTATTTTACCCCTTGATCTTCTGCCTCAACTCTGTCCTGCGTTTCAATATGGGGCTGCGCAGGAGGCATAACTTGCGAGAGGCGAGGTGTATGCGCAGGTAACCAACCAACCATCGCCGGGAAGTGGCGCAAAAAGTGGAACGCCAACACGCTTTTTGCCAGGTTCCACCACGTCCGCTTAGGCAACATCGACTCGTCGACAGGATGGCAATCCCTGGCAATCAGGCCGCTCAGGTTTTCCCGCAATGTGCCATTGAAGGTGCGGTCATAGATAATCAGATTGGCTTCCAGGTTTAGTGACAAACTCAGCGGATCAAGATTACTGGAGCCTACCGTTGCCCAGTGGTCGTCCATCAGGGCAACTTTCCCGTGCAGGGGGCGGCGATGGTATTCATATATTTTCACGCCCGATCGCACCAGGTAGTTGTACAGCAGACGTGCGCCGACTTTCACAATCGGCATGTCCGGCTCGCCCTGCACAATCAGTTTTACCGATACGCCACGACGTGATGCGTTGCGCATTGCATGTAACAGCCGATAACCGGGGAAGAAATAAGCATTAGCGATAATCACTTCACGTTTCGCTTTGCTGAGCATTTTCAGGTAGTAACGCTCTATGTCGTCACGATGTAGGTTGTTGTCACGCCAGACAAACAAGGCTTGCGCTTCACCGGGTTTGAGATTTTCTTGTGCCGGATTACGCCGACGCCACCAACGGCGTTTATTGCTCTGGTCGGGCAGGTGGGAAATTACATATTGATAGATATCGTCCACGACCGGGCCTTCAACTTTCACCGAGTAATCCTGCTTGGCTTCCGGGCCGTAATCACTCATTTGCTCAGCGGAGTAGTTAATGCCGCCGACAAAAGCGACTTCACTGTCTACCACCACGATTTTACGATGCATACGGCGAAACAAATTAGTGCGCATACCAAACAGCAACGGGCGAGGATCGTAGTAACGGAACATGACACCTGCCGCGGTGAGTTGGTTAACAAACTCATCGCTTAAATCCGGTGAACCGTAGCCATCAAGCAGAACTTCCACGCTAACGCCGCGTTTAGCAGTATTCAGTAAGACGTCATGTAATTGTCGACCGACATCATCTTCAAACCAGATGAATGTCTCAAGAATCACTTTACTGCGAGCATGGTTGATGGCCTTAAACACCGCCGGGAAAAAATGGTCGCCGTTTTCGAGTAATGAAATACGGTTTCCGTCGCGCCAGTTATTTTTCATAAATGAATCTCCACGGCTAATGGCGCATGGTCCGAGAGATGCCGCCATTGGCGTAACGGTAGGGCCGTCGGCGCACTAGCGGAAGCATTTTTCACATAAATTCTATCAAGACGAAGAAGCGGGAAACGGGCTGGGAAGGTGCGTGCCGGGCGACCCCACGCACGGGTGAAAACTTCATCTAAACCGGTCTGTTTTAACTGTAAATTGGCGCGCTGCTGCCAGTCATTAAAATCACCGGCAACGACTACAGGCTCACCTTCCGGGAGTTCATTCACCAGTTTACACAACATTTTTAACTGCGCCCGGCGGTGTTCGTCATGCAAACCGAGATGCACACAAATGACATGTACGCGGATATTCGCGCCCGGCACATTCATCTGGCAATGCAACATGCCTCGTTTTTCATGGCCTGCGACCGAAATATCACGGTTTTCAAAATGGTGGATAGGGAAGCGCGATAACACCGCATTGCCGTGATGGCCTTCGGGGTAAACCGCGTTGCGGCCATACGCAAAATCATGCCACATCGTGTCGGCAAGAAATTCGTAATGGCTGGTATCTGGCCAATTTTCAATGTGCAGCGGATGGACAGCGTGTGCGCCCATAACCTCTTGCAGACAGACAATATCGGCAGAAACCGCACGCACCGCATCACGCAACTCCGGCAAAATGAAACGTCTGTTGAGTGCGGTAAAGCCTTTGTGTGTATTAATTGTGAGCACTTTAAAGGAAAAGTGCTGAGCCTTATTACCCATGCTTCTCCCGGCATTGTTAACATCCTGATGAAAATAAAGTGTAGTCTCTGTCACAAATAGGTGCCGGGTTACGGAATTTTCCGCATACTGCGGTACTCTGAATAACAGGAAATAGCGGCCAGGAGAGAAATAATGAAATGGCAACAACGTGTGCAAGTGACAACAGGCCTAAGCTGCTGGCAGATAATGCTGCACCTTTCAGTGGTCTTTGCGCTGCTCGTTGGCTGGAAAACCGCCACCTTGATTCACGTCGGCATTGGGTTATGCCTGGTGTATGCGGCAACGGTTATTTTGATGTTCGCCCTGCAGCGTGTGCGCACCGGACGTTTACGTGATATTGGCGATTTTCTTGAAGAGTTGACTACCACCTGGTATTTCGGCTCCGCAATGATTGCGCTGTGGCTGCTGTCACGCGTTGTCGAGAACAAATTTTTATTGGCAGGCGCAGGGCTTGCAATGATTGCAGGCCCAATTATCTATTCGCTGTTTGCCAAAGATAAAAAAACCTCAGGCAATTTTACGCCGAAACATCCAGTACGCCGCTGAACCCGTTGTGGCCGCTATCACTAATAGTGGCCACACACTTCCCCAAACGATGTCAAAACTCGCGTTCTTCAAATAAATCTGCTTGGTGATATCGGTGAAATGCCGAATCGGATTCGCCCATGTCAGGTTTTGCAACCATACCGGCATGTTCTCAACCGGGGATACATAACCCGAGAGCAAAATTGCTGGCATCATGAAAACAAACACTCCGATAAACGCCTGTTGTTGTGTGGAACAGAGTGCCGAAATCAACAAACCAAATCCCACCAGCGACAAACCGTAAATGAGCATCGTGAAGTAAAATAGCAGCAGCGAGCCGGAAAACGGAATGTGATAACCCCATATCCCAACGCCCAGCACAATGGTGGCCTGGCCGATAGCTACAATTTGCGCAGGCACGGCTTTGCCAACGAATATTTGCCAGGTCGCCAGTGGGGAAACCAGTAGTTGATCGAGCGTGCCTTGCTCGCGTTCGCGGGCTACGGAAAGAGAAGTCACAATCATCACGCCAATGGTAGTAATCATCGCAATCAGCGACGGCACTACAAACCATTTGTAATCCAGGTTTGGGTTATACCAGTTGCGCACCACCAGTTCGCTGTTGTTCGGCTTCGGCTGCCCGGACACCAGTTCCTGTTGGTAATTCTTCACAATTTGTTGCAGGTAGTTCGCGGCTATTTGGGCACTGTTAGAGTTACGCCCATCAAGAATGATTTGCAGTTTTGCTTGCTGCTGGCTGGCTATGTCGCGTGAGAAATTGGCCGGGAAGCGAATCAACAGCAGCGCTTTTTGGTTGTCGATAGTGGGCTGGATTTCCTGTGGGCTTTTCAGCAGCAACACATGGCTAAACGCTTTGGCGCGAGCAAAACGCTGGGTGAGCTCAACGGAATGGCTACCATTATCCTCGTTATAAATCGCGATGGTGGCGTTGGTTACTTCAAGAGTGGCGGCGAACGGGAACAGAACCACCTGCAAAACAACGGGCAGAATCAATATCGCGCGCGTTTGTGGCTCGCGCAGCAAGGATTGCAGCTCTTTGCGAATCAGTGTCCAGAGTCGATAAAACATAGCCTTCCCTTAATCAAGACGACGTTTGGTTTTAAGTGCCGTCAGGCCGATGAACATCACCGCTGAGGCAATTAAAAACAAGACGTTGATGACTAACACGGTTGTAATGTCCCCCGCCAGAAACAGGCTTTGCAGCGTGCTGACGAAGTAACGCGCCGGAATGATATAAGTCACCGCGCGGATAATCGCGGGCATGCTGTCAATCTGGAAGATAAAACCGGACAGCATAATTGATGGTAGAAACGCGGCGTTTAACGCCACCTGTGCGGCATTAAACTGGTTACGGGTGATTGTGGATATCAGCAACCCCATACCGAGCGTGCTGAGCAAAAACAGGCTGGTGATGAAGAATAAAATCAGCAGTGAACCTCGGTAGGGCACGCCGAGAATAAATACCGAAACCAGCATACACAGCAGCATCGCCAGCATACCCAGCACGTAATAAGGCAGCAGTTTGCACAACAGCAGTTCTGTGCGCGTTACCTGCGTTGAGAGTAGGGCTTCCATGGTGCCGCGTTCCCATTCACGCGCGACGACAAGCGAGGTGAGGATTGCACCAATCACCGTCATGATAATGGTCACAGCCCCTGGAATAATAAAATGCTGGCTGATAGCCGCCGGGTTAAACCAGTACCGCAGTTGCACATCGATTAGCGGTTCAAATTTTTCACCGCGATCCTCAGCCCGTTGCTGCTGCCAGATTTGCCAAATCCCCTCCATGTAACCCTGCACGAAGTTGGCGGTATTGGGCTCACTGCCATCAGTGATGACCTGCACTGGGGCTGTGTTACCGACTCGCGCCATGTTTTGCGCAAAGTCTGGCGGGATAACGACCAGACCGCGGATTTTCCCTGCCTGCATCAGTTGAATAAGATGCTGGCGATTATCGCTAATCGTCGGGTCGATATAGGGCGAGGCGCTAATGGTGTGTGCAAAATCCAGCGCCTCTTCGCTTTGTTGTTCGAGCAAAACCCCGACGCGCAAACGGCTGGAGTCGAGGTTAATGCCATAACCAAAAATAAACAGCAACAACAACGGGATCACCACGGCAATCAGCCAGCTGCTTGGGTCGCGCACAATCTGGCGTGTTTCTTTCACACACAGGGCGCGAACGCGTCGCCAGGAAACGGCCTGGTTATGCTCGCTCATGTTCGTGCTCCTTATCCCATTGATGGATAAGCGTAATAAATGCCTGCTCCATGGTTGGGTCAGTTTGCTCGTTGCTGGCCGCTTGTTCTTTAAGTGCGTCCGGCGTGCCGCTGGCTATCAGTTTCCCCCGATAAACCAGCCCGATCCGGTCGCAGTATTCTGCTTCATCCATAAAATGCGTGGTCACCATTACGGTCACCCCTTTTTCCACCATGCTATTGATGTGCAGCCAAAATTCGCGGCGAGTAATAGGGTCGACGCCCGACGTTGGCTCATCAAGAAACAGAATGTCAGGTTCGTGCATCAACGAACAGGCCAGCGCCAGGCGTTGTTTAAACCCGAGCGGCAGCGCATCGGTTGAACTGTTCATAATCGGTTGCAGGCTAAAGGCTTCGCTCATGCGGTTTATTTTCTCGTCCTGCACCTTGCCACGCAGACCGTATACACCCGAGAAAAACCTCAGGTTCTGCGCGACTGTCAGGTTGCCGTACAACGAAAACTTCTGTGCCATATAACCAAGGTGCTGGCGCGCTTTTCCTGAACTGGTTTTTAAGTCCATATCCAGTACCAGCGCTTTACCTGAAGTGGGCACCAACAACCCGCACATCATCTTAAATGTGGTGGATTTTCCTGCGCCATTTGGCCCTAATAGACCGAAAATTTCACCGCGTTGTACCGTGAAGTCGACGTGATCCGTCGCGGCGAAATCACCGAATTTTTTGGTGAGCGCCTCGGCTTTGATAACCGTTTCTCCGGGGCTGCCCTCCACGGTATGCAGAATTTTACCCAGCGGGGATTCTTGTGTCGCCGCGCCGCCAAGCAGGTCGATGAATGCATCTTCAAAGCGCGGTTCAGTTTGTGAGATGTTCTCTTGTGGCACATGAAGAGCTTGGGTAAGTTCATCAACGGAGGAATCTTTAGCGAGGATAAGACGAACCGAACGCCCCTGAATCATGCCATCACTGACTTGCGGCAATTTCAGAGCCCGTTGTAGTAGCTTACGGTTATTTTCTTCGTGATGGCTTACCAGCAGCGACCGCCCGGCCATTTGCTGAGTCAGTTCTTTCGGTGCGCCGTGATACAACAACTCACCTTCGTTCATCAACAACACGTCACGACACTGTTCGGCTTCGTCGAGATACGAGGTGCTCCACAAAATCAACATGCCGTCCCCGGCCAGCTCATGCACCATTTGCCACAGTTCACGGCGCGAAATGGGGTCAACACCGACGCCGGGTTCATCAAGCAGTAACACTTTTGGCTGGCCGACCAGAGTGCAGGCAAGGCCGAGTTTTTGTTTCATACCGCCAGAAAGCTTACCGGCAAGACGGCGAGTAAACGGGCCCAGCGCGGTAAACTCCAGAAGCCGTTTAAACGTAGCTTCGCGCTCAGCCCCTGTCACGCTGCGCAAGTCGGCGTACAGATTCAGGTTTTCCATCACCGTTAAATCTTCATACAGGCCAAACTTTTGCGGCATATATCCCAATACGGCATGCAATGCCCGGTCATCCTCCACTGGATCAAGCCCGATAACGCTTGCTGTTCCTTCGGTTGGCTTGAGCAGGCCTGCCAGCATACGCATTAACGTGGTCTTTCCCGCGCCATCCGGGCCGACCAGGCCGGTAACCGCCCCGGTGAGAATTTCACAATTCAGGCTCGCAACGGCGGGCTTTTTCTGGCCTGGGAACTGTTTCATTAACCCTTTCAGGGTAATGATACCGTCCTGGCTACTCATGTGTTTTCTCACTGTTGAATTTCACAGTCACAGGCATTCCCTGGCGAAGCGCGTCGTCGGCATCGGTAACGATGATGCGCAGGCGATAAACTAAGTCAGTTCGTAAGTCGGGGGTCTCGACGGTTTTAGGTGTGAATTCTGCTGTAGGGGAGACAAAGCCAATTTTGCCGTGATAAGGCTTATCTGGGCGGCCATCGGTGTAAACCAGTAACTCTGTGCCCGGTTTCGCTTGATTCAGACTGACTTCGCTAACATAAGCACGTACCCAAACTGGGCGAGTCAGGGAAAGAGTCAGTACGGTACTTCCGGCGTTCAACATAGTGCCAGGCTCCACGGCACGGGTCAGTAAAGTGCCATCAGAGGGGGCAATTAGCGTGGTGTCCTGTAAATCTAACTGAGCCTGAGCTAGCTGTGCTTTCGCTTGTTGCAGGTCTGCCTGCGCCTGAGCAATTTCTTGCGGGCGGTTACCTGTACGGTACTGGCTTAACTTATCTTGCGCAGCTTTCAGCGTGGCTTTGGCCTGGTCACTTGATGAACGTGCATTTTCCAGATCGTTGGCAGAAATAACACGTCTGGCCCATAAACCTTGCTGGCGTTGATAAAAGTTCTGCGCGTAATCAAATGCCGCCTGGGCCTGATTGACCTGTGCTGCGACCTGCGCGATTTCTTCGTCACGGTAACCGGCAATGATCAGGTCAAATTTGGCCTGTGCTGCCGCCACGTTTGCCTGTGCCTGAAGTAGGGCGTTTTGATACGGGCCTTTTTCCAACTCGCCGAGTGTTTCACCCGCTTTGATGGTGTCACCTTCATCTACCTGCAAAGCCGCAAGACGCCCGCCAACGCGGAAGCTCAAATTGACGGTGCGAATATCCACGTTGCCGTATAGCGTCAGGCCATGGTCTTGCTGGTTTTTGTACCATATCCAGCCGGCCAGTCCCGCAGCTATGAGCGCGATTACTGCCACGATAACTATCGGCTTTTTACTTTTCATTGCTGGTTTTTCCTCGTTCCATTGATAACCCTTGCAAAATGAAATCGATATGGCTGTGTACCACATCGCTGATTAGCTTCACATTGTCCTTATCGAACGCTGACCACCCGGCGCGTAGCAAGATAGTTTCTCGTCCCAGACGAAAAGCCAGCACCTGCCCGAGCAACGCGTGTGTATGGAGAATGGTTTCGGTGTCATCCGGGCGGCGATCGGTATAGCGCCCAACCAGGTATGTGAGATGCGTGTGCATCGGTGCAATCACTTGTTCGTGAATCAGTTGGTAAGCCGCAGTAGGGGAGAGTTGTTCGCGGGAAATAAACTTGCTGAGATTCAGTGTTTCGTCCGCGGTCAGCAGAACTATCATATGGTCGCACGCGGTATGAATAAGCTCGCGGATTTGTATTTTATCTGACGGCCGATGCCTGAGAATGGCTTCAGCACGTTCCACATGAGGCTTGAAGTTGTGGGTGATAAAGTCAGCAATCCACTGTGCAGATGCCATATAAAGCTCTTCTTTTGAGCCGAAATAGTAGGTGATGGCTGCGATATTCTGCCCGGCAAGTGCGGCAATATCGCGAGTGGTGGCATGCAATCCATACTCACCAAACTGTGCAATAGCGGCGGAAATTAGCGTGTTTTTGGCCTGCTCACCACGGGAGGTCGCAGGCGTCGGTGTGGCGTTCATACCGACCTCTTAAAAAGTTAATCAATCGATTGATTAAGAGTAGGCTCGATGAATTCTTCTGTCCAGTACCAAACATTTATCTTGTGAATGCATCAAAAAATAGAATTTGTGCGCAAAGTCACAAAACCTGTTACACTGCGCGGCTTACGGCACCGTGGTTTGTGCCCCTCTCTTGCGCCAGAATGACTGGCGTCATACGAACCCCTGGAAACTACACCGCACCTCGCGGTCAGGGCGATTCTGGAGTACCTATGTCTTTTGATTCTCTCGGCTTAAACGCCGATATTCTGCGTGCAGTGGAAGAGCAGGGCTATCGTGAGCCTACCCCTATTCAACGTCAGGCGATCCCGGTAGTTTTAGCGGGCCGCGACCTGATGGCTAGTGCCCAAACTGGCACCGGCAAAACCGCAGGTTTTACTCTGCCGCTGTTGCAGCGCCTGGTCGATAAAGAGCCACATGTGAAAGGCCGTCGTCCTGTGCGTGCACTAATTCTGACGCCAACCCGTGAGCTGGCAGCGCAGATTGGTGAAAACGTAAGTGATTACAGCAAATATTTGGACATCCGTTCGCTGGTAGTATTCGGTGGCGTGAGCATTAACCCGCAGATGATGAAACTGCGTAGCGGTGTGGATGTGCTGGTGGCAACGCCTGGCCGTCTGCTGGATCTGGAACACCAGAACGCCGTGAAACTCGATCAGGTTGAAATCCTGGTACTGGATGAAGCTGACCGCATGCTGGACATGGGCTTTATCCACGATATTCGTCGTGTACTGGCAAAACTGCCAGCGCGTCGCCAGAACTTGCTGTTCTCCGCGACCTTCTCTGATGAGATTAAAGGGCTAGCAGAAAAGTTGCTGCATAACCCGGAAGAAGTGTCCGTCGCGCGTCGTAATACCGCTTCTGAGCAAGTGACACAGCATGTTCATTTCGTTGATAAGAAACGTAAAAGAGAACTTCTGTCGCAGATGATTGGTGAAGGTAACTGGCAGCAAGTGCTGGTATTTACCCGTACTAAACATGGTGCGAACCATCTGGCAGAACAGCTCGGTAAAGACGGTATCACCGCGGCAGCTATCCACGGTAATAAGAGCCAGGGCGCACGTACTCGCGCATTGGCTGACTTCAAAAACGGTGGCATTCGTGTGCTGGTAGCAACGGATATCGCGGCACGTGGTCTTGATATCGAAGAATTACCACACGTTGTGAACTACGAACTGCCAAACGTACCGGAAGATTACGTACACCGTATTGGCCGTACTGGCCGTGCGGCAGCAACCGGTGAAGCGCTGTCTTTGGTTTGTGTTGATGAACACAAACTGCTGCGTGATATCGAGCGCCTGCTGAAACGTGAAGTTCCGCGTATGGCATTGCCTGGTTACGAAGTAGACCCATCTATTCCTGCTGAGCCGATTGTTAACGGTCGCCAGCAGCAGCGTGGCGGCGGTCGTGGAAACGGCGGCGGTCAGGGCCAGGGTCAACGTCGTGGTGGCAATGGTAGCAGCGCACCTTCAGACCGCAGCGGCGCACCGCGCCGTTCCGGCAAACCACACGGTGACGGTGCTGCAAAACCGGCTGGCGCAAACGGACGTCGTCGTCCACCGCGTAAGCCTGCTGCATCTAACTAAGGCTTTGCCAACTCAATCAGAGGCGCTAACATAGCGCCTCTTTTTTTATCGGGTAACGTTATGCGCGTGCTACTGGCACCAATGGAAGGGGTTCTCGACTCACTGGTTCGGGAATTGCTGACCGAGGTCAACGACTACGACTTGTGTATCACCGAATTTCTGCGCGTGGTTGACCAGCTTTTGCCGGTAAAATCTTTCCATAAACTTTGCCCTGAACTCCATCACTCCAGTCGCACCTCGTCTGGAACGTTAGTTCGTGTCCAATTGCTTGGACAATATCCGCAATGGCTGGCCGAAAATGCTGCCCGTGCTGTGGAACTCGGCTCCTGGGGCGTTGATCTCAACTGCGGTTGCCCATCCAAACTGGTGAACGGAAGCGGCGGTGGGGCCACACTACTAAAAGACCCTGACCTGATTTACCGTGGCGCAAAAGCCATGCGTGAAGCGGTGCCTGCGCATTTGCCCGTCACCGTTAAAATTCGCCTTGGTTGGGATAGCAATTCGCATCAGTTTGAAATAGCTGATGCGGTGCAACAGGCGGGTGCCTCCGAGCTTGTGGTGCATGGGCGCACCAAAGAGGATGGCTATAAAGCCGAGCGTATTAACTGGGCGGCGATCGGTGAAATCCGTAAACGCTTGTCGATTCCGGTGATTGCGAACGGTGAAATCTGGGACTGGCAAAGTGCGCAGGATTGTATGGTGGCAACGGGCTGCGATTCCGTAATGATTGGCCGAGGCGCACTTAACGTCCCCAACTTAAGCCGTGTGATTAAATACAACGAGCCGCGTATGCCGTGGCCAGACGTAATAAAACTGCTGCAAAAATACAGTCAGCTAGAAAAGCAGGGTGATACCGGTATGTATCACGTTGCGCGTATCAAGCAGTGGCTTGGGTATTTGCGTAAAGAGTACATTGAAGCAACAGAGGTTTTCAGCGAAATTCGCACATTGAAAACCTCAAAAGATATTGCGCTGGCGATTCAGCGGCTTTAGCTATGTTGATTGCAAGTAACGGTAAGAGTTTGAAGCGAGTTACCCCACCAAACGCTTAATAAACCCACGAACCCACATCAGCGCCGCATCACTGTTGTGGCGTTGATGCCACAGTAACGCCACTTCAAACGGAGCCAGTTCCAGCGGAACGGGGCTGCTGCAAAAACCCCAAATCTGCTGCCAGTTCTCACAAAGCCCCTGCGGCACCGTTGCAAGCGTAGGCATCATGCTTAACAAACCCGGTAATGCTGAAAAATGCGGTGTGGTATAGCTTATCTCACGCTTCAGCCCTTGCTTGGCTAACAGCGTGTCGATATGGCTGCTGGTGGCTTCACGATAGCTCACCAATACATGCTGTTGTGCAGCATAAACTTCAGCAGACAGAGGAGCTTTGAGCTGTAACTGCGACGGATGCCAGAGCGTGACAAACTCCATCGGCGTCAGCAATTCGCGTTCCATCCAGCGGGCAGACAGATTGGCCACACTCATTGCCATATCCAGTTCACCCCCTTCCAGACGCTGTGCGTCAGTAAACGGATCGCTTGCGACCACGTTCAGGCGCACTCCCGGAGCATGTTTAGCTAACGCAGGAACCAGACGCGGCATCAGCCACATTTCCACCCAATCGGTCATGCCGATGGTGATGGTCGCTTTTGCACTGGCGGGGTTGAACTCAGCCTGCTGAAATAGCGCACTTTGCAATTGCTCAAGCAGCGGCATCAGTTCGGTATGCAACTCTGTTGCACGGGCAGTAGGCTGCATGCGGTGGCCGCTGCGAATAAATAGCGGATCATCAAACATTTCACGCAAGCGTGCGAGTGAACCACTCACAGCAGGTTGGCCTAAATGCAGTTTATCGGCTGCCAGCGAAACGCTTTGTTCGCGAAACAATACGGCAAAAGCAATCAACAAGTTGAGATCGATTTTGCGGAAATCACTTTCTTTGATAGTCATTATTTCTCCAATCAATTGGAGTGATAATAATGCTTCACCAATACTGTCCGCAAGTTGAAGTGACTATTTGAGGAAATAAAAAGGGGTACCACCAGAGTGGCACCCACAGTCATCAGAAAATCATTTTGAACACGCCGGTAACGACCAGTAAGCCGATAATAAAGATAATCAGAACTGCCCATAAAATAATTTTCATCAATGCTCCCTGTCTCTGGCTAGTGTCTAAACAGTATAGGCAAAGATGCACGGAGAGGGGGCATTGCCTCCCCATGAACGGAAATTGAGATAAATTGTAGGTAATCAGATTAGCGGTTTACGTGCGGCGAGCAGGAAAATCATTGGCCGTTCTTTTTCTTCATCTAACCCTGGATTTTGTGCGATTTGTTCGGCACTCGGGCCCCATTCATCGAGCTTTTCGAGAACAAACCCGCTGGCAATTAGTGTATTTATCCAGCTTGAAAGTTTGCGATGCTGCTTTTTAACGCCATCGGCAAACCAGTTGCTAATGCGTACACCTTCTTGCTGATAGTGATTTACCGGCCAGGATTTTTGCCCGGACTGATCAGCCAGCCAACCCTGTTGTAGTGGTGCGGTATAAATCGGATGCTCCGCAGAAAACACCAGCATGCCACCGGGAACCAGGGCCTGATAAAGCGTGGCGAACAGTGCAGGAATATTTTCCAGATAATGCAGTGCCAGCGAGCTGTAAACCAGATCGACGCTTTGCGCATCCAGGTGCAACTGTTCGAGATCTTCGCAGCGATAAACAATGCCATCGCCTGTTGTCATTTCCTGGGCTTTTTCCAGCATTTTCAACGAGACATCCAACCCCACAATATGCGCCGCACCGTTATCGCGGGCAAAGCGGCAGAACCAACCGTAACCGCAGCCCAAATCCACCACGGATTTGCCCTGCAAATCGGGTAGCATTGTTTGCATGGCTGCCCATTCCGGCGCGCCATCCAGCCCTTTTATGGAGCGGTCGAGCGTGGCGTATCCTTCAAAAAATGCCGGGTTGTCGTAGATGTTCTGTGTCATTGCAACTCCTGTTCGCAAAGCCGTAAATGGCAGAAGAAGTCTAGTGAAGTTTTCGGCCATGGGAAAGCGTCTGCTATGTCCGCGCTCAGAAGCCAAAGCTGCTTAATTCTGGATGGTCATCAGGGCGTCGTCCCAACGGCCAGTGAAAGGTACGCTCCTCGGGTTTAATTGGGCAATCATTGATGCAGGCATGGCGGTTTATCATTAAACCTTGTTCATTGAATTCCCAATTTTCATTGCCGTAACTTCTATACCAGTTCCCGGAGTCATCGTGCCATTCATAAGCAAAACGCACGGCAATTCTATTGTTATCAAATGCCCATAACTCTTTGATTAAGCGATAATCCAGCTCGCGCTGCCATTTGCGTTGCAAGAAACTGACGACCGCTTCACGCCCGAAGACGAATTCTGCACGGTTACGCCAACGCGTATCCAATGAATAAACCTGTGAAACACGTATTGGATCGCGACTATTCCATGCGTCTTCAGCAAGGCGTACTTTTTCGCATGCCGTTTTGTACGTGAAGGGTGGGGTAGGTGCTTTAACGGTCATATTGTTCTCCAGAAAATAAGTAGACAAGTCTGTCTACGTAATTACCTTATGCCAAGTAGACAGACTTGTCTACTTGCTGCATGATAGGCACGAAATCAGGAGGAATGATGTCTATAACAAAGCCCAGTGCGAATGAGCGAATTTTACAAACGGCGCATGATCTATTTTATCGTGACGGTATTCGAGCTACGGGTATCGATAAAATCATTAAACAAGCCGGAGTCACCAAAGTGACGTTTTATCGTCATTTCCCCTCGAAGGACGATTTAGTTCGCGCATTTCTTGAGTTTCGACACGAACGCTGGATGAGTTGGTTTAGTGATTCATTAGCCCGTGAAATGGCGGTAAATAACGATTTTGCTACGGCTCTTTGTGCCACGCTCAAAGAATGGTTTTGTGATGATTCATTTCGCGGTTGTGCGTTCATTAATACTGCCGTTGAACTGGCAGATGCTTTGCCCGAAAGTCTGATCATGGCTCAAAGCCACAAACAGAAGATGGTTGATGTTCTGGCGCAGTATTTGGCCGATTCTGATACCGGGCGCTATCAAGCAGAAATGATCGCCATGTTAATTGACGGTGCAATTGTGAAAGCTCAACGCGAGCGACAAGCTGATGCTGCGGTAAAAATGTTGGGTGATTGGCTTAATGCGTTGTGATGATGCGTTCTATGGTTATTTATTGTTTGAATATAATAACTACTGTTAATAAGTTCCAAAATGTATCTCTTATTAACCATCTGTGTATTGCCACTGATACCTAAAATTTTGTGTTTGGGAATGCGTACCCTAAGCCCTTCTTTTTATTCTGTGGCTACTTATGATCTCCTCACGTTTCCCGCTTGCGGCAACTGGCGCTATGTTAACGCTCGTTTTGTCCGCCTGTGCTCCTATGCACAATGAAGATGCAGCTCTGGCGCAAAAAATTCCACAACGACAGCTTGATACCAAACTGCCTCCTGAGTTGGCTCACGGTTGGCCGGGCAGTGATTGGTGGCGTGATTACCACGACAGCCAGATAGATACACTTGTTGAGCGTTCTCTTAAAGACTCGCCAGATCTGACCGTGGTTGAACAACGCATTAAGCTTGCGCAGGCGCAGACTCACATGCAGGAAGCCAACGATGGCCCGCAGTTGGATTTTTCAGCCGATATCGAACGCCAGAAAATGTCACAGGAAGGTTTGATGGGGCCATTTGCCCTGACTGACCCCGCAGCAGGTACCACTGGGCCGTATTACACCAACGGGACTTTTGGGCTAACCGCCAGTTGGGATTTGGACTTGTGGGGTAAGAACCGCGCGGAAGTAGAAGCCAGGGTGGGCGTAATGAAAGCCAAACAGGCGGAGCTTGCCCAGGCGAAACAAGTTATTTCAGCAAACGTGGTGCGCTTGTACTGGGATATGCAAACGCTGTTGGCACTAAAAGATGTGAAACAACAAACCCTGGCGGCGCAGAAAAATATTGTTGATGTGGATACTCGTCTTTATGCCCAGGGAATTAACTCATCAGTTGACGATGTCGAATCCAATATTGATTTCGTGAAAACCCAGCAGCAACTGGATAATATTGATGGTCGTATTAACATCGCCAAAGCACAGCTCGCCGCAATTACTGGCGACGCACATGCAGCATCCAATATCAAACGCGCATCTCTACCAAAAGTGAAAAGCCATGTGCCAGAGCAAATGGGATATGAACTGCTGGCGCGTCGCCCTGATCTTCAGGAAGCGCACTGGTATATCGAATCTTCACTTAGCAACGTCGATGCCGCTAAAGCCGCGTTTTATCCGGACGTGAACCTGAGTGCTTTCTTACAAAACGATGCGCTGCATTTAAGCGATTTGTTCCGTGGTTCAGCTCAGCAATATGGAGCGGTAGCAGGCTTATCGTTACCTATTTTCGACAGTGGTCGTTTGAACGCCAACCTCGATATTGTGCGCGCGCAGAGCAATTTGTCGATTGCCAGCTATAACAAAGCGGTAGTGGGTGCGGTGAATGACGTAGAAAAAGCCGCCAGCCAGTTGAATGCGGTCGCGGCTGAAAGCCAACATCAGCTCACCATATTGCAGGGGACGAATAAACTCAAAACCCTCGCGCAGTTGCGGTTTAACGCGGGCATGATTTCGGGTGCCAGAATGAGTGCTGCGACACTACCGGACCTCTCGGAACAGGCGAAAGCCATTCAGCTCCATGGCCAGTGGCTTAATGCCGATGTGCAGTTAATTTCCGCATTAGGTGGCGGTTATCAGGCTGGTAAAGCGTAACAAACGCGACTCTCGCGCCACCTCCTATAATTACGTATGGATTCAAAACAGCCTGGAGGTGGTGATGAGTGCGGCTAACAAAGTGGCTATTGTCACGGCATCAGATTCGGGTATCGGTAAAAAATGTGCACTGATACTGGCCGAACAGGGTTACGACATCGGTATCACCTGGCATTCTGATGAGCAAGGTGCGCAAGAAACGGCGCGTCAGGTCCGAGGTTTTGGTCGACGGGCTGAGACAGTTCAGCTCGATCTTGCTCATCTTCCTGAGGGTGCTGCGGGTATTGATGAATTAATTCGTCGCTTCGGATGCGTTGACGCGCTGGTGAACAACGCCGGTGCCATGAACAAAAATCCTTTCCTGGATGTCTCGCTGGAAGAATGGCGTGAGCTGTTCACCGTGGATGTAGACGGTGCTTTTTTATGCTCGCAAAAAGTCGCGCGCGCGATGGTTGCACGAGGCCAGGGCGGGCGTATCGTGAATATTACGTCCGTCCACGAGCATACACCGCTTCCTGAAGCCTGCGCTTACACAGCGGCCAAGCATGCGTTGGGTGGGTTGACTAAATCAATGGCGATGGAACTGGTTCATCACAATATTTTGGTCAATGCCGTAGCACCGGGAGCAGTCGCCACCCCAATGAACAACATGCGTGAAGGCGATGGGACCAGGAGCAAAATACCTGAGATCCCGTTAGGACGGGCAGGAGAGACCGAAGAAATTGCGAGCCTGGTCGCGTGGTTGTGCTCAAACAGCGCCAGCTATACCACCGGACAATCGTTTATTGTCGATGGGGGCTTTATGTTCGCAAACCCGCATTTCAAACCGAAAAATTAATCCTGCCGTTTGCTCTCGCGGCGCTTAAACCAATACCGCGCCAGCCACACCACGGCAACCACGCCCAAAAGCCAAACCCAGTGCTTAATATGTTGGTCCAGGTTATGTAGCCATGGGCCAACAACTTCGCCACCGAGATAACCAAGGGTGGTGAAAAGGGCTGCCCAAATCAAAGCTCCAATAATGTTTAGAGGCAGGAAGATTTTAGGGGGGAGATGGCTTGCTCCAATCAACACGGGCCCAATCACGCGAAAGCCATACATAAAGCGCGAACCTATCACAAACAAGTATGGGTGGCGGTTAATCAGTTTCTTCGCCTTAACGATTTTCTTTTGATGCTTTTTAAAGCGCTCTGTAATTGAGCCGCCAAAGCGCCTGCCAATCAAATACAGCAGTTGATCGCCAATCATACCGCCCAACGCCACGGACAGAATAACCAGCGGATATTTTAGCAGTCCCTGGTGGGCCACAACGCCGCCCAAAAGCGTCACCGTTTCCCCTTCAGCCATGCTGCCCAAGATAAGAGCTGCATAACCGTAATGTTCAACCAAACTATTTATATCCATAACAGAATTATATCACTCCTTACCGTCGTACCCCTGATGCCCAATTATTTTCAACTGTTTAAAAAACAATCTAGCGCTGTGCATTATACTTTAAAGGTGCTCAATCGTTTTTTTTTGACATGTCAGGAGGCGTTATGAGTCATGTCTGGGGGCTATTTTCCCATCCTAATCGTGAAATGCAGGAAATAAAACGCGAGAACGAAACGGTCTCTCATCACTACACCCATCATGTGTTAATCATGGCGGCCATTCCGGTTATCTGTGCGTTTATTGGCACAACCCAAATCGGCTGGAATTTTGGTGATGGTACGTTTGTTCAATTGTCGATGTTTACCGGGTTCTATTTAGGTGTACTGTTTTATGCACTGATGTTGGCAGGTATTGCTGTCATGGGGCGCGTTATCTGGTGGATGGCGCGTAATTACCCGCAACGGCCATCGCTTGCTCGTTGTATGGTGTTTGCCGGTTATGTCGCAACCCCGCTGTTTCTAAGCGGCCTTGTTGCCCTGTATCCACTGGTTTGGCTGTGTGTTCTGGTCGGTGCCGCAGCACTAATCTATACCGGCTATTTGCTCTATGTGGGCGTACCCGAGTTCCTTGGCATCAATAAAGAAGAGGGGATGAGCTTTTCTAGCTCAACGCTCGCCATTGGTGTGCTGGTACTTGAAGTGCTCTTAGCCCTGAGTGTGATTCTGTGGGGCTACGGGTACAAACTATTTTGATAATCGCTTACGATTCAATTGTGGCAGTTTTCCGGGGCGTCAGAGTATTATGCTGACGCCCCGCTCTATTCATACACGCTGTGAACAGATTCGATGGGCACATTCCATACCTGAATAATTACAGAAGTGTCACCATGCCGACAAAAATCCGTCTATCGTTGCTCAGCCTTGCGCTGATGATTGCTGTACCATTCGCTTCTCAGGCTGCGAATAAAGCCACCGCACAACACGTCAGTGCCAGCCAGGAAATCGCCTCCGGCAGCGCCATGATCGTCGATCTGCAAACCAATAAGATTTTATATTCCAGCCATCCGGATTTAGTGCGCCCAATTGCCTCGATAACCAAATTGATGACCGCGATGGTAGTGCTGGATGCGAAATTACCGATGGATGAAATGCTGAGCGTCGACATCAGCCAAACGCCAGAAATGAAAGGCATTTATTCCCGCGTGCGTTTGAACAGCAAAATCAACCGTAAGGACATGATGTTACTGGCATTAATGTCGTCGGAAAACCGTGCAGCGGCAAGCCTTGCCCATCATTATCCTGGCGGTTATAACGCGTTTATTCGTGCTATGAATGCGAAAGCGAAATCACTGGGCATGACGCAAACGCGCTATGTCGAGCCGACAGGACTGTCGATTCAAAACGTTTCTACGGCGCGTGACTTGTCCAAACTACTGATTGCTTCAAAGCAGTATCCGTTGCTGGGCCAGTTGAGCACCACCAAAGAAGATATGGCAACGTTCACCAATCCGGCATATACCCTACCGTTCCGTAATACCAACCATTTGGTTTACAACGATAAATGGAATATTCAGCTGACCAAAACCGGTTTTACCAACAACGCAGGGCATTGCCTGGTGATGCGCACCATGATTAATAATCGTCCGGTGGCGCTGGTGGTGTTGGATGCATTTGGGAAATACACCCACTTTGCAGATGCTAACCGCCTACGCAACTGGATGGAAAGCGGCAAGGTGACACCCGTTCCTGAATCCGCGCTGGCTTATAAAAAACAAAAAGCCGCGCAGATGGCGAGCAACAGTACACAAGGGAATGCGCTCGACGATTAATCAGTCATCGGCATGAAATTAGGGCAGCGTCCTGTCTCCATCATTGAGCGGGCGCTGCATAATCAAAGTATCTCTCCAGCCACCAAGCTTAAATCCCACGCTGCGTAACTGCCCAACGACTTCAAAGCCCAACTGTCTGTGCAGACGGCATGAACCCGTGTTGTTTTCACCGTCGCCAATAATTGCCACCATTTGCCGCCACGGCCCTTGCTCACAACGGTCAATAAGATGGCTTAACAGCTCACGGCCCACGCCTTGTCCGGTCATGCTGGCGTCGATATAAACTGAATCCTCAATCGTAAATCGATATGCCGGACGAGGGCGATAGACGGTCGCATAGCAATAACCCACCACAATTCCGCTATGCAGGGCGACGAGCCAGGGGAGTTCTTGCTTAAGTACGGATTGCAGGCGTTCATCCATTTGGGAAATGGTGGGGGGCGTTTCTTCAAAAGAGCCACGACCATGTCGTACGTGCCATTCATAAATGGCGGTGATGGCCGGGATATCGTCGGGCGTTGCGTCACGAACTTGTAACCGTGCAAACGGCAATGTTTCCAGCACTGACATTTATTGCTCCTGTACGCAAAAAATCAAAGTGGCATGAGGTCACACCACCTTGCGGTATTTTAATCTAGTACGAAAAATCAGCGAAAAACAGCCCCTGTTCTGGTGGTTGACAGCATAAGTTAATGAGGATCTTGGTGATGTGTATGGCTACAAGCCTTCTCTTCCCACCATTTATGCTTAGTAGTCTTACCGATCCCTGGATTCATACTGTTCGTGGGGTCATTTTCCTTATAAAACTGTTTTAAGCTAGCGGGCGCCTCGTATAAATGTCCGACGTTATGTTCAGCCGGATATTGCGCACCGCGAGAACGGAGCAATTCGAGCATCTGTTCTTTCAGCGCATGTACATCAACCCCTTTTTTCACGATGTAATCCTGATGGAAAACATGGCACATAAAGTGGCCGTAATAGAGGCTGTGGCTTATCTGATTGCTTATCTCAGGCGGTAGCTTTTCAAACCAATCCTGATCGTTACGGCGCAGGGCGATATCGAGCGCCAGAATATCTTCCACTTCATTGGCATGAACGGCGTGATAACGCACGGCGGCACCAGCGGCCGCAAAACGATGTAAAAATGCTTTTGCCCCTTCGGTTGGCGCACAGACGAAAAAGCCGCCTTCGGCCTGCTGGAAATAGCTCTCCAGCCAGTCTCGCGCTTCGGCGATACCTTCACCGGACATCTTCAGTAAGAGATGATGCTCGTACTTGCCACGCCACTCTTTCATGCGCGGTGGTAAATGGCTCGGGCACCAGCCGCTCAGGCGTTGCAATACACGGTCGGTGAAGTGAGGTTTAATGAACGGGACTTTTTCAAACCAAGCATCGGTGCGGCCTTTCAGGGTGAAGAACAGCGGCATTTTGTCGGTGCCGAGCTTGTCAATCATCATGAAGGTATCTTTGCCATACACTTGGGCAATATCGTAGATATCACGGTGCATGTATTCGCCTGCCACCGGCAGGTTTTCAAAATTAGCCAGAATGTGGCGGCGGATCTCGGTCAGCACTTCGGGTTTATTGGTGCCGATATAAAACACTTCGTTTTGCTTTTCTGCCACAAAGGTATCAAGGCGTACGGCGAATACCGCCAGTTTCCCGGCACAACCAGAGGCTTCAAAAAGACGGTTTGGGTCAGCGTTGAAGCGTGATGGGGTATCAGCGTCTACATCGCGCACGCGTTCGGCATAATCTTTATCGGATGCCTGGCGCTGGTCGTGCAGCACATTTTCGGGCTTCACCCGCTCATCATCGAGCTTGCCGAGGATTTGTTCAGGCGTCACGCCAAGGTCGATGCCCAGATGGTTCACCAGCGTTAATTTGCCTTGCTCGTCAATTCGGGCATACAGCGCCATTTCGGTGTAGGCCGGTCCACGTTTAACCAGCGAACCGCCCGAGTTATTGCAAATCCCGCCAATCACTGATGCACCAATACATGAAGAACCAATCACCGAATGCGGCTCACGGCCTAACGGTTTAAGGGCTTTCTCCAGTTGATACAGCGTGCTGCCAGGGAATGCCAGAACCTGCTTACCCCCATCCAGCAGCTGCAATTTATCCAGTCGCAAGGTACTGATAATCACAATTTCACGATCGTAATCGTTGCCATTTGGCGTCGACCCTTCTGTCAGACCTGTGTTGGCGGCCTGCATCAGAATAATTTTATCGGTGCTGACGCACACGCTCAGCACACGCCATAACTCAAGCAGTGTGCCGGGGAAAACTACCGCAAGTGCCTCACCCTGGCCGGAGCGGAAACCTTTGCGATAACGAGCAGTTTTGGCTGAATCAGTTAAAACATGCTGGCTGCCAATCAGGCGATTCAGCTCATTAATAAATGTTTGTTTTTGAGTATCGGTAGGGTCAGACATTAATCCACTCCTTGTGGCATGACAAAATATAAACTCGCTCTCAAGCATAGTTCGCAAAACTATAATCATTACTCTGAAATGGTCTAAAAATCAGCATTTAACCTCAGAGCTACTCTTCTTACTGCTTTAACCTTGTGGCACACTGCACGTCTTATCACTTCGTGCGGCCCTTAGTGGCGGCCTGAGCAAAAGAGTAATGTCGATGAAATGGCTCTGTTCTGTAAGTATCGCAGTTAGTCTTGCGTTGCAACCCGCGCTGGCTAACGAAATGTTCGGCCCGCACCCATTAACGCCAGAGGCGCGTGATGCATTCGTCACTGATTTACTGAAAAAAATGACCACCGATGAAAAAATCGGCCAGTTACGGTTGATCAGCGTCGGGCCGGATAACCCGAAAGAAGCCATTCGCGAGATGATAAAAGACGGGCAAGTCGGGGCTATCTTCAATACTGTTACCCGCCACGATATCCGTACCATGCAAGACCAGGTGATGGAACTTAACCGCCTGAAAATCCCATTATTCTTTGCTTATGATGTGGTTCACGGCCAACGCACTGTGTTCCCAATCAGCCTTGGTTTAGCCTCGTCCTTTAATCTGGATGCTGTGAAAACGGTTGGCCGCATTTCTGCCTATGAAGCTGCAGACGATGGCCTGAACATGACGTGGGCACCAATGGTTGATGTGTCACGCGATCCGCGCTGGGGCCGTGTCTCTGAAGGTTTTGGTGAAGATACATATCTGACCTCAATTATGGGGCGCACTATGGTTGAAGCGATGCAGGGCAAAAGCCCGGCAGACCGCTACTCGGTGATGACCAGTGTGAAACACTTTGCCGCCTATGGTGCAGTGGAAGGGGGCAAGGAATACAACACGGTAGATATGAGTACCCAGCGTTTGTTCAACGACTATATGCCGCCATATAAAGCCGCTCTGGATGCTGGCAGCGGTGGCGTGATGGTAGCGCTGAACTCCCTCAACGGAACCCCGGCGTCTTCTGATAGCTGGCTGCTGAAAGATTTGCTGCGCGATGAGTGGAAATTTAAAGGCATCACCATTTCTGACCACGGTGCCATCAAAGAGCTGATTAAACACGGTGTGGCGAGCGATCCGAAAGATGCGGTGCGTGTCGCACTGAACTCCGGTATCAACATGAGTATGAGCGATGAGTACTACAGCAAATACTTGCCAGAGTTGGTGAAAAGCGGTGCCGTACCTATGGCTGAACTTGATGACGCCACACGTCATGTTCTGAACGTGAAATACGATATGGGGCTATTTAATGACCCGTATAGCCACTTAGGGCCGAAAGAATCCGACCCGGAAGATACCAACGCTGAAAGCCGTTTGCATCGCAATGACGCTCGCATCGTTGCGCGCGAAAGCATGGTGTTGCTGAAAAACCGTCTGCAAACATTGCCGCTGAAAAAATCCGGCACTATTGCGGTGGTTGGCCCACTGGCTGATAGCAAACGCGACATGATGGGAAGCTGGTCTGCCGCAGGGGTTGCCGACCAAACCATCACCGTGTTGCAGGGGATTAAAAATACCGTAGGTGATAGCGCGAAAATCGTGGTAGCGAAAGGCGCGAATGTCACCGACGAGAAAGACATTGTGGCTTTCCTGAACCAGTACGAACCAGCCGTTCAGGTTGATACTCGTTCTGCTCAAGCGATGATCGACGAAGCGGTAAATACGGCGAAATCTGCTGATGTTGTTGTGGCTGTGGTGGGTGAAGCGCAGGGTATGGCGCATGAAGCCTCCAGCCGTACCGATATTGTTCTGCCGCAAAGCCAACGTGACTTAATTGCCGCACTGAAAGCCACTGGCAAACCATTGGTATTGGTGTTGATGAACGGTCGCCCACTGGCGCTGGTCAAAGAAAATCAACAAGCAGATGCGCTGCTGGAAGCCTGGTATAGCGGTACCGAAGGTGGCAACGCCGTTGCTGATATCTTGTTTGGTGACTACAACCCATCAGGCAAATTACCGATGTCCTTCCCGCGTTCTGTCGGGCAGATCCCAACGTACTACAGCCACTTAAACACTGGCCGTCCGTACAATCCGGAAAAACCAAACAAATATACTTCTCGCTACTTTGATGAAGCCAACGGTCCGCTGTTCCCGTTCGGTTACGGCCTGAGCTACACCACGTTCACCGTCTCTGACGTGAAAATGTCTGCGCCGACAATGAAGGCTGATGGCAAAGTCGAAGCGTCGGTTGAGGTGACAAACACCGGTGACCGTGCAGGCGAAACCGTTGTGCAGATGTATTTGCATGATGTTACTGCATCGATGAGCCGCCCGGTTAAAGAGCTGAAAGGCTTTAAGAAAGTAATGCTCAAACCTGGTGAAACACAGACCGTGAGCTTCCCGATTGACGTTGAAGCACTCAAGTTCTGGAACGCGCAGATGAAGCACGTTGCAGAGCCTGGTAAGTTCGATGTGTTTATCGGACTTGATTCAGCCCGCGTGAAACATGGCGAGTTTGAACTTAAGTAATTTTCTTGTCACTCTGCCAAGAAAAGAGCCGGTTTATCGGCTCTTTTCTTATTCTGACCGCTTCGTTCCAACAACCTTTCAAATCTCGACTAAACTTTTGCGACTCCATGATTTTTAAGCAAAGAAAAACAGCGAGGAAGCACGATGAACTTATCAGCGCGTTGGAGCATGGCGGGATTAGTGTTGTTGGCAGCAGGAGCACAGGCCGCGGAACCGGTAAAAGTCGGGTCTAAAATTGATACCGAAGGATCCCTGCTAGGCAATATCATTTTGCAGGTGCTGGACAGCCACGGTGTCAAAACAGTCAATAAAGTGCAGTTAGGCACCACTCCGGTGGTGCGTGGGGCGATAACCGCAGGTGAGCTGGATATTTACCCGGAATACACTGGCAACGGGGCATTTTTCTTCAAAGATGAAAACGATGCTGCATGGAAAAATGCGCAACTTGGCTATGAGAAAGTTAAAAAACTCGATGCCGAAAAAAATCACCTGGTGTGGTTAACGCCCGCTCCGGCGAACAACACCTGGACTATTGCAGTACGAAAAGATCTGGCCGAAAAAAACAAACTTGCCTCGCTTGATGACCTTAGCGCTTATCTGAAAAAAGGTGGTGAATTCAAACTGGCTGCCTCTGCTGAATTTATCGAACGCTCCGATGCGCTGCCTGCCTTTGAAAAAGCCTATGGTTTTAAACTCGAACAACCGCAATTGTTGTCGCTGGCCGGTGGTGATACTGCTGTGACCATTAAAGCCGCCGCTCAACAAACCTCGGGTGTGAACGCCGCAATGGCTTACGGCACCGATGGTCCAGTCGCGGCACTTGGCTTGCAAACATTGAGCGATCCAAAAGGCGTACAACCGATTTACGCTCCAACGCCTGTCGTTCGTGAAAGCGTGCTGAAAGCCTATCCAGAAATGGGTGACTGGTTGAAACCGGTGTTTGCGTCTCTTGATGAAAAAACGCTGCAACAGCTTAATGCGAGTATTGCGGTGGAAGGGCTGGACGCTAAAAAAGTAGCTGCAGATTATTTGAAACAGAAAGGTTTTGTGAAGTAACGAGGATGTGTGTTTGCTCATAATTCATAATCGCGTCCTGCTACTACTGGTGATATTGCTGGTGGTAGCGGGCGCTGCATTACCGTTTATCAACTTTGCACCCAACCGCCTGGTTTCCGGAGAGTCTTTTGCGCTTAGCTATCTCCCCGCGTATGCCTGGCTGATTCTCTCCCTTCCGGTTCTCATTCTGGCAAGTCTCATCTTTGTGCCTTGCAGGCCGCTTGCGTTGTTACTTACGCTACTGGTGGGTGAGTTGCTCTTTATCATCATTCTGGTGGTGATGGGGCATACCGCATCGCAATTTGCCCAACAGGGCAGCACGCTTGCGCGTACTTCACCCGGTAGCGGATTGTGGCTATCGCTAACGCTGTGTTTGCTACTGTGCGCTGATGCAATCAACAGGCTGACACCCAAAGTGCTGCGGCGTCTACTGCTGAATTTACAGATTTGGATTGTGCCGCTAGCGCTGTTGTGGAGCGGCTATTTTGCCGATCTGTCGCTGTTAAAAGAGTACGCCAATCGCCAGGATGTTTTTGACGATGCACTGACTCGGCACCTGGCTTTACTGCTCGGTACTTTGTTGCCCGCCTTGTTGATTGGCGTGCCGCTGGGCGTGTTTTGCTATACACGACAAGCCTGGCAATCTTCAGTGTTTTCAGTACTCAATGTGATACAGACCGTACCTTCCGTGGCGCTGTTTGGCCTGCTGATTGCGCCTTTGGCAGGACTGGTAAAATTAGTACCGTGGTTAGGTTCTGTTGGCGTGAGCGGAATTGGCGTGGCGCCGGCGTTAATCGCGCTGGTGCTGTACGCGCTTTTACCCTTGGTGCGTGGCGTAGTTGCAGGCTTGCAGCATGTTCCGCGCAACATCATTGAATGTGCCGAAGGGATGGGTATGTCGCGCTGGCAGATCTTCTGGCAGGCCGAGGTACCGCTAGCACTACCGGTTTTATTGCGTAGTCTGCGAGTAGTCTGTGTTCAAACAATAGGTATGACGGTTATCGCAGCGCTGATTGGTGCCGGTGGTTTCGGGGCGATTATCTTCCAGGGATTGCTCAGTAGTGCGCTGGATTTAGTGTTGCTTGGCGTGATCCCGGTTATCGCTCTGGCGGTTATTCTGGATGCGTTTTTTAAACTGTTTATCTCATTACTTGAGGAAAAACAGCCATGATCGAATTTGAAAATGTCAGCAAGTACTTCCAGGGCGAGGCGGCAGTCAGCGATTTGTCTCTGAACATTAAGGAAGGGGAATTTACGGTGCTGATTGGGACTTCTGGCTCTGGGAAATCCACCACACTGAAAATGATTAACCGTCTTGTGGAACACGACACAGGACGCATTCGTTTTGCCGGGGAAGAAATCCGCAACTTTGACGCTAAAACGCTGCGCCGCAGAATGGGATATGCAATTCAGTCCATCGGCTTGTTTCCTCACTGGAGCGTGGCGCAAAACATTGCCACTGTGCCACAACTGCTGAAATGGCCGAAAGCACGAATCACTGCGCGTATTGATGAATTGCTGGATTTACTTGGCCTTGAAGCAGCGCAATTTCGTGACCGCTATCCCCATCAACTTTCTGGTGGGCAGCAGCAACGTGTCGGCGTGGCACGCGCGCTGGCGGCTGACCCGGAAGTCTTATTAATGGATGAGCCGTTTGGCGCGTTGGATCCGGTCACGCGCGGGGCGCTCCAGCAAGAAATTATCCGTATTCATCAACTGTTAGGGCGCACCATCGTGCTGGTGACTCACGATATTGACGAGGCGCTGACGCTTGCCGACAGAATTGTGCTGATGGATAACGGGCAGGTGATTCAGCAAGGGACGCCGCTGGAATTATTAACCCGTCCTGCGACGGATTTTGTACGTGATTTCTTTGGTCGCAGCGAACTGGGCGTGCGGCTGTTGTCACAACGCCTGGTTGCCGACCGTGTGCGAACAGATGAGCGGTTAGATGGCGAGGCGATTAGCGAAGCTATTACATTGCGCGAGGCATTATCGCTGTTTGTTTACCGCCAGTGCCAGCAGTTGCCGGTGGTTAATCGGCAAGGTGAGCCCTGCGGCGTATTACATTTTAGCGATTTAGTTCGCGGTGAAGAGCTGCGAGGTGAAGATGCGTCTGCTTCGTGACCCTTTGCTGTGGCTGATTGCGTTGTTTGTCGCGTTACTGGTCGTTCTGCCATACAGCAGCGCGCTATTTAGCTGGTTGTTTCCGGAACTGGAAAGACCGTTGTATCAGCAAGACAGTTTTATGGCGCTGGCGATAAAACATTTCATGCTGGTGGGGATTTCTAGCGTAGTGGCAATCGTGGTGGGCGTTGGGCTGGGAGTCGCCGTGACGCGCCCGGCGGGGTTCGAGTTCCGCTCGCTGGTTGAAACGATTACCGCCGCAGGGCAGACATTTCCTCCTGTAGCAGTGCTGGCGATTGCTGTGCCAGTGATGGGATTTGGCGAGAAACCCGCGATTATTGCGCTGGTGCTATATGGTTTGCTACCGATTTTACAGGGAACACTGGCTGGAATGGGGACAGTGCCGGAAGCGACGAAAGAGATTGCGGTGGGGGCTGGGATGAGCCGCTGGCAGATGCTGCGTAAAGTGGAGTTACCGCTGGCAGCGCCCGTGATTCTGGCGGGGATCCGCACCTCGGTGATTATTAACATCGGGACCGCGGCAATTGCTTCAACCGTGGGTGCCAGCACATTGGGCTCGCCAATAATCATCGGGCTGAGCGGCTTTAACACCGCCTATGTCATTCAGGGCGCATTGTTAGTCGCGCTGGCCGCCATTGTTGTCGACCGCCTGTTTGAACGTCTGCTACGTTACATCACGCGCCATGAAGGATAACGATATAACCTACCAGCATCACGCCGCCAATCCCGCCGATAGCCATTACCAGCATACCGCTTACTAAGGCAATTTTAGTCAGTTTCATATTCGCTCCATAAATTACAGGGGCGATTATAAGATGAAGCGGGGTTGTTAATGAACTATTAAGTTTACTTTACGCGTGAGTGGATGAATGGCCGTTACTCATCAGGGGGAAAATTTGCATCCCGGAGCAACGCCATAACTCGAGTTGGTCGAGCTGGTTGGTGGTCGGTGAATCACCACACCACACTAATAATGTTTGTTGAGCGAATAATTCTGGGCGCAATTGATGCAGTGGATGTGCCAGCACGTCTACGCGCCAACCTTGTTGAATTGCCATCCACGCTACCATCCACAACCGCGTAGTATCCGGCGTGTCCCAGCCTACTAGTAAGGCGTCTTTACCACTGCGTTTACGTGCCGAGGCGAGACAAAGCGCGATGTAACCAATCAGTGCACCATCTAAAAGGCTCAGTAGTGTATTGAGAGTCACTTGTTGGCATTGCAGACGGCGGCGTAGAGGGCTGTAAAGCTGGTGAACGAGGATTTCAGCAGGATAATCACGGCCAATATCAGCAATCCAGGCGCGTAAGCGATGGGGGCTACCGCTTTGCAAATGGTGAAGTAATAGCTCCTGGCGTTCACGCCAACCGCTTTCTACATCCTGAAGCTCACCGCTCAATAAGGCTTTCACCTTACTGACCTGAACGCCGTTTTCAATCCAGTGTTTGATTTCGCGGATACGATCGATATCGGCATCGTCAAATAAGCGGTGACCGCCATCGGTACGCTGCGGCTTTAATAACCCGTAACGCCGTTGCCAGGCACGCAACGTTACGGGGTTGATATCACAAAGCAAAGCCACTTCACCAATCGTATAAAGCGCCATGTTATCCCCACAGTCGACCCGGGAAGCCCCCGTATAACTGTAGTCAGTGGTATGGACTCTGTGTAATTATTAGCAACAAATGCTTAATCTTCGAAGTACCAGTAGCCTTGATTCACAAGCTCAGTCAGAACATTCACAAATTCCGGGTTCTGCAACGCATCACCCAGTTCTGTCTGGCTCAACGTGGTGTAACGGCACAGTGCATCAGCTGCCGCAGGAACGGGTGCTTCCATCGGTTCGCTATTCACGAAAAACTCACCGTCAACGTTCAGTACGCGCAGACCACTCAAGCGAGTCAGGCTTTCACCACCGAGTAACGCATCGACGATTTCATCTTGCTGGTATGGCGGTTCGGCTGGCGCAACGTCCAGTTCGTGGCGAGGCGTGGTGACGAAACGGCCAAACCAGTGTTTGAAATCTTCCGGCTGATTGATAACGTCCATCATCATGTCACGCAGGCGATTAAGCTCGTAGCCTTCAACTTTGCCCGGATGCTCGCGGCAGGTTAAATCAGGATCGCTGTAATGCTCGCCACCTAAATCGTTTTCCAGCGCGTAGTCAGCAAAGCTGCTGATCAAATCACGGCCATTTGGCCCACGGAAACCAACGGAATAGTTGAGGGCCGTTTCATGAGTGAAGCCATCATGCGGGAAACCTGGCGGAATATAGAGAATGTCGCCCGGTTCAAGGTCTTCATCAATGATTGGCGTGAAGGGATCAACGTGCAGCAATGCAGGATGCGGGCAGAACTGACGCATTGGCAGTTTGTCACCCACGCGCCAGCGACGGCTGCCCATTCCCTGAATGATAAACACATCATATTGATCGATATGCGGGCCGACACCACCACCAGGTACGGAGAAAGAGATCATCAAATCGTCTAAACGCCAGTCAGGTAACACGCGGAAAGGACGTACCAATTCAGCAGACGGTGCATGCCAGTGGTTAACGGCCTGTGCCAGCAGTGACCAGTTGGTTTCACCCAGATCGTCAAAATGTTCAAAAGGCCCGTTGGCCGCCTGCCATTGACCGTTGATATGGCTGACCAGTCGGCTATCCACTTCTGCTTCCATAGCAAGACCGGCTAATTCATCCGGGGTAATCGGATCGACAAAATCAGGGAACGCATTTTTTAACACGACTGGCTTTTTCTGCCAGTATTTCGCCATAAACTCAGGCCAGTCTAAATTGAGTTGATAATCCATTTTTGATACCAGTGGAGGATAAACAGGCTCGATTATAGAGAAGGTTCGCTATCCGCCGCCTTGTCATGAGTCAAGGCAACCGGTGAGACTGGCGCAGAAAAAACAATACAGCCCCGCCGCAAAAAGTGGGACAATAGTGGCTGTTTATACAGTAAAAGTGGTTTCCATGGCCTTGTCCTCCGCGCAAAAAGCGCAAATCGCCGCCTGGTATAAGGCGTTACAGCAACAGATCCCGGACTTTATTCCGCGTCCACCGCAACGGCAAATGATTGCCGAAGTGGCGAAAACGCTCGCGGGTGAGGAAGGTCGTCATCTGGCGATTGAGGCTCCAACTGGCGTGGGTAAAACACTTTCTTACCTGATTCCCGGCATCGCTATTGCGCGAGGCGAGCAAAAAACACTGGTGGTCAGCACAGCCAACGTTGCTCTTCAGGATCAAATATTTAGCAAAGATTTGCCGCTGCTACGCAAAATTATCCCCGACCTGAAATTCACAGCAGCCTTTGGCCGTGGGCGCTATGTCTGTCCGCGCAATCTTGCTGCTTTGGCAACGGATAATCTGGCGCAGGGCGATCTGCTGGCTTTTCTGGAAGATGAACTTGCTCCTGCCAGCAAAGACGAGCAACAGCGCTGTGTAAAACTGAAAACGGACCTTGATGCTTACAAATGGGACGGCCTACGCGATCATACTTCGCAAAACATTGAAGATGATCTGTGGCGCCGCCTGAGTACTGACAAAGCCAGCTGCCTTGGGCGTAATTGCCATTGGTATCGCGAATGCCCGTTCTTTGTGGCGCGCCGTGAAATTGACGATGCCGAAGTCGTGGTCGCGAATCACGCGCTAGTGATGGCCGCCATGGAAAGTGACGCGGTTCTGCCTGAAGCGAAAAACCTGCTGCTGATTTTAGACGAAGGCCACCATTTGCCGGATGTCGCACGCGATGCGCTGGAAATGAGTGCCGAAGTCACGCCTGGCTACAGCCGTTTGCAGTTCGATTTATTCACCAAACTGGTGGAAACCTGCATGGCGCAGTTCCGCCCGAAAAGCCCACCACCGTTGACGTCGCCCGAACGCTTGACCAATCATTGCGATGAGATCCATGAACTGCTGAGCTCGTTTAGCGGCATCGTGTCGTTGTGGTTGCCTGGTGAACAAGAAGCTGAGCATCGCTTTGAAATGGGTGTTTTGCCTGAAGAAATCATGGTGATTTGCAAACGGCTGGCGAAACTAATGGAAGGGTTGCGCGGCCTTGCAGAAGCCTTGCTTAACGACCTGGGCGAAAAAACCGGTACGCACGATATTGTGCGTTTGCATCGCTCGTTATTACACATGAACCGCGCATTGGGCTACTTCGAAACGCAGAGCAAACTGTGGCGGCTTTCGGCGATGGAACAGGCATCGGGTGCGCCGGTTTCAAAATGGGTGACACGTGATATCCGCGAAGGGCAGCAACATTTGTACTTCCATTGCGTAGGGATCCGCGTCAGCGATCAACTCGAAAAGCTGGTCTGGCGCAACGTACCGCATGTGATAATCACTTCCGCGACGTTGCGATCGCTCAACAAGTTCGATCGTTTGCAAGAGATGAGCGGCCTGAGCGAAAAAGCGGGTGATCGTTTTATCGCCCTGGATTCGCCGTTTAATCATGTCGAGCAAGGCAAATTGGTGATCCCGCAGTTGACGGTAGAGCCGACGATGGCAAACGAAGCCCAGCATTTGGCTGAAATGGCAGCGTTTTTCCGCGCTGAGCTCGCAAAAGGTGAGCATAAAGGCATGCTGGTGTTATTTGCCAGCAACCGCGCGATGCAAGTGTTCCTGACGCATGTCACCGATCTGCGGCTGACATTATTAGTACAAGGCGATATGCCACGTTACCGGCTGGTGGAGTTGCACCGCAAACGCGTAGAACAAGGTGAAACCAGCGTGCTGGTTGGTTTGCAGTCCTTTGCGGAGGGCCTGGATTTAAAGGGCGACTTACTCAGCCAGGTGCATATCCATAAAATAGCCTTCCCGCCTATCGACAGCCCGGTCGTGCTCACTGAAGGTGAATGGTTAAAAACCCTGAAACGCTATCCTTTTGAAGTACAGAGTTTACCGAGCGCTTCATTTAATCTTATTCAACAAGTTGGACGTTTAATTCGTAGTCACGGCTGTTATGGTGAGGTGGTGATTTACGACCGCCGCCTGTTGACCAAAAATTATGGTCCGCGTTTATTGGGTGCATTGCCGGTGTTTCCGATAAGTCAGCCCGAAGCACCAGCGGCTAAACTGATTGATACCACCCCGAAAAAGACGGTGCGGCGCAAACGTGTAAGCAAGAACAAGAAATAGAAAGGAGAGTCTGAGTGGATTACCGTAAGATCATTAAAGAAGTCGGGCGCGGTAAGAACCATGCACGCGATCTGGATTTTGACACCGCTCGTGGCTTATATGCCCACATGCTCAGAGGAGAAGTGCCGGAGCTTGAGCTGGGCGGCGTGCTGATTGCACTGCGTATCAAAGGCGAAGGTGAGGCAGAAATGCTCGGCTTCTATGACGCAATGAAGCACCACATCATTTCTCTAACGCCGCCGGTTAACAAGCCGATGCCCATCGTGATCCCTTCCTATAATGGCGCGCGCAAACAAGCAAACCTCACGCCATTGCTGGCGATGCTGCTTAACCGCCTGGGTTTCCCTGTGGTGGTGCATGGCGTAAGCCACGATCCTACGCGGGTGGTAAGCGAAACTATTTTTACGCTGATGGGCATTGAACCCACGCGACTCGCGGGGCAGGCACAAGCCAAACTGGAGTCGCACCATCCGGTCTACATCCCGATAAGCGCCCTCTGCCCACCGATGGAAGATCAACTCGCAATGCGTTGGCGTATGGGGGTGCGTAACAGTGCGCACACGCTTGCGAAACTGGCGACACCGTTTGAAGAAGATACGGCACTGCGTCTGGCAAGTGTTTCTCATCCTGAATATGTTCCAAAAGTGGCGAAGTTCTTTGCTGATATCGGTGGACGCGGCCTGCTGATGCACGGTACTGAAGGGGAAGTGTATGCCAATCCACAACGCTGCCCGCAGATTACGCTTATCGACAGCCATGGCGCGCGGATAGTCAGCGAACGTCAGACGCAAACCAGTGATGAAGACGTTGTGTTGCCATCCGGGAAAGACCCAGAAATTACCGCACGCTGGATTGAACGTTGTGTTGCAGGAGTCGAACCCATCCCACAATCATTAAAAACGCAAATGGCTTGCTGCCTGTTGGCGACAGGTGAAGAGCAAACCATGGAAGATGCGCTGGCGCGAGTGATGCAAAGCTACTGATTTTCAAGGCCCGTCCCGGCCGCGGGCCAGAAAACAAGCTACTCTTTTATCGCCAGTTCGGTGAAACAAAAGTGGTCGCCATCGAAAAGCCCCTGACTGGTAAGTTTCAGTGATGGGATTACCGGTAATGACAGAAATGCCATTTGAATAAACGGCTCATCTAAGGTTATTCCGCAGTCACGGCAAGCGGCTTTGAGTTCATCAATTTTCTGCGCCAGAACGTGAGCGGGTTGCTCACTCATCAAACCACAAATCGGCAAAGGCAGATGGCTGACAACCTTGCCGTTTGCCACTACACATAACCCGCCGCCATCTTTAATTACTTGGTTCACGGCCATGGCCATTTCGGCTGGATTGCGACCTATTACGACCAGATTATGGCTGTCGTGGCTGACGGTTGAAGCCAGTGCGCCGCTGCGTAAACCGAAGCCTGACAGCAGGCCAACGGCTGGCGGTGATTGATGTCCGTAGCGCTCCAGGACTGCCAGATAGCAGATATCCTTCTCGCCGAAACCTGCATCGGACCAGGTAAATTCCCGCGCATGAGTGATAAGTTCATTTGGGATAACCTCAATCACCCGGTAGCGAGTACCGGGAACTAAATTTAGCGTTAATTCATTGGTGGTTATCCTTTGGCGATGCACGGTATTGCCTATCGGGGGTAATGACTGGTGATGACGTTTAGCTTCCTGATCGTGGAGTTGCTCCGTGCAAACTGGTTTACCCTTAATAAACACTTGCTGAACGGTAACGTTACGCGCATCGCTCAGCAGAACGATGTCTGCTTGTTTTCCCGGAGCCAGTAAACCCAAGTGCTTCAGGCCGAAATGGCGGGCGGCTGACCAGCTGGCAACGCGGTACGCCAGGTATACAGGCACGTGGTGTTGGTTAATCAGGCGGCGGATTAGGGCGTCAATATGCCCTTCATGGGCGATCTCCCAAGGGTTGCGATCGTCGGTGCACAACATGCACTGTGGGCTATTCATCGCATTGATCAGTGGCGCAAGGGTATTCAGGTTTCGTGCGGCGGAACCTTCACGAATCATCAGCGCCATGCCGGCTATGAGTTTTTCACGCCCCTCTTCCAGAGTATGGGTTTCATGGCAGTTTTCTATTCCAGCGCAAAGATAGGCATTGAGCGCTTTGCCACGCAGGCCGGGTGAGTGACCATCAAGCGTCAGATGACGAAAGGCATCTATTTTATCGAGAATCGTATCATTTCCGGCAATCACGCCAGGATAATCCATCATCTCACCAAGCCCTGTGATTAAGGGGTGATCGCGCCATTTCAGCATCGCGTGTAGAGGAAACTCCGCGCCGTTGATGTCGCTTTCGGCAAGCGCTGGTACACAGGAACTGACTTGGATATATTGGTTTTGTTGCGCCTGTTCGGCACAACGCACGAACCACTCAATTCCTTTTTCCCCGAGAACATTGACGATTTCATGCGGGTCGCAAATCAGTGTGGTTAAGCCGCGCGGCAGGGTGGCTGTTTCAAAGGTTATCGGTGTCATCATGCTCGATTCAATATGCAGATGTGCGTCGATAAAACCTGGCACTGCAACGGTGTTATTCCCGTTGATGCGCTGAAGGGCTGGGGTGTGTTGGTATTCCGGGCCAATACCAACGATAGTTTTTCCTTTTATTACAATAGGTCCGGGGATTTCGCCACCATTTATTAAATCGAGAACCATAATATTATCAATAATATAATCCGCAGGTGCGCCATTACGGGCTGTGGCCAATATTTCCTGCAATTCCTTCCTGCTGACCTGATGATACTTTGCGTTAATTCCATTATTCATATTATTTTCTCATTTTGATTTTATTAAATTGATAAAATAATTATCGAAACTCCATAAAATATAAAATTTAGTCTAGCGGTACGCCCCGGTAAAAAATGTGATTAGCTTCACTGAATAAAATTAAGTGAATAGATTAGATTTAAGAGAGATATATGTTGCGACAGCTTTTAGTTAAGTCCCTTTCCTAGACGGATGAAAAAATGAATAATGAAACGAGTGAAATTAAACCCTCCGACTCTGGTGGCATTGCGAGCTTTTTTAAATTTGCTCAGCATGGCACCTGTATGCGTACTGAGATTATTGCTGGCCTAACGACCTTCTTAACGATGGTATACATTGTCTTTGTGAATCCGCAAATTCTCAGTGCGGCACATATGGACCCTAAGGTAGTGTTTGTTACGACCTGCTTGATCGCGGGTGTAGGGAGTATAGCGATGGGGGTTGTGGCCAATCTTCCCGTAGCGCTGGCTCCCGCTATGGGGCTGAATGCCTTTTTTGCTTTTGTTGTTGTGGGGGTTTTCGGGTTGACCTGGCAAGTAGGAATGGGGGCTATTTTTTGGGGGGCTGTCGGGCTATTTTTACTAACACTCTTTCGCATACGCTACTGGATGATCGCCAATATACCAATAAGTTTACGAGTTGGTATTACCAGTGGCATTGGTCTATTTATCGCCATTATGGGGCTGAAAAATGCCGGTATTATTATCGCCAATAAAGATACATTAGTCAGTATAGGTGATTTGAGTTCACATGGTGTATTAGTGGGTATACTTGGGTTTTTTATTATCGCGGTGTTGTCGTCACGTAATTTCCATGCGGCTGTACTAATTTCTATTATTATAACTTCCTGCTGCGGGTTATTCTTCGGTGATGTTCATTTTAGTGGTATTTATTCTATTCCGCCGAATATCACTAGTGTGCTGGGGCAGGTGGATTTGACAGGTGCGCTATCCTTGGATCTCGCAGGAGTTATTTTTTCTTTTATGTTAATTAACTTATTTGATTCATCTGGAACGCTCATTGGTGTTACCGATAAAGCGGGTTTGATTAAAAGTGATGGAACCTTTCCAGGGATGAGTAAAGCGCTGTATGTCGATAGCCTGAGTTCTGTCGTCGGTGCATATATTGGTACTTCTTCCGTTACGGCCTATATCGAAAGTACTTCAGGGGTAGCTGTTGGCGGGCGCACCGGATTAACGGCCGTGGTGGTGGGAGTAATGTTTTTATTGATAGTGTTCTTCTCCCCGCTGGCAGAAATGGTGCCGAGTTATGCAACAGCTGGTGCGCTTATTTTTGTTGGCGTGTTAATGACTGCGAGCCTTGCACGCATCGATTGGAATGATTTAACTGAATCGGTCCCGGCATTTATTACCACTGTCATGATGCCGTTTACCTTTTCTATAACGGAGGGCATTGCGCTGGGATTTATGGCGTACTGCATTATGAAGCTTTTCACCGGGCGGTTACGCGAGCTAAATATCTGCGTAGTGGCTGTAGCATTGTTGTTTGCGCTTAAAATTGCGTTTGTAGATTAAAAAAAAGCCCGCGGTAAAGAGCCGCGGGCAACAAGGGTAATAACAAAGTCAAGCTGGGTGGAGCAGCGCTCCAAAAATGAGGGTTAATCAAAGCAATACAGCAGGATTACTTGTAGATAACCGCAGTACCGCTCATTTTTCCGTTGGTGTTAGCAGAAGTGATCGAGTACGCTTTTGCGCCAGCCGCTTGTGCTTTATCAGCCAGTTTTGCTTCCAGGCCATCCAGAGTTGTTGCGCCATCCGCTGAAACTACACCCACTTTATTTAAGTTCTGAGCTTCAGATTGGGTGATAGATTGTGCAGCGAACGCACCGAAAGAAAGAGTAGTAAGGGCAATAGCAGCTACAGCATATTTGATGGTTTTCATAGTTAATATCTCGCAGGTTATTCTGTTTAAGGTGACGTTGTTCCGTCGATGTGATTATGGTCACACTTTTAAGCAGAATAATAAATCGAATAGAATTGACGACCTTATTCAAAATTTTTGAATCCAATCTAAACCATTGAAATAAGTGATGATTAGCGAGCGAATTATCATTACTGTTTGTGTGATCTGCTTCACACTTATTTTTCCGCATCTTTTGCTACTTTTTTTGCTGCTACTGGTCATCTCTGGCTTGCAATCGCTTGCGCACTCTTTTTACGACAATGTGCTTATTTGCTCTTTTCGCACGCTAACTTGCTTTTATAATGAAGACTTTACTTAACCATTTGCCAAAAGAGGTTTGATGGAGATTAAGCTGCACTCCAACGCCACCACGACGCCGCGTACTCGCAAATATATTCAGAGTTCTGAAAAATCCGACAGTGATTTGGCTGAAGAGTTGAATATTTCTGTGGATACCGTCAGGCGTTGGCGTAAGCGAGATGACTGTTATGACAAATCTCATCGGCCGAATACTATTCATCGCGCTTTGAGTCATGAGCAAGAAGCCATACTGGTCTTTTTGCGTGTGCGTCTGTCTCTTTCTCTTGATGAGCTTCTGGAAGCCGCGCAATTGCTGGTACAGCAGGGTATTTCCCGTGCGAGTGTCAGCAGAATGCTGCAAAACTGGCAACAATCGCGTCTGACAAAACCTGATTTGAAGCAACCTGTCGGGCATCTTCACCTTGACGTATTCCCTCTGCCGGAAAGTATTAGCCATAAGCACGGCTTGTTGCTGGCTTTCAGCGACCCGGTTTCTGGTTTTCTTGCTGTGGCGCTGCGTGAGCGAGGTGAGGAACAACCGCTTGATGCGCTGGTAGGCTTTTTGCAGCAGGGTTTGTTGTTGCAGGTACTTTCATTGACTTCACGTTCTACTGAGCTCACTCGGAAACTGGCTGAAAAGCTTCAGGTTCCATTACATGAAGTACTGCCAGAAGCGTGGCAGGAGCGGGCGGCAAGTGGTGAATGGGCACAGCCACTGGAACAGTTACTGAACGGTGAGCGTTACGATAAACGGTTAGGGTTTGGTGCTGTGTTACTAGAATTTGAGGATTTGCTGAATCATCGAATTATCCGCAGCCGGTTGAAGAATCTCACGCCGGCTGCGTGGCTAAAAGCTAAATAGTTCGAGTTTAATCCATCAAACTCAAAGCGTGATCGAGGATCTTCTCGCCGTTGACCATCCCGTAGTCCATCATATTAATGGTTTCAACGCGCTTATTAAGCGGGGCGGCGAGTTGCTTGCAATCTGCCAGCTTGTAAGCAATTTGTGGGCCGAGTAAAGCGCAGTCAAAGCTGTTGATCGCGTTTTTAAAATCGCTAATTCCTTTTGCCTGAATCTCAACATCAAGCTCGCGTTTTGCGGCGGCTTCCTGCATTCGTTTGACGACCAGACTGGTCGACATCCCTAAATCACATACCAGTAGAATCTTTTTCATTATTGTTTCCTTTGCAAAGGTCGAGTAAGTATTGCGTCAGTAGTAGAGCAGGGCGGCCACTGGCCTGCGTGAATTTACCGCGGCTAAGTGCGGTGCCGCTGACATCTAAATGTGCCCACGGCGACTGATGGCAGAACTTACTCAAAAATTGGGCGGCGCAGACAGCTATAGCAGCATTATTAGGTGGCGTGTTGGTGAGGTCGGCAATATGGCTTTTGACCTGTGAGTCAAAACTTTCATCGAGTGGTAGCGGCCAGATTCGGTCCTGGGTTAAGTTTGCTGCCAGTTGTAGCTGCTGGCTGAGTTGCGCGTTATTACTCATCAGGCCGGAAATGTTGTAACCCAGCGCTTTAACCACCGCACCGGTCAATGTGGCGACGTCAATTAATGCTGCCGGATTAAAGCGCGTTGCGGTATAGCTGAGTGCGTCAGCCAGCACCAGACGGCCTTCGGCATCAGTGTTAATAATTTCAACGCTGTGACCGGCGTGGGATTTCACCACATCTCCAGGCAGCATGGCATTTTCACCCGGCATGTTTTCTGCCAGTGCCATTACTGCGACCACATTAAGTGGCAGTTGCAGCGTTTTGACTATCTCCATCATCCCGAAGACTACAGCGGCACCGCACATATCATATTTCATGGTGCGCATCCCTTCGCCTTCTTTGAGCCACAGCCCACCGGTATCGAAAGTAATACCTTTGCCGACAAACGCATAATATGGTGCATTTTCTGACGCACCTTGCCAGCGCAGTGTTACCAGACGTGGCGGGTTGTTACTGCCTTTTCCTGTTGCATCAAGGCAACCCATACCCAGCTCGCGAATGGCATTTTCATCAAGAATATCGCAGTGCGTCTGAGGATGAGCGTTTGCCCAATTAGCAGCTTGCTGTGCAATATCCTTTGGGCGACAGTCGTTTGCAGGTGTGTCGGAAAGCTTGCGGGATAACAACATCCCTTTAGTAATGGCCTGCGTTTGCACAGCCAGCTCAGTGGCAAGCGCGTTGTGCTCTGTAACCAGAAGCCAAAGTTGCCCATTACTTTCTTGTTGCTGCTGACGATAGCCCAATTGTGGGAGCTGATAAAAGCGATTCATCACTGCAACTAACAGTGTGCGCAGGCGAGCAAAAACAGTGCGGTCTGCCAGATTAAAAGCGGAAATATCCAGCGCGATGGGATGCGAAATTGGGTTGGGTAAAAGTGTGCTGAGGCTTTCAGTTAACTGGCGCAGGATTTCAGGGTGCTCAATCTGATTTGAAGGCAAAAGTGTAAGTTGCTGGCAGTGTCCGTTTAAACCAAAAGTGGTGGATTGCGGTTCATCAGAATGCGCCATTTCACCAAGCAGTGGGTACAGCGTGTCTGGCCACGAAGGTGTATGCGTTTTCCACAATATCAAATGCGCATTTGCTGGGTATTGTGCAAGGGTTATAACCTGGCATCTCATATAATCTCCTCCGCGGTGATACGTTGCCGATAGGCGTCAAGCCAGGCCTGATCTGCAGGACGAATCAGCGTGTGTTTTCCTTCGCGTGTGGTCAAAAAAACCGTCGGTATTTGCGCGGGAGTGGCAACCGAAAACGAGAAGTTATCAATGGTGGTAGCGGCACCGTATTCTCCGCGATTATTCATGCACACCACCGACAAATCCCCAGCGCGACCAAATCGGGAAATAAGCTGACTTTCCAAATCGTAAACCGCAGATTCAGCCGCCTGTTGTGGCGACATGCCGCGACCCATACGGCTGACAATTTCGTAGCTGATACAGCCCTTCATTAAGTCTTCGCCTAGACCGGTCGCTGTTGCGGCACCAATCTGGCTATCGGCATAAAAACCTGAACCGGAGACGGGCGAATCACCTACACGGCCTGGACGCTTCATAAACAGTCCGCTGGTTGATGTCGCGACACACATTTGTTGATTCTGGTCGAGAGTAATCACGCCAACCGTATCGTGCCCAGTGTAGGGGCTCAAACCCCGATCCAGCGTTTCACGTTTACGTTTCAGGTAATGCTGGTGGGCGCGGTCCGTCAGCATGTTTTTGCGTTCGAAGCCTTGGTTGAAAGCCCAGGTTTGGGCACCTTCACCCACCATAAAGCTATTAAAGCGTTCACGGCTTAATGCCTGCGCGACCAGAATAGGGTTGGCGATGTCGCGGATACTGGCGACGGCGCCAATGGCAAGCGTTGAGCCGTCCATAAACGCTGCGTCGAGTTCGACAACACCTTGCTCGTTTGGCAATCCGCCGTAACCGACGGATTTGTAGTAAGGGTAATCTTCCACACAAGTGACAGCGCGTACAGCAGCCTCGCTGGCCTCGCTTTTCCCCTGTAACAAACGTGCGGCTTCACTGACCCCTTCCCAGGCCATGCGCCAGGTCGCTATCACGCCCCAGTTTGTCGATAACGTCATGTTTTACTTACTCCGTGGCGGGTTTAGTTGATGAGACAAGAGCCTGTGTTTCATTGGCCCGATATTGCTTGTCCACAACTTTAAGGAATGGCAAATAGATGATGGCGCCTATAAGTAGGTTAATAAGCTGAATGATTGCGCCACTGAGATGCCCGGTAACGATAAATCCGCTTAGCACCGGAGGCAGCGTCCATGGGATGTACACACCGGTGGTGGTAGCGACCCAACCCAGTGACATCGAGATGTATTGCACGGTGACCAGTACCAGCGGGACAAGGTTGAACGGGATAAGCATTATCGGGTTCATTATGACTGGCAGGCCAAACAAAACTGGCTCATTAATGTTGAAGATGGAGGAGCCTACGGCAAGACGCGAAACATTTTTAATATGCTGGCTGCGGGCAAACAGCAACATAGCAATCACCAGAGACAAAGTTGCACCCGCGCCCCCCATCCAAATCATGTCGTAGAACTGCTCGGTCACGACATGCGGCGGCAGCAAACCGGCTTGTGTTGCGGCCAGGTTTTCCATCTGGTTTTCCATCCAGAAAGGACGCAGGATGCCGTTGACCATCGAGCCGGAGTTAATACCGACAGACCACAAACTGGTGATGCTAAAGCAGGTAAACAATGCGCCGACATACGAGGTGCCAAAGTGACGAATTGGCGTGGCGAGGACTTCATAAACAAACTGGTGAATGGTGTGGTAATCCGTTCTGGCAAACAGCACGCGTATAGCGAGCGCAATAACCAGAATCAGCAGAGAAGGAATCAGTGCGGCAAATGATTTCTGCACCGCAGGTGGCACGCCGTCGGGCATACGAATCACCCAGTTTTGGCGCAGCATCCAGGCAAACAGTTCAGTGCTGGCAAGAGCACCCAGCATTGCCACAAACAATCCTTTTGATCCCAACCACTCCATCGGGATCAGATTGCCAATCTCCTGAGTCTTAGCAAAAGGGGTGAGGATTAAAAAGCACGACAGCGACAAAATCCCGGCCGACATTTTGTCGATGTCATAGCGTTCGGCCAGGCGATAGGCGACCAGGAAACTGATAAACACCGCCATGGTAGAGAAAATGGCATTAAACGGAATTTCGATGGTGGCAGACCAGCCTTCACCAAAAATCGATGCCATAAACTGTTGATAAGCAGTGCTTGGGAAAGAGGAGATAACCAGCAGGATTGAACCAACAATAATAAATGGCATAAACGAGATATACGCATCGCGAATGGCTCCGAGATGGCGTTGTTGTGCCATTCGTCCCGCTAGCGGCATCAGCTTTGCTTCTATTGCGGCCATCAGGTTTTTCATTATTACCGCTCCGTAAGTAATCACAAGAGACAATTCTTGTGTTGCATACAGTAGTCATTGTTAGCGGCGAATAAAGTGAGATAATTCACAGATACCTGACAAAAGTATCATGTGATTACTTAAAATAAAAAGCGGCTAAAAAGCCGCTTTCAAAGGCAGGTTTTACATCAATCCCAGCAGTCTTGGAATAAACAGAGAAATCGACGGGATGTAGGTAATCAACATCAGCGAGACAAACAATGCCGCGTAGAAGGGCAGCAGTGGTTTGATGAGATTCTGAATTTTAACCCCAGTGATGGAGCAACCCACAAACAGTGCGCTACCGACCGGTGGTGTCAGCAATCCAACGCAAAGGTTCGCCACCATCATGATGCCGAAATGAACCGGATCCATACCCAACTCTTGCGCAATCGGCAGGAAGATTGGCGTAAAGATCAGCACCGCAGGCGTCATATCCATAAAGATGCCGACAATCAGCAAAACGATGTTAATCAGCAGAAGAATAACCAGCGGGTTATCCGAGATACCCATTAACGTGTCGCTGATCATATACGGAATATCAGCATTGGTCATTGCCCAGGACATGCCGACAGAGAAACCAATCAGCAGCAGAACAATGGAAGTTGTGACCACCGAATCCAGAATCAGTTTCGGCAAATCGCGCCATTTCACTTCACGGTAAATCAGCACCGAGAGCACGAAAGTGTATACCACAGCGATTGCTGAGGCTTCCGTTGCGGTGAATACGCCGCCCAGAATCCCACCCATGACAATGAGCACCAGCAGCAAACTTGGCAGCGCATCCAGGAACGCTTTTGCAGCCATCGCACAAGTTGGGCGTGCAGACACCGGATAGCCGCGTCGCTTAGAAATAATCCAGCAGACCAGCATTATCGATAGGCCCATTAATATGCCAGGTAAATAACCAGCCATAAACAGCGAGGCTACCGACACGCCACCCGCAGTAAGTGAGAAGACGATCAGAACGTTAGAAGGTGGGATCAACAACCCCGTAATACAGGATGAAACGTTAACTGCGGTTGAGAACGCCGGATCGTAACCCTCTTTATTTTGAATCGGAGACAGCGTGCCTCCGACGGCTGCCGCTGCGGCAACAGCTGAACCGGAAATCGAACCAAACATCATGTTCGCCAGCACGTTAACGTGGCCCAGAGAACCCGGAATGCGGCCAACCATAATTTGCGCCAGGTTTATTAACCTGATGGCTATTCCGCCGCTGTTCATTAGCGTACCGGCAAAAATAAAGAACGGAATCGCCAGCAATGCGAAGTTATCCAGGCCATTTGCCAGGCGTTGTGAAACGGTGATCACTGCGATATCCCACGGGAACATCAACAGCATGGAAGATACAGTGGCAATCCCAATTGCAAATGAGATGGGAACTCCGATAAACACCAGAACGAAGAACGCGCCAAATAAGGTGAGGGCGATGTAAGTTTCCATTATTTACCCTCTTTGCAGACTAATGACTGGGCGTCGGTCAAGATAAAGTAGAGTGAGTAAAACACCATGATCGCGCCACTTAATGGCAACACGATATAGACATAACCCATAGGGATTTGCAGTGCCGCAGAGAGCTGTGAGGTGGCTAATGTTTTTTCAATGAGCTTCAACCCGCCGTTGACGATGACCATTCCGGAGAACAACATAACCAGCGTGTTGATGAGGATGCCAAGCAGTGGCTTTTTGCTATCTGGCAGCATCATTGCAAGAAAATCGATGGACAGGTGGCGCTGGGCGCCAACCGTATATGACGCGCCGAGCAGCCCGACCCAAATCATCAGAAAACGTGCCAGTTCATCCGTCAATGTGCTGGGCTGATTAAGTACGTAGCGGCTGAAAACCTGCCATACCACACAGAAAACCAACGCTATCATCACCAGTACTGAAAAGGTGGCAATAGTTCGGTCTACCGCAAGCTTGATGGGCTTAAGTATCATTTTTCATACCTGAGAAAATTAGCTTTGCCAATGCGGGTGAAGTTGCTTTACCCGCAATATATCTACCCTATACCCGTTATCCGTTTAAGCTGCAGGGGCGTCGTTAACGCCTACCTGCAACTTGTATGCTAATGGGTATACGACGCCAAAATTACTCAGCCGCAGCTTCGAATTTAGCCAGCAGTGCAGCCTGTTTTGGATCTTTGGCGAAGTCGTCATACAGCGGTTTTACTGCTGCGCGGAATGGGGCTTTATCAACGGCCAGGATCGTTGCGCCCATTGCTTTAGCCTGAGCACGTGAATCTGAATCGACTTTTGCCCAAAGTTTTTGTTGATATGCTTCGGAGTTTTTCGCCGCTGTGATCAGAATTTGCTGCTGTTCTGGGGAGAGCTTGGCCCAGGTTTTAGTGGAGATAACGAGGAAGTCAGGAATAGAGGTATGTTCATCTTCAGAGAACACTTTGGCGATTTCGATATGGCGAGTTTGAACCCATGACGGAACGTTATTTTCCGCACCATCTACCACGCCTTGCTGCATGGCTGTGTACACCTCACCAAATGAAATAGGTGTTGGCGAACCCCCCATTAGCTCAACCATTTTCAGTGTTGTTGGGCTGGCCTGCACACGAATTTTTAGCCCTTTTAAATCTTCTGGTTTGGTAATTGGTTTTTTCGCGTAAAAACTACGGGTGCCAGCAACATAAGCTGAAATAGCAAAGAAACCTTTATCTTTTGTCGAGTCCATAATTTCTTTACCGACTTCACCAAATACCACGCGATCAAAATGCGCCTGGTCTTTAAATAAGTACGGTAAATTATAAATAGCATAAGTGTTGTCGAAAGATTCTAAATCACTGGCAGAACCTTTAGTCATATCTAGCGCACCATTTTGCAACAGCTCTAGTGTTTCGCGGGCGCTGCCCATTTGGCTACTAGGATAAATGCGAATACGTATATTGCCGTCAGAAAGTTGTTGTACCTCTTTGGCCAGTTCTTCAAAAGCCTGGTGTACTACATGGCTGCGTTCCAGGTTATGAGCGAGCTTCAAGGTTATCTTGTCTGCAGCATTTGCACCTGTGGCACAGAGTGTAATAAGTGAGGCGCATAGCAGTTGGCGAGGTAAGGTTAGAAATTTCATGAAAATGCTCCCTGCAAAAATGTTAAGTAGCGATTAGAAGTTCACATTGTTGTATGACAGCTTATGATATTTGTCCGATAACAATGCTATGCCGACTTCACATTTTTCAATTAACCGTAATGCTTTTGCTGTTTTTTGTGTTCTCGCTCACCCTCTATTCTTTAATTGGGAAATATTTTGCATTTCGCAAGAGAATTGGTTTAATTGTCCAAAAAATGATAGCAAGAAATTACCGATGTGATACTTCGGATTTACCATTGTTATTTGTTTTGGAATTAATTGGAATGATATAAATTGCCAATAAAAACGGCTTCCAAATATGGAAACCGTTTTTATTGATACCCCGGGGATAACCTCAGCAGGCTATTTATAAATAGTCGCGGTGCCGAACATACGCTTATCACCGCTAGCAGAGTTAACAACAAAACCTTTTGCACCTTCTTCTTTCGCTTTCTCACCAAGTTTGGCTTGTAGATCGTCAAGGTTCGCCGCGCCGCTGACAGAAACGGTTCCTGCCGGGCGAAGTGGGCCGGTGTTGTCCGAAGACAATTCCTGGGCTGCCATGGTAGCAAACGGTAATGCCGCAAGGGTGACAACCGCAGAAAAATACAGCAATTTTTTCATAATCACATCCTCATCACTTTTAGGGGTCGATTAAAAAATCATCAACACTAAAAGTGTAGGTGTAATGCGACAAATAAAAGACGCAAAAAATTGATGGACTTGTGCTTGTTTTTTGAACGACATTTCTTGACGAAATACTTACAAATCAGTTAGATACAGGATCATGATTTTGTTGGTTTTATCGTGCGTCTGGGCGAATTAAATCGAAACGGTGGGCTTCATCGATGGTGTAATAAGCCGATGGTCCACCCGCTCGCAGTACGGGTTGTGCCAGCGCGGTCTGGTAAATACCGTCTTTTAACAACGCTTCATCAATATGAACTGCTACAACTTCACCCAGCACCAGCCAGGTATTTATAGCCGTACCGTCTGCACCTGTTAACTGAATACACTGTGAAAGGCGGCACTCGAAGTTGACCGGGCTTTGGGCAACCAGGCAGGCTTTAACTTTTCGTCCTGCGACTGCGGTTAAACCGGCACGAGCAAACTCATCTTCACCACGTGGCAATGTGGCTGAGGTTTCATTCATCTGTTCGGCTAATTCACGCGTGGTGAGATTCCAGACAAACTCTTTCGTTTCAAGGATATTCTGCACGCTATCTTTCCAGCCGCTGCTGGCGAAACCAATAATCGGTGGGCGATAATTAAAGCAGTTAAAGAAACTGTATGGTGCGAGATTGCGCATTCCTTGCTCATTGTACGAAGCAATCCAACCGATTGGGCGGGGGCCGATAATGGCGTTGAGTGGATCGTGTGGTAAACCGTGACCGTTAGAAGGTTCGTAGTAATAGCGTTTAGACATAGCGCACCTTTGTTGATTTATTATTTACCCATCAGGCTTCACAGAGTATCTTACGCGCCCACACAAGGAGAAGCTGCAATGAAAACCCCTGCCACCACCAAACCGGGTCTGCACCCACGCAACCGTCATCGTGACCGTTATGATTTCCCGGCACTTGAGCAAAGTAGCCCGGCGCTGAGCGCGTTTTTACGCCCAGGCCCACATGGCGAGACCACGGTTGATTTTGCCGACCCTATGGCGGTGAAAGCGCTGAATCAGGCGCTGCTAGCGCATTTCTACGGTGTTAAACAGTGGGATATTCCAGAAGGTTTTCTTTGCCCTCCAGTGCCAGGCCGTGCTGATTACATTCACCACCTGGCCGATTTACTGGCAGAAGGTAACGGTGGCGTGGTGCCTTCGCAGGCTTCTGTGTTGGATGTGGGGGTCGGTGCGAACTGCATTTATCCGCTGATTGGCCAACATGAATATGGCTGGCGCTTTACCGGAACGGATGTCGATCCTGAAGCGATTAGCAACGCCACGGCAATTATCGATGCCAACCCAGGGCTGACGCGTCTGATTCGTTTGCGTCGCCAGAAAACGCCAACCGCAATTTTGCCGGGCGTGATTCATAAGAATGAAATGTTTGATGCCACATTGTGCAATCCACCATTCCACGATTCCGCGCAGGCTGCCCGTAGCGGTAGTGAACGTAAGCGCGTTAACCTCGGTCAGGACAAAGATGCTGTGCTGAACTTTGGTGGCCGGGAGCAAGAGCTGTGGTGTGAAGGTGGCGAAGTGGCATTTGTTACCCAGATGGTTAACGAGAGCAAAGCGTTTGCCCGTCAGGTGCAGTGGTTCAGCTCGTTGGTTTCACGCGGCGAGAACCTGCCGTTGATTTATCGCGCTTTGCAGGAAGCTGGCGTTGAGAAAGTGGTGAAGAAAGAAATGGCCCAGGGGCAGAAACAGAGTCGTTTCATTGCCTGGACCTTTATGAACGACGCACAGCGCGCTCGTTGGGCTGCTATGCGATACAAATAGTCATACCGTAGGATTTGCAGGTGGCAGTGTTCCCGCTGCTACCTGCGAGTCCTGAAGCGCTTGAGTCGCATCCGCAGGAGGTTGCATCACCTGCACCGTTTGCACTGGCGGCCGAATACCTGCCGCGTCAAAGTGTTTTTTCACCATTCCATCTAAAGCGAATCGCACCGACCACTGTTTCAGAGGTTGCGTGGTGAACGATACACGCACGGTAAAGGCCTGGTTGGTCAACCCGACGATACCTGCAAAAGACGGCTCGCCAATCACCAGCTTACGAATATCTTCCTGCTCCATCAGTTCATTGACGGCTTCTTTCAAAATTCGGTTCGCTTTATCGACATCTTGCTGGCGCTCAACATCATAGTTCGCGACAAATGAACCAATGCCACGGACAAAGTTTGCGAAGGTGGTTATCGAGGACCACGGAATGATGTGATACGCCCCGGTATCCTGGCGCACGCCCACGGAACGAATCGACATCCGTTCGACAGTACCGGTTATCGGTCCAATCGTCACTAAGTCGCCTGTATTCATCCCATTTTCAAACTGGATAAAGACGCCGGTAATAATATCTTTCACCAGAGTTTGTGCGCCGAAACTTATCGCCAAACCTAGCGCGCCAGCCCCGGCCAGTAATGGGGCTATATTCACGCCAATTTCCGAAAGTAAAATCATGATTGTGATAGTGCTGATTACTACTGCTAGCGCATTACGAAATAGCGTGAGCAGTGTGCGGGTACGGGCGCTTGGCATCGGGCGGCCATGAATATCAGACGCCAGGCGGTTTTCAATCAAACTTGCCAACAAAGTCCAGCCGACAGCTGAGAACAGTAAAATCAGTACAATGCGGATAAGGATATCAATGGTTTTCTCACCAGCATCGTTGGAAATCCACGCCCATAAATCAAACATGCCCCAGGCATTGAGCAGCATCATTACTGCTGCGCAGACCGTCAGAATACGCGCCAGTTTCAGGGCTGCGGAAATCCAGCCGTTAAGTCGTTTTTGTAGCTCAGGGTAGTTACGTTGCACCTGGGGTGAAAGGGTGATGGTTTTTGCCAACCAGCGCGACAACATCCCTGAAACGAATGCCGCAATACTGATGATTGCCAGGCTGTTCAGCGACGCTGCCATCATCCACTTCAGACTATTTCCCGGATCGAATAGCGAGAGGAAAAACAGCGTCACAAAGTAGGCGCTTGCCAACCAGTGCCAAACCAGCGCGAAGGCCCGAATAAACAAACTGAAAAATGCCATCGAGCGGTCAGCTAATTGAATCAGGCTTTGTTGGATTTGGCGTTTGTTATGGAAAATGAGATACAGCGCCCAAAGCGTGATGCACAACATAATCACTACGTTGATTATTGCACCGACTTGCACATTCACCTGGTTGGAGATTATTGGCACTGCGACCAGAATCCCGTAACCAATCAGACTGCTTAATCCTGACAGGCGAAGGTTCCAGTACCTGGCTTTTTGGTCGCATACCGGGAAAGGACGGAGATCAGGAAAGCGTGGGCAGAAAATTAAACGCAATATCGCTTTGAAAAATTCAATAAGCGCAAAGGCATTCAGAAACAGCCCTTGCTGACGGGCAATGGTGCGGTTGCCTGCGTTCATCATGTCGCTGAAGATTTGCCCGACGAGTATCGTTAATGCCAGTAACAGTAAATCAATAATAAATGCGCCGATGATCATCAGTGGCAGGTGAAACCAGCTCGAACGGTCACGATTCTTTTTGCGCCCCCATTTTCCCATGTGCGCCCAGACTGGGGTCATGCAGGCTCGAATCAACAGATAGAAGGCGAAAACGGAGACGGTGAGCATCGTAAAATGCGTCAGGGCGTTATAAAAGGTTTGTTGATTGAATGCCTTGTGCGGTGAACCCATGATATTGCGGTGTAGCTGGGCAAAGCGTTGTGCAAGCTCGCCGCCGTAGTATCGGCTGACATCGGTAACATTCTCGAGAACAGTTTTGTCCTCACTAAGTTGCTCGGGCGGAACGATTGAAGGAACAGGTTCCGGCGGCGGTGTGGCGGCCACCTTACGCAATTGCCCAATCAATTCATCTCGCGATTGCGAGTTATCCAGCACATCGGCCAGAGCTGAATAGGCTTTCTTTTTTTCTTCAAGATTGGGCTCAACTGATGGTGCGGCTGTGTTTTGTTGAACGGATGCGGCAACAGCCGCGGTCGGAAGAGTGACAGCCTGTATTTGAAAGCTAAACATGCACAGCAGTAGCAAGAGTAGCGGCACGGCATTCCTCCGAACGAAAAGTCAGGCAAAGGAATAAGTATAGAAGGTGGGGATTGGGGGACTGGAAAACGGGAATTATCTGGTGTGGGAACGCCCTCACCCTCTCTCCAAAGAGAAGGTGAGGGGGACTATTAAGAAACGTGCTGCAAGAATTCCTGTAAACGCTGACTTGGCGGGTTCTCAATCAGCTCAAGCGGATTACCATCTTCAGCAATACGACCTTTATCAATGAATATCAGGCGTGATGCGACTTTGGCGGCAAATCCCACTTCGTGAGTGACGATAACCATCGTCATACCTTCCTCAGCCAAGTCCTGCATAACCTTCAGAACTTCATGGCGCAATTCTGGGTCAAGTGCTGAGGTGGGTTCATCAAACAGCATCATTTTTGGTTTAACAGCCAGCGCACGGGCGATCGCCACACGCTGTTGCTGACCGCCAGAAAGCTCCGACGGATAGTGATGAGCGCGTTCTGCCAGACCAACTTTTGCTAACAACTCTTTAGCCAGTTTATCGGCAGCGTCTTTTTTCAAGCCACGGACACGAGTCGGACCAAAAGCGACGTTTTCCAGCGCGGTCAGATGCGGGAACAGATAGAACTGTTGGAACACCATACCTGCTTCCTGACGAATCAGGCGCTCATCGACTTTGGGGTCGTTAACTTTCAGACCATCAACAAACAGGTCACCGCTGGTGATGTCTTCAAGTTTGTTGATACAACGCAGCAGTGTGGATTTACCGGAACCTGACGGCCCGATAATAACCACCACTTCGCCCTGTTTAATGTCGAGGTCGATATTGTGCAGCACCTGGGTTTTGCCAAAGTGCTTAGAAACGTTTTTAAATTCAATCACAGGATTTTCATCCTTCTTTCAAGGCGACGTAGCACGAAGCTCAGCACCAAAGTAATAATCAGATAGAAGACCGCAACGGCGCTCCAAATCTCCAGCGCACGGAAGTTTCCGGCAATGATTTCTTGCCCCTGACGAGTCAATTCAGCTACACCGATAACGATAAACAGCGACGTATCTTTGATGCTGATAATCCACTGGTTACCCAATGGTGGCAGCATGCGACGCAGCGCCAACGGCATAATCACGTGGCGAATAGTTTCACGCTTAGACAAGCCGAGAGCCAGACCTGCTTCCTGGAAACCTTTATGAATCGACAGCACAGCACCGCGGGTGATTTCCGCAATGTAGGCACCGGAGTTGATCATAATCGTGACGACAGCTGCGCTGAAGGGATCGATGCGCAGGTCAGGGATAGCCATGGGTAAGGCGAAGTAAATAAACATTACCTGTACGACAATTGGCGTACCGCGAATGACTTCAATAAAAACTAATGCGATGTGATTGGCAATCCAGCCGCCGTAAGTACGGGCGAAACCCGCTACCAGACCAATAATCAGACCGCCAAATAACCCGATGACCGAAATCAGCAAAGTCATTTTGGCGCCTTCAATCAAAAGCGGGATTGCAGGCCAAATGGCACTCCAGTCAAACTCCATGATGTGTTCCTGTTGTATACCGTGGTTCAAAAATAGCAGGGGCGAAAGCCGCCCCTGAGGTCTTACGTAATAACTTTAGAATTATTATTTTGGTTCAGTGCCGAACCATTTTTTGTAGATTTCGTTGTACTTGCCGTTCTCTTTCAACGTCTTCAGAGCACCGTTGACTTTAACGCGCAGGTCATCGCTACCTTTAGGGAAGGCGATACCGTATTGCTGTGCTTCCAGAGAATCACCTACAGCTTTGAACTTGCCCTGGCCTGCAGTTTTGATGAAGTACAGGATGTTTGGCGTATCGTGCAGTACAGCATCAGCACGGTTGGTGCCCAGTTCCATGTATGCGTTGTCGATGTTCGGGAACTGACGCAGGTCTTTGGTTTTGATGTTGGCTTTCGCGTAATCAACAGAACCGGTGCCGCTCTTGACTGCAACAACTTTACCATCGAGATCTTTCACGCTTTTTACTGAGTCGTTATCAGCTTTAACCATTACCAGCAGGCCGCTTTTGTAGTAGCCGTCAGAGAATTCGATAGCTTTTTTGCGTTCTTCAGTGATGGTAATACCCGCAAGCGCCAGGTCAATGTTTTTGGTTTGCAGCGCAGGAATGATACCGCTGAAATCCATTGGCTTGAGGGTGTAATCCAGTTTGAGTTCTTTTGCTACGGCATCCCATAAATCGATATCAAAACCGACATATTTGTCGCCTTGTTTGAATTCAAAAGGAACGAATGCGGTGTCGGTCGCGACGACCAGTTTCTTATCAGCGGCGTGGGAAGAAACCGCGAAAGCCAGGGTCAGTGCAGCCAGTGAAACTTTCAAAATCGACTTCATAGCATTTCCTTGTTTGTCCATGGGGCAATCCCCTGCATCAGTAAGCCGCAACATGGAAGAATCATGCCAGGTTTTCAACCTACTGTTTTTGCAAGGATGTGAATATGTAACATTGCACAATAATGGTTGCAAGCCAGTTGCAATGCACTGTTATGGTGCCCGTTTTTGGTGCGTAAAGTGAGAGGAAGTGTTGAAGTCTAGTTTTACCGCAAATAGCGGCGGCAAAACAATCATCTGTTAACGATTGTGTGAGGTGATTATTACAAATGAGCAACTTATGCGGCAGGGTTAAACAATTTTATGCGCTAAAACAGTGCATTCATCCTCCCACTGGCGGGAGGATGAAGTAACAATCTGCTAGCAATTAATCGATATTTGACTCAATGAACCACAGGAATTTATCCAGATCGCGCGAGGCAGCAGTAAGAATATCGGCGGTATCTTCGTCTTTCGCCTCACTAATCGCCTTACGAACATCGTTCGCCACAATCGCGTAACGATCTGCTAATTCTTTCAGGTGATCCTGAACGGTGTGAATGTCCAGCGGATAGCTTTTCAGGGGCGTCTTACTGTTAATAACCTGTGTTGTACCGAGAGCTACGCCTCCGAGTTGAACGGCGCGTTCTGCCATGGTGTCAAGGTGATCGGTCACTGCTGTGCGGAAGCCGTCGAGCATTTCATGAACGGCGATAAAGTTTGCGCCACGCATATTCCAGTGCGCTTGTTTGGTAATCAACGACAAATCAATGAACTGGATGACCTGGCGATTTAACAGCTCAATGGTGGCTTTTTTTTCGCTGTCTGCAACATCGTTACGGGTATACAGCAGGTTGGTAGATTTGGTTTTTACCAGTTTAGCGGTAGTCATAATCTTTCGTCCTCGTGATGTTATATCCAATGAATTACCGGGAATAAGTATAGCACCGGATTTAGGACTCAATGGAGCAGGTAAAACCTATCAGATAAATAGCAGAGGCAGAATGGATTTTAGTAACTCATTGTTAATAAATTACTTTTAATTAAATGTTGCGAGGCGTAACGGGAATAAACAAAACATGAGCGTTTCATGGGAATAATTATTATTTTCTAGTGGTGATATTACAGAATATAAGTGATTGAACGGCAGTAAATATTCACTGTGGTCACAAAAACCACGGTGAATAATGAGGGGTTTAATTTACATCGACGCTGGTAATCTGAGTTTCTTTCTTGAGCGTAAGCGTTGACCCCACTGACGCGGCAATAATGGATAGCAATGCCAGCCACTGTATCAGAGTCAGATGCTCACCGAGGAACAACATACCAGACAATGCCGCAAGCCCTGGTTCCATACTCATCAGCGTGCCAAAAGTACGTGTCGGTAAACGAGTAAGGGCGATCATTTCCAACGAGTAGGGCAGTGCCGTAGACAAAATCGCCACACCAAGACCTAGCGGTACAAGCGACCAGTGCCATAAGGCTTCACCTGCCTGCCATGCGCCAATTGGCACAAAAATAATTGCGGCAATGAGTGAACCGAAAGCCACCGTTGCCGGGCCGTGGTCGGCGCCTGCTTTTTGGCCAAACAGGATGTAAATTGCCCAGCAAGCCCCAGCTCCCAGCGCATACGCAGCACCAACTAAATCAACACTTGAAATAGACTGCCCTAGCGGCAACAGGAACCACAAACCCAGCACCGCTAAAATCACCCAGACAAAATCCACGGCACGGCGCGATGAGAATAAAGCCACGGCAAGTGGGCCTGTGAACTCAAGTGCTACTGCAATCCCGAGAGGTACGGTCTGAATAGATAAATAGAAGAGGTAGTTCATTCCTCCGAGTGCGAGTCCGTACATCAATAAAGGGATTCGTTGCTCCGCTTTAAAGCGCAATCGCCACGGTTTAAACACGACCACCAGAATCAACGTACCCAAAGCCAGACGCAGTGCGGTCACACCTGGTGCGCCGACCAACGGGAATAATGATTTTGCAAGCGATGCGCCACTTTGAATGGAGGTCATGGCAATCAAAAGTACGACGATGGGTAACCAAACGGGGGTCTTGCGTGGCGATAACGGCATCCTGCTTCCTGTAAGTCAGTGTCGATTTCAGTCAAAAAATAAAAGTAACCCCAGTGTAAATGAATAAGTTATGGCTCGTTGAGAATTCATTGAAAAAAATAATAAACTGATGCAGTACCATAATCGTGTTTTTGCGTAATTTTCGCCCAAATAAGTTTAAGAATTATCTGGATGACGATGTGGCTGTTCATGCGAATAATTGTCGCACTTTTTGATAAAAAGACTGTGATTTGAAGGGGCTACAATGTAACGGAAACGTTCTGTTACATGAAAGAAATCATTAGACAACGTAAATATCGCAGAGTTTCATACATAAATTTGATATATTAAAAGCTTAGAAGTTACTTGAAGCACATTTGAGGTGGATTATGAAAAAAATTGCATGTCTTTCAGCACTGGCTTGTGTTCTGGCCGTTTCCGTTGGTACCGCATCTGCAGCTAGCACCGTAACTGGCGGCTACGCACAAAGCGATATGCAGGGCAAAGCCAACAAAGCTGGCGGTTTCAACCTGAAGTACCGTTATGAAAACGACACCCCGCTGGGTTACATCGGTTCTTTCACTTACACCGAGAAAAACAACAGTGACGCTGGTCAGTATAACAAATCACAATACTACGGCATCACTGCTGGTCCTGCTTACCGCATCAACGATTGGGCAAGCATCTACGGTGTAGTTGGTGTGGGTTACGGTAAATTCCAGTCTACTAACTACCCAGCTAAAGCTGACACCAGCGATTACGGTTTCTCTTACGGCGCAGGTATGCAGTTTAACCCAATCGAAAACGTTGCTCTTGACGTTTCCTACGAGCAGAGCCGCATCCGTAACGTTGATGTTGGCACCTGGATCGCAGGCGTGGGTTACCGCTTCTAATTTCACTTTAACGAGTGAAAATAAAAATCCGCCCAAGTGGCGGATTTTTTTTACCTGAAATTCCCCGTCTTATTTGACACTACAACGCCAATTAATCAGGGCAATAAGGTTAACGCGTACGGGTTTCGAACACATCCGTCTGCAGATGAGTATAGTCCACCTTCTTAAGCTTAAAGTTTGTGATGAAGGTTGGCCCTGCGTTTTGCTCAGAAATGAACTTGTACTTCGGCGTTAACTCTTTGGTTTTAATCCCTGTCCATGCCGAGAAGAAATTCAGGAAATCATTCGCTGAACGACGCGTTTTTATTTGGCGATGCTCTTTATCATCACTTGAAAGCACCATAAACGGCACCTGGAAGTTTTGCTGGTACTCGTCATCGTGCGCCAGATATTGCACATCTGTGCCACGCTCTTTGAAAGCCAGTCCATGGTCGGAGAAGTAAACTAACGAGAAAGTTTCGCCGCTGTTTTGCAACTGCTGGTAAAGCTGCTTTAGCAGGTCGTCGGTTTGCGTCATGCTATAGAGATAACAAGACGTCTCTTTCGACTGTACAAAATCTTTATATTTACCCTGAGTACGATCGCAAGCTTGCGGATGCGAACCCATCAAATGCAGCACAATTAATTGTGGGGTGGTGCGCGGGGTTGCAAACACCTGTGCTGTCATCTTCAACAATGCTTCATCACGCGTATTCTTATCCGCTTCAAAATCACCATTTTTCAGGAAATGCACTTCATCGGCACGTTTGGCGATACTGGCAATGGCTGTGTCGTACTCGCCAATTTGACCCTGGTTTGAGAACCACCAGGTCTGGAAACCTGCGCGGTTTGCCAACGTAATAATGCTGTCCTGGTATTGCGGTTTGCCGTCAATGACGCGGTTGAGTGTCATGCCTAGTGACTTCTGCGTGGAGCCACTGGCGGCGACATAATCCATAAACAGATTGCCGTTTACCTGGCTTGCGAAAGGGGTGTTATCCCAGTGGCCACCAAATGCGCCCAGCGCGTCGCGTCGTGCACTTTCACCAATCACCACTACATAGGTGTGATATTTCGGTTTCACCGCCAGCACATTCCAGGTGTCTTTCATTTGTGCGAAAGCCTGCATACGCGTTTGCTCGTCAATCACTTCCTGGTTGTTAACGATAACATCTTTAACAAAGCGGAAAACCGGATAACCGGAATCTTTGATTTTAAATACTCCGCCGTATGCCAGGTTTTGTACCGGCGCGACGAAGAAACAAACTATGCTGACGACCAGACATAAGCTGTCGAAATGGCACCATGTTCTTTTCTTTGGAGCGATTTTACGGCGCACGGCAATCACACCAAGCGCCAGAATAAATACCGATACCAAATAGCTGTACCACGGGAAGATAGTCATTATCTCCGTGGATTCTTCAAAGTTGGTCGAATGCAGAGCAAGTAGGGTATTAAAGTTTGGTGCGCCATAAGCCTGGCCAAATGGGAAATACATCGCTGCAATTACGCTACAGATAGCCAGCAATCCCTTCTGGAATTTTGGTGCACTGCGCCAAAGCAGCAGTAATACGCAACTGAATGCCACTGCATACAGAACGCTAAATTCATAACCGAGTGCGAAGTTAATCAATAATGACTGAAGGAAATAAAAACCAGTCCACGGATTAAGCGCAATTGCGCGGATCGTCAGGGTATCTTTAACCGTTAAATTCATGTTTACCGAGATCAACTAAACGCCATGCGAAAACCCTGGCGACGAGGGTAAGAACCTGCCTGACAGACGGAAAAAGAAGGGAGTTTGGACCGCATCTGCGAGCCGCTTCATGTACAGGGCTGCAAGAAGATAGAGCGGTACGATAAGAAGATCAACTGATAAGCGAAATGTGTTTTGCGAAGCAGGTAGCAAATCCGACAAATGGTAAGGTTAAAGCACGGAAAACGAAGCTATTCGCGGGATCTATTGATATGTAAATTTACTTGCAGACGGCAGGGCGGTTGCCTATGGCTTTGGTTTTTCGCCCTGCTGTGGTTTCCCTGAAACCCATTCACATAACATATTGAGCAGCATTAGCCGCACCTGAAACGGGGTATGTGTAAACACGCTCATGCACCTCTTAAATTCATTCATACAACCCTCCAGTCTATTTTTTCTGCCCTTAATTCCTTTCAAGGCTGACTGCATTACATACAGATATAGCACAGGCTATATTGTATAGCTATTGCTAATTCGTTAAATTTTTGTGCTTGCGTGATGCTGGTTTACAATGGGCTAAATGTCGTCATTGGACGATGCCGCGCCACTGCATTGAGGAAGCATCATGAGCCGTACGCCTGGCCAAAAAAATAAAGAGAAAGTGACGCAGTTGGTAAACGTTGAAGTGCATGTAGAAGGCTTTCGACAGGTTCGGGAAGCGCACCGTCGCGAATTAATTGATGACTATGTTGAGCTGATTTCAGATTTGATTCGTGAAGTAGGGGAAGTACGCCAGGTTGATATGGCGGCACGCCTCGGAGTTTCTCAACCTACGGTTGCAAAAATGTTAAAGCGACTAGCCTCGGTTGGGTTAATCGAACAAATTCCGTGGCGTGGCGTGTTTTTGACTGCTGAAGGTGAAAAACTGGCGCAAATCAGCCGGGAGCGTCATCAGATAGTCGAAAACTTTTTCCTCGCGTTGGGTATTAGCCCGGAAACTGCAAGGATCGACGCAGAAGGTGTTGAGCATCACGTTAGTGAAGAGACGCTTGAAGCTTTTCGCTTGTTTAGCGAACAACGAGGACTCAAGTAGTCATGCTGCAAAACCTGCTTCGTCCGTTTGTTCGCGATCGTTTTCTTCATCTATTACTCCTCGCAGGCGTTGTACTGAGTTTTGCTGTACCTTTTCACCCGCAACGCTGGGTTCATGCCATCGACTGGCACACCATCATTACTCTTGCGGGGCTGATGATGTTGACCAAAGGTGTGGAGCTGAGCGGTTATTTCGACGTGTTAGGTCGCCGCATGGTGAAGCGTTTTTCCAACGAGCGAACACTTGCGATGTTTTTAGTCAGCGCTGCGGCGCTGCTTTCAACCTTTCTGACCAACGATGTTGCACTGTTTATTATCGTGCCATTGACTATTACGCTTAAAAAACTATGTGCAATCCCCATTAACCGATTGATCATATTTGAAGCATTGGCGGTTAATGCAGGCTCAATGCTGACGCCAATTGGCAATCCGCAGAACATTTTGCTGTGGGGACGTTCTGGCTTGTCGTTTGGCGAATTTACCTGGCAGATGGCTCCTGCTGCGTTGGCGATAATGATCAGCCTGTTGGCGCTTTGTTGGTTCTGCTTTGCCAGGAAAAAACTCATTTATCAAATTCACGATAAAAGGCACGAATGGCAGCCGCGCCTCGTATTAAGTTGCGTGGCGTTTTATGTTGTCTTTATTGTTGCATTGGAATTGAAGCAGGAAGTTTGGGGGCTAGCGGTTGTCGCCGTGGGCTTTTTACTGCTGGCGCGCCGCGTGTTGTTAAGTATCGACTGGAGCTTACTACTGGTCTTTATAGTGATGTTTATTGACGTCTATCTAATAACCCAGCTTCCGGTGTTGCAACACGCTTTAGCGGGAATAAACCAGCTTTCTAGTGGTGGGCTATTTGCACTGGGAATCGGTTTGTCGCAAGTGATCAGTAACGTTCCCTCGACCATTTTGCTGCTGAATTACGTTCCAGATTCCGTGTTACTTGCTTTTGCGGTGAACATCGGTGGTTTCGGTTTGTTGCCAGGGTCGCTTGCCAACCTGATTGCACTACGCATGGCTAACGATCGCCGTATCTGGATACGTTTTCACTACTATTCTTTGCCGATGTTGTTGTGGGCGGCGGCTGTAGGTTACGGCTTGTTGCTGCTTATGAAGAAGCTGTAGACTAAAAAAGCGAGAGGGGCTTTTCAGCCCCTCAACGACATCATTCGTTAAACGGCGCTTCTTTTTTCAGTACCTTTTCAATCACATCCAGCACGGCTTGCTGGTTGCAATGCCCGGCCTGATAAGACGCAATCTGCTTAATTTTTTCGGGCGCATTAGCCATCGCAAAACCGAATTTGGCTTGACGGAGCATTTCAATGTCATTGCCACCGTCGCCAAAGGTAACGACCTCGCTGTCATCAATACCCCATTTTTCCTGCAAAATCCGCAAACCGTTGGCTTTATGAACGCCTGGAATAATCAGGTCAATAGAGCCATGGCCACTGGTTACCGGCACCATAATGCCTTCGAGTATTTCTTCCAGCGAACACATGGTGTCGTCTAACAAGTTGTCCGGCAGATTTAGCGCGAACTTAAAGAACACGTCGTCGAGCCCTGAAAAGTCATCGACTAACTCAAGACGGTGATAGTACGTACGCGCCATTTTTATAAACGCATCGTCATAACTATTCAGGGTATAACCATTGTGCTTCCCACAGGCGATGATATCCGCATGAGGCAACGTTAGCAGGTGGTCGATAACTGTGTTGAATTGCTGTTTCGTCAGCTCACCGTTAAAGATGTCTTTACCTTCGCTAACCACCCAACCGCCGTTATCCGCAACGAATGAGATCTCGTGGGCAATCTCCGGGAAAAATGAAATTAACTGGTAATACTGATTGCCACTGGCGACCACAAAACGAATCTCTTGCTCCTTCATCTGCGCATACAGCTCAGCAAAACGCGTGCGGTTGTACTCTTTCTTATCGTTCAGGAACGTACCATCCATGTCGACGGCAATTAATTTCACACTCATCGAGTTCTCCGTTGAAGCAAGTGGGTAACAGGGTCTGTAGGTTTAGCGACAGCTTTCGCAACTAGCGCTGCGACAACCATCAATGCAAGTACTACCAGCATGGCCAGACGCAGGCCGTAATGTTCACCGAGGAAGCCCAACAGCGGCGGCCCCACCAGGAATGCAATATAACCAGAAGCTGCGACGACACTGACGCGAGTTGCGGGATCAGGTCCGGTATCGCCTGCGGCAGAAATCGTTAATGGGAAACCGAGCGAGGTACCCAATCCCCATAAAATGACGGAAATACCGGCTACAAAAGTGTTATCGACAAAGATGATTAAGCCAATGCCTAAAATACCCATCATCGCACAGGCACGAACCACCGACACACGGCTATAACGGTCGATAAACCAGCCACCGGTAAAGCGACCAACTGTCATCCCCAGGGTAAAACCGACATAAATCATTGAGCCTGATGTCGGGCTAAAACCATGGCCATCCACCATCAGCAAGGGTAGCCAGTCGTTCGCAGAGCCTTCAGCAAAGGCCATTGCCAGCACAATGGTGCCAATTAATAGCAATTGCAGATCTTTATAAAAGGGCGGGTGAGATTCGAGTGGGGTGTCGGCATCAGCATCTGCATTATTCTTTCCAACTCCATGTGGAATCGCGCTGATTGCAATAACAATTGGCGTGATAACCACCAGACCAATCACCAACAGGTGTCCGTATGCGCTCACGTTCAAGGCGGTTAAACTCATACCAATACCCGCACCCGCCAGTGTTCCAAGGCTGTAAAAACCATGCATCATCGGTAACACGGTCTTCTTTAGCAATCCTTCAACAATGGCACCTTCTACGTTCATCGCAACTTCAGCCGAACCCAGTCCCGCACCCAAAATAGCCAGGCCAATGGCGAACAAGATTGGGGATGAGAGGAACAGCGCAACGCCCATCACCATCATGCCCGTTACCATTAATGTCATGCCGCTACGGATGATATTGCGTGTACCAAAACGCTTAACCAGCCAGCCGGAGCAAAGGATGCCGCTCATTGATCCAATCGACAGGCCAAACAACACAATCCCCATACCGGCAGTCGAAACACTCAGCGTATCTCGGATTGCAGGGGTGCGTGTAGCCCATGAGGCCATGACCAAACCGGGAAGGAAGAAAAAGGCGAATAATGCCCAGGTGCGACGTTGAGTGGCTTTGCGATTACTAATGGCGGTAGACATGGAAATACCGGTTGGCGACGAATGGAAATTACACTAGCAAGTTTGTGTACATTTGTACATATTGCCTGGTAAACTCTTTTTAGTCCGATTTTACCGAGCGATAAACATGATCAAAGCCCCACGCCGCAACGATCCCGACAGACGTGGACGTATTTTACAAGCCACGCTGGATATGCTGGTAGAACATGGCATTAGCCATATCACGCACCGTAAAATTGCCGAGGCGGCGGGTGTCTCGTTAGGCTCGATGACGTACTATTTCGAGGGTATCGAATCACTATTGAGTGAGGCGTTCACGCAATTCGCGCATCAAATGTCCGAGGAGTATCGAACCCGTATGGAGCACGCGCGTAATCGCGACGAGGCCTGCGAAGCAATCGTTGATATGATTTGCGCAGAGAAAATTGCTACGTCTTATAATCTGCAAGTAATGTATCAACTTTATGCCTACGCCAATCGTAACCCTGAACTAAAAATCATCATGCAGGACTGGATGTGCCGCAGCCAGCAAGTGCTGGAGGCTTTCTTTGACCCCATTACCGCCCGAACGCTGGACGCATTTATCGAAGGTATGACGCTGCATTACGTGACTGACCGGCATCCATTGAGCCGCGAAGATCTCACCAGAATGCTGGCGAAAATTGTGGGATAAAATTGGCAGGTGATTTTCTGCATTTTGTTAGCTAGAGTTTGAATCGGTTCTTCAATATGAGTTTCTTACCAATGTAGTTGTTCCCTTAACGATAAACACAGCTTTAGAACCGACGCCATCGTCGGCGAGTTACTTGTGCTTGTTGATAAGGGATAACCTATGTTTTTTCTCATTCTGCGTACACTTCGCCAGCATCGCTGGTTTGCTCTCTTGGGCGCGGCATTACTCCTTTCCTCTATCGGAAATGGTCTGACTTATGTGATTGTATTTGGCAAACTCCTCGCGCTCGAAGCTAAACCATCTGCATTGACTCTTGCCTATATTCTGGCGTTAGCGCCTGGTATTCCAGGGAGCTATTTGGCAGAGCGACTTCTGACTAAAATGCCACCGATTCCTGTTCTGATATTGAGTGAAATTACCGGATTTGCAGGGCTTGCTTTACCTCTGTGGTCATTGTTTAGCGATAACCAAGTTCTGCTGCTGTCGAGCCAAGCCGTGGCTGCTTTTGCGGGTGGTATGATGGTGCCGGTGTTGAGCCAGACATTAAAGAGTGGCCTCAAACTTGCCGAGCTTCCTGCTGCATCTGGAATGGAAACCTTTATATTTGCGGCAAACGTCATTCTTGGCATAGGAATAGGGACGCTTCTTTATGGCCGGATACCTACATTCGCTATTCTTGCATTGGATGCTCTGAGTTTTGTGTTTGGGATACTACTGCTATTCGCAGCTCACAAGGCATATCAACCTGTTAGCACACCGGAACATGGAAATCTTGTACTGGTACTCAACTGGCGAGGGTTGACTCAGTTACAGCGTCGGAGTTTGCTGCTGCTTCCTTCGCTCGCGTTAGTTGGCGCACCCGCAATGGCATTGTTACCCGCGCTGGCTCCGAACTTTAGCGGCTCATTCGCCGATTCAGGGCTGATGTTGTTGCTGGCTCGCAGTGTTGGGCAGCTTATTGGCCCTCTGCTGTTGTCTGAAGCACAACTGCAACGCCACACGGGTAAGCTTAATATCCTTGTCACTTTCCTTGCGCTGTTTATCGGTTGCTACACATTGGTTTCTATAACTGACAGACAATGGCTGGCGATGCTGCTTATCGTCATGGCGCATATTTTCACTAATATCGTTTATGTTCTGGCGACTCTGAACATTATGCGAACCTTTCCTGTCGCACTCACCGGAAGGGCAATGGCGAAGTCCTGGCGTCTTCAATTGGTTATCACATTGATTTTGCCTGTAGCGGCAGGCTTTGCGGCAGATAACTTTGACCCAGCGTGGGTACTGTATCTCAGCTCTGGCAGCGGATTTATGGTGATGATTTGTATGCTGGGTGTGAATCATTTTCTGGGAAGATGTGAGGGTAATTATTTGAATATTAAAAAGAGTGATTAATTTTAGATAATAAAAACCAACTCATACAACCTGATTGATAAAAATAACGCGTTACTTTTTTATCGATCGATTAACCCATTGGTGAGGAGAGGCGGAAATAGAGTGATTGCCAATATTTTCCGCCTCTAGCGCATCAGCTGGTTGTTGTACCAGCAGTCATGTTGACCACCGTTGCTGTCATTGCGCCTGCATGATCCGATGCCAGAAATGTCATGAGTTCGGCAACTTGTGAAAGTGTTGGCAGACGCTTGAGCATAGTGCTTTGTGCAGCACCACCAAGCCACTGTTCCACCGTTAACCCCATTTCCTGTGCCTTTGGCGCAAACACTTCGCCGGTATAGGATCCTGCTTGAACCGCACCAGCAATCGCATGAGACCGAACACAGATGACGCGAATGTTCCTGGGGCCAAGTTCGCTGGCAAGAGCCTTGACGAATGCTTCAATACCCGCGCAGCCGACGATATGGCCGAGGTGTCCTGGAATTGCCATTGTGCCTGCGGGAGCAACGACCGTCAGGATGGTTCCCGCACGTTCACCGCCCATGTGGGGAATAACCGCTTTTGAAATGTTGAATTGTGCAGTAAGGAACGGATCTATTCCCTGCATGAATTCGGCCAGGGATAATTCCTCGATTCCTTTGCCCTGGTTATGCATAAAACCCGTTGCGTTGACCACTAAGTCAAAACCATTGGTTTGTTGGGCAAGGCGCGCAATTCGTTCGCTTGTGGACTTCTCGTCGAGTACGTCAATGACGAATGTCTCGGCCATTCCACCTGCCGTGCGGATTTCGCCAGCAACACGGTCCAGCTTATCTTGATTACGTGCAACAAGATGCACATGCGCCCCTTCGCGTGCCATGGTATGCGCAATTGCACCGCCAATCGCACCGCTTCCACCGAAGATCACAGCTACTTTGTCTTTAACCAACATCGCGTATTTCCTCATCAGCCCACATCATTAAAAATTATGTGCAATACACGCTTTGCGCAAACGGGTGATGAAGGTAAGTTCAGAGGCGAAGCCGCGGATAATTCGAAAGCTTCATGAATTTCAGGCAATAAAAAACCCATCAACCTTGAACCAAAGAGGCGGGGTTGATGGGCTCCACAAATTGGGGACATCAAAGAAAAGCAGTGGCACTAATTAAGACTTTGCCCCCGGCAAAAAGTTCGCTCTTTCTTAAAAAAATATTTTTTCTTTGTCTGTGGCATGGATCACAAACCGGGCCATATGATTACTATAAGAGTCCCGGCCAACGTTAACAACACGTTAGCGATAGCGTAAGTTCCGGCGTAGCCAAGTGCTGGAATATTGCTGCGTGCGGTGTCGCTGATGATTTCCATTGCTGGTGCGCAAGTACGTGCGCCCATCATTGCGCCAAACAGCAATGCGCGGTTCATACGTAAAACATATGCGCCGAACAGGAAGCAGATAACGACTGGGACCAGACTGACGATAAGCCCTGCTACCAACATTTGCCCGCCAACTGCCCCTAAACCATTGCCAATGCCGCTACCAGCACTCAGCCCTACGCCCGCCATAAAGACCATTAGACCAAACTCTTTCACCATATTCAGCGCACCTTGCGGGATGTAGCCGAAAGTAGGGTGGTTGGCTCGCAAGAAGCCCAGCATGATCCCCGCAAACAGCAAGCCTGCTGCGTTACCGACACCAAAACTGAAGGAGCTAAACTGGAAGGTGATCATGCCGATCATCAAGCCAATAATGAAGAAGGCACAGAACGCGAGCAGGTCGGTAATCTGGCTGTGAATCGAGATAAAGCCGATACGCTCTGCCACTGTTTTCACACGACGAGCATCGCCGCTCACCTGCAATACGTCACCTTTGTTAAGCACAATACTGTCATCAATAGGCATTTCAATCTGGCTGCGGATTACACGGTTCAGGAAACAACCGTGATCGGTCAGCTTTAATTGCCCAAGGCGACGCCCCACTGCATTGTGGTTTTTCACTACTATTTCTTCAGTAACGATGCGCATATCCAGCAGGTCACGGTCGAAAACTTCTTTACCGTTACGGAAGCTTGGATCAAGACGTGAATGTGCATCTGGATAGCCCACAAGTGCGATTTCATCACCTTTTTGCAGCACCGCGTCACCATCCGGGTTTGCCAGAATGCCATTACGACGAATACGTTCGATGTAGCAACCAGTCTGGCGGTAAATGCCCAGCTCACGCAGATTTTTACCATCAGCCCAGGCAACCAGTTCAGAACCCACCCGGTAAGCACGAATTACAGGCAAGTAAACTTTGCGTGCCGCGTCTGTATCAAGACCACGTTCACGGGCGATTTGTTGGGCGCTGGTTTGTAAATCCTGGTGCTGAAGTTTAGGCAGGTAACGTGCGCCGACAATCAGACTGACCAGACCGATAAGATAGGTCAGTGCATAGCCAAGGCTCAGGTTGTCTAATGAAGTGGCTAGCTGAGCTCCGGTGACCCCAGAATGGCGCAAAGTATCACCCGCACCGACGAGCACCGGGGTGGAGGTCATCGAACCTGCGAGCATACCGGCGGTGAGGCCAATATCCCAACCGAAGAACTTCCCTAATCCTAAAGCCAGCAGCATGGCAGTTCCGACCATCACCAGTGCCAGCATCAAGTAATTTTTGCCATCGCGGAAGAAAATTGAAAAAAAGTTGGGTCCAGCTTCCACGCCAACACAAAAAATGAACAACATGAAACCCAGATTTAGAGCCTCTGTGTTAATAGAGAAATGTTGTTGGCCGAGCAATAAAGAGACCACTAAAACACCAATGGAATTACCCAGTTGGACTGAACCAAGGCGTAATTTTCCCAGGCATAATCCTAAGGTCAGAACAACAAATAATAACAGGATGTAATTCCCGCTTAACAAATCTGCGACGTTTATATTCACGAAGGATAACTTCTTGTTTACGAGTAACTTGTTGAAAGAGATGGTTTTTTGGGTTAGGGTTTCTACTAATTACGACGTAATCTAATGTATTTTCTCTGCATTAAAATATCCAGTGCGCAGACCTGATAATAGCCATTAGTTTAATCTTAATGAAGTTTAACGGCTAGTAAGAATATTGTACTAATTGCACTACGTATTTTTAGCATGGATTGCTAAGACTTTATCTGACTGGGGCAGGGTTCTGCTGGCAGAACCGTAAATTTAAGTTCGATACAAGCGATCGTCAGGGGGATGCCTGTTCATGCGTGGACAACGTTGGTTTGGGATTATTTGTTGCTTCGTGTTGTTTGTTGGCGTGTTTCTTTCTCAGAAACTCAGTGTTGTCAATAGCTACGCGGGTGATAGGCACTCAGATTGGGGGTTGTTGTTTTTTATCCTGCCGGGTGTTATCGCTAGCGTGTTTTCACGCCATGGCCGAGTGATCAAACCGCTGATTGGCGCAGTCCTGGCCTCACCGCTTTGTCTGTTAATCATTCACTTTTGGTTATCGCCAACGCGAACGTTTTGGCAAGAAATGGCCTGGATGTTTAGTGCGGTGTTTTGGTGTGCTCTTGGAGCATTGTGCTACTTGTTTGTGCGTAGTGTGCTCCGCCGTCAGCGGCGATAAAAAAACCGGCTCACTGAGCCGGTTTTTTTTGGTCTGTTGCTTATTCCGCGTTCTGGAACAAATTCAGATGTTCTTTAGCGTAAGCTTCGAAATCAGTGCAACCGCCAATGTGTTTCTGATCGAGGAAAATCTGCGGTACGGTTTCAACAGGTTTACCAACAGTTTTTTCCAGATCGGCTTTGCTGATCCCTTCCGCATGAATATCAATATAGCGGAAGTTGAAGTCGTCACGTTCAGCGGTCAATTTCTCAGCCAACTCTTTAGCACGAACGCAATATGGGCAGCCAGGGCGGCCAAAGATTACTGCAAACATGGAAACTCCTTTATTTTTTGAAGCCGAGCGAACCGGCGAATGGCAACTATAATGCCGCTAACCGCCAGGAATGAAAAGAAGGTCTTGCCTGTTAGTTTGATATTTGCCACCTATGACATCGGCGTAAAAAGGAGGGGAATCAGGTTATACTGGACCGACAATTGCCTCTGGAGACAAGCGGATGCGTTCACTCGGTGCACTCCCGAAACCGGTATTAATCCTCGAAGTTATCGGTATTGCTTTTTTACTAATTTCCTATCTGTCCCTGAATGGTTACGTGGCATTGCCCGCCCCTGTAGGGAGCGCTACAGCAGCTATTGTCATGGTGTTTTTGGGCATTGCGCTAATGCTGCCAGCAGCAGCTTTCATGGTATGGGCGATGGCTCAAAACGTTGCGCCGTTGCTCACTAAAGACCATCCTCGACTCGATAAATCTCTTTCAGACAAACCAAAGGATAAACGCGATGACGCCGACCATTGATCTGCTGCGTTCACACCGTTCCATTCGTCGTTATACCGACGCGCCAATCACCGACGAACAGCGTGCAGCGATTGTTGCCAGTGCTCAGGCGGCCTCCAGTTCCAGCTTTTTGCAATGCAGTTCGATTATTCGTATTACCGATAAATCCTTGCGTGAACAGCTTGTTCCGCTGACAGGTGGCCAACAGCATGTGGCGCAGGCGGCAGAGTTTTGGGTATTCTGCGCCGATTTTAATCGCCATCTGCAAATCTGCCCGGAAGCGCAACTGGGGCTTGCGGAGCAATTGCTGCTTGGCGTAGTTGATACGGCGATGCTGGCACAAAATGCTTTTACGGCTGCGGAATCGTTAGGTTTAGGTGGTGTATACATCGGCGGTATTCGTAACAGTATTGAAGCCGTCACCGAATTATTGGCTTTGCCAAAACATGTTCTGCCGCTCTTTGGCCTGTGTCTGGGCTGGCCTGATGAAGACCACGGCATCAAACCGCGAATGCCCACCGCCATGATAATGCATGAGAATTGCTATCAGCCGGTTGATGCAAAAGAGCTGGAACAGTACGACGAAGAGATGGCGCAATACTATCTTTCGCGTGGCAGCAACACACGTCGCGATACATGGAGTGACCATATTCGTCGCACTATCATTCGAGAAAACCGACCTTTCATTCTGGATTATCTACATAAGCAAGGTTGGGCAACTCGCTAATCGGCCAGGCGGTGACGACGGCTGTCATCGTCGATCAATACATTTTTACTATCAATCACCCGGTCAAACGGTATTGGTGAAGCACAGTTGTCAGTCGGTATAACAGAGTAAGTAACGCTTAACCTGATTAATTCGACATAAAGACAAGGAGCACCCAATGCCGATGACCACACTTGATAACTCCCCGTTTTACTCCGCAGACATTATCCGTTCCCGCATTAATGGGCTTGTGCCACGCGTAGCTTTCATTTTGGGTTCTGGCCTTGGTGAGCTGGCTGAAAAAATCGAACAGCCTGTCGTTTTTCCGTATAACGAGTTACCCGGTTTCCCGGTTAGCACCGTACACGGCCATGCGGGTGAGTTGGTTGTAGGAATGCTAGCAGGCGTGCCGGTCGCTTGTATGAAAGGGCGTGGTCACTTCTATGAAGGGCGCGGTATGTCAGTGATGACTAACGCAATTCGTACCTTCAAATTGCTGGGTTGTGAAATCCTGTTCTCAACCAATGCCGCTGGTTCATTGCGCCCTGAAGTGAGCCCTGGCAGCTTGGTTGCGCTGAACGACCATATTAATACCATGCCTGGCACACCGATGGTTGGCCCTAACGACGACCGTTTCGGTGAGCGTTTCTTCTCTTTGGCAAATGCGTATGACGCCGATTATCGTGGCGTATTGCAGCAGGTGGCTAAAGAGCAGGGCTTCCCACTGACTGAGGGTGTGTTTGTTTCCTATCCTGGCCCGAACTTTGAAACAGCAGCAGAAATCCGCATGATGCAAATCATCGGCGGTGATGTGGTTGGTATGTCTGTGGTGCCTGAAGTTATCAGTGCTCGCCATTGTGGCCTGAAAGTGGTTGCGGTTTCAGCGATTACTAACCTAGCAGAAGGCCTGGGCTGCGTGCAACTTTCTCACGCGCAAACCCTGGCAGCTGCGGCACTTTCGCGCCAGAACTTCATCAATCTGATCTGCGGTTTCCTCGGCAAACTCGCCTGAGGCACTTCCAACATACCGGGTAAAACACATGGCTATTAACTGTATGGCGATTCAACCGCGCTTGAAAATCATGTTGTTTTTGCAGTACTTCATTTGGGGTGCCTGGCTGGTTACGCTTGGCTCTTACATGATTAATACCCTCGGATTCCGAGGGGCAGATGTGGGCATGGTCTACAGCACCAAAGGTATTGCCGCATTATTAATGCCGGGGATTGTCGGTATTATTGCTGATAAATGGCTGCCTGCGAATCGTGTGTATGCGCTCTGCCACCTGGTGTGTGCGGTAATGTTGGCTTGGGCGGCCAGCATTAACCAGCCTGGGTTGATGTTTTGGATAATGTTGGGTAACGCAATGGCGTTTATGCCAACTATTGCTCTGTCCAATACCATTTCTTATGCCAGTCTCGAAAAAGCTGGTCTGGATACTGTCAGCCATTTCCCACCGATCCGCGTCTTTGGCACCATAGGCTTCATTGCTGCAATGTGGACCGTGAGCCTGATGCGCCTCGAGCTTAGTAATCTTCAGCTGTATATTGCAGCTGGAGCCTCGCTGGCATTGGCGCTGTACTCACTGACGCTGCCAACGATTCCTGTCGCGAAGGGTGGGGCATCTCGTACCTGGGTTAGCCGGCTGGGATTAGATGCTTTCGTCTTATTCAAAAATCCACGCATGGCTGTTTTCTTCCTGTTCGCCATGTTATTAGGTGCAGTACTACAAATTACCAATACCTTCGGTAACCCATTCCTGCATGATTTTGCTCGTCAGCCTGAGTTTGCGAATAGTTTTGTGGTGCAGTATCCATCACTTTTGCTTTCGGTTTCTCAAATGTCGGAAGTGGCGTTTATTCTCACTATTCCATTCTTCCTGCGTCGCTTTGGAATTAAGCAAGTGATGTTAATGAGTATGGTGGCTTGGGTGTTGCGTTTTGCACTTTTTGCGTGGGGTGACCCTTCTGCGTTTGGCTTCGTACTATTGCTGCTGTCGATGGTGGTGTACGGCTGTGCCTTTGATTTCTTCAATATTTCCGGTTCAGTGTTTGTGGAACAAGAAGTTGACTCACGAATTCGTGCCAGTGCTCAGGGGTTGTTTATGACGATGGTTAACGGCATTGGCGCTTACCTCGGGGCAATTCTCAGCGGATACGTCGTGGATTACTTTAGTGTTGATGGTGTCAAAGACTGGACCACAATTTGGCTGGTGTTCGCCGGATATGCTTTAGTGCTGGCGGTAATTTTCCACTTCAGCTTCCAGTATCGCCACAACCCATCGCTCAAGGCTTCGGCACCGGTCGCACATTAGCAGTCGCCTGGATTACAGCAAGCAGCATGAGTGATAACGTATGGGGCTGCCAGCAAAGGGAGCCCCATGACTATTTCACAGCGAACTTACCGTACCGATTTAAAATTGCTGCGCTATTTTCAGGCAGTGGCGGAAGAGCTGCATTTCGGTAAAGCAGCCGCGCGGCTAAACATGTCCCAGCCACCGCTCAGTTTCCACATCAAAGAATTAGAATCTCAGCTCGGTACGGTTTTATTTATTCGTCATTCACGAAGTGTTGCACTGACCTATGCTGGGGAGATATTACTGGAAGAAACCCGCCGTCTGCTGGATAGCGCTAACCTGGCATTAGCTCGCGTCGAACAAATTGGGCGTGGTGAAGGTGGGCGTATTCATCTCGGAATTGTTGGCACCGCCATTTGGGGCGGATTGCGTCTTGGGTTACAGCAGTTTATTGCTGATTTCCCCGCCATCGATATCTTGTTCCGTGAAAAGTCACCAGGCGATCAGATTTCTTTGATAGAACGCCATGAAATTGACGCGGGTATTTGGCGTATGGAAACCAATCCACCACCTGGTTTGCGCAGCGAAAAACTTCATGACGCTACATTCTTAGTCGCTTTGCCGGAAAAGCATCCGCTAACTAAACAATCCGCTATTGATATTGAGCAATTGCGACACGAAGCCTTTGTCACCATGACTGCAGTGCATTCTGACTGGACCTTCTTGCAAGGTGTTTGTCGTGAAGCCGGGTTCTTACCGCGAATAGCCAGAGAAGCAGTTGAGCCGCAGACCGTACTGGCGCTGGTCAGCATCGGTATGGGGCTGACGATAATGGCCGACAGCTACGCGCAAATGAACTGGCCGGGTGTTACGTTTCGCCCGCTGATTAAAGCGATCCCCGCAGATCTGTATGTGGTGTACGACCCGCATCATCTGGCATCCACAACGCGTCATTTAATTGATGTGTTAAAACAGTCGCCGGATACATTGCCCGTTCGTTGAAACGTAATGGCAGTGCTATGATGTTCGCGCTGTCATTATTGGACTGGAAGCGCTGAGGTGTAAGGTGAAAATCGCCATTTTATCCCGGGATGGAACGCTTTATTCTTGTAAACGTCTACGTGAAGCGGCGTCTCGCCGTGGTCATGTCGTCGAAATTATCGATCCCCTTTCTTGTTATATGAACATCAACCCGGCCGCCCCGTCTGTGCATTATAAGGGTCGTCAACTTCCTCATTATGATGCAGTCATTCCACGCATCGGTTCAGCGATTACCTTTTACGGCACCGCCGTTTTACGTCAGTTTGAGATGCTGGGAAGTTATCCGCTCAACGAATCTGTGGCGATTACTCGTGCGCGTGACAAATTGCGCTCATTACAGCTAATGGCGCGACAAGGAATTGATTTGCCGGTAACCGGTTTTGCACATTCCCCGGATGACACCAGCGACTTAATCGACATGGTTGGCGGTGCGCCGTTGGTAGTGAAGCTGGTGGAGGGCACGCAAGGGATTGGTGTGGTGCTGGCAGAAACACGACAGGCGGCTGAAAGCGTGATTGATGCGTTTCGTGGCCTGAATGCGCATATTCTGGTGCAAGAGTATGTGAAAGAAGCGAAGGGCAGAGATATTCGCTGTCTGGTGGTGGGCAATACTGTAGTGGCCGCTATTGAGAGACAGGCCAAACCGGGTGATTTCCGCTCTAACTTGCACCGTGGCGGTGTGGCAAATCAGGTCACGATTACGGAACGCGAACGTGAAATTGCGTTACACGCAGCCGCAACGTTGGGGCTGGATGTTGCCGGGGTCGATATCTTACGTGCCGAACGTGGCCCACTCGTTATGGAAGTTAACGCATCCCCTGGTCTTGAAGGCATTGAAAAAACGAGCGGCGTGGATATTGCCACGTTAATGATCAAGTGGATTGAGCAGCAAGCACAGCCTGGCTACTGTCTGAAAACGGGCGGCTGATGCCGAGCATCATGGCAACTGGGCGCATAATAATAGTATGAGGCGCTTTTTTTGCGTAAGCTATGGCGCGACTCATCCACCCCCCCCCTTTAGAAGAGGCTACGGCATTTATGGATTCACTCGTTGTCCCTACTCTGGACATCTTACGCCGCTGGCTTGACGATATCGGTGTGACCATTTTCGAGTGCGATACTTGCCAGGCGCTCCATCTGCCGCATATGCAGAATTTTGATGGTGTCTACGATGCGAAAATCGACCTGGTCGATGATATCGTCTTGTTTTCAGCTCTGGCAGAGGTAAAGCCTTCCGCTTTGCTGCCCCTGGCATCAGATCTTTCGTCTATTAACGCCAGTTCGCTAACAGTGAAAGCGTTTTTGGATATTCAGGATGATAATTTACCTAAACTCGTGGTTTGCCAGTCACTGCAGGTATCAGTCGGAATTACCCGCGAACAGTTCGCAGCCTTTGTTAAACAAAGCGAAGAGCAAATCTCGATGGTTATTCTGGAAGCCTGTGCAAACCAGTTGCTCTATATCTCTGAAGACGAAGAGCAAGACGGCACAATTATTCAAACCCACTTTCTACACTAATCGTTTCATTCTTAACCGCAGCGGTTGCCAAAACCGCTGCGTTCCGCGATTTTTTATTCTGCCTTAACAGTATTTATCCAGCATTATTCTCGCCAATAGAGCCAGTTCTGGGCTACAGCATAGACGTATTATTCTTAAAAAATTGATATAAGGCGCTTTTTTACCTGGGCTATAGTCACTAACTCTGGCTACAGTTATTCTTGCGGAACGCTTAAAGCGTGCAACGTATGCAGGGGGGATTCCATCCTTTTTTCACTGCAGTTTGAATAGAGATGCATGATTCTTGCATGTAACAAATGCGGAAATTAAATGCGTATACCCGTAATACTTCAAGTTGTTGGTGCGTTGGCTACGCTCGCTCACCCGAATCACTTACTACAGTAAGCTCATCGGGATTCGCTTTCTTGCCGCCTTCCCCCAACTCGAATTATTTTGGGTAAAAAGTTTGATTGAGTAAATTATGCTCGCGAAAGCGAGATTTACCCTTTATTCAGAAGGAATGAAATATGTTCGCCCAACGTAAAAAATTGTTGTCGGGTGTGGTGGCGGGTTTGTTGATGGCAGTTTCTGTCACCACGTTTGCCGCTGAACAAAAGACGCTGCACGTTTATAACTGGTCAGATTATATCGCGCCGGACACGCTAGAAAACTTCACCAAAGAAACCGGTATTAAAGTGGTATATGACGTTTTCGACTCCAACGAAGTGTTGGAAGGGAAGTTGATGGCGGGCAGCACGGGTTATGATCTTGTAGTGCCATCTTCACAATTCCTTGAACGTCAGGCTCAGGCCGGTATTTTCCAGCCTCTTGATAAAAGTAAATTACCGAATTATAAAAATCTCGATCCAGAAATGCTCAAGTTGGTGGCGCATAACGACCACGACAATAAATACGGCATTCCCTACATGATGGTTACTACGGGGATTGGCTATAACGTCGATAAAGTTAAAGCGGTATTGGGTAAAGATGCGCCGGTTAATAGCTGGGATCTAATTCTGAAACCAGAAAACCTTGAGAAGCTGAAAAGCTGTGGTGTTTCCTTCCTCGATGCACCGAGTGAAGTTTACGCCAGTGTGCTGCATTATCTGGGCAAAGATCCTAACAGCACCGATCCAAAAGATTACACCGGTGCAGCGAACGATCTGCTGCTAAAACTGCGCCCGTCGATCCGCTATTTCCACTCATCCCAATACATCAACGATTTGGCTAACGGCGACATCTGCGTAGCGATTGGTTGGTCCGGCGATATTCTCCAGGCGGCAAACCGTGCTAAAGAGGCAAAAAATGGCGTGAATATTGCTTATACCATTCCTAAAGAAGGCGCGATGGTTTACTTCGATATGTTCGCTATGACAGCTGATGCGAAAAATAAAGACGAAGCGTATCAGTTCCTGAACTATTTGATGCGACCAGATGTAGTAGCGAATATCAGTAATCACGTTTATTACGCGAATGCGAATAAAGAGTCGACTCCGCTGCTGAACGCTGAGATTCGTGATAACCCGGGAATATATCCACCCGCTGATGTGCGTGCCAAATTGTTCACCCAGGGCGTGCAATCGCCAAAAGTTGATCGTGTGATTACCCGTGCGTGGACTAAAGTTAAAACTGGGAAATAAGTAAACCTGTTAGAGAGTTAACACGGGCTGCAACGGGGTAGCGCACCCAAATGGTGCGTGTGCCCCAATACGGACAGAGGCTCCTGGCCTCTGTCTCGTTATGAGTACGGCAACCGGGTCGTACCATTTTCTTTGCTTTTGCCGGAGAGCAACATAATTGAACGACGCAACTCCTCGTCCGCAAGCGAAAACTCGTAAAGCGCTTACCCCGCTGCTTGAAGTTCGCAACCTCACCAAGTCCTTTGACGGGCAACATGCCGTTGATGATGTCAATCTGACTATTTATAAAGGCGAAATTTTTGCGCTGCTCGGGCCATCCGGCTGTGGTAAATCAACGTTGCTACGCATGTTGGCGGGTTTTGAACAGCCGAGCGCAGGACAAATCGTGCTTGATGGTGTCGACTTGTCACATGTGCCGCCGTATCAGCGCCCGATTAATATGATGTTCCAGTCGTATGCGCTTTTCCCACACATGACGGTGGAGCAGAACATTGCGTTTGGACTCAAGCAAGATAAATTGCCGAAAAATGAAATCACTCAGCGTGTACAGGAAATGCTGACGTTGGTTCATATGCAGGAGTATGCCAGGCGTAAACCGCACCAGCTTTCAGGTGGGCAACGTCAGCGCGTGGCACTTGCTCGTAGTTTGGCAAAGCGACCTAAGTTGTTGTTGCTTGATGAACCAATGGGCGCGCTGGATAAAAAATTGCGTGACCGTATGCAGCTCGAAGTGGTCGATATTCTGGAGCGAGTGGGTGCGACTTGCGTGATGGTGACGCATGACCAGGAAGAAGCGATGACCATGGCGGGGCGTATTGCCATCATGAATCGCGGCAAGTTCGAACAAATTGGCGAGCCGGAGGAAGTCTACGAACATCCAGCGACGCGCTATAGCGCTGAATTTATCGGCTCAGTAAACGTCTTTGAAGGTTTGCTAAAAGATCGCCAGGAAGATGGCCTGGTGATTGATAGCCCAGGGCTTGTGCATTTACTCAAAGTTGATCCGGATGTTTCCGTTGTCGATGGTGTTCCGGTATATGTCGCGCTTCGCCCGGAAAAAGTGATGCTGTGTGACGAGCCGCCTGCTGACGGCTACAACTTCGCGGTCGGAGAAGTGGTGCACATTGCCTATCTTGGCGACCTGTCGATTTATCACGTACGCCTGAAAAGCGGCCAGATGATCAGTGCACAGTTGCAAAACGAACACCGTAATCGGAAGGGGATGCCGACATGGGGTGACGAAGTTCGTCTGTGTTGGGATGCTGAAAGTTGTGTGGTTCTCACGGTTTAAGGGGGCGAAATGAGCACGATTACTGAACGCCCGGCCGAGCCACCGGCAAGCGGTTTAAAATTGTGGCTGGCGAAAACGCAAATGCGCCATGGTCGCAAGTTGGTCATTGCATTGCCGTATCTCTGGCTGATTTTGCTGTTCATGCTACCGTTTTTGATTGTTTTTAAGATAAGTTTTGCAGAAATAGCACGATCCATTCCGCCTTATACCGATCTGATCACCTGGGCTGACGATCAGATTTCGTTGGCGCTGAATCTGGCGAACTATCTTCAGTTAACCGACGATCCGTTATACGCGGAAGCCTATTTGCAGTCACTGCAAGTTGCCGGGATTTCTACCATTTGCTGTTTGCTGCTGGGATATCCGTTGGCATGGGCGGTGGCGCACAGTAAATCATCAACGCGTAACATTCTGTTGTTACTGGTGATTCTACCGTCATGGACATCATTTTTGATTCGCGTCTATGCGTGGATGGGAATACTGAAAAACAACGGCGTACTGAACAACGTATTGATGTGGCTGGGCGTTATCGACCAACCACTGGTGATTCTGCATACCAATCTCGCCGTTTACATCGGGATTGTTTATGCCTATCTGCCATTTATGGTGTTGCCGATTTATACCGCATTGACGCGACTCGATTACTCGCTAGTGGAAGCGTCTTTAGACTTGGGTGCTCGCCCGTTGAAAACCTTCTTCAGCGTTATTGTGCCATTAACCAAAGGCGGCATTATCGCCGGTTCGATGCTGGTCTTTATTCCGGCGGTGGGCGAGTTTGTTATCCCTGAACTTCTTGGCGGACCAGACAGCATTATGATTGGCCGCGTGTTGTGGCAGGAATTCTTTAATAACCGCGATTGGCCGGTTGCGTCCGCAGTGGCGATAACCATGCTCATTCTGCTGATTGTGCCGATTATGTGGTTCCATAAATATCAGAATAAAGCTGCGGAGGACCACTCATGAACAATTTACCAGTAGTACGTTCACCGTGGCGTATTCTGATTTTGGTGATTGGCTTCACCTTCCTTTACGCACCTATGCTGATGCTGGTTATCTATTCATTTAACAGCTCAAAATTGGTTACTGTTTGGGCGGGATGGTCGACGCGCTGGTATGTCGAGTTATTCCAGGACTCCGCAATGATGAGCGCCGTGGGACTCAGCTTAACTATTGCGGCAGCGGCGGCGACTGCGGCGGTGATCCTCGGGACTATCGCGGCGGTAGTCATGGTGCGTTTTGGTAAGTTCCGAGGTTCAACGGGATTTGCTTTTATGCTCACCGCACCGTTAGTTATGCCTGATGTCATCACTGGTCTTTCGCTGCTATTGCTGTTTGTGGCCTTAGGGCATGCCATTGGTTGGCCAAGCGATCGCGGCATGTTGACGATATGGCTTGCGCACGTCACATTCTGTACTGCATATGTCTCGGTGGTCATCAGTTCGCGTTTAAGAGAACTAGATCATTCAATTGAAGAGGCGGCAATGGATTTAGGTGCGACTCCGTTGAAGGTTTTCTTCGTGATAACCGTTCCGATGATTGCTCCGGCGATTATCTCTGGCTGGCTGTTAGCATTTACGTTATCGCTCGACGATTTGGTTATTGCGAGCTTTGTCTCAGGGCCAGGTGCAACGACATTACCGATGCTGGTATTCTCAAGTGTAAGAATGGGGGTTAATCCTGAAATTAACGCGCTGGCGTCTATAATTTTGGGAGTCGTGGGTGTGATTGGCTTGATAGCCTGGTGGTTTATGGCTCGAGCTGAAAAACAGCGTCTGCGCGATATCCAGCGAGCAAGGCGCGTATAGCCTAACTACTTAAAATTTGTAATGATATGCCCCACAGTGCCGCGCCCGACGCGGCACTGTATCGTATGGAACACGAGGTTTGCAGAAATTTTTAGGAAACGAAGTCAAACACAAGCTAAATTGAACGCGCCCACATTAGTGCTGGTGGCGGCAATTGCTATTCTCACTACGCGCATGCTCGATCTCATGTTGCTTTTAAACATGCTCGGTGTCCGTGGGGTTATTGATTTTGTTCATCGCAGTGTACAAACCTGGAGCCTGACGCTGATTTTCCTTGGCAGTCTGGTCATGCTGTGTGTCGAATTACGTTGCGCGTTTGTCATTATGAAAGGGCGAAATTGGGGGCGCTGGGTATTTCTCACCACACAGATTATTGCAGTAGGTTATTTATGGGCGGCATCCCTTGGCTGGGGGTATCCGGAACTTTTCAGCATCCCCGGCGAGTCAAAACGTGAGATTTTTCGTTCGTTAATGACCCAAAAACTGCCCGACTTATTGGTTCTATTTTTGTTATTCGTCCCTTCGCGCAGTCGGCTTTTTTTTAAACTTCAATAACTGAGTAGTGCTACAATCTGCGCCCCAGGTTTTCAGGATTTAATTATGCATTGCGCGCTATATCAGGCTAATCGCTGTCGTTCTTGTCAGTGGATTGAACAGCCGATTTCCGAACAGCTCAACACCAAAATGAATGAACTTCAGCAATTGCTGAAGGGTATTGCGGTGCAAGACTGGCGCGTGCCGATAAGCGGCCCTGAACAAGCGTTTCGCAACAAAGCCAAGATGGTTGCCAGCGGCAGCGTAGAAAAACCGTTGCTGGGGATGCTGCATCGCGATGGTACACCTGAAGATTTAACCGAATGTCCGCTATATCCAGCATCATTTCAGGCAGTATTTGCCACACTGAAACCTTTTATTGCCCGCGCAGGCCTGACGCCCTACAACGTGGCGCGCAAACGTGGTGAACTGAAATACCTGCTGTTGACGGAAAGTAGGTTTGATGGTGACATGATGCTGCGCTTTGTCCTGCGCTCAGAAGCCAAACTGGAACAGTTGCGAACAGCATTGCCCTGGTTGCAACAACAACTTCCGCAGTTAAAAGTGATTTCTGCCAACATCCAGCCTGTGCATATGGCAATTATGGAAGGCGAGCATGAAATCCACCTTACCGAACAGCATGCGCTCGAAGAACAGTTCAATGGCGTACCGTTATATATCCGGCCACAAAGTTTTTTCCAGACCAACCCAACGGTTGCCGCTTCTTTGTATGCGACAGCGCGAGAGTGGGTCGGTGAATTACCGGTCAAACATATGTGGGATTTATTCTGCGGAGTTGGTGGATTTGGGCTGCATTGCGCGACTCCGGACATGAAACTGACCGGGATAGAAATCGCACCAGAAGCGATTGCCTGCGCACGGCAATCAGCGGAAAAACTCGGGTTAACGAATATTCACTTTCAGGCGTTGGATTCCACAAAATTTGCCACTGAACAACAAGATGTGCCCGACCTCGTGCTGGTGAATCCACCACGGCGGGGGATTGGCCAGGCGTTGTGTTACTTCCTCAATAATATGGCACCGAAGTACATCATCTATTCAAGCTGTAACGCGCAGACCATGGCGCGGGATATTGCTTCGCTGGCGGAATATCGGGTCGCAAGAGTTCAGTTATTCGATATGTTCCCGCACACGGCACATTACGAGGTGTTGGCGCTGTTGGTGAAAGTTACAGATTAACGTGGTGGATGTCGCTGGTCGCTAATCCACCCTGCAAAACACCTGTCTTTTAGTAGGTCTGCGGCATTCGACCTACGCTATTACTTTTACTGCGGGAACCACTGCTCGCTAATTTTCTGATAAGTCCCGTCAGCTTTAATCGCGGCCAGAGCGGTATTCAGTTTGGCTAACAGCGCCTGATTATCAGGACGGACAGCAATGCCAAGACCTGTGCCGAAGTATTGTGCGTCGGTAACGTGCTCACCAACGGTACCCAGCTGTGGATTGGTTTTCAGCCACTCATTGACCACTGCGGTATCGCCAAATACCCCATCAATACGGCCATTTTTCAGGTCGATAATTGCATTCTGATAGCTATCGTAAGAGACGGTTTTAATTTCCGGATGTTTATCCTGGAGATATTTCTGGTGCGTGGTGCCATTCTCCATGCCGATACGTTTACCTTTCAATTCATCAAAAGATTTGAACGCACCTTTTTTAGCAATGACGACCGCTGAGTTGGCGTAATACGGTGTGGTGAAGGAAACCTGCTTGCTACGTTCCGGCGTAATATCCATACCTGAAATCACCGCATCATATTTCCGGAACTTAAGCGATGGGATAAGGCTGTCAAAGGCATGGTTAGTGAATGTGCATTCTGCTTGCATTTGTTTGCATAAAGCTTTTGCCAGGTCGATATCAAAACCGACGATTTGATTGTTGGCATCAAGTGATTCAAATGGCGGATAAGTGGCCGAAGAACCAAAGTTGATTTTGTCGGCTGCAGCCACGTTGAATGCGGCTGTAGCGAACATGGCGGCCAAAATAAACTTCTTCATGTGTGTAGCTCCCGTCTGTCATGTTTTATTGTTTTCACCGTTTCCCGGCATTAAAAAATCATGCCAGCAAATGAATTTATATGCAAATAAAACGTATAATTATATTTTTCGAGGCGTAAAAAAAGCGGGGGATCCCCGCTTTTCTTGACTGAATGGTTACCGATTAATTGCGGCGTTCAAATGCCAGAGCTCGGCGTTCTATCACGCGCATTAACAGGGTTAATAATCCGTTTACTACCAGATAAACCAGGCCTGCGGCGCCAAACACCATCACATCGTAGGTGCGGCCATACAGCAATTGCCCGTGACCCATCACTTCCATCAGCGTAATGGTGTACGCCAGAGAGGTACTTTTAAACACCAGCACCACTTCATTCGAGTAAGAAGAAAGGGCACGTTTAAATGCATAAGGCAGCAAAATAGCGAGGGTATCTTTCTTGCTCATTCCTAATGCGCCACACGACTGCCACTGGCCATCAGGAATGGCGCGAATGGCACCGTAAAACAGTTGAGTGGTGTAGGCCGCACTGTTCAACGATAACGCAATCAATGCACATAACCATGGCTCGGAAAGCAGGTGCCATAATACCGGGTAGTTCTGAATAGACGGAAACTGACCTGGGCCGTAGTAAATCAGGAAGATTTGCACCAGCAAAGGCGTACCGGTAAACAGGGTGATATAGACGCGGACAATGTGGACCAGTACCGGTGTTTTCAGCGTCAAAACGATGGTGAAAAACAGCGATAAAATCAACGCGACTACAATCGATGCCGCGGTGAGAGTCAGGCTAGTGTGCAAGCCTTTCAACAATTCCGGTAAATACTCAAGCATCAGCCGGGTCTCCGTTCAAAACGTGTCGCTCGTTGGTCAATGCGTTTAAGAACGTACTGGCTGATGAGGGTGATCACGAGGTAGATCGCGGCAGCAACCACATACCAGGTAAACGGCTCTTGGGTACGGGTGGCGATACTCTTAGTTTGTAACATCAAATCGTTCACGCTAATCAGCGACACCAGCGCGGTGTCTTTCAGCAATACCAACCACTGATTACCTAAACCTGGCAACGCATGGCGCCACATCTGCGGCATGATCAGACGGAAGAAAATCGCTGCTTTCGACATGCCTAAGGCCTGGCCGGATTCCCACTGGCCAATAGGCACAGCTTTAAGTGCACCACGCAACGTTTGCGAGGCATAAGCCGAGTAGAGCAGGGAAAGCGCAATAACACCGCACAGGAACGGGCTGACATCGAAATTCTCAATTTGTAACTGGAGAGGGATTTGCGCAAAACCGAGGTTGAGTACAAAACCATCTGAGAGGATCAGCAGTAACTGCGAGGAGCCGAAATAAATAAACAGCACCACCAGAATTTCAGGTAGGCCACGTAGTACCGTAACCAAAGCTGAGCCCAGCCAGGCTATCGGACGCCACTTCGCGGACTCCCATACGGCAAAAATCATCGCCAGAGCCAGGCCGATGATCAGCGCACAAACGGCAAGGCCGACGGTCATCCCGGCGGCGCTCGCTAAAGTAAACATTTCGTTCATTCAGATTACTTCTGGAACCATTTTTCGTAGATGGATTTGTACGTACCATCTTGCTTTACTTTTTCCAGCGCAGTGTTGAACTTCGCCTGCAAGTCAGTGTTGCCCTGACGAACAGCGATGCCCAAGCCTGTACCGAAGTAGTCTTTATCCGTTACTTTATCGCCGATAGCGGCAAGTTTAGGATCGGCTTTCAGCCATTCGGTAACCACAGCCGTGTCACCAAATACCGCGTCAATACGGCCGCTTTCCATATCCAGCTTGGCATTCATGTAGCTGTCGTAAGGAACAGTGGTGATTTCCGGATGTTTATCCATGATGAATTTCTGATGCGTGGAACCGTTCTGCATACCCACTTTTTTTCCTTTCAGCGCATTGATATCAGCAATTTTTCCTTTCTGGCCGACAAACAGCGCAGAGTTTTCATAATACGGGCTGCTGAACAGTACCTGCTTTTCACGCTCAGGGGTGATATCCATACCAGAGATAACTGCGTCGATACGGCGGAATTTCAGGCTTGGGATCAGGCTATCAAATGCCTGGTTGCTGAAAGTACAGGTCGCATCAATCTCTTTACACAGTGCGTTCGCCAAATCGACATCGAAACCAACAATTTTGTTGCTGGCATCCATAGATTCAAACGGAGGATAAGATGCTTCCATAGCAAAACGAATAGTTTGTGCAGCCGTCGCGGAAAGGCTCAGGCTGGCTAATAGTGTGGCAAGCAGAACTTTTTTCATGATTATTTTCCCGGATACATCAGTGTGACAGATAGAATTTAAACGCTTCGGTCTGCGGTTTTGCGAAGCAACTCGCATCGCCTTGTTCGACTATGTGGCCATTTTCCATATACACCACGCGGCTTGCGGTTTTACGCGCAACTTCCACTTCGTGGGTAACAATGACCTGTGTGATATTGGTTTCTGCCAATTCACGAATGATGCTGACGATTTGTGCGGTGATTTCTGGGTCCAGTGCTGCGGTTGGTTCATCAAACAGCAGGATCTGTGGTTCCATCATCAATGCACGGGCAATCGCGACGCGCTGCTGCTGGCCACCGGAAAGGTGGAGCGGATAACGGTCCATATAAGGTTTTAGGCGTAAACGCTCAAGCAGCTTGTCGGCACGCTGGCGTGCTTCATCTTTACTAATACCGAGGACGCGGCAAGGCGCTTCCATCAGGTTTTGTAGCACGGTGAGATGAGGCCAAAGATTGTATTGCTGGAATACCATACCAACGTTGCGGCGCAATTCACGAATGGCTTTATCTCCAGGCGCTTTAGCAAAGTCAAAATGATTGTCTGCAATGGTGAGTTGCCCTGAACGCGGCATCTCAAGCAGATTGAGTACGCGCAGAAGCGAGCTTTTGCCTGCGCCGCTTGGGCCCAGTAACACCAGCGTTTCGCCCTGTGGGCAACTAAGGGTGATATCGAACAGCGCCTGATGCGCGCCGTAAAAACAATTAATGCCGTTTAGTTGAATACTCATGCGCATAAGTTGAATAGCAATTGAAGCCGGAAAGGGTACCTTTAACAGAATAGTTATGCAATCTTTGTGCGTTAAAACCTAAAAATAACTATTCACATGCATTAAAAGTAGCACAATATAGCGAGGCGGGAAGGAGGTAAGAATAAATGTCGGAGATATTTAAGAAATCCAGACTATTTACAGGGTTTACCTTTCCCACCTGAGAATGTTTAAGACGATATTTTACTCTGTTTCGATCGCCTGGCGCAGACTACCTGCAGGTGCATGGCCGTTTTCGCCGAGATAACGTACGTCATCGACCGCCCAGCATTGCCCCTCACGAATCATCAGCACTTCATCTTGCCAGTTCTGGCTGCCTTTTGTGAGTTTCACACGCAGCGGAATATTACGTGCGTCAGTGTTGGGAATAGTTGACGAGGAGGCCACTTCAGCCGTGTCTACGCCATCAGCGTTGCTGGTGAACATATTGCTGCGCATAAATTCATTTTGTGCGTTGGGTGAAGTGCTGGCTTTTTGCATTTGCTGCGCCAGTGAATCACTCAAGTACGGGCGTAAGTTTGTGATCGCACTGCTCCCCTGCGTTTTATGGCTTATTTGATAATCGTAAAACTTCTGCGCCACGCTATCCGGGCCGCCTTCAATACAAGGGCCGCTGCGGGTGCCAATATCTTTAAACGCGGGAGTGACGCTGGTAGTACAGGCCGTGAGTAACAGAGCGCACGGAAGAAGAACCAAAACTGAGCTGCGCATTTTTATTTCCTTATCTTCTCAGGAGGGACTAACTTAGCATAGCGTATCGTTGTCAAAATGCGTGGCAGGCAATGCGCTAAGATATTGATACAAAGAGAGGAGAAGCTTATGCAATTTACAACTACCCCAACGCTCGAAGGGCAGGCCATCACAGAATACTGTGGCGTTGTCACTGGAGAGGCGATTCTTGGCGCCAATATTTTCCGCGATTTTTTTGCGGGCGTGCGCGATATCGTGGGTGGCCGTTCCGGCGCATACGAAAAAGAGTTACGCAAAGCACGCGAAATAGCGTTTAAAGAATTGCAGGAACAGGCGGAAGGATTAGGGGCTAACGCTGTTGTCGGTATTGATATCGACTACGAAACGGTTGGCAAAGATGGAAGCATGCTGATGGTGAGCGTCACCGGCACTGCGGTAAAAACCCGTCGATGAAAGGCCGTCTTGCCATCTTGTTAATTGCAGCGTTGCTGGCGGGTTGTGCTAGTGAGACAGGCATTGTCGATAAGGGTGATTATAAAGTTGATACGCGTCGACAGGCTCAGGCTGCTTATCCACGCGTAAAAGTGCTGGTTATTCACTACACCGCTGACGATTTCACCGGCTCGTTAGCCACTTTAACCGACCAAAATGTCAGTTCTCACTATCTGATACCCGACACGCCGCCTGTCTCTGGTGGTAAACCGGTTATCTGGCAACTGGTGCCGGAAAGTGAACTGGCCTGGCATGCTGGCGTAAGTTTTTGGCGTGGAGCCACGCGTATTAATGATACGTCGATTGGCATTGAGCTGGAAAATAAAGGCTACACCCGACAGGGCGGGGTAAAACAATTTTATCCGTTTAACGCCCCGCAAATCTCAGTGCTGGAAAAGTTAGCGAAAGAGATAATTAATCGTTATCAAATCCAGCCTCAGAACGTCGTTGCGCATGCTGATATCGCACCGCAACGTAAAGTCGATCCCGGTCCGTTATTCCCATGGCAGCAACTAGCAAAACAGGGTATTGGCGCCTGGCCTGACGCGCAAAGAGTGGCATTTTATTTGAATGGGCGTTCGCCTTATGAACCTGTCGATACGCTAAATGTACTCGATTTACTATCGCGTTATGGTTATCAGGTGACGCCGGAAATGAATACAGAGCAGCAGCAGCGGGTGATTCGTGCTTTCCAGATGCACTTCCGCCCAGCCCAATATTCTGGCGTGGCGGATGCACAAACTCAGGCTATTGCCCAGGCATTGCTTGAGAAATACGGGCAAGGATAACTAACGGTGCAGCGTACCGTGGTCTCTGAGCCAGAGTGCGGTACGCTTAATACCTTCATCCAGCGTGACTATGGGTTGATAACCCAACTCGGTTTCAGCGCGAGTAGTATCCAGCGTTAAATCAAAATTCAGTTTTGACACACCATAGTGAGTGAGCACCGGTTCTTTGGCCGACTTACTGCCAAGACGCTCCATACTGCGGGCAATCATATCCAGCATCGGATACGGCACAGAACGAATCCGGCATTTAATCTCTAACTCATCAATTAGCTTTTGCACGATAAAACGTAATGGGCGCGCTTCCATATTGGTGATGTTATATGCCCGTCCTGACGGCTGGCTTTCACATTGGGTGGCAAGCCACATTGCATGCACCGCATTTTCTATATACGTCATATCCACCATGGCCTCACCGCCGCGTGGTAACAACACGCTGCCATAGCGGCGCATCATCTGCACCAGACGTGGGAAAAAGACTTTGTCATGCGGGCCAAACAAACTTTGCGGACGCAAAATGGTGAAGCGTGTGTGCGGGTTTGATTGCGCCAATAATTGAATCACTTCTTCGCTGGCAGCTTTGCTGCGAGCAAATTCATTGGCAAAACGAACCGGACGAAAATCTTCTTTGATCTTGCGATGATGATGGTAATCGAAGTAGAGCGACGGTGAGGAAATATGCACAAAGTTGCGCACACCCCAGGCAACGGCCCATTCGCCCAGACGACGGGTGGCACGGACGTTTGCAAGATCAAATGCTTCCTGTGTTCCCCACGGAGAGGTAAAGCCCGAGCAATGCCAAAGCGTATCGACATCGGCCAGCATCACTTTGGCTTGCGAAGACACCAATTCAGTCAGGTCAGCATGAACGAACTCTGCACCCATTTTTTCCAGCAGTTTGCCCATGGCTTCATTTCGCCCGGTTGCGCGAACGCTGATGCCTTTTGCTCGCAGATATTCGACCGCGTTTCGGCCTAAACCGCTGGTGGCGCCCGTTACCAGTACCTTCATGTCGACCAACTCATGATAATTGAGATTTACGCTGCGCATTTTTCCGTGAAATGGCAGTGCTTGCAATGGGGAAAGCCAAAGATTAGGAACTCTTAACGGACTTTATGTGACAATTGTTCGGAAAGTTGGCAAATCCGGCGGGCCATGCCACGGAAAATAAACAGATGTGCGGGAATCATTACCAACCAGTAGAACAAGCCTGCGGTTCCGTGTGGATGCCACCAGGCTCGAACATCCAGCGAGCGATGCTTGCCGTGGTCGCGCAGTGTGAAGGACAGACGCCCAAGCCCAGGCGCTTTCATCCCAAACAAGAGAGTCAGCTCTTTTTGCGGCTCAACAATGATGACTTTCCAGCTATCGACTCGATCGCCAACTTCGAGCATTTCCCGTTCCGGACGGCCCTTTGGCAGCCTGTGACCGACTAAAAGGTCCATATAACCACGGGTTTGCCACAAAATATTGCCGAAGAAATAACCCTCTTTCCCGCCAATTTGATTAACCACCTGCCATAAGTCTGCCACTTCAGCAGAGGTAGTGAGTGTGCAACCTGCCTGTTTAGGGAAATAACCATAATCTGGCCGCCAACGTGCAAACGCCTGAGCGTCATAACCCCAGTCCTGTGAGTTTGCCAGCTTGTGTTCGTCTTCAAGCGTTGCTCGCACCGCATCGTCAAAAGTTAGGAGCGGTTGTGGGATCAACGCGCGTAATTCACGATCGTCAGCCAGAAGATCGTGCTTCAATCCCTGGATCAGTGCCTTAGCAATGGTGGGTGGCACGGACGTTATCATGTTGAGAAACCATACTGAGATCCAACTGGTCGGCAAGGGAATGGGTATAAGCGGCCTCTTTTTGCCACTGACAGCCATAAAGCGCTCGAATTGTTGCTGGTAGCTCAGTACTTCTGGCCCGGCGGCTTCAAATACTCGATTTTCCTGCGAAGGATGATTAAGCAATTCGGTTAAATAATGCAGCAAATTTTCCAGCGCAATGGGTGTGGTGCGCGAACGAACCCAGCGCGGAGGCGTGAGTACCGGCAAGTTATAAACCATATCGCGCATCACTTCGAAGGCGGCTGAGCCGGCGCCGACAATAATGCCAGCACGGATCTCTGTCACCGGAACGCCTGAATCACGCAAAATATCGGCTGTGAGTTGGCGTGCGCGCAAATGCTCTGAATCACCATCGCCTTCTGCGGCTTGTAGTGAGCTCAGAAAGATAAGATGTTTTACGGGATATGCGCGCAATGCATCGCGCAAATTGAGAGCGGTCTGGCGTTCATGGGCAACGAAATCTGCACCGTCGCCCATGCTATGTACCAGATAATAAAGGGTATCGACGTTTTCCAGCAGTGTGGGGAGTGTTTCTGGCCACTGTAAATCGACATGGCGACAAATGACGTCAGGCCAGGGTTGTTTCTCCAGCCACTCAACGCGCCTTGCAGCAGCAGTGACATGGTGCCCAGCTTGTGTAAGCTTAGGCACCAGATGCTGCCCGATATAGCCGCTTGCGCCGAGCACCAAAATGTTTTGTGGCTGTGTCATCGTCCTTGATCCTCAGCTTAACGCTGTAAAAATGCCTGCCAGTGGGAAACCAATTCGGCCAACTGCTGGCGGTTCACGTCAAGATGAGTCACCAAACGAGTGATTGGCCCGGCACTCATCAAAATGCCTCGCTCTTTCATGAAATTTCCGAGGCTTTCGGCTTGCTCAACCGGAACGCGAACAAACACCATATTGGTATCCTGGCGAGTGACATCGACACCAATTTCACGTAATTCCCCTGCCAGCCAATGGGCGTTGTCGTGGTCGGTTTGCAAGCGCTGCACGTTATTCTCAAGAGCATATAAACCTGCAGCCGCCAGAATGCCTGCCTGACGCATGCCACCACCGACCATTTTGCGCCAGCGAGTTGCACGCTTAATGTATTCACGGCTACCGACTAAAAGTGAACCGACAGGTGCTCCCAGGCCTTTTGAGAGACAAATCGTGAAGGTATCGCAATAGCGCACCACTTCTTCAAGCGTGCAGCCATATGCCACCACGGCATTGAAGATACGCGCACCGTCAACATGCAATGCCAGGTTATGGTTGCGGCTAAATTCCCAGGCTTGTTTGAGGTACTCGCGCGGTAATACTTTGCCGTTATGAGTGTTTTCGAGACTGAGTAATTTAGTGCGTGCAAAGTGGATATCGTCAGGTTTGATTTTCGCGGCAACTTTATCAAGCGGCAGAGAACCGTCAGGGTTGGCATCAATTGGTTGCGGTTGAATACTGCCTAATACCGCAGCACCACCGGCTTCATAGAGATAATTATGCGCAAGTTGCCCAACAATATATTCTTCGCCGCGCTCGCAATGGCTTAACAGAGCCACCAGGTTTGCCTGGGTGCCGGTAGGTAGAAATAGCGCTGCTTCTTTGCCGCTTATTTTGGCCGCGTAATCTTGCAATTCATTGACGGTAGGATCATCACCGTATACGTCATCACCAGTTGGTGCGGCCATCATACGTTTGAGCATTTCATCGCTCGGGCGGGTTACTGTGTCGCTGCGCAAATCAATCACGGTGGGTCCTTATTATTATCCACAATAAACCTCTGTTTTACCGGAACCAGTTGGTTTTCGCCAGTTCGATAACTTCATCACCACGTCCGTTGATGATGGCGCGCAACATATAGAGGCTGAACCCTTTGGCTTGTTCAAGTTTGATTTGTGGTGGGATAGCTAACTCTTCTTTGGCGACAACAACGTCTACTAGTACTGGGCCATCAATACTCAGGGCGCGTTGCAGGGCGTTATCCAGATCCGCTGCTTTTTCAACGCGAATACCGGTGATACCGCAGGCAGTGGCGATATTGGCAAAGTTAGTATCGTGTAATTCTGTGCCGTCTGTCAGGTAACCACCGGCTTTCATTTCCATTGCCACAAAACCCAGCACGCTGTTGTTGAACACCACGATTTTGATTGGCAGTTTCATTTGCACCACTGAAAGAAAATCCCCCATCAGCATGCTGAAACCGCCGTCGCCGCACATGGCAATAACCTGTCGGTCTGGTGCTGTCGCTTTTGCGCCCAGTGCTTGTGGCATGGCGTTGGCCATCGAACCGTGGGTAAAGGAACCGATCAGCCTGCGTTTGCCGTTCATTTTCAGATAGCGCGCAGCCCAGACAGTAGGTGTGCCGACGTCGCAGGTGAAAATAGCGTCTTCATCAGCATATTTACTGATTTGCTGTGCAACATATTGCGGATGGATAATTTTGCCATCGCCAGGTTGCGCCAGTTCGTCCAGGTCTTCACGCGCTTTACGGTAATTATCCAGCGCTTTATCGAGGAAGCTGCGATCAGTTTTTTCTTCCAAAAGCGGAATCAATGCCGCAAGTGTGGCTTTAATGTCCCCGACTAGCGCCATATCCACTTTGCTGTGCGCGCCGATGCTGCCAGGGTTGATATCAATTTGAATAATTTTTGCATCAGTGGGGTAGAAGGCACGATAAGGGAATTGCGTGCCGAGCAGAATCAGCGTGTCGGCGTTCATCATGGTGTGGAACCCCGATGAAAAACCAATCAGCCCAGTCATGCCAACGTCATAAGGATTATCGTACTCAACGTGTTCTTTACCGCGCAATGCGTGAACAATCGGCGCTTTAAGCTTGGCGGCAAATTGCACCAGTTCTTCATGCGCACCGGCACAACCGCTGCCGCACATCAGGGCAATGTTGTCGTGGTATCGCAGCAGCTGCGCCAGTTTTTTCAGCTCGTCGTGTGGCGGTACAACAATGGGTTGTGGAGCCGGGTACCAGTGCGTGCTGGCGGTTTCAGGCGCGGGCTTAAGCGCCACATCGCCCGGTAGCACGACGACTGAAACGCCACGGTTTAGTATCGCTTTGCGCATGGCAATCGCAAGAACCTGCGGGATTTGTTCCGGGGATGACACCAGTTCACAGTAATGGCTGCATTCGCGGAATAACTCCTCTGGATGTGTCTCCTGAAAATAGCCGCTGCCAATTTCGCTGGAGGGAATATGTGCGGCAATCGCCAGCACCGGAACACGGTTGCGATGGCAGTCGAACAGACCATTAATTAAATGGAGGTTGCCAGGCCCGCAGGAACCAGCGCACACCGCTAGTTCACCTGAAAGATGCGCTTGCGCACCTGCGGCAAAAGCGGCGACCTCTTCATGGCGCGTTGGCATCCATTGAATGGTGCCCATGCGGTTCAGGCTATCGCTTAGCCCATTGAGGGAATCGCCAGTGACACCCCAGATTCGTTTCACTCCCGCACTTTCGAGCGTTTTTGCCAGATATGCGGCTACGTTCTGTTTCATTGGTTCTCCTTGTCACATGATGGTCGAACTAATAAGCGTAGCCCAAGTCGCTGAACTGGCCGGATAATGCCCTTCTAATTCAGGGGGTATCTGTAACAGAATATTAAGTGTAAATTATTCTCGTTATCACTCAGGACGGGTTGCATTTCAAATGGTTAATAAATTGTTAAATGCAGTAAATGGTGCACTGGCAAAGGATGATTTGGGGAAGTTAATCTTGCGACTGGCCGTTGGTGGGTTAATGCTTTTTCATGGCCTACATAAATTATTTGATGGGGTTGGGCCGATTAAAGGCATGCTGGTTTCCCACGGGCTACCTGAGTTTATCGCCTATGGCGTTTTGATCGGGGAAGTTGTTGCGCCTTGTTTGGTCATTCTTGGCGTGTTGACGCGTCCTGCTGCACTTGTGCTGGCGTTTACTATGGTGGTTGCCTGGTTGCTGGTGGGAACGGATAAGACGTTTATGCTCGATAAAACAGGGACCTGGGCAATTGAAAGCCTGGTCTATTTCTTCCTGGGGGCTATTGCGGTGATGTTTTCAGGTGCGGGGCGTTATTCTCTGGCAGAAAACTCAGCCTGGCGATGAGTTTAATAGGCGGGAAATGTTGCATTCCCTGCCTATTAAATACGGTTTACGCCATCACTAAATCGCTTTGCGGGTGGCATGAACAAGCCAATACATAACCGTTAGCAATTTCTGCCTCGCTCAGGGTCATGGTGCTGCTTACCGTGTAATCACCCGATTCGATTTTGGTTTTGCAACTCCCGCATACGCCAGCGCGGCAAGCCGCATTCACCGGAATGCTGTTACTTTCCATCGCTGCCAACAACGTACTGCCGACTGGTGCGTAGAACTCGCGCAGAGGTTTTAATGTGGTGAATTTCAAACCGCTTTGTACGGGGGTCGCAACTGGGGTAAAGAATTTTTCAGAGTAAAATTCGCTCACACCCAGCGCTTTAACTTCTTTCTCGACCAATTCCATATACGGCGCGGGGCCGCAGGTCATGACGGTTCGTGAAGCAATATCCGGTACTGCCGCAAGAATTTCATGCGTTAAACGCCCGGCGATAAAACCCTGTGTCGCGTTATTTTCAGCAATCAGCGTCAGCGGATAGTTGCTCCATTCCTGTGCGAAAATGACATCTTCCGGCGAACGAACGTTATAAATAACCTGCACGTCTGCCTGCGGGCGGTGTTTTGCCAGCCAGCGGCGCATCGCCATAATCGGCGTCACGCCACAACCCGCCGCTATCAACAGATAACGGTTGGTCGCCAGGTTTTCACAGCTAAATTCACCCAGGCCTTCAGACAGCCACAGATAATCGCCAACTTTCACATCCTGGGTTAGCCACTCGGAACCAACGCCATTTTCGATACGACGGACTGTCAGCGTCACGAATGGGCTGAGTCCTGGTGTGGACGAAATGGTATAAGCACGCAGCGTTTCATCACGGTTACGAATGCTCACCAGCGTATATTGCCCAGCTTTGTATGGATAGAAATCGTGATTAATCAGCGATAACGTCCAGACATCCGGCGTTTCCTGGTGAATATGATGTACCTGCATGCGATACGGGCACAGCGGCGTTGGCATAGTCATGGCTTCTCCTTATGCGCTCATCAACTGTTCGATATCTTGCTCAACGGTGGTAATGGCACGCAGGCCAAATTTCTCGTTCAGCACAGCCAGCAGATTTGGCGTCAGGAAGCCTGGTGCGGTTGGGCCGGTGACAATATTCGTAACGCCCAACGACAGCAGGGTCAGCAGGATAACAATCGCTTTTTGCTCGAACCAGGAAAGCACCAGGCTCAGCGGCAGGTCGTTCACACCACAACCCAGTTTTTCGGCAAGAGTTACCGCAAGGATAATTGCAGAGTAAGCATCGTTACACTGACCCGCATCCACCAGGCGTGGCAGACCTTCGATATCGCCGAAGTCCAGTTTATTGAAGCGATATTTACCGCAGGCAAGTGTCAGGATCAGGCAATCTTTTGGCACGCTGGTAGCAAAATCAGTGAAGTAGCTGCGTTCGCCACGTTCGCCGTCACAACCGCCAACCAGGAATATATGGCGCAGTTTTTCACGGCTCACCAGGTCAATCAGCGTATCGGCGGCACCCAGTAAAGTCTGGCGGCCAAAACCGACCGTAATCAGGTGTTCGATTTCGCTGTACTGGAAACCAGCCATTTGCTGTGCTTGCGTAATTACGGAGGTGAAATCATCACCTTCGAGGTGACTAACGCCAGGCCAGCCGACAATGCTGCGTGTCCAGATGCGGTCGGTATAGGAGCCTACTTCCGGGTTAATGATGCAGTTTGATGTCATCACAATAGGGCCTGGGAAGCGGGCGAATTCGACCTGCTGGTTTTGCCAACCGCTGCCGTAATTACCGACCAGATGTTTGAACTTGCGTAGTTCAGGGTAGCCGTGTGCTGGCAGCATTTCGCCGTGGGTATAGACATTGACGCCTGTACCTTCAGTTTGCTCAAGCAAGTGGTACAAATCTTTCAGGTCGTGGCCGGAAATCAAAATACATTTGCCTGCAACAGGGCGAACGTTTACTTGCGTTGGCGTTGGGTGCCCGTATTTCTCAGTTTCGCCGAGATCCAGAATGCTCATCACTTTGAAGTTCATCTGGCCGATTTCCATGGAGCACTCAAGCAGTGCGCCCATGTCAGCAGGCCAGGTGCCGAGCCACGCCATAATTTTATGGTATTGCGCGTAGATGTCGTTGTCGTACTGGCCGAGTACGTGGGCGTGTTCCATATACGCAGCGGCACCTTTCAGGCCGTACAAGCACAACAGACGCAGGCCCAGAATGTCTTCACCAATTTCTGCTTTATCGCGGTTTGGCGCAAATTCAGCCGCCTGACGTTGCAGGTCGCCCAAATCGTTGCTGACTAATTGCAGTTCAGCCATTGGATGGGTAACGGTAATGTTCGGGTTAATCTCGAGGCTGCGAGCCTTCAGAGTTTCGCGCAGCGAGATGGCTTCTTGCGCGTAACCGACGATACGTGGGGAATCGAAGTTAACGTTGGTCAGGGTTGAGAAAAAGGCACGCGGTGCAAAGTTATCAATCTCGTGATCGATGATACCCACTTCACGTGCAGCCAGTGCCCAGGCGGATAAACCTTGCAGCGTGGCGATCAACAGGTCTTGCAGATCTGACGTTTCAGCTGTTTTACCGCACATGCCCTGCGCGTAAGAGCAGCCGTTGCCCGCTGGGGTGCGGATTGTTTGTTCACATTGCACACAAAACATGATCGTACCTTTTAAAGTTATATTTAATATACATGTTTAAGGTTATGCTCAGTGCGACATAGGGAAAAGAGATTTTTCATGCAACTTAGATGGAGATTGATTTAGCGCAAATTTGGCGGCAGGAACCTACCGCCAACGAGGTATCAGGAGGCGAAAAATGCCATTAGCAGAGGTGTCAGCAAGCTAAGGATAAACCCGTGAACAATTGCTGCTGGCACAATTTCCAGACCACCGCTGCGTTGTAATACTGGCAGCGTAAAGTCCATTGATGTAGCACCAGACAACCCAAGTGCAGTTGAGCGACTGCGGCGCACCAGACCTGGAATCAGCATGATAGCAACCAGCTCTCGCGCCAGATCGTTGAAGAACGAGGCACTGCCAATCACTGGCCCGTAGGATTCCGTCATCAAAATACCGGAAAGCGAGTACCAACCGAAACCTGATGCCATAGCCAATCCAGTTTTAATCGGCAGGTCGAGAATAAAGGCATTGATAACACCACCCGCCAGTGAGCTGAGGGCGACGACTACGGCGACAATCATGCCACGGCGATTGAGCACAATCTGCTTTAGCGTCATGCCGCTATTTCGCAGTTGAATACCTACCAGTAATAGCAGGAAGATCAGTGTGTATTCGCTGGCGTCGGTTGCGTGATGCAGTATCGGTAACCCCGTCAGTCCGACCAGGAAACCACCGACCACCACGCCGCACAGTTTTAGTGATTCCAGAGCCATTGCAATTCGAGAGGGGAGTTTTTCTTGCTCGTGGTTGTGTCGCCATGGCATGGAACGTTCAAGCCAAAGCAGTGCCGCAGCATTACAGAGTAATAGAACCACGACGGTGACCGCCGCGTAATGAAATATCGCCAGCAGGTTACTTGCCAGGTTGTCGAGAAAAGCGAGACTGATCCCCATGAAAAACAAAATCACATACACAATCCAGCTCAATAGGCGATTAATGAGTTTTAACAGACTGGTTTGTTTGAGAGGAATGAGATAACCGACGATCAGCGGTACTAATATAATTAACAATCCCGAAAACATGGTGCGGACAATCCTTGCAATAGAAGTAACGGCGTATGTCACACTACCCAAAGAAAGGGAACGAGTAAAGCTACGAAAAAAGAGGGTTTTTATGCAGGAGCGGTACGCTATGGGAGGAATTACCCAGGGCGGATAAAGCTTGTGTTTATCCGCCCTGGGAAGCTACAGCGAATTAGTTGCGTTTTTCTAACAATGTACGGTAAATCAAGCCACCTAAAATACCGCCAATGATTGGCATCAACCAGAACAGCCACAGCTGTTGCAGTGCCCAACCACCCTGGAAGATGGCAACCGCAGTACTACGCGCGGGGTTCACTGAGGTATTGGTGACAGGAATACTAATCAAGTGAATCAGGGTTAGAGCCAGACCGATAGCAATCGGTGCAAAACCTGCCGGAGCAAATTTGTCTGTTGCGCCATGAATGACAATCAAGAAGCCACAGGTTAATACGATTTCAATAATAATTGCGGATAGCATGGAATAATGATCTGGCGAATGTTCGCCATAACCATTTGAAGCAAAGCCGCTTGCCGCTGCATCGAAACCACTTTTACCGCTGGCAATTAAATAAAGAATACCGGCCGCAACGATACCGCCAATGACTTGTGCAACAATATAGCCAATTACTTCTTTTGCCGGGAAACGACCGCCAGCCCATAAACCCAGAGTTACCGCCGGGTTAAAGTGACCACCGGAAATATGCCCAACGGCATAAGCCATCGTTAATACAGTTAAACCAAATGCTAATGCAACACCGGCAAAACCTATCCCTAATTCAGGATATGCGGCCGCCAGCACCGCACTGCCACAACCACCAAATACCAACCAGAACGTACCAAAGAATTCTGCCGCTAATTTCCTGAGCATAACCACCTCTGTAATTAAAAAATGAATCACGGGTGAGATAAATAACAGCATCTCCCCGGTTATTGTTTTTACAACTATTAGTGACGTAACGTTAATAATAAAAGAGCAGTAATATTAATGAATTCGTTAAGTTAGAACTAGTCTACTAATTCTGAAAAAATTGATTTGGGGCAATGATATGGTATTCCATTAATAATAAGTACGTTGGAAGTATCGAGGGATTATTAATAAAATAAGAATGTTCTTGTATTGATCGCACTTTATGACTGTTGGGCAAGTAACAGGTAATGGCATCTTCGTTCTCTGCCTCGCGGCATCTTGAACTATTTAGGGTATAGTTGATTGTAGTAAGGAAAGCATCAACCAATCCGGAGGGGTTATGTTCCTCGAGCGTGTGGAGATAGTCGGATTCAGGGGTATTAACCGTCTTTCGTTAATGCTCGAGCAGAATAACGTGTTGATCGGTGAAAACGCGTGGGGTAAATCCAGCTTGCTGGATGCACTAACCTTGCTGTTGTCCCCGCATGAAACGCTTTATCACTTCAATCGTGATGACTTCTATTTCCCGCCAGGCGATGTGCAAGGCAGGGAACACCATTTGCACATTGTGCTGACATTTCGGGAGACGGCGCCTGGCCATCATCTTGGGCGGCGTTATCGTTCGCTTGGGCCTGTGTGGGTAGAAGGGAGTGATGGTTATCAGCGCATATTGTATCGCCTGGTCGGAGAGCTTGCAGAAGACGGCTCCATTATGACAATGCGCAGTTTTCTTGATAACAAAGGCCATGCCATTGAGTTTGATGACATCGATGACATGGCAAAACAAATCATACGCCTTAATCCCGTTCTGCGTTTGCGTGATGCGCGTTTTATGCGGCGCTTACGCAATGACAGCATTCCCGCAATGCCCGAAACAGAAATGACTGCACGGCAGCTTGATTTTCTGGCGCGTGAGCTGGTGTCGCGTCCGCAAAATCTTACTGATGCACAGCTACGCCAGGGTTTGTCAGCAATGGTGCAATTGCTTGAGCACTATTTTTCGGAGCAGGGTGCTGTGGCGCGGCATCGTTTATTACGGCGTCATTCGCATGATGAACAACGCAGTTGGCGTTATCTGGATATCATCAACCGCATGATAGACAAACCCAATAGCCGCGCTCACCGCATGATTTTGCTTGGGATGTTTTCAACGTTGCTGCAAGCAAAAGGCAGCGTGGCGTTGGATAAAGATGCTCGTCCATTATTGCTGGTGGAAGATCCTGAAACGCGTCTGCATCCCATTATGTTGTCGGTGGCCTGGCATTTATTAAACCTGCTGCCACTGCAAAAAATCACCACCACTAACTCCGGCGAACTATTATCGCTCACTCCAGTGGAAAACGTCTGCCGCCTGGTGCGTGAGTCCTCAAAAGTTGCCGCCTGGCGACTGGGCCCCGGTGGGATGAATGCTGAAGATAGCCGTCGCATTGCGTTTCATATTCGCTTTAATCGAGCCTCCTCTTTGTTTGCGCGTTGTTGGCTGTTGGTAGAGGGAGAAACGGAAGTGTGGGTGATGAACGAACTGGCGCGTCAGTGCGGGCATCATTTCGATGCTGAAGGGGTGAAGGTTATCGAGTTTGCGCAGTCGGGACTTCGCCCATTAATTAAGTTTGCTCGGCGTATGGGTATTGAATGGCATGTTCTGGTGGATGGTGATGAAGCCGGGAAAAAATACGCAGCCACGGTGCGCGGTATTCTGGAAAATGACCGCGACCAGGAGCGCGACCATTTAACGATACTGCCAGCAATGGACATGGAACATTTCATGTACCGTCAGGGTTTTGCCGATGTCTTTCATCGCGTGGCACAAATTCCCGAAAATGTGCCGATGAATATGCGTCGAGTTATCGTGAAAGCCATTCATCGTTCTTCCAAACCTGATTTGGCAATTGAAGTGGCGATGGAAGCAGGAAGACGAGGTGTGGATGCTGTGCCGTCATTGCTGCGTAAAATGTTTTCACGCGTTTTATGGCTTGCGCGTGGCCGGGCAGATTAGCCCGGCCAGAGCTTAAAGTTTATCTGCAATTTGTTCCATCATGTCATCCAACAAACTGAAGCGGCGACGATATTCAGCCCGTTTCTTGCTGGCAATTTCCTCAATGGGTTTACGTGACATGCCCAGTGGCAGATCAAAAAATCCCCCATGCAATAACTCACCGTTCATCGACTCCCAGAAGCTATCGTAATCGGCATGGATTTTGTCTTTTTTCTTTTTCAAATAGCGCCATGAACGGTAGATATGCGCACTGTTGCTCACCGCCAGAATTTGGCTAACGCCTAAATGACGAGCAAGCAGACTGGCAGCTTCAAGTACCAGACGTTTAGGGAATAAACCGTGACATGCTTTAGTGGCGTGCTGAATGTATTCATGCGGGGTATCGCTTCTCGCGCCCTGCAATCCACCAATAAACAAAGTGGATTTCCCCAGGTGCTGGCATAGCGTGAACGTTAATCCCGCGAGGGTAACGCCATCATGTCGGGTCAAGATTATCGTCGCTTCGCCTTCTTTATCGACATTAGCGATGGCGCATAAATCAAGATGGTAGAAGTTCTCATCTTTACCCGTTATTGTTGCCAGATGCGCACCGCTGGCTGAATAGTGCTGTTGCAACAAGCGCTCAGGTAGCGCACGAGCCAGTACGTGATAGTGAAAAGACAATGCTTTAACCGCCGCCTTGCGATTAAAATTCGCCGCCAAATATGGGCGATGAACCCGGCAAGGCAGGCCTGGTTGCACGGTAAGTAGCTTTTGTAACAAAGGTTGCTGTGATAAATCGGTCAGTAAACGCGCGGTAACCAGCGGGCTTGCCAGCGAGCGAAGGACAAACTTCCGACGATAAGCCGGGTCACTCCAGGCACTTCCCGGCATCCATTGTCCTTTTGCTAAGGAAAGAAACAACTGCCAGCCATTGAGTTGAGTGGTTGATATGAATTCGTCTACGGTAATTGGCGACATAATTGAAACCAGGTTGAGGAGCAATGGTGTAATTTCACCATTTGTTAGCTCAACGAATATTCAATCACCGACCAGGCTGTTACGGGTTCGCGACTTTTGTTGATACTCTATTTAATTAGCCAGTCTGTTTGCAGGATACCTATGAGATTCAAGGGAAAAATAAAAAAACGTTATTGGCTTCTGGGCATGTTGGTATTGCTGTTTGGTATTTGGCTTTGGCAGTTTTTAAATGCCCCTGCGCCGGTTTATCAAACCATGATTGTGCGTAAAGGTGAGCTGCAACAAAGCGTGCTCGCAACGGGTAAGCTTGATGCGTTGCGTAAAGTTGACGTGGGCGCGCAGGTCAGTGGGCAGTTAAAAACGTTGTCGGTGAATATTGGCGATAAAGTTAAAAAAGATCAGCTGTTAGGGGTTATCGATCCAGAACAGGCGCAAAACCAAATTAAGGAAGTTGAAGCGACGTTAATGGAGTTACGCGCACAGCGACGCCAGGCGGTTGCACAAGCCAAACTGGCGCAGGTGACGTTAAATCGCCAACGAGCTCTGGCAAAAACGCAGGCTGTATCGCAGCAAGATCTAGACACGGCGGTGACCGATCTTGAAGTCAGGCAGGCACAAATCGGGACTATTGATGCACAAATTAAACGTAATCAGGCGTCTTTAGATACGGCAAAAACCAATCTCGATTACACACAGATTGTTGCGCCAATGGCCGGTGAAGTCACTGAAATCACCACTAAACAAGGCCAGACGGTGATTGCTGCACAGCAAGCGCCGAATATTCTGACGCTTGCAGACCTTAGCACCATGCTGGTGAAAGCGCAGGTTTCCGAGGCCGATGTTATTCATCTTAAATCGGGACAAAAAGCATGGTTCACCGTTCTTGGCGATCCCCTGACGCGCTATGAAGGGGTACTTATCGATATTCTACCCACTCCGGTGAAGGTGAACGAAGCTATTTTCTATAACGCCCGGTTTGAAGTTCCAAACCCGAAAGGAGTGTTGCGTCTGGAGATGACGGCGCAAGTGCATATTCAACTGGGTGGAGTGAAAGACGTGTTAACCATTCCTCTTGCCGCACTTGGCGAACCGGTTGGCGATAGCCGCTATAAAGTTTCTGTACTGCGCAACGGCGAAACCCGTGACAGGGAAATTACTATCGGGATGCGTAATGACACTCAAGTGCAAGTCGCCAACGGCCTGACTGAAGGCGAAGAAGTGGTCATTGGGCGAACATCACCCGGGAGCTCGCTATGACGGCACTGCTTGAGCTACGGGATATTCGCCGTAGCTATCCGTCGGGTGACGAACAAGTTGAGGTGCTTAAAGGCATTAACATCACCATTGAAACCGGTGAAATGGTGGCGATTGTCGGGACATCAGGCTCGGGCAAATCAACGCTGATGAATATTCTCGGTTGCCTGGATAAACCGACCAGCGGCAGCTATAAAGTCGCCGGGCAGGACGTCGCGCTGCTTGATAACGACGCGCTTGCTACGTTACGCCGCGAACATTTTGGTTTTATCTTCCAGCGCTATCATTTGTTGTCGCATCTGAATGCAACACAAAACGTGGAAGTGCCAGCCGTGTACGCCGGGACTGCGCGCGTGTATCGCCAACAACGAGCACGTGCTTTGCTAATGCGCCTCGGGCTTGCTGATCGTGTTGATTATCGACCGTCTCAGCTTTCAGGTGGGCAGCAGCAACGTGTCAGTATCGCACGTGCTTTAATGAACGGTGGGCAGGTGATACTTGCCGATGAACCGACCGGTGCGTTGGATAGCCATTCTGGCGAAGAAGTGATGGCGACGTTAAAGCAACTGTGCGAACAGGGCCATACGGTCATCATCGTGACACATGACCCGTCTATTGCGGCCCAGGCGCAGCGTGTTATCGAAATTCGCGACGGCGAAATTATCAGTAATCCACCGTCGGTGGCGCAGCAACCTACTGCGCAGAAAGAAGTGAAAATCCAGCCGACCAACTCGGCATTCCAGCAAACCATCAGCAGTTTCCGTGAAGCATTAACAATGGCGTGGCTTGCGCTGGCGGCGAATAAAATGCGCACGCTGTTGACCATGCTCGGCATCATTATTGGTATTGCTTCGGTGGTGTCGATTGTGATTGTCGGCGACGCGGCAAAACAGATGGTGCTGCAGGATATTCGCTCTATTGGCACTAACACGATTGATGTTTATCCTGGCAAAGATTTTGGCGACGACGATCCGCAATATCAGCAGGCTCTAAAATATGATGACCTGGCAGCGATTAGCCAACAGCCGTGGGTTAGCTCTGCAACGCCTTCGCTGTCGAGCAATTTACGGGTGCGCTATGGCAACGTAGATGCCGCCGCAAGTGTGAACGGCGTCAGCAGCCAGTATTTCAACGTTTATGGGATGACCTTCAGCGAAGGCAATACGTTTAACGACGAGCAACTAGCAGGCCGTGCACAGGTGGTAGTACTGGACAGCAATACCAAGCGCCAGCTATTTCCTGATAAAGCCAAAGTCGTTGGGGAAATCGTGTTGGTGGGGAATATGCCTGCAACGGTGATTGGTGTGGTGCAAGAGAAGCAGTCGATGTTTGGCAGTAGCAAAATTCTGCGTGTCTGGTTGCCCTATAACACCATGGCCGGACGTGTGATGGGGCAAAGCTGGTTGAACTCCATCACGGTGCGCGTGAACGAAGGCTATAACAGCCACGAAGCCGAGCAGCAACTCAACCGTTTGTTGCAACTGCGTCACGGTAAGAAGGATTTCTTCACCTACAATATGGATGGCCTGTTGAAAACGGCGGAAAAGACCACACGTACTCTTCAGCTGTTCCTGACATTAGTGGCGGTGATTTCGTTATTAGTTGGTGGGATTGGCGTAATGAATATCATGCTGGTGTCGGTGACAGAGCGAACCAAAGAGATTGGCATTCGCATGGCGGTCGGCGCTCGCGCAAGCGATGTATTGCAGCAGTTTTTGATTGAAGCTGTGCTGGTGTGCCTGGTGGGCGGCGCGTTGGGGATATCATTATCCCTGTTAATTGCCTTCACTTTGCAGTTGGTATTGCCCGGTTGGGAAATTGGTTTTTCACCGATGGCACTGTTAACAGCGTTTGCCTGTTCGACTGCCACAGGAATTATTTTTGGTTGGCTACCGGCGAGAAATGCCGCGAGATTGAATCCTATTGACGCACTGGCGCGTGAATGATTTTCATCTGAGGTATTACGTTTGGTTATAAAAATGCCAGCCTATGGGCTGGCATTTTGACTTGGGGATGTACACAATGAAATAAAAGGGTCAGGCTACCGCCTCTGCTTCGAGTTCCAGAGGCACAATCAAACTGGCGTGATTGCCTTTTGGCCCCTGATGTACATCAAACCTGACTGTTTGTCCGGCTTTAAGCGTTCTGTAACCATCCATCTGAATGGTGGAGTAATGAGCGAAGATGTCTTCGCCGCCGCCCTCAGGGCAAATAAAACCGAACCCTTTGGCGTTATTGAACCATTTAACTGTACCCGTCTCCATGCTTCTACATCCTTCGTAAATCTTATAAGTGAGATGGAATGAACCGGTGGGTGAGGACGGGCTGTTCAAAACCTCGCCAACTCACGCTTGTACAATGTAGATAAATTAACCATGTCGTCAAGCGTTGCACAGGGGGGGGCGAGCGAAAATGAATCAAAAATTTGAAGCAGTTAACGCTATTGTGATTAATGTGACAGAGCTCTCGATTGCGAATTACTGTCCCTTTTGAACATGATGAGTCACGTTAATTGAAAGCGTATTACACTCAACCTATGGGCTTCGCCTTAATGACAATGGGCGATTAAACATGATGACGATTTGCAATGGGTAAGACGAACGATTGGTTGGATTTTGACCAGCTAGTGGGTGATAAACTGCGCGAAGCGCTGAAACCACCTTCGATGTATAAAGTTATGTTAATGAACGATGACTACACGCCGATGGAATTTGTTATTGACGTGCTGCAAAAGTTCTTTTCTTATGATGTAGAACGTGCAACGCAATTGATGCTCACTGTGCACTATCAGGGTAAAGCTATCTGTGGCATTTTTACTGCAGAAGTAGCGGAAACCAAAGTCGCGTTAGTGAACCAGTATGCAAGGGAGCATGAGCATCCATTGTTGTGTACGCTAGAAAAAGCCTGAAGAAGGCAAAATTTGGGGGAGGTGCCTATGCTCAATCAAGAACTGGAACTCAGTTTAAACATGGCTTTCGCCAGAGCGCGCGAGCACCGACATGAGTTTATGACTGTCGAGCATCTGTTACTGGCATTGCTCAGTAACCCATCAGCTCGTGAAGCGCTGGAAGCGTGTAGCGTAGACCTGGTGGCGCTGCGACAGGAACTCGAGGCCTTCATCGAACAAACCACACCGGTTCTGCCAGCCAGTGAAGAAGAGCGTGACACTCAACCTACGCTTAGCTTCCAGCGTGTGCTGCAACGTGCGGTGTTCCACGTCCAGTCTTCTGGTCGCAGTGAAGTGACTGGTGCAAACGTGCTGGTCGCTATTTTCAGCGAGCAGGAATCTCAGGCAGCGTATCTGCTGCGTAAACATGAAGTTAGCCGACTTGATGTGGTCAACTTTATCTCTCACGGAACACGTAAAGACGAACCTAACCAGGCACCGGGTGCAGAAAATCCGGTCAATGAAGAGCAAGCAGGCGGGGAGGATCGTATGGAAAACTTCACCACCAATCTCAACCAGCTTGCACGTGTGGGAGGGATAGATCCGCTGATTGGTCGCGAGAAAGAGCTCGAACGCGCTATTCAGGTTCTTTGTCGTCGTCGTAAAAATAACCCGCTGTTAGTGGGTGAGTCAGGCGTAGGTAAAACCGCGATTGCTGAAGGGCTTGCCTGGCGTATCGTGCAGGGCGACGTTCCTGAAGTGATTGCTGATTGCACGATTTACTCACTCGATATCGGTTCGTTGCTGGCGGGCACTAAATACCGCGGGGACTTTGAAAAACGTTTCAAAGCGTTGCTTAAACAACTCGAGCAGGATCAGAACAGCATCCTGTTTATAGATGAAATTCATACCATTATTGGTGCGGGTGCAGCGTCTGGTGGGCAGGTTGATGCAGCGAACTTGATTAAGCCCCTGCTGTCGAGTGGCAAGATCCGCGTAATCGGTTCAACCACTTACCAGGAGTTCAGCAATATCTTCGAAAAAGACCGTGCTCTGGCTCGTCGCTTCCAGAAGATTGATATTACTGAGCCAAGCGTTGAAGAAACTGTACAAATCATTAACGGCTTGAAACCGAAATACGAAGCGCACCATGACGTGCGTTATACCGCGAAAGCGATTCGTGCGGCGGTAGAACTGGCAGTGAAGTACATCAACGATCGCCATCTGCCAGATAAAGCCATTGATGTTATAGACGAAGCGGGTGCGCGTAGCCGCCTAATGCCGGTGAGTAAACGTAAGAAAACGGTCAATGTCGCAGACATCGAAACCGTGGTTGCACGTATTGCTCGCATCCCAGAGAAGAGTGTTTCAGCAAGCGATCGCGACACGCTGAGAAGTCTTGATTCGCGTCTGAAAATGCTAGTGTTTGGTCAGGATAAAGCTATTGAGGCATTAACCGAAGCCATCAAAATGAGCCGTGCTGGATTAGGACACGATCATAAACCAGTGGGTTCATTCCTGTTTGCTGGGCCAACAGGTGTGGGTAAAACGGAAGTGACCGTTCAGTTAGCGAAATCGCTGGGCATTGAGTTACTGCGTTTTGATATGTCGGAATACATGGAACGCCACACCGTGAGCCGTTTGATTGGTGCACCTCCAGGTTACGTTGGTTTCGACCAGGGCGGTCTGTTGACGGATGCTGTGATTAAACATCCTCACTCCGTGTTGCTGCTCGATGAAATCGAAAAAGCGCACCCGGATGTCTTTAACCTGCTATTGCAGGTAATGGACAACGGTACGCTGACCGATAACAACGGGCGCAAGGCTGATTTCCGTAACGTGATTCTGGTCATGACCACCAACGCAGGTGTTCGCGAAACCGAACGTAAGTCTATTGGCTTGATTCGTCAGGACAACAGCACCGATGCGATGGAAGAGATCAAGAAGATCTTTACCCCAGAATTCCGTAACCGCCTGGACAACATTATTTGGTTCAACCATCTGTCTACGGATGTGATTCACCAGGTGGTCGACAAATTTATTGTCGAGCTTCAGGTGCAGTTGGATCAGAAAGGTGTGTCTCTGGAAGTGAGCCAGGAAGCACGTGATTGGCTGGCAGAAAAAGGCTATGACCGTTCGATGGGTGCTCGCCCAATGACGCGTGTTATTCAGGACAACCTGAAAAAACCACTCGCCAACGAACTGCTATTTGGTTCACTGGTGGATGGTGGTCAGGTGACGGTCGCGCTGGATAAAGATAATCAGAAACTGATTTATGACTTCCATAGCGCGCAGAAGCATAAGCCGGAAGCGGCACACTAATTAGTTAATTAATGACGCAATAAAAAAAGGCCAGGTTATTTATTAACCTGGCCTTTCTATTACTAAATTGTTTACGCCGCCTGTTAACGCAGCGCTAAATAAAACTATCAGCGACTACGGAAGACAATGCGGCCTTTGCTCAGGTCGTACGGGGTCAGCTCTACAGTGACTTTGTCACCCGTCAGGATGCGGATATAGTTTTTACGCATTTTACCGGAGATATGAGCGGTTACCACGTGCCCGTTTTCCAGCTCAACGCGGAACATGGTGTTAGGTAACGTATCAAGAACGGTACCCTGCATTTCAATATTGTCTTCTTTGGCCATCTAATCCTCGAGGGTATCACTACCATAGTTTTGAACCGGCAAGATAATGCCCAAGTTCACGTATCATGTAAAGAATTGTTGGTGAAATCACCAGCGAAAGTGCAATTTGCGCATTACCCAAAACCCACTCAAAAGCTGCACTGTTGGCGCTTACGATGAGGGCTGCAAAGAGATAAACGATGGGCGGTCCCTGTAAAAGCTAATCCCAAACGGCGGCGGGGTAATGAGCAGAGCTCACTCTGCGGGGCTAATTATAACACTCTTAACAGTAATGTGCCGTAAACATTATCGTTACGACAGGATTTGTGGTACCCAGCAATAAGATGCGAGATGATGTGAGCGAAATATGGACAAATGCTCCAGATATTCGCGTCGAGGGATTTCTATTGCACCCAGCGATGAGGTATGAGTATTAAGTACCTGACAATCAATAAGCTTGCCGCCATAACTCATAAAGTGCTGGCAAAATACCAGCAGCGCCGTTTTCGAGGCATTTTCCCTGCGGCTGAACATCGACTCACCACAAAACAACGCACCTTGCGCCACGCCATACATTCCGCCAACCAATTCATCACCTTCCCAGACTTCGACCGAATGAGCATGGCCCAATTCATGCAGGCGTACGTAGGCATCAATGATGTCAGGGGTAATCCATGTGCCTTCATCGCGGTCATCGGCGCAATCACCAATTACGCGCTCGAATGCATGATTAAGCGTTACACGGTATGGAGATTTGCGATTGAAACGCTTCATGCTGCGGCTCAGGTGAAACTGCTCAGGAAAAAGCACTGCGCGCGGATCGGGCGACCACCATAAAATCGGGTCGCCTGGCGAAAACCACGGGAAGATACCGCGCTGATAAGCCATCAACAAACGAGCTGGACTTAAATCGCCCCCTAGCGCCAGTAATCCATTAGGTTCACGCAACGCGCCTTCCGGTGAAGGGAAGGCAATTGAGTCACGGGAAAGCTGAATAAGGCGCATGACTTCTGAACTCCAGGGAGCAATAAGTATTGATAATAGACCAATTACACAGCCTGCAAACGCTGGTGGAAATGATAATAACGCCCACCGCTAGTCATTAAATCGGCATGATTACCTTGCTCAATAATTTTTCCGTTGTCCATCACAATTATATTGTCGAAATCAGCAAGTCCGCGCAGACGATGAGTGACCATTAATACCGTTTTGTTTTTGGTCACTTCAGTTAGTAAATCAAGAATCTGACGCTCAGTTTCAGCATCCAGACCTTCTGTCGGTTCGTCCAATAAGAACAACGGTGCATCGTGCAGTAACGCACGCGCAATCGCCAGGCGGCGCAGTTCACCACCTGAGAGCTGTCGGCCACCTTCACCCAGCCAGCTATTAAGGCCTGCATCGTCTAACAATTTATCAAGACCAACGTGTGTAAGAACCTGGTTTAATTCTTCGTCTTTGGCCTGTGGAGCGGCAAGCAAAAGGTTGTCACGCAAGGTGGCGCTAAACAAATGAACGCGTTGTGATACGACGCTGGTGGACGCGCGTAGCGCTGTTTCATCATATTGGCATAGTGCTTCACCATTCAGGCGAATTTCGCCTTGTTGCGGTTCCCAGGCACGAGTCAGCAACTGAAGCAACGTCGATTTACCACAGCCTGTTGGGCCCAAAATAGCGACATGCTGGCCTGCTGTAACGTTAAGTGAAACGTCGCGTAGCGCCATTTGAGATTGCTCAGGATAGGCAAAGCTTAGATTGCTAATGTCCAGTGCGACACGCTCAGGTACTGCATGAAGTTGCTGCGAGAAAACGACTTCTGGTTTTTGGCTGATGATTTCAGTCACCCGCAATGCAGACGCGATAACCTGCCCCAAATGTTGGAACGCTCCTGTGACCGGAGCCAGTGCTTCAAAGGAGGCGAGCGCGCAGAACACAAACAGCGCAATGAGTGCGCCAGGTGTTGTATTCCCATCAACGCCTGCTGCTGCCATCCACAGCATCAATATTACTGCGGCACCGCTAATAAGCAGCATTACAGCTTGTGAGAGCGCAGTAAGCTCCGCCTGACGGCGTTGCGCTTCTTGCCAGCTATCTTCTGTCTTATCAAGCTGCTGGCGGTAACGTTGCGTCGCACCAAAAATAGTGAGCTCAGCATGGCCTTGTAACCAGGCTGTGAGTTGTTGACGATATTGCCCGCGTTGCACCGTAATCGCTTCACCCGTTGATTTCCCAGCGTAATAAAATACGGGGGGTAACAAGATCAATGTCGCCATCAAAATAGCGCCGAGCGTGAGAGCCAGATGAACATCCAGCCAGCTCAAACCGAAAGTGACCACCAAAATCACCACAAATGCCCCAACTATTGGCGAAATCACGCGCAGATATAAGTGATCTAAAGTGTCAACGTCTGCGACAAGGCGGTTGAGTAATTCACCCTGGCGAAAACGTGCCAGCCCAGCAGGGGATAGGGGAAGTAGTTTGCTGAATGTGGAAACGCGCAAATGCTGGAGCACGCGGAACGTTGCATCGTGGCTGACCAGACGTTCAAAATAGCGCCCCGCAGTACGAGTAATAGCACCTGCACGCACGCCCGCCGCGGGCAGCATATAGTTAAAACTATAAATACCCGCTACACCGACCACGGCTGAAGCCGACAGGAACCAGCCGGAAAGTGTCAGTAAACCAATGCTTGCCAGAAGCGTGATAATTGCTAGTACCACGCCAAGTGTCAGCAGCCATTTATGGCGGCAATAAAGCGCCAGATAGGGGAGTAACGCGCGCATTAAATCTCCTCCTGGCGATGAGCCAGTAATGTAGCGAACGGGCCTTCCTGAGAGGCAAGCGTTGCAAAATTACCTTGCTGCACGATGCGACCATTTCGCATCACCCACACTTCATCCCAGCCATTGATGTAATCCAACTGGTGCGTCACCATCAATGTGGTTTGCTGACGTGAGGCGGTGCTCAGCGCATCCATCACACGTTGTTCGCTGTGGGCATCCAGGCTTGCGGCCGGTTCGTCCAGCAATAGTAATCCACATGGCATCAGTAAGGCGCGGGCGACGGCAACACGTTGCGCTTGTCCGACCGACAAACGCGCTGCGGAATCACCAAGTGGCGTGTCAATTCCTTGAGGTAATAATGGCAAAAACTCACTGACGGAGGCTTTGTCTAGTGCGGCAGCTAAGCGCTCAGCGCTGGCATCTGGTGCGGCTAACAAAACATTCTCACGGATAGTGGGTGCCGGGAGTTGAGGATTTTGCCCAACCCAACTGAGTTGTTCACGCCACCATTTAGGGTCAAGCTCTGAAAGCTCAACGCCATTGATTAATAGCTGCCCCTGATAATGTAAAAAACCAGATAGCACGTTTAGCAGAGAGCTTTTCCCCGCACCACTTTGCCCAACCAGCACCACACGCTGTCCGGCTGAGAGGGTAAAGTTCAGTGGCCCGGCGAGTGGTTTTTCTTCGGATGATGTGATAACCAAATCACGTGCTTCAATGCTGATGGGGTCATTACTATTAAATTGTGCGTTACCTTGTTTACGCTGTTGTAACGGCGCATCAAGGAATGTCATCAGGCTATCTGCGGCACCGACTGCTTGCGCTTTTGCGTGATAAAAAGTGCCCAGGTCGCGTAATGGCTGGAAAAACTCAGGTGCCAGAATCAGTGCCAAAAAGCCCGCAAATAGCGTTACGCCTGTGCTGTAGTGGCCAAAATTAAGCTCACCGAGATATGAGAAACCGAAGTAAACCGCGACCAACGCAATCGAAAGAGAGGCGAAAAACTCCAGCACGCCGGAAGAAAGAAACGCGAGGCGTAAAACTTCCATGGTCCGCTGGCGGAAGTCTTGAGAAGCGGTGCGAATATTTTCTGTTTCCGCACTACCACGGTTAAACAGGCGTAGCGTTTCCATTCCGCGTAAGCGGTCAAGGAAATGCCCACTCAAGCGTGCGAGTGCCTGGAAGTTACGGCGGTTAGCATCGGCCGCTCCCATTCCCACCATAGCCATAAACAACGGGATAAGTGGGGCGGTGCACAGCAAAATAAGTGCTGCGACCCAATTAGATGGGAAAATTGCGATTAAAATCAGCACTGGAACCATTACCGCAAGCGACATTTGCGGCAGATAACGTGCGTAGTAATCGTGCATATCCTCAATCTGTTCAAGCAGCAGGGTTGCCCAACTACCAACAGGTTTACCCTGAATCCAGGCCGGGCCCGCTTCATGCACGCGATTGAGCACTTTGCGACGAATTTCCTGGCGAATGTGCAGCCCTGCGTGAAAGCCGACTTTTTCGCGCAACCACACTACCCAGGCACGTAATACAAAAATCAGTATCAGGATAACGAACAACAGTAAAAGGGCTTCGCGGGGGATGCCGTCCATGATCATGTGCTGTAGCATCCGGGCTAAAACCCAGGCTTGTGCAACAATCAAAAGCCCACTGACCAGCCCTAAAATACGGGAAAGTCCTAACCAGCGGCGCGAGATAATACTTTGGTTTTTTAGCCAACGGCTAAGTTCTTGTTGACGGGTCTTATTCATGGGTTGCCAGTGCAGGTTGATAATGAATTATCAGGCAAAATTTGCGGGCAATGTTACAACGAGGACAAAATAAAGGCGACCTATTCAGTCGCCTTTACGTATCTTCAAACTGCCTGTGAGGGCGGCGAGATTTACTTGTTCTGTTCGGCAAGGCCGTCCAGGTAACGTTCTGCATCCAGTGCCGCCATACAGCCGGTACCTGCGGATGTAATCGCCTGACGATAGATATGGTCCATCACATCACCTGCGGCAAACACACCCGGGATGCTTGTTTGTGTTGCATTACCATGAATACCGGACTGTACTTTGATGTAGCCGTTTTCAAGCTCTAACTGACCTGCAAAAATCGCCGTGTTCGGGCTGTGACCGATTGCCACGAACAAGCCTGCAACTTCCAGTTCTTCAGTGGTATCGGTGTTGTGTACATCACGCAGACGCAAACCGCTCACACCCATTTGATCGCCAGTCACTTCGTCCAGTGTACGGTTAGTGTGCAGCACGATATTGCCGTTCTTCACCTTCTCCATCAGACGGTTGATGAGGATTTTCTCGGCGCGGAAGCTGTCGCGGCGGTGAATCAAATGAACTTCAGAAGCAATGTTTGCCAGGTAAAGTGCTTCTTCAACGGCGGTGTTACCGCCGCCAATTACCGCAACTTTTTGATTGCGATAGAAGAAGCCGTCACAAGTCGCACAGGCGGAAACACCGCGGCCTTTAAACGCCTCTTCAGAAGGCAACCCTAAATAGCGTGCTGAAGCGCCTGTTGCGATGATTAACGCATCGCATGTGTATTCACCACTGTCGCCTGTCAGTCGGAACGGACGATTCTGCAGATCAACTTTAGAAATGTGATCGAACAGAATTTCTGTTTCGAATTTGGTCGCATGCTCGTGCATACGTTCCATTAACGCAGGACCAGTCAGGTCGTTAGGATCACCCGGCCAGTTCTCAACTTCGGTCGTAGTGGTTAGCTGACCCCCTTTTTCCATCCCGGTAATCAAAACGGGTTTGAGGTTGGCGCGTGCCGCGTAGACTGCTGCGGTGTAGCCCGCAGGGCCGGAGCCAAGAATTAGCAATTTACTGTGTTTAGCGGTGCCCATGAGATCCTCATTGTTCGTTGGCAGACAATCGAGGGATTGTAGGGAATTTGGCGGGTTAAAAAAAGGGTGCAACGGCAGTGTTGGAGAAAGTGTTAACTATATGTGCAATAGCTGTGCTCAATCAGCCACAAGCGAATAGGTATGAACCGCATAAAAATCCATCTAAACAGGGTAATTAGTCACGCAGGTAAAGTGATGAATAATCGTCAAGTACCCCAGATATATGGCACGTTCCACTAAATTTCGATGTTTTGCTTTGACAATCCGCTAAGCATTTGCGAAAACATTCGAGGAAGAAAAACATTTGGTGTGAGAGTAGTAAAATAATCACGCATACCTGATGCAATTTTACCGGGTTATTGAAATTTACTCATGGCGTGGACAGACGCGATGAGTGATGTCGATGGCGGCCATTGGGCACCGGTCTTCTCACGTACACCCGGAACATTGACGTTGACCGGGTTATGGCAGGTGAAGGAAGGAACACAGAGAGACAATAATAATGGTAGATAGTAAGAAGCGCCCTGGCAAAGATCTCGACCGCATCGATCGTAACATTCTTAATGAGCTGCAGAAGGATGGACGTATTTCAAACGTCGAGCTTTCGAAGCGAGTAGGGCTTTCACCGACTCCGTGCCTTGAGCGCGTGCGTCGTCTGGAACGACAGGGTTTCATTCAGGGCTATACAGCTCTGCTGAACCCGCATTATCTGGATGCATCACTTCTGGTTTTTGTTGAGATTACTCTGAATCGTGGCGCACCGGATGTGTTTGAGCAATTTAACTCTGCAGTTCAAAAACTTGAAGAAATTCAAGAGTGTCATTTGGTATCCGGTGATTTCGACTATCTGTTGAAAACCCGCGTACCTGATATGTCTGCGTACCGTAAATTATTAGGTGAAACCTTGTTGCGACTGCCGGGTGTGAACGATACCCGTACCTATGTGGTCATGGAAGAGGTCAAACAAAGCAATCGTCTGGTAATTAAGACCCGTTAACACGGGCCAGGTGCAAAATCTGCGTATTTTGGTTACACTCCTGGTAATTCATACAGCAACAGTGCCGGGAATACTCGGCACTGTTGCTCTCCATATTTATTAAGGACCTGGAGAGTCTTACTTGAGCCAGGAATACACCGAAGAAAAAGAAGTTACATTGAGGAAACTCAGCAGCGGGCGTCGGGCATTAGAGGCCTTATTGCTTCTTGTTGCCATTTTTGCCGTCTATTTGATGGTGGCGTTGCTTAGTTTTAATCCTTCAGATCCCAGCTGGTCACAAACCGCATGGCACGAACCTATCCATAATTTGGGTGGGATGCCTGGTGCGTGGTTGGCCGATACTCTGCTTTTCATTTTTGGCATAATGGCCTACACCATCCCTGTGATTATCATCGGCGCGTGTTGGTTCACTTTCCGCAATCGTGATAGCGAAGAGTTTGTCGATTATTTTGCCGTTTCCTTACGCCTGATTGGCGTGTTGGCTATGGTGCTAACGGCTTGTGGCCTTGCGGCGATTAACGCAGATGACATCTGGTATTTCGCTTCGGGTGGCGTTATCGGTAGTTTACTGAGTACTGCAATGATGCCCCTGCTTAACAGCAGTGGTGGCACTATCGCGTTGTTGTGTGTATGGGCAGCAGGTTTAACCCTCTTTACAGGCTGGTCTTGGGTTGGTATTGCTGAGAAAATTGGCAGTGCTACCTTGAGCGTCCTGACTTTTGCCAGTAACCGCACACGCCGGGATAACACCTGGCAAGACGATGATTACGACTACGAAGATGAAGAACACGCGCCAGCAGTAGAAAAGCGTGAGTCTCGTCGTGCGCGTATTTTACGCGGCGCATTAGCCCGTAAGCAGCGCATCTCCGAAAAATTTGCCAATCCAAACGCACGTAAAACAGACTCGGCGCTGTTTTCCGGTAAACGTATGGACGATGCTGAAGACGATGTTTTGTTTTCAAATAACAAAGCAACGCTGCCGGAAGACGACGTACTGTTCTCAGGCAATAAAGCGACCTTGCCGGAAAGCGACGAATACGATCCATTGTTGCACGGCCAGTCTATCGTTGCGCCCGTGGCTGCTACGGCTGCCGCTGCGATGGCGAACACTGCATATGCAGCACCGGTTATGCCTACGGCAACTATTGCTCCTGTTACAGCACCGGCACCAGCCGTTGAACATACTCCTGCTATTGCCTGGGAACCCGCTCCAACCACAGTAACACCTGAGCCGGTCATTGCCCCTGCGCCTGAAAGTTATGATGGGCTTCGTGCAACGGATCAATACAATCCACAACACGTCACCAGTCATTGGTCAGAGCCTGATGCTATTCAACCTGCTTCTGCGCAATTGCCTGTTGAGACTGGTTATTTCGAACCCGCTCCAGTTGATCCCATCGCACAACCTGAGCCTGTTGAAGAAATGAGACCGGCGGTGCGCCCACCGATTTATCATTTCGAAGAAGTAGAAGAGCGAAGAGCGCGTGAACGTGAACAATTGGCAGCCTGGTACCAGCCGGTAAATGAACCAAAGCCCAATCCCTACGGCTATGATCAAAGCCCTGCTTTTGCCCAAACGACTCAGATCTCTACAACACCGCCTGGGGTTTTCGATGCAGCACCAGAAATGCTTGTTCCAGGTAGCGCGGCTATTTCTTCCGGGATTCCTTCTGGTGTTAAAGAAGTAGCAAAAGTTGCTGGTGCAGCTGCGGCCTTTAGTCCGATATTCAGTATTGCCAGTGATGCACCCCGCCCACAGGTGAAAGAGGGGATTGGCCCACAATTGCCACGCCCGAATCGTGTGCGTGTTCCGACTCGTCGCGAACTTGCTTCCTACGGGATAAAGCTACCGTCTCAGCGTATGGCGGAAGAAGAAGCGCGTCGCCAGAATGGTATGGACAGCGAAGATGGCTATATTGATGATGCTGAAGAAATGGAGCAGCATGAATTAGCTCGTCAGTTCGCAGCTCAACAGCAGCAACGTTATGGTGAAGAGTACGAAGATGATGTATCGCAAGTAGATGAGGATGAAGCCGAGCAGGCGGAGCTAGCTCGCCAATTTGCAGCTCAACAGCAACAGCGTTACTCAGACTCTCCTGCTCAACAACAACAGCCAAATAATGTGCCGTTCTCACTGGATGATTTTGATTTCTCACCAATGAAAACGCTGGTAAACGATGGGCCAAGTGAGCCGCTGTTTACACTCAGCCCGGTTGAAGAACCGGCCCCCGTTCAGCAACCGCAAAATTGGCAGGCAGCACAACCGCAACACAATGTGCAGCCACAAAACGTACAGCAACAGCCTGCGACAGCTGCCGCACCGCAGATTCATGAAAGTTTGATACATCCTTTCCTGATGCGTAATGGCGACGATCGCCCGTTGCAGCGCCCAACTACACCGTTGCCATCTCTGGATCTGCTGACGTCTCCGCCAGCAGAAGTTGAGCCGGTAGATACCTTTGCTTTGGAGCAAATGGCGCGTTTGGTCGAAGCCAGGCTTGCGGATTACCGTATTAAAGCTGATGTTGTTGACTACTCGCCAGGTCCAGTCATCACGCGCTTTGAGCTTGATTTAGCCCCAGGGGTTAAAGCTGCACGTATTTCTAACTTGTCTCGTGACCTTGCGCGTTCATTGTCTACGGTAGCGGTGCGTGTTGTAGAAGTTATTCCGGGTAAACCTTACGTTGGTCTGGAATTGCCAAACAAAAAACGCCAGACCGTTTATCTGCGTGAAGTGCTCGATTGCGCCAAATTCCGCGATAGCCCTTCACCGTTAACAGTGGTGCTGGGCAAAGATATCGGCGGTGAGTCGGTAGTGGCCGATCTGGCGAAAATGCCTCACTTACTGGTGGCGGGTACTACGGGGTCAGGTAAATCCGTAGGCGTGAATGCCATGATCCTCAGCATTCTGTACAAAGCCACGCCGGATGAAGTGAAATTCATCATGATCGACCCGAAAATGCTCGAGCTGTCGGTCTATGAAGGCATTCCCCATCTGTTGACCGAAGTGGTCACCGACATGAAAGATGCGGCGAATGCGCTGCGCTGGAGTGTTAACGAGATGGAGCGTCGCTATAAGCTGATGTCGGCGCTTGGCGTGCGTAACCTCGCAGGCTACAACGAGCGTATTCTGGAAGCTGAGCGTATGGGTCGTCCGATTCCAGACCCATTCTGGAAGCCTGGCGATAGCATGGAAGTGGCACATCCAATGCTCGAAAAACTGCCGTATATCGTGGTGCTGGTCGATGAATTTGCTGACCTGATGATGACGGTCGGCAAAAAAGTCGAAGAGTTGATCGCTCGTCTGGCACAGAAAGCGCGTGCGGCAGGTATTCACTTGGTGCTTGCAACACAGCGACCATCGGTAGATGTCATTACCGGCCTGATTAAAGCGAATATTCCAACGCGCATTGCGTTTACCGTGTCGAGCAAAATTGATTCTCGCACTATCCTGGATCAGGCTGGCGCTGAGTCACTGCTGGGGATGGGGGACATGCTTTATTCTGGTCCAAACTCAACTCTGCCGGTTCGTGTTCATGGCGCGTTTGTTCGCGACCAGGAAGTTCATGCAGTAGTTCAGGACTGGAAAGCACGTGGTCGCCCACAATATATCACGGGTATTACTTCTGATAATGAAAGTGAAGGTGGTGCTGGTGGTGGTCTTGACGGTGATGAAGAGCTCGATCCGCTATTTGATCAGGCTGTCGCTTTTGTGGTCGAAAAACGTAAAGCGTCTATTTCTGGTGTTCAACGCCAGTTCCGTATCGGCTACAACCGCGCGGCTCGAATTGTTGAACAAATGGAAGCACAAGGTATTGTGAGCCCGCAAGGGCATAACGGTAACCGGGAAGTGCTTGCCCCACCGCCATTCGAATAGCCCTGAGCAAAAGAACCGCCGTTGCGGCTCTTTTGCAAAGAAGGGTAAATTACTAGAAAATCAGCTTATTCTTCTGTTGCTGTGGAATAACTCTCAATTAGAGTGGGCAGCAGAAATGCCACAGCGCAGTCGCTTTGTGGCGGATGAATTTTAAGGGATCATAATGAAAAAAATCGCTATAACTTGTGCTTTGTTGACTGCTCTGACTGCAACCGCTGCCTGGGCTGACGCTGCAGGCGACTTGAAAGCTCGTCTGGACAAAGTCAGCAGTTTCCACGCCAGCTTTACCCAGAAAGTGACAGATGGCAGTGGTGCCGCCGTTCAGGAAGGCCAGGGTGATTTGTGGGTGAAACGTCCGAACTTATTCAACTGGCATATGACTCAGCCAGATGAAAGTATTTTGGTTTCCGACGGCAAAACATTGTGGTTCTACAACCCGTTTGTTGAGCAGGTAAGTGCAACCTGGCTGAAAGATGCGACCGGCAATACCCCATTTATGCTGATTGCGCGTAATCAAAGCAGTGACTGGCAGCAATACAACATCAAACAAAGTGGTGACGATTTTGTGCTGACGCCAAAAACCAGCGCCGGTAACCTCAAGCAGTTCACTATTAACGTCGGAAACGACGGGACTATCCATCAGTTCAGTGCGATTGAGCAAGACGATCAACGCAGCAGCTATGCGCTGAAAACCCAGCAAAATGGTGCGGTGGATATGAGTAAGTTTACGTTTACCCCGCCTAAAGGCGTGACGGTGGACGACCAACGTAAGTAGAGGTATGAGTGAGCAACCTGTCGCTCGATTTTTCTGAGAATACCTTCAAACCTCTGGCCGCGCGTATGCGGCCAGAAAACCTCGCGCAATATATCGGTCAACAACATCTGCTAGCGCCAGGCAAACCGCTTCCAAAAGCTATCGAAGCGGGGCATCTCCATTCTATGATTTTATGGGGACCACCGGGTACAGGCAAGACAACACTGGCTGAAGTGATTGCTCACTATGCCGATGCGGATGTAGAACGTATATCTGCTGTCACCTCTGGTGTGAAAGAAATCCGAGAGGCTATAGAACGTGCGCGCCAGAACCGCAATGCGGGTCGACGCACCATTCTGTTTGTCGATGAAGTGCATCGCTTCAACAAAAGTCAGCAGGACGCTTTTCTGCCTCATATCGAAGACGGGACGATCACATTCATTGGTGCTACTACCGAGAATCCGTCATTCGAACTCAATTCAGCACTCCTTTCCCGCGCTCGTGTTTATTTGCTCAAATCGCTGACCACTGAAGACATTGAAAAAGTACTCGAACAAGCGATGAGCGATACTGCTCGTGGTTACGGCGGCCAAAATATTGTTCTGCCGGAAGATACTCGCCGGGCGATTGCGGAGCTGGTAAACGGTGATGCGCGGCGTGCGCTCAATACATTGGAAATGATGGCCGATATGGCTGAAACCAATGCGAATGGCAAACGTGAATTACAAATTGCGCTGCTGACTGAGATCGCAGGGGAACGCAGTGCGCGCTTTGATAATAAAGGTGACCGTTTCTACGATTTGATTTCTGCATTACATAAATCGGTGCGCGGCTCCTCGCCGGATGCAGCGCTGTATTGGTATGCACGTATTATCACTGCGGGTGGCGACCCACTCTACGTAGCTCGTCGTTTGCTGGCGATTGCTTCCGAAGATGTGGGTAATGCTGACCCGCGAGGGATGCAGGTCGCTATTTCTGCGTGGGATTGTTTTACTCGAGTTGGCCCTGCAGAAGGTGAACGCGCAATTGCTCAGGCTATTGTCTACCTGGCTTGTGCGCCAAAAAGTAATGCCGTTTATACCGCGTTCAAGGCGGCGATGGCGGATGCTCGCGAACGCCCGGATTACGATGTTCCTGTTCATCTACGCAATGCACCAACCAAGCTGATGAAAGAAATGGGTTACGGCCAGGAGTATCGTTATGCTCATGACGAACCCAACGCCTATGCGTCCGGGGAAGTCTACTTCCCGCAGGAAATGGCACAAACACGCTATTATCAGCCGACAAACAGAGGTCTTGAAGGCAAGATTGGTGAAAAGCTCGCCTGGCTTGCTGAACAGGATCAAAATAGCCCGACAAAACGCTACCGCTAAAGCAGGCGTTGCGGTAAGGTTAGCAAGAATATCAATGCGGTTGCAGGCTGTAGCCGCACTCCCTCCTTCAATTCGATAAGCACAGGATAAGCATGCTCGATCCCAATCTGCTGCGTACAGAGCCAGACGCAGTCGCTGAAAAACTGGCACGCCGAGGCTTTAAGCTGGATGTAGAAACGCTGCGCTCTCTGGAAGAGCGTCGTAAAGTGTTGCAGGTCAAAACTGAAAATCTGCAAGCTGAGCGTAACTCGCGATCGAAATCCATTGGCCAGGCGAAAGCGCGTGGCGAAGACATTGAGCCGCTGCGTTTGCAAGTCAACCAGTTGGGTGAAGAGCTGGATGCAGCGAAAGCTGAGCTTGATTCTTTGCTGTCTGAAATCCGTGATATTGCGCTGACTCTGCCGAATATCCCGGATGATTGCGTGCCTTTGGGTAAAGACGATAGCGAAAACGTTGAAGTTAGCCGCTGGGGCGAGCCGCGTAAATTCGATTTTGAAGTGCGCGATCACGTAACCCTCGGTGAAATGGCCAAAGGTCTGGACTTTGCCGCTGCGGTGAAACTGACCGGTTCCCGTTTTGTCGTGATGCAGGGGCAAATCGCTCGTATGCACCGCGCTCTGAGCCAGTTCATGTTGGATCTGCATACCGAGCAGCATGGTTACACTGAAAACTACGTTCCTTATCTGGTGAACCATGAAACGCTGTACGGTACGGGTCAATTGCCGAAATTCGGTGCTGATCTGTTCCATACTCGCCCACTGGATGAAGAAGCGGACAGCAGCAATTATGCGCTGATCCCGACCGCAGAAGTCCCGTTGACCAATCTGGTGCGCGACGAGATTATTGAAGAAGACTCTCTGCCGCTGAAAATGACTGCCCATACCCCATGCTTCCGTTCTGAAGCGGGTTCCTATGGTCGCGATACCCGTGGTCTGATTCGTCAGCATCAGTTCGATAAAGTTGAGATGGTACAGATCGTTCGTCCGGAAGACTCCATGGATGCTCTGGAAGAACTGACGGGTCATGCTGAGAAAGTGTTGCAGTTGCTGGGTCTTCCATACCGTAAAGTGCTGCTATGCAGTGGCGATATCGGCTTTGGTTCTGCTAAAACCTACGATCTTGAGGTTTGGTTGCCAGCGCAGAATACTTATCGTGAAATTTCTTCTTGTTCGAACATGTGGGATTTCCAGGCGCGCCGCCTACAGGCTCGTTGCCGCAGCAAGTCAGATAAGAAAACACGTCTGGTGCACACACTGAACGGTTCTGGTTTGGCTGTAGGTCGTACTCTGGTCGCTGTATTGGAAAACTATCAACAAGCTGACGGTCGTATCGAAGTTCCTGAAGTGCTGCGTCCGTACATGAAAGGGCTTGAGTACATCGGCTAATGTGTTGATGTTATCTTGCTCTTAAAAAGCGCCTTCCGGCGCTTTTTTTATGCCGAAAATATTCTCATTCCCATAGATAATCTGCCTTTATTGACGCCAAACAATAACAAATACCCATTAATAAGTATTATTGTCGCAGAAAGCGAGTGATGATCCTTAAAACTATTCATTCAAGATTTTTATCATTTGGTTGCCATGATTTACATGATGTGACGCGGCAAAACCAATCTGTATAACACTAATTTTTCTCGACACTCCTTTCTCTCTTTGGCTGTGCAATGGAGCAGCAGGCCGTTCGATGTCTGCGTTACCCCTGCCAGCTTATTCCCAACTGTGAGCATAATAAGTAGGTCATTATGACTGAGAAAACCCCTAATGCGATCCTCGCAGCAGAGGTCAGCCGGCGTAAGCTGGTCAAAACCACCGCAATTGGTGGCTTAGCCGCTGCAAGTAGTGCCTTCTCTTTACCATTTTCCCGCATGGCTTTTGCCCAAACACCAGAAAACACTGTAACCGCTGCAGAAAAAGTGGTCTGGAGCGCCTGCACGGTTAACTGCGGTAGTCGTTGTCCACTTCGTATGCATGTGGTTGATGGCGAAATCAAATACGTTGAGACGGATAACACGGGTAATGATGATTACGAAGGGCTGCATCAGGTTCGTGCCTGTCTGCGTGGCCGCTCAATGCGCCGTCGTGTTTATAACGCCGATCGCCTGAAATACCCAATGAAGCGCATTGGTGCTCGTGGCGAAGGGAAGTTTGAGCGCATTAGCTGGGATGAAGCTTTCGACACCATTGCCAATAGCATGAAAGGCATTATCAAAGAGTATGGTAACGAAGCTATTTACTTGAATTACGGCACAGGCACATTGGGCGGCACGATGACCCGTTCTTGGCCACCGGGCTCTACATTAATCGCTCGCCTAATGAACTGCTGCGGTGGTTATCTGAACCATTATGGTGACTATTCAACCGCGCAAATTGCCGCTGGTCTGAACTACACATATGGCGGTTGGGCGGATGGTAATAGCCCATCAGACATAGAAAACAGCAAATTGGTTGTGTTGTTTGGTAATAACCCAGGCGAAACACGTATGAGTGGTGGCGGGGTGACTTACTACCTCGAGCAAGCGCGCGAAAAATCTAACGCCCGCATGATTATTATCGACCCGCGTTACACCGATACCGGTGCCGGGCGTGAAGATGAATGGATTCCGATTCGACCAGGTACAGACACTGCTCTTATCTCCGCACTCGCATGGGTGATGATCAATGAAAATCTTGTTGATCAGCCATTCCTTGATAAATATTGCGTCGGCTATGACGAGAAAACGCTGCCAAAAAGTGCCCCTGTTAATGGCCATTACAAGGCTTATATTCTTGGTCAGGGTGCTGATGGTTTGGCGAAAACACCACAGTGGGCTGCCCAAATCACTGGCATTCCGGCTGAACGCATCATACAGCTAGCCCGCGAAATCGCTACGGCGAAACCAGCGTTTATCAGCCAGGGTTGGGGGCCGCAGCGCCATTCAAACGGCGAATTGGTTTCTCGTGCCATCTCGATGCTGTCTATTTTGACCGGTAATGTGGGAATTCACGGCGGTAACAGTGGCGCGCGTGAAGGCTCTTATGACTTGCCTTTCGTACGTATGCCTACGCTGGAAAACCCGGTACAGACCAGTATATCTATGTTCCTGTGGACCGATGCAATCGAGCGTGGCACGGAAATGACCGCTACACGTGATGGTGTGCGTGGCAAAGATAAACTCGATGTGCCGATCAAAATGGTCTGGAATTACGCCAGTAACTGTTTGATCAATCAGCATTCTGAAATTAACCGCACCCATGACATCCTCCAGGATGACAAAAAATGCGAAATGATTGTGGTGATTGATAACCACATGACGTCCTCAGCCAAATACGCTGATATTTTGCTGCCAGACTGCACAGCTTCCGAACAGATGGATTTCTGCCTCGATGCATCTTGCGGCAACATGGCGTACGTGATCTTTGCCGGCCAGGCCATCAAACCGCGCTTTGAATGCAAAACTATTTATGAGATGACCACTGAGCTTGCCAAACGCATGGGTGTCGAGCCGCAATTTACCGAGGGTCGTAACCAAGAAGAGTGGATGCGCCATCTGTATAAACAATCTCAGGAAGCTATCCCTGAACTTCCAAGCTTTGAAGAGTTTAGCAAGCAGGGTATTTTCAAAAAACGAGATCCTGAAGGGCATCACGTAGCCTATAAAGATTTCCGCGAAGACCCTGTCGCTAATCCACTGACCACACCGTCCGGAAAAATTGAAATCTACTCTGAGCAATTGGCTGAGATTGCGGCGACCTGGCAACTCAATGAAGGCGACGTTATCGATCCACTGCCGGTTTACAGTGCTGGCTTCGAAAACTATGGCGATCCGCTCGCGAAGAAATGGCCATTGCAGATGACTGGTTTCCACTACAAAGCGCGCACTCACTCAACCTACGGTAACGTCGATGTATTGAAAGCGGCTTGTCGTCAGGAAATGTGGATCAACCCAATTGATGCGCAACAACGTGGAATTAAAAACGGCGACATGGTGCGTATCTTCAATGGACGTGGCGAAGTCCAAATCAATGCCAAAGTGACACCGCGCATTATTCCTGGTGTTGTCGCGATGGGGGAAGGGGCTTGGTACAGCCCGGATGCCAATAAAGTTGACCATGCCGGTAGCATTAACGTGTTGACCACCCAGCGACCATCGCCACTGGCGAAAGGTAACCCATCCCATAGTAACCTCGTCCAGGTCGAGAAGGCGTAAGGAATAGCTGATGACAACTCAATACGGATTTTACATTGATTCCAGCCGCTGCACCGGTTGCAAGACTTGCGAGCTGGCCTGTAAAGACTACAAAAACTTAGGCCCGGATGTCAGCTTTCGCCGCATTTACGAATACGCAGGTGGCGACTGGCAGGAAGACAACGGTGTCTGGCAGCAAAATGTGTTCGCCTATTATCTGTCAATTGCCTGCAACCACTGTGAAGATCCGGCTTGTACCAAGGTTTGTCCAAGCGGTGCAATGCACAAGCGTGAAGACGGTTTTGTCGTTGTAAACGAGGATATTTGCATTGGCTGTCGTTACTGCCATATGGCTTGCCCATACGGTGCGCCACAGTACAACGCAGAAAAAGGGCATATGACGAAATGCGACGGCTGCTATTCACGTATTGCTGAGGGTAAGAAACCGATTTGTGTGGAGTCTTGCCCGTTGCGTGCATTGGATATGGCTCCTATTGACGAACTGCGTAAGAAGTATGGTGAGCAGGCGGCTATTGCCCCGCTGCCATCAGCACACTTTACGAAGCCAAATATCGTTATTAAACCGAACGCCAACAGCCGTCCTTGTGGGGATAAAACCGGCTATCTGGCAAACCCGAAGGAGGTGTGAGATGGGTAACGGATGGCATGAATGGCCGCTAATGGTCTTTACGGTTTTGGGGCAGTGCGTAGCCGGTGGTTTTATCGTCATGGCGCTAGCTTTGCTGACTGGTGTTTCTGATCGTGCGCAACAAAAGCGTGTGCACTGGGCGATGATTGTTTTGTGGGTGCTGATGGGGATTGGCTTTATGGCCTCTGTTCTTCACCTTGGTTCACCGTTGCGCGCCTTTAACTCTCTTAATCGCATCGGTGATTCGGCGCTGAGTAATGAAATTGCCAGTGGCTCAGTATTCTTTGCAGTAGGTGGTTTCTGGTGGTTGATTACCGTGCTGGGCAAAATGCCGCAGGCGCTGGGTAAAATCTGGATGGTCTTGACGATGATTTTGGGCGTATTTTTCGTCTGGATGATGTGCAAGGTTTATCTAATTGATACTGTACCGACATGGTACAGCGTTTATACGCCGCTCAGTTTCTTCCTGACGATGTTTATTGGTGGGCCGCTGCTTGGTTATTTGCTTCTGCGTGTTGCAGGTGTAACAGGTTGGGGAATGCGTATTTTGCCTGTTATTTCGCTGCTGGCGGTCGTTGTGAGTACGGCTGTTGTGCTGTTGCAAGGTATGGATTTGGCCACGATTCAAAGTTCAATTGCACAAGCCTCTGCTCTTGTGCCGCAATATGGGGCGCTGATGTCGTGGCGATTGCTGGTGTTGGCTGCGGCTTTGGTGTGCTGGGTTGTTCCGCAGCTTAAAGGTGGTATGGCAAGTCCTGCCGTGCTGGCATTTGCCTTCGTATTGGTGATTGCCGGGGAGCTAATCGGGCGTGGTGTGTTCTATGGTTTGCATATGACAGTGGGTATGGCGATAGCCAGCTAACAGACGCTCTATATTAAATGCGCCTTCGGGCGCATTTTTTTGTCATCGATGAGAAAATATCATCCGACTAACCATGAAATTTTTCATCCAATCTAGCTCGATTCATAATTCCAGATTTCATCAAAAACAGTCAGATAGCCTTTCCATTCAGCGCTTCGTTCACAAGTTGAATAAGTTTTTCAAATCGACACCGTTCAAATCGTGCCAGGCCTCGCTGGCGCTGGATTGACAATCATTTTTCCAGTGGCATGATGCGCACAAATTTATTCTCTTCCTCGCGGTTTTTTACATGTCCACCTATACCCGGCCAGTGATGCTTTTGCTCTGTGGTCTGATGCTTTTGACCCTGGCGATTGCGGTTTTGAACACCCTGGTTCCACTTTGGTTAGCTCACGAACAACTTCCAACCTGGCAAGTCGGAATGGTCGGCTCGTCGTATTTTACCGGAAACTTGTTGGGCACACTGATAACTGGCTGGCTCATTAAGCGCCAGGGATTTAACCGTAGCTATTATCTTGCTTCTCTGATTTTTGCCATAGGTTGTGTAGGTCTGGGGTTGATGGTTGGCTTCTGGAGCTGGATGATGTGGCGTTTCATTGCGGGTATTGGTTGCGCGATGATTTGGGTGGTAGTTGAAAGTGCATTGATGTGCAGCGGGACTTCACGTAACCGTGGGCGCCTGCTGGCGGCATACATGATGGTTTATTACGTTGGCACTGTACTGGGCCAACTGATGATAAGCAAAATGCCAACGGATTTAGCCAGCGTTCTGCCTTGGGTAACTGCACTTATACTCACGGCAATCCTTCCTTTGCTGTTCACTCGTATAGTGAACGACCGCAGCGAAAGCCAGGAAGCTACGGCTATCTGGCCGATGCTACGCCTGCGCCATGCCCGCCTGGGGGTGAATGGTTGCGTCATTTCAGGGATTGTTCTTGGTTCTTTGTACGGGTTAATGCCACTGTATTTAAACCATCAGGGTGTCAGTGATGCCGGTATTGGTTTTTGGATGGCAGTGATGGTTAGCGCCGGAATTATTGGGCAGTGGCCGATAGGGCGTCTGGCCGATCGTTTTGGTCGTTTATTAGTACTGCGTGTTCAGGTATTTACCGTCATTTTGGGCTGCATGGCGATGCTGAGCAATGCAGCGATGGGGCCAGCTTTGTTTGTACTTGGGGCTGCAGGTTTTACGCTTTACCCGGTGGCAATGGCCTGGGCCTGCGAAAAAGTTGAACATCACCAATTAGTAGCGATGAATCAGGCATTACTGTTGAGTTACACGCTGGGTAGTTTACTTGGCCCGACGTTTACTTCGATGCTAATGCAAAGTTACTCGGACAATTTGCTGTTTGTCATGATAGCTGGTGTGGCATTTGTTTATTTGCTGATGTTACTGCGCAAAGCAGGGCATCATACAACCCCAGTTGCTCACGCCTGATAAAAAAAGGCCCTCGCGAGGGCCTTTTTTCTAGTACATCACCTTGTGACCATACTGCTCCAGAATGCCTTTTACGCGTTCCATGGTCTCTTTCTTCGGCGGATGTACGCCGTCAAGTTTGTACTCTTCGCCCATCGCCACCCACTTGTGCTTACCCAACTCGTGGTAAGGCAATAGCTCAATCTTCTCGACGTTGCCCATATCACGCGTGAATTCGCCAAGGCGATGCGCGGAGTCGTCATCGTCAGACCAACCAGGCACGACAACGTAACGGATCCAGACGTTAATGTTTTTATCAGAAAGGTAGCGTGCAAATTCCAGCGTACGATGGTTAGAAACACCTACCAGATTCTGGTGAATTTCATCGTTCATCTGTTTTAAGTCCAGCATCACCAGATCGGTAACTTCCAGTAATTCATCAATTACCGGATCGTAACGGCGTACAAAACCGTTGGTATCCAGACAGGTATGAATACCTTCTTTGCGACAAGCGCGGAACCAGTCACGTACAAATTCGGCTTGCAGAATAGCTTCGCCACCCGATGCAGTTACACCGCCACCTGATGCATTCATAAAGTGGCGATAGGTCACCACTTCTTTCATCAGCTCTTCAACAGTGATTTCTTTGCCGCCGTGTGTATCCCATGTATCACGGTTGTGGCAATACAGGCAGCGCATCAGGCAGCCCTGGAAAAAGGTAATAAAACGAATACCGGGACCATCCACGGTACCGCAGGATTCAAAGGAATGAATTCGGCCAATTACTGACATTGCGGTGTTCTCTCCAGTATTGGTCCATGCTTTTAAAGCAAGAACCAGGTTGAGCGCGGTCGAATAAAGTCTTGCCGCGTCGAATCAATTTTGCAAGATAGTTTAAACGTAGCAGTTATCTTGCAAAACCGGTTCTGACATAAGAAAAGGCCCCACCGGAGTGGAGCCTTTATTCTACGCCTTTTCAGACAAACCGTGAATTACATGGTTTGAGTGAAGGTACGGGTAATAACGTCCTGCTGTTGTTCTTTAGTCAGGGAGTTAAAACGTACAGCGTAACCAGAAACACGAATGGTCAACTGAGGATATTTCTCAGGGTTTTCCATCGCATCCAGCAGCATTTCACGGTTCATCACGTTCACGTTCAGGTGTTGACCACCTTCGATGGACGCTTCGTGGTGGAAGTAACCATCCATCAGACCTGCGAGGTTAGTTTTACGAACTTCGTCGTCTTTACCCAGTGCGTTAGGAACGATAGAGAAGGTATAAGAGATACCATCTTTAGCGTAAGCAAACGGCAGTTTAGCAACGGAAGTCAGAGAGGCAACAGCACCTTTCTGATCACGACCGTGCATTGGGTTAGCACCTGGACCGAATGGAGCGCCTGCACGACGACCGTCTGGGGTGTTACCCGTTTTCTTACCATAAACCACGTTAGAGGTGATGGTCAGAACAGACTGAGTCGGGATAGCGTTACGGTAAGTAGTCAGTTTCTGAATTTTCTTCATGAAACGTTCTACCAGGTCAACAGCGATGTCATCTACACGAGAATCGTTGTTACCGAACTGTGGATATTCGCCTTCGATTTCGAAGTCAACAGCCAGGCCGTCTTCATCACGAATTGGTTTAACTTTCGCGTATTTGATTGCAGACAGGGAGTCAGCAGCAACAGACAGACCCGCGATACCACAAGCCATGGTGCGAACAACATCACGGTCATGCAGAGCCATCAGAGCCGCTTCGTAGCTGTACTTATCATGCATGTAGTGAATGATGTTCAGCGCAGTGACGTACTGTTTAGCCAGCCAATCCATGAAGTGATCAAGACGGTCAAGAACGTTGTCGTAGTCCAGAACGTCAGCCATGATTGGCGCTTCTTTAGGACCGATCTGGATCTTCAGTTTTTCATCAACGCCGCCGTTGATTGCATACAGCATGGTTTTCGCAAGGTTTGCACGAGCACCGAAGAACTGCATTTGCTTACCAACAATCATTGGGCTTACGCAGCAAGCAATCGCGTAGTCGTCGTTGTTGAAGTCAGGGCGCATCAGGTCATCGTTCTCGTATTGCAGAGAAGAAGTATCGATGGAGACTTTAGCAGCAAATTTCTTGAAGTTCAGTGGCAGTTTTTCAGACCACAGAATAGTGATGTTCGGCTCTGGAGACGGCCCCATGGTGTACAGGGTGTTCAGGAAGCGGAAACTTGATTTGGTAACCAGAGTACGGCCATCTACACCCATACCGGCGATAGATTCTGTAGCCCAGATTGGGTCACCAGAGAACAGCTCATCATACTCAGGGGTACGCAGGAAGCGAACCATACGCAGTTTCATGACCAGATGGTCAATCATTTCCTGTGCTTCAAGCTCAGTGATTTTGCCAGCTTTCAGGTCACGTTCGATGAATGCATCCAGGAAGGTGGAAACACGACCGAAGGACATTGCAGCGCCGTTCTGAGATTTAACCGCAGCCAGGTAGCCGAAGTAAGTCCACTGAATTGCTTCTTGAGCGTTTTTAGCAGGACCAGAGATATCGCAGCCATATTTAGCAGCCATTTCTTTGATCTGACCCAGAGCACGGTGTTGCTCTGAGATTTCCTCACGCAGACGAATAGTTGCTTCCAGATCTTCGCCGTTTTCCAGTTTGGACTGCAGAGAGTTGAACTGAGCAAATTTGTCTTTCATCAGGAAGTCGATGCCGTACAGCGCAACGCGACGGTAGTCACCGATGATACGACCACGGCCGTAAGCATCCGGCAGACCGGTGATTACGCCTGATTTACGGCAGTTCAGAATGTCTTTGGTATAAACGTCAAACACACCCTGGTTATGGGTTTTACGGTATTCGGTGAAGATCTTCTTAAGCATTGGGTCAAGTTCACGACCGTATACTTTGCAAGAGCCTTCAACCATTTTGATGCCACCAAACGGAATAATTGCACGTTTCAGTGGAGCATCAGTCTGCAGGCCAACGATAGTTTCGAGGGACTTGTTGATGTAACCAGCATCATGAGAAGTGATGGTTGAAGCAAGGTCGGTATCAAAGTCAACAGGCGCGTGGGTGCGGTTTTCCTGTTTAACGCCTTCCATAACTTTGTCCCACAGCTCGGTAGTTGCGTCAGTCGCACCTGCCAGGAAGGACTCATCACCCTCGTAAGGGGTGTAGTTTTTCTGAATAAAGTCACGCACGTTGACTTCATTCTGCCAGTCACCTTTAGTAAAACCTTCCCAGGCTGCGGCTAACTTTTCATTAAGTTCGGACATTTAACACCTACCTTCTAATGTGGATTTCTTATTCCCTGCGTGATGGACGGCACTTAGTGCTTGTCGCCACCGCGCAGATAAATTACCCAGTACGTCAACCCAACCAGTAAACCGCCACCAATGATGTTCCCGATAGTTACAGGGATCAGGTTATCGGTGATGAAATTCAACACGGTTAGGTGAGAGAAATTGTCCGGAGAAGACCCTACAGCGGTCCAGAATTCCGGGCTTGCAAAGTTGCGCACTACGATACCCATAGGGATCATGAACATGTTTGCGATACTGTGCTCAAAACCACAAGCAACAAACATGGCGACCGGAAGGATCATAGCAAACATCTTGTCCATCAAACTGCGACCTGAGTAGCTCATCCAGACAGCCAGACAGACCATCAGGTTAGCCAAAATACCGAGGCACACAGCTTCAATAAAGGTGTGATGCATTTTATGGTCTGCAGTTTGTAGCACATTCAGACCCCACGCACCGTTCGCTGTCATATACATACCTGACAACCAAATCAGCACCACAAACATCAGAGCACCACACAGGTTACCGATATAAACGTTAACCCAGTTCTTGGCTAGCTGACCCCAGGTGATACGGCCACTCGCTTTAGCAACAACAATCAACACCGTAGAGGTGAAAAGGTCGGCGCCGCAGATGACACACAGGATGAGTCCTAAGGAGAAGCAAGTACCGCCAATTAGCTTTGCAATACCAAATGGAATGGTTGCAGTGCCTGTGGTGGCAGTGATGTAAAAGACAAAGGCAATCGAGATGAACATCCCCGCAGTGATCGCTAAATAAAACGTGGTCAGCGGGTGTTTTGTTGCTTTATAGACGCCAGCATCTTCGGCGACTTTCGCCATAGCTGCTGGAAGCAATAGATCAAAAGGGTTGTCAGCTTTCACACTAACTCTCTCTTATTTAATTCGGCGACGAGATACTAACAAAGCATTATAGAGTAAAATTTGATATGGATCATATCTCGCCAAGCTTATAGGCCTGAAAAAAGCAGGTGTTTAGCTGTTTTTCAGCTTAAATTGTTGATTTTCATGATAAAAATAAAGTTTAAATTTTATAATGTAATTTGATATTTAGCCTCATCGCTCCTGTGATGGGTTAATTAGAATGGAGTATTTCAATAATTTGGCAACATTATTTGTAGCTTAAAATAATAATATTTCACCAATATTTAACTATTGAGTTACAAGTGAAATTATTACACTGCCAATAAAATTACGGGGCAATAAAAATCGCCCCGTAATATAGCGTAAACATTATGGTTTACGCACCTTTGAGTTTAGTTTTGTTGCTTTATTTCCAGAAAGCCGCTTTTGCGCGTTGCAATTTTTCGTAAGCAGCTAACAGTGCCTGGTGGGCTGGGAAGGCTTTCAAATCACCGTCGACAGCTTGCAAACCATAAAACGGTGCCTCACCACTTAGAGCTGCACTTGCCGCTTCTACCGTTTCTGCGCCATACATACGAACGAAGGCATTCAGATACTGCAACGGTTGGCGTTCTTCTTCCATTGCCAGTAACAGCAACGTTTGCAGGCAACGGTAATAGTTAGCACGCTCGGCGCTGAAGATAGACGCGTTAAACTCCATCGTCCATTCAGTCCAGATAAGTGCCTGTTCGGTATCGCCGCCAGCCAATGCCAGCATTGCCTTCAATTCACCGATACGCAGCGTGTACCAACCATTGTCTTTACCTGTTGCCAGGCCTAACAGTTCGCGTACGCGGGTGAAATCATCATGGCCTTCTTCATCTAGCAGAGAAATCAGGTTCAGATAATCTTGCTTCTCCCACTCGCTTCCTGGCAGAGCCAGAATGGTGTCGCGCAGGTGATAGCCCATATTGTTGTTAGCGAGCAGCAGGTCTTCCGCAGGATAAATATCAGACATGCCAGGAACGATGATACGGCAAGCGTAAACGTCCAGGTGCTGGTAATCCGCGATGTAGACTTCTTGATCTTCTGCATCAAAGATTGCCATTAATGTGGCGAACTCTTCTTCAGTGGTGCCAGAGAAGGTCCAGTCAACAAAAGGATAGTCGGCATCTTGCTTAAACATATCCCAGGAAATCAGACCGCTTGAGTCAATGAAGTGAGTTTCGAGGTTTGCATGCTCGGCAACTTCTTCGTCGTCAAACGTTGGCGGGGTGAACACATCCAAATCTTTCAGACCACGACCCTGAAGTAGTTCTGTCACAGTACGTTCCAGCGCTACACCAAAATCAGGGTGAGCACCGAACGACGCAAAACAGGTGCCGTTTGCCGGGTTGAACAATACCACGCAGATAACCGGATATTTGCCGCCTAATGAACCGTCGTATGCGAAGATTGGGAAACCTTCAGCTTCCAGGGTTGCAATTGACTCAACTACGCCTGGATAGCGAGCCAGAACTTCTTGTGGGATTTCTGGCAGGCTGATGCTTTCGGCGATAATACGATTCTTAATATGGCGTTCGAAAACTTCTGAAAGCGCCTGTACGCGAGCTTCGTTTGCAGTGTTCCCCGCAGACATCCCGTTTGAAACATACAGGTTACCGATGATGTTCATCGGAATATAAACGGTTTTTTGATCGGACTGGCGGGTAAATGGCAGAGCGCAGATACCGCGTTCTTCATTACCGGATTGCAGGTCGATAAGCATACCCGCAGTAACTTCGTTCTCAGGATCGTAAAACGCGCGAAGGCGATCGTCGAGAATGCCTTCCGGCAGTTGCTCATCTTCTGGAATTGGGAACCATTTCTCGTTCGGATAATGCACAAACGGGCCATTGGCGATGGTTTTGCCCAACCAGAAATCAGCAAAGAAATAGTTAGTCGACAGACGTTCGAAATATTCACCCAGAGCTGAAGCTAACGCTGCTTTTTTAGTCGCGCCTTTACCATTGGTAAAGCACAGTGCGCTGTCTTTATCACGAATATGCACTGACCAGACGTTAGGAACCGGGTTTAACCAGGAGGCTTCTTCAATATTAAAGCCAAGATCAGTGAGCTTGGTCTGGAAGCGAGCGATGGAATCTTCCAGAGCGGCATCTTTGCCAGGAATAAAGGTTTGAGTCATGAGATTTCACTTTTGTCGTACGCAAAGCGCGCAATGATACGGGTTTTAGCATACTGACGCCATCGTCAGCAGCAAGCAGGCGGCATTAGCATAACAGGCTATGCTTACTGTCAGTAACTCACTGTAATGGCGGTAAAAATGAAAAGCTTTGATCTCCAGAGAATGGCATTAAACGACGTCCCGCTAGATTTTCTCTGGGAAGTGGCTTTTCGCAGTCTTTATACCTTTATATTGGTGTTCTTGTTTTTAAAGATAACTGGGCGGCGTGGCGTACGGCAGATGTCGCTATTTGAAGTCTTAATAATCTTGACTCTTGGGTCGGCGGCAGGGGATGTGGCGTTTTATCATGACGTTCCCATGTTGCCGGTTTTGATTGTTTTCGTCACGCTGGGGCTGCTTTACCGCCTGGTAATGTGGCTAATGAGCCACAGTGAAAAACTTGAAAATTTGTTTGAAGGAAAACCGTCGGTCATCATAGAAGAAGGGGAGTTTTCTTGGGAAAAGATGAAAGCTCAGAACATGACAGAATTTGAGTTTTTTATGGAGTTGCGCTTGCTGGGTGTGGAGCATCTAGGGCAAGTCCGTCTGGCGATACTGGAAACCAACGGTCAAATTAGTGTTTATTTCTTCCCGGATAAACTCGTCAAGCCAGGGTTGCCTATTTTGCCTGAAGCTTGTTGCGAGCGATTTATTAAAGTGCCGGAAGATGCCGCATATGCCTGCATTCGTTGTAGTGAAGTGGTGACGTTCAACGCTTACGATGAATCACCTTGCCCGCGTTGTGCTCACAAATACTGGGTCAAAGCCAGTGCCGCCACACGAGTGACCTGACGGAGGTTTATCGGGTGTTTATTTCAGCGACCAGTTGATTCTGTTGTGTGATTTTGCGCACATTCCCCCGGCATGCCTGATTAACCGTTGCAGCCTCAGCATCTGAATGATAAAACCGATATCGTGATAAAACTTATTGCTCTAAGCGTGGTGAGGGGAAATGACTCAGGTATACAATTTTAGTTCCGGCCCGGCGATGCTACCGGCTGACGTGCTTCGTCGTGCGCAAAGTGAACTCTGCGACTGGCAAGGTTTAGGCACCTCCGTAATGGAGATTAGCCACCGTGGTAAAGAATTTATTCAGGTAGCTGAAGAAGCTGAAAAAGATTTTCGCGATCTGCTGCAAATCCCCTCGAACTACAAAGTTTTGTTCTGCCATGGTGGCGGTCGCGGTCAATTCGCTGGTGTACCCTTAAACCTGCTGGGTGACAAAACGACGGCTGATTATGTTGATGGTGGCTACTGGGCAAGTAGTGCAGTAAAAGAAGCGCATAAATACTGCACCCCAAATGTTATCGATGCCAAAGTGACAATCGACGGCCTGCGCGCCATCAAACCGATGAGCGAATGGCAAGTTTCTGAAAACAGTGCCTACTTGCATTATTGCCCGAATGAAACCATTGATGGCATCGCAATCCATGAAACGCCTGACTTCGGCGATAAAGTCGTCGTTGCTGATTACTCATCTTCTATTTTGTCGCACCCGCTGGATGTTAACCGTTTTGGCGTGATTTACGCAGGCGCGCAGAAAAACATCGGACCGGCTGGTTTGACACTGGTGATTGTGCGTGAAGATTTGCTTGGTAAAGCGCATAAAGCGTGCCCATCAATTCTTGACTACACCGTGCTTAACGATAACGATTCCATGTTCAACACCCCACCAACGTTCGCCTGGTATCTTTCAGGCCTGGTCTTTAAATGGCTGAAAGAACAAGGTGGCGTGGAAGTAATGGATAAAATTAACCGGGCGAAAGCTGAACTGTTATACGGTGTTATCGATAAAAGTGACTTCTATCGCAACGATGTCGCCTCGGCTAGTCGTTCACGCATGAACGTACCATTCCAGTTGGCGGATAGCGCGCTAGATAAAGTGTTCCTGGAAGAGTCGTTTGCTGCCGGTCTACATGCCTTGAAAGGCCACCGTGTCGTGGGCGGAATGCGTGCATCTATTTATAATGCGATGCCACTTGAAGGCGTAAAAACCTTAACCGACTTTATGGTCGAATTCGAACGTCGCCACGGTTAATCGTTGCTCGTTGTTATTCTCCCCGCGCATGTTTCGCGGGGTTTTTATTCTGTTTGAGTTGAGAGTATTTTCCCCATGCTGGAATCCCTGACGTTACAACCCATCGCACTGGTCGACGGCACGATTAATCTTCCTGGTTCAAAAAGTGTTTCTAACCGTGCTCTGCTGCTTGCAGCACTGGCTTCGGGCACTACTGAGCTGACTAATTTGCTCGATAGCGACGATGTGCGTCATATGCTTAACGCACTCACAGCGTTGGGGGTTAGCTATACGCTTTCTGCTGATCGTACGCGTTGTGAAGTCACTGGCATGGGTGGTTCACTGCAAGCTGCAGGTGAACTGGAACTTTTTTTAGGTAATGCGGGTACTGCAATGCGCCCACTGGCAGCGGCATTGTGCCTGGGAAGCAATAACATTGTGCTGACCGGCGAACCACGGATGAAAGAACGCCCAATCGGCCATTTGGTTGATGCTTTACGTCAGGGTGGGGCTCAGATTGATTATCTGGAACAGGAAAATTATCCACCATTGCGTTTACGTGGTGGCTTTAGCGGCGGTCAGGTTTCTGTTGATGGCAGCGTTTCCAGTCAGTTCCTGACAGCACTTTTAATGACAGCTCCGTTGGCTGCAACTGACACCGAAATCACCATTAAAGGTGAGCTGGTATCGAAACCGTATATCGACATCACATTGCACCTGATGAAAACTTTTGGTGTGGAAGTGGAAAACCGCGACTACCGCAGTTTTGTTATTCGTGGCGGTAAGCAATACGTTTCACCAGGAGCTTATCTGGTGGAGGGTGATGCGTCTTCAGCATCTTATTTCCTGGCGGCTGGCGCAATCAAAGGCGGCACGGTGAAAGTGACCGGTATTGGTCGCAACAGCGTGCAGGGTGATATTCGTTTTGCTGACGTGCTAGAAAAAATGGGTGCAAAAATCACCTGGGGTGATGATTTTATCTCATGCCAGCGTGGTGAACTGAACGCCATTGATATGGACATGAACCATATCCCAGATGCGGCGATGACTATCGCTACAGCAGCCTTGTTTGCTAAAGGTACAACCACACTGCGCAATATTTACAATTGGCGTGTGAAGGAAACTGACCGCCTCAGCGCAATGGCTACTGAGTTGCGTAAAGTGGGTGCAGTTGTGAAAGAAGGGGAAGATTACATCACTGTAACGCCACCCGCACAGCTACAAGCCGCTGAAATTGGTACCTATAATGATCACCGTATGGCGATGTGCTTCTCGCTTGTGGCGTTGTCAGACACTCCAGTCACAATCCTTGATCCTAAATGTACCGCGAAAACTTTCCCTGACTATTTTGAACAACTGGCACGTATTAGTACGCTCGCTTAATACGTGAAAACTTGCTCCGGTGGCACTATGCTCCGGAGCGATTTCCTGTAACAAATACTTCCCTGATGAAATTCCGTTTTCGTACCTCTGTTCTTATTGCACCCGGTTTCAGCTGAACATGTACAACATATTTGTGACCGTATCGCAGCAGCCAAAAAATAACTCTATTTCACACTCTTCGACCTGACTTTCTGCCTGCTTGCACCTAAGTTGCGCAATTCTTCTACACTCAGCCTGATTAACAACGATAATTGGCAGGAAAGATAACGGTCAGGATTCTGGCGGCGTATAATATTCGGCGTTGATATTTTAGGTCCGCAATTCCAGCGAAAGGAGAGTACGATGACGGCACCCGCCCCGGTAATAACGATTGATGGCCCAAGCGGCGCAGGTAAAGGCACGCTGTGTAAAGCCATGGCGGAAGCTTTGCAATGGCATCTGCTTGATTCTGGAGCAATTTACCGAGTTTTGGCATTGGCAGCCTTGCATCACCAGGTTGATGTCACCTCTGAGGACGCATTGGTTCCGTTGGCCGCACACCTCGATGTGCGCTTTGTAGCTAACAATGGCAACCTGGAAGTTATCCTCGAAGGGGAAGATGTCAGCGCCGAAATCCGTACTCAGGAAGTTGCTAATGCAGCCTCTCAAGCCGCTGCTTTCCCTCGAGTGCGTGAAGCGTTATTACGCCGCCAACGTGCGTTCAGAGAAGCACCAGGACTGATTGCTGATGGGCGTGATATGGGGACTGTCGTTTTCCCTGATGCACCGGTAAAAATATTCCTCGATGCTTCTTCGGAAGAGCGTGCTCACAGGCGTATGCTACAGTTGCAGGAAAAGGGCTTTAGTGTTAACTTTGAGCGCCTTTTGGCAGAAATAAAAGAACGTGATGACAGAGACCGTAACCGTGCAGTAGCACCGTTAGTGCCAGCCGCAGATGCGTTGGTGCTGGACTCAACCAGCATGTCCATTGATGAAGTCATCAAACAAGCGCTGACTTATGCGCAGAAAATTTTAACACCAGCACAGTAGTAAATATTGTGCTGGTGTGTGTTTTGTCATATTTGTCATGATATTGCCATAGTGGTATCCTGACATATCGGGTAGTTTTTTACCCCTGTAACCTAAACCCTGTCGGCATGGAGCCAATGGCGGGGTATGTCAAACAACCCCATTCGGCGGGATGCTAAATGGACGTTAAACAAAAGAACCTTGAAGATTAACAACATGACTGAATCTTTCGCTCAACTCTTTGAAGAATCCCTGAAAACAATCGAAACCCGTCCGGGTTCCATCGTTCGTGGCGTAGTAGTTGCTATCGACAAAGATATCGTTCTGGTTGACGCTGGTCTGAAATCTGAGTCTGCAATTCCTATCGAGCAGTTCAAAAATGCTGCTGGCGAACTGGAAATCCAGGTTGGTGACGAAGTTGATGTTGCTCTGGACGCTGTTGAAGATGGCTTTGGCGAAACTCTGCTGTCCCGTGAAAAAGCTAAGCGTCACGAAGCTTGGATCACGCTGGAAAAAGCTTACGAAGAAGCTGAAACTGTGGTCGGTATCATCAACGGCAAAGTTAAGGGTGGCTTCACTGTAGAGCTGAACGGTATTCGTGCGTTCCTGCCAGGTTCCCTGGTTGATGTTCGTCCGGTACGTGACACTCTGCACCTGGAAGGCAAAGAGCTTGAGTTTAAAGTCATCAAGCTGGACCAGAAGCGTAACAACGTTGTTGTTTCTCGTCGTGCAGTTATTGAATCCGAAAACAGCGCAGAACGTGATCAACTGCTGGAAAACCTGCAAGAAGGCATGGAAGTTAAAGGTATCGTTAAGAACCTTACTGACTACGGTGCATTCGTTGATCTGGGCGGCGTTGACGGCCTGTTGCACATCACTGATATGGCATGGAAACGCGTTAAGCATCCAAGCGAAATCGTGAATGTTGGCGATGAAATTACCGTTAAAGTACTGAAGTTCGACCGTGAGCGTACTCGTGTGTCTCTGGGTCTGAAACAACTGGGCGAAGATCCATGGGTCGCTATCGCTAAGCGTTATCCAGAAGGTACCAAACTGACTGGTCGCGTGACTAACCTGACTGATTACGGCTGCTTCGTAGAAATCGAAGAAGGCGTTGAAGGTTTGGTTCACGTTTCCGAAATGGATTGGACCAACAAAAACATCCACCCATCCAAAGTTGTTAACGTTGGTGATGTAGTGGAAGTTATGGTTCTGGATATCGACGAAGAACGTCGTCGTATCTCCCTGGGTCTGAAGCAGTGCAAATCTAACCCATGGCAGCTGTTCGCTGAGACCCACAACAAAGGCGACCGCGTTGAAGGTAAAATCAAGTCTATCACTGACTTTGGTATCTTCATCGGCCTGGACGGTGGCATCGACGGCCTGGTTCACCTGTCTGATATCTCCTGGAACGTTACAGGCGAAGAAGCAGTTCGTGAATACAAGAAAGGCGACGAAATCGCGGCTGTGGTTCTGCAAGTTGACGCAGAACGTGAGCGTATCTCCCTGGGTGTTAAACAACTCGCAGAAGATCCGTTCAACAACTACGTTGCACTGAACAAGAAAGGTACTATCGTTACTGGTAAAGTAACAGCAGTTGACGCGAAAGGTGCTACAGTTGAATTAGCAGATGGCGTAGAAGGCTACCTGCGTGCTTCTGAAGCTTCCCGTGACCGCGTTGAAGATGCAACTCTGGTTCTGAGCGTAGGCGACGACGTTGAAGCTAAATTCACTGGCGTTGACCGTAAAAACCGTGTTGTAAGCCTGTCTGTTCGTGCTAAAGACGAAGCTGACGAGAAAGATGCAATCGCTACTGTTAACAACAAACAGGAAGATGCACCGAACTTCTCTAACGCTATGGCTGAAGCATTTAAAGCAGCTAAAGGCGAGTAATCGCCCGAGCACTAAATCAGGGCGGCTACGGCCGCCCTTGTTCGATTGATAGCTGTAAGTTAATTTTCCTGAAAGGAAACCGGAGGAATCATGACCAAGTCAGAATTGATAGAAAGACTTGCAACCCAGCAATCTCACATTCCAGCGAAAGCTGTAGAAGATGCAGTAAAAGAGATGTTGGAGCATATGGCCTCTACTCTCGCCCAAGGTGAGCGTATTGAAATCCGGGGTTTCGGCAGTTTTTCCTTACACTATCGCGCGCCTCGCACCGGACGTAACCCAAAAACTGGCGATAAAGTTGATCTGGAAGGTAAATACGTTCCTCACTTTAAACCAGGTAAAGAGTTGCGTGACCGCGCCAACATTTATGGTAATTAAATCTTCGGATTTACTCCTCAAGAATGGCACCCTCGGGTGCCATTTTTTATGTCTAAAATCCTTTTTTTAGAGCCAGCCCGCAAAACCGTGAAGCAGGTCCTAACATTCCCACTAAATGCCTGGAACCCTTCTCGTATTGCCGATAAATCATGACTGACGCAAGCAATTAGATAACTCAGACTGCCTGTAACACGGAGGTGGCTGTGAAGAACCTAATTGGGCTCTGCTTTTGCGTAATTATTGGCATTATACCGTTGATGTGGTTGCCTGCTATCCCACAGTTGCCGGTTATTTCAGCACTATTTGTTGCTGCATTGTGTATTGCTGCAGCTCCTTGCCGATTCATGCGTTATGTTGCTTTAAGCTTGCTCTGTTTTTGCTGGGCACTATTTTCTGCCAGGGAAAGTCTGACACCTTTTGAAGCATGGGCGAGCAAACCAGTTGCTATCGAAGCAGTGATTGGCCGTAGTGATGGTAGGCAAAATCATGAACTGCAGATAATTTCGGTAGAGGGAAGAACAATTTTCCCGCCTGTAGGTATCAGGGTTCAAGGCAGTTACTTATCAGATAGTATTTGTGCAGGGCAAAGATGGCGCATGAAAGTGCGTCTACGGCCAGTACATGGTCAGCTCAACGAAGGCGGTTTTGATAGCCAACGTTATGCTCTTGCGCAGCATCAGCCCTTAAGCGCCCGCATTATTGAGTCTCATCGAATGACTGAGCAGTGTAGTTTTCGTGCTCAGTGGCTTTCTGCTGTGGAAAATGCGACCCAATCGTTACCTTATCAAGGCGTCATTCTGGCATTGGCCTTTGGGGAACGTGCGGGAGTGAGTGACGAACAAAAAAACTTATTGCGGCAGAGTGGGACTGCACACCTGATGGCAATATCCGGCATGCACATTTCACTTGCAGCGATGGTTGGTTGGTTAATCGCTCGCTTGGTACAGCTGAGTTTTCCTCCACACCGAATTCACTTCAGAATGCCGTTACTCGCCAGTGTTCTCGCCGCAGGAATTTATACCTGGCTCGCGGGGGGAAATCCTCCGGCTGTGAGGGCATTAATCGGGGTAGTGATCTGGCTGCTGCTTCGTCTGCAAGGTAGGTCTTGGTCGGGGTGGGAAGTCTGGCTTTGCTGCATTGCAGGCATTCTGATTTATGATCCACTGACCGTTTTGTCAGACAGTTTTTGGCTATCGGCATTGGCGGTAGCGGCACTCATTTTTTGGTACCAATGGGTGCCACTTCCAGAAGGTATGGTATCTACCAAATGGTACTATCGCTACCCCTTAGAGCTATTGCATCTACAAATTGGCATCATGCTTTTACTGATGCCAATACAGATTTTTATCTTCCACGGCATCAGCCTCAGTGCGCTACTAGCGAACTTAGTGGCGGTTCCACTGATTTCATTTGCAGTCGTGCCCTTATTACTAGCAGGGTTAGTGCTAACTGGTGTTCCATGGTTAGGAGAACATTTGTGGTGGCTAGTGGATCAAATGCTGGGGCTGCTTTTTACTGCGTTGTCGCTGTTACCTGACGGTTGGTTAGACGTCGATAAACGTTTCCAGACTCTTAGTTTAGGTGGTTGGTTAGCCGTCATTATCTATCGACTTGCGCTGTGGCGTAGTTCGTATATCTCGATAATTGTTCTGATGCTGTCAGTGCTTACCCCTGGAATACTGGCGGGGAAAAAAGACGACTCATGGCAAATCACGATGTTGGACGTCGGACACGGACTGGCAATGGCTATTATTCGGCAAGGCAAAGTCTTTTTATACGATACCGGAAATGCCTGGCCGAGTGGCGATGCGGCTCAGCAAGTCATTATTCCCTGGTTACGCTGGCATCATTTGTCTCTTGAGCAGGTACTGATTAGCCATGAACACCTTGACCATCGCGGTGGTTTACTTAGTTTGCAGCGTGAGTGGCCAAATTTGTACATTCGTAGTCCTTTGCGATGGGCAGGACATCATCCTTGTTTTCAAGGGGAGCAATGGCAGTGGCAAGGATTGCTATTTCAGGTCCTTTGGCCACCAGCGCAGCCTGTAATGACAGGCAATAATGGCTCATGTGTTGTGATGGTCAGTGACGGGCATTTTCGCATTTTATTAACCGGTGATGTGGAAGCTGAAGCAGAGTTGGCTATGCTGAAGAGGCGATGGGGTATCTTACATGCTGATATTATTCAGGTACCTCATCACGGAAGCCGTACATCTTCTGGGCTACCGCTGTTACGCGCGGTTTCTGGAAGTGCTGCGCTGGCATCAGCATCGCGCTATAACGCATGGCATTTACCCTCAGGGAAAATTGTTCAGCGCTACAAGTCGTTGGGCTACATTTGGTATGACACGGCGCAATCAGGCCAACTCACTATCGAGATAAATAGTGATAAATGGCAAATCAATAGCTTCAGAGCTCAAATTTCACCCCGTTGGTATCATCAGTGGTTTGGTGTATCTCGGGATAATGGGTAGAATATGCGGCTATTTCATCTAATGCTGGTTTACTGAATGCATAACGATAAAGATCTTTCCACATGGCAGACCTTCCGCCGTCTTTGGCCGATGATCGCTCCTTTCAAGCCTGGTCTGATTGTGGCTGGTATTGCGTTAATCCTTAACGCTGCCAGTGATACCTATATGCTGTCTTTGCTTAAACCGTTACTGGATGATGGTTTTGGAAAAACGGATAAATCCGTGCTGCTGTGGATGCCGCTAGTTGTTATCGCACTAATGGTGCTGCGTGGTGTGACTAGCTATGTTTCTAGCTACTGTATCTCCTGGGTTTCAGGCCAGGTCGTAATGAATATGCGCCGTCGTCTGTTCAGCCATATGATGGGGATGCCGGTTTCATTCTTTGATCAGCAATCTACAGGTACGCTGCTCTCACGAATTACTTATGATTCTGAACAAGTTGCCTCGTCATCTTCCAGCGCATTGATAACCGTCGTACGTGAAGGTGCTTCTATCATTGGCCTGTTCGTGTTGATGTTCTGGTATAGCTGGCAGCTTTCGCTGATTCTGATTGTACTGGCTCCGATAGTTTCCTTTGCTATTCGCATGGTTTCTAAACGCTTCCGTAACATCAGCAAAAACATGCAAAACACCATGGGGCAAGTGACGACCAGCGCTGAACAAATGCTGAAGGGACACAAAGAAGTACTGATCTTTGGTGGTCAGGAAGTAGAAACTGAGCGTTTCAACAAAGTCAGCAACCGTATGCGTCGCCAGGGTATGAAACTGGTTTCTGCTTCGTCTATCTCTGATCCTATCATTCAGTTGATTGCTTCTTTGGCTCTGGCTTTTGTTATCTACGCTGCAAGCTTCCCAAGTGTGATGGAAACATTGACTGCCGGTACCATTACCGTTGTGTTTTCTTCAATGATTGCCCTGATGCGCCCACTGAAATCACTGACTAACGTCAATGCTCAGTTCCAGCGCGGCATGGCAGCTTGCCAGACTCTGTTCTCTATTCTGGATACTGAACAGGAAAAAGATGAAGGCAAACGCGTTATTGAACGTGCTAAAGGTGATGTCGAATTCCGTGAAGTTACCTTTACCTATCCTGGGCGTGAAGTGCCTGCGTTGCGTAACATTAACCTGACAATTCCTGCAGGTAAGACCGTGGCACTGGTTGGGCGCTCCGGTTCAGGTAAGTCAACAATCGCCAGCCTGATGACGCGTTTCTATGATATTCAGGAAGGTAGTATTACTATCGATGGGGTGGATATCCGCGAATATACCTTAACGTCCTTGCGTAATCAGGTAGCTCTTGTTTCGCAGAACGTTCACTTGTTCAACGATACCATTGCAAACAACATCGCCTATGCGCGTACCGAACAATATAACCGAGAAGATATCGAGAAAGCCTCTCGCATGGCTTATGCCATGGATTTCATCAGTAAGATGGATGATGGTCTGGATACGATAATTGGTGAAAATGGCGTACTGCTCTCCGGTGGTCAGCGTCAGCGTATCGCCATTGCTCGTGCGCTATTGCGCGATAGCCCAATCCTGATTTTGGATGAAGCAACCTCTGCGTTGGATACGGAATCAGAACGTGCAATTCAGGCTGCATTGGATGAATTGCAGAAGAACCGCACTTCATTGGTTATCGCTCACCGCTTATCAACCATTGAACAGGCTGATGAAATTGTAGTGGTTGAAGATGGCCGGATTGTTGAACGCGGTCCTCATGCAGAACTGATTGAACATCGTGGGGTTTACGCCCAATTGCACCGGATGCAATTCGGTTCATGATAGAACGCATTTGGTCGGGAAAATCTCCCCTCTACCTTTTGCTATTACCGCTCTCCTGGCTGTACGGCCTGGTGAGCGGAGCTATTGGCCTTAGTTATCGATTAGGACTAAAGAAAACCTGGCGTGCACCTGTGCCAGTGGTAGTAGTCGGAAATTTAACTGCAGGTGGCAACGGTAAAACACCGGTGGTCATTTGGCTTGTTGAACAACTGCAGCAACACGGAATTCGTGTTGGCGTTGTTTCCCGAGGCTACGGTGGCAAAGCTGAGCACTATCCGTTATTGCTGAACAAGAACACCACGACTTTCGAGGCTGGTGATGAGCCCGTTCTAATCTATCAGCGTACCGGTGCTTCAGTTGCTGTTGCACCACGCCGAAGTGAAGCGGTCCAAATGCTGGTGGATAACGCAAAGCCACAACTGATTATCACCGACGATGGTTTGCAGCATTACGCACTCGCACGCGATAAAGAGATTGTGGTAGTTGATGGTGTCAGGCGATTTGGCAATGGCTGGTGGCTTCCGGCCGGGCCGATGCGCGAACGAATAGGGCGACTGGCTTCTGTTGATGCTGTTATTACCAACGGTGGCAACGCTCAGTTTGGAGAAATTGCCATGACGCTGCAACCAGGTGATGCGGTTAATTTGCTGAGTGGTGAACGCCGTCCGGTGCATAGTCTAGAAAGTGTGATAGCAATGGCTGGAATCGGTCATCCACCGCGTTTCTTTGCCACTCTAGAGCAATGTGGTGTTACCCCGATTCGAACAGTGAGTCTCGCGGACCATCAAGCGTTGAGCGAAAATGATGTCGCGAAATTAGTTCAGCCGGGGCAAACCCTGTTAATGACGGAAAAAGATGCGGTGAAATGCCGTGCGTTCGTAACGGGCCACGACAACTGGTGGTATCTGCCGGTTGATGCGCGTTTAGCACAACCCCAGGCTGACGCATTATTGCAGTCACTATTGGATCTGGTGCACTAAACGAAAAGTTAACGCACCAGAATTTGAGTTTGCTGACGACGGGACTCTTTCATGTCTGTACCGCAACTGACTTTACGTGCAGCCCGCAATCTTCATCTTGCGGCGCAAGGCTTATTACAAAAACCTCGTCGCCATCCCAGACCTGCCGATGTAGTTGCTGCCATTTCCCGCATGTCTCTGCTTCAAATCGACACCATCAATATTGTCGCCCGCAGCCCTTATCTGGTGTTATTCAGCCGGTTGGGTAACTTCCCATCAACCTGGCTGGATGACGCTTTGGTTCGCGGCGAATTAATGGAATATTGGGCGCATGAAGCGTGCTTTTTACCGAGAGAAGATTTTTCACTTGTGCGCCATCGGATGCTGAATCCCGAAAGCATGGGGTGGAAATACCGCCCTGAATGGATGGCCGAACACGCCGAGGAAATAGAAAACTTATTAGCGCATATTGAGAATAATGGCCCGGTGCGCTCTGCTGACTTTGAACATCCTCGTAAGGGGGCAGGCGGATGGTGGGAATGGAAACCGCATAAAAAGCACCTTGAGGGTCTGTTCACTGCCGGAAAAGTGATGGTGATTGAGCGGCGCAATTTTCAGCGAGTGTATGATCTTACCTCGCGTGTAATGCCCCATTGGAATGACGATTTACATCTCATTCATCAGCAAGATGCTGAACAAACAATGTTGGAAAACAGTGCACGTAGTCTCGGTATTTTCCGGCCAGAATGGCTTGCCGATTATTATCGATTGCGGAAAGCTCCGCTTAAACCGCTTTTATCCCAGTGGCAGGAAAATGGCATTGCTATACCTGTTGATGTTGAAGGGATTGGCGAGATGTGGTTACACCGTGAGCAACATCCTTTGCTTGCTAAGGCTGAACAAAACACTTTACGCGCAACTCACAGCGCGGTGCTGTCGCCGTTTGATCCCCTGGTCTGGGATCGCAAACGCGCCGAAGAGTTGTTTAACTTCACTTATCGTCTTGAGTGTTATACCCCGGCTGAAAAACGCAAATACGGTTACTTTGTTCTCCCTCTGTTACATCAAGGGGTATTGGTGGGGCGAATGGATGCAAAAATGCATCGTAAAACTGACGAGCTGGAAATTATCAGTCTGTATCTTGAAGACGATGTTAAGCCCGGTCAGTCACTGATTAACGGCTTGCACACGGCACTTACGGATTTTGCTAACTGGCAAGGTGCAAAGCAAATTCACCTCGGAAATATTCCCGCTGTATTAGCTTCGTCATGGGGTGAAGGCTGGGAAATTAGACCGGAGAGCGAGTGAGTTATGCTATTCTGTTGCCTTTGATGGCAGCCATTCTGGAGTAACCATGGATCATCGATTACTTGAAATCATCGCTTGCCCGGTTTGTAACGGTAAGCTCTACTTTAATCAGGAAAAGCAGGAGCTTATCTGCAAACCTGATCACCTGGCGTTTCCCTTGCGCGATGGTATTCCAGTGCTCCTGGAGACTGAAGCGCGAGTTCTGACTTCTGACGAGAAAAATCCATGAGTTTTGTGGCAATAATTCCTGCTCGCTATGCTTCTACACGCTTGCCGGGCAAACCGCTAAAAGACATCAACGGTAAACCGATGGTGGTACACGTTCTTGAACGTGCTCGTGAGTCGGGTGCTGAACGTATCATTGTTGCAACCGATCATGAAGATGTTGCACGTGCGGTTGAAGCTGCTGGCGGTGAAGTCTGTATGACCCGAGCCGATCATCATTCAGGCACAGAACGCCTTGCTGAAGTTATTGAAAAATATAATTTTAGCGATGATACCGTGATTGTGAATGTGCAAGGCGATGAACCGATGATCCCTCCGGTGATTATTCGTCAGGTTGCCAGCAATCTGGCGAATAGCCAGGCGGGTATGGCGACACTTGCTGTACCAATCGACTCCGCTGAAGAAGCATTTAATCCGAATGCAGTAAAAGTGGTCATGGATGCACAGGGTTATGCGCTCTATTTTTCCCGTGCGACTATTCCATGGGATAGAGACCGTTTTGCTCAGTCGCGTGAAACGATTGGTGATTCTCTTTTGCGTCACATTGGTATCTACGGTTACCGCGCAGGTTTCATCCGCCGTTATGTGACCTGGGAACCAAGCCAGCTTGAACAAATCGAAATGCTCGAACAATTGCGCGTACTGTGGAATGGTGAAAAAATCCATGTTGCTGTCGCAAAAGAGATCCCGAGTATTGGTGTTGATACACCAGAAGATTTGGAACGAGTACGAGAAGCGATGCGTTCGTAGTAATTTGCGCATTCTCATTCTTTGAAAAACCGATGCCCAGCATCGGTTTTTTATTATCTGTACGCATATTGATCTGAGGTGATGACATCACGCGTTTGCAAGCTCATTATAAAAACACCTGTGTTGTAAGGGGTAATAAGCCATGGAGTTGCTACGCAAGGAATTGAGTCATCTGCTGGGTGAAAAACTAAGCCGGATAGAGTGTATTAATGAACAGCCAAACTCCGCCTTGTGGTCGCTGTATGACAGTGACGGGAATGCGATGTCGTTACTGGCGAAAAGTTTTAGTACCCCAGGCATTGCTGCCCAGTTAGCCTGGAAAATGTCCATGCTGGCGCGTTCTGGCACAGTGCGTTTACCTGTGGTTTACGGTGTAGTGACTCATGATGATACGCCGGGGCCTGACGTGCTATTAATGGAGCGCTTGCGCGGAGTTCCAGTTGAAGCGCCAACCCGCACTCCAGAACGCTGGGAACAGCTCAAAGATCAAATCGTTGAAGGACTTCTCGCCTGGCATCGTGTCGATAGCCGCGGTTGTGTTGGCAACGTCGATAGCACGCAAGAAAATATATGGCCTTCATGGTATCGGCAGCGTGTTGAAACACTTTGGGCAACCCTCAATCAATACCCAAGCAATGGCCTGACCATGCAGGACAGGCGCATTCTGTTCCGTACTCGTGAATGTTTACCACGCTTGTTTGAAGATTTTAACGACAACTGTGTGCTGGTACATGGCAACTTCACACTCAGCAGTATGTTGAAAGACGGGCGCAGTGACCAATTGCTGGCAATGGTCAATCCTGGAATGACGCTGTGGGCGCCGCGAGAATATGAAATATTTCGCCTACATGAGCAAGGCCAGTCGGAAAGCCTGCTGTGGCATTACCTGCAACGAGCCCCTGTTGCAGAGTCGTTCTTGTGGCGGCGCTGGCTGTATGTGTTGTGGGATGGTGTAGCGCAACTAGTACAGACGGGTCGACTAAATCGGCCCGCCTTTGATATGGCAGCGAAAAACCTACTTCCCTGGATTTCCTGACAGACCTTTCAGCCACTGCCAGATACGGCCCAAGGTTTCATAACCAACACGATCGCTGTGCATTAACCAAACCGGTGATGGGATGATGCGTTCCCATGGGTTCAGCGGTGATTCAATCGCCAGTTGGTTAGCGGGGGCCGGTAGCGGATGCAACCCCGCGTTCTGGAAGAAAATCATCGCCCGTGGCAGATGAGATGCGGACGTCACCAATAAAAATGGCTGCTGACCAATGGCTTTTGCCACCGCAGCCGCTTCTTCCTCGGTATCTTTGGGTTCATCTAACGTGATTATCTGTGAGCGCGGAACCCCTAAACTTTCCGCAACTCGCGCACCAGCTTCAGCGGTACTCACCGGATTTGTCATCGCACGCGCGCCAGTGAATATCATTTTTGCCCCAGGATTCGTCTGCCACAAACGCACTCCTTCAGCTAGGCGTGGCAAGCTATTACTGATGAGATTGGAACTTGGTGCCCATTCCGGGTTCCATGTATAGCCACCGCCGAGCACCACTATGTAATCTACTTTCGTATCACCACGCCAGGTGGGATAAGTATCTTCGATGGGTTTAAGCATTTTGTCGGCGACCGGCTGCAAACTAATCAGAAGCAAAACTAACCAACTCACGCTTAACAACGCTTTTGCGCTTCTTTGCCAACGGGTGAACCACAACAAGCAAAGTGCTGTGCCCATCATCAACAATAAAAAAGGTAAGGGCAGTAGCAAACCACCGATAAATTTTTTCAGGATAAAAAGCATGAATTATGGGTCCTTTTTTAGCCATACAGCAGGTAAACGCTGGTGATATTACACCAGACGGGTTCATTCTTGGCTCGGCTGTGCCAAAATACCCACTTTCTCAGATGATCCTTTCCCCATGGAGCCGTACCCGTGCGTGACCGCAATTTTGACGACATTGCTGAGAAGTTCTCACGCAACATTTACGGTACAACTAAAGGACAACTCCGTCAGGCCATCTTATGGCAAGATCTTGACGTGTTGCTGTCCACCCTACCTGAAAAATTACGGGTTCTGGATGCCGGTGGTGGTGAAGGGCAAACCGCGTGCGGTCTTGCTGAACGCGGCCATGAAGTTCTGCTTTGTGATGTTTCTGCTGAGATGATTTCTCGTGCCCAAATCCAGGCCAGTGAGAAAGGTGTGAGCGATAACATGCATTTTGTACATTCTTCCGCCCAGGATATTGGTCAACATTTGGAAAAGCCGGTTGATCTGATATTGTTTCACGCGGTGTTGGAGTGGGTCGTTGATCCAAAGTCCGTGCTCAAAACGTTATGGGATTGTCTGGCACCAGGCGGTGCTTTATCCCTGATGTTCTACAATGCTAACGGCTTGCTAATGCGGAACATGTTTGTCGGAAACTTCGAATACGTTCTTCAGGGCATGAAAAAGAATAAACGCAAAACGCTTTCTCCTGACAATCCGCTGCAGCCAGAACAGGTGTATCACTGGCTGGAGCAAATTGGCTGGCAAATTACCGGGAAAACCGGTGTGCGAGTGTTCCACGATTACTTGCGTGATAAGCACAAACAACGCGATGGTTTTGACGATTTGCTTGAACTGGAAACGCGCTATTGCCGCCAGGAACCTTTTGTTAGCCTCGGCCGCTATATCCACGTAACCGCTATCAAGCCGCTTGAGCCAAGGAAAAATTATGAGTGATGTTTCCCAGACAGTGCCGGAACTGGTTGCCTGGGCCAGGAAAAATGACTATTCGATTTCGCTACCGACAGAGCGTTTGACGTTCTTGTTGGCGATCGCAACGTTAAATGGTGAGCGGCTCGACGGTGAAATGAGCGAAGGCGAATTGATTGACGCTTTCCGTCATGTGAGTGAAGGTTTTGACCAAACTAGCGAAACTATTAACGTTCGCGCCAATAACGCCATCAATGACATGGTGCGCCAGCGTTTGATCAACCGTTTTGTCAGCGAAATCAATGAAGGTAATGCTATATATCGTCTGACTCCACTCGGTATTGGCATTACCGATTACTACATCCGTCAGCGTGAGTTTTCTACGCTGCGTTTATCTATGCAGCTATCGATTGTGGCTGGTGAACTTAAACGCGCCGCCGATTCGGCTGACGAAGGTGGTGATGAATTCCACTGGCACCGCAACGTTTTTGCACCGCTGAAATACTCCGTGGCCGAGATTTTTGACAGCATCGATCTCACCCAACGCATCATGGATGAACACCAACAACAGGTTAAAGATGACATCGCGCAGTTGTTGAATAAAGACTGGCGCGCTGCTATTTCCAGCTGTGAAATGCTGTTGTCTGAAACCTCCGGCACCTTACGTGAGCTGCAAGACACCCTCGAGGCTGCTGGCGATAAACTCCAGGCAAACTTGTTACGCATTCAAGATTCTATTCTGGGGCGTGACGATCTGCACTTTGTTGACCGTCTGGTATTTGATCTGCAAAGCAAACTTGACCGTATTGTCAGTTGGGGCCAGCAAGCAATCGACTTGTGGATAGGCTATGACCGCCACGTCCATAAATTCATTCGTACGGCTATCGACATGGATAAAAACCGTGTCTTTGCGCAGCGTTTGCGCATCTCAGTTCAGAATTATTTCGATGCACCCTGGGCACTGACTTATGCCAACGCCGATCGCCTGCTGGATATGCGTGATGAAGAAATGACGCTGCGTGACGACGAAGTGATGGGCGAGCTGCCAAGCGATCTGGAATTCGAAGAATTTAATGAAATCCGCGAACAACTCGCAGTGATGATTGAAGCTGCACTTCAGGTCTACAAAACCAGACAAGTGCCGCTAGATTTAGGCGTAGTAATGCGGGACTATTTGGCGCAATACCCACGCGCACGTCATTTCGACGTGGCGAGAATCGTAGTCGACCAGGCGGTACGTCTGGGTGTGGCTGAAGCAGACTTTACTGGCTTGCCGCCACAGTGGCAGGCAATTAACGATTACGGAGCCAAGGTACAGGCGCATGTCATCAACAAATATTGAAAAAGTGATGCCAGTAAAACTGGCACAGGCGTTGGCCAATCCGTTATTTCCGGCGCTCGATAGCCAATTACGTTCCGGACGGCACGTTGGGCTCGATGAGCTGGATAATCATGCCTATTTGATGGACTTCCAGGATGAACTGGAAGAGTTTTACACCCGTTACAACGTGGAGCTTATTCGCGCTCCGGAAGGTTTCTTCTATTTGCGTCCGCGCTCCACTACGCTGATTCCGCGCTCTGTGTTGTCTGAGCTGGACATGATGGTCGGTAAAATTCTTTGTTACCTCTATCTCAGCCCTGAGCGACTCGCGAATGAAGGCATCTTCACGCAGGCTGAACTCTACGATGAACTGTTGACGCTAGCAGATGAAAGCAAACTACTTAAGCTGGTAAACAATCGTTCCACAGGTTCAGATCTGGACCGTCAAAAGCTGCAAGAAAAAGTCCGCGCATCGTTAACCCGTTTAAGACGTTTGGGCATGATCTGGTTTATGGGCCACGACAGCAGCAAATTCCGCATAACCGAATCCGTGTTCCGCTTTGGTGCAGATGTGCGTGCCGGTGACGACGCGCGTGAAGCGCAATTACGCATGATCCGCGATGGAGAAGCGATGCCGGTAGAAACTCGTTTGCAACTCAATGATGAAACTGAAGAGTCGCAAGCTGCACAGGATAACGCGGAGGATGAACAGGAATGATTGAACGCGGAAAGTTTCGCTCACTAACGCTGATTAACTGGAATGGTTTCTTCGCGCGTACCTTTGATTTAGATGAATTAGTTACCACGCTTTCAGGTGGCAACGGTGCCGGTAAGTCCACCACCATGGCGGCGTTTGTTACCGCGCTTATTCCGGACTTAACGCTGTTGCACTTTCGTAATACCACCGAAGCAGGAGCGACATCAGGTTCACGCGACAAAGGTCTGCACGGGAAATTAAAAGCGGGTGTCTGTTACTCATTGTTGGATGTGGTTAACTCCCGTCACCAGCGTGTTGTGGTCGGTGTGCGTTTGCAACAAGTGGCTGGCCGTGACCGTAAAGTCGACATCAAACCGTTCGCCATTCAGGGTTTGCCGACGTCAATCCAGCCGACTCAATTACTGACGGAAACGCTGAACGAGCGCCAGGCTCGCGTACTGAGCCTGCAAGAGCTGAAAGATAAAGTTGAAGCCATCGAAGGCGTGCAGTTTAAACAGTTCAACTCGATTACTGATTACCACTCGCTGATGTTTGATTTGGGTATTGTTGCACGCCGTCTACGCAGCGCCTCAGATCGTAGCAAGTACTATCGTCTTATCGAAGCCTCGCTGTACGGCGGGATTTCCAGTGCTATCACCCGTTCACTGCGCGACTATCTGTTGCCAGAAAACGGTGGCGTGCGTAAAGCCTTCCAGGATATGGAAGCGGCATTACGCGAAAACCGCATGACGCTGGAAGCAATTCGCGTCACTCAGTCCGACCGTGACCTGTTCAAGCATTTGATTTCTGAAGCTACCAACTATGTGGCAGCGGATTACATGCGTCACGCCAACGAACGCCGTATCCATCTGGATAAAGCGCTCGAGTTCCGCCGTGAATTATTGACCAGCCGTAAACAACTGGCTGCAGAGCAATACAAACACGTAGAAATGGCACGTGAACTGGCAGAACACAGCGGTTCAGAAGGTGATCTGGAAACGGATTATCAGGCGGCAAGTGACCACTTGAACCTGGTGCAAACGGCGATTCGCCAGCAGGAAAAAATCGAGCGTTACGAAGCAGACCTCGATGAACTGCAAATGCGCCTCGAAGAGCAAAATGAAATTGTTGCTGAAGCTTCTGAACAGCAAGAAGAGAACGAGGCCCGCGCTGAAGCTGCTGAACTGGAAGTGGATGAGCTGAAAAACCAGCTTGCCGATTACCAGCAAGCACTTGATGTGCAGCAGACCCGTGCCATTCAATACCAGCAAGCATTGCAGGCACTTGAGCGAGCAAGTTCACTGTGCCACCTGCCTGATCTAACCGTAGAAAGTGCGGAGGAATGGCTGGAAACATTCCAGGCAAAAGAGCAGGAAACAACAGAAAAACTGCTGACTCTGGAACAGAAAATGAGTGTTGCACAAACGGCGCATAGCCAGTTTGAGCACGCATACCAGCTGGTAACAGCAATCAGTGGGCCGGTCAGCCGCAGTGAAGCCTGGGAAGTTGCACGAGAATTATTACGTGACAGCAATAACCAGCGCCATCTGATGGATCAAGTGCAGCCGCTACGCTCCCGTCTCAATGAGCTTGAGCAACGCCTGCGCGAACAGCAAGAAGCTGAGCGTATGCTCGCTGAGTTCTGCAAGCGCCAGGGCAAACACTTTGATCCTGAAGATCTGGAAGTGTTGCACGAGGAACTTTCTGAGCGCATCGCAACCTTGCAGCAGCGCGTTTCTGATGCAAGCGATCAACGTGCCAGTTTGCGCCAGGAACAAGAGCAGATTCAGGCGCAAACAAAACGCCTGCTACTGCGTGCGCCAATTTGGGTCGCAGCGCAGACCAGCCTTAATCAGCTGTGTGAACAAAGTCACGAGCAGTTTGAAAGCAGCCAGCATGTTACTGAATACATGCAGCAGTTACTTGAGCGTGAACGTGAAGTCACGGTTGAACGTGATGAAGTCGGCGCGCGTAAACGTGCCATTGACGAAGAAATTGAACGCCTGAGCCAACCTGGTGGTGCCGAAGACCCACGGTTAAATGCGTTGGCTGAACGTTTTGGTGGCGTGCTGTTGTCAGAAATTTATGACGATATCAGCCTGGAAGATGCTCCGTATTTCTCGGCATTGTATGGGCCATCGCGTCACGCCATTGTTGTGCCAGATTTATCGCTGGTTCGCGAGCAATTAGACAACCTGGAAGATTGTCCGGAAGACTTGTATCTGATTGAAGGAGACCCGTCTTCCTTCGATGATAGCGTGTTTACAGTTGAAGAACTGAATGCTGCAGTACTGGTGAAAACTGCCGAGCGCCAATGGCGTTATTCTCGCTTGCCAACATTGCCATTGTTTGGCCGTGCAGCACGTGAAAATCGCCTTGAAAACTTGCATGCCGAACGTGAGTCTCTGGCTGAGCGTTTCGCTACACTGTCGTTTGACGTACAGAAATCGCAGCGTTTGCACCAGGCATTTAGCCGTTTCATCGGCCAGCATTTGGGCGTGGCATTTGATAATGACCCAGAAGCGGAAATTCGTCAGCTCAACACCCGCCGTGGCGAAGTTGAACGTGCGATTAGCAGCCATGAAAACGACAACCAGCAGCAGCGCCAGCAATATGAACAGGCCAAAGACGGTGTTGACCAACTCAATCGCCTGTTGCCGCGAATCAGCTTGCTTAATGATGAAACACTGGCTGATCGTTGTGATGAAATTCGTGAACGTCTCGACGAAGCAGAAGAAGCCGCGCGTTTCCTACACCAGTTTGGTAACCCACTTGCGAAACTCGAAGCTGTGGCCTCGGTTTTGCAAAGCGACCCTGAGCAGTTTGAACAGCTAAAAGAAGATTATCAGTACGCACAACAAGTGCAGCGTGATGCGCGTCAGCAGGCGTTTGCCCTGACTGAGGTAGTGCAGCGCCGTGCGCACTTCAGTTACTCAGACTCTGCAGCAATGCTTGATGGTAACAGCGATTTAAATGAGAAATTGCGTAGCCGTCTGGAGCAAGCTGAAGCAGAACGTACACGTTCGCGTGAAGCATTACGCCAACATGCCCAGCAGCTGAGTCAGTTCAGCCAATTAATGGCATCGCTTAAAAGCTCCTTTGATACCAAAAAAGAGTTGTTAACCGATCTGCATAAAGAACTACAGGATATCGGCGTTCGTGCTGATATCGGTGCAGAAGAGCGTGCACGTGCGCGCCGTGATGAATTGCACGCCGCGCTGAGTAACAACCGTTCTCGTCGTAATCAGCTTGAAAAAGCGCTGACATACTGCGAAGCAGAAATGAACAACCTCAACCGCAAACTGAAGCAACTTGAGCGCAGCTATTTCGAAATGCGTGAACATGTTGTGACGGCGAAAGCAGGCTGGTGTGCAGTGATGCGCATGGTGAAAGACAATGGCGTTGAGCGCCGTCTGCACCGCCGTGAACTGGCATACGTCACTGGGGATGAGCTGCGTTCTATCTCGGATAAAGCGTTGGGTGCGTTGCGACTGGCGGTGGCAGATAACGAACATCTTCGTGATGTATTGCGTATGTCAGAAGATCCAAAACGCCCTGAGCGCAAGATTCAGTTCTTCGTTGCGGTTTATCAGCATCTTCGCGAACGTATCCGTCAGGACATTATCCGTACCGATGATCCGGTAGAAGCCATCGAGCAGATGGAAATTGAACTGGGTCGTCTGACGGAAGAACTGACCTCGCGTGAGCAAAAATTGGCAATCAGTTCGCGTAGCGTGGCGAATATCATTCGCAAGACTATTCAGCGTGAGCAAAACCGTATCCGTATGCTCAATCAGGGGCTGCAAAGCGTATCATTCGGTCAGGTGAATAGTGTGCGTTTGAATGTGAACGTACGCGAAACACATGCGATGTTGCTGGATGTGCTTTCTGAACAACACGAGCAGCATCAGGATCTGTTTAACAGTAACCGCCTGAGCTTCTCGGAAGCGTTAGCGAAACTGTATCAACGCCTGAACCCGCAAATCGATATGGGCCAACGTACACCGCAAACCATTGGCGAAGAACTGCTGGATTACCGCAACTATCTCGAAATGGAAGTTGAAGTAAACCGCGGTTCAGATGGTTGGTTACGTGCGGAAAGTGGTGCGTTGTCTACCGGTGAGGCTATCGGTACCGGGATGTCGATTCTGGTGATGGTTGTTCAAAGCTGGGAAGAAGAATCCCGCCGACTGCGCGGCAAAGACATTTCCCCATGCCGTTTGCTCTTCCTCGATGAGGCGGCGCGACTGGATGCGAAGTCGATTGCGACGCTGTTTGAGCTGTGTGAACGCCTTGAAATGCAACTGATCATTGCAGCACCAGAGAACATTAGTCCAGAAAAAGGCACTACCTATAAGCTGGTGCGTAAGGTTGTTCAGAACCATGAACACGTCCACGTTGTAGGACTCAGAGGCTTTGCGCCACCGCTTCCCGAGCCGGTGGCTGGCACAATCGATACGTAATAATCATCGCGGGCTACGGCCCGCTTTTTGTTACGGAGAGATTTCTTAATCTTTAATATTATTTACATTTATGCGGGCAAATAGTTTTTCCTGTTTATATACTGGTATTAAAACCCAGCGACAAATCTGGGTGAAATATAAAGTGAAAACAGGGGGCAGGGATGTTGCTTACAAAATTGCATGGCTTTCGACTGTCAGGGCTTGGGTTTGGACTAGCACTAAGTTTCGCTCCACTGTTTATGGCGCAGGCCGATGAGCCCGCCATGGTTCCATCAGATAGCTCTGCGGTGAGTATTGAACCCAGCAGCTTACCAGACCAGCCATTACCACAATCTGCCGCTACCGCCGGCATGGTGGGGGTATTGCCACTCAATTCAACCGGTATGTCTGCCGCACAAAGCCGCTCGCAACTTGTGGCTAATTTGCCTGCGGGTTACACACCGGTTTACCTGAATGCACTATCGGCGTTCTATGCTGCTCGCGAGATGAAACCGATGTGGGAGAATCGCGATGCGGTAAAAGCTTTCCAGCAACAGCTTGCGGAACTGGCGATTTCTGGCATACAGCCACAATTCACCACTTGGGTTGAGCTGCTTACCGACCCTTCCGTAACAGGTTTAACCCGCGATATCGTGTTGTCTGACGCGATGATGGGCTACCTGCAATTTGTTTATGGAATCCCAACGGAAGGTAACCGTTGGTTGTACAGCACTAAGCCGTACAAGCTGCAAACTCCACCCATTTCGGTAATTAACCAGTGGCAGGTGGCGGTTGATCAAGGAACGCTCGTCAGTTTTGTTGAAACATTAGCGCCTCAGCACCCGCAATACGCCAAACTGCATCAGTCATTGGTGCATTTGCTCAGTGACTCACGGCCATGGCCACAATTGGCCGGCACTGAAACACTGCGCCCAGGACAGTGGAGCAATGATGTGCCTGCACTGCGTGAAATTCTTGCCCGAACCGGCATGCTACAAGCTGAACCCGCAATTCCTCTTCCAGAACGTGACAGCGCGCCCGATACAGCTGCTGTAGTAAGCCCGTCTGCCATTCAGCAAGATAGTGATACCAATGATCAGCAAATTCCTAATGCTGCGGCAGGGGCGAAAAAGAAATCAGCGCCCGCCGTGCGTAGTGCCTACAGCCGCGAGTTGGTTGAAGGTGTTAAGCGTTTCCAGAAATGGCAGGGTTTAGGTGTTGACGGTTCAATTGGGCAGTTAACTCGCGACTGGCTGAATGTGACTCCACAGCAGCGAGCGTCGCTTGTGGCATTAAATATTCAACGTTTGCGATTGCTGCCGAAGAAACTGGACACCGGCATTATGGTAAACATTCCTAACTATTCGCTGAGCTATTACCTTAATGGAAGTGAAGTATTGGCTTCGCGTGTGATTGTTGGGCGCCCTGATCGCAAAACACCAATGATGAGCAGCGCGCTGAATAATGTGGTCGTTAACCCACCATGGAATGTGCCGCCTACGCTTGCTCGCAACGATATTCTGCCAAAAGTACGTCAGGACCCAGGCTATCTAGATAGACACGGTTATAGCGTACTACGTGGCTGGAGTAACAATGCTGAGGCTATCGACCCATGGCATGTTGATTGGGAAACCATTACTGCCAGCAATTTGCCTTTCCGCTTCCAGCAGAAACCTGGCACGCAGAACTCGTTAGGGCGTTACAAGTTTAATATGCCAAGCTCTGACGCGATTTATTTGCATGATACGCCGAATCACACCCTGTTCCAGAAAGATGTGCGAGCACTAAGTTCTGGTTGCGTAAGGGTCAACAAAGCCTCTGAACTGGCAAACATGTTGTTGCAGGATGCAGGTTGGAACGATGCACGAATTTCAAGCCAGCTGAAAGATGGCAGCACTAAATACGTGAATATTCGCCAGACTATCCCAGTGAACCTTTACTACCTGACTGCTTTTGTCGGGGATGATGGGCGCACGCAGTACCGTACAGATATTTACAATTATGATCTCACCGCGCGATCTGGCGCACAAATCCTTTCAAAAGCCGAGCTATTGATACGCTAAATGCAGTAATTCTAATGAATTAGCGGTCGTAATAACTGTAAAACTTACCCGGGTCCTCTACGAGGCCCGGTTTTACTGGGTTTTGCACGCCTTGACTCACTTTGTTTTGGCAGTTAAGGTGCGGAGCAGTGCGCCCGAAGTGCGTATTATTCGATCGTTTTTACTTGTAGACCTGGATATCATGGACAAATTTGACGCAAATCGCCGCAAGCTGCTGGCGTTGGGTGGCGTGGCTTTAGGTGCCTCGCTGTTACCAACAGAAGCGTTTGCTATGCTTTCAACACCGCGCCCGCGCATTCTGACTCTTAATAACCTTCATACGGGTGAGTCTCTGAAAGCTGAATTTTTCGATGGTAAAGGCTATATTCAGGACGAATTAGCAAAGCTTAATCATTTCTTCCGCGACTATCGCGCGAATAAAATTAAATCCATCGACCCGAAATTATTTGACCAGCTATATCGCTTGCAAGGCTTGTTGGGAACTAATAAACCGGTGCAACTGGTATCGGGTTATCGCTCTCTGGACACCAACAATGAGTTACGTGCCCATAGCCGGGGTGTAGCAAAAAAGAGCTATCATACCAAAGGCCAGGCAATGGATTTCCATATTGAAGGGATTTCGTTAAGCAATGTACGCAAAGCAGCATTATCTATGCGCGCTGGTGGTGTAGGATACTACCCAAGCAGCAACTTTGTGCATATTGATACTGGGCCGTTAAGGCGCTGGTAAAACAACGGAATCCGGCGAGTGTTGCCGGTATTGGAGCGTCATGAACTATCACATTATTCCGGTCACCGCTTTCGGCCAAAACTGTTCACTAATTTGGTGTGAAAAAACTCAACAGGCAGCAGTGGTTGATCCCGGTGGCGAAGCCGAAAAGATCAAACAGCAGGTTGCAGCAAAAGGCGTGACAATCACGCAGATCCTATTAACACATGGTCATCTTGATCATGTGGGAGCGGCAGCTGAACTAGCCGAGCATTACGGTGTTCCTGTTGTTGGGCCGGAAAAAGAAGACGAATTCTGGTTGCAAGGTTTACCGGCACAAAGCCAAATGTTTGGTCTTGAAGAATGTTTGCCACTGACGCCAGATCGTTGGCTGAATGAAGGTGAAACCGTGTCGGTGGGAAATGTAACTTTACAGATTCTACATTGCCCGGGCCACACGCCAGGCCACGTTGTGTTCTTTGATGCGCAATCTCAATTGCTGATTTCTGGTGATGTGATTTTCAAAGGTGGAGTAGGGCGTAGCGATTTCCCACAAGGTAATCACGCGGCGTTGATTGACTCTATCAAACGTAAATTGTTGCCACTGGGTGATGATGTGACGTTTATTCCAGGTCATGGGCCGATGTCTACGCTTGGCTACGAGCGCCTACATAATCCATTCCTGCAAGATGAGTTACCAGTCTGGTAATACCGGTCTGCCGAAATAAAAAGAGCCGCTTAATGCGGCTCTTTTTTTGTCGATATTTACTTACAGCACAGCGACAATTGCTTCGCACAGTGGCGCCATGTTATCTGGCGTCATACCCGCAACGTTGACACGGCCGGATGCAACTGCATACACACCAAACTCTTCACGTAAACGCAGTACCTGCTCTTTGGTCAGGCCGCTGAACGAGAACATACCGTTCTGGTTGATGATAAAGCTAAAGTCGCGGTTTGCACCTTTCTCTTGCAGAGTATTCACGAACAACTGACGCATACGGTGAATGCGCTGGCGCATGTCAGACAGCTCTTGTTCCCAGATGGTACGCAGAGCATCATTGCTGAGAATAGTGGCAACAATTGATGCACCATGCGCTGGTGGGTTTGAGTAGTTGGCACGAATCACTGATTTCACCTGGCTGAATGCGCGGTCAACAGTATCTGCGTCTGTAGCAACCAGGGTACAAGCACCTACACGCTCATTGTAGAGACCGAAGTTCTTAGAATAGGAGCTGGCAACAATCAGTTCTTTATGGCTTGCAGCGAAGATACGCAAGCCCTCTGCATCTTCTTCCAGACCACGAGCAAAGCCTTGATAGGCGAAGTCAAATAGCGGTAACCAGCCTTTAGCCAGTGACATTTCTGCCAGGGTTTTCCATTGCTCAGCTGTTGGATCAATACCGGTCGGGTTATGGCAGCAGCCGTGGAACAACACCACATCACCAGCTTGTGCGGCTTGCAGGCTGTTGATCAGACCTTCAAAATTCAAAGAGTGGTTCTGCGCGTCATAGTAATCATATTCGCACACTTCCAGACCGGCGGAGTTAAATACGCTCTTATGGTTCGGCCAGCTTGGGTTGCTCACCCAAATACGTTTAGCGGTTGTGTTTTTAGCCAGGAAATCTGCGGCAACACGCAGTGCGCCAGTGCCGCCTGGGGTTTGCGCAGTACGAGCGCGTTTTGCAGCACTGAGCGCGTTACCTTTCCCAAACAGTAATTCCTGTGTGCAACTGCCAAACTCAGGAATACCGTCTATGCCGAGGTAGTTCTTGGTGTTCTCATTTTCCAGCAGATAAAGTTCCGCTTTCTTTACGCAGGTCAAAACCGGAGTTTTGCCCGTTTCATCCTTATAAACACCAATGCCGAGGTTAATTTTTGTAGGACGGTCATCGGCGCGAAACAGATCGGCCAAACCAAGAATGGGATCAGCAGGGGCTGCGGTAATGTTCTCAAACATGACAGGTTTCCATTGTGATATCGAGGGGAGTAACGCTCTCAGGTTAACCGCTGTTTTAGCAAATGCCAACCGTTTGCAACAAAAAGAAACAGCCTCCGTCACAACTAAATTTTTTCATCTTTTCAGGCATAAAAAAACAGGGCCGAAGCCCTGTTTTTAAACCATCCTCGCAACAATGTTGCTGGATAATTAGAACTGGTAAACGATACCAACAGTCACGTGGTCATCAGTATCTTGACCCGTTGTTTTTGAGTAGTCATTATCGCTCAGCAGGTTGAACTGATAAGCACCATAGACGTTCATGTTTTTGTTGAAGTAGTACCAAGTACCCAATTCTACGTATTTAACCAGGTCAGCATCGCCACCACCGAAGGTAGCACCATTTGCAGTACGGCCAACCAGGTCTTTACCTTTAGACTGTACGTAACCGATGGATGGGCGCAGACCGAAATCGAACTGGTACTGAACTACAGCTTCAAAGTTCTGAGTTTTGTTTGCAAAGTTTGCATCAGGCTCGCGAGTCATGTTCTGAGTTTCTGCATACATAACTGCTGCATAAACGTTGTTTGCGTCGTATTTAAATGCTGTAGACCATGCTTCAGCATTATCGCCGCTTGCGCCGCCATTATAACGAGTACCAGTAGTCGCGTTAACAGCTGTTAGCGCATTCTTCTGTGCATCGGTACGGTCAGAATTTTCATAACCAGCAGCTACGCTGAAGCCTTCTGCAAAGTCATAAGTTACAGCAGTGCTGTAGCCTTCACCGTTGGCTTTAGCGCCGTTACCGCTCAGGCTAACCGACTGCGGAGTACCAGTATTGTCGTCATAGTTGACAGTAACAGGACTGTTACGATCGTTTTTACCCTGATACTGCAGAGCAAGGTTCAGTCCGTCAACCAGACCGAAGAAGTTGCTGTTACGATAGGTCAGAACACCGTTAGTACGGCCGTTCATGAAGTTGTCGGTAGCAGCCCAAGAATCGCCACCCCAAACAACCAGCATATCAGTGTAAGCCGCTACGTCGTAGATTGCACCGTAGTTACGGCCGTAATCCAGGGAACCTGCATCACCAAATTTCATACCTGCAAATGCCAAACGAGTAGCCTGGCTCTGAGCGCCCTCTACGTTGGAAGCGGTCATGTTGTATTCCCACTGGCCGTAACCGGTCAGTTGGTCATTGATCTGAGTCTCACCTTTGAAGCCAATACGGGCATAGGTAGAGTCAGCGTTTGTGCTGTGGCCGTTAGTAGTCCAGCCATGCTCGCCTACAGCTTTACCGTAGAAGTCCAGTTTGTTACCGTTTTTGTTATAGATTTCTGCAGCGTTAGCTGCACCGGCTACCAGCAGAGCAGGGATTACCACTGCCAGAATATTGCGCTTCATCATTATTTATTACCCTCATTGGTTTTTTTGTGACACCTGCCACTGCCGTCAATAATTCTGTACGGAACTATTGATGAGAGTTTGGTGTCTTTCTGTATCTGTCAGGCATCTTTCCATCCATGAAACCGTTTCGCTAGCCTGAAAGTGCTACAAACATCGAGAGTTGGTCACAAAAAGAAACTATGTGTAACTAAATGTGTATTTTGTGGAACTTTGTGAACTATCTCAAACTTCCTTGCCGCTTCGTCTAAAAATTCATCTTTCTTATTCTATATATATGAATTACTTATATTTAATTCATATAACTGAGAATCTCGTTTGTTTTTTGCTTACATTTGTACATTATTTGAGTGATTTTTGGATGTCCAGACATCTGAGTGAAATTTATCCGAATGTGCTAAGTCAAATCTGAGAAGCAGTAAGCAAGCTGAAGACGGGAGTGTTTTGTGATTGTTTGTTTCGCAGACACAATTCGTAACTGGCGAGTTGCAGAATGGGGTTGAAATTGACGTTTGTTTAACTTTCGTTGAAGAAAAAAGACGTTTGTAGAGCAGATAGAAAAAAGGCCAGCAATTGCTGGCCTTGGATAATTGAAGTTTTTAGAAGCTGGCGTTGCGTGGCGTACGTGGGAATGGAATCACGTCACGAACATTCTGAACACCGGTTACATAGGCAATCAGACGCTCAAAACCAAGACCGAAACCAGAATGTGGAACGGTGCCGTAACGACGCAGATCGCGATACCACCAGTAGTCTTCTTTATTCAGACCCATTTCAGTCATACGTGCATCAAGCACATCCAGACGTTCTTCACGCTGAGAACCACCGATGATTTCGCCAATACCAGGTGCTAACACGTCCATTGCGGCAACGGTTTTACCGTCTTCGTTAAGGCGCATATAAAAGGCCTTAATATCTTTCGGATAGTTTTTCACAACCACCGGTGCTTTGAAGTGCTGCTCTGCAAGATAACGTTCATGCTCAGAGGAAAGGTCAACGCCCCAGTAAACAGGGTTCTCGAATTTCTGACCACAATTCTCAAGAATTGTAACAGCGTCGGTGTAATCAACCTGTGCGAAGTCAGCTTCGATGAAGCGCTGTAAACGTTCCACTGCATCTTTGTCAACGCGCTCGGCGAAGAACTGCATGTCGTCCATGCGCTCATCAAGCACGGCTTTAAAGACGTACTTCAACATGGCTTCTGCCAGGCCTGCAACATCGTCCAGATTGGCAAAAGCTACTTCTGGCTCCAGCATCCAGAACTCAGCCAGATGGCGGCTGGTGTTGGAGTTTTCAGCGCGGAAAGTTGGACCAAAGGTATAAACCTTGGACAGTGCACACGCATAGGTTTCGCCGTTCAACTGGCCAGATACGGTCAGGAATGCTTCTTTACCAAAGAAGTCTTTATCGAAATCTATTTTTCCCGCTTCGGTACGTGGCAGGTTTTCCATATCCAGCGTTGATACGCGGAACATCTCACCAGCACCTTCAGTATCGGAGGCGGTGATAAGCGGTGTAGATACCCAGAAATAACCCTGCTCATGGAAGAAGCGATGCAGCGCCTGTGCCAAAGTATGACGAACGCGAGCTACAGCACCAATCATATTGGTGCGCGGACGCAGGTGGGCCACTTCACGCAGATACTCAATACTGTGGCGTTTAGCCGCCATTGGATAAGTATCAGGATCATCAACCCAACCGGTCACTTCTACTTGAGTAGCCTGGATTTCAAAGCTCTGGCCCTGACCGAGAGACTCGACAACTTTGCCTGTGACAACAACGGAACAGCCGGTTGTCAGACGCAATACGTCATCATTGTAATTAGGCAGAGAATTATTAATGACGGCCTGTACAGGAGAGAAGCAGGAACCGTCATAAACGGCGAGGAAGGAGATACCAGCTTTTGAATCTCTTCGAGTACGCACCCACCCGCGCACGGTGACTTCTTGGTCAACGGCTACGCGGCCCTGGAGTACGTCGGCTACAGGCACAACGCTCATATTTTTCTCTCTATTAAATGGTCAGTGGCAAAAAAATAGTTACCCACAATCGGGGGTTATCTATGTTACCTGTCGCGAGCCGACAGACAAGCAGAAAAATCAAAGGAGGCGAAGAAATACAATAAAGAAAGAAACCTATGGGCGTAATGAATATCACCCATAGATTTATTTGAATCAGCTAGCTTTCTTAACCAGCGGTAAATCGAAGGCTTTACGTAGTGCTCGAACGAAGGCTTTATCGTGGCAAATGGTTTTGCCAGGGCTGTCGGACAGTTTTGCCACAGGTTTACCGTTGCACTCCACCAGCTTTATAACAATATTCAACGGTTTGACCTGCGGAATATCACATGTCAGACGGGTACCGATACCGAAACTCAAATTCACGCGCGCGCAGAAATGGTGGTAAAGCTCGATGGCTTTCGGTAAATCGAGGTTATCAGAGAACACCAGAACTTTGGTTTTCGGATCTATTCCCAGCTTTTCATAATGAGCAATCGCTTTTTCACCCCATTCAAATGGGTCACCTGAATCATGGCGCAGCCCTTGATACTGGCTGGCAAAAGACAAGTCAAAGTCGCGCAGGAAAGCATCCATAGTAATGCAATCTGTAAGTGCTATACCGAGTTGGTGAGGATATTCGTCAAGCCAGGCCTGAAGCGCTGCGCGTTGACTGTTCGCCAGAACGGGGCTGATTTGCTGATGTGCCTGGAACCATTCGTGGGCTTGGGTGCCCATCGGCGTTAAATTCAGGCGACGCGCCAGGTCGTAGTTACTGGTGCCAACAAACCACGTTTCTTGTTGCAGGCGCTCAACGATTGCCTGCTGAACTTCACGCGAGAAACGGCGGCGCGTACCAAAATCCATCAAGCGGAATGCAGAAAGATTGATATCTGCCGTCAGCTCTTTGAACTGGACCAGCTTGGCTTCCAGACTATCCAGTGCCATTTGCGGGGTAACGCCCGGCGAGCGATGTTGATGTACTACTTCGCTTATCACTGCAAGCAATGGAACTTCCCACATAATCACTGTCAGCCACGGCCCGGTCAGGCGAATGTCTAAATGGCCGTTGTTATTGCTGATGTGTACCTGAGTGGGATCGTAGCGGAAAGTACGCAGCCAAGAGAGATAGTCAGCCTCAAAGAATGGCAAACCTTCAAGGAAGGTGAACTCCTCGTTGCTGAGCGCGAGGTGGCGCATATTATCAACCTGTTCACGGATGGCATCTGCATAAACTCCCAGCAGATCGTCGCCGCGGCAACGAAATTCAGCCGCGACATTCACGTCGTGATAGCGGTGGAAAACTGCCTGCTGCATATGAAGCTTATAGGCGTCAGTATCCAGAAGCGTTTGCAAAATTGGGGAAGCGTGTCGTGTCATGGCGCGTTGCAGCATCCTCTCACAGGAGCGTTTCCATCAAGGGCTAAGCAGATAAAAGACGCAGGAGTATACCCTGATTATCTGTTTATTAAACCTGGATCACAACACACGGGCACTTTATGGTCGATGGCAATTCGTGCCGCTTGTTATACATATGTATCAACAAGATGGGTAACTCTTTGAATTAACAGCTAACTCTTTACCCATCAGACCCTTATGGGGCATGAGGGGCTTAGAATGATAATTACTGGTTGAGTATGGCAACTTGTTCCTGGCATCCACCCAGCATACTCACCCAGTACACGTGTGTTACGTCGAGACTGTTTGATTTGGCGGAATCCCCCTGTTGCTCTGGTTAGCGGCAGGGGGAGGTATATCGGATGAATCTGTTATTGAAGTTTATGTACGTCTCACTTCAAAGGTGCTGTGCTCGCTATCCTTTTCATTACATATATCCAGGGTTGCAATAAGAACGTGCAATTCTTTAACGCAATGCTTTCCCCAGCAGAAATGCTAATTCCAGTGACTGTGCTCGGTTAAGCCGCGGATCACATGAGCTTAAATAACGGTAAGATAAATCGCGATCATCAATATGTTGCAACCCTCCGGTACACTCAGTGACATCCCCTCCCGTCATTTCAAGATGAAGGCAACCAGGATGCATGCCTTCCTCCCGCAGCAACCTAATAAAACGCTGGGCCTCCTCTACTATGCTGGTAAAGCTGCGGGTTTTATGTCCTGAAAAAGTGTTGCGAGTATTTCCATGCATGGGATCTATGGCCCAAATAACCGGATGACCGCTCATGCGGGCCGCGTGTAACAATGGCGGGAGTTTTTCATCGATTTTGTCGTTCCCCATTCTGGCGATCAACACGATTTTTCCCAGCTGTTTATCAGGGTCTATGATTGTTAACAGTGCAAGTAAACGCTCTGTTGTCATATTTGGACCGCACTTGATACCAACTGGGTTTCCGATGCCACGCAAATACTCAACATGTGCGCCATCGGGATCACCGGTTCGCTCACCAAGCCATAACATATGCGCTGAACAGTTATACCAAGTGCCATCTACCGCATCTTTGCGAGTCATCGCCTCTTCGTAATGTAATAAAAGCGCTTCATGACTGATGAACAATGGCCGACCGGCATAATCATCGCGGACATGACGATGGTAACTGCCGTGCAGTTGCTCGCGCATCAGGTGATAATAATTGTCAGAATCCCCGCGTCGGTCTGGGGAGAAATTAGGTTCTGTGAAGTCAGGAAAAACGGACGTATTCATCGCACGCAGCAAGTTCACGGTCACGGCTGCGTGATAATAGGCTCGGAGCATACGTTGAGGGTCAGGGATGCGATCCTGAAGTGAAAAGTCCTGACCATTAATAATATCACCACGATAACTGGGCAGTGTCACCCCATCACGAGTCTCCTCTTGTTGGCTACGTGGCTTGGCAAACTGCCCTGCAATACGCCCTAACTTGACTACTGGTAGTCCGGTGGACTCGTGAATTAAACCTGCCATTTGTGCCATGGTCAGGCAATGATCGCGGATGGTGGTCGCCTGACAACCATCGAAAGATTCCGCACAATCGCCACCCTGCAGCAAAAACGCTTTCCCTTCAGCAACCTGAACCATCTGATGGCGAAACTGGCGGATTTCTGTTGCGAGTAGTAACGGTGGGCTAGACCGTAATTGGCGTTCATAATCCTGCAAGATGCGCTCATCCGGATACACCGGCAACTGGCTAATGGGGAAATCACGCCAGGAGGCAGGATGCCATTGTCGTGAAACTGAGAGTGAAAAAGGGTTCATTTCAGTCAGAAACGATACTGGGAAACTTCGATAAGAGTCACCGGTTAGTACATCAATATCACGCTTAAGCAACATGTATCTCCTAGGAAAAGACAACAGCAAACGTTGGCATGTGCGCCAGCAGTGGTTTTATTTTGCCGTCTGGGAGCGGGTCAGATAGGTTTCTATAACGCCGTTTTGTCGGGCCACATAGTCTTCCCGTACTGGCGTGTAAACGTCGATAACTTCTGAGGTCTCTAGTGCTTCTGCATGGTGAACAGCCCATGATGGAATGATGAACGTATCACCGGCGTGTAGATAAACAGTACGACCGTCAACATTCAGACGTAATGAACCTTTGAGAATGGTGGTGGCTGTTTCATGTTCATGCTGATGCTCAGGGATTTGGGCACCTGTTTTGAACTGCCAAAAAGCGATAGTAAAATCTGTACCGTGTACAAATTTCGCTTGGATCTTACTTTCTGTCCCCTCTGGTCGATTCAGATCCATGTCGTAAGAAATCATGTCTTTATTCAGATATAAACTCATTATTTAATTTCCTTTTAAAATACGTATTAATAAACGAAACGTAGGTTTATAAAGATTGTTTTACTTTTGCATGAATGGAAAAACCCATCGGGACTGGGCCAAAATCAGCCAGAATATTAAGCTGGCATTGCTGAGCGGCAAGTAATGTGGTTATACAACCATCAACAGTGCCTGCCGCACACTGTTTTGCCGCCTCACTATTCGAATTAAATAATTCAATAGCTACATTCTTATCAACACCTTTAATTTGATGAATTAAATCCTGAGGTGCAGGGTGAGAACCAACACTTTTTATTTTTCTGACGTTATCCAGTCGACTGGCGAGCAACATATTATGTGTATCCATCACAAAACAGTCGATGAGCTTGAGGTGCTGTAAATTTTTGAAAACAAGATGATGCAAATATGGGTATACGATACACCCTAGCAGAACATCATTATTCTCATTCTGTTCCATATATTTTGCGGCGGATTCCAGCGTCTGGTGAAGTCTCACTTCGCCTCCCTGGTTATTATTTTCCAACCAGAGATGGGCAGCTTTTTCGCAATTGGTTCCCGCCGGTCCTAATGTATGAACGGTTATCATGACAGTCCTTAATTAATAATAAGATTAAATACGGCCGGTAAAATTAATCAATTCTGGTAGTCGTTCGCCTGCTCTGATTTTTTCCAACATGGTATTTTCAGTACTGTCAATGGCCAACGCTTTCTCCATAACCTCAACAATAGCGGAGGCTGGTACTACAGCTACCCCATTGGCATCAACGATAATTAAATCACCGCTATGAACAGTGATATGTTCAATCAAACAGTGAGTACCTGTTTCGGCTACCAAATACGCCCCTTGGGTATCCGTCGGTATCGGATTGCTGGCCAGAACTGGCATATTCAGCATTTTGAGCTCCTTCATATCGCGCACCGCCCCCCCTAAAATGACACCGGAAAAACCCATTTTTTCGAAGTAAGTACAGCTCATCCCGCCAGCCAGCGCGGCCTCCGTGATAAGTTCACCTCCGCCTGCTACATAAACCAGCCCATCGGCATACTCAAGTTCGGGAACCAGAAATGCTTTGACCTGTTCCCACGTTGACGGTTGACGCTGCAGAATGTCACTGCCTTTACGCACCATTTTCCAGCTAACGGTATAGGCCTGTGCTACGAGATATGGTTCATCGCCATTAATAGCACGTATTTTTGAGGTTAATACGTTGCCGGTGCCCATCCCATCGAGAATATCTACCACAGTAGATGTACTTATTTTTCTTTCTCGAAACACCGCCAAAATATTTTTAGGTAATCGTTCAAAATTCATAACAACTCCGGTCCTTAAGTTTATCAGAGCATGATGTAGATATTCATACACCTTCTTTTTGCGCTGAAATTCCATGTCATATGCATGTTTAAAAAACAAGATCTGATTTAATAACAGAGCATGAAATTCAAAGCACTCTAACTAATAGTGTGGGCTTGGTAATTATCAAATATTGTAAACCTGGGCGATGATATGAGATATAAATCATTAACAAACTAATCTATAACGTTTCTTCCTTGTGGATTGTTTTTTATTGAAACAACCAGAAATGAAAATTCACACATTTTATTTCATTTAATTCCAACGTGTTTTGCAGTAACGGTTTTTTGTGTTTAAGGATGGGAAATGTTGCTTCAGGTGATGGTTCTGAAGTAGATCATTAGCATGCTAACCTATAACAATTAGTCAGTGTGGGTGTATTTATTTAGATAATTAAAAGTTAATAAAAAGCACTTTTTGATCTACGCCGAAGTTATTATTTTATGGAATGATGTTTTGTTTTTAAAACACATATGAATTATTAATGCGGTGGTTAGTTCATTCTGAACGGGTTATCGCCATGTTGCTCAAACGTGTGTTGAAGATGGATTATGAAAATATAAACAGTGGCATTTGAGTTAACTATTCGCACTGACCATCAGATACTCGTACTGCAAACAGCCCATCAGTACTGGTCGTTTTCACGAACACATCGATATCAGGATGGTTCCAACTGAGAGGAAGGGGTCATCTCTTCTTTATGTAGCAATTCATGTGAGAAGCCCAGAAAAGATGATGATTCTGCGTGGCAACATTCGAGCAACAGGAATAGACTGAACTCCGCAAACTTACGGATGATGTATAAGGTTTTTTATGACACAACAGCCACAAGCCAAATATCGCCACGACTACCGTGCGCCGGATTACACGATTACCGATATCGATTTGACCTTTGACCTTGATGCCACAAAAACCCTGGTCACTGCTATTAGCCAAATTAGCCGGCAGGGCGCAGCAGATGCGTCTTTGCGTCTTGATGGTGAAGATCTGACGCTGGTTTCTATCGATGTTAACGGTGCTGCCTGGGAGCATTATCGCCAGGAAGAGGGCGCATTGATTATTGAATCATTGCCAGAGACCTTCACGCTGACCATCGTTAACGAAATCAGCCCTGCGACCAATACCGCGTTGGAAGGTCTTTATCTCTCCGGCGATGCGCTTTGCACACAATGCGAGGCCGAGGGTTTCCGCCATATTACCTGGTATCTTGACCGACCAGATGTTCTGGCGCGTTTCACCACCAAAATCATTGCTGATAAAACCCAGTATCCTTTCCTTTTATCTAACGGTAATCGCATTGCCGAAGGTGAACTGGACAACGGTCGTCATTGGGTGCAATGGCAAGATCCTTTCCCAAAACCTTGCTACCTGTTTGCGCTGGTGGCGGGTGATTTCGATGTTCTTCGCGATACCTTCAAAACGCGTTCAGGCCGGGATGTGGCACTAGAGTTATTTGTCGACCGTGGCAATCTTGACCGCGCAAGCTGGGCGATGACTTCTCTGAAAGCGTCAATGAAGTGGGATGAAACCCGTTTCGGTCTTGAGTACGACCTCGACATTTATATGATTGTCGCCGTGGACTTCTTCAACATGGGCGCGATGGAGAATAAAGGACTGAACGTCTTTAACTCCAAATATGTTCTGGCGCGTGCTGAAACGGCAACCGATAAAGACTACCTCGACATCGAACGTGTTATTGGCCACGAATACTTCCATAACTGGACCGGTAACCGTGTGACTTGCCGCGACTGGTTCCAGTTAAGCCTGAAAGAAGGGCTGACCGTATTCCGCGATCAAGAATTTAGTTCCGACCTTGGCTCACGCGCAGTAAACCGCATTCAAAACGTGCGCACCATGCGTGCAATGCAGTTTGCTGAGGATGCAAGCCCGATGGCACACCCAATTCGCCCGGATAAAGTTATTGAAATGAATAACTTCTATACGTTGACGGTATATGAAAAGGGTTCTGAAGTTATCCGTATGCTGCACACGTTACTGGGCGAAGAGAGTTTCCAGAAAGGGATGCAACTCTACTTTGAACGCCATGATGGCAGCGCTGCGACCTGCGATGACTTTGTTCAGGCAATGGAAGATGCGTCAAACGTTGACCTGTCCCATTTCCGCCGTTGGTACAGCCAGGCGGGCACGCCAGTGGTTACCGTGCATGATGACTACGACCCAGAAAATGAGCTGTATACGCTGACCATCAGCCAGGCCACGCCGCCAACCGCTGAGCAACAGGAAAAACACCCGCTGCATATTCCGTTCGATATCGAACTGTATGACAACGAAGGTAAAGTGATTCCGTTGCAAAAAAATGGCCACCCGATTCACCATGTACTGAATGTGACTCAGGCCGAGCAGACGTTTGTCTTTGATAACGTCTATTTCCAGCCTGTTCCGTCATTGTTGCGTGAATTCTCAGCACCGGTGAAACTGGAATACAAATGGAGCGACCAGCAACTGACGTTTCTGATGCGCCATGCTCGCAACGATTTTTCCCGTTGGGACGCTGCGCAAAGCCTGTTGGCAACCTACATCAAACTGAATGTAAACCGTAGCCAACAGGGCCAGCCTCTGTCACTGCCATTACATGTTGCTGATGCATTCCGTGCAATTTTGCTGGATGAGAAGATTGACCCGGCTCTGGCAGCAGAAATTCTGACGCTGCCATCGCAAAACGAAATTGCTGAACTGTTCCAGAAAATCGACCCACAGGCGATTGCCGCGGTGCATGCAGCGTTAACCCGTACACTGGCAAACGAATTGGCTGACGAATTCCTGGCGGTGTACAACGCTAACAAACTCGATGAGTATCGCGTTGAACATGCGGATATCGGCAAACGCGCTTTGCGTAACACCTGCTTGCGTTATCTGGCCTTTGGCGAGAAACAGCTTGCTGAGCAACTGGTGCGTAATCAGTATCAAAGTGCAGACAACATGACGGATTCTATTGCCGCCTTGTCTGCCTCAGTTGCGGCGCAATTGCCTTGCCGTACAGAGCTGCTGGCTGCATTTGATGAGAAATGGCATCAGGACGGTTTGGTCATGGACAAGTGGTTTGTCTTGCAAGCGACGAGCCCGGCGACTGATACGTTGAGCAAAGTGCGTGAGTTGCTGAACCACCGTTCATTTAGCATGGGTAACCCGAACCGCGTTCGTTCGTTGATTGGCGCGTTTGCAGCGGGCAACCCGGCGGCGTTCCATGCGCTCGATGGCAGCGGCTATCAATTTATGGTGGAAATGCTCAGCGAGCTAAACCACCGTAACCCGCAGGTAGCGTCACGTTTGATTGAGCCGTTAATTCGACTGAAACGTTACGATGCAAAACGTCAGGAAATGATGCGTGCGGCACTGGAACAGCTGAAAGGGCTGGAAAACTTGTCGGGTGATTTGTTCGAGAAAATCACTAAAGCATTGGCGTAGCCATTGGCTCTCACCCCTCTTCCTTTTATCGGGCGGGGTGAGAGTATTACTTAACCGGTGCGTACCACACGTACCGGTTCTTCCACAACCTGCCGTTTCATCACGCGTTCCAAAACCTGCGCTTCCAGTTCAGCCAGACGGGCCACGCCGAGTTTCCGTGGGCGAGGTAAATCAACGGTCAGGTCGAGGCCAATCTTTCCTTCTTCAATCAGCAAAATGCGGTCTGCCATGGCGACGGCTTCACTGACATCGTGCGTCACCAACAACACCGTAAAACCATGTTCCTGCCACAGAGAAACGATCAACTCCTGCATTTCAATACGTGTCAGGGCATCTAACGCACCCAGCGGTTCATCAAGCAACAACAGGCGTGGTCGATGAATCAGCGCTCGCGCCAGCGCCACACGTTGCTTTTGCCCGCCAGAAAGTGCGGCTGGCCATTCAGTAGCTCGATTGGCAAGCCCAACCGCCTCCAGAGCCTCTGCTGCTGCAACTTTCCAGTTTCCTTTTAATCCTAATCCGACATTGTTAATCACTGATTTCCATGGCAGCAGGCGGGCATCCTGAAACATTAAACGTGTCTCATCCTGGCTTTCACGCAAGGGTGCATTTCCGGCAATTAACGAACCGCCATTGGGATTTTCCAGGCCTGCTAGCAAACGCAGCAAAGTACTTTTTCCGCCGCCGCTGCGGCCAACAACTGCAACAAACTGCCCGGCAGGAATGTGTAGCTCGAGTTCATCGAGAATAGTTTTATTGCCGTAGCGTTTAGTCACGCTGTTAAGGAGTAGGGGAGTTCCCAGATTTAAACGAGCAGTATTCATGCATTTTCCTCCTGTAGCTGGTAGGCCGGGTGCCAGCGCAGCCAAACACGTTCGAGTAATTGTGCGCTGATATCAGCAAGCTTGCCGAGCAGGGCATAAAGAATGATGGCAACGACGACCACATCGGTTTGCAGGAATTCGCGGGCATTCATCGCCAGGTAACCAATCCCTGAATTGGCAGAAATGGTTTCTGCGACGATTAAAGTCAGCCACATCAGGCCTAATGCGAAACGTAGACCGACCAAAATCGAAGGCAGGGCCCCGGGCAGAATCACTTGGGTGAACAGGCTAAAACCGGATAACCCGTAACTGCGTGCCATTTCCAACAAACCCTGGTCAATATTGCGGATCCCATGCCAGGTATTGATGTAAATCGGAAACAGTGTGCCAAGTGCGACTAAGAAAATTTTTGCTGACTCATCAATGCCAAACCACAAGATTACCAGTGGGATTAGCGCCAGGTGCGGGACATTGCGCAGCATCTGAATTGAACTGTCCAGCAACCGCTCCCCCCAGCGAGAAAGGCCACTTATCAGCCCAAGCACTAACCCTAAAGAACCGCCAATGCTAAAACCAATCACCGCTCGCCATGAGCTGATAGCCAAGTGTTGCCACAATTCACCACTGGCTGAGAGATTCCAGAATGCAGCAGCAACACCCTCTGGCGAAGGGAAGATACGAGTGGAAAGCCAGCCCGCGCTCGAAGAAATCTGCCATATCGCAATAACGGCGACAGGCAGCACCCACGGCGCCAGTTTCAACAACAATTTGTGCGTTGATGGGTTCATGGGTGTCTCCTTAGCTTTGCGCCATTTTGCGTGGAATAAAATCATTTGCCACCACTTCACCTTTCTCATGAATCTGGCGGGGCTGTGGGATTTGTGGAATCGCAACATCGAGATGTGGGAACAGCAATTCGCCGACGCGATAAGCTTCCTCCAGATGCGGATAGCCCGAGAAAATAAAGCTGTCGATACCCAGTGCGGCATATTCGTTAATGCGTGCAGCCACGGTTGGACCATCGCCTACCAGCGCTGTACCTGCGCCACCACGTACCAGGCCAACGCCTGCCCACAGATTTGGGCTTATTTCCAGATTGTCGCGTTTGCCGCCGTGCAGCGCCGCCATGCGGTGCTGACCGACAGAATCAGTACGGGCAAAGGCCGCCTGCGCTTTAGCAATGGTTTCATCATCAAGCTGAGAAATCAGGTGATTAGCCGCATCCCATGCCTCTTCATTAGTTTCACGCACAATAACGTGCAAGCGAATACCGAAACGCACGGTGCGCCCGCGGGCTGCGGCTTTAGCGCGTACCTGTTCGATTTTCTCTTTAACCAAATGCGGTGGCTCGCCCCAAGTGAGATAGAGATCGACCTGCTCAGCGGCCAAGTCCTGCGCCACATCCGAAGAACCGCCAAAGTAGAGGGGAGGGCGGGGTTGCTGCACCGGAGGGAACAGTAATTTTGCCCCTTTAACCTGAATATGTTTTCCTTCGTAATCCACCGTCTCGCCTTCCAATACGCGACGCCAGATATGAGTAAATTCGGCTGATGCTTCATAACGTTCCTGATGATTGAGAAACACGCCATCTGCCGCTAACTCTTCCGGGTCACTACCGGTGACCAAATTAAATAAAGCACGTCCGTTGGAAAGTCTGTCAAGTGTTGCGGCCTGACGAGCGGCAACAGTTGGGGAAACAACGCTCGGGCGCAGCGCCACAAGGAATTTCAAACGTTGTGTCACAGGGATCATGGATGCGGCAACCAGCCAGGCATCTTCACAGGAACGTCCAGTTGGAATCAGCACACCGGTAAAACCGAGCCTGTCAGCTGCTTGGGCAATTTGTTGCAGATAACCATGATCAACCGGGCGCGCTGCATCGTTGCTGCCTAAATAGTGACCATCGCCATGAGTAGGTAAAAACCAGAATAGATTGAGGCTCATAATTTATCTCCTTTAGCGGCAGCAGTGGGTTGCCAAATACGAGTGCGGATATCGACTTTTTTAGGCACTAAATGATTTTCATAGAACAGATCTGCGGTCTGCTGTTGTTTAGCGGCCGTCTCTGCACTAACCGGCGTAATGACCGTGGGTGGACGATGATCGAAATAGGTCGCGATGACGTTTTCAGGTAAACCCATCGTTTTTGCCAGCAATGAAACACTTGCGTCGCGCTGGCTACGGGTCAACGCATCCGCATCACTAAAGGCTTTCAGAATGTGTTGTAGGAACGGGCCATTTTTTTCTGCATATGGACGAGAGGCGAGATAGAACGAACCGGTTTGATTAAGCTCGCTGCCATCCGTTAAGACACGAACACCGCCATTTAAAAGCGCTGCGGAGTAGTAAGGGTCCCAAATCGCCCAGGCATCAACATTGCCTTGTTGGAAGGCAGCACGTGCATCGGCTGGGGTTAAATACGCAGCCTGGACATCAGTAAATTTCAACCCAGCTTTTTGTAACGCCCTTAACACCAGGTTGTGGGAACTGGAGCCTTTCTGGAACGCGATTTTATGACCTTTGAGATCCGCGACTGTTTTAATCGGGCTGTTCTCTGGTACCAGAATCACCTCGGCTTTAGGTTTTGCCGGTTCAGAACCGACATACACCAGATCTGCTCCTGCGGCCTGAGCAAAGATGGGTGGTATATCGCCCGTGCTACCAAGATCGATACTGCCGATATTCAACGCTTCCAGCATTTGCGGGCCTGCGGGAAATTCAATCCACTGGAACTTAGTTTGCGAATACTCTTTTTCCAGTAGCTGGTGGCTTTTTGCCAGCACCATACTGACCGAGCCTTTTTGATAACCGATGCGTAATTGTTCTGGGCCTGTTTCGGTGGCGTGAAGTGTGGCACTCAAACTTAGCGCACCCGCAAGAGCTAGCCAGGGAGCGGTTCGTTTTAGCAAATTAAACATGAGCAACTCCTTGAGCTTTAAAAGGGGAGGCGACAATAAAATCCCGACGGTGTAATGCCTGCCAGAAATTTTCCAGAGCACCATCAAGGCGTTGTTGTAAGTTATTGCTGAACACCGGTTTGTGCTGGTAATCCGTTATTTGGCTGTCGTCAGCAAATACGCCATGCAGAATTTCTTGAGCTTTCAGTGCGTTGAGCACGGGTTTTAGTGCGTAATCGACCGCCAACATATGAGCTACGGTTCCACCGGTGGCTAAAGGCAGAACGACTTTCTTATCCAGGGCACGCTCTGGCAGCATATCAAGCAGCGTTTTTAAGGCTCCAGAAAAGGAAGCTTTATAAACAGGTGTTGCGATGATCACGCCATCGGCTTGCTGCAATTGTTCGTTTAAGGCTAATAACGCCGGGCTATCGAAACGTGCGTACAGTAAATCTTCAGGGGCGAAGTTCTGCAGATGCCAGTGACACACCTCAATATCCAGAGCGCTTAATTTTTCGCGGGCATATTCCAGCAGTGCGCTGGAACGGGATGGGAAGCGTGGGCTTCCAGCAAGGGTGATCACACGCATATCGTTTCCTTATAACTAATTGTTTGCTTTTAGATAACACTAATAACAATTGAGTGTGATAATCGCGCAGAAGTGTTATTCCACTAAATGATTTATGTGGGAAACAATTGCTAAAAAATGCATAACTAACAGTGGAGAGGAAAACGTTTGCGCTGATACGGCCTTTTTTGTCGCAGGTCAATTCCATTCGGTGACGTTATCGTTAATAATACTGCCCCAGTTTGCATACTGGGAATTCTGGAGTGTTCATGTACTACCCCTTCGTTCGTAAAGCCCTTTTCAAGCTCGATCCCGAGCGCGCTCATGAAGTGACATTTCAGCAATTGCGTCGTGTAACAGGTACACCACTCGAATGGCTGGTGCGTCAAAACGTGCCGTCTAAACCTGTGACCTGCATGGGATTGACGTTTAAGAATCCACTTGGCCTGGCTGCTGGTCTGGATAAAAACGGTGAGTGCATTGATGCACTAGGTGCCATGGGTTTTGGCTCAATTGAAATTGGCACGGTAACGCCTCGCCCACAGCCTGGAAATGACAAGCCGCGGATCTTTCGTCTGGTAGAAGCAGAAGGTTTGATCAACCGCATGGGTTTCAATAACCACGGCGTTGATAACTTGGTTGAGAATGTCAAAAAATCCCATTTCGATGGGGTACTGGGCATTAATATCGGTAAGAATAAAGACACCCCAGTTGAGCAGGGTAAAGATGACTATTTGATCTGCATGGATAAAATTTATCCATATGCTGGTTATATTGCGATCAATATATCCTCCCCAAATACTCCGGGATTACGCACGCTACAATACGGTGATGCACTAGATGATCTTTTAGCTGCGATTAAAAATAAACAAAAGGCACTCCAGGAATTACATCATAAATATGTGCCTGTTGCTGTGAAGATCGCACCGGATCTTTCTGAAGAAGAATTGATCCAGGTTGCTGACAGTTTAGTTCGCCATAATATTGATGGTGTCATTGCAACCAACACAACATTGGATCGAAGCCTTGTTCAGGGCATGAAATATTGCGATGAAATGGGTGGTTTAAGTGGTCGGCCGGTTCAATTGAAGAGTACAGAAATTATTCGTCGCCTGTCGCAGGAATTAAATGGCCGTTTGCCGATAATTGGCGTGGGTGGTATTGATTCTGTGATTGCCGCTCGCGAGAAGATGGCAGCAGGTGCCTCATTGGTTCAAATATATTCTGGGTTCATATTTAAAGGCCCACCGCTGATTAAAGAAATCGTCTCAGGTCTCTAATCATTTTTACTTTCAGACAACCGGGGCTTTATTTTCAACCCTGGTTGTTTTATATTCCATCACTGTTGCTAATTTGAACATATTAGTCTTTTATTAATGTGTTCATTAGCCAAGCGGCGATAAGGATATTTTAAATCGCAGGAATAGACGAAAGGGCAAATAGTTATGCGGATTAAACCGGACGATAATTGGCGTTGGTATTATGATGAAGAGCATGATCGCATGATGCTCGATTTAGCCAATGGTATGCTTTTCCGTTCGCGTTTCCCTCGTAAAATGTTGACACCTGATGCCTTTGAAAACACAGGGTTTTGTGTTGATGATGCCGCTTTGTTCTTTTCCTTTGAAGAAAAATGTCGTGAGCTTATTTTAACTAAAGAGCAGCGTGCAGAACTGGTATTAAATGCGCTGGTTGCTATTCGTTATCTCAAGCCGCAAATGCCAAAAAGCTGGCACTTCCTCTCCCATGGGGAATGTTGGCAACCGATACCAGGCGATGCCGCTTGTGTATGGTTGAGCGATGATATGCAGCAGGTGAATCTGCTGGTGGTGGAAACGGGCGATAACGCCGCACTTTGTTTACTGGCACAACCCGGCTTACAGCTTGCTGGCCGCACTATGCAGCTTGGTGATGCGATTAAAGTGATGAACGACAGATTAAGACCGCAACCGGTAAGCAACGACCTTAGTCTGGATACAGCGGTTTAATTTCCAGCCAGTTCCACATCACCCGCCGGAATACAGCTACAACACAAGATAGTGCCGTCATCGCTGATAGCGCTTTTCTTCAACGCTTTCACTTCCCCACTGACTAATTTAATTCGGCAACTGCCACAGATTCCAGCCCGACAGGAATAGGGCACACGGATACCTTGTTGTTCGAGTTGTTCCAGCAAAATCTGCTGATTGTTACCGCGAAATTGCTGGCCCTGCCAGTCAATGGCAACCATACTTTCTTGCTGCTCGAAGGGTTCAACTTCTTCAGCCACGGCCCCCGCACCGTAAATTCTGGCCGGTTTTGTTTTCAGCACTTCAAGCTCATCGCCGACACGAATAATGCCAGTGTTACGGGCAATCAGATTTTGTCCGAAGTCGACATCACCACTATCAAGCGCTGTGCGGAAACTTTGTAGCGTTGCAAGTGGTTCACCGCTTGGGTGTTTACGTCCACGCTCCGGGCTGACAGTCGTGAAAATACAGCGGCTGCAAGGTTTGGCGACATCAAACGTTACATCACCGATGCGCACTACCTGCCAGCTGTCTTCTTCCCACGCCTGCGCGCCAGTTATCACAATGTTCGGGCGAAACTGCGCCATTTTCACGCTTGCTGGGCAACGATTTTGTAAATCGCGCAAAGAGGCTTCGTTAGTGAGCAGGAAGGGAAAGCCATCGGCAAAGGACAGTGGCACTTCTTCATGACGTTTAACGCGGCGCGTTAAAGTTTCGCCCAGCCAGCGTAATTGTACTGGCCGTGAAAAAAAGCTGCTTAGCCATTGGTTGATTGTGTCGGGGGCTATCTGAGCGGTGAAATGATTGCCCCAAACCATAGTTGGTTCGGCGTCTGGCTGAAAATCTGCAAAGCGGACAGTGGCGGAGCTACCATCCGGGGCGCTAAGGAATAAACCATCATGAGTGATGGCAGGGGTGAACAGCACCATTTGTGGAAACTGACGCGCGGTAATAAATGTGCCGTCGGGTTCTGTCACCATAAAAATGCGGTCAAAGGATAAACCGCTGGCGGTTGCCTGAGCATGCGAAAGTGCCAGGCCACGCATGGATTTCACAGGATGAATATAAAGTTGGGATAAGTTAATCATTGCGCCCTCCATGCGTGTAAAAATAATAAGAGGGCAACTTTATGACATGCGTGGCGGATTAGCTATAATGCGCCACTATTTTCTTTTTACACCTGATTAAGTGACGATATGAATTCTCTGTTTGCCAGTACGGCGCGTGGGCTTGAAGAGCTATTAAAAACTGAACTGGAGGGCCTTGGTGCGCAAGCATGCCAGGTAGTTCAGGGCGGCGTACATTACCAGGGGGACTCACGTCTGCTCTATCAAAGCTTGATGTGGAGCCGCCTTGCGTCCCGCATTCTGCTGCCATTAAACGAATGCAAAGTTTATAGCGATCTGGATTTGTACCTCGGCGTACAGACCATCGACTGGCCAGCGCTGTTTGGGCCGGATGCCACATTTGCAGTGCATTTCAGCGGTCTGAACGACGTTATTCGTAACAGCCAGTACGGCGCGCTAAAAGTGAAAGATGCAATTGTTGACTCCTTCACGCGCAAAAACTTACCTCGTCCGAATGTTGAGCGCGAACAACCTGATTTGCGTATTAACGTCTGGCTTAATAAAGATACCGCCAGCATTGCGCTGGATCTGAGCGGCGAAGGCCTGCATCAGCGTGGCTACCGTGACAGCACCGGTGCTGCACCTATTAAAGAAACACTGGCTTCAGCCATTGTTATGCGTTCAGGCTGGCAGCCGGGCACACCGCTGCTCGACCCAATGTGTGGTTCCGGTACGTTGCTGATTGAAGCGGCGATGATTGCCACTGACCGTGCGCCTGGTTTGCACCGCAAGCATTGGGGATTCCTTGGCTGGGCGAACCATGATGTGGAATTGTGGAAAGAAATCATCACCGAAGCGCAAGTTCGTGCGCGCAAAGGTCTGGGCGAATACACCTCTCGTTTCTACGGTTCTGATAACGACTCACGTGTTATTGAACGTGCTCGTGCCAATACCCGCCGTGCGGGCCTGGCCGATATCATCAGCTATGAAGTGAGAGATGTCGCAAAACTGAGTAATCCACTGCCTGAAGGGCCTGCAGGTACAGTTATCAGCAACCCACCATATGGTGAGCGACTGGATAGCGAGCCCGCTCTGATTGCTCTGCACAGCTTGTTAGGCCGTAACATGAAGACCCATTTCGGCGGCTGGAACTTGTCCTTGTTTAGTGCATCTCCGGATTTGCTAAGCTGCCTGCAATTGCGTGCAGAACGTCAGTTCAAAGCGAAAAATGGCCCACTGGACTGCGTTCAGAAAAACTACCAGTTATCGGAAACTAGCACCGGTGCGGTATCAGGGCAGATTGCTGATGACTACGCTAACCGCCTGCGTAAAAATGTAAAAAAACTCGATAAATGGGCGCGTCAGGAAGGTATCGAATGCTACCGAATTTATGATGCAGATTTGCCGGACTATAACGTCGCTGTTGACCGCTACGGCGAATGGGTTGTGGTGCAGGAATATGCACCGCCAAAAACGGTTGATGCGAATAAAGCACGCCAGCGCCTGTTTGATGTTATTGCCGCAACGCTTTCTGTGCTTGAGTTACCATCCAACAGACTGATTCTGAAAACCCGTGAGCGCCAGAAAGGGAAAAGCCAGTATCAGAAAATGGATGAGAAAGGTCATTTCATGGAGGTCAGCGAATATAACGCTCGCCTGTGGGTTAACCTGACTGATTATCTTGATACCGGTTTGTTCCTCGACCACCGTATTGCGCGCCATATGCTAGGCAAAATGAGCAAAGGGAAAGATTTCCTCAACCTGTTTGCTTATACCGGTAGTGCGACTGTTCATGCAGGTTTAGGCGGTGCAAAAACGACGACTACCGTCGATATGTCCCGTACTTATCTTGAATGGGCTGAGCGTAACTTGCGCCTTAACGGCTTGAGTGGCCGTGCGCACCGTCTGATTCAGGCTGATTGCCTGGGCTGGTTGCGTGAAACCGACGAACAGTTTGATCTGATTTTTATCGATCCACCAACGTTCTCGAACTCAAAACGTATGGAAGAATCTTTTGATGTCCAACGCGATCATCTGGTGCTGATGAAAGACCTTAAACGTCTGTTGCGCCATGGCGGCACCATTATGTTCTCCAACAATAAACGCGGCTTCAAAATGGACTTTGACGGGCTAGCTAATCTGGGCTTGAACGCTCAGGAAATCACTCAGAAAACTCAGTCGCAAGACTTTGCCCGTAATCGCCAAATTCATAACTGCTGGCTCGTTACTCACGCAGCCAAGGATTAATTTTTATGTCATTAATTAGTATGCACGGTGCCTGGTTGTCGTTTAGCGACGCACCGTTATTAGATAACACTGAACTCCACATTGAAGAAAACGAACGCGTCTGTTTAGTGGGCCGTAATGGTGCCGGTAAATCGACGCTGATGAAGATACTGAATCGTGAAGTGCCGTTAGATGACGGCCGCATGATTTATGAACAAGATTTGATCGTTGCGCGTTTGCAGCAAGATCCACCGCGTAATGTCGCGGGCACCGTTTATGACTTCGTTGCTGAAGGTGTTGAAGAGCAGGCTGAACACCTCAAGGCGTATCACGATATTTCTCATAAAGTGATGACCGATCCGAGCGAGAAAAACCTCAACGAGATGGCACGTATTCAGGACATCCTGGATAACCAGAATCTCTGGCAGTTGGAAAGCCGTATTAATGAAGTGCTGCTGCAATTAGGTCTGGATGCAGATACTGAGCTGTCTGCACTGTCCGGTGGCTGGTTGCGTAAAGCGGCATTGGGCCGCGCCCTGGTGAGTTCTCCGCGCGTCTTGTTGCTTGATGAACCAACGAACCACCTGGATATTGAAGCGATCGACTGGCTCGAAGGTTTCCTTAAAGAGTTCCAGGGCAGCATCGTGTTTATTTCTCACGACCGTTCATTCATCCGCAATATGGCTACCCGTATTGTCGATCTTGACCGTGGCAAACTGGTTTCTTATCCAGGCAATTACGATCAATATCTGCTGGCGAAAGAAGAAGCGCTGCGCGTTGAAGATCTGCAAAACGCCGAGTTTGACCGCAAACTGGCTCAGGAAGAAGTCTGGATTCGCCAAGGGATCAAGGCTCGCCGTACACGTAACGAAGGCCGTGTTCGCGCATTGAAAGCGATGCGTAACGAACGTAGTGAGCGCCGTGAAGTGCTGGGCAGTGCCAAAATGCAGGTCGAAGAAGCAGCCCGCTCGGGCAAAATTGTCTTTGAGATGGAAGATGTTTGCTACAGCATCGGCCAACGTGCGCTGGTGAAAGACTTCTCCGCACAGGTTCAACGCAGCGATAAAATCGCGCTGGTGGGGCCAAACGGCTGTGGTAAAACTACACTGCTGAAACTGATGTTAGATCAGTTGAAAGCGGATAGCGGGCGCGTACATTGCGGTACAAAACTGGAAGTGGCCTACTTTGACCAGCACCGCGCAGAGCTTGATCCTGATCGCACTGTGATGGACAACCTCGCGGAAGGCAAACAAGAAGTGATGGTGAACGGCAAGCCACGCCATGTTCTGGGCTATTTGCAGGACTTCTTGTTCCATCCAAAACGGGCAATGACGCCAGTGCGTGCGTTGTCAGGCGGTGAGCGTAATCGTCTGTTGCTGGCGCGCTTGTTCCTTAAACCAAGTAACTTGTTAATTCTCGATGAACCGACCAACGACCTTGATGTTGAAACGCTCGAATTACTAGAAGAGCTGATTGATGGCTATCAGGGCACCGTGATGCTGGTGAGCCACGATCGTCAATTTGTGGATAACACAGTGACAGAGTGCTGGATTTTTGAAGGTGAAGGCAAAATTGGTCGCTACGTCGGTGGTTATCACGATGCTAAAGGCCAGCAAGCGTCTGCTCAATCTTTGCGCCAACCTGTGGCAGAAAAAGTGCAAAACAACCAGCCCGCTAAGGCGGAAGTTGTTAAACGTGCAGCTAGCAAGCTAAGCTATAACTTGCAACGTGAATTAGAGCAATTACCACAACGTCTTGAACAACTTGAGGCTGAACTGGAAGTGCTACAAGCGAAGGTTGGGGATGCTGAGTTTTTCAACCAGCCTCACGATGCCACGCAAAAAACACTGAGCGACCTGAGTACAGCGGAAAAAGCACTGGAAGAGGCTTTTGAACGTTGGGAATATCTTGAAGCTCTGAAAAACGGCGCGTAACCAGGAGACACGATATGTGTGCCACGCATCACCATCGTTCACACATATTGTGTTCACAGTGCGATTTACTGGTAGCACTACCAGAATTGGAAGACGGCCATAAGGCCGTCTGTCCACGTTGCGAAACCACGCTGGTTACGCAATGGGCCTTGCCGCGTCAACGACCTACAGCGTATGCGTTGGCAGCGTTGTTTATGCTGTTGCTCGCCAATCTTTTTCCCTTCATCAGTATGAAAGTCGCAGGTATCAACAGTGAAGTTTCATTGCTTGAAATTCCTGGTGTGCTTTTTAACGAGGATTACGCAAGCCTCGGCACGTTCTTTATGGCATTCGTGCAAGCGGTGCCTGCGTTCTGCTTAATCACTATTCTGCTGTTGGTTAATCAGGCGGCAATGCCGCTGCCGCTGAAAAAACGGCTGGCTCGCATCCTGTTCCAGCTAAAAAGTTGGGGCATGGCTGAAATCTTCCTTGCCGGTGTATTGGTGAGTTTTGTCAAACTTATGGCCTATGGTGACATTGGCGTCGGCAGTAGTTTTGTACCGTGGTGCCTGTTTTGCATTTTACAGCTGCGAGCGTTCCAATGTGTGGACAGACGTTGGCTTTGGGATGATATTGCCCCTGAACCTGCTATTGCTGCACCGCTGAAGGTTGGTATATCGGGTATTAGACAAGGGTTACGTTCATGCCCATGCTGCACAGCTATCGTCCCTGAGGATCAGGAAGTTTGCCCACGTTGTGGCACCAAGGGATATGTTCGTCGTCGCCACAGTTTGCAATGGACACTCGCTCTGTTGCTGACTTCAATTATGCTTTATCTCCCTGCCAACATATTGCCCATTATGATTACCGAAGTCCTGGGAAGCAAAATCCCCTCGACGATTATTGCCGGGGTTATCCTGTTGTGGGGCGAGGGGTCTTATCCGGTGGCTATGGTCATTTTCATCGCCAGTATTATGGTACCGACGCTCAAAATGTTGGCGATTGCGTGGCTATGTTGGGATGCAAAAGGCCACGGGCGTCGTGATAGTGAAAGGATGCATTTAATCTACGAAGTGGTCGAGTTTGTCGGGCGCTGGTCGATGATTGATGTCTTCGTGATTGCGGTTTTATCGGCTCTGGTACGCATGGGAGGATTAATGAATATCTATCCGGCTATTGGGGCCGTCCTGTTTGCACTAGTGGTTATTTTGACAATGTTTGCAGCGATGACCTTTGACCCTCGCTTGTCCTGGGATCGCGCACCGGATTCAACTCATGAGGAGTCTTCTGAGCATGGAAAATAAAAGCGGGGAAGCAAAAGTAACAAAGGTAAAAAACTGGTCCCCGATATGGATTTTCCCTATCGTTACTGTGCTGATTGGCGCGTGGATCTTATTTTATCACTATAGCCACCAGGGGCCGGAAGTCACGCTCATTACCACCAATGCAGAAGGCATTGAAGGTGGTAAAACCACCATCAAAAGCCGCAGTGTTGACGTGGGGGTTGTAGAAAGCGCCGTGCTTTCGGATGACCTCCTTCATGTAGAGATTACTGCGCGCATGCATTCCGGTATGGAAAAGCTGTTGCATAAGGATTCGGTTTTCTGGGTGGTAAAACCTCAGATAGGCCGTGAAGGTATTTCGGGTCTCAGCACATTGCTTTCAGGTGCTTACATTGAACTGCAACCAGGAACCAAAGGGGCGAAGCCTGCACGATATGACTTGCTGGATGCGCCTCCTCTTGCTCCACCTGACGCTAAGGGTATTCGCATTACGCTCGATAGCAATAAAGCGGGCCAACTTTCTCCTGGTGACCCAGTGCTGTTCCGTGGCTATCGCGTTGGGTCTGTGGAAACCAGCACCTTCGATCCGGCAAAACGTGCTATTAGTTATCAGTTGTTTATCGGTGCGCCGAACGACCGTCTGGTCACCAGCAACGTACGTTTCTGGAAAGACAGCGGTGTGGCAGTCGATTTATCTTCACAAGGTATGCGTGTAGAGATGGGCTCGCTGACAACGCTGTTTAGCGGTGGTGTGAGTTTCGATGTACCAGAAAGTCTGGAGCAAGGTGAACCCGTTTCTCCGGGTAGTGAATTCAGACTGTTCGATGACCAGAAAAGCATTCAGGATTCACTTTATACCAAGCATATTGATTACCTGATGTTCTTCAAAGACTCGGTGCGAGGCTTGCAACCGGGGGCGCCAATTGAATTCCGTGGAATTCGTTTAGGCACGGTTGCAAGAGTGCCATTCTTCACGCCTGGCATGCGTCAGGCATTGAATGATGATTTCCGTATTCCAGTATTGATTCGCATCGAGCCTGAGCGTTTGCAGAACATGGTTGGCGAAACAACGGATATACAAATGGCGTTGGATGCACTGCTTAAACGCGGTTTAAGAGCCTCGATGAAAACAGGCAATATTGTTACCGGTGCGCTGTACATCGATCTCGACTTCTACCCTAAAGCGCCGCCAATCACTGGCATGACGACGTTTAGTGGTTATCCAATTATCCCGACCATGAGTGGTGGCTTGGCTCAAATCCAACAACGTTTACTGGAGACACTGGATAAGATTAATAACTTGCCACTGAATCCGATGATTGAACAGACCACCAAATCGCTTGCTGAAAGCCAGCGTACTATGCAGCACTTGCAGCAGACACTTGATAATCTTAATAAGATTACGTCGAATAAATCGATGCAATCGTTGCCAGAAGATATGCAGACAACGCTGCGCGAGCTTAATCGCAGCATGCAGGGCTTCCAGCCGGGTTCTGCGGCCTACAACAAGATGGTAGGCGATATGCAGCGTCTTGATCAGGTTCTGCGTGAGCTGCAACCTGTGTTGAGAACGCTGAACGATAAGAGCAATTCGCTGGTCTTTGAAGCGAAGGATAAAAAAGATCCCCAGCCGAAGAGGGCTAAAGAATGAAAAAATGGCTTCCGCTAGTTGCTGTTTTAGTTTTAACGGCCTGTAGTAGCAGTGGCGATGGAAAGACATACTATCAGCTACCTCAAAGCTCATCGCCTGCTATGCAGGCTGTGAGTCAGCCTGGTACACATCTATTGTGGGTAGATCAGGTTGCTGTTCAAGATTATCTCGCCGGAAACGGCGTGGTCTATCAGACCAGTGATGTGCAGTATGTCATTGCTACCAGCAATTTATGGGCAAGCCCGCTGGATCAGCAATTGCGTAATACACTGGTGAGCAATCTGAGCAGCGCTTTGCCGGGATGGGTTGTGGCGTCACAACCACTGGGCAACGATCAGGATACTCTGAGTGTTAACGTGACGGGTTTCCATGGGCATTACGATGGCAAAGTCATTGTTAGTGGTGAATGGCTTCTCAACCACCAGGGACAGTTGATTAAACGTCCGTTTCACATTGAGTTGAAGCAACAAGCTGATGGTTATGATTCCATGGTAAAAACGTTAGCTCAGGCTTGGCAGCAAGAGGCTCAAAGCATTGCCAGCCAACTGACACGCATTAATTAATCACCTCGGTAGCACAAAAAAGCTGCGTCAACCGTCGACAAAACGGGGCGCAGCTTTTCTTTTGACATGAGTTTGTTACCTGTGCGATTTCACATTTTTTGTACAAATACTCTTCTGCGTAGCTCACATTTATGACATTGGCGTGAATTTTGCGCATTGACGGTGGCGTCTTTTGGAGGTATTCGTTATATGTGGTTGCACGTTTTGTAGCCACTGTTTTCTTTCCACCAGATCCATTTGATAGATCAAGAAATGAGGGAAACGAGGCATGAAGAGACAAAAACGAGATCGCCTGGAACGGGCTCATCAACGTGGTTATCAAGCAGGTATCGTCGGACGCTCCAAAGAGATGTGTCCCTATCAGACACTGAATCAGAGGTCGTACTGGATGGGAGGCTGGCGAGAAGCCATGGAAGACAGGGCGGTTACCGCGTAATCACTGTCTCTTTAGTTGAAAGAAACCTCCGCAGCGCGGAGGTTTCGCATTTCAGAGGACTAGAAAGCAGAAGTGTCTTTGAACAGACCTACTTTCAGGTCGGTAGCTGTGTAGATAACACGGCCATCAACCAGTACTTCACCATCAGCAAGCCCCATAATCAGGCGGCGATTGATGACGCGTTTGAAGTGAATGCGATAAGTTACTTTTTTGGCTGTAGGCAAAATCTGGCCTGCAAGCTTCACTTCACCCACACCCAGCGCACGGCCTTTACCTTCACCACCTAACCAGCCCAGGTAGAAACCTACCAGCTGCCACATGGCATCCAGACCCAAACAGCCAGGCATTACTGGATCGCCGATGAAGTGGCAAGCAAAGAACCACAGATCAGGAGTCACATCTAATTCTGCTTCAACGTAACCTTTATCGAAGTTACCGCCGTCCTCGGTCATCTTGACCACGCGGTCCATCATCAGCATAGGTGGCGCAGGTAACTTAGGGCCTTCAGCGCCAAACAGTTCACCACGACCAGAGGCAAGAAGATCTTCTTTAGTATAGGATTCGCGTTTATCTACCATGTTTACAGTAAGCCTTTTTATAATGAAGAACGCATGTTAGCTAACACGTGTACGCTCAACAAGTCCGATCAGTTTGTGTTGAACCAGTTAAGCCAACGCAGTGGCCACGGATAACGGTGACGCATGTCTTGCGCGGATGCCTGAGCAATTCGCTCTTGTACCGCACGCATAAGCGTATTTTGCCCTTCGCCATCCCAGGGCAGATTTGTTAATAAGGGTAGTGCATCCGTGACGTCATCGATGGCCCAAATAGTAAATTGGCCTTGTTCTACCGCATCGAGAATATCCTGATGCAAGCAAAGATGACGCACATTCGAAACGGGGATAATAACGCCCTGTTGCCCGGTTAATTCACGTTGCTGGCAAATACGGAAGAAACCTTCAATCTTCTCATTTAATCCGCCGACGGGTTGTACTCGACCAAACTGATCGACTGAACCGGTCACTGCGATATGCTGATAAATCGGCACATTCGCCAGTGCACTAATTAACGCGCACAGTTCGGCCATTGAAGCGCTATCACCGTCTACTTCGCTATAAGACTGTTCAAAAGTCAGCGATGCAGAGAAGGGAATTTGCTGATCGAGCTGCAACTCTGACATCAAAAATGCCTGCATGATCATCATGCCTTTCGCATGAATATTGCCGCCAAGTTCTGCCTTGCGTTCAACATCAGTAAATTCGCCGTCGCCAACGTGCACGACACAGCTGATTCGGGAAGGTTCGCCGAATGCGCGAGGGTGGCCTGGGAACTCAATCACCGACAGTGCGTTGATCTGGCCAACCATTTCCCCTTCGGTTTCGATAAGGATTTGCTCAAGCAGGATTTCATCCTGCATGCGTTCCGCCAGATAACCTTCACGCCATTCGCGTTGAGCCAGCATCTGCGTTAGTGCAGCAGCATCGAAGGTTTCATTTTCTGTGAACGCGGCAACTTCGCGCAGCTGACGACCAATCCACGATGGGCATAGCGGCAGCGTTTCCTGGTCGCCGGTATAACGCACGGCTTCACGAATGAAAACCTGCCAGGCATCGGTTGCTGGTGCGGGCAGTGCTTTAGATTTCGCAACGGCATAAATCCATTGGCACCACAATGCCATATCATCAGCTGAGGCGATTTGCAGATTCTCTTCAAACTCGCTGTAAATGGCCAGAGATGACATTTCAGGTTCCATATCCTGGAAGTCAGCCAGCGATTCACGCTCACCAACCAGTACCAGTTTCAGGCTCAGCGGCAAAGAAGGAATATTGACTGGCAGCGGACGTGTTTCATCTGGAGAAATCCAGTCGAAGCGACCCTGCGTCACCATTTGCTTCAGACGCAGCCATAGTAGTGGCTGTGCCAGTACGCTGCGTAATGACAGTACCAGAATACCGCCATTTGCACGGTGAACCAGGCCAGGAGTCAGGGTGATTTCCCCTGCAAACTGACGAACGCAGCCAAATAGCTGATCTGCTTCGATCCAGTCTGCCGCAACGACTTCGGCCTGACCCGCAAAATTATCATCTACGGACTCAACCGGGCGTAACGTAATGCGTTGACCATCAATCAGATAATGACCGCCAGTCAGAGAATCTTCCGCAGACCAGCATTCGCGCGCAGCAGTGGCAATAAGGTTAAGGTATTCGGCTTCTTCAGCGGCTTTTACCAGCATCAGATCGGCCGAGGCTACCGGTTGGCTGAGTTGTACCAGTCCGTAAGACAGACGTGGTTGCACAGCGGAGAAGGGGGCCGTTTCGGAATCATAAGGCTGTGCGAAAATTTCCTGATAGCTATCGGTATCAGGTACAAGAGCACGCCATTCAAGTCGATTAGTCGTCAAAGTCGCTATTTATTAATTAGATGTCAAAGGCGCGATTATACAAGAATAGGGAGGACAGCACACGGTTTATGCGGAGTGACAAGTTTACTTAGTTCACAGCTTTTATTTTTCAGGTAAGCGAAAATAAAAAAAACTGTTATTCTGAAATGAGTTACACGGTCACACTGAGATCACAATGAAATACCAACAGTTGGAAAATCTCGAGAGCGGCTGGAAGTGGAAGTATCTGGTAAAAAAACACCGCGAAGGCGAGCTTATCACGCGTTACATCGAAGCTAGTGCGGCAAAAGAAGCCGTTGATGAACTGCTACGCCTGGAAAATGAGCCTGTGCATGTGTTGAGCTGGATAGAGAAACATATGAATCCAGAACTCCACAACCGCATGAAGCAGACTATTCGCGCGCGGCGTAAACGGCACTTTAATGCTGAACATCAGCATACGCGTAAAAAGTCCATCGACCTTGAGTATTTGGTTTGGCAGCGACTAGCAGGGCTTGCTCATCGACGTGGGTGCACACTCTCAGAAACTATTGTACAACTGATTGAGGATGCTGAGCGTAAAGAGCAATACGCGAATCAGATGTCTTCTCTCAAACAAGATCTCCAAGCTTTGCTTGGTAAAGAGTAATATTAATGTACAGCTGTAATGTCGCTGTGCTTTAAGTCTCAGCTCTTTTATTCAGAGAATAGAAAACAAAAACCCCGCCGAAGCGGGGTTTTTTATAACGGTAACTTAGCTTATGCAGCAGGCTGAGTTACAACGTCTTTGATACCTTTAACTTCGATCTCTACGCGACGATCTGGAGCCAGGCAATCAATCAGTTTAGCTTTAGGAGCTACGTTATCACAGGTGTTGCCAGTAACTGGGTTAGATTCGCCCATACCGCGTGGGGAGATCTTGTTAGCTGGGATACCTTTAGAAATCAGGTAATCAACAACAGACTGTGCACGTTTGTCAGACAGCTTCTGGTTGTACTGGTCGGAACCGATACGGTCGGTGAAGCCCAGAACTACAACAGAACCATCTTTCGGGTCGAGGTTGCTCAACTGAGTATACAGTTGATCCAGTGCCTGCTGACCTTCTGGCTTCAGAGTTGCTTTGTTGAAGTTGAACAGAACATCAGACTTCAGAGTGAAGTGCTTGGTCTGTACTTCTGGAGCTGGAGCCGGAGCTGGAGCTACAACAGGAGCCATAGTTTCCTGACCGAAACGGTAAGAAACACCTACGCTCAGCATGCCGTTATCTGGACGAGTACCAACAGTTTGCGCGTCACCGATGTTGTTAACCCACTGGTAGTCCAGGCGAGTTGCGATATCACGGGTGATTGCATACTCGAGGCCAACTGCAGCCAGCGGAGAAACGCCAGTGTCGTGGTCGCTGATACGAGTAGTACCGTTGTTGTAGTTACCTTTAGAGTCTGCACGCCATACCATACCACCCAGACGAGTGTAGATGTCCAGGTCGTCATTGATTGGGTAGCTCAGTTTAGCAGCCAGTTGAACGCCTTGCGCTTTGAAAGCACCGTTATCAACGCTGCCTTTATATGGCATACGACCTAACCAGTCATAACCCATTTCAAAACCAACGTACGGGTTAACCTGGTAACCACCGAACGCACCAGCACCAAGCTGGCTGCTGTGGGTTGGGCCGTTGTTGTTCTGATAGCCGTTTCCGTAGAAACCAGTATCGTGGTACTGAGACCAACCCAACTTACCACCTGCGTACCAGGTGTTATCTTTCGGTGCGGCCTGCGCTACGGTAGCGAAGCCAGCCAGTGCCACTGCAATCGCGATAGCTGTCTTTTTCATTTTTTGCGCCTCATTATCATCCAAAAAGGCCATGAGCTTTAAAATCGCTCTAAAGCCCAGGGTTAAATCCTTCGCCCGAGTTTATGCTCCCTTGTTACTCTACCGATCAATCGGTGTTATGAAGAGCAACCCTAGCGAGCTAAAGTCTACAACGTAGTTGAAAACTTACAAGTGTGAAGTCCGTCAGGCATATGAAAAAAAACGATTTCTGTACACATTTTATAACAACTTTGTGTGTAATTCACACTCTAAGAATTTGCTGAAAGGCCGCCTGAAGCGGCTTGGGACGTGGATCCGCAATAATTCACAATGATTTGTCAGTAGTTGAGAAAAAGTTCCAGGATTTCTCTGAAATTTACTTAATGATACAAACTAGAATGAATTTTTAGACCAGTTCGTGGTCGATGACCTGTTTCCGAGGTGCGCATCGGACGCATAATGAACCCAATAGCATTACCCATTTCTGCAGCAGAGGACAACTGTAGATGTTCTTCGTCAGTTAATTCTTGCGGTAACCAACCAATCACAATGCTGTAATTCCCTGTCTGCAGTGCTTTTACCATAGCATCTACGGTAAAAAGTGGATCTAGCTGACTTACCTGCATAACTTTAGTCAGTGGAAGACCCGCAGATTGCACCCATTGACGGCTTAATTTTTGCTGTGGTGTGAGCCACAACTGCCAGCGCGACTGCTGCCCAAGTTGCTGAAGCAATGGCAACAACACCAACTGCGTAACCCATGGCTGATCTTCGCTGTAAATCACTTCACTGATCAACCCTCTAGTGTTGTTAGCGACTGATGACTGAGCTGATGAAGGCGCAGAAGTTGGAACAGTGGCAACGTGAGTTAGAACGTTATGTGATTGCATAGTTAATCCCGCCTGATGGGTTACTGTATGAATATACAGTAATGCCTATAAGAACAAAGATCAATCTAAATTTCGGAAAGCATATCGCAAATTCACCACGTAAATCTGCAGAAAGAAAGAATGTGATTGCCGCCAGCCATCAGGTTACTTATTTTCCTGTTACAGGACGCGGTAATAAGCGTCGTGATGCATTATGGCATGATATTTAAGGATATATTCATGAAGAAGCGATCATATGCAAGGATTCATCAATCAAAAGAATGTTTATCCTCTCTAGGCGATATTAGCTATCGCTCACTATTTGGTGGTTACAGTTTAACTGTCGAGAATGTTGTGTTTGCCATGGTTTCCGAAGGGGAACTTTATCTACGTGCGTGTGAACAATCGGAGGTTTATTTCGTTAAAAGGGAGTCAGCACCTCTGGTTTACAACAAACGTGGGCGCACGATTGAACTCAATTATTATCGTATTGATGAAGAGTTGTGGCGCGACCAGGAAAAGCTATTACAACTTTCAACCGGTGCCCTGTTTAGTGCCCGTCGCGAAAAATCCCGCCAGAAAGCTCAAAAGCGCCTTAAAGATTTACCGAATTTAACGCACAACCTGGAAATGATGCTGTGGGAAGCTGGTATTGCTGATGTGCGAACCCTCCATGCTTATGGGGCGAAACGTTCGTGGATTAAGCTGAGGAACCGAAATAAAAGGCTCGGTGTGCAGGTCTTGTTGGCGTTGGCTGGAGCTATCTGTGGTATTCATGAAGCTGCACTCCCGGCTGCAACACGCCGGGAGTTAGTCGAGTGGGGGCATCTTTACCAGCAACGGCACATGCGTTAATCGTGCTGTTGTGAAACTTGTTGCTGAAGACGGGATATTTCTGGCAACAGCGCAACCAGCAGGCCAATTTGCTGAAGTACTAACGGCTCTTTGGTATCTGGTTGCGGCTCCAGCGAAGTTATGCGCTCAGACAACCCCTGCAACGCCTTTTGAACTCTATCTTCATCGGTGGGCAGGTGATGAAGTGCATCATCGACATAACACACTGCGTCATCAAGCAGCAGCAGGATATCCTCATTAGCCAGTTTTTCACGGTGTGCACCTAATGCAGATATATAGCTGTTAAAGGTGTGATTGAGACACAACAAGCGAAATCCCGTTTCGCGCATATCCGTCGAAACACGCGGTTCAGAGGACATGTTAGATACCACCGAAGCCAGTTCAGCATCTTTGTTGTGTGCATCACGGCGCGCAATTCGGTACTCAAGGCGGTTATCTCTTCCCTGATGGTATTGCTCAAGAATTGCATCCAGATAACGGCAGTTAGCGTTGAACGCTCGTTCCACCACTAATGGCAACCTACGGAAACGCCAGTCAGGCCAGATGAAACTTACCGCGGCCCAGGCGATGGCACACCCAAGCAATGTGTCGAAAATACGCGGCATCGCGACTTCAAACCCTTCACCCAACAGGTTGAAGCACAACAACACCAGCAAGGTGATAAACATGGTGGCATGAGCATATTGCACATTGCGAAAGGCAAAGAAGAGTACGCCGGTAATAACGATTAAAATAAGCTGCCCTTCAATTGACGGCACGAAGTACAGCACCGGAAGCCCGATAGCCACTCCCACTAAAGTACCGATGATACGCAAGGCTAAGCGGCGACGTGTAGCGCTGTAGTTTGGCTGGCAAACGAAGAGGCTGGTCAGCAGTATCCAATAGCCATGCTTAAGTCCTGTAAATTGGATAAATGCATAGCCAACACACAGTACGACTGACATCCGTACGGCATGGCGAAATAACGCAGATTCCGGCGTTAAATTTCGTTTCAGGCGTTGCCAGATATCACCAAAACCCGTTAACCGGTCATCGGCAAGGCGGTTTTCAATATCGCTTTCCGGAGCAGCCAAAGCTTGCTCTGATTCAATTGTCGCTAATTGAGCGTCGATGGCGCGTAAATTGCTTACCAGGAAGCCAAGTGCTTTTAGTTCACCCACCAGATATTGATCTGCTTTCAGTCTCTCCATTGCGGCATCCAGATGAGTGAATGCGCGTTCAAAACGCGGGTCGTGTTGATATTTCACGCGTAGCAATATAGAGCGAGAAAGCTGCAAACATGCCTGAGATTGCATGGTCAGCAAGCGCTGAAATCGGAACATAATATCGCTGTAGCGAAATTTATCGCGTAGTGCCTGATATTGAATATGTGAAGAACTGGCTCTCTCGTGAATATCCTGAGCGGCAAAATAGTAATGCAGGGTGCGACGTGTGCCACGTTGCCCACGATCGCCACGTAAGCGAGTCAGTAACGAACCTTTGGTTTGGTTCAGGGTTGTTACAAGTTGGCTATTGGCCATGGCAAGCTCAATCATTGGAGCCTGGCTTTCTTCTTCAATATCAGGGTCAAACAGCGTGGCTTTGACTTCAAGATAGCGTGCGAGACTCTCGTAACAACGAGCCAGGTTATCTTGCAGCGGTCGAATCGGGAAAATGAGATGCCCGGCAAGAGTCAGCAAGTTGTACCAGATGGCACCCGCTAACAGCAGAATGGGTTGTTGGTACCATTGTTCATACAAAGAAATACCGAGCATGGTATAGATTGCGATAAGCAGTGCGCCGAAGGCGATAGTGGCGTAACGCTGGCCTAATCCACCCAGCAGAATAAACCCGCTGGTTGAAACCATAAGCCCAATACCGAAGAACACTGGCCATGGGTACAACAATTCTACAGACGCTGAGGCAATAAAGAAGCTAACCAGGGTAATCAGAAGATTACGCAGACGGCCAGCCAGGCGGTCATCCAAATCGGTAAGGGCTGCTGCAACAACGCCCAGGGTTAGCGGGATAGTAAGTTTGACTTCGCCCAACCACCAGGGAAAGGCGGTGGTGCCTATAAGTGCAATGAAAATGCGCAAGTTATAGAGCCAGGTACTATTCCAGGTATAGCGGCGCAAAATTGGGCTAAGCATTAATACTCACTATCCTTTTCAAATTTACTGGAAGCGACGGCGTGCATTGGCCTCACGCGCAGCCTGTGCAGTTTCAACAGAAACGACACGACGACCCACTGGCCAGAGTGCAATCGCTGCTATTTTGAAGTTAGCGATTCCCACAGGAATGCCGATAATAGTGATGCATTGTGCGATGCCAGTGCAGATGTGCAGTACACAGAGCCACCAGCCGAAAAATATCAGCCACACAATATTCAGTAATGTACCGCCAGTGTTCATGATTGTACTTTTGCTCTGTGGGTCTAGCTCATCAACATGAACAGCTTCGTTCCCATATGGAACGAAAGAGAGTTTGGTTATCTCCCAGCAGGAACGAGTCAGCGGGAGCGTGAAAATAAAAATGATACTGACAAGAGTGGCCAGCAACCAGGATAGGGTGGTTAGAAAGCCCCCCAGTACAAAGTTCAAAACATTAAGGACTGTACGCATAATCACTCTTCGTTGGTATGAATGTAGACAAATGAATAACCACAACAATTGTAACGCGTTTTTACTCTGGAGCGTCAATCCTTCGGCGGGTAAACTCAACCACAACCACTATTTTGGATCAGGCAAAGCGTAATGGAACTGAAAGCGACCTCCCTTGGCAAGCATTTAGCACAACATCCCTACAATCGTGTGAGATTGCTGACTGCTGGTGTAGAGGTAAAGGGCGATCGCCATGAATACCTTATTCCATTCAATCAGTTAATAGCAATAAATTGCAAGCGTGGCCTGGTCTGGGGCGAGCTGGAATTTGTCCTGCCCGATGATAAGGTTGTGCGCTTACACGGCACTGAATGGAATGAAACTCAGCACTTTTATCATCATCTCGATGAGCTATGGCAGAACTGGAGCGCTGAAATGAGTGAAGTTGCGGCTCAGGTACTTCATCAGCAATATGCTGAGATAACGCGTCGAATCCAGCAGGAAAAATGGTTCAAACGCAGCGACATGCAAGCATTACAACAAAACGTACGGGCTGCATTTTCCGCATTGCCACTGCCACAAGCGCGTCTTGAAGCATTCGATAATTGCCGCGAAGTCTGGTTGCACTGTAAAGCCTGGCTTGAACAAGGTGAGGTGCGTCGCCATCAGCGTAATACTGCTTTCACCAATCATATGCTTGAAAAGTATTCTGATTTCTTCCAGGAAGTTGAAAGCTCACCGCTGAATCCTTCTCAGGCTCGCGCTGTGGTAAATGGCGAAGATTCACTGTTGGTGCTGGCGGGAGCAGGTAGCGGCAAAACATCTGTTCTGGTTGCGCGTGCTGGTTGGTTACTGCAACGGGGCGAAGCAAGTGAGGATCAAATCTTGTTGCTGGCGTTTGGGCGCAAAGCCGCACAAGAGATGGATCAGCGAATCGCTGAACGGCTGCACACTGATGCTATTTCAGCCCGCACTTTCCATTCCCTCGCGTTACATATTATCCAGCAAGGGAGCAAAAAAGTGCCACGCGTCAGCGAGCTTGAATCGGATACCAGCGCACGTCACCAATTGTTGATTGAATGCTGGCAGCAACAGTGCCGTGAGAAAAAAGCACAGGCAAAAGGCTGGCGTGAATGGCTGCGGGACGAGTTGCAATGGGAGGTACCGGAAGGTGAATACTGGAAGGATGAACGATTAGCCAAACGCCTGGCGAGCCGGTTAGACAGGTGGCTAGGATTGATGCGTATGCATGGTGGTTCGCAGGCAGAAATGATTGCAGCAGCACCGGAAGAAAAACGCGACCACTTTGCTAAACGCGTCAAGCTGATGGCTCCATTGTTGAAAAGCTGGAAGATCGCACTGAAATCTGAAGAGGCCGTCGATTTTTCGGGGTTGATTCATCAGGCCATTAATGTGCTGGAGAAAGGTCGATTTATCAGTCCCTGGAAGCACATCTTGGTAGATGAATTTCAGGACATCTCACCACAACGCGCAGCTTTGTTGGTGGCACTGAGAAAACAGAACTCCCATACTTCTTTATACGCGGTAGGGGATGACTGGCAGGCAATTTATCGTTTCAGCGGTGCAGAGATGACGCTGACGACTGCCTTTGCTCACCATTTTGGTGATGCAGACCAATGTGCGCTGGATACGACTTATCGCTTTAACGATAGAATCGGTGAAATTGCCAATCGCTTTATACAGCAGAATCCACATCAACTTGCCAAACCACTGAACAGTTTGTCCAAAGGCGATAAAAAAGCCATCACACTGTTGGCCGACGACCAGCTTGAAGCATTGCTCGATAAGATGAGCGGTTATGTGAAACCTGAGCAACGTATTCTGGTACTCGCTCGTTACCACCATTTACGCCCTACGATTCTGGAAAAGGCCGCGACACGTTGGCCAAAACTGGCCATTGATTTCATGACCATTCATGCAAGCAAAGGGCAACAAGCTGAGTATGTTGTGGTTCTGGGGTTGCAGCAGGGAAAAGATAGTTTTCCGGCGGAAGTGCGAGAATCTGTCATGGAAGAGGCGTTACTGCCAGAACCAGAAGATTACCCGGATGCAGAAGAGCGGCGGTTATTGTACGTAGCGATGACGCGGGCCCGTCATCGTGTCTGGCTACTATTCAACAAACAAGAACCATCCAGTTTTGTTGAGATTCTGAAACAGCTTGGCGTGCCCGCTGCAAATCGACCGTAGTTTTTCAGTTCGATGATAGTTATTTCAATCGCTCAGCCAGATAGCGCGGGTAATCTGGAATCAAAATTTCTACTGCACGATCAAAGCCCGGTGATTGAATAATAAAATCGGCAGTCGAAAGGTTAGTTGCTACAGGGATGTTCCACACTGTTGCCAGACGCAGTAAGGCTTTAACGTCCGGGTCGTGTGGAACAGCGTTGAGCGGATCCCAGAAGAAAATCAGCACATCAATTTTCCCTTCAGAAATCAACGCGCCCACTTGCTGGTCACCGCCCATCGGCCCGCTCAACATGGCATTCACATCAAGACCGCTACCACGCTGGATGAGATTCCCGGTGGTACCGGTTGCGTACAACACATGTTGAGCAAGAGTAGCCTTGTGGCGTTCAACCCATTTCAACAACGCGTCTTTACAGTGGTCATGCGCAACCAGCGCAATATGCTTGTGTTCCGCCAGGGTGCGGGTAGTGAGTTCCATTGGATAATCCTGATTGATTTATATTGACTACAGATTACTGGAAGTTACTGACGCTGCAAGAGAAGAGGGGCAAAAATACGGAGGTTGAAAGGCATTATTGTGCAGGATGATCCTTCACCCACTGTAAGAACCGCTCCCGGGTAGGTTTATCTGCCTGTAAAAACCAATATTTTAGGCGTTGCTCGGTTAATGTTTCAGACTGGCGAGCCGGAGAATCGAGTTCAGACACCCCGGAAAGCAATGCGCTATCATCCGCCATCATGGTGGCGAATCCTTTTACTGATGCAGTTTTCTCAGACTTGTTGTAAAACTGCGTATCCTGTTCGTAATCAATTCCCTGGGGTGTTATTTTCACCGGCAAGATATCCATTTTCAATGGAATGACTGCGGCATTACCATCAAGCAACTGAAGATGAGGAGCCTGGTCAAATTCATCGCTTTCTTTATCATTCTCAATGCGCGGCAGATTAAAATTGACCTGATTGACTTCTTTGGTATCGAAACTCACGACCAGAGGAGGGGAAATATAAAGGCGTTGTTCCCGCGTAGTGGTTCGAATATTTTTTTCTACTCGAAACACCATTTGATGCGGGCCGTTATCCAGCTCCAGGCTATCAGCTCCCCTGAGCAAAGAGCTAGAAACTTTTTTTCCATCCAGCACGAGCAAATCTACATCCGTGGACAGACGCAGGGTTGTCGCCCACGATTCATGCGGCAAAAGAAGAGTCCAACATATTGCGATTAAGCACAGGGTTCTCATCTATTTCTCCGGCCAAGGGTAAATGGGACCATCCCTTACTGAATGTATCAAAATTTTTCATAAGAACGGTTCATTAACATATAGACATATTCCCAAGAATTGCTCTACTACCTGTGTATGGGAAAGATGGTGAGTCAGTAATGGATGACATACACTTTTGATTACTGAGTCTTAGCGGAGAATGTGATGAAACAGGCAGATATCGAAACTATTCTAAAAAACACCCGAACAATTGCGCTAGTGGGAGCCAGTGATAAACCCGATCGGCCAAGCTATCGGGTGATGGCTTATTTGCTGGATCAAGGATATGAAGTCATTCCTGTCTCACCAAAAGTGGCAGGTAAAACGCTTTTAGGGCAGCAAGGCTATGGCACGCTTGCTGATATCCCTAAGAAAGTCGATATGGTTGATGTATTTAGAAATTCAGAAGCTGCATGGGAAGTGGCGCGAGAAGCGATTGCTATTGGTGCAAAAACGTTGTGGATGCAGTTGGGCGTTATCAATGAACAAGCCGCTGTACTAGCCCAGGATGCCGGATTGAATGTAGTGATGGATAAATGTCCAGCGATTGAAATCCCACGCTTAGGTTTAGCTAAATAATAAAAAACCCCGCAATGCGGGGTTTTTGCTAATTACGCAGGCGAGGTGCCAAAAGCTGTTGCCGTATCGAAGCCGCCAATTCATCCATCGACGGTTGTTCGGGGTGATCGTCTTGTGACTCCCAACTTAACTGGGCTTCAGCAAGATAGGTATGCACCGCCTGGCCATCATCATCTTCCATCACTACATGATACCAGGGTGCACTACGCAGAACATCATTGCCGGCCAGGTCATCTTCTGCGGGTTCATCCAGAGAATATTCTGGGTCAATATCGACCACCACTCCCAGATAACCCAGCAAAGAATGTCGGACTTGCTGGCCAATGCCGAATTTGCTGGCAATCATAGTCACCTCCTGAGAAACGTTACTGCAACAGATGTGCGGGCAAGTTTCTACTTTTCAAGCAATACCATATCTTTCAAAATGCAGCCAAGCTGCTACTCGAAATCTATAGGGCATTCATGACGCGACAGGCAAACCCTTTCAGATACAGCCCTTCCGGATAGGTGGCAATCACTGGATGATCGGCTGCCTGGCGGAACTGCTCTATAAATTGTACATCACGCCCAGCATCTACGGCGGCGTCGGCGATGATTTTCTGGAATAAATCTGTCGTCATAAGACCAGAGCATGAGAACGTCATCAGAATTCCACCCGGATTCAACAACTGGATTGCCAGCATGTTGATATCTTTGTAGCCACGACAAGCGCCCATCAGTTGGCTCTTGTTTTCGACGAACTTTGGCGGGTCCATAACGATAACGTCGAATTTTTCACCCTGATCGCGGTATTTGCGCAGCAGTTTGAAAACGTCGTCACGCAGGAACTCAGCTTTGCTCAGATCGAGTTTATTCAGCTCGACGTTTTTCTTCGCGACATCTAAAGCATCCTGAGAGGTATCAACACTCACAACCTGGCTACAACCGCCCATCAGCGCGGAAACGGCAAAACCCCCAGTGTAAGAGAAACAGTTCAGGACACGTTTATCTTTCACATATTGGCGGGTCGCAAAGCGGCTATCGCGCTGGTCAAGGTAGTAACCTGTTTTATGGCCACCTTTAATATCGACCAGCAGCTTCATGCCGTGTTCTTCAATTGGTAATAAGTCAGGTGGTAATTCACCGCTGACAGGGCCTTGCGTCAATTCCATCCCTTCTTTCTTACGTACCGCCACATCGGAACGGTCGTAAATAGCGCATTCTGGATAAAGATTTTGCAACGCAGCAACGAGTGCAGGGCGTTGATATTCAGCACCAGCAGAAAGCAGTTGCAGCACCAGAAAATTACCAAAACGGTCAATTGTCACACCCGGTAGACCATCAGATTCACCTGCAATCAGGCGATAGCTGTCCAGCCCATCACGGTTTGCCAGCCATTGCCGCCAAATCTGCGCTTGCTGCAAACGACGAGTGAAAAACTCGATGTCGATGCTTTCATTGGCGTCGAAACTCCAGACGCGAGCACGGATTTGCGACGAAGGGGAATAGGCTGCACGGGCTAACCATTTGCCTTGGCTATCAACAACATCAATTGTTTCGCCAGGATTAGCTTTGCCTTCCATGCGTGCGACCGCACCAGAAAACACCCACGGATGACGGCGCAATAAAGATTTTTCGCGCCCTTTGGTTAACACTAAACGTACACTCATAATTTGCTATGCTTTCTTGCTAATAATTGGGCGTCATTTTCCGGTTAACACCGGCGAAATGCAACGCAAGAACCCGAAACGGAGGAAGTTATGGCCACAGTATGCACACTCGCCTGGGTCCACGGCCTGGTTCAGGGGGTTGGTTTTCGCTACAGCACCCAGCGTGAAGGGCTAAAACTGGGTTTAACCGGTTATGCTCGTAACATGGATGATGGTAGCGTTGAAGTATTGGCCTGCGGAGAAGCACAGCAGGTTGAAAAACTTGTCGCTTGGCTAAAAGCAGGGGGTCCACGCAGTGCTCGGGTTGATAAAGTGCTGACTGAACCACATCAACCCGACCGCCAATGGACAGATTTTAGTATTCGCTACTAAATACACTTCACCGGCTTTGGCAGCCCAGCAATTTTTGTTGCCTGCTTGGCCGGTCCTTTTGGAAATAATCGATACAGATAACGGCTGTTACCTTTTTCTTCACCGAATTTATTCGCCATCGCCTTCACCAACATGCGAATAGCTGGGGACGTATTAAATTCCAGATAAAATTCGCGTACGAATCTCACCACTTCCCAGTGTTCTACCGCAAGCGTAATGCCTTCACCGGCGGCAATAACTTCTGCAAGCGGCTCGCTCCATTCCTGGCTATTTTTCAGATAACCATCGGCGTCGGTTTCTATTTCTCGGCCTTCAAACATCAACATAATTATTCGTTGCTCCAGACAAACTGGCGGCAGTGTAGCAAATTTTACTGTTTCAGAAAAAACAAAGCCCCGCAATTTGCGAGGCTTTGGTATGGAACAGGCAAGTGATTAATTGCGGTTTGCGAAGCCCAGAATGCTCAACAGGCTGATAAAGATGTTGTACAGAGAAACGTACAAGCTAACTGTTGCGCGAATGTAGTTGGTTTCACCACCACGGATGATATTACTGGTCTCAAACAAAATGGCGCCAGAAGAGATCAGGATAAACACCGCGCTGATAGCCAAATGCAAAGCAGGCAGTTGCAGGAAGATGTTCGCTACCATGCCAACTAGCACGACAACTACACCCGCCATCAGCATGCCGCCCAGGAAGGACATATCCTTACGGGTGGTCAGCACATAAGCCGAGCAGCTAAAGAACACCAACGCCGTACCGCCTAACGCCATGCCAATCACATCGCCCATACCGGCCGAGATATAAGAATTAAGCATTGGGCCGAGGATGTAACCCAGGAAGCCGGTGAAAGCAAAAGCAGCAAGAATGCCTGTAGGTTTATCCGCCAGACGGTAAGTCAAAAACATCAGGCCATACATACCAACCAGAGTCAGAATCAGACCCGGAGATGGCAACATCAACACTGTGCTGGCGGTTGCAGTAATCGCAGAAAACGCCAACGTCAGGCTGAGCAGGAAATAAGTATTACGCAGTACCTTATGGGTACTCAGCAGTGACGAACGGTCACGCGAAGAAGTAATTATGCGATCCATTCAGAAACTCTCTCTTAATGCAGGTGTATATGGTGACTGAGAATAATAGCCTCCTTTATTGCAAGGAAGTCATTTTACCCATCTTTACCTTGTCCGCGAATAAATCACAAGCCGGACATTCGTCAAAGAAATAACTTATATGTGGCTGAAAAACATTGCTTTAACCATTCCGGATGCTAAGAGTGTTAACCGTACCGTCGTTAATAACTCAAATAAGGCGTGTGTAATGAAAACAAACAACCACATCACATTTATCAAATCATTTGTCGCAGTGAGCTTGGCCTGTGCCATTTCTGGTGCCTGGGCCGCTAACGTGCCAGCAGGGACAGAGCTTGCAGCGACTCAGGAATTAGTGCGCAACAACGGCAGTGAGCCAGCCTCGCTTGATCCCCATAAAGTTGAAAGTAGTGTTGAGTCGGCCATTATCAGTGATTTTTTTGAAGGGTTGGTAGCCGTGCGAAACGATGGCTCTATAGAGCCAAGGCTTGCTGAAAAATGGGAAGAGAAGGACAGTACTGTATGGACGTTTCATCTTCGCCCCGGCATTAAATGGTCGAATGGGGAGCCTATCACCGCGCAAGATGTGGTCTGGAGTTGGCAACGCCTGGTTGACCCGAAAACGGTGTCTCCGTATGGCACTTATCTCGGCAATATGCACCTTGAGAATGCAGCAGACATTGCAAATGGTAAAAAATCCCCTGATACATTAGGTGTCAAAGCGCTAGATGATTCGACGCTACAAATCACGCTCACTCAGCCAACCGCCGCGTTTCTTTCTATGCTTGCGCACACGTCGCTGGTGCCAGTTGATAAAACAGTTGTTGAGAAGTACGGAGATAAATGGACACAGCCGGGTAATTTCGTCAGCAGTGGTGCGTACACACTTTCGCAGTGGGTGGTGAACGAAAAAGTTGTTGGCGTGCGTAACAAGCAATACTGGGACGATAGCCATACGGTTATTAATAAGGTGACTTATCTGCCTATTGCTTCCGAAACGGCAGACATCAACCGCTACAAAGCGGGTGAAATTGATATCGTTTTGACTGTGCCGCAAACCCTGTATGCGGCATTGAAAAAATCTATCCCGGATCAGGTTCACGTTACCCCGAAACTGGCGACTTACTATTACGAGTTCAATACCACCAAGCCGCCATTCAATGATGCGCGTGTACGTCGGGCGCTGAATATGGGGCTGGATAAAGACATCATCGCTGAAAAAGTGCTGGGGCAAGGACAACTCCCTGCCTGGGTAATCAGCCAGCGTAAAATTGGTGGTGTAGAGCTTAAATCCCCTGATTACGCCAGCTGGAGCCACGAGAAGCGTATCGCAGAGGCTAAAAAATTACTTGAAGAGGCGGGATTTAACGCCGCCCACCCATTGAGCTTTAATCTTTTGTACAACACTTCGGAATCGCACCAACGTATCGCGATTGCCGCCAGTTCAATGTGGAAGAAAAATTTGGGTGTTGAAGCGAAGCTGCAAAATCAGGAATGGAAAACCATGCTCGACACAATGCACAGCGGTAATTTTGACGCCGTTCGCTACGCGTGGGTCGCGGATTACGATGATGCATCGACCTTCCTGAATAATTTCCGGACTGGCGATAGCGAGAATACGACGAAGTACAGCAACGCTGATTTTGATCAGGCACTGAAAAATGCTGCAAAAGCGGACAATGTTGTAGAGCGCGGAAAGTTTTATCAGCAAGCAGAGGACAAATTGGGGGAGGATGTACCAGCGATTCCGGTTTATCACTATGTTTCAGCCCAACTGGTGAAACCTTTTGTCGGCGGATATGCGCCAAACAACCTCGCTTTCTACTACACCAAAGATATGTACATCAAAAAACATTGAGGCCAGATTCGTTGCAAGTCGCAAAATTTGCAGCGAATGCTGTTGTTAAACTAATCAAATTGTTGATGATTCAGCCAAACAACACGAATTTGGTGATTTTTCAGGCGAACGAACAAAATCGTGCTTTACATGAAGTATGGGTATGTTTATAGTTCGCCTCGTTGGAAGTGTGGCCGAGCGGTTGAAGGCACCGGTCTTGAAAACCGGCGACCCGAAAGGGTTCCAGAGTTCGAATCTCTGCGCTTCCGCCAACATTTGAAGGGGTTGCCGAAAGGCGACCCCTTTTTCATTTGTGTCGTATTACCCATAAGCCGGCATAACCTAAATATGTACCGTCGGTATCTGAAACACTCCCGAGTCACAAACCTCTACAAATTTGCCAGCACAAGAATGATGCCTTTTCAGAAACTCATCGCCAGGCCAATACCGTAACCCGTCGTATTATTGCCAAACATATAACGTGCGACCAGACGAGTGCGGCTTATCACTACGTCATAATCGCTGCTGTCCAATTCTAGTCCCAGCCCCAACGAGTTAAGGCTATTGAACCCGAGCAGACCACGCTGTTCCCCCAGATATTCGGTACGGGCACCTTCCATTACATAGCGAACGGGTTTTCCTAGTAACGTCCAGTCAGAAATAGGCGCACGGCGGCGTAGATAGAGGCCCAAATTATCCGCGTTAGCCTCGCCGCTAGCGGCAAACGAGCTATCGAAGCTGCGCAGTTCCTGTTTGGAATAACGCAACTCCACATCAATGTCCTGGCTTTTGGAGAATAATTCATAGTCGAGCATCAGCGCGCCCCCCAACCCATAAACGTTGAGACGGCCTCCATCAAGAAACTTAAAATCTGCGTCTCTAGATTGTTGGAGCAGATACGCACCGACCCGCAAATCGCTTGCCATCGTCCCCAGCGTAAAGTTAGCGATGGGGCGCAATACCAAATTACCGCCCCATCTATCCGTGTGCAGTTTAAAATCCCAACCGATACCGCCTGTTGCGTTCAGACTGTTCCATTTCACGGGGATCTTGCGGCTTTCAGTACCATTGCTGAAGACAAATTGCGGATCGTAACGGCTATAGCCCAACGTGCCTTCCAGATAAATGGGGAATTCTTCGCTCATTGTGGCACCGCCACCAAATTGAGTGATGGAAAGCGAGTTCTTCTCATTGCCGCCGCCGCCGATATTGAGGTCGCTGGCGGTAATATCAGGTACTACCGTGTAACTCATTAGCGAAAGAACCGCATTGGCTCGTTGCCTGATAAGGTTGCCGTCAGCCGCAAAACCAAGTGGGCTGGCGAGGAGTAAACCAGCCAGCACAAAAGTTTTAGCGTGAGATAAAGGGAAGGGTAGCGCCATGCTTTTCTCCACAAGAATCTTTGTCCAAAAGAAGGCGTTTTACCTTTTGTGTGCCATTCTGGCACTTTTTGGGAAAATGTATGGTTTTTTCCTTTCTTTACCCACTCACTATATCCATCCCTGGATATAGAAATAAGTGCATGACTTTAAGAGGTTAACCACCTCAACGGAAAGCAAAATCAGAAGCGAATCTTCATACCAACCGACCCACCAAAATCATTACTGATGCTGGTATTGCTGCCACCGTTGCTCCAGGTTTTACCGACTTCGGTATAAGCTTCGGCATTTTTGGCGATAGTCCAGGTAGCACCCACAGCCGCTTGCGTGCTGCTGTATTGCTGATCCGAAGATACCACTGATTTTCCAGCATTATTCGTGGTGTTCTCAAACGTTGCGTTATCCTGCCCATTGGAAAGCTGTTGCCACAAATTCACCCGTACGTAAGGTTTCACCTTGCCGACGTTGGTTTCATATTCTGCTCCCAAACGCGCACCAATGCGGCCGATGATGGCATCATCTGCATCAATGGACGCACGAGTTTTCGCATCACCTTCCAGAATCACACTATCAAAATCACTGTGCTGCCAGATGAGTTGCGCCTGCGGTTCGATAAACCAGGTAGTATCGCCAAAGAGAATTGGGTAACCCGTTTCAACCGAGGCGATAAAGCTGTTGCCATCAGGGCTGTAAGTATTTTGATTTTGTGCGTTCTTCAAATCGATGCTGTGGTTGCCGTACTGCAATACGTTATCAACATAGAAACCGCTTTGTGCGGTGTAGGTCGCATAACCGCCGACATATACCGACAGGGTAGAGTTATAACCCGCCGTACCGTAGCCACCAGAATTTGCGCCCTGAACGCTGGTGTCATCGTCCACAATCGAGGTGTACATCCCAGCACGCCAGTCTTCATCAACATACAAATCGAAACCAATCTGCATACCATTAATCTGCGAATCAGCCTGCGAGCCTGTGGCATCGTTAAATGACTGATGGGTGGATTGCGTGATATAGCGTGCCCAGAAACGCTGGTCATTGTCTTGTGCCACGGTGGTATTCCACGGCTGTTCGTCGCCCACGCGTTGGTGCAACGTACCCAGAACCGCTAAATCTGCCTGGCGGACAGTTGAGGCGACGGTGTTAAAGATAGGCACTTCCGGACGATAACTGGCACGCAGGAACCAATCTTCACCTTGCCCCTGGCTGTTTCCAGCGAACAAACGGTATTCCCAGGCACCGGCTTCAAGGTGATCCGCGCCAATGGTAAATGCATCTTTGGTGGTTTGCGCTGTGGTCGTCGCACCGTTAATCGCTTCTACCACCGCGATACCGTCACCTTCGGTCTGTTCACCAAGCTGGCTGACGTCGATATCCAACAACGTTCTACCTGTAGCGGCACCGCCGTTGATCACCAACCGATCGGCAACGCCTGGGCTATGTTGCTGTGCTGCAATTTTCAGCACACCGTTAAGCCCAACATAATCACCATTTACTGTCAGGGTTGATCCCACATCACCGCCACGCAGATTCACCGTGCCCTGGTTTGCCAGTGCGCCAACGGTCTGGTTATCGCCGCCGGTATCCAGCGTCGCACCGCTGCTGACGATATGCGTTGAAGCCGCGCTGAGTTTATTTACCCCCTGAGCTTTCAGGGTGCCATTTTCTACCAGCGTAATGCCCTGGTAATTATTACTACCAGCAAGAATTGTGGTGCCAGAACCTTGCTGCCAGAGTTGGCCGGTGCCGGAGATATTGCCGCCCAGCGTTAAGCTATTGGAGCGGTTAATTTGCAGCACACCGTTATCAATAATATTGGCTATAACGCTACCCTGGGTGCTGCCGGTACCCAATTGCAAATTGCCGGCACGAATGGTGGTATCACCGGTGTAAGTACTGTCCTGGCTGAGTGTTAGCGTACCGAGTCCGGCTTTGGTCAGCGCGCCAGTTCCGCTTGCCGCACCCAGCAGGGTTACGTTATTGCCGTTGGTATCAACAGTGCCGCCGTTTGCGGCGAGCGTCACAGCACGGGCGGTATCGAACGCCGCTCCGTAGCGGAATGTACCACCATTAAGCACAATTCCTGTTCCAGCCTGGCCGAGGTTGCTATCGCTGGCAACTTGCAAAGTACCGCCGCTGACCGTAGTGCCACCTGCATAGGTATTGTTGCCATTAAGCAGCAGTGTTCCGATATCAGTTTTGTCTATGCCGCCGCTGCCTGCGATAACTGAGTTAATGGTGGCGATGTAGTTTGCTCCAGGAGCCGTGCCATCACCCACGCGAATCTGCGTATCTGCAGTGTTGGTGGTTATCGTGCCGTCGTTGATGACGTAACCGTCTGTGGCGAATTGCATCCCGCTAACCCGCACCTCGCCAAGCGAATTGTCCACCGTGACTGTGCCTTTTTCACCGCCGAATATCGCAAACGATCCGTCGCTGAATGGTGCATTGAAGCGCCCATCCGGTGTGGTGACATCCGTTGACCAGTTATCGTTGCCGTGGCTGTTTTGCCATACGCCATCGCCACCGTTAATCTCGCCGTTGTTTTTGGATGCGGTGAGGTTGCCGTCCCAGAAACGCAGAATAACGCCAGTGCGGTTGACCAGGTTTACCTGCCCGGCAATAGAGGTTTGAACGTACAGATCATCCGCAGCATCCGGCGCGATGCCGATATCCATGATGTTATTCGTCAGGCTGCCTGTGTAGTTAAACACGCGATAAATCCCGACATCGAAAGTGCCACCGGGGGTTTGCGTGATATTGAGTTTGCCGTTGAGGTTCAGATCGCCGTTGATATTCACCAGATCGTTAAGCACACCGCCCGCTGTAAACGACTGACCAAACTGGAAATCCACCTGGGAATTTTGATTCAGGGCTAACCCGCCTAAGGTTAATACGCCAACACTCGCTAAATCAGCCCCCGCAGCAAGATGCCCGTCGTCGGCAACCGTCACTTTTCCGCCAATGACGCCCGCTCCTCCAAGAGTGGACAGGGTGCTTACGTTCACATCACCCGTTGCTGCCAACTGGTTACCATTTACCAACAATGTGCCTTGCTGCACCGTGGTTTGGCCGGTGTAAGTGTTGTCTCCGGTCAGCGTCAAAATACCGCTACCGATTTTGCTCAGCACGCCACCTACACCGCTAATTACACCGCTAATCAAATCATCACGATTAAGTGAACCTTCGCTGAGCGTTTTGCTTCCCAGCTCAACATTGCCCGCACCCGATAGCGAGCCGATGGTGGTGCCGCTACTGGTGTTTGCAAGATTCACCACGCCGCCTGCGTTATTGGTAATCACGGCGTCCTGCGCTTGTGCGCTATCGGTGAAAGTCACCAGGCCGTTGTTAGTTACCGTAGCGCTACCCGCATTGGACTGCTCACTGAGATTCAATTGCGTTCCGGCAGCAAGGTTAATCTGCGCGGCACCGCCAGAGGAGGTATCACCAAGATTAATCATCGCGCCATTTGCGGCGTTGATTGTGCTATTAGCCGCGGATGCGCTACCAGTGAAGTTAAGTGTTGCGTCATCAAGTGCCACAGAATGCGACTGGGCCGTCGCGCTATTATTGAAGTTTAATGTGGCCTGATGATTCACCGTCAATGTGCTGATATCCGGGCCTAATGCACCCGTGACATTGGCATCAACTACCACTTGCGCAGTGCCATCTTTACCGGTGATGGTGGTTGCGCCCTGATAAGTCGTCGCGTTATTGAGCACCAGATTGCTGTCGTCGGTGCCGGTTGAAGTATCTTTAATTGTCAGCCCACCAAGCCCGCCAATCACCCCGTCTGGCGTGAACGTAAGGCCATAAAGATCGAACTGCCCGCCACCTGTTTCACTCAGGAAAATAGGGCGCGTGGTGGTGTAATTCGCGCCAATTTGCAGCACGGAGTTGTTATTAATCAGAATCGATGTGCCTGCAAGCCCGAGGTTGGCGTCGGTAGAGACATTCAGTGTGCCGGCATAGATCTCGGTACCACCTTCATAATCATTATTGCCGGTTAAAATCAGGCGACCAGGATCGAGTTTGACCAGTTTCAACCTCTCGAGGGGGTTATTCTGATGCAGGTCGGTATTAATCGTCGTGGTGATATCTCCACCGCTGGCACCTGCTCCAACGCGTATACCGAAGTATGCAGTGGCGAGAGTTTCACCCTGATTGGCATAATTGATTGAAGGGATTTGACTGGTAGTGCGTGCGATATTCAGCGTACCGCCAAGCAGTAAATAGCCATCGGTATCAAACTGCATCCCAGAGGTAACGACCGAACCGTTACTATCGTCCACCACTACGGTACCACTGATACCCTGGAATATAGCGAACGCCTGTTGCTGCCACGGTGCGTTTCCGATCCCAGTAGAAGATGTCCATTTATTTTCGTTTACCCCTATGGTGGAACGCCATATCCCATTTCCTCCATTAATAATGCCATTACCTTCAATGCCAGTAGCACCATGGTTAGCAACATCATCGCCGTCCCAATACTGCAGATTAGCTGAACCCCTAGGGAAGCCCTCTACCAGATTTACCTGATTTGGCAGTGTGGTTTGCACTGAATAAATGGTGGAGTTACCTGGTGGCAGCGAAATAATATCCAGCCCATTATTGGTGAGCGAACCGGCGTATTCGAACAGACGGTACAAACCCGGCGCGAAAATACCACCCGCTGACAAGGTCACGTTCAGGTCACCGTCCAGCGTCAAATTGCCGCCCACGGTCACCAGGTCGTTTAATGCACCACCTGAGGTAAACGGCTGCCCTAATTCAAATTTGTTGTTAGTATCGGACGCAAGCGTTAAATCACCTTTGATAGCCAGCGTGCCTGTACCGCCGTCACCCGGCGTTAACGTGGTGCCATTGGCAAAGGTGACACTGCCACCAATGGTGCCCGAGCCGCCGAGTGTGGCTCCGCTGGCAACGGAAGTTGCGCCTGTAGCACCTGACTGATCACCGTTTACCAGCAACGTGCCGCTGTTTACCTGAGTGACACCCTGATAAGTATTGGCACCGCTTAACCGAGTCACCCCAGTGCCAATCTGGTGAAATTCACCGCTGCCAGAGATAACGCCGCCAAGGTTAACGGTATCTGACTGGTTGATAATAAAAATACCGTTATCAATGATATTTGTGGCCGCAGAAAGCGCACCTGCCGTGCCGCCGGTACCGAGTTGCAATGTGCCGCCAGTGTCGATGAGTGTATTGCCGCTGTAGGTGTTTTCTCCGGTCAGGATTGTGGTGCCGCTTGCTGCGCGCTCCAGTTCACCCGTACCGCTGATTATCCCCGTATACAGTTGTGATGCAGAGGTGCCATCGAAAACGACCCGGCTCGTTGGTCCGTCGGTTGCGATGTTGTAGTTATTGATGGTGGCGTTATTCGCTGTAACCAGATTGTCGCCTGTGCGTAACGTGCCGCCGTCAGTGACAGCAATAGAAGGCGTGCCCGATAACAGCAGATTGTTAACAACGCGGACATTAGCCTGTGTTCCGCTAACCGTTAAGTTGCTCCAGCCGGTGCCGATATTGGTTGCTGTGGCCACGTCATCTGTTGTCAGGGTACCAATTCGCGTTGGGCCAGCACCGCCATTCCACAGATTCGTATTGGTCAGCGTCAGCTGATTATTACTGCCACCTTCGCTGAGAATGTGGCGAGTTGCGCCAAGATCGACGTTACCTATCAGTGCCTTATCATTGCCATCGCCCCCCGTGAAATCTACCGCACCGTCGAAGGTGCCGCTATTCCAGGTGAAGGTGTCGCTGCCACTGCCCGCAGCAATCAGTCCCGTTGTCGCACCGCCGTTAAGCGTAATTAAATCGTTACCGCTACCGGATAAAATCGCCGTTGACGTATTGTTGGCAGCACTGAGGATGTTCTGGTTGGTAATGGTATTGTTGGCACTGCCACTGGCATCAATCACGACCGAGTTTGGGCTACTATCGGTAATCGTTCCGCTGTTAAGAATGGTGCGCGCCGCAGCACTGCCGTTAATGCGGATCAGTGGTTGTGAGTTAGTGGTGCTGGTGGAATTAATGGTGCCGGTGTTGGTAAAGGCTGCGGCGTTGGTTGCCAGAATGCTGCTGTTGACGTCGCCGCTGGTCTGAATATTACCACTGTTGGTCACAGCGTTCGCATCAATGGCTGAAATCGCAGCACCTCCGTTTGAGCCCACGGTGATGTTAGCTCCCGATGTCACCGCGCCGTTAGTTTTCGCCAGAATACCGTTGCCATTGGACGCGCTCGTTCCCGTCACATTGATGGTGTAGCCGTTACCGATGGTGAGATTGCCGGTAGTATTGCTGCCATCGGCCTGTTCAAAAGCAAAGCCCGCACCGCTGCCGGAAACATTGAGGATATTTCCACTCCCTTCGGCATTAAAGGTGACGGCAGTGCGGATTGCCGGGCCGTCTGAAGCGTTGACGGTAACCGTGTTTAAATTGATGTTTGAGGTGGCCGCGTTGTTGTTAATGCCGGCACCTGTGCCAGAAATATCAATCACCGTATTCTGGGCAGTGAGTGATGAAGCACCGGCATCCATACGAATACCATCTGCGCCATTGCTGGCGGTAATGTGGTTCCCGGAGCCATTAATTGTAAGAGAGGCCCCGTCATCAATAAGCTGAACAGCGGCAAGGCCACCGTTGGCTGTAACGTTGCCCAGTTGTGTAACCTGTGCGCCAGCACCCTGTACTTTCACACCGACGTTGCCGCTGTTCGCAGCCCCTGTGACGCTTATCGCTCCAGTGTTAGTCAACGTGCCCTGGTTCTGGATATGTACGCCGATATTATTCGCACCTGATACCGAAATGGGCGCGTTATTCAACCCTGTACCGCCGTCATGCAAAAGCACGCCAGTGCTGTTGGTACCGTTAAGGTTGATGCCCGCGCCGTTGAGCGTGACCACGCCTTTATAAGAGACGTCATAGCCGGTAATACCGCTTTGCAACACGCCGGATGTGAGTGCGACGTCTGAAGTGACCACTGTCGAAAGTGCATCGCCAGCCGAACTAATATTGCCATCAATGGTGTAAATACGTCCGTCAACTACCACGCCGGTCGTGTTGTTATGGGAAAGGATAATCCCGCCGTTGTTGATAGTCCCCGTCGCGCCACCTGCGACTTTCACCCCCACGGCATTTTCGCCATTTACCGTGATAGTCGCGGTGCCGGTATTGAGCATAGAAGGCACATCATCGGCGGTGTCCATTTGCCCATCAGGGCCATCATCACGCCCGTGGGCGAATACGCCAATGGAACTATCACCGGTGACGGTAAGTTGATATGCGCCACCTCCGCCAGAGTTACCGTCAAACGTGGCACCATGGTCGATTAAAAACAGAGTGGAATGCGCCTGTCCGTTATCGTCAATCACTGCATTGGCAAGATTAATCCTGGCACTCTGGCCGTAGGCGTAATAGCCAATTTGGTTGGTGTTATTAAAGGTTAATGCGGCATCCGAACCAACATTTATAGTGGCGCTGCCACGAGCGTGTGCGCCAATGGCACCTGCAGCAAACAGGTTCATGTCCGAGTTGATATCGGCGGTGGCCTGGAAACCCTGCACACCTTCAGCAAACACCGCGTAGTTACGATAAGTCACCGGGTTATTGTCACTACCACCGGCATCTCCGGCAGCCCCAACGGTAATCACGCCAGAATTTGTTGAAGTGACCGCCGCAGCCTTGGTCGATGCGAGCACGTTGATGGCAGCGTTATTGTCACCAAAAACGTTAATACGACCGTTATTCGTTACATTGTTGGTATCAATAACGGACAGTCCGTAGTTGGCCGCCGCTGCGCCACCCGCTAACTGCCCAAGCACGTTAATGACGCCAGTAACGCTGTTGGTGACTGCCCCCGTCGCACCACTCACCAATATGCCTACGGCATTGCGGGTTTGCCCACCGAGAGTAATCGTCCCGTTGTTAGTGACGGCTCCGCTACTGCTGGTATGAATGCCTGCCGACTGCTGTGCGCCGCCGACCATGAGCACTGGTGAGTAGATTTTTGTGGCGGTAATCGGTGTGCTACCAATGAAAATATTGCCGGAATTGGTGTTGGCGAAGGTTGATGCATCGGCTATATCGACGGCATAACCCGAGGCGCGTCCGTCAACATTAAAGCTATTGCCAACCACCGCAATGGTGCCGCTGTTGCTCGCGGTTGTAGTCCCTTGAGCCCGCAAACCGTAGGCATTAGCGGAGCTGCCATCGGTTAGCGCAACGTTAATATATCCTTCGTTGGTGAGTGTGCTGGCACCATCACCCTGGATTGCGGTGCTGCCCTGGTTATGCACATTTTGATTGGTGCCATCTTTTTCGATGAACAGGCCTGCGTTGATTGTTCCGGTATTGAGCGCGGTAGCGTTGGTGGTTCGCATCCCAACACCGGAAGGGCTGGCACTGGAACTGCGCCAGATGTTAATTGTCCCGTTGTTGGTCAACACGGCATTGGTATCGCCGCGCATCACGGCAGAGGCTCCGTCTACGGCCAGGCTACCTTCAGCGGTTACCGTACCTGTCGCGTTAGCACCTGTGGCATAAATAATATCGAGATTACCGGTGCCCAGCGTGGCGTTATTGTTATGAGCCAGGCCGTCGTCCCAAACGTGATAGGTCAAATCAACCCGGTTATTCACTTCATCACCCAACAAACTTTGAATGATGCCGTTGTAGGTATTTTGCGCGATGGTGCTGGAATCAATCACCACACTGCCGTAAGCCGGGGGAAGTTGTACGCCACCCGTGAGCCAAAGCTGCACCTGGCTTTGACGGCCAGCATAGGCGCCTTGCCCCAGTAAGAAATCATTCACCGTTGCAATATCTAGCGCTGAATTAATGGGAAAGGTGATGGAGGTTTGTACTGGATCCAAAATGACCTGCTGCCCAACCTGAATGTAGTTAGGTAGCGTAATGCTATCGTTGTATTTGGAGCTGACCGCAGTCTCGTTTTGCAAATCAGTTGCAATTACTAAGGCAGGCATAAAGTGAATATAGTTATCTGACTGCCAGTTCACGTGGCTATCAGCAGTGCTTGTCCCTTGTGCCCTGGCAAGCGTTGAGTTTTTCGCCAGTAGTTCAATTGTGTTTGCCGCCGCGGATATTGGCGTTGTTCCGGCAGTATCCGCCCCGATATTAATATTGGCCGTGCCGCCTTCAGGGGCGATATCAACAATGCCGAAATTGTTATAGATGCGGAAAGAGTGGGAGTCGTAAATATTTAGCGGTAGATCGCCCACCAATGACGTACCAGGGGCTGAAAAAGTGCTGGAATCATACACTTTGATAACCGAGTCGCTTCCTTCAAGCCCGGGAACTACAACGTTGAGTTCCTGGTTTTGCTGCGGCACTGAAGGGTTGGTGGAATAGCTAAAGTTATCAATATTGGCGGAGGTAATGGGCGTTATAACACCTTGAGAATCGGTTGCCTGGATAAATGTAATTCTTGGCCCCGTACTGCTTGCCAGCCCATCACGAACCAACATCTGCGTGGCGCTGCCGTTAACGCCCGGGGCAATCTGTGGGATTGGCCCGAGGATATTGAGCGTAGTACCTGGGGCATAGTGATTGAGCGCGGGGGTGTTATCTATGGTGAAAGCAAAACCGGTATCAATCACTTGATCGTAGTTAACCAGGACCGGAAATCCATAAGAAGGATAAGCGTCGGCCCAGTTGATATCGTCAGCAAAAGCGGGAAGTGCTGTGAGAAATAAAGAGGCACTCAGCAATGCTGTTTGTGTTGCCCGGCCTTTGCATTTTTTTCGTGTTTTCGTCGTCTCTGGGGCGACAACGAATGCATTTTGGCTTGGGTTCCATACCAGACGATAGATACGATTCATATAAAAACTCCAGACGTAATGTAAAAATTAAAACCCCCAGAAATAGTGATGAATAGAAAGGGCGATTCACTATTGCTGAGTGGTTAATACCTTATTTTCAGTTTGAATTGAGGATTTAAGGAGTAATAAATTTTGTGGTTCAATACGTATTAACCCACCGCGTGGGCTGGCAATATCTGCAACCATTGAAAGTGCAACAGCAATGATGGCCGGTAAAATAAAGAGATAGACTTTATTGCTCTTTTTACTGTGTGAACCATAACCAATGAGAATGTTACATATCACGGCAATGGCAACAAGTAATACCCATGCTGAAGCAGGGAAGCGTTTTATCCACGCTGCCTGGGTGTAACCTTGGGTGTTGATAACATCATTCATGCCTGCGGCAATTAATGCTGTTACTGGCGTTGTGGATATATGAGTTTCATTTTTAATAACTTGCCATAATTGCGTCTGTGAACTAGCTGTTTCCTTATCAAGAGTGGCAAGCTCTTCTTCATCATGTAATTGATAAAACGCAATGCGCAGATCCAGGTATTTTAATAATTCATTACGAGCAGTAGTCGCATTCTTTGCAGAAAGCAAATCGATACGTAAATATTCTGTACCAATAGCATTGGCTTCTTCAGACTCATTGTTCTTACGTTGATCATAATGGCCTACAGCATTGGAAAAGCTGAACCCTATCAACAAACCAAGCAGGGTAAGGGTTGCCGCCTGAACCACGCCAAAATCCTTCAGCGTTTCCTCATCCAGATGGCCTTTTCGTCGCAGGCAATAAACCCCGATGGCTGAGGCAAGCGGCAATATGATTAGTAACGCAATGAACAGGAATAGCGGGTGGCCCAACAACATGCTCATATATCATCTCTTTTATAATGATAAAGCTGCCGCACTAAGTTTGAACGGTGATTAAATATTTGCACATTTCTGTGAAAAAGGTAGCTGGTAACAATATTTTTTTACAGTGCAATGGAACTAAAGTGTGGTGCATGAATGTTGATGAAAAAATCAATCACACTTTTAAAACCATTGCACTATAGTTTTAAAAAACAATTGCTCACAAAATTAGCAGGGTATTTCTGAATACCTTCTGATTTTAATGTTTAAAAAACACTTTCGGCATAATATCTGGAATTTTCGAGTGTGTTTTCTCTGGGTTGCTAAAATTTTTAAGTTGGTCCGTGATATCCCTTAATTAGGTAAGGAATATGAAAGTGAAAAGTTATACAAGATTAATTCTTGGGACAAGTTTGCTGCCAGTGTCATTCTGGATTGCGTCGGCAATAGCCGCACCAGAAGAAACCGCAGCGGTTACTTCACCAGGTGATGCAACTGAAGCGACAAAACAAGCCAATAATGCAGTTCAGCAATTCCTTCCTTTCTCAAATACACAGGATTTTACTGACGCCAAACAAGGTTTTATTGCCGACTTGCCTAGCCCAATCATTAAAGGCGCATCGGGTAATACCGTCATTGATCTTTCCCAGTATGATTTTTTGCATAAAGAAGGTCCTGCTCCTGATACGGTAAACCCTAGTCTGTGGCGTCAGTCGCAGATTTTAGCTATCCATGGGCTATTTAAAGTTGTCGATGGTATTTACCAGGTTCGTAGCATAGATCTTGCAAACATTACCTTTATCAGAGGTAAAACGGGCTGGGTTGTTGTAGACCCGCTGACTTCCGCAGAAACGGCAAAAGCGGCATTGGATCTCATTAACGAAAAAGTAGAGAAACTCCCGGTAACTGGCGTGCTCTTTACCCACTCGCATGTTGACCACTTCGCAGGTATTCGCGGCATCGTAAATGAAGAGGATGCGAAATCAGGAAAAGTGCCGGTTATTGCACCTGAAGGCTTTATGGAAGAAGCGGTCAGTGAAAACGTGTTTGCGGGTAACGTAATGAGCCGCCGCGCTTCCTATATGTATGGCAACTTGCTGCCAAAAGATCCGAAAGGCAACGTGGGTGGTGGGCTGGGACTAACAACAGCTGCGGGTACTATCACACTGTTCAAACCGACGAAACTCATCGAAAAAACCGGCGAGAAACTGACGATTGACGGCATTGATGTTGTCTTCCAGATGGCACCGAGCACCGAAGCGCCAGCGGAAATGCTGTTCTACTTCCCACAATTTAAAGCCCTTGATCTTGCCGAAGATGCCAACCATACCCTGCACAACATTCTGACATTACGTGGTGCCAAAGTGCGTAGCGCGCAGAAATGGGGTAGCACGCTTAATGAAACTATTAATATGTGGGGCAAAGAAGCCGTTGTTTCTTTCGGTAGCCACCAATGGCCGCAATGGGGCAATGAAAACGTTGTCAGCCATCTTGAAAAACAGCGTGATCTCTACAAATACATTAACGATCAAACTCTGCGTATGGCAAATCAGGGGATGACGATGAATGAAATTGCCGAGAAGTTCACCCTACCAGATAGCCTCGCAAAACAGTTCTACAACCGTGGCTACTATGGCGTGCTCAAACATAACGTGCGGGCAACTTATCAGCTCTATCTGGGCTTCTGGGACGGCAATCCAGCCAACTTCGACCCGTATCCGCCGGTTGAAGAAGCGAAGAAATACGTCGAGATGATTGGCGCAGATAAAATGATTCAGACGGCGAAATCGTCATTTGATCAAGGTGATTATCGTTGGGCGGCAACCGTTGCTAATAAAGTTGTCTTTGCACAGCCAGATAACAAAGAAGCGCGTGAAGTTGAAGCTAACGCACTGGAACAGTTGGGCTACCAGGCAGAATCTGGTCCGGCGCGTAACTTCTACCTTTCTGGTGCACAGGAACTGCGCGGCGGTGTACATAAAGTGGCAACGCCTAATACCAGTTCACCGGATATTATCCGTGGCATGACCACGCCAATGTTCCTCGACTTCCTGGCAATCCACCTCAATGGACCGCGCGCGGGCGACCAGAAATACATCTGGAACCTCATTTTCCCGGATACCAAAGAGAAGTTTGTGTTGACCATGGAAAACGGCGTGCTGAACTACAACAAAGATGTTCAGCTCCCGGAGGACAAAGTGGATGGCACCGTGACGCTTAATCGCACCACGCTTGATGACATCGCTTTGGGCAAACTCAAACTGGGTAATCTGACCGAAAGTGGCGAAGTCACAATCGATAAGAACAAAGACAAATTTAAAGCGATGTTGGATAACTTCGATAAATTTGATTTCTGGTTCACTATCGCCGAACCGTAACAGTCGTTATGAAACCGGGCATCTCAGGATGTTCGGTTTTTTGGCCTGAAAACTGAAGGTCTATAATGAAAAAAACGTTAATTAAAGTGGCTTGCGGCCTGGCTTTGGTCTGTTCGGTACAGGCATCTGCAAGTGGTTTGTATCTTTATGAAGTGGGCACTGAAGATGTCGGGCTTGCAGGGGCAGGGCAAGCAGCTCGAGCTCAGGATGCCGGGACGATAGTTAATAACCCGGCGGGGTTAACACGATTGCCTGGCGATAATCTGACGCTGGGCGGGCAGGCCTTGTATGGCGATGCTCACTATAATCTGGACGGCAGCGGAAAAGGGCCTGGCAATGTCATTGGCTGGTTTCCAGGCGCCAGCAGTTTCATCAGTCACAGTATTAACGATGACGTAAAAGTTGGTTTGGGTATTTACGGCAACTACGGTCTGGGCCTGCATTTTGGTGACTGGGCAGGTAGTCAGCTGATTAAAGACAGTACATTAATTGCGCTAACTTTCCAGCCTGTAATTGCCTGGAAAATTGGTGATAAGTGGTCGATAGGCGGCGGGCCTGGGATTAACTACGGGTTGTTTTCCCTGAAGCGTGATACGGATGACGGAGAGCAAAAATCGGATGACCACGACTGGGCGATCAACGGCAAACTGGGCCTGATGTTTGAACTCAACGACGCCACCCGTTTTGGATTAACCTACACCAGCAAAACAAAGTATGACTTTAACGTTAAAACTGATGTGACCTTAACCCGTTTGTCGGGCAACCCAACATATTCACTCCCACTCAGTGCCGCAGTCCAAACCCCACAACAACTGATGTTCAGCGCCTTCCACCAGATAAACAACCAGTGGGCGGTGTTGGGCGATTTAGGCTGGCAAGACTGGAGCGCTTACAGCGATAGCGAAACGTCAGTAGCGAATAGATCGTTGCAAAGCAAAGAGCGTTTGAAAGATACCTGGCATACGGCGCTCGGCGTGCAATTTCAGGCAACGCCAGAGTTAAGGCTAAACAGCGGTATTGCTTACGACAGCAGTTTTTATAAAGACCAGAACAACACGTCTATTACCATGCCATCCGGCGATGCATGGCGGTGGGGAGCTGGCGCGCAATACCAGCTGACAAAACAAAGCAGCATAGGCGGGGCGTTTGAATATATGAAAATGGCCAGCTCAACGGTGTCAGGTTCAGCATTAGGCGGCACTTATGACCATCCTAACCTCTATTTTTATACGGCTAATTACAGCTATTTATTTTAAGCATCAGGTTTAGGCATAAATTCATGCTATCTCTTTGTATTTATTTTGGAAAATAAAACCACTACGCTAGCCAATCTTGCTAAGTAGCTGGTTTTTTTCCATTTTCCCTAAGGTTATTTTAATCTTTCTTAACACCTCAATCTGAAACAAGATTTTTATTTTAATAAAGACGTCGTTCGCCATATTTTTTGTTTATATTTAAAATTGATAACAGTTTTCATTATCATTTGTATTTCTCTGTGATTTAATCCGCCTCGCTTCGCATTCTGCTGTTATGTACTCATTCTTATGAAGGATTAACTTATGAAATTTGGCGTATCGTCCCTGTGCTCAATCGCGATGGTGACTTCCTCTATTTTGCTGACACCCCTGGCCGGTGCTGCCGATAACAACGAAGGGATTGTGGTCTATAACGCGCAGCATGAAAATCTGGTTCAGTCATGGGTTGACGGCTTCACCAAAGAAACCGGCATCAAGGTGACGCTTCGCAACGGCGGAGACAGCGAACTGGGCAACCAACTGGTTCAGGAAGGTAGCGCATCGCCTGCTGATGTTTTTCTGACGGAAAACTCCCCGGCAATGGTACTGGTCGATAACGCTAAACTGCTTGCACCACTGGATGCTGCAACACTTGAGCAAGTTGCCCCTGCTTATCGCCCTGAACATGGTCGCTGGATTGGCATTGCTGCCCGTAGCACCGTGTTTGTCTACAACCCAGCTAAGCTCAATGAATCTCAATTGCCAAAATCGCTGATGGATTTGGCTAAACCCGAGTGGAAAGGGCGTTGGGCTGCTTCCCCGTCAGGTGCTGATTTCCAGGCTATCGTCAGTGCAGTTCTGGCATTGAAAGGTGAAAAAGCGACGCTGGAATGGTTGAAAGCGATGAAAACAAACTTTGTTGCTTACAAAGGCAATAGCACCGTCATGAAAGCGGTGAATGCTGGTCAGATTGATGGTGGGGTTATTTATCATTATTACCGTTTTGTTGATCAGGCAAAAACGGGTGAAAACAGCAAAAATACCCAACTCCACTATTTCAAACATCAGGATCCAGGTGCGTTTGTCAGCATCTCTGGTGGCGGCGTGTTGGCTTCAAGCAAACATCAGCAACAGGCTCAGGCCTTCATGAAATGGGTCACTGGTAAATCTGGTCAGGATATTTTGCGCACTAATAATGCCTTTGAATATGCAGTAGGCGTTAATGCGGCTTCTAATCCGAAACTGGTTCCGCTAAAAGACCTGGATGCACCAAAAGTTGAGGCGTCATCGCTCAACAGCAAGAAAGTCATTGATTTGATGACTCAGGCTGGTCTGTTCTGATTGTTTAATATTGTGGTGAGTGCCTAATGTCAGTGGTTAATATTACAGAGAGTACAAACGTTCAGAGCCGTGTTTTACAGCGTCGTCCAGCGTTTACCATGGTAGCTCTGGCGGTCATCTTTTCGATGCTGTCACTGATACCCCCCGCTTTTGTCATTTTTGTTGGTTTTGACACTGGCTGGGAAACCGTTAAGGCACTCATTTTTCGACCTCGTGTTGCTGAGCTTCTCAGCAACACGCTGTTGCTTGTTGCTTTTACCGTGCCGATTTGTGTGCTGGTGGGTACGCTGATTGCCTGGTTAACTGAACGAACCACGCTTGCGGGTAGACGTGCATGGTCGATGCTGGCTGTTGCGCCACTTGCTATCCCAGCGTTTGTGCAAAGCTATGCATGGGTGAGTGCGGTGCCGTCAATACATGGTCTGCCTGCCGGTATTTTTCTTTCAACGCTCGCCTATTACCCGTTTATTTATCTCCCCGTTGCTGCCGTGCTACGTCGCCTCGATCCCACGCTGGAAGATGTTGCCGCTTCGTTAGGCACACCACCCTGGGCCATTTTTTTCCGCATCGTTCTGCCTCAGCTAAAGTTGCCGGTTTGGGGCGGTGCGTTGTTAGTTTCATTGCATTTACTGGCTGAATACGGCCTGTATGCAATGATCCGTTTTGATACATTCACAACCGCAATCTATGACCAGTTTCAGTCAACGTTCAGCGGGCCGGCAGCCAATATGTTGGCTGGCGTGCTGGCACTTTGCTGCCTGGTCATTCTGGCCATTGAAGGGGGCACTCGCGGTAAGGCTCGCTACGCCCGAGTAGGTGCCGGAGCCTCACGCGAACAAAAACGATGGCAACTTAATGCACCGCTGCATACTGCCGGGCAGCTATTTTTGCTCGCTGTGGTGTTACTGGCGTTAGTGGTGCCGTTAGCGGTGTTGTGTCGTTGGTTGTGGTTGGGCGGAATAGAAAACTGGAACCATGCCGACTTGTGGCTTTCCCTGCAACAGACGTTGCTGCTTGCCTGCGGCGGTGCGTTATTAATTATCGCCGCAGGGATCCCCATCGCGTGGTTATCCGTACGCCATCCACGCCCGCTATTTCGCGTGCTCGAAGGCTGCAACTATTTCACCAGTTCACTGCCCGGAATTGTGGTTGCTCTGGCGCTAGTGACGGTCACCATTCATTATCTGCGGCCTATTTATCAGACTGAAATCACACTGTTTCTCGCCTATCTGCTGATGTTTACGCCTCGAGCCCTAATCAATCTGCGTGCCGGTATTGCTCAAGCCCCCGTTGAGTTGGAAAACGTCGCCCGCAGTTTAGGGAAAACACAGGCCAGGGCCATATGGAGCGTAACTCTGCGGCTTGCAGCACCTGGGGCTGCGGCGGGTGCTGCGCTTGTCTTTCTCGGTATCACCAATGAGCTGACCGCAACGCTTTTGCTTTCACCGCTGGGCACGCGAACGCTCTCGACCGGCTTCTGGGCGTTAACCAGTGAAATTGATTACGTCGCCGCAGCCCCCTACGCATTACTCATGGTGCTTATTTCGCTGCCGTTGACCGGTATTCTCTATGTACAGTCACAAAAACTAGCAGGTTTGTAAAATGATTGAATTATCGAACATTTCTAAAAAATTCGGTCAGACACCGGTTCTGGAAAACCTGAATTTAATGGTGAAGCCTGCCAGCCGAACGGTGATTGTTGGGCCATCCGGCTCAGGGAAAACCACGTTGTTGCGTATTCTCGCTGGGTTTGAAACCCCGGATAGCGGGCGAATCATGCTCTCCGGGAAAACACTTTTTGATGAGAATACCTTTGTTCCGGCGCATCAACGCGGTATCGGTTTTGTCCCTCAGGAAGGGGCGCTTTTCCCGCACATGAAAGTGGGTGACAACATCGCTTACGGTTTGCATGGTTCAAAGCATGAAAATCGCAGACGGGTCGCGGAATTGATGGAATTGGTGTCGCTTGATAGTCAGCTTCAACACCACTGGCCGCATGAAATTTCGGGTGGGCAACAGCAGCGTGTGGCACTGGCCAGGGCGCTGGCGCAAGAACCGGTATTAATGTTGCTGGATGAACCCTTCTCAGCGCTGGATACCGGCCTGCGCGCCGCCACGCGTAAAGCAACAGCCGAGCTACTTGCCCATGCCGGAGTGGCCTCGATTCTGGTGACTCACGACCAACATGAAGCGTTGTCTTTTGCGAGCCAGATTGCGGTTATCCGCAACGGTCGTTTTACCCAGGTGGGTTCTCCGATTGAGGTCTATTCGCAGCCAGTGGATGAAGATACTGCGTTATTCCTCGGTGATGCACTGATTTTTTCCGCGCAAGTGAATGGCGGATTTGCACATTGTATATTGGGGAATATTCCGGCAGATAACCCACAGGCTGCGGGCGAAAAACGCATTATGCTGCGCCCGGAACAGGTCATTATTTCTGCGCTTAACTCGGATGCTGAAAATCTTAATGCAGTAACGATCAGTGATGTGGATTTTACCGGCTATCTTTCGACACTGACTCTTTCATCCCCTGTTTGGCCCGCTCCGTTGCAAGTTAAAACGATAAGCCAGCAAAACTGGCGGGTGGGAATGCCAGTTAAGCTCGCGATAAACGGCCATGCCTGCGTGCTCGCGGATTAAGATGACAAAAATGTCATCTTAATATCCCCCTTTTTGTTGATGATAAGCGGGTAGACTCGATCAATTCGGCGACACATCTGTTGGAGGAACAATGAGATTATTGCTGGTTGAAGATCAAACCATGGCCGCGGACTACATTGCGAAAGGCATGAAAGAAAATGATTTTGTGGTCGATGTTGCCAACAACGGCGTAGATGGGCTGCACTTTTTACTGACTAACGACTACGATCTCGCCATTCTGGATGTCATGCTGCCTGGCATGAACGGCTGGAAAATCCTTGAGCTGGCACGGCAGGCTGGAAAAACCACTCCTGTCATGTTTCTTACTGCGCGTGATGAAGTCGAGGACCGCGTGCGCGGCCTGGAGTTAGGGGCCGAAGACTACTTAATCAAACCTTTTTCATTCAGTGAGTTGCTGGCTCGGGTTCGCGTGATTATGCGTCGCCAGGCTGTTCATTCCACAGTAACGGAAGAGTCTGTTTTACAAATCAGCACCCTGCAGCTCGATTTCCTCAAACATCGGGTCTCGCGTGCCGGAAAACGCATTGAGTTGACGCAAAAAGAATTTCTACTCTTGAGCCTGTTGATGCGCCGCAGCGGCGAAGTACTCTCGCGAACCGTTCTCGCTGAACAAGTTTGGGACATGAATTTTGACCCAGAAACCAACGTGATTGATGTTGCTATCCGCCGTTTACGCAGCAAAATTGATGATGGTTATGATATGAAGCTGTTACATACCATCCGCGGGGCAGGTTACGTTCTGGAAGAAAGAGATAATGCAGATACCGCGTAATTTTTCTATCACGCTCAGGCTGACACTTTACTTTTCAATCGCCATGACACTGGTGCTGTATAGCGTTTCCGGGCTTTTGTACTCCACTATGCGTAATCAGCTCAGCCAAAAAGATGAAAATGAATTGCGCAGCACGCTGCAATTTCAGCAAGAGATCGCGACCACCATCAGTGAGCGGCAGGGGCCAACCGATCTTTGGCAGCAAGAATTGTTCGAATTTGTTGCTCACCAGGACAGGCTGGCGCTGCGCATCATCTCTCCGGATGGCAAAGTTTGGGCAAAATCGAAGAGTTTGCAGATACCTGAGGCTGATTTTCCGGCTCCGTCGCGAGAATTCAAATACAGCTCATGGCACAATCGTTCCGGCGACATCAGTGAAAAATACCTGATTGCCTCAACCAATTTCGTGCTGAAAGATAACCAACCGTGGCTGGTACAAGCGGCGTTAAACGTTTCTCGCAACAATGAAATCATTGAAGATTATTGGGATCGGATGCAGATAGCGGTGGCGCTGGCGATTGTAATTTTCTCGGCGATTGGTTTTTGGCTGGCGCGGCGCGGCCTTTATCCGTTACGTCAAATGAGCCGTGAAATCGAATATATCCACGCGGAAGATTTGCATACCAGGCTTGCGACTCAGCGCTGGCCTTCCGAGCTTAATGCGCTGGCTTCGTCGTTCGATGGCATGATGACACGCCTGGAAGCGTCGTTTAAACAACTGAGTCGCTTTTCCTCGGATATCGCGCATGAACTGCGTGGCCCGATAAATAACCTGATTTCTGCCGCCAGCGTGACACAAAGTAAAGCCCGCAGCCCGGAAGAATACCGCGAGGCGCTGGCCGCCATTGTTGAAGAGGGGGAGCGATTATCACGCATGATTTCGTCTATGTTGTTCCTGGCAAGGGCCGATAATAGCCGCGAACCATTGCATCTCGATTCGCTCAACAGCGCTACAGAATTCACCCGCTTAATCAATTACTACGACATTCTGGCGGAAGAGAAAAATATACATCTGACGAGTGAGGGGGAGGTTAGTTTCCGCGCCGATCCTGCACATTTACAGAGATTACTCTCGAACCTGCTTTCCAATGCCATGCGCCATACTCCTGATGGAGGGTCGGTTCACCTTGAAGCATCTCAAGACGGCAGGAATGTCATGTTGTCGGTGATTGATAATGGCGAAGGGATCAGTGCCGAACATTTGCCGCACATTTTTGACCGTTTCTATCGCGTGGACGATGCGCGTAGTAGTGCAGGAAATACTGGCCTTGGTCTGGCACTGGCTAAGACCATTGCAGAACTGCACGGTGGGAAGATTCAGGTAACCAGTGAACCTGGCAAGGGCAGTCGTTTTACGCTGGTGTTACCGCAATAACCGCAAGAGTTTGCCAATTCTAACAAAATTGTAATATAGAGGTTGAGCTTCAGTCATGCTGGAAGGTTGATAATCCGGGAAAGTTAAAATGAAAACTTCCCGGAGAAGCCAATGGCTCTGCACGATATTATTAATTTTTTTTCAGCCCACCATATCAGCGACCTGTTGGCGCAAAACGAAATGTGGGGGCTTGGTATCATTGCTCTGATCATTTTCTGCGAAACAGGTATTGTCATCGCGCCGTTTCTACCCGGCGACTCTCTCATCTTCACCCTTGGCGCATTTCTGGCCAGTAGCGCTATTTCCCCTGTATTAGCCGTGACGGTCATTATTGCTGCAGCCTTTGCAGGCGACACCGTGAACTATTTAGTGGGACGTTCTGCTATTGGGCAGAGGCTGATTAACCAACGGGTTTTAAAGCCGCATCATGTCGTGCAGACCAAACACTATTTTGAGAAATACGGTGCGGCAACCGTCTTTATTGGGCGCTTTATTCCTGTTGTCAGAACGCTTGCCCCTTTTCTTGCTGGCACCGGGAAAATGCCTGCGGGTAAATTTCTGATGTGGAATATTCTCGGCGGGATTTCGTGGTGTCTTTGCTTTATTACTCTTGGTTATCTCCTCGGCTCAGTTCACTGGGTACAAACGCATATGGAACTGATGGCTCTTGCCATAGTTATATTCTCGCTAATGCCAGTGGGTTATCAATTCTTCCGTCGGACTATTCGCTAACTAATAAATAACTCTTTTGCTGAGGATGACCAGCATGTCTATTAATACGTCTTTATTTCTTCTTATTAATGCATCACATATTCCTGAACCCATCACGCTAAACATTGTGCGTGCGATTGCAGAATTACCGCTTTGGTTTATTCCGTTAGTTTTAGGTTTATTATGGGGGAAGAAGGATAACCGACAAATAGTATTAACCTCGATATTGTGCGCGCTACTGAGTGTGCTGATTAACGTCACAATAGGCCATATCTGGCCGATGCCTCGTCCTTTTGTCGTAGGCATTGGGCACACGCTGGTCCCTCACGCGGCGAATGCTTCATTCCCGAGTGATCATGCGGCTCTGACGTGGTCTGTCGCGTTTACGATGTTGATGGAATCTCGTTTTCGAAAGATTGGCATCTTGCTTAGCGTCGCAGGTTTGGCGGTAGCGTGGGCCAGAGTTTATATAGGGGTACATTTCCCAGTTGATATGCTCGGTGCTTTATTAGTAGCCGCGGCCAGTGCCTGGATTGTTACCCGTCTGCAATTAGTACAACGACTGACAAATGCGAGAAAACAATGATGAATACTCAACAGAATAATCCAGGTTGGTTAAATAAAGTCCCTGAAATTACCCTCGTATTTTGGTTGATTAAAATGATGTCAACCACGGTGGGCGAAACGGCGGCTGACTTCCTGAATATGGATCTTAATTTTGGTCTGACGAACACCTCAATTATTACTGGAATATTACTGGCGATATCGCTCTTTTTCCAGATGCGCTCACCGCGTTATAAACCGGTTCTTTATTGGCTAACAGTGGTGTTTATTAGCGTATTTGGCACATTGATTACCGATAACCTAACCGATGCCTGGCAGGTACCACTGGCGGCTTCGTCACTTTTTTTCAGCGTTATATTGCTGATTACATTCGTGGTCTGGTATCGCCGGGAAGGGACGTTATCCATTCATAGCATTGACAGCCTGAGCCGGGAGTCATTTTACTGGTTAGCTATCCTTGCGACATTCGCGTTGGGTACGGCGGTGGGTGACTGGCTGGCTGAAGGTTTAGGGCTGGGTTATTACAGTGCCGCGGTATTCTTCGGTGCATGGATCCTTATTGTTGCGGTAGCCTGTTTTACCTTCCGGGCAAATAAAGTGTTTTGCTTCTGGGCGGCATACATCCTCACTCGTCCTTTCGGTGCGGCATGCGGCGATTTGCTGTCGCAACCTGTTGAGAATGGTGGCATGGGGCTTGGGGCGAATTTCACCAGTTTGGCTTTTGGCCTGGCGATTATTGTGATGGTCGGGGGATTGGTCGTGATTGACTGGCGTAAAAACAGTATTGCGGCAGGCCAGAAAGATTGATAACGCGTCGTTTGCGGCAACTGATAATTCAGTTGCCGCAAAGGTTTATACCACTATCAACAGTGGGTTAGCTCCGGCATCCACGGAATAAATCCTGCTCGGGGTTATACACACTGGTGCTGATGTCCCAAATCCCAAGCACTGATGAAAACAGGTTGTCATGCGAGTAGGGGTTTTTAGCTGCATTGTTCTGCAAGCAAGTCATGTTGATATGTTTTTCGGCGATGAAGCCTGGTGACATCCACACTTGCATCGGAATATGCGTTTGCTGGTCCGGTGCCAGTTTGTACGGTGTGCCGTGCAGATACAGGCCACTTTCGCCTAATGATTCACCATGATCGGAAACATACAGCAGCACGGTATTATATTGGTCGCTGTATTTTTTCAGTTTTTCAATCATTTGCGCTACGACATAGTCGGTATAACGAATGGTGTTGTCGTAAGTATTGACCAACTGCTCTTGGGTGCAGTTTTCAATATCGCTACGTGCACATTCCGGCATGAAGTGGCGATGTTCGGCAGGGTAACGTCGAAAATAAGTCGGCCCGTGGCTTCCAATAATATGGAATGCCACCAGTTTGTCGCCGGCCATTTTGGCGATTTCGTCATCCAGGCCGTCCAGCATCACTTCGTCATAACAGGTTTTACCGTCACACAGTTTCGCATCGGCAGTCGGCTGAATTTCGACGGTTGGAAGACGGCTACAGACACCTTTACAGCCGCCATCGTTCTCTTTCCAGAGTAGCGAAACACCGGTCTTTTTCACTACGTCGAGGAAGTTTTCACTGTTGTTTGCTTTTTTGCCGTCGTACTCGGTGCGGTTCATATTTGAGAACATACACGGTACGGAAACTGCGGTAGCAGTACCACATGAATGGAAGTCTTTAAACGAAATTACGCCATCTGTCTGGCTGGTAAATGCGTTGGTGTCGCGTGCATAACCGTTCATTGAGAAATTCTGGCTACGCGCAGTCTCACCAATAATCAGGAACATCAGTGTTGGTTTTTCTTTATTGGCGACACGTTTAGCGTCATCACCCAACGTCTGGAAGGGGACTTTGGTCGTAAAGTAAGTGTCCTGAACATAGCGCGTGGTGCTATAGGCATAGTTCGCGGGGATAATCTCTTTGTTTAGCGTCGAGTTATTGCGCCCGACAGAGGCATAATCCTGATAATAAAGCGCGGCAACGCCTGCGATTAACACCAACGACGCCACCATAGATAGTAAACGGTATGCAATACCCTTGTACCATTTTGAAGGGTATTCAATCTTAATTAAAAACAGCAAGATAGCTGGCAATATACCGGTAAGCAGCACCCATAAAATGACTGAGCCATTCAGATAGGAATGGGCTTCTTGCGGATTCGTTTCAATGATGTTTTCGATCATCGTTTGATCAAACATCACTTTATATTTCAGCGTCGCATAACTGACCATTGACCCGGTAACGAGCAGCAGGGCAAAGAAGGGTTTGAGCAGATAACGGATAGAGAAGGGCATGAATACGAAGTTGAGTGCTGCGACCAATACGAACGGTATCGAGATAGCGAAGCCAACTTTCACGTGTTCAAGATGCGATAAAATATCGTAAAAATGCAGTAACACAGGCCAATTGAGTAGGAAGGCGAAAACGGCAGCCAAGAGTAAAACCAGCGGGACAACCTTCATCCTGAAAAGTACAGGCATTCACATCTCCGAGACAAATTTTATTAAATAATTCACTAATGGCAAGGGTTACCTACTAACCTTAATTTAACCTTAGTATATTTCCACATTGAGAATTTATATTTTTTACAGTGTAGCATGTGACTAAAAGATGAAGAGATTCTTGCAAATATGTGAGTTTGTGACGAATTTGCGATTCTCATCACCATTTTTATCAACACTAATTTTTTATCTGTTTTAAACATTCTTAATATTGAACTAAGAAATCTCTGCTAAGTTTCCTGCAACTGAAAAGCAGTTTAGATAGGCACCATTTAGTCACGTTACGAATTAGTTACGTTGTACTTTTATTTAATCAACCTGCTTCATGATGAATAAATTCCCGCGCTTTTGATAAAGCGAATCACTATGCGGACAAATATTATGCTGTGCTTGCTAATTAAAGGATTATTCAATGAGTGAATTTCTGCCCTTCTCGCGTCCCGCAATGGGGCAAGAAGAACTCGCCGCAGTTAGCGAAGTTTTGCAGTCTGGTTGGATAACCACGGGTCCTAAAAATCAGGAACTCGAACAGGCGTTTTGCGAGTTAACCGGCAATAAACATGCTATCGCTGTCAGCTCCGCAACCGCCGGTATGCATGTCGCATTGATGGCTCTGGGCTTACAGGCCGGTGACGAGGTGATTACACCTTCACTTACCTGGGTGTCCACACTGAACATGATTGTGCTACTGGGTGCCGAACCCGTAATGATTGATGTTGATCGTGACACGCTAATGGTCACGCCAGAAAGTATTGAAGCCGCAATCACCCCACGGACTCGCGCTATTGTTCCGGTTCACTATGCGGGTGCTCCAGCCGATATCGACGCCATTCGCGCCATTGGTGAACGCCACGGAATTCCCGTTATAGAAGACGCAGCCCATGCGGCTGGAACTCACTACAAAGGCAAGCATGTAGGTAGCCGTGGCACGGCAATTTTCTCATTCCACGCCATTAAAAATATGACCTGTGCTGAAGGCGGGTTGATTGTTACTGACGACGAGCAATTTGCTAACAAGATGCGCAGCCTGAAGTTTCACGGGCTGGGCGTTGATGCTTTCGACAGACAAGCTCTGGGGCGTGCGCCGCAGGCAGAAGTCATTGCTCCTGGGTATAAATACAATCTCGCTGATATCAATGCCGCGATTGCTTTAGTGCAGTTAAAGAAACTTGAACAAAATAATGCTCGTCGTACAGAAATAGCCGAGCGTTATTTGGCCGAGCTGGCAAATACCCCTTATTTACCGCTTATTCATCCCCAATGGCAGCATAAGCATGCCTGGCATCTTTTTATTATTCGTGTTGATGAATCGCGCTGCGGGATTACCCGTAATGAGCTTATGGATGCTCTGAAAGCGAAAGGAATCGGCACCGGTTTGCATTTCCGAGCAGCCCACACGCAGAAATACTACCGTGAACGCTACCCGACACTCTCTTTACCTGACACAGAATGGAACAGCGAACGTATTTGCTCCATTCCTTTATTCCCAACGATGTCTGATGACGATGTCACCCGCGTAATCACAGCCTTACGTGAAGTTGTAGGAAAATAATATGACGAAAATAGAACCCATCCACAAAGTGTCCGTGGTGATCCCGGTTTATAACGAACAGGAAAGTTTGCCTGAGCTTATCAAGCGGACCACTGCCGCTTGCGAAACTCTGGGTAAAGATTACGAAATTTTGTTGGTAGATGACGGCAGTAGTGACAACTCTGCTGAAATGTTAAACGATGCCGCGCGAGCACCTGGCAGCCACATCGTTGCAGTATTGTTGAACCGAAATTACGGGCAACACAATGCGATTATGGCCGGTTTTAGCCATGTCACCGGGGACTTGATTGTCACTCTGGATGCCGATTTGCAAAACCCACCGGAAGAGATTCCTCGCCTGGTGGCAAAAGCTGATGAAGGTTATGACGTAGTCGGTACAGTGCGCCAGAACCGCCAGGATACCTGGTTTCGCAAACGCGCTTCTCGCCTGATTAACCGCCTGATTCAAAGCACCACCGGTAAAGCGATGGGCGATTACGGCTGCATGTTGCGTGCTTATCGCCGCCACATCATCGACGCGATGCTCAACTGCCATGAACGCAGCACCTTTATTCCGATTCTTGCTAACACTTTTGCTCGTAAAGCGACTGAAATTCCGGTTCATCACGCAGAGCGTGAATTCGGTGATTCCAAGTACAGCTTTATGCGCCTGATCAATCTGATGTACGACCTGGTCACTTGCCTGACTACCACACCTCTGCGCATGCTCAGTGTCTTCGGCAGCGTTATTGCACTGGCCGGTTTTGCGCTTTCTGTTTTGCTGGTGGTATTGCGCCTGGCATTCGGCCCGCAATGGGCTGCGGAAGGGGTGTTCATGCTGTTTGCGGTGCTGTTTATGTTCATCGGCGCACAGTTTGTTGGCATGGGTCTTCTGGGCGAATACATCGGGCGTATCTATACCGATGTGCGTGCCCGGCCTCGTTACTTTATTCAGCGCGTAGTTAGCCGCGACACCGTTTCAACTTCACAGGAAAATCACTAATGAAAGCTGTTGTATTTGCTTATCACGATATTGGGTGCGCGGGTGTTGATGCGCTGGTTGCTGCTGGTTTCGAAATCACGGCTATTTATACTCATCCAGACTCACCGTCTGAGAACCATTTCTTTGGCTCGGTTGCGCGTACCGCCGCAGAACATGGCATTCCTGTTTATGCACCCGAAGATGTGAATCACCCATTGTGGGTTGACAGAATTAAATCTACGCAACCAGATGTCATCTTCTCTTTCTATTACCGTAACTTGCTGTGCGATGAAATCGTAAATAGCGCAACGGTTGGCGCGTTTAATCTACATGGTTCTTTGCTGCCAGAGTACCGTGGCCGTGCGCCGCTGAACTGGGTGTTGGTGAAAGGCGAAACCGAAACTGGCGTTACCCTTCATCGCATGGTTAACCGTGCCGATGCTGGCGCCATTGTGGCGCAGCAGCGTGTGGCTATCACCCCAGAAGAAACGGCATTAACGCTGCATCATAAATTGCGTGAAGCCGCGTCCGACTTGCTGGAAGATATTCTGCCAGTTATCAAAACCGGGCATTACCCGCAGTATGAGCAAGACAACAGCAAAGCCAGCTATTTTGGCCGCCGTACTCCGCAAGACGGTTGCATCAACTGGAGTGCACCTGCTAGCGAAATAAACAACCTGATACGTGCAGTGACCAATCCATGGCCGGGTGCGTTTGGCTATGTGGGTGGCAGTAAATTTATCGTCTGGAAAGGTCGCGTGCTGGAAAATACCTCCGGCGCGAAAGCAGGCACAGTCTTGTCCGTAAACCCGCTGGTTATCGCTGCAGGTGAGGGCGCGCTGGAAATTATTACCGGACAGGCCGAAAACGGCGTCTACATGCAGGGCGCGCAACTGGCGCAAAGCCTCGGTTTGGTAGCCGGTGCAATCATCAGCAGCCAGCCGGTTTCAGCGATTAAACGTCGTACTCGCGTGTTGATCCTCGGTGTGAACGGTTTCATCGGTAACCACCTGACAGAGCGCTTACTGCAAGACGATAACTTCGAAGTTTACGGGTTGGATATTGGCTCCGATGCGATTTCCCGTTTCCTCGGTAACTCACGTTTCCACTTTGTGGAAGGTGACATCAGTATTCACTCCGAGTGGATTGAATACCACATCAAGAAATGTGACGTGGTGCTGCCTTTGGTTGCTATCGCCACTCCGATTGAATACACCCGTAACCCACTGCGCGTATTCGAGCTGGATTTTGAAGAAAACCTGAAAATCATCCGTGACTGTGTGAAATACCAGAAACGCATTATTTTCCCTTCTACTTCAGAAGTTTATGGCATGTGTACCGACAAAGTGTTCGATGAAGATAACTCGAACCTGATCGTTGGGCCAATCAACAAACAGCGCTGGATTTACTCTGTTTCCAAGCAACTGCTTGACCGTGTTATCTGGGCTTACGGCGAGAAAGAAGGCTTGCGCTTTACACTGTTCCGTCCGTTCAACTGGATGGGACCACGCCTTGATAACCTGAATGCTGCGCGCATCGGTAGCTCAAGGGCTATCACACAGTTGATTCTGAACCTGGTGGAAGGTTCGCCGATTAAGCTCATTGATGGCGGTAAACAAAAACGCTGCTTTACCGATATCAGCGACGGTATCGAAGCGCTGTTCCGCATTATTGAGAACAAAAACAGCAACTGTGACGGGCAAATTATCAACATTGGTAACCCGGATAACGAAGCGAGTATAAAAGAGCTGGCGCAAATGCTGTTGGAAAGTTTTGAGAAGCATCCGCTGCGCGGCCACTTCCCTCCGTTTGCTGGTTTCCGTGAAGTAGAAAGCAGCACTTACTACGGCAAAGGTTATCAGGACGTTGAACACCGTAAGCCAAGCATTCGTAACGCGCACCGCTTACTAAACTGGACGCCAACCGTTGAGATGGAAAAAACCATCGACGAAACCCTGGACTTCTTCCTGAAAACAGTTGAACTGACGGATCCTCAGGCATGAGAAAAGTTGGCCTGCGCATTGATGTAGATACATGGCGGGGAACCCAACAAGGGGTTCCGCAACTTCTTGAGATCTTAAGTTTGCACGGTATTCAGGCCACTTTTTTCTTTAGCGTCGGCCCGGATAACATGGGCCGTCACTTGTGGCGGCTGGTGAAACCGCAATTTTTGTGGAAGATGCTGCGGTCTAAAGCCGCATCACTTTACGGTTGGGATATTTTGCTGGCGGGTACCGCGTGGCCGGGGCGTAAAATCGGCTCCGGAAACGCGGCGATAATCGCGGCGACAGCGGATCACCACGAAGTGGGTTTGCATGCCTGGGATCACTTTGCCTGGCAAACCTGGGCTGGCGTCTGGGACAACAGCCAACTGGAAAAGCAAATCCGTCTCGGGCTTGATGCGTTAAGTGTCATCATCGAACAGCCTGTTACTTGCTCAGCAGTAGCAGGCTGGCGTGCCGACCAGCGCGTAGTACGGGCGAAACAGCCGTTCGGCTTCACCTACAACAGTGACTGCCGTGGAACGACACCATTTCTCCCGTTATTAACCGATGGCAGCACGGGAACGGTACAAATTCCAGTGACATTGCCTACCTGGGATGAAGTCATCGGTGATGGTGTCAGCCGCGAAGACTACAACCGTTTTATTCTCGACCGCATTAAACAAGACACCGGTACGCCGGTGTACACCATCCATGCTGAAGTGGAAGGTATTGTGATGCGTAATGATTTTAATGAGCTCCTTACTATGGCCGCACTTGAGGGTATCGAGTTTTGCCCTTTAAGTGAGTTACTACCCGACGATCTCACCACTCTGCCCGTAGGCAAAGTGGTGCGCGGTGTTATCCCCGGTCGTGAAGGCTGGCTGGGTTGCCAACAACTTCTCGGATAAAAACGGATGAAATCAGTTAAGTATTCGATTGTTCTGCTAATGGGTTTTGCTCTGCTTTACCTGCTCCCTTTAGAATTCCGCGCTTTATGGCAACCAGATGAAACCCGTTATGCTGAGATAAGCCGCGAAATGTTGGCGGCAGGAAACTGGATTGTCCCGCATTTTCTGGATGTGCGTTATTTCGAAAAACCGGTTGCTGGGTACTGGATTAACAATATCAGCCAGCTGATTTTCGGCCATAACAACTTTGCCGTGCGTTTTGGCTCGGTCTTTTCAATTACGTTAAGTGCGCTTATGGTGGCGTGGCTGGCATTGCGTTTGTGGCGCGATAAAACCGTAGCTGTCTTGTCTGGCGTGATTTTCCTGACTTGTCTGCTGGTTTATGGCGTAGGCACTTATGCGGTGCTTGACCCGATGATCACGCTGTGGCTGGTTGCGGCTATGTGCAGCTTCTGGCTGGGCGCGAATGCACAAACCAATGCAGGGAAAGCAGGCGGCTATATTCTGCTGGGCCTGGTTTGCGGCATGGGCGTAATGACAAAAGGTTTTCTGGCGCTCGCTGTGCCAGTGCTGGGTGTCTTACCGTGGGTGATTGCGCAAAAACGCTGGAAAGAAGTGTTGTTGTTTGGGCCACTCGCCATTCTGAGCGCTATTGCTATTACCTTGCCCTGGGCGCTGGCAATTGCCAAAGCAGAACCCACTTTCTGGCACTACTTCTTCTGGGTCGAGCATATTCAACGTTTCGCTGAGAAAGATGCTCAACACAAAGCGCCATTCTGGTACTACATTCCGTTCCTGATTGCGGGTTGTTTGCCGTGGCTTGCATTATTGCCCGGCGCACTTAAACGTGGCTGGCAAGAACGCAAAGTTGAAAGCGGGTCGCTTTATGTGCTGGGTTGGGTGGTTATGCCGTTGCTGTTCTTTAGCATCGCGAAAGGCAAATTACCTACCTATATTTTGCCGTGCTTCGCTCCGTTGGCTATTTTACTGGCACGTCATGCCACGCAGTTGCTTGCAACATCACGCACGCTAAAAATCAACGGCTGGATCAACATGGTTTTTGGCGGCATTTGCACGGTAGTTGTGCTTGTGGTGCTGGCTCCGTGGGGTGTGGCAAAGCATCCTGTTTATGCCAATCATGAAGTGCTGAAAGTCATTCAGGCGAGCATTGCTTTCCTGGTGTGGGCGCTGGTGGGATATTTCACCACACGTAATAACGCCAAATTCTGGCAGTGGGCGGCGTTATGTCCACTTGGCCTCGCGTTATTAGTTGGTGGTGTTATCCCGGAAAAAGTCGTTGACTCCAAACATCCACAAGTGTTTATCGACATGGTTCGCCCAGAACTGTCGGGTAGCCGTTACATACTTGTCGATAGCGTGGGAGTAGGGGCGGGTATCGCCTGGGAATTAAAGCGCGATGACATCACGCTTTATGCAAAACCGGGTGAGCTGAATTATGGTCTGACGAATTTCGATGATGCGAAAGATAACTTTGTCTCGCGCGAAGATTTTGCTGGCTGGCTGGCTGAACATCGCAAAGAAGGTAACGTGTCGCTGGTGATGCTGTTATCGAAAGACAAAGTGCCGGAAGACCATGATTTGCCAACACCAGACCACCTGTATCGCAAAGGGCGGTTTGTTCTCTTCTTCTACGAAAAAGCGCCATGAGTTATCTGCTCATTGTGCTGGCAAGTTTACTGAGTTGTGGTGGCCAGCTTTGTCAGAAGCAGGCCACGTACAGGCTCGGTCGTCGGCACTTGTTTGGCTGGTTGGCACTAAGTGTTTTGTTGCTCGGCTGCGCGATGTTGCTCTGGTTGCTGGTGCTACAGCGCGTGCCAGTTAGCGTGGCTTACCCGATGCTAAGCCTGAACTTTATCTTTATTACGCTTGCTGCGCGTTTCATCTGGCATGAGCCAGTATCAATTAGGCACTGGCTGGGCGTGGTGCTGATTATCGGCGGCATTATTATCATGGGGAACGTTGCCTGATGGGCTATTTTTGGGCATTGATGAGCGTGCTGCTGGTCAGTTGCGCTCAGCTCATCATGAAATGGGCAATGATGACGCTGCCACCTGTCTCTCAACATGCAGAACTGCTTATGGCGTTTTTGAGTCTCAGTTCTGGCGCACTGGCGCTTTTCGTTGGGCTGTTTGCCTATGTCTTTTCGATGGGCTGCTGGTTTCTGGCGTTGCGGCGCATTGCGCTGAGCAAAGCCTATCCGCTGCTGAGTTTAAGCTACGTGCTGGTGTGGGCGACGGCTATTTGGCTACCATGGCTCAATGAGAGCTTTAGCACGGGGAAACTTGTTGGTGTCAGCGTGATTTTTATCGGGTTGCTGATGGTTTGCCTCCCACAACGCAAGCGCTGAACGTGTTATCCATCACACTGAAATAATCTTTTCGAAAATGAAAATTTTCCTACGAAAGAGTTGAGTCAAAGGATTACCGGGGCGGTCAGTTACCGCCCCTTTGATTATCAGGATTTAGGGAAAATCCAAACATGATCCTCAGGCAATGCCAGGTGGCAATGCTGCGGATCGCGAACTTCAGTGCCATAGGCACGAATGACAAAATCATCGCCTGACGTCCGGAACAGATATTCCCAACGGTCGCCGAGATACATGCTGGTTAGCAGCGGCAATTCAAGTTGATTATCCCCAGGACCCTCTACCAGCAAAACGCGTTCCACACGAATAACCGCGGTTCCTTCCTGACCACTTTGCACACCTTCGCCCGCCATCCCCCACAGCGCCCAACCTTTGCCTTCAATGCGTGCTTTTCCGTCGCGAATCTCCGTCACTTTGCCGTGCAGACGGTTGTTACTACCCATAAACTCTGCGGTAAACAGAGTTTTTGGTGAGCCGTACATTTCCTGTGGTGTACCTTGCTGCTCGATTTTGCCGTTGTTGAGCAGCAAAATGCGGTCAGAAATCGCCATCGCTTCATTCTGATCGTGTGTCACCATCAGTGCCGACAAACCGAGTTTGATAATTAGCTCGCGCAGGAATACGCGGGCTTCTTCGCGTAGCTTGGCATCGAGGTTCGACAGCGGTTCATCAAGCAGGATAACCGGCGGGTTATAAACCAACGCACGACCAATTGCCACGCGCTGTTGCTGGCCACCGGAAAGCTGGTGTGGGTGTCGCTTGCCCAAATGCCCAAGGCCAAGTTGGTTCAATACATCCTGAACCCGTTGGGTGATTTCTGCCGCTGAAACTTTTCGCAACTTCAGTGGATAGGCCACGTTCTCAAACACAGTTTTGTGCGGCCAGAGCGCGTAAGACTGAAACACCAGCCCAAGATTACGTTCTTCAGCAGGAATCTCACTGCGCGGCGTGCCGTCATACACTTTGTTTTTGCCGATGATGATCGTGCCCTGCGTGGGCTTTTCCAGCCCGGCGACAGCGCGTAATAAAGTGGTTTTTCCGCTCCCGGAAGGCCCGAGTAAAGAGACAACTTCGCCACGTTTCAAATCCATGGAAACGCCCTTTAACACTGGATTGTCGCCGTAGGTTAAGTGCAGGTTTTCGACCGATAATTCAATCATGTAATTTGACTCCAAAACGAAGGGCGATACCCAAACCCACTACCACCAGCAGGATGTTAATAAAGGAAAGTGCGGCGACAATATCAATAGCACCTGCGGCCCACAGAGAAACCAGCATTGAACCGATGGTTTCAGTACCCGGCGAGAGCAGGTACACACCGGTTGAATATTCACGTTCGAAAATCAGGAACATTAACAACCAAGAGCCAATCAGCCCGTAGCGCGATAATGGAATCGTGACGTGGCGGGTGATTTGCCCACGTGTCGCTCCGGTACTGCGCGCGGCTTCTTCCAGCTCCGGCCCTACCTGTAACAATGTTGAGGAAATCAGTCGTAAACCGTAAGCCATCCACACCACGGTGTACGCCAGCCAGACACTGAAAATAGTACTGCGCAGTGAACGCAGCCAGACCACCAGGTTATCGCGCAGCCACTGCGACCACGGCATACCTGACAGCCAACCCGATTTGAGCGCGTTATCGAGCCACATTGGCAGGAACAGGAACACCCACAGGAACGCCAGACCCGCCAGAAGGCCTGGAACCGCACGCGGCACCAGCACGCTGTAATCGAGGAAGCGTGTTACGCCGTCTGGTTTTCGGTGCATGGCGATGCCGATAAACAGATAACAACCCACCGCCAGTGCGCCACCAATCACGCCGATTGCCATGGAGTTCACAATGGCGCGCAGTAGGTTGGGTTGTTCCCAAATATTGCGGAAAGTGTTGAGTGAGAGTTCGTCCCACAGAGAAACACCGACACCCCAGTTGGAAATAAATGCCCGCAGCATGACGCCAACCAGCGGAACGCCGATGGTGACCGTCAGCCAGAATGCCACCACGGCCCCCGCTACCCAGCGCCATTTCCCCAGTGGTAACGCGCGGGCTTGAGACGCTTTGCCTTTAACCGTCACAAAACGGTTAGCGGTGCGCATCAGCCGACGCTGCAACATCACCAGCGGAATAGTGATGCAAATCAGCACCACGGCAACGGCTGCCATCAGATGATAAGACGGCGTGCCGAGCTTATTGGTTAGCTGGTACAAATAGGTTGCCAGCACCATGTTGCCTTCCGGGTCGCCTAATACCAGCATCAGGCCAAACACTTCCAGCCCGAGAAAGAACAGCAATACAGTGGCGTAAAGAATCGATGGGCGTACCATCGGCAGACTGACGGCTGTCATGACCTGTAATGGTGAAGCACCCGCTGTACGCGCGGCTTCTTCAACATCAGAACCCACACTGCGCAGCGCCGATGAAATATAGAGATAAGCATGGGGGACGTGGGTCAGACCAGCTATCACTACGATGCTCGACATGTCGTAGATATTCCACGGCACAAAACCAATCAGGGATTGTGCCCACAGCGAGAAGAAACCTACTGGCCCTGCGGCAACCACATAGCCAAAACCTAATACCATCGGTGAGACAAAAATCGGTACCAGGATCAGCGGCTCAATCACGCGACGGCCTGGTAAATCAGTGCGTACCATCAGGAATGCCAGAATTCCCCCAAGCGGAATGGCAATCACCACCAACCCGAACGCCAGAATAAACCCGCTTTTTAGTGCTCTGTAGAAATCAGGGTCGGTAAAAATGAATCCGAAAGATTCGAGGCTCCACTCTTTCGACGGGGAAAAGAATGGTGCGGAGAGAAAACTTTGTATCACGATGAACGACAGCGGAATGTAGATAACCAACGTCGTTATCAACACCACAATGCCGCGCGGCAGGCTCTGCCACTTTCTGAGTAATGCACTCATATGACTTCCTTTCCAACAATCAATGCCGGATGTCGCTGCGCTAATCCGACCTACTCAAGTCTTTCCTGGTGGGTAAGCATCGCGTACCCACCAGGAACGAAAGTCTTATTTTTGAGCAGCAGTGCGCCACTCTTTGATGTAATCCAGACGTTTTTTCTGTTGCAGATATTCCAGCAAGGTTTCATCAACCGGAATAGGCTTGAGCGATTTCCCCAACATTTTGGTCAGGCCGTCAATGTCGTTTTTACCTTCGATATCGTTACGAATTGACGGGATGTCGGCCTGATTTGCCAGAATGCTTTGGCCTTTTTCAGACAGCACGTAGTCCAGCCACAGTTTTGCCGCGTTGCTGTTTTGGGATTGCTGGCTGATGAACGAGACGCGTGACAGCACCAGGGTGTAATCCTTCGGATAGGAAATCCCAAGTGACGGGTCAGTTTTGGCGCGGGCTTCGGCATAAGAACCCAGAATGTTAAAGCCAATCAGGTTTTCGCCGGATGACACCCTTTCCATCATCGTACCGGTAGAAGACTGTACCGACAGGCCACCTTTAGCGACATCAGCCAGCGTTTTGAAGTAATTCGGATCGGCTTTGAAATCCTGCACCGAAAGCATGAACCCAAGTCCCGATTTCTCGATGTCGTAGGTAGTGACTTTTTTGCTGAATTTTTCGGTCTGGCTGGCAATCAATTTCGCCAGTGCAGCATGCGAGTCCGGCACATCGCTGGCAGGGATCAGGCGTTTGTTATAGATAAACACCACTGGCTCATAAGTTGTGCCATAAGCTTTGTTGTTCCATACCGCCCATTTTGGCAGTTGGCCCTGCTCAGGTGATTTGTATTCCTGTGCATAGTCGGTTGCAAGCTTCAGCGCGGTGTCCATTGAAGAACTCCAGACTACGTCGCCGCTAGTACCACCGGAGGCTTGTTCACTGATAAAACGGTTGTACAGCTCTGTGCTGTTCATGTCGTTGTATTCAACTTTGATGCCCGGATAGGCCGCTTCGAAGCCTTGAATCAGTGGCCCGGCAGCTTTGGTATCGGTGGTGGAGTAAATCACCACTTTGCCTTCTTTAGTCGCGGCATCGACGACTTTTTGATAGTCAGCGGGATAGCCCTGAGGCAGTGCAGACATTGCAGAAGAAGACATCAGAACAGCAGTAGCAAGCAGAGAGATGTGAAATTTATTCGACATTATTGTTAACCTTCTAGTTACATTTGAGGAACTAAAAAGAAACATAACGCATAACATCTGACAGGTAATAGCTGGAAGATTGCTATCTTTCTGAATTGTGATTGTCGGCGTTTTTTAGGCAATTAACACCATAAACACCACGGAACGAGGGAAGAACCCGGCCACTTAAATGGCCTGTATACACTTTCAATCGTCAGAAACTTTGCGGTAAAGACGCCTTGGATGGCCGATATTTCCGTACAGCATCTCAACGCCGATAAAGCCAATTTCCACACAGTATTCAAGATAGCGGCGACCTGTGGTTTTGCTGATCCCGACCTCTTCCACAACCTGTTCTACCGACCAACTGGTGTCCGGGTTAGCGGTAAAAACGCGCTGAACGCGTTCCAGAGTATTGCTCTCAATTCCTTTTGTTGACGGGGTTGGCGGGGCTTCGCTGGCTGGCAGATTAAACAGCCGATCCAGTGAACTTTGATCAACCACCTTCACATTGCGTAATGTCTGTACCATTTGCATAAAGCGTTCCAGTGAGGCCTGCAAACGGTGAAAAGACACCGGTTTAATAATGTAATCGAACGCGCCACTGCGCATTGCATGGCTGCAGGTGCGCATATCGCTGGCGGCAGTGATGAAAATCACCGAGCAATCAAAGGTTTTTAGAAGCGGGTCGTCTATTAAATCCACGCCCTGGCCATCCGGCAAATAGTTATCGAGCAGTATCAGGCGTGGCTGATGTAACCGAATCAGGGCGTAGGCCTGTTCAAGCGTCGCGGCTATCCCAACGACGTGCAGATGAAAATTTTGCTCGATAAAATCACGATGCAAACTGGCAAGGTGAGGCTCATCTTCCACAATGACGACATCGAATGTAGTGGTGTTATTCATGGTGTTGCCCTGATGAAACATGGGTCGTGAACGGGACGAAAACCGAAAATATCGTACCCTGCGGAGTATTGTCTGCGATTTCGATGCTACCGCCAGCCTGATGAACGTATCCCGCTACCAGGTAAAGGCCGATACCATGTTCCGAACCACCCATTTCGTGGTCGTTAGACGGTTTGCTGGTGACGCCTTGTTCAAAAATATGCGGTTTCAGCGCATCATCCACGCCGCAGCCTCTGTCGGCTACTTCAATTAGTAGCTCCTGATTTCTGTCTGAAATATACAGTTCTACCGGTGATGAAGCGTTATGGGCTTTCAGCGTGGCATCGACGGCGTTATCCAGCAAATTGCCAATAACCGACATTAATTCAGTTTCGCTGATTGTCGCTGGAATACGGGTTAACTGGCAGGCAGGATCGAACGCCAGCTCGATGCCTTTTTCCCGCGCACTGACGTATTTCCCCAGCAGCAGGCCGCACAATGCAGGTGATGTGAAACGTGCTGAGACAAAATCCAGCACTTCTTGAGCGCCTGCGGATTGCGCTTGAATATAACTCATCGCATCGTCATAACGCTGCATGTGCAATAAACCAGCCAGCGTCGCGGTCCAATTCAATTGTTCGTGCCGCATAATGCGCAGATTATCGGCATAGCGTTTCACCTGGCTTAACTGGCGGCTCAAGGTATTAATGTCGTTTTTGTCACGGAAACTAAACACCCAGCCGCTTTCAGTGCCGGGTTCCAGTTTGATAGGTACGCGGTTAACGATCATCTGCCGCTGATTCAATACGGTGACCTGATCGTGATAGCTGCTATTTTCTGTTCCGCTTTGGGTGAAAAATGCCGGTGGAGTCTGCAACACATCTTCCAGCGGTTTTCCAATGAGTTCACTTTCGGTCTGTCGAATGTCGAGCAACTCTCTTGCGGCGCGGTTAATTAATATCAGCTGCTTCTCGGCGTTAATGGCAAAGACACCTTCATACATCGCTTCGAGCAAGGCTTTTTGTTGCAACACCAGCAGCGCGATATCTTTGGGTTCAAGCCAAAGCATTTGTTTTTTGACGTTGCGGGTAAACATCCACGAAAAAATAAACAGTAGCGCCAGGAGCAACAGACCGTATAGACCCGCCTGCCAGAGAAGGCGGGAACTAATATTGTCGATATAGGAAGTGAGATAACCGACCGAGACGATACCGATAACCTGTTTATTCGCATTGAAGATCGGTGCTTTGCTGCGTAATGAAAAACCGATACCGCCCTGGCGTGCGGAAATAATGGTTTTCCCTTGCAGAACTTCGGCATTATCACCACCGATCATCGGTAAATGAAGGCGTTCCGGTGATTCCGAGTGATAAAGATGTTGCTCGCGTACGTCGCCAATCACGATATAACTGGCATCACTTTGGTCGCGCAGCGGCTGAATTAAACGGGCAATTGCCGCCACATCGCGCGCTGCCACATATTCCGCAAGTCCTGGCATCAGTGCTATTTCGCTAGCCTGAACGCGTGCGCGTTGCCCCAGATCGTGATGCAGTTGTTTGTCGATAACATGAAATAAAATCGCGCCCAGCAGCGCTAGCAGTAGGCAGGAAAATACCACCAGAGATAAAAAGAGTTTTACCTGAAAAGGTAATCTACGTGTCATACGACCTGCTGCAGGAAAACAAAAGAGGCACATCGAATGAGCGTATCACGCGGAGTTGGGGGAATGAACTCCGCGCATAAGGCAGGAATTACAATTTGAAGCCGCCGTCACCAATTTGCGCTATTGCATACCATTTCATCAGCTCAGATGTGCCAGGTTCACCTTCGGCGGGTGCCCAGGATGCAGAATCTTGTTCTGTGACTGGTTGATAACCACCGTGTTTCACTTCAAAAATAATACCGCCATTGTCCAACGACAACACCGCGTGCCAGGTTCCGGCATCCATCTCAAGCGCCATGCATTCTTCACCTAAAATGACACGCTCAGTCACGGTGCCGTTATCATCAAAATTCAACACCAGAAAGCGCCCGCTCAGTGGAATCAGTAGTTCAAATGTGTGTGGATGGCGGTGCGGGCGAATATAGGTGCCTGGCTCCATAGCGATAGCCAAACGCTGCACAGGATCGCTCAATTCCGGGTGAAAATTACGGTGGGCACGTAAGCGGGGCGCACGCGCTGCCGCTTCACTCTGTTGTTGCATGTCACTAAGGGTAATTTGTTTCATATATGCCGCCTGAAGTTAGGTCTGATGAAAGCGATACCACAGATTAACAGCAGCCTTGTAGTCAGGAAAGGTGGCAAGCTCGCAATCGATGGTATGGTAAGAACAAACCACTCATTTTTCAGGAGATCTGTATATGCAGCCACATCCAATACGGCAGATTATTGAGTCATGCGATAAGGCTATATCAGCTAAAGATTTTGACTCTCTTATGGAGTACTACGCGGATGACGCCGCTCTGGTTGTTAAGCCGGGCATGATTGCGAAGGGGAAAGACAATATCCGCAAGGCGTTCATTGCCATCTCAGATTACTTCCAGGGGAATCTCGTCGTAGAACAGGGCGAAATGCAGGTTATCGAAGGGAGTGGGAATGCTCTGGTCATCATGGAAACGGTGTTGCGTTTTCCTGATGGTAAAGGTGGAAAGGTTGAGACTACGCGCCGAGCAACGTATGTATTTCGGCAAGAAAGCGACGGCCGCTGGCTATGCACTGTCGATAATTCTTATGGCACTTCTCTTTTGGATGGTGATACGGCCTGAAACACGTTGCGACGGCTCCGAACTTACTCAGAGTAGGCTATCACCAGACTTTCAAGAAAATGCAAGGTTTCAGACATATGGTGGAGAATATTGCCGGTATCAAATATCAGTGCTGCCCAAAGTATAAGTAGAAGGGCCAGTGCCCCAAGAGCAGAATAATTAAGCATTTTCATACGTTATTGATAGAGGATTCTTATTGATATAATTATATCAATCTAACTACAACCTCAATTCAACGAAGTGCCTTTTACAAAATTATGCAAAAAAGCGGGACGAATCCCGCTTTTTACGCTTATTGCTTCTGATAACGCGGTGCGGGAACGCCTGTGCGGGAGGCATCGAATATCCCCAGTCGTGCAGATTCATAAGCTTCCCACAGCGCCAGATCGTGCAGCGGCGGCACGGTAACTTCTTCGCCCTGGTCAAGGCCCGCCAGTGCGGCATCAACCATATTTTCGGCAGTCATGATGGAATCAGGTGCTAAATGATCCATTGATACGCCAGAAACATCCCAAATTTCCGTGGCAGTAACTGCAGGCAATACAGCTTGAATGCGCACATTGCTACCAGCAATTTCTTGCTGCAATCCGCGAGTGAAATTCAGCACATAGCCTTTGGTGCCGCTATACACGGCACTACCTGCGATGGCATGGAGTGAAACCACCGAAGCGATGTTGATAATGGTACCGCTATTTTGTGCCTGAAAGCGGGTGAGGGCGACAAGGCTTAATCGAGTCAACGCGGTGATATTGAGCGTGATGTCTGCCTCATGTAATTCAGCGTTGCCTGCGGTAAATGCGGCAAGATGCGCAGTTCCGGCATTATTGACCAGCACTTTAAGCCCTTCAGTGCTATGTAACGCGTCTTCAACCACGCTAATACCTTCATCACTTGCCAGGTCTGCTGGCAGCGTCTGAACTGAAATACCGTAAAGCGATTCTAATTTTGCGGCCAGTTCGCGCAGTCTTTCTTCACGGCGGGCAACGAGCAGCAGTGAGTAGCCGCGAGCAGCGAAGCGCTCTGCATATACCGCGCCAATGCCTGAAGATGCGCCGGTTATTACTGCAACAGAATGAGAAGTGGTCATGGTAGCCTCGTCAGTGAAAGATGTTGTGGTTTAATAATGAAACTAAATTAAAGGTAGGTTGAATGGTTTTATAATGCAACCATATTGCGTCGGTTTTTCTACTTCTGCGTTGGGACTAATACGGCCTGAAAAAATAAGCGCCCTAATTTCAGGCGCTTGGGTACATTTGGGGAATGGAAATTATTCGGCGGGAACGGTACTGCGTTCAAGGACTACTTCATCGGGTGTAATCGTGCGCCCATCTTGAGCTTGCAACGTAAGTTTTCTCAGCGGTTGATGATGCTTGTTGTCGACCAGGATGTTACATTTTTCTTTACTATCAAAAAGATATTCACCACCCCATTGCGACAGTGCAACCAATACCATTTGCAGCGCGCGTCCTTTTTCAGTCAGCACATACTCATTCCAGGCGCTGCCATCGGTTGCCGGGCGCACAGCCAAAATCCCTTGCTCAACGAGCTGTTTTAACCGCTGAGTCAGCATATTTTTGGCGATGCCGAGGCTTTTCTGGAACTCACCAAAACGTGTCAGGCCATTTAAAGCATCGCGCACGATCAGTAACGTCCACCAGTCGCCGATGATATCCAGCGTTCGGGCGACCGAGCAGGTACTGCCTTCCAGACTTTTGCGTTTCATTGATTCTCCCTGGCAAATCGTTATCTGGTTTTATTATAAAACCTATTTACTGCATTGAGTAGTTTTCCTTCACCCTGTGATTTTGCGATCGACTCAAAAGGCGGCATAGCTATTTTCTGCCACACTGTATTTGGCATTTTTGTGCAATAACCTCTTGAGGATTAAGGGATGAATAAAAAAACGATCGCGGCATTACTGACTTTGACTTGCTTCGCCCCTGCATTGGCGCAAGCCGAAACAACGCCACAGGGTTATCAGCTCGAACAAGTTCTATTAATGAGTCGCCATAACCTGCGCGCGCCGCTCGCCAATAATGGCAGCGTATTAGAACAGTCTACCGCGCAATCCTGGCCTGAATGGGATGTTCCTGGCGGCCAGCTCACCACTAAGGGTGGCGTGCTGGAAGTGTATATGGGGCATTATCTGCGCGAGTGGCTTGCGGAGCAGGGTTTAGTGAAAAGTGGTGAATGTCCAACGCCACAAAGTGTTTACGCCTACGCCAACAGTTTGCAGCGCACCGTTGCAACGGCACAGTTCTTTATCACTGGTGCTTTTCCTGGCTGTGATGTGCCTGTCCATCACCAGGAAAAAATGGGCACCATGGACCCCACGTTTAATCCCGTCATCACCAACAACTCACCTGAATTTAAGCAAGAAGCGGTGAAGGCGATGGAAGCCCAACGCGAACATTACAAACTCGACGACAGTTACCAGCTTCTTGAGCAAATTGTCGGGTTTAACGACTCGCCAAGCTGTAAAGAAAAACAGAAGTGTTCCTTGACCGCTGAAAAAGACAAATTTAGCGCCAATGCCACGGAAGAACCTGGTGTGAGTGGCCCGCTTAAAGTTGGCAACTCGTTGGTGGATGCCTTTACGCTGCAATATTACGAGGGTATGCCGCTTGATAATGTTGCCTGGGGGAAAATCAAAACTGACGAGCAATGGAAGGTGTTATCGCAGCTGAAAAATGGCTATCAGGATACGTTGTTCACTTCCCCACAAGTTGCACGAAATGTGGCAGCACCGTTGATTAAATATATTCAAAAAGCGCTGGCGGGAAGTGATAACAAAGGGCCAAAAATTACCCTGTTGGTGGGGCATGACTCCAACATTGCGTCATTGCTAACAGCGCTGGATTTCAAACCTTACCAACTGCCGCAACAGTATGAGCGCACGCCAATCGGCGGGAAAATCATGTTCCAGCGCTGGCATGATGCAAATAACAACCGTGATTTGATGAAGGTGGAATACGTTTATCAAAGTACTGAACAATTGCGTAAGGCTGATGTGTTAAGTCTGCAACAACCGCCGCAACGGGTAACGCTCCAGCTTAATGGCTGTCCGACTGATGCGAATGGTTTTTGTCCGTGGGATAAATTTACTGATGTGTTAGCGAAGAGTGTAAAAGAGGCGAAATAAATAATGTGTGACTCCCCCGCATATCGCGGGGGAGTTTCAGTTACACGTTCTTCCGCTCTATGGTTTGCTCGCCCCAGAACAGTGAATCTTTATCTGTCTTTTCAAATGCCAACGTCAGCACCTCGTCGTTGCCATCTTCCCAAATTTTCTCCGCCATTTTTTCGTCGTATTTAGCCACTTCAAAAATAGCCTCTGCGATTTCAGGAGAGGTGTTACGTAAACTCGCCCATTCACCTACGTGATGAGTTTTTGATTGTTGATTCTGCATGTACTCCTCCAGAATTTAACCATTAAGTTTAACGGCAAGGCTTGCTACATGCTCGCCTTGATAACGAGCAATGGAAAGCTCTTCCTGGCTTGGCTGACGCGACCCATCGGCACCGGCAATCGTTGTAGCACCATAAGGCGTCCCACCACGAACCTGAGAGACATCAAACAATTCTTGCGCGGCGTAGCCGATGGGGACAATCACCATCCCGTGGTGAGCAAGAGTGGTCCATGTCGATGAGATTGTGTGTTCCTGTCCGCCGCCAGTGCCTGTTGAACTAAACACGCTGGCAAGCTTGCCGTGCAAACCGCCTGATGCCCATAGACCACCAGTTTGGTCAAGGAAGGTGCGCATCTGGCCGGACATATTACCAAAGCGGGTGGGCGTGCCAAAAATAATGGCGTCGTAATCGGCAAGCTCTTGTGGTGTGGCTTGCGGGGTATTTTGCGTCTTCCCCCCGGCTTTTAAGAAAGCTTCGCCTGACATAGTTTCCGGGACTCGCTTCACTGTGACTTCTGCGCCATCCACTTTCTGAGCACCTTCTGCCACAGCGTGTGCCATGGTTTCGATGTGTCCGTACATTGAGTAATAAAGCACCAGAACTTTAGCCATGTCGCTCACTCCTTACCATTGTCGCAGCGTATTGCTGCACTCCTCTAAAGATATGTGCTGTGGCTCAGAGTGCAAATGAGACGGCGTTTTCATTGATTAAGATTAATTTTCCTTGTGATGAATGAAAATGTTGCATTAAGTCACATTTTCATAAGGTGACTATTTCACTAAAAATAAGAATATCTTATGGATTAAGCGGCAAAAAAATCACCCATTCTGGCGATTACATGTTGCAAGATATTACGATTTGGTGGTCAATTACCCTGACTGCACTAAGCTTAGTTCCACGCGGTAACATCTGTGTAAGCCGCCAGGTGAAAGAATTCTCTTTGACTGAATGCAATATGATGACTTAACTATTTCACCAATCTGGAGGTTAGAAATGGCAAACCATCGTGGTGGGTCAGGTAATTTCGCTGAAGACCGTGAAAGGGCATCAGAAGCAGGTCGTAAAGGTGGCCAACATAGCGGCGGGAACTTCAAAAATGACCCGCAGCGCGCTTCAGAAGCGGGCCAAAAAGGGGGCAAAAATAGCCATGGTAAAGGCAGCAGTAAGTAACTCGCCAGGCTAACCCCAGCCGCCGGTTTTTACCGGCGGTTTTATTTTGTCTCTCCCATTGAAGTGACTGGCGCAAGGTCGCACTATATTCGGCTTGCTTATCTCGTCGTGGTACTTCCATGTCTGCCTTATTGCGTCGCTATCAATTCTCCGTAAAACCTCAAGAAGCGCTCCTGATCCTCATCACCATGTTCTGGGGTGGGACTTTCCTTGCAGTGCAGTATGCAATGACCATGAGCGAGCCGTTTTTCTTTGTCGGTCTACGCTTTGCTACCGCTGCAATGGCTGTCGGGTTGTTGTCGATAAAATCGCTACGCGGCCTGACCTGGCTTGAAGTCAAAGCAGGCGTATTTATCGGGGTTTCCATTGCTATCGGCTACAGCATGCAGACCTGGGGATTACAAAGCATACCCAGCAGTAAATCGGCATTTATCACTGCGATGTATGTTCCGCTGGTGCCCGTTCTACAATGGATTTGTTTGGGGAGAATGCCGGGCATCATGTCCTGGGTGGGTGTGGTGCTGGCATTTATTGGTCTTATCTTCCTTGCGGGGCCAGACGGAACGTCGTTAACGCTTGGTGCAGGCGAAATTATTACGCTTATCAGTGCATTGGCGATTGCCGCCGAAATTATTCTGATTAGTGCCTGGGCAGGCAAAGTTGATATTAAACGTGTCACTGTTGTGCAACTTGCTACCGCCTCGATTGTTGCTTTTGCGACCATGATCCCGGCAGGGGAAAGTGTACCCACGTTTACTCCCGGCTTGCTGGTCATCGCCCTCGGGCTTGGGATTTTTAGCGCGATTATTCAGGTGACGATGAACTGGGCGCAACGCAGCGTGTCGCCAACACGAGCCACGGTGATTTATACCGGTGAACCAGTATGGGCCGGAATTTTCGGTCGCATGGCGGGAGAGCGCTTACCCATGCTGGCGCTGCTAGGTGGTGCATTGATAGTGCTGGGTGTTTTGGTTAGTGAGCTAAAACTTAAGCGTAAGAAAAAGGCGCCGTTGCTGGTGCCTGAAGAAAAAGGGTTGTAGGGCTATCTTTCCGGGTGTGGCTAAGTGCCCCGACCTACGAAAGAAGTTTGTCATCAGTGAGCAAAACGGAATAAAGAGAGAGCGCATGGCACAAGGTGCGGCAGCAACGAAAGAAACCGGACGACGTGCAAAAGCGGTTGCGGCGAAAAAGCAGGCTATTTTGGCGGCAGGACTGGAGTTTTTCTCCCAATATGGCATTCATGGCACCAGTATCGAAAAGGTGGCGGAGCGTGCGGAAGTGTCAAAAACTAACCTTCTTTATTATTACCCCTCAAAAGAAGCGCTTTATGTCGCCGTGCTCAAACAGATTCTGGATATCTGGTTGGCACCATTGCGCGCGTTTCGTGAAGATTTACAGCCACTGGTAGCAATTGGTGAATACATCCGTCTGAAACTGGAAGTGTCGCGTGATTATCCGCAGGCCTCTCGTTTGTTTTGCCTTGAAATGCTGCAAGGTGCACCGTTGTTGAAAGGGGAGTTGACCGGAGATTTGAAATCTCTTGTCGATGAGAAATCGGCGATCATTGCCGGTTGGGTTGAGAGTGGCAAACTGGCGGCGGTCGATCCGCATCATTTGATCTTTATGCTGTGGGCAACCACGCAGCACTACGCTGACTTCGCAAGCCAGGTTGAAGCGGTGACGGGCAGCAATTTACATGATGAAGCATTTTTCCGCCGCACGGTAGAAAACGTGCAGCGAATGATTATTGAAGGGATTAGGGTGCGTTAGTGCGGATGGAAAACACAGCTGATATCGCCTTCCTCGCAATGCAACGTGCTTTTCAGCAGTTCCGTACGTTCACGTGTTTTATCCGCCATGCACTGGGCGTGTACCATCGGGGCAACCGATGCACCGTCAGCGCCAGAGGTTAAGAAAGCACAGTCGGCATCGCGAAAGGCAATCCATGCATTTTGCGCTGCTTTTAACTGCATAGTCTGCGTATCGGTGGCGAGCTTCATGGCCTGTTTATAGGTTTGATTGAGCAAATCATCCTGTTTTTGGTACTCGTTGCTGTAGCACTCGTTGAGCCCAGCCTGTGAAGTGGCAGAGTCGCAACTGTCAGCCAAAACGTTTGCGCTCCAGACTATACTCAACGACAGTCCTGTAATCAGTAAACCAACGCGTTTCATCATCGTTCCTCAAAGAAAAAAGGCTCCTCAAAAGGAGCCTTTTTAGCGTAGTGAAAACTTAGCCGATTGTCATCAAGCTGGCGTTACCACCTGCTGCTGCGGTGTTCACGCTCAGCGAACGCTCAACATATAGCCGCTCCAGCAACAAATTGGTTTCGCCGCGGGCAAAGCCTTGCACCGAAACAATCGCACCCTCACGCGCCGCTACTTTTTCGCACAGTGCGCGCAGCTGGTCAGAATCACCGTGATAAATCACCGCATCAAACGATTGGCTCAATAACACTTCTTCTTTAGCTAAATCGATGTGCTGTTGTACCAGCGCCGGAAGCGCTTTTGCCAGCTCACGGTGCAATTTATCATCAGCCCACAGCACGCGGCTGCCAACACTTGTTACCGCGGCCAGTTGTACCAACGCATCTTGCTCGTTATCGGCAAGGCACAACACGCGTTCACGCGGCATTAATGCATAAGTGTTTCGCTCACCTGTTGGCCCTGGCAACTGGCGCAGAGTGCCGCTTTGTGCCAGTTGTGCGAAGCGTTCGCAGATTACTGGCAGCTCACCTTTTTTCACCGACCACTGTATTAACGCCTGGTGCGCTTCCTGTAAACGGGCTTTCAGCGTGATATCCACCGGCAATTCGGCATCCTGGCGATTTAAGGTGGTTTGTAGTGCATTGTCCGGGCGGTTTGCCAGCAGACGATACAGATACATTGGGCCACCGGCTTTCGGGCCAGTACCGGATAAACCTTCGCCGCCAAACGGCTGCACGCCAACAACCGCACCAACCATATTGCGGTTCACGTACATGTTGCCGACATGCGCAGAACCAGTGACCTGGGCGATAGTTTCATCAATGCGCGTGTGAACGCCGAGCGTCAGGCCGTATCCTGCGGCGTTAATTTGGTTAATCAGCGCGTCCAGATTGCTGCGGTTGTAACGCACCACGTGTAGTACTGGGCCAAACACTTCTTTTTGCATCTCGTCGAAGCTTTCCAGCTCGATAAGCGTTGGTGCAACAAAAGTCCCGCTCTGCCACTCTTTGGCATCCACGCTGTTATCACGCGCAGCCTGGAACACTTTGCGGCCTTTGCTGCGCAGCGTTTGGATGTGTTGCTCGATATTTTCTTTGGCTTCGATGTCGATAACCGGGCCGATGTCGGTAGTCAGGCGGCCTGGGTTACCCATCCGACATTCAGCCATGGCACCACGTAACATTTGCAGCGTGTGCTCAGCGACATCTTCCTGAATACACAGTACGCGCAGTGCTGAACAACGTTGCCCCGCGCTATCAAACGCTGATGCCAACACATCAACCACCACTTGCTCGGTGAGCGCCGAAGAATCAACGATCATCGCGTTCAGACCGCCAGTTTCGGCAATCAGTGGCGTTGGGCGGCCTTGTGGATCAAGCCGGTCAGCAATGTTGCGTTGCAGCAGCGTGGCAACTTCGGTAGAACCGGTAAACATCACACCGCGTACGCGTTTGTCGCCCGTTAGTTGTGCGCCTACGGTTTCACCACGGCCTGGAAGCAATTGCAGCACGCCAGCAGGGACACCGGCTTCCAGTAGAATCGCAATACCTTGAGCGGCAATTAGCGGCGTTTGTTCAGCAGGTTTTGCCAGCACGCTGTTACCTGCGGCAAGGGCGGCGGCAACTTGCCCGGTAAAGATTGCCAGCGGGAAGTTCCACGGGCTGATACAAACGACTGGGCCGAGCGGGCGGTGCGTTTCGTTATCGAAATCATCGCGTACCTGGCCTGCGTAGTAGTGCAGGAAATCCACCGCTTCGCGTACTTCAGCAATCGCGTTGCTAAAGGTTTTACCGGCTTCACGGACCAGAATGCCAATCAACTGCTGCATCTGGCCTTCCATAATCACCGCTGCGCGCTCAAGGATGGCAGCACGTTCTTGCGGCGGTGTGGCGAACCAGATTGGCGCGTTGTTCACTGCACTTTCCAGCGCTTGTGAAACTTCATCGTGCGTGGCTTCGCGCGTAAAACCAACGACATCATTCGGTTCCGCTGGGTTCTTCACTGCAACCAGGTCGCCTTGAGAAACCGCGTTTTCAAGAATTGGCAGAGCCTGCCATTTTTGTGCGGCGCTGTTAAGCAAGGCAGAGGAGAGCGATGCCAGGCGATGCTCGTTCGCCAGATCCAGGCCGCTGGAGTTGGTGCGTCCGGTCCCGTACAACTCTTTCGGCAATGGAATTTTAGGATGTGGCAGGCCCAGTTGGCCTTCTTTACCTGCAATGCCTTCAATGGCGGTTACCGGGTCTGCAACCAGCTCGTCTAGCGGAAGCGTGTTGTCGGCAATGCGGTTAACAAACGAAGTGTTGGCACCGTTTTCTAACAGGCGACGGACTAAATAAGCCAGCAAGGTCTCATGCGTACCGACTGGGGCATAAATGCGGCAAGGGCGGTTTAGTTTTCCATCGGCCACTTTGCCCACGACCTGGTCGTAAAGCGGTTCGCCCATACCGTGCAGGCACTGGAATTCATACTGGCCAGGGTAATAGTTTTGCCCCGCCAGGTTGTAGATTGCTGCGAGTGTGTGGGCGTTGTGGGTCGCAAACTGCGGGTAAATCAGGCTCGGAACGGCCAGCAATTTTTTGGCGCAGGCCAGATAAGAGATATCGGTGTAAACCTTGCGTGTGTAAACCGGATAGCCTTCCAGCCCGTCCATCTGCGCACGTTTAATTTCGCTGTCCCAGTATGCGCCTTTCACCAGACGAATCATCAAGCGGCGACGGCTGCGGGAAGCCAAATCTACCAGGTAATCAATCACAAACGGGCAGCGCTTTTGATATGCCTGAATGACAAAGCCAATGCCGTTCCAGCCCGCCAGTTCCGGCTCGAAGCAAAGTTTTTCCAGCAGATCGAGAGAGATCTCCAGGCGATCGGCTTCTTCGGCGTCAATGTTAATACCAACATCGTACTGGCGTGCCAGCAGCGTCAGGGATTTCAAACGTGGGTACAACTCTTCCATTACGCGGTCGTACTGCGCACGGCTGTAACGCGGATGCAGCGCGGAAAGTTTGATAGAAATACCAGGGCCTTCATAAATGCCACGTCCGTTAGAGGCTTTACCAATCGCGTGAATCGCTTGTTGATAAGACACCATGTACGCCTGCGCATCGGCGGCGGTCAGTGCCGCTTCACCTAACATATCGTAGGAGTAGCGGAAGCCTTTTTCTTCCAGCTTGCGGGCGTTGGCTAACGCTTCGGCAATGGTTTCTCCGGTCACAAACTGTTCGCCCATCAGGCGCATTGCCATGTCCACACCTTTGCGGATTAGCGGCTCGCCACTCTTACTGATAATACGGTTCAGGGAATGCGAGAGGCTGGCTTCATTGTGGGTGGAAACCAGGCGGCCAGTAAACAACAAACCCCAGGTCGCGGCGTTCACAAACAATGACGGGCTGCGGCCAATGTGGGAATGCCAATTGCCATTACTGATTTTGTCGCGGATTAGTGCATCGCGCGTCGCTTTATCCGGAATGCGTAATAACGCTTCGGCCAGGCACATCAGCGCGACACCTTCTTGTGAAGAAAGTGAAAATTCCTGCAATAAACCCTGTACCATGCCCGCCCGGCCTGTTGCGCTCTTTTGATTACGCAATTTGTCAGCAAGCTGATAAGCCAGTTTATGGGTTTGTTCGGCGATCACAGGCGAGAGGCGAGCCTGCTCAAGGATCATCGGCACCGCATCGGTTTCCGGGCGGCGCCAGGCGGCGGTAATGGCTGCGCGAGTCACAGACTGCGGAAGAATTTGTTCAGCAAATTCAAGGAATGGCTGGTGAATTTCTTCAACGTGCACGGGTGTTTCTTCGCTTTCGTTGGCAGCACCAGCCAGCAACGCCGGGAGTTCTGGCAATTCGTCGTTATTTTCCAGGCGCTCGAGATAGTTAAATATCGCCTGTTTGATGAGCCAGTGTGGTGTGCGGTCAATACGTGAAGCGGCCTCTTTTATGCGCTCGCGTGTTGCGTCGTCCAGTTTTACGCCCATGGTGGTGGCCATTAATGCTCCTTACCCGTCATCCTTTGAGCGGCTGGGATGAGTTCTTTTGCCGCCTACCTGCAACTCAAATGATTTAGGGTAACTATTTTTAGGGTTGATAGAAGTTATCCGGCAATATCCATCATGTTGCAACTTTGTGCAACCTTGTTAAATGTGAGCCAGATAGCAAGCTGGAAAAAGAGTGAATTGTTAAATCAAAAATAAGAAAGTGAGCGAGTTAATCATTCGTGAACAGGAAGATTTAGCGGGCATAGTTAACGTTTTTTGTAGGTGCAACCGCTCAAAAGCGTGAGCGAGTGCAACCTCCAGGAAAATGCTATTTTTTGTACGGTGAATTTATTGTGAATGTTGTGTTAAAACGTTTGTGAATATAAATAAGCCCTGCTGCGTTCCGGCAGGGTAATACCGGATAACACCGGAAATAATTTGGAGAACTTGCATGACCATGAGTACACCAATGCTGGTGACCTTCTTCATCTATATCTTTGGCATGATATTGATTGGGTTTATCGCCTGGCGTTCAACCAAAAACTTTGATGACTACATTCTGGGCGGTCGCAGCCTGGGAAGTCTGGTCACTGCGTTATCAGCGGGTGCTTCCGACATGAGCGGTTGGCTGCTGATGGGCTTACCTGGTGCTATCTTCCTTTCTGGTATATCGGAAAGCTGGATTGCTATCGGCTTGACGGTTGGGGCATACATCAACTGGAAACTGGTCGCCGGACGTCTGCGTGTTCACACCGAAGTGAACAACAACGCGCTGACGCTGCCAGATTATTTCACCGGGCGTTTCGAAGATAAAAGCCGCGTTCTGCGCATTATCTCCGCATTAGTTATTCTGCTGTTCTTCACCATCTATTGCGCATCAGGCATTGTGGCTGGGGCTCGTCTATTCGAAAGCACCTTTGGCATGAGCTATGAAACTGCGCTTTGGGCCGGTGCTGCGGCTACCATCATTTATACCTTCGTTGGCGGGTTCCTCGCGGTTAGCTGGACTGATACCGTGCAGGCGAGTTTGATGATTTTCGCCCTGATCCTCACGCCAATTATGGTGGTGATTGCGGTTGGCGGGTTTGACGACTCGATGGCGGTTATCAAACAAAAAAGCATTGAAAACATTGACATGCTGAAAGGCCTGAACTTTGTGGCGATCATCTCGCTGATGGGTTGGGGCCTGGGGTACTTTGGTCAACCGCATATTCTGGCGCGTTTCATGGCGGCAGACTCGCATCACACCATCGTTAAAGCGCGTCGCATCAGTATGACGTGGATGATTTTGTGCCTGGCGGGCGCTTGTGCTGTGGGCTTCTTCGGTATTGCGTATTTCAACAACAACCCATCTCTGGCGGGTGCGGTTAACCAAAACGGTGAGCGTGTGTTCATCGAACTGGCACAACTGCTCTTTAATCCATGGATTGCCGGTATTTTGCTGTCCGCAATTTTAGCGGCAGTGATGTCAACGCTGAGCTGCCAACTGCTGGTGTGTTCCAGTGCCATTACTGAAGACCTGTACAAAGCGTTCTTCCGTAAAGATGCGGGGCAAAAAGAGCTGGTGTGGGTAGGGCGCTTCATGGTGTTGCTGGTGGCACTTATCGCTATCGCGCTTGCCGCAAACCCTGAAAACCGCGTGCTGGGTCTGGTGAGCTATGCCTGGGCAGGCTTCGGTGCTGCGTTTGGCCCGGTTGTGCTGTTCTCGGTAATGTGGCCTCGCATGACACGTAATGGTGCGCTGGCAGGTATGATTATCGGCGCTGTGACCGTTATTGTCTGGAAACAGTTCGGCTGGTTAGGTCTGTATGAAATCATCCCAGGCTTTATCTTTGGCAGCATCGGTATTGTGGTAGTGAGCTTACTTGGCAAAGTGCCTAGTGCCTCAATGCAAAAACGCTTTGCTGAAGCGGATGAGATTTATCACACTCCACCACCAGGTAAGTTACAACCTGAGTAATCCATCAAGGGCCGCAAATTGCGGCCCTTTTTACATCTACACATAAATAACCCAACAATCTGCTTGTGTTTATTTTCCCCGTAATGATAATCACAATCGTTCTGGTTTTACTTTTCTTTACGTCTTTTGACCTGAGTTCACAGTTGGGGTGTCAGGAATGTTTGTGCCGTTTCTCATTATGTTACGCGAAGGCCTGGAAGCCGCGCTGATTGTTAGTCTGATTGCAAGCTACCTGAAGCGAACACAACGCGGCCAATGGATTGGTGTCATGTGGATTGGGGTTGTGGCTGCTGCCGCGCTTTGCTTAGGGTTGGGCATCTTCATCAACGAAACCACCGGTGAATTTCCGCAAAAAGAACAAGAGCTGTTTGAAGGCATCGTGGCGGTCATCGCCGTCTTCATCCTGACCTGGATGGTGTTCTGGATGCGCAAAGTGTCGCGCAACGTCAAAGTCCAGCTCGAGCAAGCGGTTGATAACGCGTTACACAGCAAAAGTAACCATGGTTGGGCACTGATTATGATGGTGTTCTTTGCGGTCGCTCGTGAAGGGTTGGAGTCGGTGTTCTTTCTGCTGGCGGCATTCCAGCAGGATGTGGGCATCATGCCGCCGCTGGGCGCTATGCTCGGCCTTGGCACCGCGATTGTTCTTGGCTTCCTGCTTTACTGGGGCGGTATCCGCTTGAACCTGGCTGTATTCTTCAAATGGACCAGTCTGTTTATTCTGCTGGTAGTCGCAGGGCTTGCTGCGGGCGCTGTTCGTGCATTCCACGAAGCGGGTCTTTGGAACCACTTCCAGGATATCGCATTTGATTTGAGTAATGTGCTTTCGACTCATTCACTGACCGGTACGCTGCTCGAAGGTATTTTTGGATATCAGGAAGCGCCGACCGTTAGCGAAGTGGGCATGTACTTTATTTACCTGATTCCCGCGCTGGTGCTGTTTTTCACTCCCCCACGCTTGGCTCGTCAGGCGACAAATAACGTTCGTTAATCATCTTGCGGCGGGTTATCGCCGCTTAGTTACAACATACTAAATTTTTAAAGGGATTGGCCATGACTACACATTTTCGTCGTAAGGCGTTGCACGCCGCGTTGTTTGCGCTTGCTTCCTCTGCCTTTGCTGCTCAAGCTGCTGATGTTCCACAGGTAAAAGTCACTGTGACGGATAAACAGTGCGAACCTATGAACATTACGGTTAACGCCGGTAAAACCCAGTTCATTATCCAGAACAATAGCCAAAAAGCGCTGGAGTGGGAGATTCTCAAAGGCGTGATGGTGGTTGAAGAGCGTGAAAACATCGCACCAGGTTTCTCGCAGAAAATGACAGCTAACCTGCAAGCGGGCGAATACGATATGACATGTGGTTTGCTCAGCAATCCAAAAGGCAAGCTTATCGTTAAAGCGGCGGGTGACCAGGCAGCACCGAAGAACGACCTGATGGCGTTAACCGGGCCAATTACCGAATACAAAGCATACGTGACAGCGGAAGTGGCTGAACTGGTCAAAAGCACTAAAGCCTTTACCGATGCGGTGAAAGCGGGTGATATCGAAAAAGCTAAATCTCTGTATGCACCAACGCGCCAGCATTACGAGCGCATCGAACCTATCGCTGAGCTGTTCTCCGACCTGGACGGCAGCATTGATGCCCGTGAAGATGACTACGAACAGAAAGCTAACGATCCTAAATTCACAGGTTTCCACCGTCTGGAAAAAGCTCTGTTTGGTGATAATTCCACCAAAGGCATGGAAAAATATGCCGATCAGTTGAATACCGATGTGTTGGATCTGCAAACACGCATTTCTGAACTGGCCTTCCCACCGAGCAAAGTTGTCGGCGGGGCTGCGGGTCTGATTGAAGAAGTGGCAGCCAGCAAAATCAGCGGTGAAGAAGATCGTTACAGCCACACCGACCTGTGGGACTTCCAGGCAAACGTTGATGGCGCACAGAAAATCGTTAACTTGCTGCGTCCTTTACTGACCAAAGACAACGCACCGTTACTGGCGAAAGTGGATGCCAACTTCAAGAAAGTCGACACCATTTTGGCAAAATATCGCACCAAAGACGGTTACGAGACTTACGACAAACTGACTGATGCTGACCGTAATGCTCTGAAAGGGCCGGTAACTGCACTGGCGGAAGATTTGTCGCAACTGCGTGGCGTGCTGGGTCTGGACTAAGTTCGATGAACGAAAAAACTAAACACGGCGCGCATCAACCGGCGCGCCGTCGGTTGCTGAAAAGCCTGGGTGCGCTGGGTGGTGCTCTTGCCGTTACTGGCGGTTGCCCGGTTGCGCATGCCGCAAAACAAGAAACCTCGCCGGGAACATTACCGCCTGATGCCCGCATGGAAAAACAGCCGTTTTACGGTGTGCATCAAGCGGGTGTGCTCACGCCACAACAAGCGGCAATGATGTTGGTTGCCTTTGATGTGCTGGCCAGTGACAAAGCTGATCTTGAGCGTTTGCTTAAATTATTGACCGCACGCTTTGATTTCCTCACCACGGGTGGGCCTGCACCGGATACTCCAAATCCGCGTATGCCACCGATGGACTCCGGGATTCTGGGTGCGCAGATTTACCCTGATAACCTGACCATCACGTTGTCTGCGGGAACATCGCTGTTTGATGAACGTTTTGGCCTGAAAGGGCAAGTGCCGAAAAAGCTGCAAAAGATGGAACGCTTCGCGAATGATTCGCTGGATGCAAGCTTATGTCACGGAGATTTGCTGCTGCAAATTTGTGCTAATACTGCCGACACGGTCATCCATGCTTTGCGCGATATCATTAAACACACGCCGGATTTGCTAAGTGTGCGCTGGAAGCGGGAAGGATTTATTTCCAACCATGCGGCGCGCAGTCGTGGCAAAGAAACGCCTATCAACCTGTTAGGGTTTAAAGACGGGACGGCGAATCCGAACAGCAACGATAAACCGCTGATGGATGACGTAGTGTGGGTGACGCCAAACCAACAGGAGCCTACATGGACTGTCGGTGGCAGCTATCAGGCGGTGCGTATTATTCAGTTCCATGTTGAGTCCTGGGACCGAACGCCGCTTAAAGAACAGCAGACTATTTTTGGTCGTGATAAGCACAGTGGCGCGCCACTAGGCATGAAAAACGAACACGATGAGCCTGACTATGCGGCCGACCCGGACGGCAACGTGATTGCGCTGGATGCCCATATTCGCCTGGCAAATCCGCGTACCAAAGAAACGCAGTCAAACCTGATGATGCGCCGTGGCTATAGTTATTCGCTGGGTGTTTCCAAATCTGGTCAGTTGGATATGGGATTACTGTTTGTCTGCTTCCAGCATGACCTGGAAAAAGGGTTTCTGGCAGTACAGAAGCGGCTTAATGGTGAAGCGCTTGAGGAGTACGTGAAGCCCATTGGCGGCGGGTATTTCTTCGTTTTCCCGGGCGTGAAAGACAATCAGCATTATTTAGGGCAGGGGCTGTTAGAGGCTTAGTCTGTAGCGTTTTCCCCCTCACCCTGAAAGGTGAGGGTGTCCTGCACCCACCTAAAACATCAATTCATTTCCCTGCTAACTTTTCATTTGCTAACAATTTGCCTGTCTAGTAATCATCCAATTCCCCTATGACTATACCGTTGATATAAAAGTGTAATATTTTTATGTCATAAAATTGATTAACGCGTGACGAAGCGTGAATGTTGAATTAAAGTAAAATAAGTGTTGCAATTAAGATAAAATTTGATGTACTTAAAGCACGAGCGGTAGTTCCCGGCTGTGAATCTTAATCACATTGGAGATCGCGAATGGTAGGGTCCTGTACTGGACGGCTGAACAAATATCTTACCCGCATAAACCAGCGCGGAGGCATCTCCTCCGGCTTCGCTATCTTCACCGCTAAAAATCCTCAATCCACAACAACTCAAAGTGTTAACGATGCGCTAAGCGGCGTTGTTCGTCTAACTGGTGCATCCTCTCAACCGGCAGTTCCTGGCTTAAAAGGAAGCCAAACCTCATCCGTTAGTAAGCATAATCGCGCCCTGAGTAGTGACGCGGGAAATGAAACCAACTGTAAGGTGCCATCCATGGGAAGACAGAAAGCAGTGATCAAAGCTCGTCGTGAAGCAAAACGTGTGCTGAGACGGGATTCGCGTAGCCATAAACAACGTGAAGAAGAATCGGTCACATCGCTTGTGCAGATGAGCGGCGTTGAATCTATCGGTATGGCAAGGGATTGCCGTGATAATTCACCAATAGCGGCGCGAAATGAGGCTCAGGAGCACTATCTTAACGCCATCGAGAAAAAACAGCTGATATTCGCCACCGGTGAAGCTGGGTGCGGCAAAACGTATATCAGTGCGGCGAAAGCCGCAGAGGCCCTGATACATAAGGATGTCGACAGGATCATTGTTACCCGTCCAGTTCTGCAAGCTGACGAAGATCTCGGCTTCTTACCTGGAGATATTTCGGAAAAATTCGCCCCTTATTTCCGCCCGGTTTATGACATCCTGGTGCGTCGTTTAGGGTCGTCTTTCATGCAGTACTGCCTGCGTCCCGAAATCGGCAAAGTAGAGATCGCACCGTTCGCCTACATGCGCGGACGTACCTTTGAAAATGCGGTAGTTATTCTGGATGAGGCGCAGAATGTCACCGCAGCGCAAATGAAAATGTTCTTAACGCGCCTTGGGGAAAACGTGACGGTCATCGTCAATGGTGATATCACTCAATGCGATTTGCCACGGGGTGTTCAGTCCGGTCTGAGCGATGCGCTGGCGCGTTTTGAAGAAGATGAAATGATAGGTATTATTCGTTTTGGCAAACAAGATTGTGTGCGCTCGGCCCTTTGCCAGCGCACGTTGAATGCCTACGATTGATTTCTGGTGTAATAGATTTGTAAAGCCCAAACTCTGTTTGGGCTTTTTTCTTTGCGCGAATTATTTACCCAAAATGTGAAGGCTATCAAAACAGATGGTCAAGGAGAGACAATTTTAGGTTCCACGAAATTATTCCCCGCCAAAGCGATGCCGTATACTTCTTCCAACAAGAAACAATCAGAACTTTCCAATGAGTCACTTTTGCTGGCGTGGGTTGAACTGATATCCGACATGCAGGCTGTTGCAACGTGAGGAACCTATTATGACAAAGAAACGTATCTACCTATTTTGTTCTGCCGGAATGTCCACCTCGTTACTGGTATCAAAAATGAAGGCGCAGGCAGAAAAGTACGAAGTGCCAGTTGTTATTGAAGCGTGGCCAGAAACCCTGGCTGCTGAAAAAGGTAAAGACGCAGATCTGGTATTACTTGGGCCGCAAATTGCTTACATGCTTCCTGAGATTAAAAAAGTATTACCGGGCAAAACTGTAGAAGTTATTGATTCAGCAATGTACGGCAAAATTGATGGATTAGGCGTGCTGAAAGCAGCAGTCGCATCGATCAAAAAGGCAGCAAATAGTTAATTTATTTTTTCTTGTTTTATTTTTCCGTCAAAGAACGACCTTACACAACCTGGCCGCAAGACACTTGCGGCAATAAAGGAAATAACAAATGAGTAAAGTCATTGATTCACTTGAAAAGGTACTGCTTCCATTCGCTGTAAAAATAGGGAAGCAACCGCACGTCAACGCAATTAAAAATGGTTTCATCAAATTAATGCCATTGACCCTTGCCGGGGCCATGTTTGTTTTAATCAATAACGTCTTTCTGAGTTTTGGCGCCGGTTCCTTTTTCTACTCCTTAGGTATTCGCTTAGATCCCTCGACCATTGAAACCCTTAATGGGTTAAAAGCCATTGGCGGCAATGTGTATAACGGCACATTGGGTATTATGTCGCTAATGGCTCCTTTTTTCATTGGTATGGCGCTTGCTGAGGAACGCAAGGTTGATCCACTTGCGGCGGGCTTATTATCCGTTGCAGCATTTATGACCGTGACTCCATATAGCGTTGGTGAAGCTTATGCTGTCGGTGCTAACTGGTTAGGTGGTCAGAATATAATTTCCGGTATTGTTATTGGTCTGGTTGTCGCGGAGCTATTTACTTTTGTTATCCGCCGCAATTGGGTTATTACATTACCAGATAGTGTGCCGACATCGGTATCGCGTTCGTTCTCTGCATTAATTCCAGGCTTTATTATCCTGTCTATCTTCGGGATTATTTCCTGGATGCTGGCCAATCATGGTAGCAACTTCCACCAGATCATTATGGATTCAATCTCAACGCCTCTGGCGTCGATGGGTGCAGTAGTGGGCTGGGCGTATGTCATCTTCAACTCCCTGCTGTGGTTCTTTGGTGTGCACGGTTCATTGGCGCTTACCGCGCTGGACAACGGCATCATGACCCCATGGGCGTTGGAAAACATCGCTATCTACAACCAGTATGGCTCGGTGCAAGCTGCGATTGACGCAGGTAAAACCTTCCACTTCTGGGCTAAACCAATGCTCGACTCCTACATCCTGTTGGGTGGTTCTGGTGCGACACTGGGCTTGATTATTGCCATCTTCACGGTGTCACGCCGTGCAGATCATCGTCAGGTTGCGAAACTGGCACTGCCATCAGGCATCTTCCAGATTAACGAACCTATCCTGTTCGGTCTGCCAATCATCATGAACCCAGTTATGTTCATCCCGTTTGTACTGGTTCAACCTATCCTGGCAGCCATTACACTCGCGGCTTACTCACTGGGAATTATTCCACCGGTCACTAACCTGGCTCCGTGGACAATGCCTACCGGTTTGGGCGCTTTCTTTAACAGTAACGGTAGTATCGCGGCTCTGTTAGTTGCGCTGTTTAACCTGGGTGTCGCAACCTGTGTGTACATTCCATTCGTTATCCTGTCTAACAAAGCACAGGCTGTAATTGAAAAAGAAGAGAGCGAAGAAGATATCGCTAACGCACTGAAATTTTAAATAAAATTGGTTGGGGATAGCGCAAGGTTGTCCCCAACCGTTACCACAAAGATTTTAGGGAGAGTTTGATGTTTGATCTGGACACAGTAGTAGAAGATGAAGTAGTCGCAGATGATCTTGAAGAAGTGGTGATGGGCTTAATCATAAACTCAGGACAAGCTCGCAGCCTGGCTTATGCCGCACTGAAAATCGCTAAAACTGGTGATTTTGAGCAAGCTAAAGAATTAATGGCACAATCGCGTTTGGCACTCAATGAAGCACATCTGGTTCAGACCAAACTGATTGAAGGTGACCAGGGCGAAGGCAAAACCAAGGTTAGCCTGGTGCTGGTTCATGCGCAGGATCACCTGATGACTTCCATGCTGGCGCGTGAGTTAGTCACAGAACTTATTGAGCTTCACGAAAAAATAAAATAAGTTGGAGTCCTTATGCAGCCACCGGTAATCAGTATGGAAATCAATACGGCACGCGAGAGTCAACTTTTTGATGGTCAACATTTCCACATGTTCATCCACAATAAAGTCGAAAGTGTCTCCGGGCTACACCAGCATGATTATTACGAATTCACGGTAGTGCTAACAGGACGTTATTATCAGGAAATAAACGGTAAACGCGTGCTGCTGGAAAGAGGAAGTTTTGTTTTCATTCCATTGGGTTCCTATCATCAAAGTTTTTATGATTTTGGTGCAACCCGGATTCTGAATGTCGGTATCAGCAAGGCTTTTTTTGAACAGCATTATTTACCGTTATTTCCGGCATATTTTATTGCTTCACAGGTTTATCAAATTAAGAATGAATTCCTGGCTTATATTGAATCTGTGACTGCCTCATTAAATTTCCGGCAAGGTGAGTTTAGTGAATTTCTGGAGATGGTGACGTTTTATATTGTAAATCGCCTGCGCCATCATAAAGAATCAGAGTCAGGAGGTGATATTCCTGCCTGGCTTAAAAATACCGTCGAACAGATGCATGGCAAGGCGATGTTTGGTGATAAAGCCTTAGTGAATATGGTTGAGTTGTCCGGTAAGTCGCAGGAATATCTAACCCGTGCCACACAACGCCATTATGGTAAAACACCAATGCAAATTATCAATGAGATAAGAATTGATTTTGCCAAGAAACAACTGGAGATCACCAACTTTTCTGTCACCGATATTGCTTTTGAGTCAGGTTACAGTAGCGCCAGTATGTTTATTAAAAACTTTAAAAAGCTAACGTCATTTACACCGCAACATTATCGGAAGAAATTATACAGTATTAAATAATCTGTATATGTATTAGTGAAGGTTGGTAATTAACCCCGTAATATAATGACGGCAATAGCCTTCAATAATACATTTACGCCCCAAATGGATATGTCGCTGTCTTAATTACAGTGCAATAAACTTGTACCGGAGTCCCTATGAGTAAAAAATTGAAAGTCGTCACAATCGGTGGTGGTAGCAGCTATACACCTGAATTACTCGAAGGTTTTATTAAACGTTACGATGAATTGCCAATTAGTGAATTATGGCTGGTTGATGTTGAGGCGGGTAAAGAGAAACAAGATATTATCTTTGATCTTTGCTTGCGTATGGTTGAGCGCGCGGGTGTGCCGATTGCACTGTATAAGACCCTCAATCGCCGTGAAGCCTTGGTTGATGCCGATTTCGTGACGACGCAATTACGTGTTGGGCAACTTAAAGCCCGTGAACTTGATGAGCGTATCCCGTTAAGCTACGGCTATTTAGGCCAGGAAACCAACGGTGCAGGCGGCCTGTTCAAAGGTCTGCGTACTATTCCAGTGATTTTCGACATTATCGAAGATGTGAAAGAAATTTGCCCGAACGCCTGGGTTATCAACTTTACCAACCCGGCCGGTATGGTGACTGAAGCGGTTTATCGTCACACGGATTTCAAAAAGTTCATCGGTGTTTGTAACATCCCGGTGGGCATGAAAATGTTCATTAAAGATGTGCTAAAACTCGATCCAAAAGATGAATTGAATATCGACTTGTTCGGTCTGAACCACATGGTGTTCATCAAAGACGTTCTGGTTAACGGTACCTCCCGCTTTGATGAACTGCTGGATGGCGTGGCGTCTGGTACGCTGACTGCGGGCTCGGTGAAAAACATCTTTGACCTGCCATTTAGCGAAGGCCTCATCCGCTCTCTGCGTTTGTTGCCGTGCTCTTACTTGCTGTATTACTTTAAGCAAAAAGAGATGCTGGCAATCGAAATGGGCGAGTTCTACAAAGGTGGCGCGCGCGCAACAGTTGTGCAGAAAGTGGAGAAACAACTGTTCGAGCTTTACAAAGATCCTGCGCTGAACGTGAAGCCAAAAGAGCTGGAATTGCGCGGTGGAGCTTACTATTCTGACGCCGCCTGTGAAGTGATAAGCGACATCTACAACGACAAGCAAAGTGAGCATTACGTCAACGTGCCGCATCACGGCCATATTGATAACATTCCTGCTGACTGGGCAATTGAAGTGACCTGTACTATTGGTCGCGATGGTGCAACACCGACTCCGCGCATCACACATTTTGATGAGAAAGTGCTGGGCCTGATTTACACCATTAAAGGGTTTGAGGTTGCAGCAAGTGAAGCCGCTCTGAGTGGTAACTTTAACGATGTTCTGCTGGCACTCAATTTAAGTCCGCTGATTCATTCTGATAAAGATGCTGAGAAAATTGCCCGTGACATGTTGCTGGCGCATGAAGCTAATTTGCCAAACTTCACGCAGGCTATCGCTGCACTGAAATAATAAATAACTGAAGCCTTCCCGGAAAAGGGAAGGCAGCTTACCGAGGCGACAATGGATAAGTTATTAATTGTTAACGCGGACGATTTTGGGCTATGTAAGGCGCAAAATTACGGAATTATCGACGCCTTCACCAATGGCGTGGTGACTTCGACCACCGCCATGGTTAACGCTTCAGGTATCGAACACGCCGTTGCGCTAAGCGCCAAACATCCAGGACTTGCAGTAGGGATGCACTTTGTTTTGACGCTAGGTCGCCCATTGTCTGCTATGCCAGGGCTTGTAGATGAAAAGGGTGAATTGGGGAAATGGATTTGGCAGCGAGCAGAAGAAGGCACGCTACCGCTGGCGGAAATTGAGCAAGAGCTGGCATGCCAGTTTGCGAGATTTATCGAATTGTTTGGTCGTGCACCTACGCATATCGACAGCCATCACCATGCGCATATGATCCCGCAAATCTATCCAATCGTTGAAGCTTTTGCCAAAGAGAAGGGTGTTGCGCTCCGTTTTGACTACGATGCTGCAATACCGGGTGGGTTAGAGTGTCAGGTGGTAAAAACTGCTCAGGGTTTTGATAGTGGCTTTTATGGCGATGAAATTTCAGAAACATTGTTCCTCGATACGCTTGATCGTGCAATGGCACGTGGCGAGCAATCGTTAGAAATAATGTGTCATCCTTCCTTTATTGATAACACGATTCTTGCGAGCAAATACTGCTACCCACGCCTCGCAGAACTCGATGTACTGACCGCAGCCTCGCTTAAATATGCGATTGCAGAACGGGGTTATCGCTTGGGGACGTTTAAAGACCTATGAATGGTTTTGTCGGATGGCGTTTACGCTAATCCGACCTACAAAACCGAAGGGCAATGGCATAACGCTATTGCCCTTTTTATTACGCTGATTTCGTTAGCATCAGGAAAAGATTGTCCACCACTTCAGGTGCCTGCTCATAAAGATTGAGATTCTCAGGCTGCATCAGCCAGTTTTTGATAATACCACTGAGATAACCCTGGATAATGGTGATCGTCAGTTCGATATTGGTATTAACAGGAATTTGACCTTTTGAAATACAACTGCGTAATAATTTTCTCATTCTTTCGCGGTTAAACCAAAGCCGCTCTCTTATTTCGCGCTCAGAATACATTTCCCCATTAAATTCGCACGTATGGTAAAGAATTTGTAATAACTCATACTGGCGGCGGTCTGTGGAAATGATTTTTAATGTTTCAACGATGATCTCACGTAAAAACTGTAGGTCATTATCATGAATTTGAGATTTAAGTTTTCTTCTAATTTCCAAAGAGATACAAGGCTGGATATTCCATATTTCATTAAATAATGAAACCTTGCTATCAAAGTGCCAGTAAATCGCGCCACGTGTCATGCCCGCCGCATCGGCTATGTCGCCAAGCGTGGTGCTAGACACACCATTTTTAGCAAATAATGTGATAGCAACATCAATCAGATGCTGACGCGTTTTTAACGCTTCAATTTTTGTTTTGCGTGCCATAGTGAATTAACTCTTTGTGGATATTAGTTACAAGAATTAACAAGTGTAAATATTATTTTTATAATATTAGTTTGCCTAATTAAAGTGCGAATTATTATGTGCTTTAATTTTTTTTATGTCTAGTGGTGGAATATAGGATTATACATACAGCAATGAATAATTAATCGATAAACCCTCTGTTAAGCTTCGGTTCTCTATATCCATTTACAGAGTTAAACCGTTTACAGGGAAATTCTTGCATGGCGAAGTTTTTTATCGAGCGCCCCATATTTGCCTGGGTGCTGGCGATTATATTGATGTTGGCAGGTGTGCTGTCCATCATCAACTTGCCGGTGGCGCAGTACCCGACAATCGCACCACCTGCGGTTGCCATTAACGCAACCTACCCGGGTGCGGACGCCAGTACCGTTCAGGATACGGTAACGCAGGTTGTCGAACAGAACATGAACGGCCTGGATAACCTGATGTACATGTCCTCTACCAGCGATGCTTCGGGTAGTGTGACCGTGACGCTGACCTTTAAATCTGGCACCGATCCGGATATCGCACAGGTTCAGGTGCAAAATAAACTTCAGCTCGCCATGCCTTTGTTGCCACAAGAAGTACAGCAACAGGGGATTAGTGTGAAGAAATCCTCCAGTAGCTTCCTGATGGTTGCCGGTTTTATCTCTCAGGATGGCAGCATGAGTCAGGACGATATTGCTGACTATATTTCCTCTAATATCAAAGACCCTATTAGCCGTACTGCGGGGGTAGGGGATGTGCAGCTATTCGGCGCGCAATACGCGATGCGCATCTGGTTAGACCCAAATCTGCTGAATAAATACCAGTTAACTACGCTTGACGTGATTAACCAGATAAAAACGCAGAATGCGCAAGTGGCTGCTGGGCAACTCGGTGGTACACCCGCAATTGCGGGCCAACAGCTCAATGCTTCTATTATTGCTCAGACTCGTTTGCGTGACCCGGAGCAGTTTGGGCATATCTTGCTCAAAGTGAAACCGGACGGTGCCAAAGTTGAATTGCACGATGTTGGGCGCATTGAGCTGGGCGGTGAAAACTACAATGTCATCGCCCGTTACAACGGCAAACCTGCCGCGGGTCTGGGGATAAAATTAGCTACGGGCGCCAATGCGTTGGATACCGCGAAGGCGGTACAGGCGCAAATGGCCCGGCTAAAACCTTATTTCCCCCACGGGTTGAGCGTGGTCTATACCTACGACACAACGCCGTTTGTCAAAATCTCAATTCGCGAAGTATTCAAAACCTTGCTGGAAGCCATCGTGTTGGTATTCCTGGTGATGTATCTGTTTTTACAAAACTTCCGTGCCACGCTTATCCCTACCATTGCCGTACCCGTCGTGCTGTTGGGTACCTTCTCCATCCTTGCTGCGTTTGGTTATTCCATTAATACATTGACGATGTTCGGCATGGTCCTGGCGATAGGCTTGCTGGTGGACGATGCCATTGTGGTGGTGGAAAACGTCGAGCGTGTAATGGTGGAGGAAGGGCTGCCACCGAAAGAAGCGACACAAAAGTCGATGGGGCAAATACAAGGTGCGCTGGTTGGGATTGCGATGGTGCTGTCGGCGGTGTTTATTCCGATGGCATTTTTCGGCGGCTCAACCGGCGTTATCTATCGCCAGTTCTCTATTACGATTGTTTCTGCAATGGCACTTTCCGTACTGGTTGCTCTGATCCTGACGCCCGCGCTGTGCGCCACATTGCTCAAGCCTGTCGCTAAAGGTAGCCACGGTAAAACCAGTGGATTGTTCGGCTGGTTTAATGCCCGCTTTGAGCAAAGCACACATCATTACACAGACAGCGTAAAACTGATTTTGCGCCGCACCGGCCGCTATATGCTGCTTTATGCCCTCATTGTTGCGGGTATGGCGGCGCTGTTCCTGCATTTGCCCACTTCATTTTTACCGGAAGAAGATCAAGGCGTTTTCCTTACTATGGTAACTCTGCCCGCTGGGGCAACTCAGGCCAGAACTGAGAAAATCATGGATCAGATTACCCATTACTATCTGACTAAAGAATCCGCCAACGTTGAATCGGTCTTTACGGTTAACGGTTTCAGTTTCAGCGGCAAAGGCCAGAACAACGGCCTGGCGTTTGTGCGTCTGAAATATTGGGGTAAACGCCCTGGCAAAGAGAACGAAGTGACCGCCATTGTTGGCCGTGCAACGCGTGCATTTAGTCAAATTCATGATGGGATGGTTTTCGCCTTTAACCTGCCGGCGATAACTGAACTGGGGACGGCGACGGGTTTCGACTTCGAATTGATTGACCAGGCAAGCCTTGGTCATAAAGGGCTGACACAGGCGCGAAACCAGCTATTGGGTGCTATTGCAAAACGCCCGGATTTGCTGGTACGCGTTCGCCCTAACGGGCTTGAAGATACACCGCAATTTAAGCTGGAAATCGATCAGGAAAAGGCGCAGTCGCTGGGTGTCAGCATTTCCGATATTAACCAGACCATTGCTACAGGCCTTGGTAGCACTTATGTCAACGATTTCATCGACAACGGGCGTGTGAAAAAAGTTTACCTCCAGGGACGAGCGTCCGGGCGCATGTTGCCGCAGGATGTCAATAACTGGTACGTGCGGGCAAGTTCCGGGCAAATGGTGCCATTCTCTGCCTTTGCCAGTGCGCACTGGATTTATGGTTCGCCGCGTCTTGAACGCTACAACGGTTTGCCTTCTATGGAAATTCTTGGTGAAGCAACACCGGGCAAAAGCACCGGTGAAGCGATGCTGCTGATGGAACATCTGGCGGCGAAATTACCCGCCGGAATCGGCTTTGACTGGACCGGGATGTCGTATCAGGAACGACTGTCTGGCAACCAGGCTCCGGCGCTTTATGCCATCTCTTTATTAGTCGTTTTCCTCTGCCTGGCCGCGTTGTATGAGAGCTGGTCAATTCCTTTCTCCGTCATGCTGGTGGTGCCACTGGGTGTCGTCGGGGCGCTGCTTGCTGCTTCATTGCGCGGTTTGAATAACGACGTTTATTTCCAGGTCGGGCTGTTGACCACCATCGGCCTGTCGGCGAAGAACGCGATCTTGATTGTCGAGTTCGCCAAAGACCTGATGGACAAAGAAGGTAAAGGGTTAATCGAAGCCACGCTTGATGCGGTGCGTATGCGCTTGCGCCCGATCCTGATGACTTCGCTGGCATTCATTCTCGGCGTGATGCCGCTGGTTATCAGTAGTGGTGCGGGGAGCGGCGCACAGAATGCGGTAGGCACAGGCGTAATGGGCGGAATGATTTCCGCTACGCTGCTGGCGGTTTTCTTTGTCCCGGTATTTTTCGTCGTGATAAGCCGCCGTTTTAGTAAGACGAAATAACAAGAATACGCTGTCGGAGGGCTTCGTAATTCTCCTCCGTTGGCAAATTTTTACTTTAAGAGTGATGCTTTAAGGAATCGTAATGAAGAAATATGGTGAGTTCATCATCCTGCCCTCCGTACTGTTATTAGCGGCAGGAGTCTTAACGGGTTGTAATGATAAAGGTGATGAAAAGGCGCAAGCGTCTGCGCCACAAGTCAATGTTTATACCGTTAAAGCCGCCCCGTTAGCTGTGACGACTGAACTTCCTGGACGTACCGATGCCTTCCGTGTGGCGGAAGTTCGCCCACAGGTAAGCGGTATCATCCTGAAGCGCAACTTTGTTGAAGGCAGCGATATCGTCGCGGGAAATTCTCTTTATCAGATTGATCCCGCACCTTATCAGGCAACCTGGAATAGTGCGCAAGGTGCGCTTGCCAAAGCACAAGCGGCTGCGAACATCGCGCATTTAACCGTAAAACGTTATCTACCGTTACTCGGTACAAAATACATTAGCCAACAAGAATACGATCAGGCTGTGGCTACTGCCCAGCAAGCGGATGCGCAAGTGAAAGCGGCAAAAGCTGACGTTGAAAACGCGCGCATTAATTTGGCTTATACCAAAGTCACCTCGCCAATTGATGGGCTGATTGGTAAATCGAATGTCACCGAAGGGGCGCTAGTCACCAATGGTCAGGCTTCATCAATGGCAACCGTTCAGCAACTCGACCCGATTTATGTGGATGTAACCCAATCCAGCAATGATTTTATGCAGTTGAAGCAGGCGGTTTTGCAGGGAAGCTTGCAAAAAGTGAACGGCAAAACTGCGGTGCAACTGATGATGGAAGATGGACAGCCTTATCCGCTAAACGGCCAGTTGGAGTTTTCTGATGTAACGGTCGATCAGACTACAGGTTCTATTACCCTGCGCGCAGTATTCCCGAATCCGCAGCATCAATTACTGCCGGGTATGTATGTGCGGGCAAAAATTGACGAGGGTATCCAGCCTGAAGCGATGTTAGTGCCGCAACAGGGGGTGACGCGTAACCCTCGCGGTGATGCAACGGTGTTGGTGGTCGACAAAAACAATAAAGCACAAGTTCGTGAAGTGACTGCGCCACAGGCGATGGGTGATCAATGGCTGGTAACGAAGGGCGTTAAGCCTGGCGATAAAATTATTGTCAGCGGCCTTCAACGTGTTCGACCTGGGGTTGCGGTACAGATAGTACCAGATAGCGCTGCCGCTCAAACACACTAAGGTATCGCGCAAAATGGCTAAGTTTTTTATTGATAGACCGATCTTTGCCTGGGTGTTGGCGATCATTTTGATGATTGCGGGTGCCCTTGCAATATTGAAGCTTCCTGTCGCGCAGTATCCGACGATTGCACCTCCGGCGGTCGCGGTGGCTGCAACCTATCCGGGTGCTGATGCGCAGACAGTGCAGGACACCGTAACGCAGGTTATCGAACAGAACATGAACGGTATCGATAACCTGATGTACATGTCTTCCACCAGTGATTCCGCAGGCGGCGTGACCATTACCCTGACGTTTAAATCAGGTACCAGCCCGGATATTGCCCAGGTTCAGGTGCAGAACAAACTGCAACTGGCGATGCCGCTACTGCCGCAAGAAGTGCAGCAGCAGGGCATTAGCGTAGAAAAATCCTCAAGCAGCTTTTTGCTGGTTGCCGGGTTTATCTCCGATAACCCAGCACTGTCCCAGGATGATATTTCCGACTATGTGGCATCGAATATCAAAGATGCCATTAGCCGCACCAATGGAGTGGGGGATGTGCAGCTGTTTGGTGCGCAGTATGCGATGCGCATTTGGTTGAATGCAGATGCGCTGAACAAATATCAGCTCAATCCGGGTGACGTGGTTAGTCAGCTTAAAATACAGAACGACCAGGTTGCCGCAGGGCAGCTGGGCGGTACGCCTGCAGTTAAAAATCAGCAGCTTAATGCTTCGATTATTGCTCAAACGCGCTTACGCGATCCGGCCGAGTTCGGGAAAGTGACGCTGAAAGTGAACCCGGATGGCTCGGTAGTGCATTTAAGCGATGTGGCTCGCATTGAGCTGGGTGGCGAAAATTACAACGTCGTGGCGAAGATTAATGGGCAGGCCGCAGCAGGTCTGGGTATTAAACTTGCGACCGGTGCGAATGCGCTGGATACCGCTGCCGGAATTAAGGCAAAATTGGCCTCGCTACAACCTTATTTCCCGCAAGGCATGAAGGTAGTTTACCCATACGACACCACGCCATTTGTGAAGATCTCCATTCATGAAGTGGTGAAAACGCTGTTCGAGGCCATTATCCTTGTGTTCCTGGTGATGTACCTTTTCCTGCAAAATTTCCGCGCTACCCTAATCCCGACGATTGCCGTACCGGTTGTGCTGCTAGGAACATTTGCCGTTCTTTCCGCGTTTGGTTATTCGATAAACACGCTGACCATGTTCGGTATGGTATTGGCGATAGGTTTGTTGGTGGACGATGCGATTGTGGTGGTGGAAAACGTTGAGCGTGTGATGGTTGAAGACCATCTCTCACCAAAAGAGGCCACCAAAAAATCGATGGGCCAGATTCAGGGCGCGCTGGTGGGGATTGCCATGGTGCTGTCGGCGGTGTTTATTCCGATGGCATTCTTTGGCGGTTCGACGGGGGCTATTTACCGCCAGTTCTCCATTACGATTGTCTCGGCAATGGCGCTGTCTGTACTGGTTGCGTTGATTTTAACTCCTGCATTGTGCGCCACATTGTTGAAGCCTATTGAACCGAATGCCCATCAAAAAACAGGTTTCTTCGGTTGGTTTAATAATAAATTCAACCAGAGTGCTCATCACTACACCGACAGCGTCAGCAATATCCTGCGCAACACCGGGCGCTATCTGCTGCTGTACCTGATTATTGTTGCCGGGATGGCGGTTTTATTCCTACGTTTGCCAACCTCATTCCTGCCTGAAGAAGACCAGGGCGTGTTTATGACGATGGTGCAACTTCCCGCTGGTGCGACACAGGAAAGAACGCAGAAAGTACTCGACCAGATAACGAATTATTATCTGAAGACCGAAAAGGCCAACGTTGAATCCGTGTTTACCGTTAATGGCTTTAGCTATAGCGGGCAGGGGCAGAACTCCGGCCTGGCGTTTATCAGCCTGAAGCCATGGGAGGAACGCGTCGGTAAGGAAAATGCTGTCGGTGCTATTGTTGAACGCGCCACTAAAACCTTTAGCAAGATTCGTGATGGGTTGGTTTTCCCGTTTAACTTGCCTGCCATTATTGAACTGGGTACGGCAACAGGTTTTGACTTTGAATTAATTGACCAGGCTAACCTTGGGCATCAGCAACTCACTCAGGCGCGTAATCAATTGATGGGAATGGTCGCTAAACATCCCGATGTGCTGACGCGTGTTCGTCCGAATGGGCTTGAAGATACCCCGCAGTACAAACTTGAAATTGACCAGGAAAAAGCGCAGTCCCTTGGCATTAGCCTTGAGGATATCAACCAGACGATTGCCAGTGCGTTGGGCGGCACTTATGTGAACGACTTTATCGATCATGGTCGCGTTAAGAAGGTATATGTGCAGGCGGATGCCCGCTTCCGTATGCTCCCGCAGGACATTAACAATCTCTATGTTCGCGGCAGTAACGGGCAGATGGCACCGTTTTCGGCATTTTCTTCATCGCACTGGATGTATGGATCCCCGCGTCTGGAGCGCTACAACGGCTTGCCATCCATGGAACTGCTGGGTGAGGCAACTCCGGGTAAAAGTACCGGCGAGGCCATGGCATTAATGGAACAATTAGCGTCAAAACTGCCTTCCGGTATTGGTTACGACTGGACGGGAATGTCCTATCAGGAACGGCTTTCTGGAAACCAGGCACCCGCACTGTATGCCATCTCTTTGGTGGTGGTGTTCCTGTGCCTTGCTGCGCTTTATGAAAGCTGGTCAATACCGTTCTCGGTGATGCTGGTGGTGCCGCTGGGTGTGGTTGGGGCGCTACTCGCTGCGGCAATGCGCGGCATGAACAATGACGTTTATTTCCAGGTGGGATTACTGACGACTATCGGCCTGTCGGCAAAGAACGCCATTCTGATTGTGGAGTTCGCCAAAGACTTGATGGATAAAGAAGGCAAGGGGTTGTTAGAAGCCACGCTGGATGCAGTGCGCATGCGCTTACGTCCTATCCTGATGACGTCACTGGCATTTATTCTGGGAGTAATGCCTCTGGTATTAAGCCGTGGTGCGGGCAGTGGTGCGCAGAACGCCGTAGGTACAGGCGTGATGGGCGGGATGCTATCAGCAACCTTATTAGCCATCTTCTTTGTTCCGGTGTTCTTCGTCGTGATACGAAAGCGATTCAGTAAGCAAAAGCCTGATTAGAAAGAGCAAGCCCGAACTTAAGGTCGGGCTTTTTTGCCTGTACTGGAGGGGATTGACAAATTACAGACGAAAAAAAGCCCGCATTTTCATGCGGGCTCTTCTCGGAATGTGGCGGTGAGAGAGGGGTTCGAACCCTCGATACGTTGCCGTATAC
>NZ_VEXQ01000030.1 GCF_006376615.1 Buttiauxella sp. B2
GACTGGCAGTTTAGTTATTTCAGCCAACCTGAGAGTGTTCCTGAAAATTGGCTTGAGCATGATTTACCCGATGCACAACGTTTGCCCGTTCCATCAAACTGGCAAATTCATGGTTTCGATGCGCCCATTTATACTAATGTCACCTATCCTATTCCGGTCACTCCACCTTTTGTTCCACAAGACAATCCTACTGGATGTTACTCGCTCACATTCAATATTGAACAATCCTGGCTGGATAGCGGCCAGACACGTATTATTTTTGATGGTGTGAATTCGGCGTTCCATTTTTGGTGTAATGGAAACTGGGTCGGTTATGGGCAGGACAGTCGCCTGCCGTCTGAATTCGACCTTAGCGATGTTCTCCATCCAGGGCAAAACCGCATCGCCGTGATGGTATTGCGCTGGTGTGACGGCAGCTATCTTGAAGATCAGGATATGTGGCGGATGAGCGGTATTTTCCGCGATGTCACTCTGTTGCATAAACCCGCAACTCAATTGAGCAATGTGCGAATTGCCACGCATTTAAATGAAGATTTTAGCCACGCCGTGCTGGAAACGCAGGCGATGGTGGAAGGTGTAACCGCGAACGCATTACAAATAACGGTACAACTGTGGCAAGGCGAGCAACGCATTGGCGAGCAGCGGCAAACGTTGGGCAGCGAGATTATTGATGAACGTGGCGCATATTGTGACCGAACGACGCTCAGATTAGCGGTTGCCCACCCTTTGTTATGGAGCGCGGAGGAACCCAACCTCTATCGTACCGTGGTGATTTTGCAAGATTGTTTAGGTAACACTATTGAAGCGGAAGCTTATGACGTTGGTTTCCGTAAAGTTGAAATCCATCAAGGTTTGTTGAAGCTCAACGGTAAACCATTACTGATTCGCGGCACCAACCGCCATGAACATCACCCAAAAAATGGCCAGGTGATGGACGAAGAAACCATGCGCCAGGATATTCTGCTCATGAAGCAGCATAACTTCAACGCGGTGCGCTGCTCCCATTATCCGAACCATCCTTTATGGTATCGCCTGTGCGACCATTACGGCCTGTATGTGGTGGATGAAGCGAACATTGAAACCCACGGCATGGTGCCAATGAATCGTCTGAGCGACGATCCTACCTGGCTTCCCGCGATGACAGAGCGCGTCACACGCATGGTGCAACGCGACATTAACCATCCTTCTATTATTATTTGGTCGCTGGGCAATGAGTCCGGTCATGGTGCAAATCACGATGCACTTTATCGCTGGATTAAATCCGTCGACCCTTCGCGCCCGGTTCAGTACGAAGGTGGCGGAGCCAACAGTGCAGCAACTGATATTATTTGCCCGATGTATGCGCGAGTCGATAAGGATCAGCCCTTCCCGGCCGTACCAAAATGGTCGATTAAAAAGTGGATTGGAATGCCGGACGAAACGCGCCCGTTGATTCTGTGTGAATATGCTCACGCCATGGGCAACAGTTTTGGCGGCTTCTACAAATACTGGCAGGCATTCCGCCAGTACCCACGCCTACAAGGCGGTTTTGTCTGGGATTGGGTTGATCAATCGCTAATTAAGCATGACGAAAACGGCAAGCCGTTTTCTGCATACGGCGGTGATTTTGGTGACAAGCCTAACGATCGCCAATTTTGCATGAATGGTCTGGTTTTTGCTGACCGCACACCGCATCCAGCCCTTTACGAAGCCCTGCAAGCGCAACAATTTTTCCAGTTTGAATTAAAACGAGAAAACCCATTACGACTTGAGATAACTAGCGAATATTTGTTCCGTCACAGCGATAACGAGCAACTAATCTGGCAAATTTCGCAAGCTGGTGAAATGCTCGCTGAAGGTGAAGTTCTGCTGAATATCGCCCCCGAGGGCAAACAAACGGTCATCTTCGATTCCCTGCCTGATGTTACCCACAGTGGTGATGTGTGGCTGACGGTGAAAATTCAGCAAATTAACGCTACGCCCTGGTCTGAAGCCGGGCATATTTGCGCATGGGATCAGTGGCAACTGCCCGGCATTCTCACCGCAACCGCACTGCCTTTTAACGGTGAAACACCCGAACTGGAAATCAGTCATTGCCATTTTGATATTCGTCTTGGTCGCCATCACTGGCAATTCAAGCGTGAAACGGGATTATTGAACCAGTGGTGGACAGCACAACAGCCAGCGTTGCTACAACCGCTGCAAGATCAATTCACCCGAGCACCGTTAGATAACGATATCGGCGTTAGCGAAGTGACACGCATTGACCCTAACGCCTGGGTTGAGCGTTGGAAAGCCGCCGGAATGTATCAACTGGAGTCACAGCTGGAATCCTGTGAAGCCGAAGCGCTGGCAAATGAAGTGCTGATACGTACGATTCATAGCTGGAAACATGATGGAAAAACGTTGTTTATCAGCCGCAAGACCTGGCGAATTGATTGCCAGGGCGAACTCCATATTAGTGTGGATGTAGATATCGCATTTGGAACACCTCCACCTGCGCGTATCGGGCTAACCTGCCAGTTGTCGCAAGTTCATTCCGAAGTCTGCTGGCTGGGATTAGGGCCACATGAAAACTATCCTGACCGCAAGCAATCAGCGCTTTTCGCAAGCTGGAAGCGCCCACTTGGCGAACTGTATACACCCTATGTTTTCCCCACCGAAAATGGCCTGCGCTGCGATACGCAGAAGCTTGGGTATGGCGGCAATCTCTGGCGTGGGAATTTCCACTTCAACATCAGCCGTTTTAGCCAGCAACAATTGCGCGAAACCTCGCATCGTCATTTGTTGGTTGAAGAGGCTGGAAGTTGGTTAAATCTGGATGGTTTCCATATGGGTGTTGGCGGCGATGATTCCTGGAGCCCAAGCGTTTCACCAGAATATTTGCTCGATAAACAACATTACCACTACGAACTAAGTTGGGTACGCCGCTAGTTTTTGCTTTCAGCGATGGCCTGATTGTTTTTCAGTCATCGCTTGTTATCTCTACCTTTTGTCACAAAAGATATTAGCGTCCGTTAATAATCCTGGATAGGATCTGGCGCCCGTTTTGTTATGGCATTGAAATAATAAAAAGCCAGGCAGTTACGGAGACTTATTAATCAGGAGACAGGGATAACATGAACGCAACACAAAAAACCGAAGCGGAGAAGCACGCGGCGAAACGGCGCTGGCTAAATTCACATGATTCCGGCTATCACAAAGCGATGGGCAATCGTCAGGTACAGATGATTGCCATCGGCGGTGCGATTGGTACAGGCCTCTTTTTGGGTGCTGGTGCTCGCCTGCAAATGGCTGGCCCCGCTTTGGCGCTAGTGTATCTGGTCTGCGGGATCTTCTCATTTTTCATTCTCCGTGCGCTGGGTGAGCTGGTGCTCCATCGCCCGTCAAGCGGTAGTTTCGTCTCTTATGCCCGCGAGTTCCTCGGTGAAAAAGCCTCTTACGTCGCAGGCTGGATGTACTTTGTTAACTGGGCGATGACAGGCATCGTCGACATTACCGCCGTGGCGCTTTATATGCATTACTGGGGCGCGTTCGGAGATGTACCGCAATGGGTATTTGCCCTGTGTGCACTTGGGATTGTCGGCACCATGAATATGATTGGCGTGAAATGGTTTGCTGAAATGGAGTTCTGGTTCGCGCTTATCAAAGTCCTCGCTATCGTCGCCTTTTTGGTAGTCGGGACAGTGTTCCTTGGCAGCGGAAAAATGCTCGATGGCAACACAACGGGTTTCCATTTAATTACCGATAATGGTGGGTTATTCCCTCATGGCCTGTTACCCGCGCTGGTGCTCATCCAGGGCGTAGTGTTTGCCTTCGCGTCTATAGAGCTAGTTGGGACCGCCGCGGGGGAATGTAAAGACCCGCAGACGATGGTGCCGAAAGCGATTAACAGCGTTATCTGGCGTATAGGACTGTTTTACGTCGGCTCTGTAACATTGTTGGTTTTATTGCTGCCATGGACTGCTTATCAGGCTGGGCAAAGCCCATTTGTGACGTTTTTCTCTAAACTTGGCGTGCCTTATATTGGCGACATCATGAATATGGTCGTGCTAACGGCGGCGCTGTCGAGCCTGAACTCTGGCCTCTATTCCACGGGTCGTATTTTACGCTCGATGTCGATGGGCGGCTCGGCACCTAAATTCATGTCGAAAATGAGCAAGCAACAAGTCCCTTATGCCGGGATTCTGGTCACGCTTGGGATTTATGTGATTGGCGTGCTGCTGAACTACCTTGTGCCTTCGCAAGTATTTGAAATTGTGCTTAACGTCGCCTCGTTGGGCATTATCTCTTCCTGGGCGTTTATCATGGTTTGTCAGATGCGCTTACGCAAAGCGATTAAAGAAGGCAAAGCGGCCGACGTCAGCTTTAAGTTACCGGGTGCGCCGTTTACCTCATGGCTGACGCTGTTGTTCTTGTTCAGTGTGCTGGTACTGATGGCCTTCGATTATCCCAACGGAACCTACACCATTGCATCAATCCCACTGATTGCGGTAGTCCTGGTGTTGGGTTGGTTTGGTACACGTAAGCGCGTACATGAGTTGGCGCATAAAGAAGATCCCACTCATAAGTAAATCATTCATTTAATTTATACGCCGCTGAGTGTGTGAAAAATTAAGGGCAGAAAAATATTTTTCTGCCCTTTTTGCTGTTCACAATTCTTAATTTCACAACGTTGCGCTGAAGACAACCGGCCTGGCTGGTGAACTGCCGCACAAATACTCGCAAAATTCTTTTATTGATAAAAACTTGCGTTAACGTTATGTGCCGTTAACACTTTTCAAACATTCATCACAAGTATTAACATACACGCTTGAATGTTCCAGATGGTTCGTCCGGAACGTAAAATGCTCCCACCAGTGAAAATGTCTGATGAAAATTGTGCACCATGGAAAGATTTATCTTCCACTGATACTAGTCCCGGCCCTTTCGTCTTTTGCCCTTCCAGTACTTGCTGCCGAAGACACGATGGTCGTTACCGCAACACAAGGCACGATTTCCGAACTGGACACGCCAGCAGCGGTAAGTGTCGTCAATGGCGATGATATGCGCCAGGCGGCACCACGCGTTAATCTTTCAGAAAGCCTGAGCAGCGTGCCGGGGCTTCAGGTTCAGAATCGCCAGAACTATGCGCAAGATTTACAACTTTCGGTTCGCGGATTTGGATCGCGCTCGACTTACGGTGTGCGCGGGATCCGAATGTATGTAGACGGTATTCCCGCCACCATGCCCGACGGGCAGGGGCAAACCTCGAATATCGATATCAATAGCGTTGAAAGCGTTGAGGTGTTGCGCGGCCCGTTCTCGGCGTTGTATGGCAACGCGTCGGGTGGCGTAATTAATGTCAGCACCACAACCGGGACACAACCGCCGACCTTTGAAGCCAGCAGCTATTACGGCAGTTTCGGAAGCTGGCGCAACAGCATTAAAGCGACAGGCGCAACCGGTGATGGTACACAAGCAGGCGATGTCGATTATGCTGTTTCCGCTTCGCGTTTCACCACGCATGGTTATCGCGACCACAGCAGTGCGCAAAAAAATCTCGGCAACGCTAAGTTGGGTGTACGCCTCAATGAAGCCAGTAAACTAACGCTACTGCTAAATAGCGTAGATATTGATGCCAATGATCCGGGCGGTTTAACCGAGCAGGAATGGCGCGATAATCCCACTCAGGCACCACGCGCCGAACAATACAATACACGAAAGACAACAAAACAAACTCAGGCAGGACTGCGTTATGACCGCCAGTTAACGGCCAGCGATGACCTGAGTGTAATGATGTATGCAGGTGTGCGTGAAACCACGCAATACCAGTCAATTCCCGTCGTTCCGCAGTTAAACCCGACACATCCTGGCGGTGTCATTGAACTTTCACGCCACTATCAGGGTATAGATTCGCGCTGGACACACCGTGGCAACCTGCTGTCCATTCCTGTGACGTTAACCACCGGGCTTGATTACGAAACCCTGTCAGAAAAGCGCAAAGGATATGAAAACTTTGTCGTGGAAAATGGCTCTACAGTGCTGGGTGAGAAAGGCAGTCTGCGCCGTGACGAACGCAATCTCATGTGGAACGTGGATCCTTATTTGCAAACCGCATGGCAGCTCACCGATAAACTGAGTCTTGATGCGGGTATCCGTTTTAGTTCGGTTTACTTCGATTCAAATGATCAGTACATCACTGGTGTAAATGGTGATGACAGCGGAGATGCCAGCTATCACAAATGGTTGCCTGCTGCGGCATTGAAATACGCACTGACTGAGGCGTGGAATGTTTATGCATCAGCGGGTCGTGGCTTTGAAACGCCGACCATTAACGAACTCTCGTATCGCGACAACGGCCAATCTGGTTTAAATTTCGGTTTAAAACCTTCCACCAGCGATACCCTGGAAGTCGGCAGTAAAACGCGTGTTGGCAATAGCTTGCTGACCGCAGCAGTGTTCCAGACAGATACCGACGATGAAATTGTTGCCGACCAAAGTAGCGGCGGGCGTACCACCTACAAAAATGCGGGTGAAACGCGTCGGCGTGGTGTGGAGCTTTCTGCCGATAGTCAACTGGGTTACGACTGGCGTGTGAAAATGGCGTGGACGTATCTGGATGCAATCTACCGCAGCAACACCTGTGGAGATGATAACTGCGAAGGTAATCGCATCCCCGGCATCGCGCAAAATATGGGATACGCTTCGCTTGAATACGCGCCACCAGAAGGTTTCTATGCGGGAGCGGATGTGCGTTATATGAGTGATATTCAGGCCAATGATGAGAATACCGCGCAAGCACCAGCTTACACTGTAGCCTCCCTTAACACTGGCTATAAACTTCGTATTCAGGAAAGCTGGCTGTTGGATGTTTGGGGACGCGTCGATAACTTATTTGACCGCGAGTATGTCGGCTCCGTTATCGTTAATGAAGGTAACGGCCGCTACTATGAACCCGCACCGGGGCGCAATTATGGCGTGGGTGTGAATTTGAGTTATACGTTTATGTAAGCATTTCTTATTAAGCAATAAAAACGGAACCCATGGGTTCCGTTTTTATTGCTGCGAGGAGTTTGGTTACTCCATCGTTGTCCCGCCGTTAAGCTTGAACACAACGTTGACAATCAAACCCTGCCCTGGCTTACCACTTTCGTAACGCCATTTTTTCATCGCCATTTTCACTTCGCGCTCGAACATGTTGGCTGGTTGTGCAGAAAGTACCGTCACATTGCTGACACTACCATCAGCACCCACATCGAATTTCACGCGCACTTTGCCTTCAATCCGCAACGCATGGGCGCGGGCAGGATACTGCGGTGAATTACGACTAAGCGCGCGCGGCCCTGTCGCAACCGGTGCAGCCGACGCTACCGGGGCGGTTTTTGCCACCGGTGCCGGGCGTGCAGGGGCAGTGTTAGTCACAGGTGTTGTCTGGCGCGGCTCAACCGGCTTAACGTCACGCTTCGGTTGTTCAACCTTTTTCACCGGCTTTGGTTTTGGTTTTGGCTTTGGTTTCGGCTCTGGCTTATGAATGACTACCGGCGCTTCTTTTGGCGGCTCAGGAATCGGTTCAGGCTCAGGTTCCGCTACCGGTTCTGGTGGTGGCTGCACTACTTCAGGCTGTGGCGGTTCGAGCTCAGCCGGGGTAACCATAGTGATGCTGATTGGCGGCGCAAGTGCTGGCAACTCAATAACCTGATGTACCGAGGTATAGAGCAACCCCGCAACTACAGCGCCATGTAGCACGACAGAGAGTGCGGTCGGCCACGGAAAGCGGCGAGGTAAATCAAGGGTCATTGACGTCATAATGGCTTAGGTATCTTAAACAGGCATTAATTTTAAATGCAAATAACAATCATATTCAACAACGCATCGAATAAACTTGCTCATTTTCCTGCCAGATGCTGGATTTTCCCTCATTCTTCGCCGTGATTTAACATCTTGTTTATCTTTCAATTGCAGTCTTAGCTCCATTCACTTACCGTATTTTACATATCTCATATCAATAAGGAGTGCTGCACGTGCTGTATGTCATTTATGCGGAAGATAATGCCGACTCTCTCGAAAAGCGCCTGGCCGTGCGCCCTGCCCATCTGGCACGGCTACAACTGTTACGTGATGAGGGTCGCCTGTTAACGGCAGGGCCAATGCCAGCCGTCGATAGTAACGACCCAGGGGCGGCGGGTTTTACCGGTTCAACGGTCATTGCTGAGTTTGATTCACAGGAAGATGCCCAAGCTTGGGCTGATGCGGACCCTTACAACGCAGCGGGTGTGTATAAGCAAGTTGCGATAAAACCATACAAAAAAGTATTTTAATTCAAATAATTATCAAAAAAGCACGGCTTTAATATGCTAATGAGTCGTGCCTTTTTATCCAGGCTACCCCCCGCTAACAAATTTCCTTTCATGTTCAATAAGCCATTTTTTACGTGCCAGGCCGCCACCATAACCAGTTAATGAACCATCTTTACCAATGATTCGATGGCACGGGATCACAATCGCAATACGATTGGCTCCGTTCGCCCCCGCCACAGCACGTACGGCTGCGGGATTACCCATTTTTTCAGCCAGCCCCTGATAATGATCGGTCGCGCCATAAGGGACATTTTGCAAATGCTGCCAAACCGATTGCTGAAATGCACTGCCGGGAGTATCAAGCGTTAGCGTGAAATTGTGTCGAGCACCAGAGAAATATTCCGTAATCTCTCTTTCCGCCTGGCGAGTATGAGCATTTTCACCGGCGATTATTTTTGCCTTCAGGCGTGTCTGCAACTCACTGAATTCACTCTCCAACATCCGTCGGTCAACGAACTCCAGCAGGCATACTCCTTGCTCCGTCGCACAGACAAACATCGGGCCGATTGGCGTCGTGATGCGGTGAATCAAAATAACCTGCGCAGTCTCACTGGGTGCGCTACCCGTGAGTTTTTTGCAGGTGTACCCAAATCCACTTAGCGATTCATAGCCACTGTCGAAAGCGACATCTGTCGTTGTGCGCCCACCTTTCAGTTCTTGCAGTGCCGTATTTACCCGCAGCATGCGCTGGTAGGCTTGAAAGGTCATACCATGATTTTGTATAAACCAACGGCGTACTCGTTCCGGGCTGATGTTTTGCTGGCGGAGTTGCCAGTCAGTGACGCGGGCTTTGGGGTCAACACGAAGCAGACTGATTGCCTGTTCGACCACCTGCGGTGCTGTGCAGGCATTTTCAGTCGGGCGGCAAATTTTGCATGGGCGAAAACCCGCATTCAATACCGATTTAATGTCATCGTAGAACTCGACATTTTCCCGTTTGGGTTTACGCGCACGGCAGGTAGAAATGCAAAATACACCCGTTGTTTTTACACCAACAAAAAAGACACCGGTATAGTCTGATGCACGAGCCACCAGAGCATGATACCAGGTATCGCATTGAGCAATATCATTCACTTTCATGGCTGAACACCTTTAATCACTGGGTTATATTCCAGATTCCCCCATACATTAGCCAGTAACAATAGTTTGCTCTGTTGATGCCGTACTGTGGCTTCCATCTTCTTTCCTCTGTTTTCTACTTTATGCAGAGGATACTGGCGCTTTGACTATGCCTAAGACAACCGAAAAATGGACGACTATTTTTTAGATTATAAAGAAGGGTAAGTGAGATTTTGCGGGAGGATTACAGTTTGGGGAAAATGATACTGGGCACCGCAAGCGGTGCCCTTTTCTTTACGACGCCCATTGATCGTGAATGGCAAACAGCAATGAATTACGTTGGCGGTTTGCCTGGCACTTTCTGATGGCGTGAATACGCATGTTGCGGCGTGACTGACCTTCCAGCCAACGCGATCTGCGCCGTTGTGTCTGACGAAGCATACGCCACCGTCCGACCTCAGTTCTACTACGCCTCATTTTTACGACCCTGGTTACATGTAAGACGCGCCATTATAGTGTCTTCTTCCTTCCAGGCCAGCCGTTTTACGATTAGTTTTAGTGTCAACCTTTGGCAGTTGTGCGTAAACTCAAAAGCATACGGTTTCTAAAGGATTATTGAACTATGACAACCTTCTATACAGTCGTTAGTTGGCTGATATTTTTAGGTTACTGGCTGCTAATTGCTGGCGTGACGCTACGAATTTTAATGAAACGTCGTGCAGTTCCCTCCGCTATGGCATGGCTGCTGATTATTTATATTCTTCCGTTGGTCGGGATAATCGCCTATCTCTCATTTGGTGAATTACATCTGGGCAAGCGCCGTGCCGAACGCGCGCGCGCCATGTGGCCTTCCACCGCCAAATGGTTGAACGATCTTAAAAGCTGCAAACATATCTTCGCCGAAGATAATAGTGAAGTTGCCAGGTCACTGTTCCAACTGTGCGAACGCCGCCAGGGGATTGGTGGCGTAAAAGGCAATCAGCTCCAGTTGCTCACCACTTCTGACGAAACAATGCATGCCTTGATTCGTGATATTCAACTGGCTCGCCATAACATCGAGATGGTGTTTTACATCTGGCAGCCCGGTGGTTTAGCCGATCAAGTAGCGGAGTCACTGATGGCCGCCGCTCGTCGAGGCATTCATTGCCGCTTAATGCTCGACTCCGCTGGAAGCGTTGCATTCTTCCGCAGCCCATGGGCTAACATGATGCGCAATGCAGGCGTGGAAGTTGTCGAAGCGCTCAAAGTAAATCTGATGCGCGTGTTCCTTAGGCGCATGGATTTACGCCAGCACCGTAAAATGGTGATGATTGATAATTACATCGCCTACACCGGTAGTATGAACCTCGTCGACCCGCGCTTCTTTAAACAAGATGCAGGCGTCGGTCAATGGGTCGATTTGATGGCGCGCATGGAAGGCCCTGTCGCAACAGCCATGGGGATTGTCTATTCCTGCGACTGGGAAATTGAAACCGGCAAACGTATTCTGCCGCCCTCTCCAGATGCGAATATCATGCCGTTTGAAGAAGCGACGGGGCACACCATTCACACCATTGCGTCCGGCCCTGGTTTCCCTGAAGACTTAATTCACCAGGCACTATTAACCTCGGTTTATGCCGCACGTGAATATTTGATTATGACGACCCCTTATTTCGTGCCCAGCGATGATTTGCTACACGCAATTTGTACGGCTGCACAACGAGGTGTTGACGTAAGCATTATCATTCCACGCAAAAATGATTCCGTTCTGGTGGGTTGGGCAAGCCGCGCATTCTTTACCGAACTGCTGGCTGCTGGAGTGAAGATTTATCAATTCGAAGGCGGGTTGTTGCATACCAAGAGCGTACTGGTCGATGGGCAACTAAGCCTGGTGGGAACGGTGAATCTGGATATGCGCAGTTTGTGGCTCAATTTCGAGATAACCCTGGTAATAGACGACTCCGGTTTTGCCAGCGATCTTGCCGCCGTGCAGGACGATTATATCTCCCGCTCACGGTTGGTTGACCAGCGTTTGTGGGTAAAGCGACCGATGTGGCAGCGCGTGGTAGAGCGACTGTTTTACTTCTTTAGCCCGTTGCTGTAAAACGTGGCGCATCAGCACTCGATAAGTGGAAATAGACATGGATCTGAACAACCGCCTGACAGAAGATGAAACACTTGAGCAGGCCTACGATATTTTTCTTGAACTGGCGGTAGATAACCTCGACCCGGCAGATGTGATTTTATTCAACCTTCAATTTGAAGAACGCGGCGGTGCTGAGCTGTTTGACCCAGCCGAAGACTGGCAGGAGCATGTGGATTTTGACCTGAATCCTGATTTCTTCGCCGAAGTGGTGATTGGCCTTGCCGACACCGACGGCGGTGAACTCAATGATATCTTTGCCCGCGTGCTGCTGTGCCGCGAAAAAGATCACAAACTCTGCCATATCCTCTGGCGCGAATAAGCGTTATAGCGCGGCTCTGCCGCGCTATTTCTCACCGATTGTCGGTAGTTCCGCCCCGCACGATTTACAAAACAGCGCATTAACTTCATGGTCCTGCTGATGGCAATGTGAGCACTTTCGTTCAAGTCGTTTGCGCTGCAACTCTGCCGTCATTTGCGCAGTTAAAATCCCGGTCGGAATTGCGATGACCGAGTAGCCAATCAGGATTAACAACGAAGCCACCAGCCGTCCTAAAGACGTATGCGGTGTAATATCACCGTAACCGACAGTCGCGACCGTCACAACTGCCCAATAAACACTTACTCCCAGACTTGTGAAACCATTCACCGCACCTTCAATGCTATACATCAGTGCGCCAGCCGTCACTAACACAATGGCTATAAACGCATAGAAGATGATCAGCTGATGACGCGCATTCACTACCGCACGCCATAAACTGTTTAACGCAGGCATTAAGCGTAGCAATTTCAGGATGCGTAAAACGCGAATGGCACGCATGGCTCGCCAGGCGAAGAAATAATGAATGGCAAGTTCTGGCCAAAGCCACAAAACATAGAGCGGCAAAATCGTCGCCAGATCGATAAAGCCCCAGAAACTGAATACATAATCTACCGGCCTGGGCCAGGTCAAGACGCGCAATAAATATTCAACGGTGAAAACAAGGGTAAAACCAATTTCGATGGCGATAAACCAACGCCACTGAGTGGGCGTGAATGTAACCTGGTTACCAATGCTGGATTCGATAAAAACGGTGATGACACTGAGCAGTGCCAGCAGGCCCCATATCGCTTCAGAGCGGCGCCCTGAAAGGGTACGCTGATCAAATAAGGTGCGATAACAGCGCTGTCGGAAAGAAATTTTTTTCCCTGTCACAAAAAGCCTCGCCTATAAAAAGGGCTGGCGTCATGCCAGCCCTGCGAGATTATAGCGGGTCTACCTTAAGACAGGAAACAGCATGTCGGAAGCTGCCTTCCAACACCGGTCGTGTTTTAGCACATTCCGGCCCGGCAATTGGGCAACGAGTGCGGAATACGCAACCTGACGGCGGGTTAATCGGTGACGGTAATTCCCCTTCCAACAACTGGATAACTTTGTTTTTCTCGAGATCCGGGTCAGGAATGGGTACTGCGGACATCAACGCTTTGGTGTAAGGGTGCAGTGGATTATGGTACACCTCGTCATAGGTGCCCAACTCAACCGCATGGCCTAAATACATCACCAGAACACGGTCTGAAATGTGTTTTACCACCGCCAAATCATGCGCGATGAAGATAAGTGACAGCCCCATTTCACGTTGCAGCTTTTGCAGCAGATTTACCACTTGTGCCTGAATCGACACGTCCAGCGCCGAAACTGGTTCGTCACAGATGATCAATTTTGGTTCAAGAATTAGCGCACGAGCAATACCGATACGCTGACACTGGCCACCTGAAAACTCATGCGGATAACGGTTGATGAGGTTTGGTAGCAAACCAACTTTCATCATCATCGCTTTCACACGGTCACGGACTTCCTGACGCGACATTTTCGGATGATAGGTGCGCAGCGGCTCTGCGATAATATCGCCAATGTTCATACGCGGGTTTAATGAGGCCAGCGGGTCCTGGAAAATCATCTGAATGTCGCTACGTACGTCGCGCCACTCTTGCGGATTCATGCCCAGCAAATCTTTACCCAACCAGGCCACTCGGCCTTCGGTTGCTTTTACCAGACCGATAATGGCACGAGCAAAAGTCGATTTCCCGCAACCCGATTCCCCTACCACACCCAGCGTTTCACCTTCATATAAACGCAGCGTAACACCATCGACGGCTTTCAGCGTTTTGGACGGTTGCCAGAACCACTGCTTGCCGTCTTTGATATCAAAGTGAACCTTGAGGTCGGCTATCTCTAAGAGAACTTTTTTCTCTTCAGTTACTGCGTTCATACTAATTCCTCCACCGGTTTAAAGCAGGCGCGCAAGCGGCCTTCACCAAATTGCTCCAGTGGCGGAGCCGTATTACAAATTTCCATGGCGTGCGGGCAACGTGGCTGGAACGGACAACCCTTCGGCAAACGCAGCAGGTTTGGTGGGTTACCAGGAATCGTTAGTAATGATTCGCCTTCGGCATCCAGACGCGGTACCGCATTAAGCAGGCCGATAGAATAAGGATGAACCGGGTTATAAAACACGTCCCGCGCCTGACCATATTCCATCGTACGTCCGGCATACATCACCAGTACTTTGTCGCAGATCCCCGCCACAACACCCAGATCGTGGGTGATCATGATAATCGCGGTGTTAAATTCGCGCTTAAGCTCGTTGAGTAACGTCATGATTTGCGCCTGAACAGTCACGTCCAACGCCGTGGTGGGTTCATCCGCAATCAGCAATTTAGGACGGCACAGCAGCGCCATTGCAATCATCACGCGCTGACGCATACCCCCGGAAAACTCATGTGGGAACATCCGCATACGCTTACGTGCTTCAGGCATTTTAACCGCATCAAGCATACGAACAGATTCTTCAAATGCTTCTGCTTTACCCAATTTTTTGTGCAACATCAGCACTTCCATCAACTGCTCCCCAACACGCATGTAAGGGTTCAGCGACGTCATTGGGTCCTGGAAAATCATCGAAATCTGCTCCGCACGCAGGCGGTTGAGTTGGTTTTCCGGCAGATTAAGAATTTCTTTACCATTGAATTTAGCAGACCCGCCGATACGGCCATTCGCTGCCAGCAAGCCCATCAAAGCGAAGGCTGTTTGCGATTTACCGGAACCGGATTCACCCACGATGCCTAGTGTTTCACCGGCTCGCAGGCTGAAATTCAGATCGTTTACCGCAGTAACATCACCGTCTGGTGTACCAAAGGTGACTCGCAGATCTTTTACGTCTAACAACGTAGAAGTCTGGCTCAGTGGAGTAACCACCGCAGGATTTTCAATTGTGCTCATTGCGGCACTCCTTAACGATCTTTCGGGTCGAGGGCATCACGCAGGCCATCGCCGATAAAGTTAAAACAAAACAGGGTAATGACGAGGAAGCCTGCCGGGAACATCAGCAGCCACGGTGAAACTTCCATCGAGTTTGCACCATCACTCAGCAATGCACCCCAGCTACTTAATGGTTCTTGCGTACCCAGACCGAGGAAGCTCAGGAAAGATTCGAACAGGATCATGCTCGGCACCAACAGTGAAGCGTAAACTACTACGACACCCAGTACGTTTGGCACAATGTGACGAACCACGATATTGGCGGTAGACACCCCTCCAACCTGAGCGGCTTCGATGAACTCTTTACGTTTCAGACTCAGCGTTTGGCCACGTACAATACGCGCCATATCCAGCCAGGAGACCATCCCGATGGCGACAAAAATCAGCAGGATGTTTTGCCCAAAGAAGGTGACCAACAGAATAACGAAGAACATAAACGGGAAGGAGTTAAGGATTTCCAGCAAACGCATCATCACGGAGTCGGTTTTGCCGCCCAGATAACCCGCCATAGAACCGTATAAAGTCCCAACGATTACCGCAACAAGTGCCGCAGCTACGCCAACCATCAGCGAGATACGACCACCGATAGCCACACGAACGAGTAAATCACGACCCGAGGAGTCGGTACCGAAGTAGTGGCCTGATTCCATATCAGGTGCGGCCGACATCATTCCCCAGTCGGTATCAAAATAACTAAACTGCGACAGCATCGGTGCAAAAGTCACGAACAGTGCGATAAGCGCCAACACAATCAGACTGGCAACCGCAGCACGGTTATGCATAAAACGGCGACGCGCATCCTGCCAAAGGCTACGACCTTCCACTTCCAGTTTTTCAGTGAAGTTTTCCAGCGCCTCGCTGTTTTTATTACTCAACATCATGGCGAACTCCAGTATCAGTAACGGATTTTCGGATCGATAACGGCGTAGAGCACGTCAACAATCGCGTTAAACAGAATAGTTAGCGCACCCACCAAAATGGTGAGACTCAGAACCAGAGAGTAATCACGGTTCAACGCCCCGTTTACGAACAACTGACCAATACCGGGTAACCCATAGATAGTTTCAATAACCATAGAGCCTGTGATGATACCAACGAAGGCTGGGCCTAAGTAAGACAACACAGGTAACAGTGCAGGTTTCAATGCGTGGCGCAAAATAATGCGGTGCATCGGTAACCCTTTAGCGCGTGCAGTGCGGATAAAGTTAGAGTGCAGGACTTCAATCATTGAGCCACGAGTAATACGCGCGATACTGGCGATATAGGCCAAAGATAATGCAACCATCGGTAGGATCATGTATTGAATGGCACCGCCGTTCCATCCGCCCCCGGGTAGCCATTTTAGCGTGATAGCAAATATCAGAACTAATAGCGGCGCGACCACGAAACTGGGGATAACGACCCCGGTCATGGCAACCCCCATAACAGCATAATCCCATTTGGTATTTTGATTCAGTGCAGCAATAACCCCGGCAAAAACACCTAAGACCACAGCAAAGATAAATGCAGCTGCGCCTAATTTGGCAGAAACAGGGAAGCTTGAAGCGACCAAATCATTAACTGAATAGTCTTTATATTTAAATGAAGGGCCAAAGTCACCGTGGGCCAGTTGCTTCAAATAGCTGAAATACTGGGTCGTGATCGGATCGTTTAAATGATATTTCGCTTCGATGTTTGCCATAACTTCAGGCGGAAGCGCGCGCTCACTGGTAAAAGGACTTCCCGGAGCCAAACGCATCATAAAGAAAGAAATCGTTATTAGAATAAAGAGTGTCGGAATTGCTTCCAGACAACGACGTAGAATAAATTTCAACATTGCCCGTACCTTCTGGCGTGTGCCTTTAAGAAGTATGAAATAAGACACGATGGGGCAAGAGCGTTCTACGCCCTGCCCCACGAATTGCCATTAATGTTTGATGATATACATATCTTTAGTATAGATATTATCCATCGGGTCTTTACCGGTATAACCGCCAACCCATGGTTTCACCAGACGGGCGTTCACATAGTAATAAACCGGAACGATTGCAGAATCTTTACCCAGTTGCTGCTCAGCCTTGTCGTACGACGCGCTGCGTTGTGCTTCATTTGTCGCTTTCAAAGACTCAGCCATAATGGCGTCGAATGCCGGGCTCTTATAATGCGCGGTGTTCATAGAGCTTGAAGAGAGCATTGTATTCAAGAAAGAAGTCGGTTCGTTGTAGTCAGCACACCAGCCAGCACGCGCTACATCGTAGTTACCCTGGTGACGAGTATCCAGGAAGGTTTTCCACTCCTGGTTTACCAGCTTCACGTTCACGCCGAGATTTTTCTGCCAGATAGATGCTGCTGCAATAGCCAGTTTTTTATGCAGATCAGATGTGTTGTACAGCAAGTCGAAAGTCAGTGGTTTGTCTTTGGTGTAGCCCGCTTCAGCCAGCAACTTCTTAGCTTCTTCGTTGCGTTTTTCTTGCGTCCAGCCAAACCATTCAGGTTTAGTCAGTTTCGCGCCATCAGTATAAGGAGGGGTATAACCGTAAGCAGGCAGGTCGCCCTGTGCTTTGACTTTATTCACGATGATGTCGCGATCCAGACCCAGTTTCAGCGCGGTACGAACTCGTGCATCTGTGAACGGAGCTTTCTGGTTGTTGATTTCGTAGTAGTAAGTACACAGGTACGGATCAACATGAACTTCTGTTGGGATTTCTTTCTTCAGTTTCTGGAACAACTCAATTGGCAGGTTGTTATATGTCATGTCGATTTCACCGCTGCGATAGCGGTTAACATCGGTAACTTCAGAAGAAATTGGCAGGTAGGTAATCTGGTTAATGACCGTCTTAGCGTTATTCCAGTAATTGGTATTACGCTCCATCACGATACGTTCGTTAACAACCCAGTCTTTCAGTTTAAATGCACCGTTAGAGACAATGTTTGCAGGCTGAGTCCACTTCTCACCAAACTTCTCGATGGCGGTTTTGTTTACCGGTGACATCGCTGGGTTAACCAGCAGTTTGTAGAAGTAAGGAACTGGCTCACTCAAAGTCACTTCCAGTGTATGGTCGTCAATGGCTTTAACGCCCAGCTCGCTTGGTTTTTTCTTACCTTCGATGATTTCATCAACGTTAACGATATGACCATATTGCGGATAGCTTGCATATGGAGAAGCGGTATTTGGATCAACCAAACGCTGCCAGCTATAGACGAAATCTTGCGCGGTAACCGGGTCGCCATTGGACCATTTTGCGTCTTTACGCAGATGGAAAGTCCAAACTTTAAAATCTTTGTTATCCCAGGATTCTGCTACACCCGGGACCGGATGTCCGTCAGTTGGGGAGGTAATCAGCAGACCTTCAAAGAGATCGCGGCTGACGTTTGACTCAGGAACACCTTCAATTTTGTTCGGGTCAAGTGACTGTGGCTCTGCGCCGTTGTTACGAATCAGCGTTTGCTTTTCTGCCAATTGAACACCAGCTGGAACATCTGCCGCCTTGGCAACGTTACCAACGATTAGCGCGGTTAAAATACTTGCTGCTATCAGACTTTTTTTTGTGATGATGGACATTGTGTTGATACTCCACTCATTATAATTACTGACCCGAAAGCCAGCCTCTTCCCCTTGGGGTTCCTTAACAGCACAAGAGCGTTATGCGACTGCCAGGCTTTACTTCTGTTATTGCTTGCTATCACCGACTTTATTTGGGGGACGCTCTTTGTGGCGCCCTGCTCCGTCGATTCTTTATCAACCTACCCTGTTCCGAGGTTGAATTTGATGAGTCGTCTGTAAATGAAACATTTTTCAGATAATTGTGTTGCCCGGAAAGTATCAAAAGCATCTGATGCTCGCCAATACAATTTGCAAATTTGTTAACCATTTCTCTTTTATATAAGTAGAGTCGGTTTTTTCATGGTCATACACTGGTAGAGGTTATCGAGTTAACACACTAAAAAATAAAAAGATAATGGTAACTATTCGACTAGCAACCGCATACCGTTGCAGCACCACACCTTAATTTACAAAAATTTAACAATTGGTTGTTTTTTTAGCACATTCATCTGCAAGACTGCTTGATTAACTAATATCATTTCAATAAAGCCGCAGCAAGTATCATTGTATAGTGTGAGTTAAATAACGAATTAATTGTCAGTTTTATGTACAGCAGACAAAGATGAAGACCGATAATGCCCGGTTTCCAAAGCATTTTCTTATGAAAGATTTTCTTATGGGTAATAGAAAAAATGAACGTAAAATAAGCGAATGGTAAGAAGCTAACAAAAAAAAAGCAGAATCGTTATTCTGCTTTTTCAAATGTAAGTTTCAGCAGAACTAACTTAATAGTCCTGGGAAGATAGTTTTCAGGCCCGTCACAATAAATTCAATTCCCAGAGCCATCAATAACAACCCCATAATACGAGTAATGACGTTGATACCGGTTTGCCCAAGCAGGCGTACTAGCAATGGCGCAAGGCGGAATACCAGCCAGCAACAGAAAGCAAAGAGTGCAATAGCTATCGTAAAACCGATTAAATAATTCCAACTATGGTAACGCGTGCCCCAAACGATGGTGGAACTGATTGCACCTGGGCCTGCCATTAACGGTAAGGCCAATGGCACTACACCAACACTTTCACGGATAGCACTTTCCGATTTTTCTTGTTTGTTCTGTTTATCTTCCCCTAGTTTACCGCTGATCATCGACATCGCGATGGTGACCACCAGGATACCGCCAGCAATACGGAAGGAATCTATTGATATACCAAATAATTGCAGAATACCGTCGCCGAGGAAGAGCGAGGTCCACAAAATAATCGCTACCGACAGATTCGCGGTAAGGTTTGTTTTATTCCGCGCCAACGCCGTTTGGTAGCTGGTCATACTGATGAAAACTGGAATGATACCCACTGGGTTAACCAGCGCGAACAAGCCAATAAAGAACTTAAAATAGGTTGGCAAATCGAACAAGGATTGAGCCACTCAAAACTCCGCAAATAAAGTAGCAAAGGCCGGCGTAATGTAATGGAAAACAGGTGCTAGCGCTACGCACTTTCTTAGCATAGATAACTACTTTTATAAGTAAATGCGAGATTAAACGATATTGTTACTCACATGTTGAAAATATGGTAATTTGTTTTGCTATCGTTGTGACGAAAATTTTAAAGACTTATCAATAACCTGAATCTGTCGTGCTGAATGGAGTCAGCCTTAGAATTATGTGATTTACATCACAAAAAACCTACTCAGAAGTGAGTACTCTTGGATGCATCTGAAGAGCATATGATTCACACGATGAATAGGTTTTTCGATAAGGCTCTTTTAGTAAATCAGCAAGATGTTTTGGGAAGTTTTTGGATAGTCGTGGCCCGTCTTTTACGCAAGCTGTTGCCCGCTGACTATACTGTCGTCTCGAGCAGCTCATTTACTAAAAGAGTTTAACATTTATCAGGAGAGCATTATGGCTGTAACTAATGTCGCTGAACTTAACGCACTCGTAGAGCGCGTCAAGAAAGCCCAGCGTGAATATGCCAACTTTACTCAAGAGCAAGTTGATAAAATCTTCCGCGCCGCCGCTCTGGCTGCCGCTGATGCTCGAATCCCTCTCGCGAAACTGGCCGTTGCCGAATCTGGCATGGGTATCATTGAAGATAAAGTGATCAAAAACCACTTTGCTTCTGAGTATATCTACAACGCCTATAAAGATGAGAAAACCTGCGGTGTGTTGGATGAAGACCACACTTTCGGGACTATCACCATCGCTGAGCCAATCGGCATCATCTGCGGTATCGTGCCTACGACTAACCCAACTTCAACGGCTATCTTTAAATCTCTGATCAGCTTGAAGACTCGTAACGCAATCATCTTCTCTCCACACCCACGTGCAAAAGACGCGACCAACAAAGCAGCAGACATTGTTCTGCAAGCTGCGATCGCTGCCGGTGCACCTAAAGACCTGATCGGTTGGATTGACCAGCCATCTGTTGAGCTTTCTAACGCACTGATGCACCACCCAGATATCAACATGATTCTGGCAACTGGTGGTCCAGGCATGGTTAAAGCAGCATACAGCTCCGGTAAACCAGCAATCGGCGTTGGCGCAGGTAACACCCCTGTTGTTGTTGACGAAACTGCTGACATCAAACGTGTTGTTGCTTCTATCCTGATGTCCAAAACCTTCGATAACGGCGTAATCTGTGCTTCTGAGCAATCAGTTATCGTTGTTGACTCTGCTTATAACGCAGTGCGCGATCGTTTTGCATCCCACGGCGGCTACATGCTGCAGGGTAAAGAGTTGAAAGCTGTACAGGACATCATCCTGAAAAACGGCGCACTGAACGCAGCTATCGTTGGTCAGCCAGCAACTAAAATTGCTGAACTGGCAGGCTTCACCGTTCCAGCTGACACCAAGATTCTGATTGGTGAAGTTAGTGTTGTTGACGAATCTGAGCCGTTTGCTCACGAAAAACTGTCCCCAACTCTGGCTATGTACCGTGCTAAGAGCTTCGAAGATGCTGTCGTTAAAGCTGAGAAATTGGTTGAGATGGGTGGTATCGGTCATACCTCTTGTCTGTACACCGACCAGGACAACCAGCCAGAGCGCGTTAAGCACTTCGGCGACAAAATGAAGACTGCACGTATCCTGATCAACACCCCGGCTTCTCAGGGTGGTATCGGTGACCTGTACAACTTTAAACTCGCGCCTTCCCTGACTCTGGGTTGTGGTTCATGGGGTGGTAACTCCATCTCTGAGAACGTGGGTCCTAAGCACCTGATCAACAAGAAAACCGTTGCTAAGCGAGCTGAGAACATGTTGTGGCATAAACTTCCGAAATCTATCTACTTCCGCCGTGGCTCTCTGCCAATCGCGCTGGACGAAGTGATTACTGATGGTCACAAACGTGCGATGATCGTTACCGACCGTTTCTTGTTCAACAACGGTTATGCAGACCAGATCACTTCTGTTCTGAAAGCAGCTGGCGTTGAAACCGAAGTCTTCTTCGAAGTAGAAGCTGATCCAACTCTGTCCGTAGTACGTAAAGGTGCTGAGCTGGCGAACTCCTTCAAACCAGACGTGATTATCGCGCTGGGCGGCGGTTCCCCGATGGATGCTGCGAAAATCATGTGGGTTATGTACGAGCACCCAGAAACTCACTTCGAAGAACTGGCACTGCGCTTCATGGACATCCGTAAGCGTATCTACAAGTTCCCGAAAATGGGCGTAAAAGCGAAAATGATCGCAGTTACTACCACTTCCGGTACAGGTTCAGAAGTGACTCCGTTTGCGGTTGTAACTGATGATGCAACAGGTCAGAAATACCCACTGGCTGACTATGCTCTGACTCCAGATATGGCGATTGTTGATGCCAACCTGGTGATGGATATGCCTAAGTCCCTGTGCGCATTCGGTGGTCTGGATGCAGTGACCCACGCACTGGAAGCTTACGTTTCCGTACTGGCGAGCGAATTCTCTGACGGTCAGGCTCTGCAAGCACTGAAACTGCTGAAAGAAAACCTGCCAGCATCTTACAACGAAGGCTCTAAAAACCCAGTTGCTCGTGAGCGTGTACATAACGCTGCGACCATCGCGGGTATCGCGTTTGCGAACGCCTTCTTGGGTGTGTGTCACTCAATGGCTCACAAACTGGGTTCACAGTTCCACATTCCTCACGGTCTGGCGAACGCCCTGTTGATTTCCAACGTTATCCGTTATAACGCGAATGACAACCCAACTAAGCAAACTGCATTCAGCCAGTATGACCGCCCACAAGCGCGTCGTCGTTATGCTGAAATCGCAGACCATCTGGGTCTGAGCGCACCGGGCGACCGTACTGCCGCTAAGATTGAGAAACTGCTGGCATGGCTTGACAGCATCAAGGCTGAACTGGGTATTCCTAAGTCCATCCGTGAAGCTGGTGTTCAGGAAGCTGACTTCCTGGCTCACGTTGATAAACTGTCTGAAGATGCGTTCGATGACCAGTGTACCGGTGCTAACCCGCGTTACCCGCTGATCTCTGAACTGAAACAAATTCTGATGGATACCTTCTACGGTCGTGAATTCTCAGAAGGCAACGAAGCTGCTCCTGCTAAAGAAGCTGCTCCAGCTGCTAAAGCTGACAAAAAAGCGAAGAAAACCGCTTAATTGTTAATGCCTAATAAAAAACCCGCTTCGGCGGGTTTTTTTATATCTGTTTTTTAATATCACAGCACAACACATTCCACAGCGATATTAGAGGCAGGTCACTCTGCCCCCTTCGTGATTGTTGTTATACGCTCTGGATGCCTTGTAGAGAGCCGTTTTGTAACGCTTCTTTGTAATGCTTCCGGCAAACCGACACATAACGTTCATTACCGCCGATAACTACTTGCTCCCCCTGGTTATAGGGACGACCTTCCTGATCAAGGCGCAACACCATACTTGCCTTACGGCCACAGAAACAAATAGTTTTTAATTCCACTAATTTGTCTGACCACGCCAATAAATATTGGCTGCCTCCAAATAATTCGCCCCGAAAATCAGTACGTAAGCCATAACACAATACTGGAATATCTAATTCGTCAACGACGTCTGATAACGCCAGCACTTGATCTCGTGTCAGAAACTGACATTCATCAACCAGAACACAATGCACGGCATCTTGCTGATGCTCATCACGTATTTCATTGAATAACTGGGTTGTACCGCTGTAGAGCTTGGCAGGCGACGACAATCCAATACGCGAACTCACTTTTCCAGAGCCAAACCGATTGTCAATTTCTGCGGTATACACCAGTGTACGCATTCCGCGTTCTTGATAGTTGTATGAGGATTGCAGTAATGCCGTAGATTTACCTGCGTTCATTGCGGAATAGTAAAAGTAGAGTTGTGCCATTGGTCAGCGAGCCTGAGTTAAAATGTAAATATTATTAACACCGATTATATCATAAGCCGTTACAGAGTTGCCCTTACCTGATGTATGTAAGAAAAAAACCCTGCATCAACTCGCTGATATATAAATCTCAGCGAGTTATACCTGAAAATCTCAGATGTTTGATACTCATCACGCTGTACTTAACTTACGGAGTTTACTGCGTTTTCAATGCTATTCGGGGAACTCATTGAATCTCTAATAATAAATATCTATTAAGAATATTCACCGTTACAGGCAATAATACCAAAGGTTGATATTTCACCATTAATGCTGTTATGCCTCAATTTAGCACGCCAACAACCCCTGGCACTATCAGGGTTGTTGTAGAAAAAGTGAGTTATCCACGTTTTGTTAACCCCATATGCAAGGCAAAATTTAAGTTAATACCCTTTTATAAATCGACAAAATATTATGTAATTTTGAATTCCTTACATTACACCCTATTGCAGAACTTAATTTAAGCCTCTATTATTAGCCCAACAAGCCAACCATCAATATAAGATTGAGATTACTAAAATGAGCGAAGCACTTAAAATTCTGAACAACATCCGTACTCTTCGTGCACAAGCCAGAGAATGTACCCTGGAAACGCTGGAAGAAATGCTGGAAAAATTAGAAGTTGTTGTTACCGAACGTCGTGAAGAAGATAATGCTGCTGCAGCAGAAATTGAAGAACGCACTCGTAAACTGCAACAATACCGTGAAATGCTGATTGCTGACGGCATTGATCCTAATGAATTACTGAATAGCATGGCTGCTGTTAAATCTGCAGGCAAAGCGAAACGCGCTGCACGCCCAGCTAAATATCAGTACATCGACGAAAACGGCGAAAGCAAAACCTGGACTGGCCAGGGCCGTACCCCAGCAGTAATCAAAAAAGCAATGGAAGAACAAGGCAAGAAACTGGAAGACTTCCTGATTGCCTAATTTTTGCTTTTAGTGCTGCTTATTAAATCCCGCTTCGGCGGGATTTTTGTTTTGTGCATTTAATTTCGATAACAAATGCCATAAAAAAAGGAAGCCAGGCTTCCCTTTTTCATTTCACTGCACATCTCACAGCACATGACCTTTCTGTATCAACTGACTTTATAGAAGGTCTTATACCAGTCTACAAAGCGCTGTACGCCATCATTGACGGCGGTCTGTGGCTTGAAGCCTATGACTTCATATAACGCTTGTGTGTCTGCGCTGGTTTCGAGCACGTCGCCTGGTTGCATTGGTAACATATTCTTCTGAGCGATTTTACCCAAAGAATTTTCCAGGGCCGTAATATAATCCATCAATGTCACTGGATTACTATTACCTATGTTATATACCCGATAAGGTGCAGAACTGGTCGCAGGCGTTCCTTGTTCTACAGTCCACTCTGCATTGGCTTGTGGAATGACGTTCTGTAAACGCACAATCGCTTCGGCAATATCATCGATATAAGTAAAATCACGACGCATTTCCCCGTGGTTGTAAACATCAATACTCTTTCCTTCAACAATCGCGCGTGTAAATTTAAATAACGCCATATCCGGGCGCCCCCACGGGCCATAAACTGTGAAGAAACGCAGACCTGTCGTCGGCAATCCATATAAGTGTGAGTATGTATGTGACATCAACTCGTTAGCTTTTTTGGTTGCCGCATATAATGAAATTGGATGATCGACACGGTCATCAGTGGAGAATGGGAGTTTACGGTTCAGTCCATATACTGAGCTGGATGACGCATATAGCAGATGCCCTACTTTATTATGGCGGCAACCTTCAAGGACATTTAAATGCCCAACCAAGTTTGAATCCGCATAAGCATGAGGGTTATCGATGGAATAACGTACACCCGCTTGCGCTGCAAGATGAATCACGCGATCAAATTTCTCTGTGGCGAATAATTCTGCCATGGCATTACGATCGGCAAGGTCAATTTTATCGAAACGGAATGAAGAATGAGGAGCGAGGAGATCAAGACGAGCTTGCTTCAGATTGACATCATAATAGTCGTTCAGGTTATCGATACCGATAACCTGGTGACCGGCCGCCAGCAGACGTTCGCTAACATGGAATCCAATAAAACCTGCTGCGCCGGTAACCAGAAATTTCATACAACCCTCATTTATTATGCAATATTGATGGACGCTCCGCGGCCGATTGCGTAATAAACAAAGCCGCGCTTGTTGAGTCTCTCAGGATCATACAGGTTACGGCCGTCAAAGATAACTGGTTGCTTCAGTGATTTCTTAATTGCATCGAAATCAGGCGCACGGAAACTTTGCCACTCTGTACAAATAACCAAAGCATCCGCGTCTTGTAATGCTGCTTCTTTGGTACCCATCAGTTTCAGGTCAGAACGATGTCCATAAATGCGCTGGGTTTCGTCCATTGCTTCCGGGTCATACGCCTGCACCTGAGCACCGCGTTCCCACAGCGCTTCCATCAGGACGCGGCTTGAGGCTTCACGCATATCATCAGTATTGGGTTTGAAAGAAAGCCCCCACAGCGCGAAGGTTTTACCTTTCAGATCTTCACCAAAGTGACGATAAATAAACTCAGGGAGTTTTAACTTCTGGTCGTGGTTTACCTCTTCCACCGCTTGCAGAATACGTGGCGTATAGCCAATCTGCTGAGCGGTACGAATCAGTGCCTGAACATCTTTAGGGAAGCAGGAACCACCATATCCGCAGCCAGGATAGATAAAGCTGTAACCAATGCGCGAGTCTGAACCGATACCCATACGCACTTTTTCGATATCTGCACCCAGGCGCTCTGCAAGGTTAGAAATCTCGTTCATGAAGCTGATTTTCGTCGCCAGCATGCAGTTAGCTGCATATTTGGTGAGCTCCGCGCTACGGATATCCATCAGAATCATGCGATCGTGGTTGCGGTTGAACGGTTCGTACAGTTCACGCAGCAAATCAACCACATCATCATTATCAGTGCCGATAACAATACGTTCAGGACGCATACAGTCTGAAACCGCAGCCCCTTCTTTCAGGAACTCAGGGTTGGAAACCACATCAAACGGAATATCCACACCACGTGCTTTTAGCGTTTCTTCCATCACGCTGCGTACTTTGTCCGCGGTTCCTACTGGAACTGTAGATTTATCAAGTACAACTTTGTGGGAGCTCATATGTTGCGCAATGGTACGTGCAACCGCGGTGACATATTTCAGATCGGCAGAGCCGTCTTCATCAGGCGGCGTGCCTACAGCAATAAATTGCATCTCACCATGATGAACGCCCATTTCAGCATCGATGCTGAACTGCAAACGGCCTTCTTCAAAGTTTTTCTTAACAAGTGGCGTTAGGCCAGGCTCGAAAATTGGGATCACGCCGTTTTTCAGATTTTCGACTTTCTTCGCATCGACATCTATACACATCACGTCGTGACCAACTTCTGCAAGCACTGCTGCCTGAACAAGTCCAACATAGCCGATACCAAATACAGTAACTTTCATCTTTCTATCCTGCGTTGAAATGAATTACTTTTTCGCGCCAACAGTTTCTTCTAGCCAGGCTTTAAATTCTTCGCCAAGAGTGTTGTGACGGATACCGTATTCCACAAACGCCTGCATATAGCCAAGTTTGTTACCACAGTCATGGCTCACGCCTCTCATGTGATAGGCTTCAACAGTCTGTTTTTCCATTAGCATCGCAATGGAGTCAGTCAGTTGGATTTCATCGCCAGCACCCGGAGGGGTTTTAGACAGCAATGGCCAAATGTCGGCGGTCAGTACGTAACGACCTACTACTGCAAGGTTTGACGGTGCAACGTTAGCTTTAGGTTTCTCAACGATACCCACCATTGGCACGCTATCGCCTTCGTTTAATTCAACACCTTTACAGTCAACAACACCGTAAGCGGTAACATCGTCTACCGGCTCAACCATAATCTGGCTGTGGCCTGTAGCATCAAAACGTTTGATCATCTCAGCTAGGTTGTCCTGGGAAAGATCAGATTCGAACTCGTCGAGGATCACATCTGGAAGGATAACCGCTACTGGCTCATCGCCAACCACCGGGTGAGCACACAGCACGGCGTGACCCAAACCTTTAGCCAGCCCCTGACGAACCTGCATTATGGTCACGTGCGGAGGACAAATAGCCTGAACTTCTTCCAGCAACTGGCGCTTAACGCGTTTTTCCAGCATAGCTTCCAGTTCAAAACTGGTATCGAAATGGTTTTCGATGGAGTTTTTCGACGAGTGCGTAACCAACACAATTTCAGTAATGCCAGCCGCAATACATTCATTAACAACATATTGAATCAGCGGTTTATCAACCAAAGGCAACATCTCTTTTGGAATAGCCTTGGTAGCCGGTAACATACGCGTACCCAATCCCGCAACAGGGATTACTGCTTTTCTTACTTTAGAATTAATGGCAGCCATTGAAAAATCTCCTGGACTGTTCAAGTTTTCACTTGCAAGTCAATTAAAAAACGCATCGAGTATATCAGCTAAAAAATGAAACCTGCGGCTGTTTACCCGTTGCGTTGGTAATTTAAGATAAATACGAGTCAGTTACTTACGATATTACCACCAGCAATGACAGGGGAGAAAACCTAAATGTTTTCAACCATCCAGATGCTCATTCCGCAGACAACATTAAACGTAATCGCCCGCCTGAACCCCATACCTGACATTGCCAGGAATCGCACCGCTGGCTGATTTGATTGAGATACGTATTGCCCAGCGTTCCTAACGGTACGCCATTGCTGACCTGAATTTGATGCTCACCGGTATTTAAGGTGGCATTGAGCCCCGCCGATACCAGAATGAGATTTTTGAGCCCGCTATGATAGTAGCCCACCATTAACGGAAACTGTCCGGAGAGATTAGCCTGACGTAATAACTGATTAACTTGTTTCAGTAAATTGCCCAACTCGGGTAAACGCTGGCGCTGCTGGGAGAGTTGTTCCTGCAATAGACCGTTAAATAGTGCACGTAATAGCAATGCGGCTAACACACCGTTATCCCCTGCCCGCGTGACATCAAGACAATAAAACGCAAGATCGTTTTCTGACAGCGGTGCAATATCCAAAACCAACCCAGGTTGGTTGAGTGTTATCAATTGGCGGTAATTCACGCGGCAATGTGACATCACTTGTTGCACTGGGGGTTGCAGCTCTTGTAGTAATTTAGACGCTGCCTGCGGGTCACTGACCAGCGCATCCCAGTCCTGAAACAACCTGTCTTCTTCTTCAACGCGTGAATTGAACATGTTTGGATAGAGGCAGGCGAATACCGTTTCACGCAGGCGGTTTAGATCTTTAATAGGTTTGAGCAGGACATCCTGGACGCCAAAGCGCAGCGCTTTAGCGATATCTGACATATTTTCGGTTGCGGAAATCACCAGTATTGGTGTCTTAACACCTTCGTTACGCAAGTGCTCGACCAATTTAAGCCCATTCATGCGCGGCATAGCCAAATCGCAAATCAGCAAATCGGGAGCAAAACGGGTCATTTTTTCCAGGGCATCAACACCATCTGCTGCAACCGTAATTATCGCCCCTAAAGAGGAAAGATAATTTTCCAGTAAAGAGCGGAATACGGGCTCGTCCTCAACAATGAGAATCTGTTTTCCAACGAGTGGCTGTGTCATGTGCGCTCCCCTGACTGACGATAGATCAATAGTGGCATGGTATGACAATCACCGCCTGTCAGAATTGCCTGAAGCCGTGTAAAAATCGTCATTTTAACTATTAGAACGAACCAGTGGCAGCAGCTCATCCATCTTTTTCTCGACGGCTAAACTACCTGCACTGATAGCCTCTGCGGCACGGTGGAAATCAAGCGTGGAAATCTGAGGGCAAAAAGGTTGCAACAAAATATCGGGGGGATCGCCTGCCATACGGTTGCGCTTTAAACGATTCTCCAGCACCTGAATTGATGTGGTCATAATTTCCATGGCTGTTGGCGTGGTATTGGCTCGTCGGGTGGTTATTTTACCCAGTTGTTCGCGTAACCGCCCGCGCCAGGTACCAGGTTGCACCTGGTTTTCAGCCATCGGCGTGGTCATATTGACGGAAAGTAAATCTTGCTGCATCAGATGCGCATCATGTTGAAGATCGACGGCAATAACAATATCGGCACCTAAGGCGCGAGTAAGCGAGACAGGCACCGGGTTTACCACCGCGCCATCGACTAACCAATAACCATTGTACCCAACGGGTGACAGCAGACCTGGCATACTGCATGAGGCACGAACCGCCTGGTGAAGATCACCATCGGTAAACCATAGCTCGCGACCAGTGCTTAAATTGGTCGCAACAGAACCAAAGCGCAGTGCACAGCCTTCAATTTTTTCTTCTGTGATTATCTTACGGACATTGTTGAACACGCGCTCGCCACGTAACAAACCGCCACGGCGCCAGGAAAGATCCATTAGTCGCAGTACATCCCAATAGCCAAACGAACGCACCCAGCGTTCCATCATGGGTAAACGATTACTGGCATAAGCTGCACCCACCAGCGCCCCCACCGAGCAACCTGCTACGATATCGACCTGAATGCCTGCTCGCTTTAACGCATTAATGACACCAATATGCGCCCATCCTTTCGCTGCTCCCGACCCTAATGCCAGGCCGATCTTTACCTGTCTCATTCCGCCTCGGTCTTTCTTCCCCGGTTTAACACCTCGTGACGAAGTCGTCACTGCTCGGTTAACATATCGCTACTACGCGTTTTTACGCTGTCTATTTTTTGTAACCAAGGAGATGCTGTGTCGCAACTTTGCCCTTGTGGTAGCGGTCTGGAGTATAGCTTATGTTGCCAGCCTTACCTACGCGCAGACACGCTCGCGCCAACCCCGCCACAGCTTATGCGTTCACGTTATACTGCCTATGTGATGCAGGATGCAGATTATCTGGTTGCAACCTGGTATCCCCAGACTCGTAGCCCTTCGTTGAAATCTGATATTTCCCGTAGTTTTGATACCACGCATTGGTTAGGTCTGACCGTGTATGAAGCGTCTGCCGGTTGCGATGAAAACGAAGGTTTCGTCAGTTTCGTTGCTCGTTTTGAAGACCAGGGCGAGGAAAGTGCAATTATCGAGCGTTCCCGTTTTTTAAAGGAAAACGGTCAGTGGTACTATGTCGACGGAATCCGTCCGCAGTTTGGTCGCAACGACACCTGCCCTTGCGGTTCAGGCAAAAAATATAAAAAGTGTTGTGGTAGATAATTCTCCGTGGCACAAATTAGTTAGCAAACACACGTACAACAGGACTCACCCTGCAATGCAAGCATTACAACGAAAAGTACTACGCACCATTTGCCCCGATGCAAAAGGTCTTATCGCAAAAATCACCAATATTTGTTACAAGCACGAACTGAACATTGTTCAGAACAATGAGTTTGTTGACCATCGCACCGGGCGCTTCTTTATGCGTACCGAGCTTGAAGGCATTTTTAACGACAATACCCTGTTAGCCGATTTAGATGGCGCATTGCCTGTAGGCTCGGTGCGTGAATTGACTCCTGCGGGTCGCCGCCGCGTAGTTATTCTGGTAACCAAAGAGGCACACTGCCTGGGCGACCTGTTAATGAAAGCCAACTATGGCGGGCTGGATGTCGACATTGCAGCAGTTATTGGTAACCACGAAACCTTGCGAACGTTGGTAGAACGTTTTGATATTCCGTTTGAGTTGGTTAGCCATGAAGGGCTGACACGTGAAGATCACGACAGGCAAATGGCTGATGCAATTGAAGCGCATAAACCTGACTACGTGGTACTGGCGAAATATATGCGTGTATTGACGCCTGAGTTCGTCTCACGTTTCCCGAATCAAATTATCAATATTCACCACTCGTTCTTGCCTGCCTTTATTGGCGCACGCCCATATCACCAGGCGTACGAGCGCGGCGTGAAGATTATCGGCGCAACAGCGCACTACGTGAATGACAACCTGGATGAAGGTCCAATCATCATGCAGGACGTTATCCATGTTGATCACACCTATACCGCAGAAGATATGATGCGTGCCGGGCGTGATGTCGAAAAAAACGTTCTGAGCCGCGCGTTGTATCAAGTACTGGCACAACGCGTATTTGTTTACGGTAATCGCACCATTATTTTGTAGCTGTTTGAGGATGAATTGTTTAGCTTTACGACGTTACGTGTAAAAAAACGGCAAACGATTCATTTTCTTACAGTCAGTGCTTTACAGCGGCGCTTCATTTGATATGATGCGCCCCGCTTCCTGATGAAGGCGGCGAGTACGAAAGCCATATGTAATACCCCTGGCGGGGTTCCCGAGCGGCCAAAGGGAGCAGACTGTAAATCTGCCGTCATCGACTTCGAAGGTTCGAATCCTTCCCCCGCC
>NZ_VEXQ01000031.1 GCF_006376615.1 Buttiauxella sp. B2
GTGGAGCGGTAGTTCAGTCGGTTAGAATACCTGCCTGTCACGCAGGGGGTCGCGGGTTCGAGTCCCGTCCGTTCCGCCACTTATTAAAAAATTATGCCTGCTAAATTAGCAGGCTTAATAATAAGCGTTCTTTAGGGGCGTAGCTCAGTTGGTAGAGCACCGGTCTCCAAAACCGGGTGTCGCGAGTTCGAGTCTCTCCGCCCCTGCCATATAATAATCCTTTGCTTCGGCAAAGGATTTTTTTTGCTTAAAAATCCTCAACTCCCCTCCAAAAAAATCACAAAAGCGCATTACTGCGCCATGAGTGGTGTCTTTAATAACTCTTTGATTGTGCTTTGTTTATCGCTATTTTGCAGCCAAATTGCATACAAAGGGCGCGAAAGCATATTTGTATCAGCTACCTGGTAAATTCCCGCACGTTCTTTGGCCCACTCTACGGGTAAAAATGAACATCCATTGAGCTGTGGTAACAGTTTGTAGGCTATCTGAGCGGAGCTAGTTGTCAGCACCGGAATGTCATCATTACTGATAAGCCCTATTTCATGCTGCTGAAAGTCAGGCCCCCACTCAAGGCGCAAGTATGTTAGTTCTGCTTTGGTGATTTGTGGAGAGGCAGAGTATAGCGCCAGGTTAAAATGCCCCAGTAACTGACTAGAAAATTCATCCATCTTTGGTGATTCTGTCGTGATCAGCAGATCAAGTTGTCGTTCATGTAATTGTTTAACCAGAGACTGTCGTTGGGATATTCGTGCCTCGAACTGCAGGTCTTTATGCTGTTGATATAGGGCTATAAGCCACTCTGAAAGCATGCATTCCCAAAGCGATGAGCTAGCACCAATTGTTAATTCATTGTGCTGAGACGTGTGGGAAACCTCTTTTTTAGCCGCCAGCCAGGTGTTCATTAAGTTTTCGGCGTAGGGCAACAAACGCTCACCAGCAGTCGTTAGACGAATGTTATTACGATGGCGAGTGAAAAGATTTACCCCAAGTTGGTTCTCTAATTGGCGAATTCGGAAGCTAACAGCTGATTGTGTTAGATAAAGTGCTTCAGCCGCCCGCCCAAAATGCCGTGTTCGGCTCACTTCGAGGAACGTTTTTAGTAATTCAGTATCCACAACTCTCTCCCAAAAAAAATTTGTCGTTATGATTTAAATGTTTTGTTTGACGCTCTGTCAAGCGTAACTAATACTCCGCGCCATAAATAGCTCGACCAAGAGAATTAGGAGCGTGCAGGATGGCGGAAAGCTTTACGACGACTAATCGGTTTTTCGACAATAAACATTATCCGCGCGGGTTCGCTCGGCATGGTGATTTCACCATCAAAGAAGCCCAACTGTTAGAACGTCATGGTTATGCGTTCAATGAGCTGGATCTTGGCAAGCGTGAACCCGGTACTGAAGAAGAAGTTCTGTTTGTATCAGTATGCCGTGGCGAACGTGAGCCCGTTACAGATGCTGAGCGTGTGTGGAGCAAGTATATGACGCGTATCAAGCGTCCTAAACGTTTCCATACTCTCTCTGGTGGCAAACCACAGGCAGATGCGGTTGAAGACTACACCGACAGTGAAGATTAATAAAAATGGGGCGAAAGCCCCATTTTTTTATCCTGTTAGCTGCTGCAAGTGAATGAGTAAACGGTCAATTGCTCGATAGCTAAGTGCTTCCAAAAGATGTTCCCGCTTTATCTGCTCGCGTTGCTGAATATCTGCGATTGTTCGTGCGACTTTTAATAATCGTTGCCACGCACGTACTGACAAACCTAGTTTAACGAGTGTTTCTTCCAACCACACCGCATCACTGTGCTCAATAACACAATACTTTCGGATTTCATGGTTATCCAATCTCGCATTAAGTTTATGCTGGCGAGCATACTGCCGTTGTTGCGTGGTAATTACCCGAGCTCTTACCTCTGCACTACTTTCACTGCTTAGATTAGGATTACTTAGCATGCCGGGTGGTGGTAGAGGGATCTCGACGGATAAATCAAAGCGATCAAGAAATGGTCCTGAAAGGCGGTTTAGATAACGCAGAGTCTGTTCGGGCGTGCAGCGATTGTGCTTGCCTTGATAGTGACCTGTTGGACTAGGGTTCATCGCGGCCAGAAGTTGAAAGTTTGCTGGGTAACTGATTTTGGCGCGAGTACGGGAGATGTGTATTTCTCCCGATTCTATAGGCTCACGTAATGCATCGAGCACACGGCGTTCAAATTCCGGTAGTTCATCAAGGAACAGTACGCCGTTGTGAGCCAGCGAAATCTCACCAGGACGGGGAATCGAACCTCCGCCAACCATCGCACTCAACGAAGCACTGTGGTGAGGCGCTCTGAATGGACGCTGACGCCACTGCTGCTGTAGCGTATGTGGATTGACCAGGCTGATAATAGCTGCACTCTCTAGTGCTTCACTGTCGCTTAATGGCGGGAGTAATGTATTCAGCCGGCTAACTAACATCGTCTTACCGGTGCCTGGCGGACCGATAAGCAATAGGTTGTGTCCGCCAGCAGCAGTGATCTCTAACGCTCTCTTACCTTGTGACTGACCCAAAATTTCATTGAGATCTTGCCGATGTTCAATGGGCTGCAGCTGTTGTTTTTCTGGGGTAGATAATTCGCCTGTTCCTTCCAGGAATGCACAAACTTCGGTGAGATGGTTTGCGATAAAACAGCCAGTTTGCTCAATCAAACCAAGTTCTGCGGAATTTTCATTGGCGACAATTATCTTCTTCCCTGATTTTAAAGCTTCCATAGCAGATGAAATCGCACCCGGGACGCCACGTAACGCGCCGGTAAGCGCTAACTCACCGACGAACTCATATTGACCCAGCTTATCAATGGAAAGCTGCTCAGACGCAGCCAGTAGTGCCAGAGCGATAGGTAAGTCATATCTACCTCCGTCCTTAGGGAGATCTGCTGGGGCAAGATTTATCGTGATTTTGCGTGCCGGAAATGTGTAACCACTGTTGATGATGGCACTTCGCACCCGGTCTCTGGCCTCTCGCACAGTAGTTTCCGGTAATCCGACGAGGGTTAAACCCGGCAATCCCTGGCTAATATGAACTTCAACGGTTACCAGTGGCGCAGTGATACCTAAAGCTGCTCTTGTACTAACAACTGCGAGTGACATAGTTCGTTCCTCTGGGTGAACGTTCATCCTGTCAGCTTGTGAGCGTTGCCTAAAGAGGTGAAGTGATGTTCCTCGAACTGCTTTCCAGACTTTTGGCTGAGATTTCCTTTTTGAAAAATATTCTGCGATATGACTCGCAAAACTTTTATCTCCTACACGGATTTTTGGCTCAGTAGATAAGAAATCGATTTGAGTGAAATATTTTCATTATCTTATTACTGACTGAAAACAAAAAGTTTTTCTATAAATTGATTTTTAAAGCACTGCGTTACCCATAAAAAAATCTTGTGCCTACTCCTGTCTCTGTGATAACTCTGTAGGCATTACTTCGAATAAGTAGCCAGAATATACAAACATGAAAGCCCTTCTACGAGTGATTAGCCTAGTCGTGATTAGCGTGGTGGTGACTATTATCCCACCGTGCGGGGCTGCACTTGGAGAAAGAAAGGCTTAAAAATCAAGCCTGAATCGAAAAGAACCCCCGCACCGAAAGGTCCGGGGGTTTTTTGTTGGGCAAAAAATTCGCAGAGGAACAGATGATGTATTGCAGCATAAAACTCTGTTTCTCCGATAATGAGTCGAGGAACTAACTATGAATGGTGCGCAGTGGGTGGTACATGCGTTGCGAGCGCAGGGTGTAGAAACAGTTTTCGGCTATCCGGGTGGCGCAATCATGCCAGTCTACGATGCGTTGTATGACGGTGGTGTGGAGCATTTACTCTGCCGCCATGAGCAAGGTGCAGCAATGGCCGCCATCGGGTATGCACGCTCTACTGGAAAAACAGGTGTTTGTATCGCAACCTCTGGGCCTGGCGCCACCAACCTGATAACCGGTCTTGCCGATGCGCTGTTAGACTCCGTTCCAATCGTTGCTATCACCGGCCAGGTAGCCGCTCCCTTCATTGGCACCGACGCTTTTCAGGAAGTAGATGTTTTAGGATTGTCCCTCGCTTGTACCAAACACAGCTTCCTCGTTGAATCTTTCGATGATTTACCTCGCGTTCTTGCAGAAGCCTTCGAAATTGCAAATTCTGGTCGTCCAGGTCCCGTATTGGTGGATATCCCTAAAGATATCCAGTTAGCACAGGGAGATCTGGAGCCGTGGCTATCAACCGTTGAAGACGATTTCGAGATGCCACATGCCGAGCTGCAACAAGCTCGTGAAATGATCGCAAACGCCCGTAAGCCGATGTTGTATGTTGGCGGTGGAGTCGGTATGGCTCAGGCAGTTCCGGCCCTGCGTGAGTTTATCGCTGTCACTAATATGCCTTCCACTGTCACACTTAAAGGTCTGGGCGCGGTTCCGGCTGCCCATCCTTTTTATACCGGCATGTTAGGTATGCATGGCACCAAAGCGGCAAATCTTGCGGTACAAGAGTGTGATTTGCTGATTGCAGTTGGCGCGCGTTTTGATGACCGCGTAACGGGTAAGCTGAATACATTTGCCCCACACGCCAAAGTTATTCATATGGATATCGACCCGGCAGAACTGGGTAAATTGCGCCAGGCGCACATCGGATTGCAGGGCGATTTAACTGACTTATTGCAGGCACTGCAACAGCCGCTGGACATTTCTGAGTGGCAGCAAGAAGTCTCAACCTTACGTGCCGAAAACCTCTGGCGCTACGATCATCCAGGCCAGGCCATTTTTGCTCCGTTATTGCTGAAACAAATCTCTGACCGCAAGCCCCATGATTGTGTGGTTACTACCGATGTGGGCCAGCACCAAATGTGGACGGCTCAGCATATGTCCTTTACGCGCCCGGAAAACTTCATCACCTCAAGTGGTCTGGGGACGATGGGCTTTGGTTTACCGGCGGCCGTGGGGGCTCAGGTCGCACGACCGAATGATACGGTCATCTGTATCTCGGGTGATGGCTCATTCATGATGAACGTTCAGGAGTTGGGCACCGTAAAACGAAAACAGCTGCCGTTGAAAATCGTTTTACTGGATAACCAACGTCTAGGGATGGTTCGCCAGTGGCAGCAGATGTTTTTCTCCGAACGTTATAGCGAAACCAATCTCTCCGATAACCCTGATTTTCTCACTCTGGCCAGCGCCTTTGGTATCCCTGGCCTTCACATTACTCGTAAAGACCAGGTAGAAACCGCCATCGAAACGATGCTGAGCAGCGATGGTCCGTTCATGCTTCACGTCTCAATTGATGAGTATGAAAATGTCTGGCCGTTGGTACCACCGGGTGCCAGTAACTCTCAAATGCTGGAGAAATTATCATGATGCAACATCAGCTCGCAGTAACGGCCCATTTTCGTCCAGAAACACTGGAGCGTGTGTTACGTGTCGTACGTCATCGCGGTTTTCAGGTTTGTTCTATGAATATGGTCACGGTGGGGAATACCGACGATATTAATATTGAATTGACCGTTGCCAGCCTGCGCCCAGTCGAATTACTGTTTAGTCAATTAAGCAAACTGGTTGACGTTGGTCGCGTCGAAATCCAGCAACAAACAACACAACAAATCCGCGCCTGAGCGCAGAAGGAAGAGAATAATGACAACGAAGAAAGCTGATTACATCTGGTTCAATGGTGAGATGACGCCGTGGGGCGAGGCAAAGGTTCACGTAATGTCGCACGCACTGCATTACGGTACATCGGTGTTTGAAGGCATTCGTTGCTACGAATCTCACATTGGTCCAGTGGTGTTCCGCCATCGTGAACACATGCAGCGTTTGCGTGATTCCGCAAAAATCTATCGTTTCCCTGTATCACAAAGCGTTGATGAGCTGATGGAGGCTTGCCGCGCCGTTATTCGCAAAAACAACCTGACCAGCGCGTATATCCGCCCTCTGGTATTTGTGGGGGACGTGGGTATGGGCGTTAACCCGCCAGACGGTTATACCACTGATGTTATCATCGCAGCCTTCCCATGGGGTGCATACCTGGGCGCAGAAGCGCTGGATCAAGGGATCGATGCGATGGTTTCCTCATGGAACCGTGTAGCGCCAAACACTATTCCTACTGCTGCTAAAGCGGGCGGTAACTACCTTTCCTCCTTACTGGTTGGCAGCGAAGCACGTCGCCACGGTTATCAAGAAGGCATCGCGCTGGATGTGAACGGCTACTTGTCTGAAGGTGCAGGAGAAAATCTCTTTGAAGTGAAAGATGACATTCTGTTTACCCCGCCATTTACTTCTTCTGCGCTGCCGGGCATTACCCGTGATGCCATTATCAAGCTGGCGAAAGACTTAGGTATCGAAGTGCGCGAACAAGTGTTGTCTCGTGAATCACTCTACCTGGCTGATGAAGTGTTTATGTCCGGTACCGCAGCTGAAATCACGCCGGTACGCAGCGTTGATGGTATTCAGGTAGGTGAAGGCCGTTGCGGCCCGGTCACCAAACGTATTCAGCAGGCATTCTTTGGCCTATTCACTGGCGAAACAGAAGATAAATGGGGCTGGTTAGATCCAGTTAACCAATAATTAAAATATAACCAGGCGGATGGTTATTACCGTCCGCTCGACAGACAGACTGGAGTAAATAAGCATGCCTAAGTACCGTTCAGCCACCACCACCCATGGCCGTAATATGGCGGGTGCCCGCGCTTTGTGGCGCGCAACAGGGATGACAGATGACGATTTCGGCAAGCCAATTATTGCGGTAGTAAACTCTTTTACTCAGTTCGTGCCAGGTCACGTTCATCTGCGAGATTTGGGTAAGCTAGTTGCCGAACAAATCGAAGCATCCGGCGGCGTCGCTAAAGAATTCAACACCATCGCCGTTGATGACGGTATCGCCATGGGCCACGGCGGAATGCTTTATTCTCTGCCGTCACGCGAGCTGATTGCAGATTCCGTGGAGTATATGGTGAATGCACACTGTGCAGACGCAATGGTTTGTATCTCCAACTGCGACAAAATCACCCCAGGGATGTTGATGGCAGCTTTGCGCCTGAACATTCCGGTCATTTTTGTTTCTGGCGGTCCGATGGAAGCCGGGAAAACTAAGCTATCTGACCAAATCATCAAACTCGATCTGGTTGATGCGATGATTCAAGGGGCTGATCCTAAGGTTAGTGACGAGCAAAGCGAGCAGGTTGAGCGTTCTGCATGTCCAACGTGTGGTTCCTGTTCTGGCATGTTCACAGCGAACTCCATGAACTGCCTGACCGAAGCGCTGGGTTTATCTCAACCGGGGAACGGCTCTCTGCTGGCAACACACTCAGATCGTAAAGAGCTGTTCCTGAATGCTGGTAAACGCATAGTTTCCCTGACCAAGCGTTATTACGAGCAGGATGACGAAAGTGCATTGCCGCGCAGCATCGCCAGCAAAGAAGCATTTGAGAACGCGATGACGCTGGATGTTGCGATGGGTGGCTCAACCAATACCGTACTGCATTTATTAGCTGCTGCTCAGGAAGCAGAACTCGATTTCACCATGACCGATATCGACAAGCTTTCTCGCAAAGTCCCGCAACTGTGTAAAGTCGCACCGAGTACCCAGAAATACCATATGGAAGATGTGCACCGCGCAGGTGGTGTAATCGGTATTTTGGGCGAGCTGGATCGTGGTGGCTTACTGCATCGCAATGTGAAAAACGTTCTGGGTCTGACTCTGTCACAAACGCTGGAACAGTACGATGTCATGCTGACTAAAGATGAAAGCGTGAAAAGTATGTTCTCCGCAGGCCCGGCCGGTATTCGTACTACGAAGGCATTCTCACAATCCTGCCGTTGGGATTCTCTGGACGTTGACCGCCAAAACGGTTGTATCCGTTCGAAAGAACACGCATACAGCCAGGAAGGAGGTTTAGCCGTGCTGTACGGTAACTTCGCAGAAAACGGCTGTATCGTGAAAACCGCTGGCGTGGATGATGAAAGTTTGGTGTTCCGAGGACCTGCGAAAGTTTATGAAAGCCAGGATGATGCGGTTGAAGCCATTCTTGGCGGCAAAGTTGTAGCCGGAGATGTTGTTGTTATTCGCTACGAAGGGCCGAAAGGTGGGCCAGGTATGCAAGAGATGCTGTACCCAACAACCTTCCTGAAATCTATGGGTCTGGGTAAATCTTGTGCGTTGATCACCGATGGTCGTTTCTCTGGTGGGACATCTGGCTTGTCAATTGGCCACGTTTCTCCGGAAGCAGCAAGCGGTGGCAATATCGCGCTCATTGAAGATGGCGACATGATCGCCATTGATATCCCGTCCCGTGGTATCCAACTGGAACTGTCCGAGCAGCAATTGGCAGCACGTCGTGAATTGCAAGAAGCTCGCGATGCTCAAGCATGGACTCCGCGTGCGCGTGAACGCCAGGTTTCTTTCGCTCTGCGCGCTTACGCGATGCTTGCCACCAGTGCCGATAAAGGCGCGGTGCGCGATAAAAGTAAGCTTGGAGGCTAATGATGGCCGAATCACAACCGCTACCAGACGCCCCTTGTGGGGCGGAATATCTGCGAGCAGTGCTGCGCGCACCGGTTTACGAAGTCGCGCAGGTCACACCATTGCAGAAGATGGAAAAGCTGTCGTCACGTCTGGATAACGTCATTCTGGTGAAGCGCGAAGACCGGCAACCTGTGCACAGTTTCAAACTGCGTGGCGCATACGCGATGATTGCCGGGCTTAACAGCGAGCAAAAAGCCAGTGGTGTGATTACTGCTTCTGCGGGAAACCACGCGCAGGGTGTGGCGCTTTCTTCAACACGTCTGGGCATCAAATCTTTAATCGTCATGCCGGTTACCACGGCTGATATCAAAGTGGATGCTGTCAGGGCGTTTGGTGGAGAAGTGCTTCTGCACGGCGCAAACTTTGATGAAGCGAAGGCTCGCGCAATTGAGCTTTCACAGCAGCAGGGTTTCACTTACGTTCCTCCGTTCGACCATCCGGCAGTGATTGCCGGGCAGGGAACACTGGCGCTTGAGCTATTGCAACAGGATGCGCATATCGACCGTGTATTTGTACCGGTAGGTGGTGGTGGTTTAGCGGCGGGTGTTGCGGTGCTTATCAAACAACTGATGCCGCAAATCAAAGTGATTGCTGTTGAAGCAGAAGACTCCGCTTGTCTGAAAGCGGCGTTAGATGCGGGCAAACCTGTTGATTTGGCGCGTGTGGGCGGGTTTGCTGAAGGCGTTGCGGTTAAGCGTATCGGCGATGAAACATTCCGTCTGTGTCAAGAATATCTCGACGATATCATCACTGTGGATAGCGATGCGATTTGCGCGGCCATGAAAGATTTGTTCGAAGATGTGCGTGCGGTTGCTGAACCCTCTGGCGCTCTGGCGCTGGCGGGGATGAAGAAATACATCCAGCAGCATCAGATTCGTGGTGAACGCCTGGCGCATGTGCTTTCCGGTGCTAATGTAAACTTTCACGGCTTGCGTTATGTCTCTGAACGCTGCGAGCTTGGCGAACAGCGTGAAGCGCTGCTGGCGGTGACCATTCCGGAGCAAAAAGGTAGCTTCCTGAAATTCTGCCAGTTGCTTGGCGGACGCTCGGTCACGGAATTCAACTATCGTTATTCCAGTTCGTCAGAGGCCTGCATCTTCGTGGGTGTTCGCCTGACGCGTGGAGTGGCAGAGAGACAAGAAATTATCGCATTGCTTAATGAAGGCGATTATGGAGTTGTCGATCTATCTGATGACGAGATGGCGAAACTGCACGTGCGCTACATGGTGGGTGGGCGTCCGTCCAAGCCATTAAGCGAGCGGCTGTATAGTTTCGAATTCCCGGAATCACCTGGAGCATTGCTGAAATTCCTGCAAACGCTGGGTACGCACTGGAATATCTCCCTGTTCCACTATCGCAGTCATGGTACGGATTATGGCCGCGTACTGGCGGCATTTGAACTGGGCGATAACGAGCCTGACTTTGAAACTCGTCTGAACGAGCTAGGCTACGATTGCCATGACGAGACAAATAATCCGGCGTTCCGTTTCTTCCTTGCAGGCTAGTGACTACCGGGTAGTAATTTCCAGAACGCATGAACAAGCGGCTCATTGAGCCGCTTTTTTTGTACGCAAACGCCAAGCTCGAACGGCGTATTTTCATCGCTGCGTTCCAGTATTTGCACACGGTTTCGTACCGGTTCAGGGCTATTCTCAAGTACGATTTCCGGGATAAGTGCAACGCCACATCCCAGCGCCACCATCGACACCATCGCTTCATGCCCCGCGACCGTTGCATAGATAAACGGATTGCTGATTTTTTGCCGACGAAACCACAATTCAATGCGGCGGCGTACTGGCCCTTGATCCGGCAAAATAAACGGCACTTTTGCCCAGTCAGGATCTGGTTGGTTCACCTGCGCACGAACCGGACAGGGCAGTGCCGGCGCAATTAGCGCTACAGATAAATTATCCAGAATCGAGAACGCAACACCGGGCGGTAAAGTTTCAGGCTTACCGGCGATGGCGAGATCGGCTTCATCTGAATCAACTTTTTCTACCGCATCGGCAGCATCGCCCGTGGTCAGTTTGATCTCCACATTTGGATGTTCAGCACGGAATCTGTCGAGAATAGGGGGCAAATGGCTGTATGCAGCGGTGACGGAACAAAAAAGATGTAGCTCGCCGGAAAGCGAGGGGCCTTCTTGTCCAATCGTGTGGCGCATTTGTTGATACTGCAACAGCGTGTGTTGCGCGAACTGTTTGAGTTGTTCTCCGGCTTCAGTCAGCGTAACGGTGCGGTTATCGCGTAAAAATAAGGGTTGACCAAGATCATCTTCGAGACGCTGAATCTGGCGCGAAAGCGTGGATGGGCTGACGTGCATCGCTCGTGCGCTTCTACCGAAATGGCGGCTATCCGCAAGATGAAGGAACGTTTTCAGATCGCGTAAATCCATGGTCATCAACCCTCATTTTTACGTTGCAATAATTGCAACGTCACGTTGTTAATATATCAATTTAAGCAACGCATTTCCTGTCATATAGTGGGTTCATTATTCGCAAGCACGACACGGCAAGCGACCCTTACAAGAAGCACAACACGACAATCACGGAGTTACACGATGGCTAATTATTTCAATACTTTGAACCTGCGTCAGCAGTTGGCGCAACTGGGTAAATGTCGTTTCATGGGGCGTGAAGAGTTCGCTGATGAAGCAAGCTACCTCAAAGGTAAAAAAGTCGTCATCGTCGGTTGTGGCGCGCAGGGTCTGAACCAAGGTCTGAACATGCGTGATTCCGGTCTGGATGTTGCTTATGCTCTGCGTGCAGAAGCTATCGCTGAGAAGCGCGCTTCATGGCGTAAAGCGACAGAAAATGGTTTTAAAGTAGGTACTTACGAAGATCTGATCCCACAAGCTGATCTGGTTGTTAACTTGACTCCAGATAAGCAGCACTCAGCAGTTGTTAAAGCTGTACAGCCGATGATGAAAGACGGCGCAGCACTGGGTTACTCCCACGGTTTCAACGTGGTTGAAGTAGGCGAGCAAATTCGTAAAGACATCACTGTTGTGATGGTTGCTCCAAAATGCCCAGGTACTGAAGTTCGTGAAGAATACAAACGTGGTTTCGGCGTACCGACTCTGATTGCAGTTCACCCGGAAAACGATCCGAAAGGCGAAGGCATGGCAATCGCTAAAGCCTGGGCCGCGGCGACCGGTGGTCATCGTGCAGGTGTTCTGGAATCTTCCTTCGTGGCAGAAGTAAAATCTGACCTGATGGGCGAACAAACAATTCTGTGCGGTATGCTGCAAGCGGGCTCTCTGTTGTGCTTCGATAAGCTGGTGGAAGAAGGCACCGACCCGGCATACGCAGAAAAACTGATTCAGTTCGGCTGGGAAACCATCACCGAAGCGTTGAAACAAGGCGGTATTACGCTGATGATGGACCGCTTGTCCAACCCGGCCAAAATCCGTGCTTACGCGCTGTCTGAACAACTGAAAACCATCATGGCTCCGCTGTTCCAGAAACATATGGACGACATCATCTCCGGTGAATTCTCTTCCGGTATGATGGCTGACTGGGCAAATGACGATAAAAACCTGCTGACCTGGCGTGAAGAGACCGGAAAAACTGCGTTCGAAACCACTGCACAGTTTGAAGGTAAAATCTCTGAGCAGGAATATTTCGATAAAGGCGTTCTGATGATCGCGATGGTAAAAGCGGGCGTTGAGCTGGCGTTTGAAACTATGGTTGATGCAGGCATCATCGAAGAGTCAGCTTACTACGAGTCACTGCATGAACTACCGCTGATTGCGAACACCATCGCTCGTAAGCGCCTGTATGAAATGAACGTGGTTATCTCCGATACCGCCGAATACGGTAACTACCTGTTCTCTTACGCAGCGGTTCCATTGCTGAAAGAGTTCATGACTACGTTGCAGGCAGGTGATTTGGGTAAAGAAATCCCAGCTGGTGCAGTTGATAACGCGCAGCTGCGTGATGTTAACGAAGCGATTCGCAACCATGAAATCGAAGAGGTTGGTAAGAAACTGCGCGGCTACATGAAAGATATGAAACGTATTGCTGTTGCTGGGTAATCAGATTTAGAGTTCTGGAAATGAAAAGGCCGGGGAATCCCCGGCCTTTTCACTTAATTGCGGTACAACACTTTGATGATGTGGTAACCAAACTGCGTGTGCAGCGGGCCTGTTGGCTCCAGCAGCGGGCAGGAGAACACCACTTTATCGAACGCCGGAACCATCTGGCCCTGACGGAATTCACCTAAGTGACCACCTTTTTTGCCTGATGGGCAGGTGGAATGCTTTTTAGCCAGTTTTTCAAAATCGCCGCCATTCTGAAGCTGCGCCAAAATTTCCTGAGCCAGTTTTTCTTCCTTAACAAGGATATGCAATGCTGCTGCGGTTTTTGCCATGATAGTGCCTTGAGTCGTATGGATTACGCTCGCTATACTACCACGCTGTTTTTCTCCCCTCCCGACTTTCATTGAGTGACCTTATGCGTTTAAACCCTGGCCAACAACAAGCTGTTGAATTTGTAACCGGACCCTGCCTGGTCCTGGCGGGCGCAGGCTCGGGCAAAACGCGTGTGATCACCAACAAAATGGCGTACTTGATTCGGGAATGCGGTTATCAAGCTCGTCATATCGCAGCTGTGACGTTTACCAACAAGGCGGCTCGTGAGATGAAAGAACGTGTGGCGCAAACGTTGGGACGCAAAGAAGCACGCGGTTTGCTGATTTCAACCTTCCATACATTGGGGCTTGAGATAATCAAACGTGAATTTGCCGCGTTGGGGATGAAGTCTAATTTCTCTCTGTTTGACGACACCGACCAGACCGCCTTGCTGAAAGAGCTGACCGAAGGTTTGCTCGAGGATGACAAGACATTATTGCAGCAGTTGATCTCGACGATCTCAAACTGGAAAAATGATCTGATGACGCCGTCTCAAGCGGCGGTGCAAGCTAAAGGCGAGCGTGACCGAATCTTCGCCCATTGTTATGGTCTATACGATACCCATCTGAAATCCTGCAACGTGCTGGATTTTGACGATTTGATTTTGCTGCCAACACTGCTTTTGCAGAGTAACGAAGAGGTGCGTGAGCGTTGGCAAAACCGCATCCGCTATTTGCTAGTGGATGAATATCAGGATACCAACACCAGTCAGTACGAATTGGTGAAGTTGCTGGTGGGTGCCCGGGCTCGCTTTACTGTGGTCGGCGATGACGATCAGTCTATTTATTCCTGGCGTGGTGCACGACCACAAAACCTGGTATTGCTGAGCCAGGATTTCCCAGCGCTGCAGGTCATTAAGCTTGAGCAGAATTACCGTTCTTCGGGTCGTATTCTTAAAGCCGCAAACATTCTGATCGCCAATAACCCACACGTGTTTGAAAAACGTCTTTTTTCTGAGTTGGACTACGGTACGGAATTAAAAGTAGTAACGGCCAACAGTGAAGATCATGAAGCCGAACGGGTAACTGGTGAACTTATTGCCCATCACTTCATTAATAAGACCAACTACAAAGATTACGCCATTCTCTATCGTGGGAATCACCAGTCGCGTGTGTTTGAAAAAATGCTGATGCAGAACCGAATTCCATATCGTATTTCTGGCGGCACATCGTTCTTCTCTCGACCTGAAATCAAAGACTTACTCGCTTATCTGCGTGTTCTGACCAACCCGGATGACGACAGTGCATTCATGCGAATTGTGAATACGCCGAAAAGAGAAATTGGCCCAGTGACGTTGCAAAAACTGGGTGCCTGGGCTTCGCAACGGAATAAAGGTTTGTTTGGCGCAAGCTTTGATATGGGGCTGAGCCAAACCCTGGGTGGGCGTGGCCTGGAGTCGTTACAGCGCTTCACCCACTGGCTTCGTGATGTTGCTACTTTGGCTGAACGCGAGCCGATTGCTGCGGTGCGTGATTTGATTCACGGCATTGACTATGAAAGCTGGTTGTATGAAACGTCACCTAGCCAGAAAGCCGCAGAAATGCGCATGAAGAACGTCAATCTTCTGTTTAGCTGGATGACGGAAATGTTGGAAGGCTCAGAAATGGAAGAGCCAATGACGCTTACTCAGGTCGTCACGCGTTTTACACTGCGCGATATGATGGAGCGCGGTGAGAACGACGAAGACACAGATCAGGTGCAGTTGATGACTTTGCATGCCTCAAAAGGGTTGGAATTCCCGTATGTCTTTTTAGTAGGGATGGAAGAAGGGATCCTGCCGCATCAAAGCAGTATTGATGAAGACAATATCGACGAAGAGCGCCGCCTGGCGTACGTGGGAATTACTCGGGCCCAGAAAGAGCTGACCTTTACTCTTTGCAAAGAGCGCCGTCAGTATGGTGAACTGATTCGCCCCGAACCTAGCCGTTTCTTGCTTGAATTACCACAAGATGATTTGCAGTGGGAAACAGAACGTAAAGTCGTTTCTGCTGAAGAGCGTATGACTAAAGGGCAGAGTAATGTTGCCAACATCCGTGAAATGCTGGCAAAAGCACGTAAAAGTTGAGTTACTGAATCGACAAAGACCAGTGGACGTAACTTTGCCACAGGCTTTCTTGTGCTAGTAATTCTGCGCCGAGTGGGTGGCATTCCAGCCACTTCTCTGGAAGCACAAGATTCAGGGTCTCACCTTCAACCTTCAGCGTAATTTCCGGGAGGATGTCATCCCGGCGGCGGCTGGCGAAGATAATAGCCAGCCGTAGCAGACGACAAATATGTTCTGCAATGCGCGGAGGTACGGCATTTTGCTGATGCAGCGATGACAAATCGACAGGGTTAGTCTGATTTAGCATTAACGTCGCCAGTAGTTTTTTCTGCGCTGGTGTGTAACCTGGAAGATCAAGGTTCTTCACCAGATAGGCGGCATGCTGTGGCGCTTGTTTGAAGTCCACACTCAGGCCAATCTCATGAAGTAATGCTGCGCTGTTGAGCATTTCGATGCTGAGCGGTGTCAGACCCCATGCATCTTTAACCTGGTTGGCGAGAGCCTGAGCTAATTGTTGGACGCGCTCTGCCTGGCCGGTATCCACCATGAAACGACGTTGGATATTGCGAACTGTGCGACTTCTGATTTCCTGATTAACGGACAAATGAAGCATTCCATAGACCAGACCTTCACGTAGCGCACCGCCGGCAAGTGTCATGCAATTAATCGATAATTCTTCGAAAACCGCGATTAAAATAGCCAGCCCGCTTGGGAAAACCAGTGCTCTTTCCAGCGTTAAACCTTCAATTTCCAGCTCTTCCAGCCGCCCGCATTGAATTGCTCTTTGTTTCAACTGCTGTAGCTTCGCAAGAGTAATGCGCTCATCCATCCCTTGCGCCATCATGATTTCTTGCAATGCTTGTACGGTGCCTGAGGCTCCCACGCACACTTTCCAGCCATGATGTTTTAGTTGACTGCACACTGGACGCAGAACTTCTTTTGCGGCGAGCTCTGCGGCTTCAAAATTTTCTTGAGCCAGGTTGCGGTCGCTAAAAAAGCGCTCAAGCCAGGTTACACAGCCCATAGATAGGCTGAAGAGGGCGGTTGTTTGCGCACCTGTTCCTGTTACCAGTTCTGTGCTTGCCCCCCCGATATCAACGACTAAGCGCTGATCGGCGCCACCTGTAGTATGAGCTACACCCTGATAAATCAAGCGTGCTTCTTCTTCACCATGAATAATTTGCACCGGGCAGCCGAGAATTTTTTCAGCTTGCTGGATGAATTCATTGGCATTAGTGGCAAGGCGGAGTGTCGCGGTTGCGACAACACGAATTTGTGCTTGAGGGATATCCTGAAGACGTTCAGCAAATAAGCGCAGGCATTGCCACCCGCGCTCCATCGCTTCGCGTGAAAGCGTATTATCTCTGCTTAAGCCTGCAGCAAGGCGTACTTTCCGTTTAATCCGAGCAAGGGTTTGTATGCTCCCTGCCACCTCACGTACAACCAACATATGAAAGCTATTAGAGCCTAAATCAATTGCAGCATACAGTGAGGTGGAGCTGAGCATAAATTTTAACCTGTGCGACGGCGATTACCACGGGATGCGCCACCATTACGGCGAGGGCCGTTACCCGGGCGGGCACGCGTCAGACGCTTTGGTGGAGGAAGTTCGCTTAACAGTGCTTCAGTTTTGTACTTGCTGACCGGAATTGAGTGACCAATGTAGGTTTCAATTGCAGACAGATTCAACGCATAGTCTTCACACGCCAGACTAATAGAATGGCCGCTTTCGCCAGCACGGCCTGTACGGCCAATACGGTGAACGTAGTCTTCGCAGTCATCTGGTAAATCGTAGTTGAATACGTGAGTGACTAACGGAATATGCAGGCCACGTGCTGCTACGTCCGTCGCAACCAGAATATCGAGATCACCACGGGTAAATTCTTCAAGGATGCGCAGACGTTTTTTCTGAGCAACATCGCCCGTTAACAAACCAACGCGATGCCCGTCAGCAGCGAGGTGACCCCAAATATCTTCACAACGGTGTTTGGTGTTGGCGAAGATAATTGCACGGTCTGGCCATTCTTCTTCGATGAGCGTTTGCAGCAGGCGCATTTTCTCTTCGTTAGAAGGATAAAACAGCTCTTCTTTGATGCGATGGCCGGTTTTTTGTTCAGGTTCCACTTCAACGTATTCCGCGTTGTTCATTTGCTCGAAGGCAAGTTCACGTACACGGTAAGATAATGTCGCGGAAAACAGCATGTTCAGACGCTGGGTTACAGGCGGCATACGACGGAACAACCAGCGGATATCTTTAATAAAGCCCAGATCGTACATGCGATCTGCTTCATCCAGCACCACAACCTGAATTGCGCCTAAGTTAATGTGGTTTTGCTTGGCATAATCAATCAAACGGCCAGTTGTGCCGATAAGAATATCAACACCGCTTTCCAGGACTTTAAGCTGTTTGTCATAGCCATCACCACCGTACGCCAGGCCGAGTTTTAGGCCGGTCGATTGTGCTAGTGGCTCTGCATCAGAGTGAATTTGTACTGCCAGTTCACGAGTCGGTGCCATGATTAAGGCACGCGGCTGGTTCACCTGACGATTCTCTGGAACCGGGTGAGAGAGTAAATAATGGAACGTTGACGTTAAAAACGCCATCGTTTTGCCAGTACCGGTTTGCGCCTGCCCTGCAACGTCACGATTCGCTAGTGTCAGCGGTAGTGCCAGTGCCTGAATTGGGGTGCAGTTATGGAACCCTTTATTTTCAAGGGCTTCAATCACCTTAGGGTGCAGGGCGAAGTCGGAAAACTTCTGTTCGGTCAAATGTGTTTTGCTCATAGTGTGGTAGAATATCAGCTAACTATTGCTTTACGAAAGCGTATCCGGTGAAATAAAGTCAACCTTAAGTTGGTTAATGCTACACCAACAAGGTAGACATAATCCTGCGGAGTAGAACATGAGCGATAAAATTATTCACCTGACTGACGACAGTTTCGACACGGACGTGCTAAAAGCTGATGGGTTGATCCTGGTTGATTTCTGGGCAGAGTGGTGTGGTCCATGCAAGATGATCGCCCCGATTCTTGATGAAATCGCTGATGAATATCAGGGCAATCTGACCGTTGCTAAACTGAACATCGATCAGAACCCGGGCACGGCACCGAAATACGGTATCCGTGGTATCCCAACTCTGTTGCTGTTCAAGAACGGTGAAGTGGCTGCGACCAAAGTCGGTGCGCTGTCTAAAGGTCAATTAAAAGAGTTCCTCGACGCTAATCTGGCATAATGGAATCTCAGCCGGTGCGTGCGGGTTCGCAATTTTTTGTGAGCTGCTGGACGCCCGGCGTCAGTCATGCTAAGTTACTTTTACTGCATTTTGAACTTGTCTTATAGTTTGAATCTTTGTAATACCCAATGCTTCCAGTTAACTTTCACTAAGACCCTGTTTTACAGTGAACATACTGTCGCATAATCGATTTCGGGCATATCACCCATTCCGTCTTATCGTTTCAGTTCTGTGTTTTTCCTATGACCAGACAGCGATTAGACATGTGGTGGTGGCCATTAAACAGGCATGGATGATCCTGCCATACCATTCACGATACATGTTCGAGATTTACCCCGAGTTTAAGAACCCACCATTATGAATCTTACCGAATTAAAGAATACGCCGGTTTCTGAGCTGATTACTCTCGGCGAAAATATGGGGCTGGAAAACCAAGCCCGTATGCGCAAGCAGGACATTATTTTCTCCATCCTGAAGCAACACGCAAAGAGTGGCGAAGATATCTTTGGTGACGGTGTGCTGGAGATATTGCAGGACGGATTTGGTTTCCTCCGCTCTGCAGACAGCTCCTACCTCGCCGGTCCTGATGACATCTACGTTTCTCCCAGCCAAATCCGCCGTTTCAACCTCCGTACAGGGGATACCATCTCCGGTAAGATTCGTCCGCCGAAAGAAGGTGAACGTTACTTTGCACTGCTGAAAGTAAACGAAGTCAACTATGACAAACCGGAAAATGCGCGTAGCAAAATCTTGTTCGAAAACTTAACCCCGCTGCATGCTAACTCTCGTTTACGCATGGAACGTGGTAATGGTTCTACCGAAGACTTAACGGCTCGTGTACTGGATTTGGCTTCGCCAATTGGTCGTGGCCAGCGTGGCCTGATTGTGGCACCGCCTAAAGCGGGTAAAACAATGCTGCTGCAAAACATCGCGACTAGCATTGCGTATAACCACCCGGACTGTGTGCTGATGGTTCTGCTGATCGATGAACGTCCGGAAGAAGTGACCGAGATGCAGCGTCTGGTGAAAGGCGAAGTTATCGCGTCCACCTTTGACGAACCAGCATCTCGCCACGTTCAGGTAGCTGAAATGGTCATCGAGAAGGCGAAACGTCTGGTTGAGCATAAGAAGGACGTTATCATTCTGCTCGACTCCATCACCCGTCTGGCCCGTGCCTATAACACCGTTGTACCGGCATCCGGCAAAGTGTTGACCGGTGGTGTGGACGCTAACGCCCTGCATCGCCCGAAACGCTTCTTCGGTGCTGCGCGTAACGTGGAAGAAGGTGGTAGCTTGACTATCATCGCAACTGCGTTGGTTGATACCGGTTCTAAAATGGATGAAGTTATCTACGAAGAATTTAAAGGCACCGGTAACATGGAACTGCATCTGGCGCGTAAAATCGCAGAGAAGCGTGTGTTCCCTGCCATCGACTACAATCGTTCAGGTACGCGCAAAGAAGAGTTGCTTACTACACAGGAAGAACTCCAGAAAATGTGGATCCTGCGTAAAATCATCCACCCAATGGGTGAGATCGATGCCATGGAATTCCTCATCAACAAGTTGGCGATGACGAAAACCAACGAAGACTTTTTCGATATGATGAAGCGCTCGTAAGCAGCAAAAACTCGGGGAACGCCACGCTTAGACGTGGCGTTTTTCTTTTGGTGGGCTAATTTTATAGTCGGCTGATGGAAGGCATGCGTGTTTTTGTTTTTGCTTGCGGGTTAGCAATCTAAATATAATTATATGTTCCACAAAGGTTATGAAAAATCATCGGTGATGGTTTTTGGCACGTTTTTTGCTTTAATAGCTTGTATGATTTAGCAGAGAGTCATCTATTGTGAACTTACTCAGTCTGAGTACAGACCTCATCCTTGTCTTTATTTTCACTCTCGTCTTTTTATTTTTTGCCCGCAAAGGGGCGAAGAAAATTGGCCTGGTGGATAGACCAAATTACCGCAAGCGGCATCAGGGGTTCATTCCATTGGTTGGGGGGATTTCTGTCTACGCTGGGGTCTGCTTCGCATTTTTAGCTTCGTGGCTGTCTTCTAGTTATTATATTCCTCACGCTCAGCTTTATTTGGTCTGCGCAGGCATTTTGGTGCTTGTGGGGGCCATTGACGATCGCTTCGATATTAGCGTGAAATTCCGTGCTTTCGCCCAGGCATTTGTCGCCATTGTTATGATGGCATATGCTGGACTCTACCTTTCAAATTTTGGTTATATCCTTGGCTCCTGGGAGTTTCTTCTTGGCCCATTCGGTTATATCGTTACTTTATTTGCGGTCTGGGCAGCTATCAATGCCTTCAATATGGTTGATGGTATTGATGGTCTCTTAGGGGGGTTATCCAGTGTGTCATTTGCTGCACTAGGTATCATTCTCCTTTTTGACGGACAGACTAGTCTTGCAATGTGGTGTTTCGCAATGATCGCTGCCATCCTTCCTTATATCCTGCTGAATCTAGGTGTTTTTGGTCGACGGTATAAAGTTTTTATGGGGGATGCTGGAAGTACATTCATTGGCTTTACGCTGATCTGGATGTTGTTGCAGACAACACAAGGGCACTCTCATCCGGTAAGTCCTGTCACTGCTTTATGGATCATAGCCATCCCATTGATAGATATGATTGCTATCATGTATCGTCGACTGCGCAAAGGATTAAGTCCTTTCTCGGCCGATAGACAACATATTCATCACCTTATCATGCGGGTGGGCTTTACTTCCCGGCAAGCATTTGCACTGATCACCTTTGCGGCAGCATTGTTAGCTTCCGTCGGAGTTATCTCTGAATATTATCAAGCTGTACCCGAATGGGGTATGTTGGCATTATTCTTGCTTGCATTTGTTCTGTATGATTATTGCATCAAACGAGCCTGGAAAGTGGCGCGTTTTATAAGGCGTTATAAGCGCCGGCAACGTAAAAACAGTAGTACCATTTCTTAATTCTGAAAGTAATTGGGGAAGTGATGAAACAAAACGTGCCAGGAAGTAACCCGGGAATGGTAGACAACGAGTTAGACATTCGTGGTTTATTCCGGACTCTATGGCAAGGTAAGTTGTGGATTATTGGCATGGCAGTTTTGTTTGCTGGCGTCGCGCTAATCTATACCTTCTTTGCCAGACAGGAATGGAGTGCTAACGCAATAACTGATCGCCCTACAGTGAATATGTTGGGTGGCTATTATTCGCAGCAGCAATTCCTGCGTAACCTTGATCTCAGAGCCAATATGCTGCCGGTCGATCAGCCGTCGGTAATGGATGAGGCTTACAAAGAATTCATCATGCAGTTATCTGCCTACGATACTCGTCGTGATTTTTGGCTACAGACCGATTATTACAAGCAACGCCAAGTCGGCAACAGTAAAGTGGATGCTGCGCTATTAGATGAACTTGTTGATAATATTCAATTTACTGCTGGTGATGTCGCACGGAACACCAGTGATAGCGTTAAACTGATTGCAGAAACTGCGGCTGACGCTAACAACCTGCTGCGTCAATATGTCGCTTTTGCCAGCCAGCGGGCGGCAAGTCATCTTAATGAAGAGTTAACGGGGGCTTGGGCTGCTCGTACTGTTCAGATGAAGGCGCAAGTTAAGCGGCAGGAAGCGGTTGCAAAGTCCATTTTCGATCGCAAGGTTCGCAGTGTTGAGCAAGCGTTGAAAATTGCACAACAGCAAAATATTGCCAAAAGTGAAACAGAAGTTCCTGCTGACGAGTTACCTGATTCTGAAATGTTCATGTTAGGACGTCCTATGTTGCAAGCACGCCTTGAAAGCCTGCAAGCGGTCGGGCCAAACTATGACATTGACTATGACCAGAACCGAGCCATGTTGTCGACGCTGAATGTTGGACCAACACTTGACGCTCGCTTTCAAACTTACCGCTATTTACGTACCCCTGAAGAACCTGTGAAGCGTGATAGCCCGCGCCGGGTATTCTTACTGATCATGTGGGGTATGGTTGGGGCCCTGATTGGTGCTGGTGTGGCATTAGCTCGCCGTCCAAAATTTTTATAACGCCCTTACCCAGCGAAGGCTCGATGGACGGTCTTCGCCTTTTTTAACAAAAGAGAATTGCTGTGAAAGTGTTAACTGTTTTTGGCACGCGCCCAGAAGCTATAAAAATGGCTCCATTGGTTGATGCGTTGGCAAAGGACGCGTTTTTTGACGCAAAAGTATGTGTGACAGCACAGCATCGCGAGATGCTGGATCAAGTGCTGAATCTATTTTCTATCGAGCCGGATTATGATTTAAACATCATGAAGCCGGGGCAAGGGCTAACGGAAATTACTTGCCGTATTCTCGAAGGATTAAAGCCGATACTTGAGTCATTTAAACCTGATGTGGTGCTAGTGCATGGTGATACCACCACGACAGTAGCCACGAGTCTTGCAGCATTTTATCAGCGAATTCCTGTTGGGCATGTTGAAGCGGGTCTGCGTACCGGCGACTTGTATTCTCCATGGCCGGAAGAGGCGAACAGAACGATCACCGGGCATCTGGCGATGTATCATTTCGCACCAACTGAAAATTCCCGACAAAACCTATTACGCGAAAATATCAGCGACAGTAAAATTATCGTCACCGGTAATACGGTGATTGATGCGCTGATATCTGTTCGTGACCGTGTATTGGCGGATGATAGTTTGCGTAACTCCCTGGCGGGGTGCTATCCGTTCCTGGACAGCAGCAAAAAGCTAATTCTGGTAACCGGCCACCGACGCGAAAGCTTTGGTGGGGGTTTTGAGCGCATTTGTCACGCTCTGGCTGAGATTGCTAAAGAAAACAGTGACGTTCAGATCGTTTATCCGGTTCATCTGAACCCGAATGTCAGCGAACCTGTGACCCGTATTCTAGGGAATGTCAAAAATGTGGTGTTGATAGACCCACAGGAATACCTGCCATTTGTCTATCTGATGAACCAGGCATATCTGATTCTTACTGATTCAGGTGGCATTCAGGAAGAAGCGCCGTCCTTGGGTAAACCGGTGTTGGTTATGCGTGATACTACAGAGCGCCCAGAAGCCGTTGATGCTGGTACTGTTCGTCTGGTTGGTACGGACACACAAGAAATTGTTCGTCAGGTTACGCATTTGCTGAAAGACGAAAACGAATATCAAGTCATGAGCCGAGCACATAATCCTTATGGTAATGGCAAAGCTTGTGAGCAAATTTTGGCTGCATTGAAGAAGAATCAGGTGAAACAATGAGTTTTGCAACCATCTCTGTTATTGGTCTTGGCTATATCGGATTACCAACCGCAGCAGCCTTTGCGTCTAAACAGCAAAACGTTGTTGGTATTGATATCAACCAACATGCAGTAGATACCATTAATCGCGGTGCTATTCATATTGTGGAGCCAGACCTGGATAAGGTGGTTAAAACGGCTGTTGAAGGCGGTTTTTTGCGTGCCAGCACCCAACCGGTTGAAGCAGACGCTTTTTTGATTGCAGTACCAACCCCATTTAAAGGCGATCATGAGCCTGACATGGTTTTCGTCAAAGCCGCGGCTGAATCCATTGCGCCCGTATTAAAGAAAGGTGCGCTGGTGATTCTGGAGTCAACCTCGCCGGTGGGTTCAACCGAGCAACTGGCGACATGGTTGGCGGAGCTTCGTCCAGACCTGACTTTCCCGCACCAGGCCGGCGAAGCAGCAGATATAAATGTCGCGTACTGTCCCGAGCGAGTGCTGCCAGGTCAGGTGATGGTCGAGCTCATCAAAAACGATCGTGTTATTGGTGGAATGACGCCAGTCTGCTCTGCTCGTGCAAGCGAGTTGTACAATATATTCCTTGAAGGTGAGTGCGTGGTGACTAACTCCCGCACCGCTGAAATGTGCAAGCTAACCGAGAACAGCTTCCGTGATGTGAATATTGCATTCGCAAATGAGCTCTCGCTGATATGTGCCGCCCAGGAGATTAATGTCTGGGAACTGATTCGCCTGGCTAATCGCCATCCACGCGTCAATATTCTTCAGCCAGGACCTGGTGTAGGCGGGCACTGCATTGCCGTTGACCCATGGTTTATCGTTGCGCAGAACCCTGAACAAGCAAAATTGATTCGCACAGCACGTGAAGTCAACGATGGTAAACCTCACTGGGTCGTCAATCAGGTGAAAGCAGCGGTCGCAGACTGCCTTTCAGAAACGGGCAAGCGTGCCAGCGAAATTACCATTGCCTGCTTTGGTTTAGCGTTTAAACCGAATATCGATGACTTGCGAGAAAGCCCCGCCATGGAAATTGCTGCACTTCTCAGCGTCTGGCACAGCGGTAAAATGCTGGTGGTTGAACCAAATATCCATCAGTTACCAAAAAAACTGGTCGAGCAATGTGAATTAGCCTCGGTTGATGACGCTCTCCAACAGGCCGATGTTTTGGTGATGCTGGTTGATCACCAAGCTTTCAAAGCCATTCCGGGTACGCAAGTTCAGCAATGCTGGATTGTTGATACCAAAGGAGTCTGGCGCTAGGTTTCGCCAGAAACGGGTGAAACCGATGACACCTTGCTCTTCCCCTATTCACGCAAGAATTGAATCTCTTAACTGGGAGAATCAGTTCTTTGCAGTGAACAGCGGAATCCTTCGTTTTGAATACGACTCGCCATTGCTGACGACACAACTTCTTGATAGTTACGCCCGCGTACAGGCTAAAATCCCCGCTCAGCAATCTGACTGGCTTGATGGTTTGCAGCAACTCGGTTTTAAGCTGGTTGAAGGGGAAGTCGATCTGACACTAGCAGTTGGCACGCAAAATGCTGCGTCTGCTGTGCAGCTGGCAACAAGCACTGATATTCCTATTTTGCGCGATTTAGCCGCTAAGATTTTTACACAAAGCCGATTTCGGACGCCGTGGTACCAGCCTGCGGATAGTGGTCGCTTTTATGCCCAATGGATTGAGAATGCGGTGCTGGGAACGTTTGATCACGAATGTTTACTGTTGAAAAACAGTGATGTGATTCAAGGTTTTGTCAGCATGCGTCAGCTAAATGAGAGCGAAGCGCGTATTGGCTTACTGGCAGGTCGTGGTGTTGGTGGTCAACTCATGGAATCCGCCCGTTTTTGGTGTCAGCAGCGAGGGTTAGAAACGCTTCGTGTCGCGACGCAAATCAGCAATACCGCAGCTCTGCGACGTTATATTCAAAGTGGTGCCAGCATAGAAAGCACCGCCTTCTGGTTATACAGGTGAAAAAATGATCCCATTTAATGCTCCGCCAGTAGTAGGTACGGAAATCGAATACATGCAGGCTGCGATGGGTAGCGGCAAGCTCTGTGGTGACGGCGGTTTTACTCGCCGTTGCCAGCAGTGGATGGAACACCGTTTTAGCAGCAAAAAAGTACTGTTAACGCCTTCCTGTACTGCATCGCTGGAAATGGCTGCGCTGTTGTTGAATATTCAACCTGGTGATGAAGTCATCATGCCGAGCTATACCTTTGTTTCTACTGCGAATGCTTTCGTGCTGCGTGGCGCAAAAGTCGTGTTTGTTGATGTTCGCCCGGACACGATGAACATTGACGAAACATTGATTGAAGCGGCCATTACCGAGAAAACGCGTGCGATTGTCCCTGTTCATTACGCTGGCGTTGCCTGCGAAATGGACACCATTATGGCTATTGCGAACAAACATAATCTCTTTGTTGTGGAAGATGCCGCGCAGGGCGTGATGTCGACCTACAAAGGCCGCGCATTAGGAACAATTGGTCATATCGGTTGCTTCAGCTTCCATGAAACCAAAAACTATACGGCAGGTGGTGAAGGTGGTGCGACGCTGATTAATGATTCGTCGCTTATTGAGCGCGCGGAAATTATTCGCGAGAAAGGGACTAACCGTAGCCAATTCTTCCGTGGTCAGGTCGATAAATATACCTGGCGCGATATTGGCTCAAGCTACCTGATGGCCGATCTACAGGCCGCATATCTTTGGGCGCAACTGGAAGCGGCGGAAAAGATTAATCAGCAGCGGCTGAAATTGTGGCATGCCTATTATGATGCGTTGGCCCCTCTGGCCAACGCCGGGCGTATTAAACTGCCATCGATTCCTAAAGACTGTGTGCAAAATGCACATATGTTCTATATCAAGCTTCGAGATATTGACGACCGTAGTGCGTTGATCGCCTACCTCAAAGAGGCAGAAATTTTGGCGGTGTTCCACTACATCCCATTACATGACTGCCCGGCGGGTGAGAAGTTTGGTTACTTCCATGGCGAAGACCGTTTCACCACTCAAGAAAGCGAGCGCCTGTTGCGCCTGCCACTGTTCTACAACTTGTCTCCTGCGAACCAACGTACCGTCATCAATACGTTGCTAAGCTACTTCTCCTGATATGTCACTCGCGAAAGCCTCAGTGTGGACCGCAGGGTCCACACTGGTAAAAATTGCTGCTGGATTGCTGGTGGTGAAGCTGCTTGCAGTGTCATTTGGGCCTGGCGGTGTCGGGCAGGCTGGAAACTTCCGCCAGATGATCACCGTATTAGGCGTGCTCGCCGGAGCGGGGATTTTCAACGGCGTGACAAAATACGTCGCGCAGTATCATGACCAGCCTGAGCAACTCCGTAAAGTCATCGGCACATCGTCGGCGATGGTTCTGGGCTTCTCCACTCTTTTAGCCATCATCTTTGTCGTTGCGGCAAAACCAATCAGCCTTGGACTATTTGGGCATGAAGACTACCAGGAACTAGTGCGTCTGGTCGCGCTGGTACAAATGGGTATAGCCTGGGCGAATTTTTCACTGGCTATCATGAAAGGTTTTCGTGATGCAGCTGGAAACGCGCTGGCATTGATTGGCGGCAGCATTATCGGTGTGACTGCTTATTACCTTTGCTATCGTCTGGGCGGTTACCAGGGGGCATTGTTGGGGTTGGCGTTGGTACCTGCATTAGTACTCATACCTGCGGGAATCATGCTGGTCCGGCGCGAACATATCCCGCTCAGCTATCTGAAACCGCAATGGGACAAAGTGTACGCCAGCAGCCTTGGCAAATTCACTATCATGGCGCTGATTACGTCCGTGACGTTGCCAGTGGCTTACGTGATGATGCGAAACCTCCTTGCTGATCATTATAGTTGGGATGATGTCGGTATCTGGCAGGGTGTGAGTAGTATCTCGGATGCTTATCTGCAATTCATTACGGCTTCATTTAGCGTTTACTTGCTACCAACACTTTCTCGTTTAACTAACAAGCATGACATTAGCCGTGAAATTATCCGCTCGCTGAAATTTGTGCTGCCCGCTGTGGCTCTGGCAAGTTTCACCGTCTGGCTATTACGCGATTTCGCCATATGGCTGCTTTTCTCACATAAATTTATTGCAATGCGCGATCTCTTTGCCTGGCAACTCGTGGGCGATGTGTTGAAAGTCGGTTCGTATGTGTTTGGCTATCTGGTCATAGCTAAAGCGTCGCTTCGCTTCTATATTTTGACTGAAATTAGCCAGTTTGCTTTATTGACCGGCTTTGCACATTGGCTTATACCTTCGCACGGAGCCTTGGGGGCCGCGCAGGCTTATATGGCAACGTACATCATTTACTTCACGCTCTGTTGCAGCGTTTTTCTCATTTATCGTAGACGAGCATGACGACACTGATTCACGTTTTGGGATCGGATATCCCGCATCATAATCAAACGGTACTGCGCTTCTTCAGCGACGAACTTGCTGCTTCAAATCCGCATGCACGCCAGTTTATGGTGGTTTCAAAGGATGACTCACTGCTGTCGGCTTTTCCGGCACTCTCAGTCACACTTTTCCCCACTAAAAAAGCACTGGCGCAGACTGTTGTAGAAAAGGCTCGCACCAACCGCCAGCAGCATTTTTTCTTCCATGGTCAGTTTAATAGCGCGCTGTGGATTGCATTGCTGACTGGGGGCTTAAAGCCAGATCAGACGAATTGGCATATCTGGGGTGCAGATCTTTATGAGGCCTCAAGCAGCCTCAAGTTTCGTGCATTTTACCTGCTGCGCCGTATTGCACAGGGACGTATGGGCCGCGTGTTTGCAACGCGAGGCGATCTGAATTATTTCCACGAACGCCATCCACGGGTGCCGGGTGAACTCATTTATTTCCCAACACGAATGGACCCCACGCTCAATAGCATGAGTAGTGAAAAGACACCCGGTGGCAAACTTACGCTGCTGGTTGGCAACTCCGGTGACCGTAGTAACCAACACATTACTGCGCTAAAAGCGATTCATGCACAGTTTGGCGATACGGTACGCGTCGTGGTGCCGATGGGGTATCCAGCCAATAATGATACTTATATTGATGAAGTGCAGCAGGTTGGCAATGCTTTATTCAGCAAAGAGAATCTGCAAGTTTTGACGGAAAAAATGGATTTTGATGACTACCTGGCAATGCTGCGCCAATGTGATCTCGGTTATTTCATTTTTGATCGTCAACAAGGTATCGGTACGCTTTGCTTGCTTATTCAGGCCGGAACACCTTGTGTATTGAGTCGCAAAAACCCTTTCTGGCAAGATATGACTGAACAACATATTCCGGTGCTGTTTACTGGTGACCCGCTTGATGAACCCATCGTTCGCGAAGCCCAACGTCAGCTACGCCTACTGGATAAACAACAGATTGCCTTCTTTAATCCTAACTATGTTGACGGTTGGAAACGGGCGCTGGACATTGCATCAGGAGAAACTGCATGAGTTTGCTGCAATTTGGCGGTCTGTTTGCGGTCTGGTTTGTATCAGTGATGTTCATTGGCATTTTAACGTACCAGGAATTCCGCCGCGTTCGTTTCAATTTTAATGTGTTCTTTTCGCTGCTCTATCTGCTGACTTTTTTCTTTGGTTTCCCTTTCACGTGCACATTAGTGTTTCGCTTCGGAGTGTCAGTGGTCCCAGCGGATGTCCTATTGCAAGCGCAATTAGCCGCCGCGTGCTTCTATGGAATCTACTATGTCGCCTATAAAACGCGGCTACGGGAGAAGCGTGCTGCCGCTGTGCGGCAACCTCTCTTTACCATGAACCGTGTTGAAACCCATCTGACGTGGTTCATGCTGATGGTGGTGGCGCTAGTGAGCGTTAGTATCTTCTTTATGAATAACGGTTTTTTGCTGTTTAAACTGCATTCATATAGCCAGATATTTTCCAGTGAAGTGTCGGGCGTTGCGTTGAAGCGTTTCTTCTATTTCTTTATTCCCGCGATGCTGGTGGTCTATTTCCTGAAACAAGACGGGCGAGCCTGGTTATTCTTCCTGGTCAGCACAGTCGCATTCGGGTTGCTGACTTACATGATTGTTGGTGGTACGCGCGCCAATATCATTATCGCGTTTGCCATCTTTTTGTTCATCGGCATTATCCGTGGTTGGATCTCGTTGTGGATGCTGGTTGCAGCAGGTGTGTTTGGCATCGTCGGCATGTTCTGGCTGGCGTTGAAACGCTACGGGATGAATGTTAACGGTGAAGAGGCATTTTATACGTTCTTGTATCTGACGCGGGATACCTTCTCACCATGGGAAAACCTCGGTTTATTGCTGCAAAATTACGACAAAATTGAGTTCCAGGGGCTGGCGCCTATTATTCGTGATTTCTATGTCTTTATTCCAACCTGGCTGTGGCCAAGCCGCCCAGGCATTGTGCTCAATAGCGCGAACTACTTTACCTGGGAAATCCTCAACAACCATTCTGGGCTGGCGATATCACCGACCTTAATTGGTTCGCTTGTGGTAATGGGCGGCGTGTGGTTTATCCCGCTAGGTGCAGTTGCGGTTGGGCTTATCATTAAATGGTTCGACTGGTTGTATGAGTTAGGTAATCGGGAAACCAACAAGTACAAAGCCGCCATTTTGCATAGTTTCTGCTTCGGTGCGATTTTTAACATGATTGTATTGGCGCGTGAGGGATTGGATTCCTTCGTTTCCCGTGTAGTGTTTTTCATTCTGGTATTTGGCGCCTGTCTGCTGCTCGCGAAACTGCTTTACTGGTTATTTGATAGTGCGGGGCTGATACATCAGCGGTTACGTCGTTCGCCGCGCGTGAGATCTGACTCTCAAAATGCTTCACAAGGATTATCATGAACGCTCCAATTTCAGCTCCTTCCTATACTCTTCGCGGCCTGAATCTTCTGGGCTGGCGCGATATGCAGCATGCACTGGATTACCTCTATGCAGAAGATTCATTGCGTACCGGTACGCTGGTGGCGATTAATGCAGAGAAAATCCTGACCGCAGAACGCGATAAAGAAGTACGTACGCTAATCGAAGAGGCGGAATACAAATACGCTGATGGCATTAGCGTGGTGCGTTCGATCCGTAAAAAATTTCCTGGCGCTGTTGTGTCACGCGTCCCGGGAGCTGATCTGTGGGAAGCGTTGATGCAGCGGGCTGGGCAGGAAGGTACACCCGTCTTTCTAATCGGTGGTAAACCGGAGATATTGGCGCAAACGAAAGCCAAACTGCGCGAACAGTGGCAGGTCAATATCGTTGATAGTCAGGATGGTTATTTCAAAGCCGAGCAACAGCCAGCGCTGTTTGAGCGCATTCGCGACAGTGGTGCGGCAATTGTAACGGTAGCAATGGGCTCGCCACGTCAGGAAATCTTTATGCGCGATTGCCGGAAGGTCTATCCTAATGCGTTGTATATGGGGGTGGGTGGCACCTACGATGTCTTCACCGGACACGTGAAGCGCGCGCCAAAGGTATGGCAGAACCTCGGTCTGGAATGGTTGTATCGGTTATTGTCACAACCGAGCCGCATAACTCGCCAAATAAAGCTGCTGCGTTATCTGGCGTGGCATTACACCGGGCGCCTGTAAAACATCACTCAATACATAGATAAAGAGAGTTTCGCGAGAGGATTTGGCCGGATTTTCAGCATAATGTGCAAAGCATAACCAAATGCGCATTTTATTTAAATAAGCACTAGACAGGTGAGCATGAAGCCCGTAATATCCGACCCCGCAACGGCGCTACGCGCCCGTAGCTCAGCTGGATAGAGCGCTGCCCTCCGGAGGCAGAGGTCTCAGGTTCGAATCCTGTCGGGCGCACCATTTGTTGAATGGCGCTGGAGCTGCGGTGGTACTTGTTTTTATAATATAGACCGCGTGAAAGATTTACAGTGGTGGCTATAGCTCAGTTGGTAGAGCCCTGGATTGTGATTCCAGTTGTCGTGGGTTCGAGTCCCATTAGCCACCCCATTAATTTAGTGATATTGCGAAGGTGGCGGAATTGGTAGACGCGCTAGCTTCAGGTGTTAGTGTTCTTACGGACGTGAGGGTTCAAGTCCCTCTCTTCGCACC
>NZ_VEXQ01000032.1 GCF_006376615.1 Buttiauxella sp. B2
TTTCGAATTTGGCTCCTCTGACTGGACTCGAACCAGTGACATACGGATTAACAGTCCGCCGTTCTACCGACTGAACTACAGAGGAATTGTGTAACGGGGCGCATATTAACGATTAGCGGGAGGCATGTCAAAGGGTTAGCGAAAAAGTTTTTTATTTGTTCTTTTTATAGTCAACTTGTTGAGTATTAAGACAAATACAACCCCTTAGCACCTGGTGAGCTATTTTGGTGCAAAACTGCATAAATCGTGACCACTGCATGACTTACGGGCTTTAATGTTAATCAGATGTGATCCCCGCTGTAATTTCATCGCGTTGTGCCGAGCCGCTTAAAACGGCGCTCTATACTCAAAACTCAAATATGTCTAAACATAAGCAATGGGGGCCAATTCTGGCAGCTATTTTGCTTATTGTTCATAGTCATGAAAAACCGTAAGGATACCCGCCGTAAACCACAGGATTTTGTCTGGATTGGTGCATTTTGTTCGCGTTTTGCTTGTGAATGGCTCTTAAACCGTTGTGCATAAAACCTCTTTGCTTCTTTGCTAAGGAACATACAAATGTCGCTGAAATTTATCAGAAGTCCTCTTTCTCTTGTGTTGGCAGGTTGTCTGGTTACGGCGTTTTCCGCCCATGCCGATATTGTGATTGGTGTCGCCGGGCCGTTCACTGGGCCAAATGCAACTTATGGTGATCAATACTGGCATGGGGCGACTCAAGCCGCTGAAGACATTAACGCCGCAGGTGGCATCAACGGCGAAAAAATTAAACTGGTGCAAGGCGATGATGCTTGTGAACCAAAACAGGCGGTTTCCGTCGCTAACCGTTTGGTTGACCAGGATAAAGTCAAAGCCGTGGTCGGGCACTTTTGTTCTTCATCTACGATGCCTGCCTCAGAGGTTTATAACGACGCGGGCATTCTCGCCATTACCCCAGGGTCGACCAATCCGCTTATTACCGAACGTGGCATGAACGATATGTTCCGCATGTGCGGGCGTGATGACCAGCAAGGGCTGGTCGCCAGCGATTACATTATTGATAAGCTAAAAGCCAAACGTGTGGTCATCATTCACGACAAAGACACTTACGGCCAGGGACTTGCTGATGCGACCAAAGCGGCGCTGGCGAAACGGGGTGTGAACGATGTGATGTACGAAGGTTTATCGCGTGGTGAAAAAGACTTTAACGCGCTGGTCACCAAAATTGGTGCGCAAAAACCAGATGTGGTGTTCTTCGGTGGTTGCCACCCGGAAGCCGGGCCGCTGGTACGCCAGATGCGTGAGCAGGGTGTACAAGCCAAATTCTTCTCGGGTGATTGCATCGTCAATGAAGAGATGGTGACGGCAGCAGGTGGCCCGCAATACACCAACGGTATTTACATGACCTTCGGTAAAGATCCCCGTTTGATCCCGGAAGGCAAAGCGGTAATCGATAAATTCCGCGCCGGTAAATTTGAACCTGAAGGTTACACCCTCTATTCCTATGCTTCCATACAAGCCATTGCTGCGGCATTTAAAGCCACTGGCGGTACTGATTCGACTAAGGCCAGCGCCTGGTTGAAAGCGAACCCGGTCGATACCGTGATGGGCAAAAAATCCTGGGATAGCAAAGGCGACCTGAAAGTCTCTGACTATGTGGTTTATCAGTGGGATGACAAAGGCAAATACAAAGAAGTCCAGTAACGGGACGCAGTCACGCTCAACGTCGGTATGTTCCGGCATACCGACGCTCTATAAACAACAGGCTGGCATGCCCTGCCTATAACACAAGAGCGCGCGATGATGGATGCATTCTTCCTGCAACAGTTGATAAATGGCTTAACGCTAGGTTCCGTCTACGGGTTGATAGCCATCGGCTACACCATGGTTTACGGCATTATTGGCATGATTAACTTCGCACACGGCGAAGTGTATATGATTTCCGCCTATCTCTGCGCCATCGGCCTGGCGCTGCTGTCGTTCTTCGGTTTGCACTCATTTCCTTTGCTCATTCTCGGCACGTTGGTGTTCACCATCGTCGTGACGGGCGTGTACGGCTGGACTATCGAGCGCATCGCTTATAAACCGCTGCGCAATTCCACACGTTTAGCTCCGCTGATCTCTGCAATCGGTATGTCGTTAATCCTGCAAAACTACGCACAAATCAGCCAGGGTCCGCGCCAGCAGGGTATTCCAACCATGCTGGATGGCGTATTCCGTTTTCATATTGGCGAAGGCTTTGTACAAATCACCTACACCAAAGTGTTTATTTTGATTGCCGCGTTTGCTGGCATGTTTCTGCTTACGTGGATTATCGGTAATACCCGCTTAGGACGCATGTGCCGTGCCGTGCAACAGGACAGAAAAATGGCCTCGATTCTGGGTATTAATACCGACCGCGTTATTTCACTGGTGTTTGTAATTGGTGCGGCAATGGCGGGGCTTGCGGGCGTATTAATCACGATGAACTACGGCACTTTCGATTTTTACGCCGGTTTTATTATCGGCATTAAAGCGTTTACCGCAGCGGTGCTGGGCGGGATTGGTTCGTTACCCGGTGCGATGTTGGGCGGTTTGATTCTTGGCATTGCTGAGGCGCAATTTTCGGGCATGGTCAATTCTGATTACAAAGATGTGTTCTCGTTTGGATTACTGGTGGTGATCCTCATTTTCCGTCCTCAGGGGCTGCTTGGCCGTCCGATCGTTGCCAAAGTGTGAGGGAGCAAAACATGACATCAGAAACAGTTTTGCACGAAGGTTTTTCACTCAAACGCTGTGTGCTGGATGCGATATTCGCCGGTCTGGTCGCATTGATTGTGTTTGGCCCAATAGTGGGCGTGGTGCTGGATGGCTACAGTTTTAACTTCGAAGGTCAGCGCCTGATAGCGATAATCGTCGTGGTGATGATTGGGCGTTTTTTGTTGAGCGCTTTTTTATCTACATCAACCGGCATACGGTTTTTAAGCCGTTTTGAAACGGATAACTCAGGTGTTTATGTGCGTCCGCCAAACTACAAAAGCCGTATGCGCTGGATTATTCCGCTGGTGTTGCTGCTTGCCATTTGCTTCCCGTTTGTGGCGACGAAATACGTGCTGACGGTAGCGATTCTCGGGCTGATTTACGTGTTACTCGGTCTGGGGCTCAATATTGTGGTTGGCCTCGCGGGGTTGTTGGATTTGGGATACGTCGCCTTTTATGCCATTGGCGCTTACGGCCTTGCTCTGGGGTATCATTACCTCGGACTCGGTTTCTGGTCGATGCTGCCGCTATCGGCGCTGATGGCCGCCGCCGCAGGCGCATTGCTCGGCTTTCCTGTTTTGCGTATGCACGGTGATTATCTGGCGATTGTGACACTTGGATTTGGGGAAATCATCCGCCTGGTGCTCAACAACTGGCTGACATTCACTGGCGGCCCGAACGGGATTTCAGCACCACCTCCCACGCTGTTTGGTCTTGAATTTGGACGGCGAGCCAAAGAACAAGGTGGTGTGCCATTTCATGAGTTTTTCCATCTTACCTATAACCCCAATCTAAAGTTTATTGTTATCTACACCATTCTGGTGCTGGTGGTATTGCTGGTGCTGTATATCAAACACCGCCTGACGCGGATGCCGATTGGCCGTGCCTGGGAAGCATTACGCGAAGATGAAATCGCCTGCCGCTCAATGGGGCTCAATCATGTTCTGGTCAAACTCTCAGCCTTTACGCTTGGCGCATCCACTGCGGGTATTGCAGGCGTGTTTTTCGCCACTTATCAGGGGTTCGTCAACCCGACTTCATTCACCTTCTTTGAGTCTGCGTTAATTCTCGCCATCGTCGTGTTGGGTGGAATGGGCTCGACAGTCGGCGTGGTGCTGGCAGCGTTTGTGTTAACAGTGACACCAGAACTGCTGCGCAGCTTTGCGGAATATCGCGTCTTGCTGTTTGGCATGTTGATGGTGGTGATGATGATTTGGCGGCCACGTGGGTTGATTCGCATTAACCGCAGCGGCTTTGCGGTGCGTAAAGGAGTCGCACCATGAGCGAAATGATTTTGAACGTCGAGCATTTGATGATGCATTTTGGCGGGATTAAAGCGCTGAACGACGTCAACCTTGAGGTGCGACGCGGGTCTATTACCGCACTTATCGGTCCTAACGGTGCGGGGAAAACCACGGTATTTAACTGCCTGACGGGGTTTTATAAAGCGTCCGGCGGCAATATTCTTTTCAATACGCGTGATAAAACCACCAACGTGATTCAGATCCTCGGGCAGAAATTCCAGCCTGGTGACTGGATAAATCCGCCGCGCCTTGGGCAACGTCTGTTTTACAAAATGTTTGGCGGCACGCATCTGGTGAACCGTGCCGGGCTTGCCCGCACGTTCCAGAATATCCGCTTATTCAGGGAGATGTCGGTGGTGGAAAATTTGCTGGTGGCGCAGCACATGCAAGTGAATCGCAATTTGCTCGCCGGGGTACTCAATACTCCTGCTTACCGGCATGCGGAAAGCCGTGCGTTGGACAGGGCGTTTTACTGGCTGGAAGTTGTGGATCTGGTGGATTGTGCCAACCGGTTGGCGGGCGAGATGTCATATGGGCAACAGCGGCGGCTGGAAATTGCTCGTGCTATGTGTACCGCGCCGGAAATGATCTGCCTTGATGAACCAGCCGCTGGCCTTAACCCCGTTGAAACGCGCACACTCAGTAAGATAATCCGCTTTCTACGCGATCATCACGACATCACTGTTTTACTGATTGAACATGATATGGGCATGGTGATGGAGATATCCGATCACATTATTGTCCTCGACCACGGCGATGTGATTGCGCAGGGAAAACCTGAACAAATTCAACACGACGAAAAAGTGATTGCCGCCTATCTGGGCACCGACGAAGACGAGGTCAGTGTATGAGTGAGGCGATGCTGGAGTTTCGCAACGTAGATGTTTTTTATGGCGTGATTCAGGCGCTAAAACAGGTGTCATTGCAGGTCAATGAAGGGGAAACAGTGGCGCTGATTGGCGCGAACGGGGCAGGGAAATCAACGTTATTAATGTCGATTTTCGGCCAGCCGCGTATTCGCAGCGGGCAAATCCTGTTCCGTGGCGACGACATCAGCCATAAATCGACGCATTTCGTCGCCGCAGGCGGCATTGCGCAAGCGCCAGAAGGGCGACGCATTTTCCCGGATATGACAGTTGAAGAAAACTTGCTGATGGGCACCATTCCCATCGGTAACCAATATGCCACACAAGATTTGCAGACCATGTTCGATTTGTTCCCACGTTTAAAAGAACGCCGCAAACAGCGGGCGATGACCATGTCCGGTGGTGAGCAGCAAATGCTGGCGATTGCCCGTGCGTTGATGAGCCGCCCAAAACTGTTGTTGCTTGATGAACCGAGTCTGGGGCTCGCCCCAATTGTGGTGAAACAAATCTTCCAGACGCTACGAGAGCTTGCGAGAAATGGCATGACGATTTTTCTGGTTGAGCAAAATGCGCACCATGCCTTGAAGCTGTCCGACCGTGGTTATGTGATGGCTAACGGGCAAATTCGCCTGAGCGGCAGCGGCGAAGAGTTGTTAGGGAATCAGGAGGTACGTAAAGCGTATTTAGGCGGGGTGTAGGTAAATTCGTAGGTCGGATTCGCGCCGCGACATCCGACATGAATGTAAAATTCAAAACAGTTGTTACGAATTGTGCCCTATACAAAAAACTCTTTGCAGGATAACGATTTGTAAATCATTATTTGAAATGTGGTTTCACTTTCCTCCCCAAGGTCAATCTTGAACTTAAAAGCAGCACTTCATCAGCGCGTGGCTAACACACGCTGGTACGCCAAACGAAAAAGCTATCGAGTCCTTTTCTGGCGCGAAATTACACCCCTTGCGGTGCCTATCTTCATGGAAAACACCTGCGTTTTACTGATGGGGGTGTTGAGTACCTTTCTGGTGAGTTGGCTGGGAAAAGAAGCAATGGCGGGCGTTGGCCTGGCCGATAGTTTCAACATGGTGATCATGGCGTTTTTTGCGGCGGTGGATCTCGGTACGACCGTTGTGGTGGCCTTTAGTCTTGGTAAGCGTGACCCAAAACGTGCGCGTGATGCGGCGCGCCAGTCGCTGATCCTGATGACAATTATCGCCATTGGGCTGGCGGCGGGTATTCATCTGGCGGGCGAACACGTCATTAACGTGATTGCCGGTGCCGCAACACCAGAAGTAAAGGGGCTCGCACTCTCATATTTGCAAACCACGGTCTGGAGTTACCCGGCGGCAGCGATTGCGCTAATTAGCAGCGGGGCGTTACGCGGGGCAGGGAATACTAAAATCCCGTTGCTGATTAACGGTGGGATGAACATTCTCAACATCATTATTAGTAGCGTGCTGATTTACGGCGCATTGGGCTGGAACGGAATGGGTTTTGTTGGTGCAGGCCTGGGACTGACCATTTCGCGTTACATCGGTGCTATAGGCTTTATTTATGGGCTGGTGATTGGATTTAACCCTGCGCTGCGCATCTCACTTAAAAGCTATTTCCGGCCGATCAAAATTGGCATTTTGTGGGAAGTTCTGGGGATTGGTATCCCGGCAAGTATTGAATCGGTGCTGTTTAACGCTGGTAAATTGCTTACGCAAATGTTTGTTGCTGGTATGGGCACCAACGTCATTGCCGGTAACTTTATTGCCTTCTCGATTGCAGCGTTAATAAATTTGCCAGGCAACGCACTCGGTTCGGCTTCCACCATTATTGTGGGTAAGCGTTTGGGCAAAGGGCAAATTGGCCAGGCTGAAAGGCAGTTGCGCCATGTTTTTTGGCTCTCCACCATTATGTTAACCATGATTGCCTGGGGAACAGCACCTTTTGCCGGACTAATGGCCTCGTTCTACACCCAAGAAGATGATGTGAAAGAGGTCGTCAAAATACTTATCTGGTTGAATGCTGCGTTTATGCCTATTTGGGCTGCGTCATGGGTATTACCTGCGGGGCTAAAAGGGGCGCGAGATGCCCGCTTTGCGATGTGGGTTTCCATGGCGAGCATGTGGGGCTGTCGCGTAGTCGCAGGCTACACGTTAGGCATTGTGCTGGGAATGGGTGTGGTAGGCGTTTGGATGGGAATGTTCTTCGACTGGACCGTGCGCGGCGTTCTGTTCTATTGGCGAATGGTCAGCGGGCGTTGGCTTAAAAAATATCCTCGCCCTAAAAAAGAGCCGCTTTCATAGCGTGCAAAGATCGAATGCCGTAATAGCGATTTAGGGATGTTTCTGCCATTTTTTATTCTGCTGTATGACTGCTTTATCAGCTTCTTGTATGGCTATTATTCAAAATATTGATATCTATCACTCTGCAATGTCTCGTTTTTACTAGTAACGTAAAGTTAGTAGCCGTTAAATATTCTAAAATGTTATTAATTGCCGCGAGCAATGACTTTTATGAATATAACGGATGAGCAGAGGTAGTAATGAGTACAACGACAAGGAACACGGAAGGTCGTCTGATGACAGGTTTTCTCAACGCTGTTGAGAAAGCTGGGAATAAATTACCCGAACCCGCTTTAATATTTTTCTATTTTTTACTGGTTGTGATGGCGATGTCTGCGGTGCTTTCCACTGTTGATTTTGATGTCGTGAATCCTGTGACTAATGAAGCAGTTAAGATTAATAACTTGCTTTCAGCACAGGCAATAACAGTTACTATTTCCTCAATGGTGACGACGTTTACCAGTTTTGCCCCACTGGGTATCGTTTTGGTTGCGATGCTGGGTGTTGGCGTGGCAGAAACATCAGGCTTCATTAACACCGGTCTGAAAAAAATGCTGCGTGTGACGCCGAAGAAACTGCTGACCCCAATGATTATTTTCGTTGCGATGTTCAGCCACGTCGCAGCGGACGCGGGCTACGTTCTGGTTATTCCACTGGGTGCGATAATCTTTATGTCTGCCGGACGCCACCCGCTGGCGGGTATTGCAGCAGCATTTGCTGGGGTATCTGGTGGTTTTGCGGCAAACATGGTGCCAACCGGTAACGATGCGTTATTGCAAGGTTTTACGCAGACGGCTGCCCAGCTTCTCGATAACACCTATACCGTAAACACGTTGTGTAACCTGTTCTTTGGCATCGGTTCTACGGTGATGATTACGCTGGTTGGTTGGTGGGTGACTGAGCGCATTGTTGAGCCACGCGTTTCAAAACTGGAAATCGACGGGGATTATCAACATAACGAAGATATGAGCCAGTACAGCGCTAAAGAAAGCCGTGGTTTTAAAGTGGCGGGCCTGGTGATGATTCTGGGGCTGGCGGGTCTGGCAGCTCTGGCATGGCCGGAAACGTCGCTGCTGCGTAGCCCTGTTGATGGCTCGCTTACCAGCTATGGCGCGCCGATCATGAAATCCATCGTGCCATTGATTTTCTTGATCTTCATCATTCCTGGCATCGTCTACGGTTTTGTCGCCGGAACCTTTAAAAGCGGTAAAGATGTTATCAATGCGATGAATGAATCCATGAGCAAAATGGGTTCATACATGGTGATGGCATTCTTCTGCGCCATGTTCATCAAAGCTTTTGGTGATTCCAATATTGGTACACTGATTGCGCTGGCGGGTGCAGATGTTCTGAAAACCATGGCGCTTCCGGGCGAAGCAACCATCATTGGTATGATTTTGTTGACCGCTGTGGTGAACATTCTGATTGGTTCTGCGTCTGCAAAATGGGCGCTGTTATCACCGATTATGGTGCCAATGCTGATGGCAGTTGGGATTTCCCCTGAGCTTACGCAGGCTGCGTTCCGTATTGGTGATTCCACTACCAACATTATTACGCCGCTGATGGTGTTCTTCCCGCTGGTGGTGGTGTATTGCCAACGCTATGTGAAATCGACCGGTGTCGGCACATTGGTGTCGATGATGATGCCTTACTCGGTTATTTTCTTTATCTGCTGGAGCATCTTCCTGCTGGTGTGGTGGGCGGTGGGTCTGCCGTTGGGCGTTAACGCTCCGTACACCTATCCCATTGGGTAATTGTTTTATCAACCGGCCACTTTCGTGGCCGGTTTTCATTTATATCGGGAATTAGACCGGTAATAAATTTTGCAGAGCATCACAACGCTGTTTTACCGCCTGATGTAACAACCGTACTGTGGTTGAAAGCTGTTTGCGATGTGGGCAGATCATATTAAGCGGAACATGATCCCCTTGATACTGTGGCAGAATAATCTTCAAGCGGCCTTCGTTTACATCCCCGCTGACATCCAGCCAGGATTTAAAAGCAATCCCTTCACCTGCAATGGCTAACCGGCGAATCACTTCAGCATCGTCACTCATCATTGCGCTTTTAACTGCCACATGATGCACATCACCATTCATTTCCAGCGGCCATTTATCGAAAACTCGCCCGCGAATCACATAAGTCAGTGCGTTATGTTGCAGCAGTTCACTGATAGTTTCTGGCTCACCAAAACGCTCAAGATATGACGGTGAGGCTACAACAACGCGTCGATTATGGGGCGCGAGCGGTAGCGCCACGTACGACGCGTCGTCGTTATTACCGTAACGAAAGGCGACATCCACCGGATCTTTGAAGACATCAGTGATTTGATCGGAGAAGAGGATTTTTAAATGTAGCGCCGGGTGTTCGCGGCGAAATGCCTGAAACACGCCCAGCAACATATTGCGCCCGAGGTCTGAAGGCACCGCGATTTGCAGCACGCCACGCACTGCGTCAGTCACCGGCTGAATTTGCTCGAATCCGGCTTCCAACGTTTGCAGTGCATTAACGGCATATGGCAGCCAGGTTTCACCTTCCGGCGTGAGTCTCAGGCTACGAGTAGAACGGGCAAATAGACGGATATTCAGCGTTTGCTCAAGGCGTTTAATGGCGGTGCTGACCTGTGCGGGCTGCAATCCTGCTTCGCGTGCGGTGTCGCTAAAACTGTTTAAGGCGGCAGCCCTGACAAACAAGGTAAGGTCTTCCAACCTAAGCATTTTAACTCTCCGAGTATAAGTGTTGTTTTCTATGACCTGGTTTTCGCCGTCATGATTCCTTGTACCATGAGTTCATTCACTCGATGAACCCTTTAATGTCTGGAGCAGCAGATGAAAGCTATCGCTATTACACAAGCCACGCAGGTGGGTACCAATCTGGAATTTCTGAACGAGATGACTTTACCGACACCTGTCGCCTCAGGCCATGATTTGCTGGTCGAAGTGAAAGCCATTTCTGTTAACCCGGTAGATACCAAAGTTCGTGCGGGTTTTAACGCCGAGCAACCGCGAGTTTTGGGTTGGGATGCTGTTGGTGTTGTGGTGGCGGTGGGGGAGTCTGTAACGCTGTTTAAGCCAGGTGATGAAGTTTGGTATGCCGGTTCTTTAACGCGCCCCGGTAGCAATAGTGAATACCAGTTGGTAGATGAGCGCATTGTGGCATTGAAACCAAAATCCATTGATAACGCTTCTGCCGCAGCATTGCCTTTAACGGCGATTACCGCCTGGGAAATGTTATTTGACCGCTTGGGTGTGGCTGAAAACGGCAACAAAAATGATGTGCTGTTGATTGTCGGTGCGGCGGGAGGCGTGGGCTCTGTTCTGACTCAGTTAGCACGCAAGCTGACCAATATCACCGTTATCGGCACTGCTTCACGTCCACAAAGCCAGAAGTGGGTGTCTGATTTAGGTGCGCACCACATTATCGACCATAGCAAACCGTTGGCTGAAGAACTGCAGCGTATTGGCGTGAAGAATGTGACTCATGTCGCCAGCCTGAATCATACCGAACAGCATTATACGCAGTTAATTGAAGCGCTGGTTCCGCAAGGGAAACTGGCGCTGATTGACGATCCGGAAACGCTTGATGCGCGTCCACTGAAAGTAAAAAGCATTTCGCTGCACTGGGAGTTTATGTTCACCCGTTCAATGTTTGAAACCAGCGACATGATTGAGCAGAACCGTTTGTTAACTCGTGTGGCGACGTTGATTGACCAGGGTGTGCTTCAATCCACGTTGGGTGAGCATTTCGGCACCATAAATGCAGCAAACCTGCGTCGCGCCCACGAATTAATTGAAACCAACCGTGCGGTGGGTAAAATCGTGCTCGAAGGTTTCTAATTACATAAAAATTATAGCAAATTTATTACGGGGGAATTATGGACATTATTCAATCAGCAGCATCACGCTATTCCACAAAAGCGTTTGATGCGAGCAAAAAAATTAGCTACGACGATATCGAAAAAGTAAAAAATTTGCTGCGTCTGAGCCCGTCGAGCACCAACTCGCAGCCGTGGCATTTTATTCTGGCAAGCACTGACGAAGCGAAAGCGCGTATCGCCAAAGCGACTTCTGGTTTCTACGTGTTTAACGAACGCAAAGTGCTTGATGCCTCACACGTTGTGGTGTTCTGTGCGAAAACCAGCATTGATGAGACACATCTGTCCGCATTGCTGAACAAAGAAAACGCGGATGGCCGTTTTGCCAGCCAGCAGGCGATGGAAGGGCAGCATAAAGGTCGTTCCTATTTCGTGAATATGCACCGCTTTGATTTGAAAGATGCTCAGCATTGGATGGAAAAGCAGGTTTATCTCAACGTTGGGAATTTCCTGCTGGGTGTTTCAGCATTGAATATTGACGCTGTGCCAATCGAAGGCTTTGATGCACGCATTCTGGACGAAGAGTTTGGCCTGCGCGAAAAAGGTTTCACCAGCCTGGTTATCGTGCCGATCGGCTATCGCAGTGTGGAAGACTTCAACGCCGCACTACCTAAGTCGCGCCTGGAGTTCAGCGAAATCTTAACGGAGTGCTGAGCATGTCTGATAACACGCTGTCGATTATCGCGGTGTTAAAAGCGAAAGAAGGGAAACGTGAGGCTCTAAAATCTGCGCTGCAGTTGCTGATTTCACCGACTCGCCAGGAAGAAGGTTGCCTGGATTATGCCTTGTTCCAGCTTGAGGACTCCCCGGATTTGTTTTACATGCGTGAGTCCTGGAAAGGGCAGGAAGCGCTAGATGCACACGTTGCACTGCCGCATTTTCAGGTTTTTGTGCAGCAGATGGATGCGTTGTTGGCTGAGCCATTACAGCTAATTCGTTTGAATGCGGTTGAACCGTAAGTCCTGAACTGTTTTTACAAGAGGCCGTCCACAGCACTTGTGGCGGCCTTTTTTCTATCTTTTCGTACAACCAACCCAGGCTTGAAAGAAATCAATAAATACCCGTACTTTCTCCGGGACATGGCGAGTATTGGGGTAGAGGGCATAAATGCTCTGACGAGGAAACTGATAGTGACTCAGCAACACCTGAAGTTCGCCGGCGGTAATTGCCGGGCGTACCAGCCACTCGGGCAAGAGTGCAACGCCTGCACCTTCAAGGGCAAAGGCGAGCAACGCGGCTGCGCTATCTGCAACGATCGCCGGTGGTTTTTCCACATCAAACAATATTGCCTGGTGTTCTGGGGTCGTCACTTGCCAGCTAAGGGGCGAACTCAATCGGCTGTGTGCAAGCCATGTTGCTTGCGCCAACTGAGCCAGGTTTTCTACCGGGTGTTTTGCCAGATAAGCCGGGGTGGCAACGGGCAAAATAGCGAAGCTATCTATAGGCGCTGCGCGATGATTTGAATCCGCAAGATGGCCGAGGCGGATTGCGATATCGAATCGCTCCGCTATTAAATCCGCATGATATGAAGAAGAAACGTGTTGGATGCGCAATTGCGGATGCTCAAGTGAAAACGCAGCAAGTGCAGGCACGACCACTTGTGAGCCATATTCCGGCGTACTGGTTATGCGTAATACGCCGCTCAACCCCTGGTGATCCCGCTGCACATCATCGAGCAGGTTTTGAGCTTCTTCAAGCAGATGCTGGCAACGGGGATAAAAACGCTCTCCTGCATCTGTGAGCGAAAGCCGCCGGGTGCTGCGCACCAGGAGCGACACGCCAGATTCCGCCTCAAGCTGCTTGATGTTAAAACTCACTACCGCCTTGCTCAGGCCCAGCAAGCTTGCGGCTGTGGTAAAACTACCGGCCTCCACTACTGCGACAAAAATAGTTAATCGTTGTAGATTCAGCACCATTAGTCTCATCACTGTCAAAAATATTTTGACAGTGTAACGCCCGCCAGGTGATTTATCTCAATCTTTCGCGCCGCTACACTCCTTCGCCTCTAACCGGAGGTCTTATGCGTTATCGCACCAAAGTTACCATTGTTTATCTGCTGGGTTTTTTCGTTGATTTGATCAACATGTTTATTGCAAACGTTGCGTACCCAGCCATTGGGCACGGGCTTGGTGCTTCAGTCAGCGAGCTTTCCTGGGTAAGCAATGCTTACATTCTGGGGCTGACGCTGGTTATTCCTCTCAGTGCCTGGCTTGCGCAGCGCCTGGGTGGGCGCGCAGTCTTGCTTATTTCGCTGAGTTCATTTTTGCTGGCGACATTTGGCGCGGGCACGGCGCAATCTATCGGGCAGCTGATTGGCTGGCGGTTGTTACAGGGTATGGGCGGTGGGTTGTTGATCCCGGTTGGGCAGACGTTGACCTACCCGCTTTATGGTCGTCATGAACGTGCGGCATTATCGGCGGCGATAATGTTAGTAGGGCTGCTGGCCCCAGCGCTGTCGCCTGCGATTGGCGGCGTGATAGTCGATTCGCTCAGTTGGCGCTGGGTGTTCTTCGCAAATTTGCCGCTTGCTTTCATCGCGCTGCTGCTTGCGGCGGCCTGGCTACAAAAAGAACCACGCACGACTCAACCGGCAACGTTGGACTTCATTGGGCTGGCTAGTGGTTGTGGGGCGCTGATGCTGACTTTACTCGGGTTCACGATGCTTGCTCAAAGCGGTCAGATGTTATCTGGCATCGTGTTGCTTGTGTGCGCCATGGTGCTGTTTACGGGGTTTGTTCGCCACAGTCTGCGTCATCCGCAGCCATTGATTAATCTCCGCCTGGTGAAGGATCCGTTATTACGTAACGCCATGATGATTTATCAGTGTATTCCGGGGATGTTTATAGGTGTCAGCCTTATCGCTATGCTCTGGCTGCAAAATCTGCTTAACCTGAGTGCGACGCGAGTCGGCAGCCTGATGGTGCCCTGGTCCATTGCCTCGTTGCTGGCGATAATGTTCACCGGAAAACAGTTCAACCGTGTTGGCCCACGCCCCATTCTGATAACAGGTTGCCTGCTGCAAGGCCTTGGCATTCTGGTGTTGGCTCAAATCCATAGCGCGAATCAATACCCGCTACTGCTGGCGGCCTTCGCGATGATGGGGTTCGGTGGCAGCTTGTGTAGCAGCACCGCGCAAAGTTGTGCCTTTTTACAGGTTGCAGATGACCAACTCGGCCAGGCAAGCGCACTATGGAACATTAACCGCCAACTGAGTTTCTGCGTGGGTATCGCGTTATTAAGCTTGCTGCTTAATACACTGCTGGAAAAGCTGCCTCCCACAACGGCTTATCAGTGGTGCTTTTATCTGGCAGCGACCAGCACATTATTTCCTGCGTTGCTTTGTCTGCGCATCGCTAACGGCGCCATTTTGCGTCAACTCAATGCTCAAAAGGAGTGAAGATGAATCACTATATTCAGGAAGTTATTGATGCTCATGTTGCAATCGAAAATTGGCTTGGCAAGGGAGAAGGAGATTTACAGGCGCTACAGGCTCGCTTTGCGCCTGAATTTACCATGGTCACGCCAGGTGGCAAAACACTGAACGTTGACTCACTAAGTGCATTTTTTCTGGCACAGCGAGCAGCAAAACCTGGATTGAACATTTCACTGGGCGAGATAACGGTGATTGCCGAATGGCCTGCTGGTGCAGTGGTCAGCTATAGCGAATGGCAGAGTTTGCCGGAGCAAGAAAACTCACAGCGCTATTCCACCGTCATATTCAGCAAGACAGGTTCTGATCTGCTCTGGTTACGCTTGCATGAAACCGCAGCAGCTTAAGCTTTAAGTTAACTTTCAGTTTGTTCAGCGCGAGGATGCTGACTCGCGCAATACTCACCTTGTTGCACATAACCGATATGGTCGGCCATTAACTGGGCTTCGTGTTCGCTGTGTGTTACCAGCAGTGCTGTTTGGCCCGCGTCCCGCAGAATATCACGCACTTCGGTGCCAAGGCGTTCGCGGGTTTGCTTATCAAGACTTGAGAAGGGTTCATCAAGCAGCAGGATCCCAGGATTGGGTGCCAGTGCTCGCGCCAGCGCAATGCGCTGTTGTTGCCCACCGGAAAGCTCGTGTGGGTAACGGCTGGCATGACTTTGTAACTCCACCATTTGCAGCAGCTCCGCCACCCTGGCGTGTTGCTGTTCACGGGGAAGTCGACGCAGGCCAAACGCCACATTTTGCTGGGCAGTCAAATGTGGAAATAATGCATATTCCTGAAACACCATGCCGACATGGCGCTTTTCCGGTGGCAGATGAACCTCTGGCCCTGCGACACGTCGCTGTGACACATAAATCTCACCGCTTTGCAGCCGTTCAAAACCTGCGACCGCACGCAATACGGTAGTTTTCCCACAGCCCGATGCGCCCAACAAGCAGGCGAGTTCGCCCTTGCGCACAGACATAGAAAACCCGTTCAGAACGGATTGCTGGCTGTTGCTATAAGCAACGTGAACATCCTGAAGGTGTAACGCAACCTCTGACATAAATTTTTCCTCTAACCCTGGCGAGTCATTTGGTGGCGCACCAGTAAAATAACCGGCAACGTGCCCGCGAGAACAATCATCAAGGCGGCGATGGCCCCTTCTTCGTAGGTTCCGCGTGCAGCCTCGGCATAAAGTAGTGTTGCCAGTGTCTCAAAATTGACCGGGCGCAAAAGCAGGGTAGTCGGCAGCTCTTTCATTGCATCAGCAAAAACCAATAAAGCACTGCTGACCAGCGCCGGACGAAGCAACGGCAGATGAATACGCGCAAAGGTGCCAGTGCCATTTTCGCCCAGCAAACGCGAAGCTTGTTCAAGGGAAGGTGGAATACGGCTAAGGCCGGAATCCAGTGCACCGATGGCGATGGCCTGAAAACGTATCGCGCAGCAGATAACCAACAAGATACCGGCTGACATCAGCGGAAGACCACGAATATCCATCAGATCTGCAAGCCATCTGTCCACTGCCATAGCCGGTGTAAGAAAGCCAATCGCCAGAATGGTGCCCGGAACAGCATAGCCTAAAGAGGCAAGGCGCATCACGGCACGACGAAACCCTGACATTGCGTTGTCGGCAGCGCTGTGGCGCGCGCTCCACGCCACCAATAAACTGACACAAACCACCACTAATGTGGTTCCTGCAGCCAGCGATAGCGTATTTTGCAAGGCCGATAATAACGATGGAGAAAGCGCATTTTCCTCACCCAAACGTTTTGCGCTTTCCCATGCCAGAAATGCCACAGGTGCTAAAAATCCCAGGATTACTGGCAGTGCGATAACCGAGCCAAGTAACCATCCGCGCCAACCGTGCACTCGCGTAGGCTGAATTTTACGCAGGCTGCGGCTGCTGAACCCCTGTTTTTTGCGGCCATAAAATTCCATCGTCAGGATGCAGAAAATAAACATCAGCATCATGCAGGCAATTTGCGCGGCGGCAGCGAGATCTGAGCGAGAAATCCAGGTGGTGTAGACCGTGACGGTGAGGGTTTGTACGCCGAGAAACTCAGATGCGCCAATATCGTTGAGCGTTTCCAGAAGCGCCAGGCTGATGCCCACCGCCAGCGCCGGGCGAGCCATGGGTAATGCAACGCGCAAGAACGTACCCGCAGCGCTGCAACCCAGTGTTCGTGCAGCCTCCAGCAAATGCGCCGGCTGGCTGATGAACATGGCGCGGGTCGTCAGGTAGACATAAGGATAAAGCACCAGACCAAGCAGAATGATTGCGCCAGGCAGCCCGCGTAAATCAGGAAGACGAAACTGGCGTGGGCTATCATAACCGAGCACAAAGCGAATGAAGGTTTGCAGCGGGCCAATCGGATGTAATAAATCCAGCCACGCGAATGCCACGATGTAAGTCGGCATTGCCAGCGGTAATAGCAGTGCCCAACTGAGGATTTTTCGCCCGGGGAAATCCCATGCGGTGACGGCCCATGCGCTACCAACCCCAATCACACCCACGATGACGGCAACGCCTGCAAGTAGCAGCACGGTATTTTTCAGCACTGATGGCAGGACAAACTTCATGAGATTGTCCCAGTGCGAGAAATCAGCCTGTGTTGCCTGCCAGATAAGCGCAACGACAGGCGTCAGAACACCAAGCGCAATACATAATGCGCCAAGATGGAGCGGTGTTAATAATGATTGCGGCCCGGAAAACAGGCCGCGTAACGTCGGAAGACGAAGTGATTTATTGATCGAATCCAACTTTATCTACCAGCAGGCTCGCTTGTTTGCGGTGTTTAACAATCTCGGTTAATGGAACGCTGTCGACGTCAATTTCACCGATAGTGGCACTGATGACAGGATCAATCGTGACACCTTTGAGTACCGGATATTCAAAGTTCGCTTTCGCATAGAGCTGCTGCGCAGGTGCAGAAACCAGATATTCCATCAGTTTTACGGCATCAGCTTTATTCGGTGCATAGCGGGCTACTGCGGCACCACTGATGTTTACGTGTGTGCCACCTTTTTCGAAGGTTGGCTTCACAACTTTAATGGCATCGCCCCATTTACGGGCATCGCTACCTTCTTTGGCATTTTTCATATGACCGATGTAGTAGGAGTTCGCCAGGCCAATATCACAAATGCCACCGAGGATATCGCGTGCAACGTCACGGTCACCACCGGTCGCTTTACGTGCCAGATTGGCTTTTACGCCACGTAACCACTCTTCAGTTTTCGCTTCACCGTGGTGAGCAATCATCGCGGCAATCAATGCGGTGTTATACGGGTGCTGGCCGGAGCGGATACACACTTTCCCTTTGTATTCCGGGTTGGAAAGTTGTTCGTAATGCCAGTTATCAATCGGCAGTGATTTATCGGCGTAAAGCACGCGAGCGCGCATAGAAAGCGCAAACCACTGATTATCTTCACCGCGTAGGTTTGCCGGGATAGCTTTTGTGAGCGTTTCTGACTGCACGGGTTGTGTGACGCCTGCTTCAACTAAATCGATAAGGTTGCCTGCATCTACAGTCATCAGCAGGTCAGCAGGGGAATTTTTACCTTCCGCTTTCACACGCTCGAGCATGCCATCCTTGATGTAAACCGTATTCACTTTGACACCACTGGATTGTGTCCAGGTATCCAGCAATGGCTGAATCAGTCCCGGTTCACGAGTGGTGTAGAGAGTCAGAGGATCTTGTGCGAAAGCCGGTAGGCTTACGGATAAAACCACAGCTGATGCAAGCGTGATACGGCGCAGTCCAGTGCGAGGCAGAGCATTCATCGTTTTATATCCCAGAGTGATTGGAACGTCTTTGAGTCCCGAACAAGAGAGGCCTCCATCGGGTCGGCGAACGATAAATGATAATCACTAGCAGTTACAAGGATTGCCAGGTGTAAATGAATCACATTTACACATCTTTAATCAGGGGCGTGAGTTGAAGCAAATAAGTCCAAAAAAACGGCAGAAGCGGGAAGTTAGTGAGGCGCAGAAAAGCAAAAAGCCCGCTTAGTTTCCTAAGCAGGCTTCTTAAATATGGCTCCTCTGACTGGACTCGAACCAGTGACATACGGATTAACAGTCCGCCGTTCTACCGACTGAACTACAGAGGAATCGTGTGAACGGGGCGGATATTATCGGGCGACCGCAGGGTTGTCAAAGCCTGTTTAGCGGAAAGTTGTTTGATTGCTGGTTTAATCGGCAAAATTGGGAAAAGAGCCGTAAAAACACGGCTCTTCGGCGGTTTTATGTGCGTTGTGTTTTGACCGGAGCCGTCGCTTCAATCAGCCACGGGCGGGCATCACTGGAAACCAGTGGCGACAATATTTCACGCACTTGCTGGTGGTAATCATCAAGCCAGGCAATTTCTTGCACGTTCAACAACGACAATTCCACTGCGCTCAGGTCGATTGGGATCAGTGTCAGAGACGCGAATTTGCAGAAACCTGGCTGTGACTCAATGACTTCGACCTGGTTTTCGATACGAATACCATGACTTCCCGCGAGGTAATAACCCGGTTCAATAGTGATGACATTGCCCGGTAACATTGGCCACGGGTTCACTTTCTTCGCCATACGATGCGGATTTTCATGAATCAATAGACAGTGGCCAACGCCGTGGCCAGTGCCGTGGTCGTAATCCAGCCCCAGTTCCCACAAGGGGCGACGCGCGAACGCATCCAGTTGATGGCCCTGTGTGCCCTGTGGAAACTGTAAGGAGATCAGTGACAGGAACCCTTTTAACACCGCCGTATAGTGCAGACGATGTTGGGCATCGAGTTGCCCGAAATTCAGCGTACGTGTCGCGTCGGTGGTGCCATTGAAATACTGGCCGCCGGAATCATTGAGATAAAATTGATTGCTGGTGATAGCAACATTGGTTTCCGGTGCGCTGTGGTAGTGACACATCGCCGCGTTTCCGGCTGCAGCGGAAATCGTGCCAAAGCTTTGTTCCAGGAAGTTGTCGCACTGCTGGCGGAAAGCGAGCTGCTTTTCCTGCGCTTCGAGTTCGGTGATTGGGTTGCCCGTAGCTTCACGTAGCGGCACTTCATGGTTTAGCCATGCAAGGAAGTTTACCCAAGCCGCGCCATCTTCAATATGGCTTGTACGATAACCTTCCAACTCAGTGCTGTTTTTGTTCGCTTTCATCAGTGTGATGGGATCTGTTTGCCACTCGATTTCGCCACCACCAGTTTCCACAGCAAAACGCACTGCTACCGGTGCGTTGTCAGCGTCTAGTAAGAAACGTTTTCCGGTAGCATGTTGCTGGCAACGCGCCAGAAACGCATCCGGTTTTTGAATATGAATGGAATCCAGTAGAGAACTATCGAGCTGCTGAAGTTTGGCTTCATCAACAAACCATTCAACTGCACCGTCGTTTTTCACCAGCGCAAACGAAAGTGGTACTGGGCTTGTTGGGATGTCTGAACCACGGACGTTAAGCAACCAGGCGATGTTGTCAGGCAGGGTGAGGGCAAGGTAATCCACCCCTTTTTGAGCCAGCGCTTGCGCCATGCGTGTGCATTTTGACTCTGTTGACTCGCCGCTGATTTCATCTGGCATTTGTCTTATCGCACCGCGCGGTGCTGCCGGACGAGTAGTCCAAATTGAATTAATCGGGTCATCGTTAACGGCAACCAGATCACAGCCGCTGGTGCGCAGGCTTTCGTACTGGCTGTTAACCATCAGCATCGGCTCAAAGGCAATGCGTTTGCCTGCTGGCAGGTTATCGTGCAGCCAGATATGAATTGGCTCGTCGTGCAAATGGTGAATTTCAAACTCGCTAAGGTTCACTTGTTGGCGAGCCTGAACCTGGTAGCGACCATCCACAAAAAGCAAAGCGCGGTCAGCCAGAATCAGGGCCAGACCCGCTGAACCGTCGAAGCCGCTGATAAACTCCAGTTTGTCGTCAAAACGGGCGCAGTATTCACTTTGGTATGCGTCGGTGCGAGGAATAAGCATGCCATCGAGTTCGCGCTCTTTAAGCAGGCTGCGCAATGTAGCCAGAGGTGATGTGTGTTGCATTATTATTTTCTCTTAACGGAAAGGAGGTTCATTAAAGGTGCGTAATTTGCGCGAGTGTAGGCGTTCACCTTCGGCTCGCAGGAGATCAATGGCGCAGATACCGATTTGCAAATGCTCAGATATCGCCCCTTCATAAAAGCGGTTGGCTTGCCCTGGGAGTTTTATCTCACCATGAAGAGGTTTATCGGAAACGCACAGCAACGTGCCATACGGCACACGGAAGCGATAACCCTGCGCGGCAATGGTGGCGCTTTCCATATCAATGGCGACGGCGCGACTCAGGTTGAAACGCAACGCCGAGGCTGAATAACGCAATTCCCAGTTACGATCGTCGGTGGTGACGACGGTGCCGGTACGCAGGCGCTGTTTGACTTCTTCGCCGGGCATACCGCTCACCAATTTAGTGGCGTCGTACAGTGCGCGCTGGACTTCGGCAATACTTGGGATCGGAATGTCTGGCGGCAGTACTGCATCAAGCACATGGTCATCGCGCAGATAAGCGTGAGCCAGCACGTAATCGCCAATCGACTGGCTTTCACGCAATCCGCCGCAGTGCCCAATCATCAGCCATGCAGCCGGGCGCAATACCGCCAGGTGGTCGCAAATTGTTTTTGCATTCGACGGGCCAACGCCGATGTTAATCAGCGTGATTCCGGCACCTGTGGCATCAATCAAGTGCCAGGCTGGCATCTGGTGCTTTTTCCAGGCGAGATCGGAAATGGCTTCTTCGGGGGCCTGGCTGTCGGCAGTTAGCCACACGCCGCCTGCACACGAAAGCGCGACATACGGGCTTTCAGGATCAAGGATTTGCTGGCAACCCCAGCGCACAAATTCATCGACATAACGGGTGTAGTTGGTGAACAACACGAAAGACTGGAAATGCTCGACTGGCGTGCCGGTGTAGTGGCGCAGGCGGGCTAACGAGAAATCAACGCGACGTGCGTCGAAATGTGAAAGCGGGTAGAACTCGGTTGGATGGAACAGGCCATCCGCTGTTTCATCGCCAATCTGTGCTAATTCGGTTGTTGGGAAATGGCGAGGTAAACCGGCACTCATTGAACGATCCAGCGACAAACTGGAGCCATCAATGACATAGGGATAAGGGATTTCATGTTGTGATAATCCCACTTCAATCTGCGCGCCGTAATCTTCGTGGAGTAGCGTTAATTGTTCAGCCAGATAATGGCGAAAGAGTGCTGGACGGGTGATGGTGGTGGTGTAACTGCCGGGATGAGTGAATCGGGCAAAGGCACGTGTTTTATTCGGGTTGTGAACGGTGCCATCCCAACTGACGCGTAACTCTGGGTAGACAAATAATCCGGCGGCACGTTTTTCAACTTCGGGTAGTACACCGTTTTCAACATACTGACCAATGGCGTCGCGCAGTGCGTTGACCGAGGCATCGTACAGCTCCTCTAATTTATCGAGGGCCTGGTTGGGGGTAAGGGCAGTATCGGCTGTCTGATGCGTCATCTTCTCTCCTTATCCTGCTGGTTTTACGCAGGGCTATTTTCAGCTTTCGATAGTATGTCATCGGCGGGAGAGAACGGAAGAGGGTGAAGGGCGCAGAAAAGCAAAAAGCACGCTTAGTGGCCTAAGCAGGCTTTTAAAATATGGCTTCTCTGGGAGGGAATACGTTTACAGTAATTAGCTAATTATAAAGTTAAAAATAAAATATCATGCCCCACAAATGCCACAGCAAAATGAGCGGGTCAGTTGTGAGGCTATTTTGTAAGACTTTCCTCACTCAATCCTTAACGAAGGGTTATATTTAGCCTATCTACATCATGTTTGATAACAGGGAAATTATGATTCGTTTGTCCTCGCTTGCCCTGGTGCTAACCGCCTTTACCCATAGCGCCCTGGCGGTCACCTATATGCTGCCACCCGAAGGTAGTCGCCTGGTCGGTACACCGTTAACCGTTGCTGTTGCGCAAGGGAATAGCCAGCCGTTGGAATATTATGCCGCGCAGTACGGACAGGGGTTCAGCAACATGCTGGAAGCTAATCCTGGCGTAGATCCATTCCTGCCAAAAGCGGGTACCCAACTGACCATTCCGCAGCAAGTGATTCTACCGGACACCGAACGCCTGGGCATCGTGATTAACGTCGCCGAAATGCGGCTTTACTATTACCCGGAAGAGAGCAACACGGTGGAGATCTTGCCCATTGGTATCGGTCAGGCTGGGCGCGAGACGCCGCGTAACTGGGTGACGAGGGTGGAGCGTAAGCAGGAAGCACCGGCCTGGACACCAACGGCAAATACCCGTCGTGAGTACGCGAAAGAGGGTAAAACTTTGCCAGCGTACGTGCCGCCGGGTGAGGATAACCCAATGGGGCTGTACGCGATTTACATCGGCAAGCTGTACGCTATCCACGGCACCAACGCTAACTTTGGTATCGGTCTGCGTGTCAGCCAGGGTTGCATCCGCCTGCGCAAAGACGACATCAAATACCTGTTCGATAACGTGCCGGTGGGAACACGCGTGCAGTTGATTGACCAGCCGGTGAAAGTAACTGTTGAGCCGGACGGGCGGCGTTGGCTGGAGGTGCATGAGCCGCTGTCCCGTAATCGTGCGGAGTTTGAATCTGACAAGAAAGTCCCGCTGCCAATGACTCCGGCACTGCGCATTGTCACCCAAGGTTCAGGCGTGGATGCAAGCGTGGTGAGTGCAGCGTTAACCCGCCGTTCCGGGATGCCGGTGCCGATTAATATTGAACCCGAAAAAACAGTGCAGTGATAAAAAACAGGGAAGACGATGGCGCGGAAATTCGAGTTTCCTCTAGCTGATGTGAAGGATTCGCGCGAGCAATGAAACAGAGTTGGTTTTGCTGTGACTGCTCGAAGAGATTATCAGTCTTGTGCTATTCAAATTTATATATGTCCCTGAAAGCTGGCACGATTTTCAGGGGTGACAATATGATATAGGGATCTGTTATGTTAAAAAAAATTTACCTGTTATCTCTTACTTGTTTTGTTATTTCTGGATGCACGTCGAATACACCGCAATCTACGCAAGAAAAGAAATATCATTTTGTTGATGCGACAGCTCATCAATGTACAGAGGACATCAAGAGCAAGACCACAAAGCTCAGTGCTGAGGGCCATTCCGTGAGCGTCCGATGGACGACTGTCCAGTATGTTATTTCAGCCCCGGATGGAGCATTCACTGCGAATAAAATGCTCGGAGTAGAATATGGAACATCAACTATTTTAGACAATGGGGTTCCGGGTAGTGCATGGAAATCGTGTATGCAAAGCAAAGGTGCTCTGGTGCCAGAACTTAAACTCTAATCTTTTTTGTGGGAATGCTTACACGTTGACCCGAACTTTTTCATGCAGGAAAGCAATATCACGGCCCGTTTGTTGTGTGCATGATGAACAGTCAAAACGGCGCGAATGATCTCTTTTCCTTTTCACTCGCGTTAATACCCGCAGCCAGTTTTTTCTCTTTGGGTTTGCAGGTTTCGCCCTGTCTGGCAGGCAGAAATATATGGGGCCTCAAAAACCATTGAACTGGAAGAAGATCAAAAGTGGTCTCATCAATGATTTGAGTAGAATTTGGTTGGGTAGAATGTATCTGAGGATAAAAGCTGGAGTAACAAGAGTTTTGCAGATAAGTAACGGAGTTCGATGGAACTCCATTGACTTGAATTTGGCTCCTCTGACTGGACTCGAACCAGTGACATACGGATTAACAGTCCGCCGTTCTACCGACTGAACTACAGAGGAATCGCTTGAACGGGGCGCATATTAGCGAGGCGTTTCAGGGTTGTCAAAGCCTGTCATCACACCGTTGGTGCGTTTGCTGATAAAACACACAAACGAGGCGTTTCGGGCGTGCAGACATATCTTTACAGCTCATTTGTTGCCAAATAGAGACGACTGGCTAAGATATGCGGTTCACGTAAGAGGGATTCATGTTTAAACAAAAGCATTTGGCAAAGTGGTTTCTTTTCCTGGCATGTCTGGTGGTGTTAATTTGCACCGCGCAGCGCATGGCGGGATTACATGCTTTGCAAATGAAAGCGGCTGAAAGCATTGTACTTGCTCAAGGCAGTGCTTCAGATGCGGAGCAGGCCTCACCGGTTTCGCCGTGTGAATTAAGCGCTAAGTCACTGCTTGCTGCACCGCCTGTATTGTTTGAAGGTGCGTTGTTTGTTTTCAGTCTGATCCTCTCACTTCTTACGCCTCTCCAGTCGAAACTTTCATCCATTGCTCCCCTCCGGGCCTTTTCCTCGCCCACCATCCGAGTCCATCTGCGATTTTGCGTATTCCGTGAATGAAACATCGGCTGTTTAACTCAGTTCGATAATTCATTTATGGAGAAAAAATATGTTGAGTCTTTTCAGGCAGGCTTTGTTCTGTCTTTTACTGCTATGGCCGCCATTTTCGTGGGCGCAAGAAACGGGCTGGCTTCATTCTACCGAAAATAACCATGCCAGTGTGCGTCTGCGCGCCGATGCATCTCCACAAGGGGAAAGTCGCGTTTTGCTGGATGTGAAACTGGAAGAAGGGTGGAAAACCTACTGGCGGTCGCCGGGTGATGGTGGCGTTGCGCCGACAATTTCCTGGCACGAGCCGGTGAGGGCGGCGGACTGGTTCTGGCCTGTTCCACAACGTTTTGATGTGGCAGGTATCACCACGCAGGGCTATCACAACCAGGTCAGCATTCCGATGACTCTCTCTGGTGATGTGCCAAAGAAAATTGCTGGCGTGCTGACGTTATCGACCTGCAAAGATGTTTGCCTGCTGACGGACTTCCCGTTTGAAATTACACCAAATAAGGGTGATGAAACCTTTGCCCATGACTACGCACAAGCGATGGGGAAAGTACCGCGTCCTGATGGGCTGACGGACAATCTGATTGCAGGGTATCGCAATGCTGAACTGGTCGTGCAAGCCACTCGCGCTGCTGGTTGGCAAAAACCAGAGCTGTTTTTAGATATGCCGGAAGATGCCAGTTTTGGTAAGCCAAAATATCGTATCGATGGCGAAACGCTTTGGGCAACAATCCCCGTTAGCGATGGCTGGGATGGCGCCGGGCCTGACTTGCGTGGGCGCGACCTTTCGCTGGTTATCGCAGATAACGGCATTGCGCAGCAAAGCAGCGTAACCATAAATGAAGCACCAATAGCGCCAGAATCTGGTAAAGCCATTGCTTTCTGGCAAGTTTTACTGCTGGCGCTGTTGGGTGGTTTTATTCTCAATCTAATGCCGTGTGTTTTGCCGGTGCTCGGTATGAAACTTGGTTCTGTTTTACTTGTGGAAAAGCAAGAAAGGCGCGTGATTCGCCAGCAATTTCTTGCGTCTGTTGCCGGAATACTGGTCTCGTTTATGGCTTTGGCGCTATTAATGACGGTGCTGCGTTTAACGAATCATGCCGTGGGCTGGGGCATTCAGTTCCAGAATGTCTGGTTTATCGGATTCATGGCGTTGGTGATGGTGGTGTTTAGCGCCAATTTGTTTGGGTTGTTTGAGTTTCGGCTTTCCTCAAATATGACGACGAAACTTGCCACGCAGGGCGGACGTGGCATGAGTGGACATTTCTGGCAGGGTGCATTGGCAACATTACTGGCAACACCATGCAGCGCACCGTTCCTCGGCACCGCCGTAGCCGTTGCGCTGGGATCTTCGCTGCCAACGCTTTGGGGCATTTTCCTCGCGCTAGGCGTGGGGATGAGTCTGCCGTGGTTGCTAATTGCAATACGTCCTTCACTTGCTTTGCGCTTACCAAGACCTGGACGTTGGATGCATTGGTTACGCAGGATATTGGCAGTAATGATGCTGGGTTCGGCACTTTGGCTGGTCAGCCTGTTACCGGTACATTTCAGTGCATCAGCAGTGGCACCTGCAAATGAAAATATCGCGTGGCAACCGTTAAGCGAGCAGGCAATCGTGGATGCGCTGGCGCAAAACAAACGCGTCTTTATTGATGTCACCGCTGACTGGTGCATAACCTGCAAACTTAATAAGTTAAATGTTCTTTCTCGTGACGATGTGCAAGCCACATTGCAGGCACCAGATGTGGTTGCACTGCGAGGAGACTGGACACTCCCTTCCAAAGAAATCACCGAATTCCTCAAACTGCGTGGCCAGGTTGGTGTGCCTTTCAACCAGGTTTACGGGCCGAACATTCCAGCAGGGAAACCACTGCCGACGCTGTTAACTCGCGATTCGGTACTGAATGCGCTAAACGACGCGAAAGGAACGAAACAATGAAAATGATCATGGCGGTTTTACTGTTGGTGATGGCTTTTGGTACCTATGCTGAGCCGCAACCCAATGAAGAACAATTGCAGCAAATGATTTATCAGGCGTTGTACCACGACCCTGCCAGTCCACGAATTGGTTCAAACTCGCCAAAGCTGACAATTATTTCTTTTACCGATTACAACTGCCCGTTTTGCAAACAGTTCGATCCGATGCTTGAGAAAGTTGTAGAGAAATATCCTGATGTGGCCGTCGTGTTTAAGCTGTTGCCGTTTCGTGGTGAAACCTCATCGCTTGCGGCTCGTGTTGCACTGACGACCTGGCGTGAGCATCCGCAGCAGTTTATGCCGTTGCATCAAAATCTGATGTCGAAAAAGGGTAATCACACCGCCGCAACCATTGGCGCCGCAGTTTCCAAAAGTGGTGCAACCCCGGTTAAGCCGGATGAAATGAGTATGGAAACGTTAAATCTCAATCTGCAACTGGCAAGGGTTGTGGGCGTGGAAGGGACGCCAGCAACGCTGGTTGGCGATACGCTGCTTGCCGGTGCAGTGCCATGGGAATCGCTGGATGAGTTGGTAAAAGACAAGCGAGAGCAGGCAAATGAAAAGTAAGCTGAAACGTTGGGGGCGAGAGGCGTTGGTAATAGCGATGATATTCATCACTATTGTTGTTGTGATGGATATGTGGCGCGCGCCGAAAATGCCCGCGACATTTGACAGCACACCGTTCCATACACTGGATGGAAAAACAGTAACGTTGAATGCACTTAGCGAGGAGCGTCCACTGCTACTCTATTTCTGGGCGAGCTGGTGTGCCGTCTGTCGCTATACGACCCCTTCTGTTGCGCAGCTAGTAAGTGAGGGTGAAAACGTGATGACCATTGCTTTACGTTCTGGTGATCCTCAGGAGGTTTCACGCTGGTTGGTGCGTAAGAAAGTTCAGCTACCGGTCGTGAATGATGCATCCGGTGAGTTATCCCGCAACTGGCAGATTGGTGTCACGCCCACACTGGTGGTGTTTTATAAAGGAGAAGTCGTTTCTTCTACCACCGGCTGGACCAGTTACTGGGGCATGAAACTGCGTCTTTGGTGGGCGGGGTTATAGCCATGTGATTAGGCGCACCTTTATGGTGCGCCTATACCTCTAATGGGGCATAAGAGAACCGCTGTTTCAATTCCACTTCCCACGTTTTAAATCACTTTTTCTTATTATCCAGCCTGTTAGCGCATCTGGTCGGATGTTTGTAAAAAGTGGCAAGCATATTGCAATTCCTATGGAGACATCACTGCCGAGACTGGCGTTGGCATTCCGTGTAGGAGGCAAAATGAATTTAAGACGACTGAAATACTTCGTAAAAATCGTCGATATAGGTAGCCTGACTCAGGCCGCTGAAGTGCTGCATATTGCGCAGCCGGCGCTGAGCCAGCAAGTTGCTACCCTTGAAGGTGAAATGGATCAGCAGCTGTTAATTCGCACCAAACGCGGCGTAACGCCAACAGAAGCAGGAAAAATCCTGTATACCCATGCGCGAGCCATTCTGCGCCAATGCGAACAGGCTCAACTAGCCGTTTGCAACGTGGGCCAAACTTTAGGTGGACAGGTTTCTATTGGCCTGGCACCAGGTACTGCGGCTTCATCAATCACCATGCCTTTATTACAGGCGGTACGTGCGGAATTACCCGACGTGCTGGTCTATCTGCATGAGAACAGTAGTTCTGTCCTGAATGACAAGCTGTTAAGCGGCCAGCTTGACATGGCGGTCTTGTATGACCGCTCTCCAACGGCGGGTATCATTAGCCAACCGTTACTCAAAGAGGAGTTGTTTCTGGTCGGCACCCGCGACTGTCCAGGTCAGACAGTCGATCTCGCCGCAGTGGCCGAAATGAACCTATTTCTGCCGCGTGACTATAGCGCTGTACGTAAACGTGTGGATGAAGCTTTTTCATTACGCCGCCTGACAGCAAAAATTACCGGTGAGATTGACTCCATCTCAACCTTAACTGCGGCGATTGCCAGCGGAATGGGTGTGACGGTGTTGCCAGAATCTGCGGCGCGTTCACTGGTCAGTTCTGCAAATGGTTGGATGGCGCGCATAACCAGTCCATCGCTTAATTTACCGCTGTCGGTCAACTTGTCCGCACGAACCTCGTTGACTCCACAAGCTCAGGCAGTGAAAGACATTTTGATGTCTTTAGTTGTTCGCCCTGTGCAGGAAAATCGCGAATTGTTACTGGTGGGGTAAGTTGGCTTATCGCTAAATAGAATAAGCTGCTGGTTTTTATTATTTGTTATCTCGGGGTCGCCACTTTAACAATAGTGTAAAGAACGGTTATGCCTCGGGGGCAATGTGAACTTCCAGCAACTTAAAATTATCCGCGAGGCGGCCCGGCGGGACTATAACCTGACCGAAGTCGCCAACATGCTTTTTACTTCGCAATCTGGCGTAAGTCGCCATATTCGTGAGCTGGAAGAAGAACTCGGTATCGAGATTTTCATCCGTCGCGGTAAGCGTTTATTGGGCATGACGGAGCCGGGCAAAGCCCTGTTGGTTATAGCCGAGCGTATCCTCAATGAGGCCAGCAACGTGCGGCGCCTCGCGGATGTTTTCACCAATGACGCCAGCGGCGTTCTCACGATTGCCACAACGCACACTCAGGCACGCTACAGCTTGCCGACAGTTATCAAATCTTTCCGTGCGTTGTTTCCGGAAGTGCGTCTTGAATTAATTCAGGGTACGCCACAAGAAATAGAAACCCTTCTGCATAACGGCACGGCAGATATCGGTATCGCCAGTGAAAGGCTCAGTACCGACCCTTCGGTTGTCGCTTATCCATGGTTTCGCTGGTATCACACATTGTTGGTGCCGCGTGACCATCCGCTCATTTACGCAAACCCTCTCACGCTCGATGAGATAAGTCGCTGGCCGATTATTACTTATCGGCAGGGGATAACCGGGCGTGCGCGTATTGATGAGGCTTTCTCACGCCGTGGGTTAACGCCCGATATTGTGCTTAGTGCGCAAGATTCGGATGTCGTGAAAACCTACGTCGAGCTGGGGTTGGGCATTGGTTTGGTTGCATTTCAGGCGAGTGGTGACGAAGGGGAGTTGGTCAGGATTGATACCCGACATCTTTTTGACGCCAATACCGTGTGGTTAGGGCTGAAGAAAGGGCAGTTGCAGCGTAATTACGTCTGGCGCTTTATTGAATTATGTAATCCTGAGCTTTCTGTCGCTGATATTAAGCGGCTGGCGCTTGAGTCTGAAGAAACAGCTCTTGATTATCAAATCTGACAAACAACAGAAACAAAAAAGCCTGCTTAGGAAACTAAGCAGGCTTTCGAATTTGGCTCCTCTGACTGGACTCGAACCAGTGACATACGGATTAACA
>NZ_VEXQ01000033.1 GCF_006376615.1 Buttiauxella sp. B2
TTCAAGCTCCAGCTTGTACTTGCCACCGTCATTGCCAAGGTCGATGTTAAACACCGCTTTGGCATTACCGGCTTTCTCACCATTAATGTGCACTGAACCGTACCGGGTTTTCGGGAGACTAAACTCTCAGTGAAAGGAGACCCGAAATGACATCCAAAAGAGCAAACCGTTACCCACCCGAACTGCGTGAGCGCGCTGTCCGAATGCTGCTGGAACAGCGCAGCGAATATCACTCAGAACACGCCACCATCAACTCCATCGCGCCAAAAATTGGCTGTAGCCCCGACACGCTCAGGGCCTGGCTGCGTCAGCATGAACGCAATAATGGTGCCGGCGATGGCGGGCTCACAGGCGATGAGCGTCAGCGCCTCAAAGCGCTGGAGCAAGAGGTTCGTGAGCTGCGACGCAGCAACGATATTCTGCGCCAGGCTTCAGCTTATTTTGCGAAGGCGGAGTACGACCGTCTGTGGAAAAAATAATGCCACTGCTGGATACCCTCAGCGGTAGTCACGGGGTCGGACCGGTATGTCATGAGCTGAATATCGCCCCGTCGACGTACTACCGGCACCGTGAATACCGTCAGCATCCGGAGAAACGTAGCCAGCGTGACCGCCGTGACGAGCAGCTGAAACCGGAAATACAGCGGGTGTATGACGAAAACTACAGCGTCTATGGCATCCGTAAAGTCTGGCGTCAGTTGCAACGCGAGGGCTTCAGCGTGGCCAGATGCACGGTGGCGCGACTGATGAAGAGCATGGGCCTCGCTGGTGTGCTCCGGGGTAAAAAAGTGCGGACGACGGTCAGCAGGAAAGGCGCTGCGGCAGGCGACAGGGTAAACCGCCAGTTCGCGGCAGAGCGCCCCAATCAGCTTTGGGTGGCAGATTTTACGTACGTCAGCACCTGGCAGGGCTTCGCGTATGTAGCGTTCATCATAGATGTGTTCGCCGGAGTTATCGTGGGCTGGCGGGTGTCATCGTCGATGGAGACAACGTTCGTACTGGATGCGCTGGAGCAGGCACTGTGGGCACGTCGACCTTCCGGCACCATCCATCACTCAGATAAGGGCTCACAATATGTTTCACTGGCCTACACGCAGCGGCTACAGGAAGCGGAGCTTCTTGCTTCAACGGGCAGCACAGGTGACTCTTACGATAATGCCATGGCCGAAAGCATCAACGGTCTGTACAAAGCAGAGGTGATACACCGGCAGAGCTGGAAAAACCGGCAGGAAGTGGAGCTGGCGACACTGGCATGGGTGGACTGGTACAACAATCGTCGGCTGCTTGAGCGACTTGGCCACATCCCACCTGCTGAAGCAGAAAAAGCATTCAGGTAGGCTGCCCACTGTTCTGGTCCTGCCGGTAACTGCATAATCATTTCCTCAAGCCCAAGGAATAGAGCGTTCTTTCTGCAAGACCAAGGTCATTCTTGGTCGGGAAATGGTGATAAATACTGGCCTTGCGGATACCGAGACCAGTGGCCAGGTCCGCGTAGCTGAAACCTTCAAAGCCATTTTCCTGAATGAAGGTATCAACCCGTTCAAGCAGACGCTCGTAGGTGGACATAATGTCAGAGCCTTAAGTGCGTAAAAACCAATGCAAGAATGACCGCTCGCTTTCTGCTGACCGGTCATTCCGTTAATGTCTTCATGCAGGATAACAGTTTCAGGCATCACGAGCCTGTCGGAAAGCATCAATGACACGGCCTGAGTAAACCACAGCTCCCCCAGCATTCAGTGAAACAGCCACCCCCAGCGCTTCAGCAATCTCCTCCTCCGTCACACCGGCTTTCAGCGCAGCTTCGGCGTGGATGGATATACAACCATCACAACGGGTTGTGACGGCACAGGCCAGAGCAATCAGCTCCCGGGTACGGGTATCCAGATGGCTTGTTTTGTTCCCCGCATTCATCAGCGCCCCCGTGCCTTTCAGCGTCTCAGGTACCAGTTTACCCAGCTGTCCGACGTTTTTAAGTGTGTCTGCGCGGTATTCATTCCAGTTATTCATGAGATGCCTTTTTATATGTGAGAAAGATTAAACATGGGTTCATGTACTTAACGGTACAGGGTAGCGGTGGCTGACAGCAGGTTATTACCCCTAACACTGGTAATGCGGTAACCGGTTGCTCCGGCATCGCTGGCTTTCATCGCCAGTGATCGGTTCAGCTGATCAAGGGTGTAGGCATTACCGGTGCTAACCACGCCCACTTTCATTAAGGAGAGTGCTTCGCTGCGGTCAACTTCCTGAGCAGCAGAGGCGTAACCGGCAACGGACAGGGCAAAAACGGCAAAAGCAGTGCGGATAACGTTTTTCATAATAAAACTCCAGAAGTAATTAAGGTTGTCTGTGTTTGTGTTGATGAATTCACTATACCTACTGGAAGGTAGGTTATCAAGGAAGTATTTTCTCCCGCGTTTAATATTGTGATCGATGACACAAAAGATAAGTGATGATTGAAAACGTCGAAAGGGTTAAAAAACATACTTTGCGTACATTTACGTTCCTTTGAGCTTCCCCCCCATATTGATATGCCCACCTTGTAACGGCGAAAGTCTTACAACATCGTCATCCTGAACGGGATAACCTTCCCGTCTGATTTACCGGCTTCTGTATTTATGTAAAAAGTGCGCCACAAATATTTGATCCCCTTCAAATATTCAGGCACTGAACTGCCCTCGTTTTACGTACAAGACCTGGATTAAATACAGGGTATTACCCGTATATTTGTGGCGTTCTCCACAAAACCATCCCGTTTGCACCTTGTTAAGCCCAGTTTATTGTCTCTGCACTGAGCAAAAATTGTTTTTTTTTAACAACCTTTTTCGTAATAGCCTGTGTTCAGACCCGAACACAGGACTCTCATAACATGAGTGAAATAATCTCTAAAAAGAATATGCGGCTGAAAATCAGTGTGAAGGACTGGCGTCAGGCAATTACTGAAGTTGGTTGTTTACTTGAGTCCGGTGGTCACACGATTGCGGACTATACCCAGGAAATGATCAAGGCTGTAGAAACCTACGGCCCTTATATTGTTGTGGCACCGGGTATTGCCCTTGCCCACTCCCGACCCGCTCCCAGTGTCTTAAAAACCGGTTTAAGTCTGACGACACTTGCGGAGCCTGTTAACTTTGGCAGCGAAGAAAACGATCCCGTCTATATCGTGTTGGGGTTATGCGCCATCAGTAATAACGACCATCTGGAAATGATATCTCAACTGGTGGAATTTCTGGATAACGAAGACAACATCGAATTACTGAAATCTTCGAACAATATCCAGGACATTTATTCTGCAATAAATAAGGTAGAACAAGGAGATTAATATGAAAATTGTTTGCGTTTGTGGCATGGGTCTTGGCTCGAGTGTGATTGCTAAAATAAACATCGAACAAGTACTGAAAAAAATGGACCTCTCCGCCACCGTGGATACCTGCGATTTGGGCAGTGTACGCAGTGTACCTGCCGACCTGTATGTCACCACACGTGAGTTAGCGGTCAGTATGCCTGCTGAAGTGCAGAGCAAAACTATCGTACTGACTAACTTTGTGCGTAAAGTCGAAATCGAAAGCAGCATCGGCGACTACCTCAAAAATCTGGCGTAAAGACCTGCTATAAAAAGGGGACCACGATGAAAGATATTGTCGATTTTATTATTTTCCAGCTGCTCGACAAAGCGCCGCTGCTCCTCGGCCTCATTGCGATGACGGGGCTGATACTTCAGGGAAAGAGGGCCAACGAAGTCATTGATGGGACGGTAAAAACCATCATTGGCCTGTTGGTTATCACCATCGGTTCAGGCACGCTGCTGAAATCCCTCACACCTATCATGGGAAAACTGAATAGCACGCTTGGCATCCAGGGCGTGCTGCCCGCAAATGAAGCTGCGTTTGGTGTAGCGATGCTGCACTTTGCCAATGACGTTACCATGACGTTCATTCTCGGTTTCCTGATTCATCTGTTTTTCGTCTGGATTATCCCGTTCAAGCGCTTCAAAAACGTGTTCCTGACGGTGCATATCCAGCTGTTCCTGGCGACCTTTATGGTGGTATCGCTGCCGGGTGTGCTGGGATTATCTGGCTTCCCACTGATTATCACCGGCGCGGTGTTTTGTGCGCTGTACTGGACGCTTACGCCAGCCATTACCCGTGCGCTCGCTCAGCACTTTATTGGTGATGATCTGACACTCGGTCACAACCAACAGGTCGGTGCGTGGGTAGCGAGTCGCATCGCGAAGGTATGTGGTAATCCGGAGCAGGATGCTGAAGAGATGAAACTACCTGGTTTTCTGGCGATGTTCCGCGATAACACCCTCTCGCTCTCCTTCCTGATGCCGCTGATTTTCCTCGGCATTGGCCTGGCTGTAGGCGCGGATGGCATCGGCCAACTGAGCGGCAAAACCAACTGGGTTGTCTGGCTGATTATGGAAGGGCTGACCTTTACCGCGGGCGTTGTGATCCTGCTGGTCGGTGTGCGCATGTTTATCGGCTCGATTGTTCCGGCATTTAAAGGGATTTCCGACCGACTGCTGCCAGATGCGGTTCCCGCTCTGGATTGCCCGGCGCTGTTCCCTTACTCACCGACAGGCGCAATGCTCGGCTTTATCGCGTCCGTTGCCGGTGCGTTGCTGGTCATGGGGGCAACCATCCTCTTCAAATGCCCGATTATTGTTTTCCCGAGCCCGATCATCATGTTCTTTGATGGCTGCACCATGGGTGTGTTTGGCAACAAATACGGTGGTTATAAAGGTGCGCTGGCCGCAGGCTTTGTCACCAGTATTATCGCGCATGCCGGCATCATTCTACTCTACCCACTGATGGGCTCTCTGTTCGGTTCCGGGTTGATGTTCTCCAACATCGACTTCACCCTGGTCTGGTTACCCTTGTTGTATCTGCTGAAATTTGTTGGCACCGCCTTTGGTCTGGTGCTGTAACTGTCATGGAGATGGCTATGAAAATTCAACTGGCGCTCGATTTACTTGACCGTGATCAGGCACTCGACGTGGTGCGCAAAGCGGGGCCGCATGTCGATATTATCGAAGTGGGCACGTCGCTGCTGAAGCTGTGCGGCATCCAGATTGCCGCGGATATTCGCGCCATCTGCCCGGGTAAACCGCTGTTTCTCGACATGAAAATCATTGATGGCCCGGAGCGTGAAGCGACGTTGATGAGTAAATGCTCGCCGGAGAACTACTCCATGCTGGCGGTTGCCAGCGACACGGCAGTAAAAAAGGTATTGGCGATTGCCAACGAAAATAACGCCACCGTGGTCTTTGATTTGCAGTCTGTCCTTAACCCGGTGCAGCGCGCGAAGGAACTCAAAGCGCTGGGCGCAACACAGCTTTGTGTCCATAAGAACGCGGATTGCGGCGACAACCTGGAAGATGCGTTCCGTGAGTTCCTCGATGTGCGTGAAGTGACAGGTTTGCCTGTCTCGCTGGCGGGGGGGATTAATCTCAACACCCTGCCGATCATCAAAAAACAACTTAACCCGGCTATCGCCATTGTTGGCGGTGCCATTCTGAATGCGTCTGACTGCCGCGAAGCGGCTATCGCTTTCCAGAAAATTGCCCATTCCACCGAAGTGTAAGGAGACAATCATGAGTCATGTAAACGAAATTACCCGCGAATCCTGGGTTCAGAATACCTTTCCGGAATGGGGTAGCTGGCTGAATGACGAAATCAGCGCCGAGAACGTTGCCCCAGATTCTGTGGCAATGTGGTGGCTCGGTTGCGTGGGTCTGTGGGTGAAAACGCCAGGCAATGCCAACGTCAGCATCGATTTCTGGTGTGGCACCGGCAAGCGTAAAAAGGATCTGCCAGACATGAAGCCGAGCCATCAGATGGCGCGTATGAGCGGCGCACGTATCGCCCAGCCGAACCTGCGTAGCACTCCCTTCGTGCTCGACCCTTTCTCAATCAAAGAGATCGACGCGGTGCTGGCCACGCACTATCACGCTGACCATATCGATATCAACGTGGCGGCAGCTGTACTGAAGAACTGCTCCCCGGACGTGCCGTTTATTGGCCCGCAGGCGTGTGTCGATTTGTGGATGCAGTGGGGTGTGCCTGCTGAGCGTTGCCGGGTCGTGAAACCGGGTGATGCTATCAAAATCAAAGATATGGAAATAATGGTGCTGGGATCTTCAGACCGTACGATTCTTATCACTGAACCGCCAAAACCGCTGGCTGATGATGGCGCGGCTATTCCGGATATGGATCTTCGCTCGGTGAACTACCTGCTGAAAACACCGGGTGGTAACATCTATCATTCAGGCGATTCTCACTATTCCAACATGTATGCTCAACATGGCAAGCAGTATAATATCGACGTAGCACTGGGCTCGTTTGGCGAGAACCCGATTGGCATTACCGACAAAATGACCTCTGTGGACATTTTGCGAATGGGCGAAGCGTTGCGCACGGATGTGATGATTCCGTTCCACCACGATATCTGGTGCAACATGCTGGCGGATACCAACGAAATTCTGACGCTGTTCGAAATGCGCCGTCACCGCCTGCAATATCAGTTCGTGCCGTTCATCTGGCAACCTGGCGGTAAGTTTACCTATCCGCAGGATCGCAACCGTCGCGTCTACCAGCATCCACGTGGCTTCCCGGATATTTTCGAAGCGGAAACGGACCTGCCTTACCCGTCTTTCCTGTAACTCACTGATATTGAGAGCTGGCACCTTCGGGGTCAGCTTTTTCAGGAGACAACATGCAACTCGACCATATGACCGTGGAAATTCTGAAAAAGGTCGCCGCAGAGCCCGGGATGACCATCAAAATGCTCTGCGAGAAAATTGGCTTACCTCAGAGGAATTTCTATCACCGGCGTACCCGCATCAACGACTGGCTGATAGCAGAAGGCTTTACACCGTTAATCTGCGACGCTCATCGCGGTGTACATCTTGCAAAAGATGAAGCTACCGGGGTTTTGCTAAAAATGGCGGACATCCACGGTCAGCACTACAAACTTAATGCGGAAGAACGTCGCGACAACCTGCTCCTGCATCTGGCATGCCATAATCAACCCGCCTCCCGACATCTCAGTGAACTCAACCGCGTCAGTCGTAATACCACCCTTAACGATATCTGCCTGCTAAAAACGCATCTGCAACAGCATCGGCTTACTCTGGTGATCAACAAGAAACAGGGATACCGCATCGACGGAAGTAATCTGGCACGCCGGCTGGCTGTTCAACAGATGTTGCAGCACACGCTGAAATTTTCAGATTATCAGGCGGAAACACGTATAGCGCAGATTTTATTGTGCCAGCTCAATGATATGGGCATACAAGAACACAGGGTGAAGCATGTCATCGACAAGCAACTGCAACTGACCGAACAACAGCTAAACCGGGTGTTTACCGACAAAGACCGGCGTTCATTGCAGTATATGATCCTCTTCAGTCTGGTGGACACACTCAGGGGGAGGGTCCCGGAATTCACATCGATACAAAGTCGTTTTCTTCGCGAACAGTCAGAATGTGAAGTGGCTGCCGGCCTGAATGCGGTACTGGCCCAACAACTCCCGTTACCTGAACTTTCCGGAAATACGCTGTTCTTTTCATTGTTGCTTTCTGCCAGCAAAAAGGTCAAATCACACCAGGAAAATATCAGCAAAGATAATCGTTTAATGGTTGTCGTGAAAAAACTCATTGAGCAATTTCAGGCATTGTCCGGCGTATATCTCCAGGATGTTCATCAACTTGAGTCACGGCTCATCTCTCATCTTGGTCCTGCCATTCATCGCTGTCTGTTTGGTATACACAGTGAAAATGTACTGAAAGAGGAGATTCTTCAGCGTTATCCGATGATCTTTCGTCTTTGCCGTCAAATTATCATCAGCCTGGAGCGGGAGTATCATGTGGCGTTTTGTGATGATGAATTGAGTTATGTTGTGATCAGCTTTGCTGCCTGGTTAGATCGACGGCCTGAAACGGGTGAACAGCACCTTTTGCTGGTAACAGAAGGAGGACTTTCTTCTACCGCAATTCTGGAAAATCAGTTACGTAATCTGACCGTGTTGCCACTAAATATTGAGCAAGTTTCTGCCAGTCAGCTCCAGCTGCAAGGGATTGGACCGCATATCCGGTTAGTGGTGAGTACAATCGGACTAAGCTGCCAGCTGCTCGCACATACGAGGTTTATTCAGACCCAGCATTTGCTGACTGAAGGGGAAAAACAGCAGATAAGATTAATGCTGAAACACAACATAGAACCTACCGGAATTGCGGAGCTGGTTAATGCTTTGGTTACCTCTGCCACTCGCCTTGTTCCACAGCAGAAAGAGCCGCTCAACCGAGAATTCAGCACTATTATCAGCCAGTTTATCCAGAAGCAGCAACGTCGCTCCCGGCCCCTTTCATCTCCAGGGTTGCCACGCTTACTGCTCGCCGGTTTTACCGGCCGTAAGGCTGGCTGGCAGCTATTGATTCGCAAAGCGGCGCAGCCGCTGATTAAACAAGGAATTATCGACTCTTCATATGCCCGCAATATTGTCCGCCGCATAGAGTCGCGAGGGTTAACCACCTATCTGACGCCAGATATATTGCTGCTTCACGACACTCCGCCACCGGGGGCGACTGAGGGGGCGCTTTCTCTACTGAAACTCAGGTACCCCCTCCATTTTGATATACCTGGCGTGACCATCACCCCGAGTGTCATTGTTATTCTTGTCCCAGCCAGTAATCTTGCACATATACCACTGCTTGAATCACTTAACGCGCTGATAAGCGATGAAACCTCACTGGCGGATTTACTGAGCGCTGACTCACAACAGGCGTTACAATGCTGCATTAACGGGTCTCTCATTATCTGACCGGGTCCGGGAAGCAGCGGAATAATAAACGCCGTTAAACAGCAATGGTAACCAGCCAAAACCCAATCAGCTAATTTACAGCAATCAACTTCGTTTAAATCTCATTATTTTCGCCAACATCTAAACGCGCTTATCATTGTGTGAAATTGTGGCGATTTCAGGGTGAAATTAATCTAATAAATCGTTATAAATCAAAACAATGACATCGAAATGTGGCCAGCGAAAAATTACAAATAAAACCGCCTTAACATAAGAAAAAAGTAACAATTTCAGGCTGAAATCGCCACAAAATCACTCGTTTTTCAGATGGCGAGAAAGAATATCTTCAATAGCGTTATCGAGCTCATCATGCAGCGCTTTGGGTACACGATTAAATTCATAACTGAACATTCTCCCTTTGCTTTTTTTCCGGGCAAAACGGTCTTTCTCTGCAAAATTCCAGAGTGGGGTCGTTTGCACCTTATCTTTCGCAGGGCCGGCAATGAGGGAAGCGACTTTTCGACGCAGAAGTCCAAGAACAGCATTTTTCACATCTTCGGCGGTATGCCCTTCTCGCGCATGTATCACGGTAAGCTCGCTATCAATATCCTTCAGCAAGCTATCAACAGGGATTTGTTTTTCAGCAAGATGTTCACTAAAGGTCAACAAGAGCTTGTAATCGGGATATGACAGTTCTGACTGTACAGGAAACACGGTCAACAATTCTTGAGGAACACTGGCAGCCTGCAATGCACGCGTCACTTTTGCCTGAGATAACCCCTGATCTTCAGCTATTTCCTTTTGCGACATTCCGTTGTCTTTAAGCACACTTAATCGTAAACCCACTTCACGCAGATTATGCTCTTTCGCTGTCTGAATATCTTTCGCGAGCTGGCGCGCATCTTCTGTTGTAATTTCTGAGTCTGTCACCAGTACGTTCAGACCCGTTTTACATATTATTGCCGCCGCTCGCCTGCGGGAACCATCCAGAATTTCAATCTTCCCATCAATTTTACGACCAATTGCGGCAAAAAATTGCTGGAATCTCAACGTTCTCGTGATGTCCTGAAGAGAAGCTTTCGTGAGTGCTGCCTGGTCCCGGCCATTATTCTCCATAAGTACAAACGTCTGGTTGGCTACATCAGAAGCGTCAATATGCTCAAGTCTGAATACGGCACGCTTACCAGAACGCATAATAAAAGTCTGAGTAAATTCCCCGTTCTCAGCGGGGGTATTTAACGGTGACTGGCTGAGGGTTCTGCCAATAGTTTTTCGTTGCTTGCTCATAAGTAGCCTCAGTTCATCCGAATAAATTCAATACGATCAAATACCGCTTTGGCAAAATCTTCCGCTGCCGCGCGTGCGTTTCTTAAAGCCTCACTACTGCCAATATAGGTGGCAGGGTTTGCGGAAATAACGGTGTCAAAAGACTCACCGCATCGCTCAAAACCATCGAGTCTCGGAAGACCAACATCAAGCATGTCTCCACCGAAAATTTCTTTCGCAAGGCTGTGGCACAGTTTATGGTCGGCTTTATTCAACAATTTGGACATAAAACCAATGTTGCCAATTAGCCGGGTTGTCACGCCTGACTCTTCAATTAACGCGACAAGCTCCGGTAATCGGGTCAGATATTTCAGTGTGGAGTGGAAGTCTACCTGTGCAGGAGGAACAGGTGTCATCAGCACGTCAGAAGCGGCTAAGGCATTCATGAGAAAGGCATCGAGATGAGGGCCACTGTCGATAAAGATGAAATCAAAGTCTCCCTTCACTTTATCAATAATATTTTCCCGTAAGACTCCATAGATATTCTGTGAAGGCAGATGCTCATGGCAAAGCTCGTCCCAGCGAGAAGCGATAAACGCATCTTCAATGGATGCAGGAAGAACATGTACACCAGGTACAATCGAAGGAACAATGAATTCACTCAGCAGCGTTTCACGATCGACATTCTGTAGCATAGCTTGCGCAGCTGTTGCTTCAACATTCCCAACAGAATGGGTGTGGTTGAGGAACATGGTCGCTGAGGATTGTGGATCGAGATCGATAACCAGGATGCGTAAATCTTCATAAAGCAGATGAGGATGTGCGCGCAGGGCATGAGCCAGCGATACAGTAGAAACTGTCTTTGATACGCCTCCCTTCAGGTTTCCGACAAAAAGAGTAAACGCTTCACTGTGCCTGTCCCGATATTTAGGAACACCACGATGGTGATAGATATCAATGATGTTCTGAATTGACATCGCATATTTGCTGGCGGTCCCTGCCGGACGCTTGTCAAAAATATACCCGGAAGCCTCCATTTCATTGACAGCATAATCAACATTAGCCCGGGTCAATTTAGGCAGCCTGGCAAGCGCTGCCTTTGCATAAACCTGGAAATAGACATTTTCGCAGAGTTCTTCTTTTTGAGCCTGGATCTGCTCTGTCAGAGATAACAACATTCTCTCTGAACGCTGTGCCACCTTCTCAATCTGCTGTGTGTTATTAATCATCACAACCAACCTTTATGTAGAATTTATGCATTTGCACGATAATGCTACACAGATGATTAATTGTAAACATTTAAGTTGGTTAGGTTAGTTACAGGAAAATATGCACACTAAAAATGGAGTGCTCGCCGCAGACTTTGACTAGCGAAGTCTGTCAAAGCGAGGAAGCGCAAAACAAACACTCTCAGCAGGACGCACGGTCACTCTGCCGCTAAAGGGAAAGTCCTTAACTTTAAACTTTAGCTATTTCCCATAACAGGTGGATTTTCACTCAAATCGGGACGTTCTTAAGGTATTTCCCATAGTGGGTTTTCATTTCAGTCGTACGTTAAGCGTCATATCGGACAGTAACTTTAGGTATTTCCCACAATTACTCACTTATCAACAGGTTATTTTTAAAAGATTTTATTCTTTTTATTCTTTTTAAAGCTTTTTAGATATCCCACAGGCCTTTAACAACAAGGCCTGCAGAGCAGTCTGTATGGGAAAGAGCCAGGGTTTATATGGGTTACACATAAAGTCTGTATGGGATGTACCCAAAGTTAGTATGGGAAACAGCTATAGATGATATGGGAAACACCTGAAGTTAATTTCAGGTTCACAGATTTATGGGAAATACCTGAAGAAGAACTTGACCATCAATGGGTATCTGCCACTATGGGAAGAGGAAAAACATCCCATAACTGTCATGGAAACCTGGAAAATGACGGATATTGCTGAGTCGAAACCCCATAACGCGTTAAAAATTTCTCAGTCTAATGAGTTGACAGAAGCCGCTTATTATTTGCCTTTACAGGCAAAACGAGTGCTATGGCTGTGCCTGATGCAGACCTATTATCAACAGGAGCACCCTGGGGTTTTCACGGTGAAGGTGGCAGATTACCAGCGTTATTTTAAGGTCAGCCAGGCAACAGCCAGTACTGATGTCCGTAGAGGCATCGATGAGCTGGGAAACCGGCAGGTGACATTTTTCCCGTCAGAGGGGGAATATGAAGAAGTGCGTCGCCCGTGGCTTGCTGAGGCTGGACTGAAGCGCGGCAGGGGTCAGTGGAACATCGAGATCAATCCAAAGGTTATGCCTTATCTGACCGGGTTGACCAGTCAGTTCACCACCTATACGCTTCTGGATTGTGGCCGGATTAACTCTGTTCGTGTGATACGTCTGTATGAAAGTCTTTGTCAGTATCGTTCTACGGGGATCTGGATCACCTCCGCTGCCTGGCTTGCCGACCGTTATGAACTCCCGGACTCTCAGCGAGTTAACTTTGCAGAAATGAAGCGAACATTTCTGCTGCCAGCGATTGAGAAAATTAACGCACTGACCCCTATCAAAGTCTCAATGAAAGAAGCAGATAACGGCAAACTTATCTTTTCTATTCTGGCCCGACCTCTTCAGTTACCCTCCATGGGAGGATAGCGGCAACTTCAGGTATTTCCCATACATTGGTGTAAGGGCGCATATCCGCATATAATTAGCGCACAACACCTCCATATGGGTATAATTAAAATACCAACTGGAGGTGCTTATGAAAGTTTTCACACCCACTATCCCGGCTTATGGACCTGAAAACCTGTGGCAACATGTCGGGCTGAACGTATCTGATGGAGTCATGCTGATTGGCGAAATTGATAAAGGTCTGCAAGGCGAAGTGGCACGTCGTATCGTGTCATGGGCCCACATCACCCAGGCGGATCTGCGACGTATGACCGGTATTCCCGGCACCACATTCAACCGTAACAGCAAAACACGCTTCACACCTGCTCAGAGCGAACGTCTGGTACGGTTCATTCGTGTACTGGATAAAGCCGTGGATCTGTTTGAAGGGAATAAAACGGCAGCCCAGCAGTGGCTGAATGAACCCTGCCGGGCACTGGGATGGAAAAAGCCTGCCGATTTGCTGGCGTCGGAATCCGGCGCATGGGAAGTGATGAAGCTGATCACCCGGCTTGAGCACGGGGTGTTCTCCTGAAACTCTGGCGCCTGACGAAAACGCGTTACCTGATAACGGCCTGGACAGGGCAGGGAGCGAAAGAAGCAGGTGGCCGCTGGAACAGTGTGGGCACGGCGATGGTGTATACCTCTGAAGCGGCCTCACTCACCATGCTGGAAACCCTGGTCCATCTGCATGCCGCAAATCTGCTGGATTCCTTTACCCTGCTGTCGGTTGACGTGCCGGATGAACTGATCCAGCGGATTGAAAAGCAGGTACTGCCGGAGAACTGGGCGGCGTCTGAAGCGCCTTCCGTACTGGCAGAAATCGGGGATCAGTGGGCAAAAAGTACTGAGGCCGTAGCGCTGCGTATTCCGAGTGCACTGTCGCCCATGGAGTATAATTATCTGCTTAATCCGGCACATCCGGAATACCCGAAGATTGCCCGGGACGCCGTCACTGTTAATTTCAGGTTTGACGAACGCCTGAAATAAATCCCATCCGTTGATCCCACCAGGCACTCAGCGGTTTTCACGCAGTAACAACAGCGCGTCCGCCACCGGCAAGGTGAACGTCACATTCTGGCTGGCCGCCACATCCAGCGCAAACACCTTCGTGTACACCTCGGTACTTTCGGCCTTCTCATGCCCCATCAGCGCCTGCAGTACCTTCGGTGGTGTGTGACCATACAACAGATGCATCGCAAAACTATGGCGCAAGGTATGGGGGGAAACCTCAATCGACAGTTTTACCCCGTCACGTTCCGCGCGATCCACCGCTGCGTTCAGCCAGTTTCTCACCGTGCGGTCAGTGACGTTCCATACCGGCAGCGCGCGTTTTTCTCCCGTCAGGGCATCAATTCCAAACTTTTCTTTCGTGCTGGCAAAAAGGTTTCGCATCTCATGAACGAAATCGGGATCGGACAGCACCACGACCCGGTTAGCGGATTTACCTTTGGCAGGACGGCCCCCTCCGCTCCGGCGTTGTTTGGCCGTGCGGATCACCACATGAGGAATGGTGTCATTAAGTCGAAAATCCCGCCTTCTTAACGCCAGCGCTTCATTAATACGTGCACCGGTGTTCCACAGGGTGTTGATGAGACCATGCTGTGTCCAGTCAGGCAGATAATGGATCAGGGCGGCCACTTCCGGTGCCAGCAGATATTTTGGCAACTCGGTGTAATGCATGGCCATACGTCGCAGGGCGATCGCACGGCCGTAATCCAGGGATGAACCACCGGGATGAACCGGGACATTCAGGCTGACAGGATGCAGGGACATGACACCTCATTTATCTGGATGCGCTACGTAAAATCTGCAGGGTAATACCCCTGCAAAATCGTCAGAATTCACGTAGCGTAATCTGGTGGAAAACTGTCTCTATTTTCGCCTGAGGAAGGTCGCTTCGCTACTGAAAAAACTCGCGGGAGCCGGATCGCAATAATTCTTACTTATGTATATACACCAGATATCGGAAAAATAAAAATCCCTGTCAGGATCGAAAAAGGATCCGGAGATGATCCTTTTATCCTGGATGATGGGGTTCAGAAGGCAAGAAGGTACTACATCCTGGGGAACTGAGTGAAAATGGCCCGGGCAGCACCCGTTACCGGAAAAAGCAGAAAACGGAAAGCCTGCTCCGAGGCTAAAGAGCTTCTTTCACTATTATGGAGTGATTAAATCGCTGAGGAGACATTCCCCGCTGTTTTGAACTGACCCCATAAAGGAGCCTGTACGCGAGATTGTGCCATCGCCTGATGTTGATATATTCAATCCAGTATCAAATTATGGACGAATAACAGTTGAAGGCGCAGGCCACGAATTGGCCAAAATATCAAAATATCTGATGATCCCGGCCAGTTCTATCGTCTGCTGAAAAATAAAAGTAACAAATTTAATTATAAACCAATTTTTTGCTGATTAATCAACCAGCCATTTGCTATCGTTAACCATACTATAAATAAGAGGTTATCTGAATATTTCGGGTGGCAAACTCGGTGTTGATAACGATGTTCCTTAACAGATATTAATATATAAAATATCTATTTCTTAGCCGGTGGAAAATGAAAAAAATCGTCCTTTTGTGCTCAGGGTTGCTTTGTTCAACGTTCGCACATTCCAGCGCCCTCTTTTTCTACGAAATCGGCACCGAAGATACGGCACTTGCCGGGGCTGGGCAGGCAGCACGAGCACAAGACGCGTCAACCATCGCCACCAATCCGGCAGGCATGACACGTTTACCGGACCATATGTTTACCGGTGGATTGCAGGCGCTGGGCGGAAATATTGATTACCAGCTCAATGGCGATGATCGCAAAAGCCCTGGTAACGTGCTGAACATTATGCCTAACAGCAGTGCATTCTACAGTCAGAAAATTAACGACAATCTTTACGCCGGCATCGGCATGTACGGCAACTTCGGCCTGGGGGTTGATTTTGGCGACTGGGAAGGCGATAGCTTCATCAAGAAAAGCAGCCTGTTGGCGCTGACCGTCAGCCCTTCACTTGCGTACAAACTCAGCGACAAAGTGTCAGTAGGGGCATCAGTTAACGCCAATTACGGCTACCTGAGCCTGACGCGCAATGTGGATGGTAATGATAAGACGCAAAAGAATTACGACTGGGCGACCAGCTATCGTCTTGGGCTGCTGATACAGTTGACTGACCAGACCCGTGCCGGAATGACCTGGAACAGCGAAACCGATTACGGTTTCAACATTAATGCACGGCAAGGTAAATATAAGCTGCCGATTACTGCTGAGGTGAATGAGCCTGAGCAACTGATGTTCAGTCTGGTGCATGATATCGATAAACACTGGTCGGTGATGGGTGATCTCGGCTGGCAGGACTGGAGCCAGTTTGGCGCGCCGAAGATCACGCTCAACGGTCAGAGAGTCAATCATTACAACCGCATGAAAGACACCTGGCATACCGCGGTGGGTGTGCAATATCGACCGACTGACTTATGGCGTCTGAATACAGGTGTGGCCTTTGACAGCTCGCCGTACAAGGATCAAAACGATGTCTCGCTTACCGTGCCGACCGGCGATGAATGGCGCTTTGCAACCGGTGCACAGTATCAGCTGACAACCGCCAGCAATGTTGGGGTTGCGGTCGAGTATCTGCATATGCAGTCATCGAAAGTAGCCACGCCAGAGGTCTTCTCCGGCAGCTATGATCATCCGTATCTGTGGTTTGCCAGTGTAAACTATAGTTATCAGTTCTGATGATTACCCGGCGGGTCTTCAGGTACCGCCAACCAGGTCAGCTGGTTAAAATATTTCTCTTTTAAACCAAACTCGTGGACAACCTCCTTAGGCACACATACAAGAGAATTATTTTTATCCTCGGTATCAGGATAATAAGTAATATTATGCTCTGAGTCAGGAGCTTGCCTATTCACTCGAACGCTAAACGTATAATCACCAGGCATTGAATATCTGGCATGAGAAAACTGATCAAGGCTGATATTCCCTAGATCGTTAACATCAAGCACGTCTGTATTGAATTTAATGCTCTCATCCGCATCCGCTCTGGAATAGAAACCGGCTGACAACGAGGCCATAATTAATGCACTCAATAGAGATATTTTTGGATACTTCCGTGTGCCAGAGAAAAAGCTCATACAATTTCACGAGTAATTTATTACTAATAATCAAGTTTATAGCGAATAGTGGTATGATATGTGCTGGCCTCTAACTTATTACCATCGCCAATTAAACGCAGGGTATAATAAATTCTCATCGAACCTGGTTCAATTCTCCCGGTGGTAATGCTTGCCCCGGAATAGTGACATTGCCATTGTGTTAATTTCTACTAAAAATTTCTATAATGAGACATTATAGAAATGCACCCTGCAAATGGTGTCTGAATCGATCATGATTTGGCATCCTGCCGATCACTCAGGGAATTAACTTTTTCTTACACAGTCTCCATTGCTGATTTTTGCGCCAATAGAGGCATCGACATCCAAAAAGAGAAAAGGCAGAAGTTCCATGGAAAATCCAGATTATTAATTACCGCACCAGTCCAGTAATGCACTAGTAATTTCCCACATGCTAACTTTCACGAATCCATCCCGATCCCCACTAACATGGGAGGGAGTGATAAAAAGATAGCTTTACCAATCAATGACATTTTTATTTTTTCAACTGCCTGGATAACACTCAGTAATCAATTGAAATGGTCAGCAAAATTTGCCACGGCCTTAGAGTTTCCAATAAATAATTCTTTATTCTTTTGGCGTTCGTCTAATGTTATATTGGTGAGCCTGAGTTGACTGTGCTAACGATGATATAAGATCTAATTACTCCACTCCATATCAACAATACTCCTGGCTCCACTCACTCAGTGAGATAACATCTATATAAAATGAGCCTTAGTTACATTTTTTGTTTGTTTTTTCAACACTAATGAATGATTACCACTACAGAGGGTGCTATGAATCCAAGTTTATTTGCTTCAGCCGAGATCAGTTATTCAACCATTGATTTTTCAGATCTTATAGCACAGCTTAAGCAAGTCGGCCGGGAGTTAACGTTAGATAAGGGCATGATTTTGAGGCCAAGCAATAATGGAATTGTTATCGTTATTGACGGTACCTTGACCGTAGAAGACGCCCAAGAGGGTGGTATGGCTATAGGGCACACCTTTCGCCTGATGCCGGTGGGCTTGATGGAGCGCTATTACGGTCATATAGGACTGGCTTACAGAGCGGAAACCCCGATATCGGCAATCCAGCTGACTCCGAAGGAATTTGATGCGGTCTTTCTTCACACTGAAGCCAATACTTCATTGTTCGGCCGTATAATGACACATTTGGCGTTGAATCTGGTTCACGTCTTCTTCGAGCGTAGCGGAAACTCCGGATTTAGTACTATCCGGCTGATGCTGTACCGTTATCAGCACAAGGCGACAGAAGGCACTCTTCATAACGAAGGTATTGCGACTTTTATTCTGCGGCGAACCCGTCTATCTAAAAGTTACGTGTATCAGATTTTATCGAGTCTGAAGATTGGTGGGTATATTACTGTCCACAATGGCAAACTGATAACTATTAATAAGACCATCCCTGAACGTTACTGAAGGCAGGGAACACCTGTACCTTTACATTTACATTTACACACCCTGATTAAAACCACCCAACTTTTGGGGCGCAATTCATTCAGGGCGGGGAGCTGTCAACAGTATAAATACCCGTAGTTTCAACAACAAATATGCGCTGTGTTTTTACACCACGAGTTCGGGCAACTTGCGTAAAAATTCTGTTTCAGCAGATTCTCTGACGCGGGCAGACCGTGTTCTTGGCAACTGACCGGGCAGCCTTGGCCCTCAGCCCCTGATACCGCAGGCTGGCAGCAATAGTTTTGATATTATAATCCGGCAGTTCGTCAGCAAGACGAAGCGCACCATACCACTGTTTTGCTTCAGTGAATGCCTTACGGACGGACTCATCGCAACTCAGCCCGATGTTTTTCGATGAAGACATACTTCATTTCAGGCGCTTCACGAAGTATGCCGCGGCCTTTTGGAGAATGGCCCGCACCCCGGCCCCCACCGCTGGTTGCCGCTTAAGGCGAGCAATTTCAACAGACATTTCCTGCTCACGATCGGAAGAGGATTGTGCATTCTTCAGCTTGCTGCGCCAGGCATAAAGTTGCGACTCATACAGAATGGTAACAAACAGAAATGCGGCGGGAATTACTTTTACGGCTTCATCACAGGCAACGGAATAGTATGCTGCCTGTGATGACACAGCTTATTTTTGCAAGAATGCCAGGCTGCCATACATATCGATTAAGGCCTGGTATTCATCGGCATCATAAAAGGCGGCTTTTTGCCAGGTAAACTGCTTGGCCACTTCAACGGCAAAAACAGTCGCGTCAACCAGCTCACTTTCATAGCTGGATCCCGTTTCACTGCCCGGAACAACTGTTTTTGCAGTAATGGCCAACCCCACAACCGGTGCAGTGGTCGCCACATGCGGTTGCATAATGGAGTTAAAGTGATAAATACCATTATCGTAAGGCGTAATATCCTGAGTCGTAATTGGGAAGGTTTTAGCCGGTCTGCCAGTTGAATATTCCAGCAGTGTTACCAGATCTTGCGCGACACGTAAAATGTACCCTTCTTTCGCCGTAGCTGAAATGGCAATCCCACGGTGTTTGATAATGCTATTTCCTTTGGAGGTGTCGACCGACAAAATCGCATCCATCTCACCATCAACTTCATACTCATTCATAGTGCCAGACGAAACCGGCATGCCCATAAAATCAACAGGCTCACGCGGTGTGATAGAAACATGGGTGGCAATGTGCGTAGTAATAATGACATCGCCTTCAAGCCGTGCGCCTTTCGCCGACATATCCAGCAGTTTCATTGCGGTGGACAATGCGACAATAGAGCCATCAGAATCGGACACCTTGCCGAGCCTGTCAGGTTGAGCTTGTTGAGCCCCCAGACGTCCAATAATTCCCATCGTCGGCGAAGGACTCTCCCCCCCAGCTGACTTGCCATTGCTGCCTTTGATGACAACCTTTACAAAATCACAAATCTGCGAAGTATCTTCCGGAGCTTCATAATTCACCGCCGTTGTCGTGATGATGGCATCGGTTGCTCCCAGGCTTTCCAGTTGATCCACCACTTTTTGACCGTTTATTGACGGGTCGTCCATGAGTTCATAAATAATGCTGACAAATTTCGATGACATTTAGTTAACTCCTTTAATCATGGTTAATTCAAATGGCGTGTTCGGAAGAATTTTCTCAATCTGGTTAGGTGCCTTGAACCATAGCCCCTCTTTTTCACCTAAAATACGTCCCTGCTGATTTTCAATATAAAGTGCTGAGCCTTCATACAGGGCCAGTAACTGTTCTTCGGGGTTAATGCTTAAAAATTCATTCAGCCTTTCCTCACGACTTTCGCCATTGTGCCCTACCGGTTTTCCAGAAATAAAATGCGGGTTCATTTGGAATGGTGCGATATTCAGCGCATTAAATGAAGGTGGCTGGACAATCGGCATGTCGTTAGTTGTACGAATTGTCGGCGTCGCGATATTGCTGCCCGCACTCCAGCCCACATACGGCAATTCACCGTCATTCACACGCTGTGAAATCAACTCGACAATGTTGCTCTGATACAGACGATTCAGCAGCGCAAAAGTATTCCCCCCACCGACTGCAATAGCTTTGGCATTTTTTACTGCGGAAACAGGATCACTGAACCGATGGATCGATTTAAGACCATATCCGTAACGTTCAAATGCCGCTTTAACGATATTTTCGAACTCATCAAAACTGAAGGAAACCGCCGCATAGGGGATAAACAACACTTCCTCAGCATCGTGTTGGAAAATGGTATGTAACTGCTGTTCCGCGTGCTCAAGGTATCCGAGTTCCCCCATCCGGGAACTGCTCATCAGTAGTGCTTTTTTCATTGCTGTGCTCCTGTATACTCAGTGATTGCGGAAACCAGACAGTCTATTTCCGACGTCTGATTAAAGTAATGCAGGGAAATTCGTCCCATCTTTTCAATCTGATAATTCCGGAGTATTGCGCTAGCCATAAAATGACCTGATTCAATAATGATTTGCTGTTGCTCAAGCCATTCGGTTAATTTATCGGGCTGAATACCTTTTATATTGAAAGGAATAATACCTAATCGGATGTGCGAATTGACCGGACCATAGGCTTCAAAACCAGGCAGTTCTGAGAGGCAAGTCAAAGCATATTGCGTGAGTTCGCGGCAACGCTGTTCTATCACCTCAATACCAATCTCATTCGCATAATCTAGCGCACGGTCCAGGCTAATAATTGCCGGCACATTTGGGCAACCAGCTTCAAAACGCTTCGCCGTATCGAGGAGTTGGACTTCGCCACTTTTCGCATCAATACTGCTGTTCCACCACCCGACCAACGTTGGAGCCAGTGAGGTAATCAGCGCTTCGCGGACATATAACACTCCGGAACCTTCGATTGCGCGCAACCCCTTCCTGCCACACGCGGAGAGAAAATCACACTGCCACTGCCGCACGTTGATGGTGAGCATTCCCAACGCCTGAGAAGCACTGACGTGGCTAAGCACTCCCGATTCACGTGCGATATGGCAGAGTTGGGCCACAGGCTGAACCGCTCCCGTCACATTGGACAGTGCGACAAAACTCACTAATCGTGTTTTCGGGGTAATGAGCTTACGCAGTGCTTCTGGCTCAATCATTCCTTCCGGCGTAGCTTTCAACATAACGAGAGTGAGTTTTTTCTCTTTCGCCAGCAGATGCCAGACCGAAACGTTGCTCAGCATTTCTGTGTCCGGGAGAATAATTTCGTCTCCCTCCTGCCAGTCAATTCCCCGAGCCACAAGGCAGATTGATTCAGTACCATTTTTGGTAAACGCTATCTCTTTCACGCCGGCATGAATAAATTTCGCCATTTTTTCGCGAGTGATGTCGATATTTTGATAAATCTCTTTGCGCAGACTCGGCAAATACGTCCCAAGTCTGGCGGTTTTATCGAGATACTCTTTTACCGCGTCAATGACTGGCGCAGGTGGCGGTGCAGCCGCTCCGGTATCAAAGTAAGCATATTTTTCTGCGACCAGGGTATCCCGGTATACACGTGTCCAGTCCATAAAGTCTCCTTCGAATTAGTGACTTATCATGCTAAGAAATTTGGTTTTCACTGCAGGATATAGCGCGTTCGCCGCAGATGTCAGCGCATCACCAGCAATCAAACCTCCGGCAAGGGTCGAGATTCGATCACTGCTGATATGCCACACTTTTTCCATCAGAAGGCGAACAACCAGCGCAGCGAGAACAGTCCAGCCTGCAATTGGGTAGTGGATCATCAGGCCAGTAGAAAAGAGGACCCCAATCTGATGACGGGGGCCGCCAATCAGCTGAAGCAATGCGCCAGGAACAGCCCACATCAGTAACATCATTGCGATATTGCTGGATTTCCCGGCCTGAATAGTTGCGGCATAGAGGCGTGACGCAGGGACAATCTTGTCCTGGGCAAAATAGAACTGATAGCTCAGGGCAACCACAATCATTGCGCAGACGAACCCCACCATGGCCGCAATATATTGCTGTCTGCGACCATAACGCTCTCGTTGCAAGTCTTTGCCATAACCCCGGATCATAAAGCCTGTTTTTAAATCAAATCCCATGTCGGCAAACGCCGGGCCGGTTGCCGTACAAAATCCAACCAGCACCGCCAGTGCTTCAGGTGGAAAACCGAGCAGCATGCCAACCACCAGAGATATCAGGGCCGCAGCGGTGGCAGGAAACCAACCGGAGTGCATGGCTGCCATGCCGACGACCATTTCCTGAACCAGGGCAGCAGCCGTGGCGAACAGCAAAAAGCCCATCAGCATAGGGAAGGACATGTGTGTGAACAATTGGGTCAGCGCCGTTAACAACAGCGCGGTAATAAAGTAAAAAATGGCTCCCGCCAGCAATGATTTCTTCAGACGTGACGCGCTGAACTCAAGCTCCGGATTGTTTTCAATATCCTTCCCATCGGCATCCCGGCGTTTTTTTACGACAATCCAGCCTATCTGCAACAATGCCACCAGGCCTGCACCAATCATGAAACCATGCGGGACAAAATGTTCGTACAGGTTGTAATGAATAAGCCCTGATTCTGAATACCCTCTGACCAACAAGCCGACAGCAAACATCAGCAATGCAAAAACACTACCGATAAGCGCAATGCCAGCGGAAGCCATAGGGATACCGTAACAGGCGCCGCCAATTCCCATCACAAAACCCACAACCAACAGGCCAAGGCGCTTTCCGCCCTGATTCCCAGCCCATAAGGTCTCTGCCGTTGCTACTCCAGCAGGCCAGCCGCCATTGGCCGGGAATGCACGAGAATTAAAAACGCCATAAAGTATCGTGCCATCAATCACCAGAGCCAGTGAAGATCCCGCCAACATCGGCCAAATCAGTTCGTGCATTCCCAGCACCCACGGCACACCAATGGAGATCAACAGCCCATTAGCTGCTGCAAAGGTGGCAGAGGAAATGGCCGTCTGAACCAAATTTTGCGCATCAATATTGCGGAAGGTTGAAAAAATGGAGGAAGGAATGCGGGACAAGAGGATCGCCAGCACCGCGCCAATAATTGAGGTATTCGCTGAGATCCCGAGCGTAACAATAATCTGCATACCGATAATTGCGCCCAGAAACGATAATGCCACGATGAGAATAAAGAGTGCAGGTTTGAACACCGAAATCTCAGAATAACTTTCAACTGGACTAGCTGGAACATCTGAAACCATATCAGTCACCTATTAATATTATATTTTTAGTGCATTGCCAACCATGGTTGAAAATACGGTGCGTGTTACATGATATTTTTTAATTTGTTCGCTGCGGACAACAACAAATCTTTATATTCAATAAGTTCTCCGCGCTGGCTTGACGCGGCAATACATAAAGAACCCACGGCTTCTTCTCGCAGATTGAATAGCGGCACAGAGATTCCCTGCGTGTGGGGTTGCCACGCTTCACTTGAATTCGAATAACCTTTTTTTTTCCAAGCCGTTAACGTACTTTTTAGCGCATCATCAGAATGCAAAAGATGGCGTTCAAAATAGGCCTCCTGCTGATCTTCAGGCATCAACGCGAGGGTTATCTGTGTGAAAGGTGCCTGATGCAAATAAATTCTTTCGCCTACTGTCGCGGTAAACCTGATATGCCCAGGGCTTTCAAGAATAAAACTGCAAACTGAAAAATCGTCGCGACGTCGGTATATGAAAACAGTTTCGCCACTCTCCTCCACTATGGGTCTCAGACACTGCTCAGCCATTTCCGAAAACGACAAGGTCGCATTGGCTAGTTGGCCCAGCTCAATACAGCGGAAACCTAGCTGATAATTTCGACTGATGGCATTTTTTTGCAAAAAACCTTCCTGCTCCAGAACGTTAATCGCACGCTGAATGACAGACGGGCTGCGGTTAATTTCACGGGCTAACTCCCGGACTCCCCAGGCGGGCTTTTGCAAGGTGAAGTAATTCAGTAGTGAAAAAACAACCCCGGTGGATTGCAGCACGTTTGTCATTTTGCATCTCTTATTTGAGTTGAATATCGCGTTCCATATAACGGCACATCGTTCCATATATCGTTGCTACATGATTATCAGGAACTGGCGGTGGCGCAAAAACGATCAACTCAGAAATGCAAAGTTCGTCGCAATATTGAAACAAAAGCATGATTTTCATTAACCATCACAGTTTTTTTGCACCGGAAAGGAGAGTGAGGATTCGCTGGTGAAAAGCCTGGAGTGGTGAAGATGAAGGTAGGTGAAATGCCGCGTGATGCGTTCGCTCGCGCGATTCGCTTTGTATCGCTGTCGGAAAGTGAATCGCGATGGAACATCCTTATTCCGCGCGCATTTGGTACAGTGTCTTAGCCTATGGCAGCACGTTCCGGTGCCAGCAAACATTCAAAGCACTTCGATTCCACTCTGCCCACGGCCCGTCTCCGGTGTGTCTTGTTTGATACCGACCTAACGGCAGTACAGGATTGTGACGCATTTTACAGACTGGCTAAAGATTATGGCGAGCCGTTCAGATTAAGTCAGGTGACTCAGGTTCTGTATGTGAATTTTGACATCCTCCCCCACCTTCATCGGTGGGAGTACCCTTTGAGGAAAAGATGGAGAGGCAAGAATATCAGCATCCGGGAAAAAATTTTCAGGATATCTGTGCTTCTATCGCATGCATAAAGCCGAATTTGATACATCAAGCCGAAAATACCAGCTTTTCACGCTGTACTACATCCGGAATAAATGAATGTCTCTCAGAACGCTTTCATGCCTGCTGACATTGCGTAATCTGAAGCGCTATATGATGATGTATACGAGTTTCAAGAATAGAAAATTCTGATTCAGCTGGACAGAATTACGCTTTTTTCTAGGTGGCGCGGGAACAGTCTGAGGGCAAATTTCAGACGAAAAAAACCGACTGGTGAGGTCGGTTTTTTTACTGCCGGTCTAAGTTGGTGACTCAGGCCGGGGTGAGAAACTATCTATCTAACACATTGAAGAAACCGGCGTGACAGGCAACGTAAGAGTAAGTGCCGGTTGTCTCGTCTCCCTGGGGAGTGAACCACTCCATAAAGTTGGACGGTTTTAATCAGGTCCCAAGCTTAGCGATCAAATCCTGACGTGATGGTGTCCAGACCGTAATCACTTTGCCAGGGGAGTCCGGATGACAGGTAATATTATGCGGCTGATTTGGTGGTATGCGTATAGCATTGCCAGGATGCAGGGTTTTCACCTTGCCGTCACACATAAAGTCCATGATGCCACTCACCACGTAATTCACTTCTTCGTGAGGGTGCTGATGGATGCTGGCTATTGCGCCTGCAGGAATAATCAGTTCTGCCAGTGTCAGGTCATCGCTGTTACTGAGGATCCGGAGCTCCACCTCGCCAAAGTGAACTGTGTTTTTGTCATCGGTCATATCAGTTTCTCCATTTTTATTTTTTGCCCACGGGCTTTCACCACGCTGCCCCGGGAGGCAGATAACTCTCTGACGAATCAACGTACGTCGCAGGTCATGACGTAGCAGGGTCAGACCAGCCCCAATCAGCAGAATGTCCTTGATGATGAAGCTGTCGATGCGACCCAGCTGCGGCTGCAGACTCAGGGTAACCACACCGGTGCCGATGACCATCACCGCGCCCACGGCACCAAAAGCCGGGCGGAAGAAGCCGATAATCAGTGCCAGCAAGGTGATGTTTTCGACCACGCCGAGGGCATAGCTGACACCCCGGACACCCAGATACGGATAGAGGGTGCCCAGCCAGGTGCCTGTCAACAAATGCTCGAGGGCGCTGGCCTCAAAGGCAAACCACTTATAGGTGCCAAAGAGGGCGAAGATAAAAATCACGGACAGGCGCAGGGCGATGACATCCACGCGGGACAGTTGTTTTGTCAGACGCTGCAGGGTGTTGTGAAGCTGATTGTTCATGGCAATATCCTTTTTTAATGGTTGCCTGTGCGGGTTATGCGTACAGGGTGGCGCGGGCATGGATGAAACGCCCCTGCTCAAAGTCAGAAATCAGGTAACCGGCGGCTCCGGCTTCGCAGGTCTGGCGGGCTACCTCGCGCTCCAGATCTTCAACTGAATTTATCCAACCTAGCGAAAATGAACGGACGGGTACCAGCGCTGCTTTTTGCTCGTCGGTCAGGCCCTGTTTCACGATCACCGGGCCGTGAGGTCTGCGGGTGAAGATGGCGATAACATCGTTAATCAGTGTTTTCATGGTGAGCCCCTGTTTTTTGTTCTGGTTCTTCAAGTTGTCGTGTTGTTGAAATCAAAACTACCAACTAGAAGGTAGTTTCGCAAGAGATAAAATTGATGTCTGGTTATTAATTGTGAATTAAGTCACGTTATTGTCATGGGGATGCAGTAAACAGCCCGCAAATTGCGGGCTGTTTTTACAGGGTACTGAGTTGCTGCATAAGTGCCTTTACCGTATGGTCGCAGGCATCGTGAGGCGGTGTACGATTCAGCAGGAGAGCGCCCTTGAGCGCGTTACAGACAATCATTGCCATATCCCGGGCTGAGGTGCTGAATGTCAGCGTACCCGCATCCCGGCCACGCTGCAGAATATCGGCGAGAATACGGAGTTCATAACCCGCCAACTCACTTACTGCCGTTTTCAGTTCTGGTGGGAACAGGTTGCTGTCAGAGAGCATGGCGTACACGCCGCACATTTCGTCGTCACGGGCACACCCGGAAAAGGCCTCCAGATAAGCCTGTAGCTGTGCCGGCCCGGCTGGAAGGGCCAGTATCTGAGCCTCAAGCACGCTGAAGGCTTCCCGTTTGCTTTCACAGTAGGCGAGGCCCAGGTCAGATTTGGCTGGAAAATGATGGTGAATACTGGCCTTACGAATTCCCAGCTCACGGGCCAGGTCAGCATAACTGAAACCTTCATAACCGTTTTTCTGGATAAGGGTATTGGCAAGCTCAAGCAGCTTGTCGCGAGTGGACATATTTACGCTCCCGGCACCGGAGTGCCTGACTGTTTCAGATACGACAACGCCCGACGGTCAGTCAGACCCCGGGCGTTGTCGTATCCGGCCTCCCTGATACGGAAGGCCAGAGTGACGTATGATGGTACATGTTGCCACCGGACTCAGCGATAGATAATGGCAGATCCCCCGAGTTTGTTGTTGCCCGAGGCGCCGATAATGCGGTAGTGGGTGGCGCCGGCATCTGCGGCTTTCATAGCCAGCGACGCATCGAGTTTGTCCAGGCTGGTGAAGCCACCGGAGGATACCACCCCAATTTTTTGCAGTGAGACAGCTTCGCTGCTGGAGACCATCTGCGGGCTGGCAGCATAGGACAGCGCGGTGGCAGAAAGGGCGATGATGGCGATGGTGGTTTTGATGATGTTTTTCATAATGATGCTCCTGATGTTCGGTTGTGTGTTTTGTCAGCGTATCGTGTTGTTGAAATTAGACTACCAACCAGAAGGTAGATTGACAAGAGTGAATTTCACCCAACGAACATAAATGTGATAGTGCTCACGTTTTATTTGTTTTGCTGCTTTTGCTTTTTCTGAGTTAAAGGCACGTCAGGACTGGCCTGAGAAATGCTTACAATAGAGGAGTTATGATAAATCGCCGCCAGCGACAGGCGTAAAAAACCGGAGGGCTTTCATCTCTAACGCTGGGATGCAGCGCTATTTTCTCTTCTTGCCTGCATCCGAACGTTTTTTACGTACAGCTAAGCCGGAGTACAATGGAGCGCTGGATGCAATGTCTGGCAAACTCTGACCGTTGTATGAGGCGCTGAACCGCTATGTGCTCCAGTCCGGAAGGTGAGTACGGATGATACAAACGCCAATCTGCTGGCGCCGGGCAACGGAAATTGCAAGACCAGCCGACTGTGGGTCTATTTGAACTGGATGCGGCGAGGGGGATGAGGTAGTAGCTTAGGATAAAAGGCCACAGTCATGCCGTAGCCTGATGTGTTATTAGCTGAACAGTTTACCTTTCAGCAGATTCATACCAGCGGTCAGTAGATCCTGCTGACCGTCAACTTTCCCCTCCGGTGACAGGCCGTCGACAATTTCAGGCAGATATTTAGAAATCAAAGATGAGGTTTTGAGGGTATCAAGCCCCAGCATACCGGCAAGCTCAGCAATCGCTGGCGTACCCAGCACCGACTCAATTTGTGCTGCTGACACGGGCATACTGGCACCGCTACTGAGCCAGGATTCAACAATGGTACTCAAACCGCCTTTGCGGAATTTATCCAGCAGACCGTCAATACCGCCCTGCTGATTAATCCAGGTGAGGATCGTCTGATACTGCCCCATTTTTCCGCCGAGCATGCCGGCCATCTGATCAAGTAAACTCATGGTATATAATTCCCTGTGGTTTTAGGTGGCCGGTTATTTGTGAGGGATAATTAGCATCTGACCCGGATAGATTTTATCCGGGTGTGAGAGCATCGGTTTGTTGGCTTCAAAAATGCGCTGATACTCGTTGGGAGTGCCGTACATGGCTCTGGAGATAGCGCTCAGTGTGTCGCCTGATTTGACGGTATAATAGCGGCTGGCTTCGGTTCCAGCGGTGGTTGTGATGGCATCGTTCACTACGCCGATACCGGCAACGTTGCCCACAGCCACCAGGATTTTCTCTTTCTGCTCTTGGGTCAGCGTATCCCCCGTGACGGTGACTGAACCCTCAACACCCGCCTGCACGCTCACGTTATCAGCGCCAGGAATACCGAGGTTTTTGATATGCGCCTGTAGTTTCTCCCCCTGGTTTGTGTTGTTCTGGTCGGATACTGTGTCCCAGAGTTTTTCACCTGCCTCTTTCACAAAATTAAAAAACCCCATTTCATTTTTTCCTGTTTATGTCTTTGAAAACTATAGTAACTATAACAACGTGCAGATGAAATCTCATCTGTTATTTCCGATCGTTTTTTCAACTCATTGGGTTCCACGACGGATCCCTGGCTCCTCCCACTGCACGCAGCGGGACCTAAGCTTGAGTCACCACGACACACATTCGCCTCAGTCATATCGCGATATGTTCTGCGTACACGCCCGACAGCGCAAAGTCTGTTCTTCTTCGCATTCAGCGAGTCTGGCTCATCAGGATGAAGGGGTCGACAGGTGAAACCTTTTGTTCCCGGGCGGCTGCGCCGCGCTTTCGTCGCCGGCAGCCTGCCGTGCAACATATCCGTCAGGCTGGCGACTTTATGCGCGTTGCGCATCAGGACAGAAAACATTACCCTGCCAGAAGACGTATCGGGAAATCACTGATAAACATCAGGTTAACTATATACAGAGACATCAGACGGGGAGCGTCATTCTGGATACCGCTGCACTGACAGAGAAAAGTGGCCACCTGGCCTGGTGTGCCCTGATAGCCCGGCATCTGGCCCGACAGGACGGAAATGTGATATCAGCCTCGCAGGAAAGCCTGTTCATCACCCGCTGGCTGGCCACGGCGTTAAAGCAAAGACGTTTTGCC
>NZ_VEXQ01000034.1 GCF_006376615.1 Buttiauxella sp. B2
AATGCCGGGCGACAACATCAAAATGGTTGTTACCCTGATCCACCCAATCGCAATGGACGACGGTCTGCGTTTCGCAATCCGTGAAGGTGGCCGTACTGTAGGTGCGGGCGTTGTTGCTAAAGTTATCGCTTAATCGCTGATAACATTTGACGCAACGCGCAAGAAAAGGGCATCATTTGATGCCCTTTTTGTACGCTCTCTGCGCAGAACCTGGCTCATCAGTGATTTTTTACTCATAATCATTGTTGAAACAGGCTCTGAAGATGGCGTTATACCGAATAGTGCCTGAAAAGAGCCATTCGGTTTGGTTTTGCCTCGCATATGCGGGGCAAAAATGTTTGTCTGAATTATTGTGACGGGTTGGTTTATGAGTGCGAATACCGAAGCTCAAGGAAGCGGGCGCGGCCTGGAAGCGATGAAATGGCTGGCAGTTGCAGTCCTGCTTATTGCGGCGATCGTGGGCAACTACATTTATCGTGATGTGTCTCTGCCTCTGCGTGCCCTGGCAGTGGTTGTTCTGATTGCTGCAGCGGGTGGTGTCGCGCTGTTAACGACGAAAGGCAAAGCTACAGTTGCTTTCGCCCGTGAAGCGAGAACCGAAGTTCGTAAAGTGATTTGGCCAACTCGGCAGGAAACTTTACACACCACCTTAATCGTGGCGGCTGTTACAGCTGTAATGTCACTGATTTTGTGGGGGCTGGATGGTATTCTGGTCCGCCTGGTTTCTTTTATTACTGGCCTGAGGTTCTGAGATGTCTGAAGCCCCTAAAATGCGCTGGTACGTCGTTCAGGCGTTTTCCGGTTTTGAAGGCCGCGTAGCAACATCGCTGCGTGAGCATATCAAATTGCACAACATGGAAGAGTTGTTTGGTGAAGTCATGGTTCCGACCGAAGAAGTAGTCGAAATCCGTGGCGGCCAACGTCGCAAAAGCGAGCGTAAATTCTTCCCGGGCTATGTTCTGGTCCAGATGGTTATGAATGACGCGAGCTGGCACTTGGTGCGCAGTGTTCCGCGTGTGATGGGTTTCATCGGCGGTACTTCTGACCGTCCGGCACCAATCAGCGATAAAGAAGTTGATGCGATTATGAACCGCCTGCAACAGGTTGGTGATAAACCGCGTCCGAAAACGCTGTTTGAGCCAGGCGAAATGGTACGTGTTAGTGATGGTCCATTTGCTGACTTTAATGGTGTAGTTGAAGAAGTAGATTACGAAAAGAGCCGCTTGAAGGTTTCTGTATCTATCTTCGGCCGTGCTACGCCGGTTGAGCTGGATTTTGCCCAGGTAGAGAAAGCTTAATAATTAGGTTGTAAAAGCAGCGATTACTCGTTGCACGAGGCGTGAGATTGGAATACAATTTCGCGCCTTTTGTTTTTACGCGTCCTGTATGTGTAGAACGATTTATTCACGGGGAGCCTTCATTGTGTAAGGCGCTATAACCCACCAGAGGAAATTAAGATGGCTAAGAAAGTACAAGCCTACGTCAAGCTGCAGGTTGCAGCTGGTATGGCGAACCCAAGTCCACCAGTTGGTCCAGCTCTGGGTCAGCAAGGTGTTAACATCATGGAATTCTGTAAAGCGTTTAACGCCAAAACTGAATCCATGGAGAAAGGTCTGCCAATTCCGGTTGTTATTACCGTTTATGCTGACCGTTCTTTCACTTTCGTTACTAAAACCCCACCGGCTGCTGTTCTGTTGAAGAAAGCTGCAGGTATCAAGTCTGGTTCTGGCAAGCCGAACAAAGACAAAGTGGGTACAGTGACCCGTGCTCAGGTGCGTGAAATCGCAGAAACCAAAGCTGCGGACATGACTGGTTCTGACGTTGAAGCGATGACTCGCTCCATCGAAGGTACTGCTCGTTCCATGGGCCTGGTAGTGGAGGATTAAGAAATGGCTAAACTGACCAAGCGCATGCGCGTGATCCGTGACAAAGTTGATGCAACTAAACAGTATGACATCAACGAAGCCGTTGCCTTGCTGAAAGAGCTGGCCACTGCGAAATTCGTAGAAAGCGTTGACGTTGCTGTAAACCTCGGCATCGACGCTCGTAAATCTGACCAGAACGTACGTGGTGCAACTGTACTGCCGCACGGTACTGGCCGTTCAGTTCGCGTAGCCGTATTTGCCCAAGGCCCTAACGCTGAAGCAGCTAAAGCTGCTGGCGCTGAGCTGGTAGGTATGGAAGATCTGGCTGACCAGATCAAAAAAGGCGAAATGAACTTTGACGTTGTTATTGCATCTCCTGATGCAATGCGCGTTGTTGGCCAACTGGGCCAGGTTCTGGGTCCACGTGGCCTGATGCCTAACCCGAAAGTTGGTACTGTAACTCCTAACGTTGCTGAAGCGGTTAAGAACGCTAAAGCGGGTCAGGTTCGTTATCGTAACGACAAAAACGGCATCATTCACACCACCATCGGTAAAGTGGATTTTGACACTGATAAACTGAAAGAAAACCTGGAATCTTTGCTGGTTGCGCTGAAAAAAGCTAAACCATCTCAGGCTAAAGGCGTTTTCATTAAGAAAATCAGCCTGTCTACCACTATGGGTGCAGGTGTTGCGATCGACCAATCTGGTCTGAACGCGGTAGCGAACTAATAATCGCTGCTTTACGCGGGCGTTAGATTGGTCTAAAATCCTACGCCCGTTGCCTTGCTATGTGAGGCACACAGAATTTTCGGTTGGAGCCTGGCCTTATCTAGGCCTCCGTCCAAGACCGCAGGAGTTTCGCGAGAGACTTAATTCCCTGCGTAGACGGTGACAGAACCTGAAGAATATTTTTGATAGTCTTTGGCTTGTTTCTGCTCACCGTATGTCGACGTTCATTACCGTTTTGGTGATGAACGAAGTGAGTTCCGGGGGAAACCCCGGCTAATATCCAGGAGCAAAGCTAATGGCTTTAAATCTTCAAGACAAACAAGCGATTGTTGCTGAAGTCAGCGAAGTAGCCAAAGGTGCGCTGTCTGCGGTTGTTGCGGATTCCCGTGGCGTTACCGTAGGTAAAATGACTGAACTGCGTAAAGCAGGTCGTGAAGCTGGCGTTTACATGCGTGTTGTTCGTAACACCCTGCTGCGCCGCGTTGTTGAAGGTACTCAGTTTGAATGCCTGAAAGACACGTTTGTTGGTCCAACCTTGATTGCATATTCTATGGAACACCCGGGCGCTGCTGCTCGTCTGTTTAAAGAATTCGCTAAAGCGAATGCAAAATTCGAGGTTAAAGCTGCAGCCTTTGAAGGTGAGCTGATCCCGGCGGCCCAGATCGATCGCCTGGCAACTCTGCCAACTTACGAAGAAGCAATCGCACGCCTGATGGCAACCATGAAAGAAGCCTCTGCAGGCAAATTGGTTCGCACTCTGGCTGCTGTACGCGATCAGAAAGAAGCTGCTTAATTGCACTTTTCTTTCTAACGCATTTGCTTACGTATAAACTTATTCTGATTTTCAGGAACAATTGTTATGTCTATCACTAAAGATCAAATCATTGAAGCAGTATCCGCTATGTCTGTAATGGACATCGTTGAACTGATTTCTGCAATGGAAGAAAAATTCGGTGTTTCCGCTGCTGCTGCTGTTGCAGGCCCTGCTGCTGCTGCTGAAGCTGTAGAAGAGAAAACTGAGTTCGACGTTATTCTGAAAGCTGCTGGCGCTAACAAAGTTGCCGTTATCAAAGCAGTTCGTAGCGCAACTGGCCTGGGCTTGAAAGAAGCTAAAGACCTGGTTGAATCCGCTCCAGCTGCGCTGAAAGAAGGCGTGAGCAAAGATGACGCAGAATCTCTGAAGAAAACTCTGGAAGAAGCTGGCGCTGAAGTTGAAGTTAAATAAGCCAACCTTTCCGGTTGCAGCCTGAGAAATTAGGCTGATGGCTGGTGACTTTTTAGTCACCAGCCTTTTTGCGCTGTAGGGTACCAGTGGCATTTCACACTGTTTGACTGCTGGTTTCCTTTCAATGTTTGTCTCTATCTACGCCTTAATATACTACGACTTTCTACACCGGGAGTTCCGGGGTGAAGCGTGGCGAAATGGTTTAAGAGTGATAGAAACAGGTATTGCGGAAAGTGTTCCACTTTCCGGTCCACAAAATAGTGTTGCACAAACTGTCCCCTTGTCGGGCAGATGGGTCGACTTGTCAGCGAGCTGAGGAACCCTATGGTTTACTCCTATACCGAGAAAAAACGTATTCGTAAGGATTTTGGAAAGCGTCCACAAGTTTTGGACATTCCTTATCTCCTTTCTATCCAGCTTGACTCGTTCCAGAAGTTTATCGAGCAAGATCCCGAAGGGCAGTATGGTCTGGAAGCGGCTTTCCGTTCCGTGTTCCCGATCAAGAGCTACAGTGGCAATTCAGAACTGCAGTACGTCAGCTATCGTCTTGGCGAACCAGTTTTTGATGTCAAAGAGTGTCAGATTCGTGGCGTGACGTATTCTGCTCCGCTGCGTGTAAAACTGCGCCTGGTGATCTACGAGCGTGAAGCGCCGGAAGGCACCGTTAAAGATATTAAAGAACAAGAAGTTTACATGGGTGAAATTCCACTCATGACTGATAACGGCACCTTCGTTATCAACGGTACTGAGCGTGTTATTGTTTCTCAGTTACACCGTAGCCCAGGTGTGTTCTTTGATAGTGATAAAGGTAAAACCCACTCTTCTGGGAAGGTACTGTATAACGCACGTATCATCCCTTACCGTGGTTCTTGGCTGGACTTCGAATTCGACCCGAAAGACAACTTGTTTGTACGTATCGACCGTCGCCGCAAACTACCTGCGACCATCATTTTGCGTGCTTTACAGTTCACCACTGAGCAGATTCTTGATCTGTTCTTTGAGAAAGTTAATTTCGAAATCCGTGACAACAAGCTGCAAATGGAATTGGTGCCAGAACGCCTGCGTGGCGAAACTGCATCCTTTGACATCGAAGCTGACGGCAAAATCTATGTCGAAAAAGGCCGCCGTATTACTGCGCGCCATATTCGTCAGCTGGAAAAAGACGATATCAAGCTTATCGAAGTTCCGGTTGAATACATTGCTGGTAAAGTTGCGGCTAAAGACTACGTTGATGCATCGACTGGCGAACTGATTTGCCCGGCGAACACGGAACTGTCTTTGGATCTGTTGGCTAAGTTGAGCCAGTGTGGTCATAAGCGTATCGAAACGCTGTTTACCAACGATTTGGATCACGGCGCATACATTTCTGAGACCATCCGTGTCGACCCAACTAGCGATCGCCTGAGCGCGCTGGTTGAAATCTATCGTATGATGCGTCCTGGCGAGCCACCAACTCGCGAAGCAGCTGAAAACCTGTTCGAGAACCTGTTCTTCTCCGAAGACCGCTATGACTTATCTGCGGTTGGTCGTATGAAGTTCAACCGTTCTCTGCTGCGTGATGAGATCGAAGGTTCAGGTATCCTGAGCAAAGACGACATCATTCAGGTGATGAGAAAACTGATCGGTATTCGTAACGGCCAGGGCGAAGTGGATGATATCGACCACCTCGGCAACCGTCGTATCCGTTCCGTTGGCGAAATGGCGGAAAACCAATTCCGTGTTGGCTTAGTACGTGTTGAGCGTGCGGTGAAAGAACGTCTGTCTCTGGGCGATCTGGATACCCTGATGCCTCAGGACATGATCAACGCCAAGCCTATCTCTGCTGCGGTTAAAGAGTTCTTCGGTTCCAGCCAGCTGTCTCAATTTATGGACCAGAACAACCCGTTGTCTGAGATTACGCACAAACGCCGTATCTCCGCACTCGGCCCGGGTGGTTTGACCCGTGAGCGTGCAGGCTTCGAAGTACGTGACGTACACCCAACTCACTATGGTCGTGTGTGTCCAATCGAAACCCCTGAAGGTCCGAACATCGGTCTGATCAACTCCTTGTCTGTTTATGCACAGACAAACGAATACGGTTTCTTAGAAACTCCGTATCGTCGCGTTGTTGACGGTGTTGTGACTGACGAGATTCATTACCTTTCTGCTATTGAAGAAGGTAACTACGTTATTGCTCAGGCGAACACCAACTTGAGCGAAGAAGGTCGTTTCGTAGACGACCTGGTAACGTGCCGTAGCAAAGGCGAATCCAGCTTGTTCAGCAACGACCAGGTTGACTACATGGACGTTTCCACCCAACAGGTGGTTTCTGTCGGTGCGTCCCTGATCCCGTTCCTGGAACACGATGACGCCAACCGTGCATTGATGGGTGCGAACATGCAACGTCAGGCCGTTCCAACTCTGCGCGCTGATAAGCCGCTGGTTGGTACTGGTATGGAACGTGCTGTTGCCGTTGACTCCGGTGTTACTGCGGTTGCTAAACGTGGCGGTACTGTTCAGTACGTGGATGCTTCTCGTATCGTTATCAAAGTTAACGAAGACGAAATGCTGGCTGGTGAAGCAGGCATCGACATCTACAACCTGACCAAATATACCCGTTCAAACCAGAACACCTGCATCAACCAGATGCCATGTGTGTCTCTGGGTGAACCTGTTGAACGTGGCGACGTGTTGGCAGACGGTCCGTCTACTGACCTCGGTGAACTGGCTCTTGGCCAGAACATGCGCGTAGCGTTCATGCCTTGGAACGGTTACAACTTCGAAGACTCCATCCTCGTATCTGAGCGTGTTGTTCAGGAAGATCGTTTCACAACTATTCACATCCAGGAACTGGCATGTGTGTCTCGTGACACCAAGCTGGGGCCAGAAGAGATCACTGCAGACATCCCTAACGTGGGTGAAGCTGCTCTCTCTAAACTGGATGAATCCGGTATCGTTTATATCGGTGCTGAAGTGACCGGTGGTGACATTCTGGTTGGTAAGGTAACGCCGAAAGGTGAAACCCAGCTGACTCCAGAAGAGAAACTGCTGCGTGCAATCTTCGGTGAGAAAGCGTCTGACGTTAAAGACTCTTCTCTGCGCGTACCAAACGGCGTTTCCGGTACCGTTATCGATGTGCAGGTCTTTACCCGCGATGGCGTGGAAAAAGACAAGCGCGCGCTGGAAATCGAAGAAATGCAGCTGAAGCAGGCGAAGAAAGACCTGACTGAAGAACTGCAGATCTTTGAAGCTGGTCTGTTTGCTCGTATCCATGCTGTGCTGGTTGCTGGCGGTGTTGAAGCTGAGAAGCTTGACAAATTGCCACGCGATCGCTGGTTGGAACTGGGTCTGACTGACGAAGAGAAGCAAAACCAGCTGGAACAGCTGGCAGAGCAGTACGACGAGCTGAAGCACGAGTTTGAGAAGAAACTTGAAGCTAAGCGCCGCAAAATCACTCAGGGCGATGACCTGGCACCTGGCGTGCTGAAAATCGTTAAAGTGTATCTGGCCGTTAAACGTCAGATCCAACCTGGTGACAAGATGGCAGGTCGTCACGGGAACAAAGGTGTTATCTCCAAGATCAACCCGATCGAAGATATGCCTTACGATGAAAACGGCACGCCGGTAGATATCGTGCTGAACCCGCTGGGCGTACCATCTCGTATGAACATCGGTCAGATTCTGGAAACCCACTTGGGTATGGCTGCAAAAGGTATCGGCGAGAAAATCAACGCCATGCTGAAGAAGCAGGAAGAAGTGACCAAGCTACGCGAATTTATCCAGAAAGCGTATGACCTGGGTTCAGATATTCGTCAGAAAGTAGACCTGAACACCTTCACAGATGATGAAGTTCTGCGTCTGGCTGAGAACCTGAAAAAAGGTATGCCGATTGCTACTCCGGTATTCGACGGTGCAAAAGAGTCGGAAATCAAAGAGCTGTTGCAACTGGGTGGACTGCCGACTTCCGGTCAGATCACACTGTTCGATGGCCGTAGCGGTGAACAGTTTGAGCGTCCAGTAACCGTAGGTTACATGTACATGCTGAAACTGAACCACTTGGTTGATGACAAAATGCACGCGCGTTCTACCGGTTCTTACAGCCTGGTTACTCAGCAGCCGCTGGGTGGTAAGGCTCAGTTCGGTGGTCAGCGCTTCGGTGAGATGGAAGTGTGGGCGCTGGAAGCATATGGCGCCGCCTATACCCTGCAGGAAATGCTGACTGTTAAGTCTGATGACGTTAATGGCCGTACCAAGATGTATAAAAACATCGTGGATGGTAACCATCAGATGGAACCAGGCATGCCGGAATCCTTCAACGTATTGTTGAAAGAAATCCGTTCGCTGGGTATCAACATCGAGCTGGAAGACGAGTAATCGTTGCTCAAAAAGTCCAGGGTGCCCAGCTAACGCTGGGCATCACAGAGTGCTAACTCCGACGGGAGCAAATCCGTGAAAGACTTATTAAAGTTTCTGAAAGCGCAAACCAAAACCGAAGAGTTTGATGCGATCAAAATTGCTCTGGCCTCGCCAGACATGATCCGTTCTTGGTCTTTTGGTGAAGTTAAGAAGCCAGAAACCATTAACTACCGTACGTTCAAACCAGAACGTGACGGCCTTTTCTGTGCCCGTATTTTCGGACCAGTAAAAGACTACGAATGCCTGTGCGGTAAGTACAAGCGTTTAAAACATCGTGGCGTGATCTGCGAGAAGTGCGGCGTTGAAGTGACCCAGACTAAAGTACGCCGTGAGCGTATGGGCCACATCGAACTGGCTTCCCCGACTGCACACATCTGGTTCCTGAAATCGCTGCCATCACGCATCGGTTTGCTGCTGGATATGCCACTGCGTGACATCGAACGTGTTCTGTACTTCGAATCTTATGTGGTTATCGAAGGCGGCATGACTAACCTCGAAAAACGCCAGATCCTGACTGAAGAGCAGTATCTGGATGCGTTGGAAGAGTTTGGTGACGAATTTGATGCGAAGATGGGTGCGGAAGCTATTCAGGCCTTGTTGAAAAACATGGATCTGGAGCAAGAGTGTGAAACTCTGCGCGAAGAGCTGAACGAAACCAACTCCGAAACCAAACGTAAAAAGCTGACTAAGCGTATCAAACTGCTGGAAGCGTTCGTTCAATCTGGTAACAAACCAGAGTGGATGATCCTGACAGTTCTGCCGGTTCTGCCGCCAGATCTGCGTCCATTGGTACCGCTGGATGGTGGTCGTTTCGCAACTTCAGATCTGAACGATCTGTATCGTCGCGTTATCAACCGTAACAACCGTCTGAAACGTCTGCTTGATCTGGCTGCTCCTGACATCATCGTACGTAACGAAAAGCGTATGCTGCAGGAAGCAGTAGATGCCTTGCTGGATAACGGTCGTCGCGGTCGTGCGATTACGGGTTCTAACAAGCGTCCTCTGAAATCTTTGGCCGATATGATCAAAGGTAAGCAAGGTCGTTTCCGTCAGAACTTGTTGGGTAAACGTGTTGACTACTCCGGTCGTTCTGTAATCACCGTAGGTCCGTACCTGCGTCTGCATCAGTGCGGTCTGCCTAAGAAAATGGCACTGGAGTTGTTCAAACCGTTCATCTACGGCAAGCTGGAATTGCGTGGTCTTGCTACCACCATTAAAGCTGCGAAGAAAATGGTTGAGCGCGAAGAAGCCGTCGTTTGGGATATCCTGGACGAAGTTATCCGCGAACACCCGGTACTGCTGAACCGTGCACCAACTCTGCACCGTTTGGGTATCCAGGCATTTGAACCTGTACTAATCGAAGGTAAAGCTATCCAGCTGCACCCGCTGGTTTGTGCGGCATATAACGCCGACTTCGATGGTGACCAGATGGCAGTACACGTTCCACTGACGCTTGAAGCTCAGTTGGAAGCGCGTGCGCTGATGATGTCTACCAACAACATCCTGTCACCTGCGAACGGCGAGCCAATCATCGTTCCTTCTCAGGACGTTGTATTGGGTCTGTACTACATGACCCGTGACTGTGTTAACGCCAAAGGCGAAGGCATGGTGCTGACTGGCCCTAAAGAAGCTGAGCGTATCTATCGCGCAGGTCTGGCCTCTCTGCATGCGCGTGTAAAAGTGCGTATCACTGAATATGAAAAAGGCGAGAACGAAGAGTTCGTTGCCAAAACCAGCATTATCGACACTACCGTAGGTCGTGCGATTTTGTGGATGATCGTACCGAAAGGTCTGCCTTACTCCATCGTCAACCAGGCGCTGGGCAAGAAGGCAATCTCCAAAATGCTGAACACTTGTTATCGTATTCTGGGCCTGAAACCGACAGTAATCTTTGCTGACCAAACAATGTACACCGGCTTTGCCTATGCGGCACGTTCAGGTGTTTCTGTTGGTATCGATGACATGGTCATCCCTGCGAAGAAAACTGAAATCATCTCTGAAGCGGAAGCTGAAGTTGCTGAGATTCAGGAACAGTTCCAGTCCGGTCTGGTAACAGCGGGCGAACGCTATAACAAAGTAATCGATATCTGGGCTGCGGCGAACGATCGTGTATCCAAAGCGATGATGGACAACCTGCAAACCGAATCCGTTATTAACCGTGACGGTGTGGAAGAGCAGCAAGTTTCCTTCAACAGCATTTACATGATGGCCGACTCCGGTGCTCGTGGTTCTGCGGCACAGATTCGTCAGCTGGCAGGTATGCGTGGTCTGATGGCTAAGCCAGATGGCTCCATCATCGAAACGCCGATCACTGCGAACTTCCGTGAAGGTCTGAACGTACTCCAGTACTTCATCTCCACACACGGTGCTCGTAAAGGCTTGGCGGATACCGCACTGAAAACTGCTAACTCCGGTTATCTGACGCGTCGTCTGGTTGACGTTGCGCAGGATCTGGTTGTGACCGAAGACGATTGTGGCACCCTCGAAGGTATCACGATGACTCCGGTTATCGAAGGCGGCGATGTTAAAGAACCACTGCGTGATCGCGTTCTGGGCCGTGTAACGGCTGAAGATGTGATTAAGCCGGGTACTGCAGACATCCTGGTAACCCGTAACACCTTGCTTGATGAGCAATGGTGTGACTTGTTAGAACTTAACTCTGTTGACAGCGTTAAAGTCCGTTCCGTAGTAGGTTGCGAAACTGACTTTGGTGTGTGTGCGCACTGCTATGGTCGCGACCTGGCACGTGGTCACATCATCAACAAAGGTGAAGCTATCGGGGTTATCGCGGCACAGTCCATCGGTGAACCAGGTACTCAGCTGACGATGCGTACGTTCCACATCGGTGGTGCGGCATCTCGTTCGGCTGCTGAATCCAGTATTCAGGTTAAGAACAAAGGTAGCATCAAACTCAGCAACGCTAAGTCGGTTGTGAACTCTGCCGGGAAACTGGTCGTCACTTCTCGTAACACCGAGCTGAAACTGATTGATGAATTCGGTCGTACTAAAGAGAGCTATAAAGTTCCTTACGGTGCGGTAATGGGTAAAGGTGATGGCGAGCAGATTGCAGCGGGCGAGACCGTAGCAAACTGGGATCCGCACACCATGCCAGTCGTTTCAGAAGTAAGTGGTTTCATCCGCTTTACTGACATGATCGACGGCCAGTCCATTACTCGTCAGACTGACGAACTGACAGGTCTGTCATCTCTGGTTGTTCTGGATTCTGCAGAACGTACCGCGGGTGGTAAAGACTTGCGTCCAGCACTGAAAATTGTTGATGCTCAAGGCAACGACGTTCTGATCCCTGGTACAGATATGCCAGCTCAGTACTTCCTGCCAGGTAAAGCGATTGTTCAGCTGGAAGATGGCACTCAGATTCACTCTGGTGACGCCCTGGCGCGTATTCCTCAGGAATCCAGCGGTACCAAGGACATCACCGGTGGTTTGCCACGTGTTGCTGACCTGTTCGAAGCACGTCGTCCGAAAGAGCCAGCTATCCTTGCTGAAATTAGCGGGATCATCTCGTTCGGTAAAGAAACCAAAGGCAAACGCCGTCTGGTTATCTCTCCACTCGACGGCAGCGATGCTTACGAAGAGATGATTCCTAAGTGGCGCCAGCTGAACGTGTTCGAAGGTGAAGTTGTAGAACGCGGTGACGTTGTTTCCGATGGTCCAGAATCTCCGCATGACATTTTGCGTCTGCGTGGCGTGTATGCTGTGACTCGTTATATCACCAACGAAGTGCAGGACGTTTACCGTCTGCAAGGCGTTAAGATTAACGATAAACACATCGAAGTCATCGTGCGTCAGATGTTGCGTAAAGCAACTATCGTCAGCTCTGGTGGTTCTGACTTCCTGGAAGGTGAGCAGGCTGAATACTCTCGCGTCAAGATCGCTAACCGCGGACTGGAAGCGAACGGCAAACTTAGCGTGACATTTGCACGCGATTTGCTGGGTATCACTAAAGCCTCTCTGGCAACCGAGTCCTTCATCTCCGCGGCATCGTTCCAGGAGACAACTCGTGTGCTTACCGAAGCAGCTGTTGCGGGTAAACGTGATGAACTGCGCGGCCTGAAAGAGAACGTTATCGTCGGTCGTCTGATCCCAGCTGGTACCGGTTATGCGTACCATCAGGAGCGTATGCGCCGTCGTGCAGCGGGCGAAGCACCAGTTGTACCTCAGGTCACTGCAGCAGATGCAACTGCCAGCCTGGCAGAATTGTTGAATGCAGGTAATCTGGGCGGTAACGATAACGATTAATCGTTAGAGACGCCAAAAACAAAAACCGCTCGAAAGAGCGGTTTTTTTATGCCTGAAACAAATGAAAAAAATCAGTTAGCTAATGGCAGGCGGCGATACAGTTCAATCATGTCTTCGGCCAAATCCTGAATCACCATCGCATTCATCAGGTGATCCTGAGAGTGCACGGTAATCAAGTTAACGGGCAGTTTGCCAGTGCCTTCATCTAACCCGATAAGTTGGGTTTGAATTTTGTGTGCATGTTTCACAAACTCACGAGATTCTTCCATAGCTTGTTTCGCTGCTTCAAAATCTCCTTTGCGTGCCATTTGCAGGGCTGTCAGTGCCTGGCTGCGGGCACTACCTGCATTGACCAACAATTCCATAATAATCGTTTCTAAATCTTCCACGTCTTATGACTCCATCATTTTCAAAGCCTTATCCAGCACGACATCACCTTTCATCATGCCGTAATCCATCATGTCGATGACAGCTACAGTTTTACCCAGTGGCTCTGCAATTGCCTGTAGCTTGGCGTGCTCATACTTAACTTGTGGACCAAGCAGTACAATATCGGCAGTGTCGATATTGTCTTTGAATTCTGCAACCGGCACTGCCTTGATAGAGACTTCAATACCTTTCTTCTGAGCGGCGTCCTTCATGCGCTGGACTAAAATGCTAGTCGACATACCTGCTGCACAACACAAAACGATATTCTTCATAGATCTGCTCTCAGTGTCCGTTCGATATACAGATAATTATCCGCGGCGCCTCGTTACAACAACCGCTTTACGATGATTGTGTGTGAGGTATCACAAAGAAACGTTCATGGGCTGAAACCGGTTACATTTTATTTCCTTGTGTTGCCCTTCCAAGAAAACTGTCCCAGTCTTTCCAAACCGGTTGTAATCCAGAATTCGTGAGTACAGCGGCAACTTCTGAAGGTGTGCGCCCGTCGTGTGGAGTAAATTGCTCAAGCTCTGGATGATTATCGGCATAACCACCCGGCTGAGTTTTCGAGAACGCACTCACATTGTTGATGGCGAGCGGAATCATATGATCCCGAAACCACGGCGACTCACGCGTAGAAAGCGAAAGCTCTACATCGGGGGAGAATAACCGAAACGCACATATCACCTGCACCAGCTGACTTTCTGTCATTACTGATGCCGGTTCTACCCCGCCCGTACAGGGGCGCAAACGCGGAAACGAAATTGAATAACGGCTTTGCCAGTAGTTTTGCTGTAGCCATAACAAATGCTCCGCCACCATAAAACAGTCGGTACGCCAGCTATCTGATAGGCCAATCAGTGCACCGAGTCCGATTTTGTCTATCCCGGCTCGCCCAAGTCTGTCCGGTGTTTCCAGTCGCCAGAAAAAATCTTGTTTGTTGCCGCGCAAATGATGTTGCGCGTACACCGTCTGATGATAGGTTTCCTGGTAAACCATCACGCCATCGAGCCCGAGTGTTTTGAGCTCGGCATACTCTTGTTCATCCAGCGGTTGCACTTCCATTTGCAGCGAACTGAAGCGGCGGCGAATCGCGGGAAGATGTTGACGGAAATAATCCATTCCCACTTTGGTCTGGTGTTCGCCCGTTACTAACAGCAAGTGTTCAAAACCGAGCTGGCGAATCGCTTCGCATTCACGTTCAATCTCTCGTTCATCGAGGGTTTTGCGTTTGAGCTTGTTACTCATGGAGAAACCGCAGTAAGTACAGTCGTTAGCGCATAAATTAGAGAGATAGAGCGGCACGTAAAAACTCACCGTATTACCAAAACGCTGGCGAGTTAATTGCTGGGCTTGTTGAGCGAGCGGTTCAAGGTATTGACTGGCTGCCGGGGAAAGCAACGCCATAAGATGGTCGCGGGTGATTTTGCGGGCACTTAATGCGTGTTCCACATCCGTTGCGGTTTTGCTGTTAATGCGAAGCGTGATGTCATCCCAGTCCAGTTCTCGCCAGCGGTCAGTGAAGGTTTGAGCCATCACACATCCTCCTGGCTAAATTGCAGAAACTCCGTTAGTGGGCTGGATGCCTGTGCCTGCTGGTGGCGTACCGCCAAGCCTGACTGAGCCGCTATCGCCCCAGCTTCGACAGCCAGACGGAAGGCCCGACCCATCTGCACGGGATCGCGCGCAACGGCAATCGCAGTATTCACCAGTACAGCGGAAGCGCCCATTTCAAGTGCTTCGGTGGCATGGCTTGGTGCGCCAATTCCTGCATCCACTACTACCGGCACTCGTGCTTGATCGATAATAATTTCCAGTAACGCGCGGGTCTGTAGGCCCTGATTAGAACCAATGGGCGCACCGAGCGGCATGACCGCGGCGCATCCTGATTCTTCAAGCCGTTTGCATAAAACTGGATCGGCACCGCAATAAGGCAAAACCACAAAACCCAGTTTTACGAGTTTCTCCGCAGCTTTGAGAGTTTCAATGGGGTCGGGCAACAAATAGCGAGCATCAGGGTGAATTTCCAGTTTGACCCAGTGCGTACCGAGTGCTTCACGCGCCAGTTGTGCGGCAAATATCGCTTCTTCAGCCGTTTTCGCCCCAGATGTATTGGGCAGTAACTGCATATTAGCTTCGAGCAGAGGGGCAAGAATCGCATCGTTATGATTACGCAAATCGACGCGTTTCATCGCTATCGTCACAAGTTGCGAACCTGAAGCACGGATGGCTTCAACCATCACCTGCGGTGAGGAGAACTTTCCGGTGCCAGTGAATAAACGAGATGAGAAAGTCTTATCAGCAATCTTGAGCATTTTAACCCCCGGCTATGGCCTGAAAAAGTAAGATCTGGTCGCCATCATTCAACAAATGGGTACCCCATTGCTCACGTGGAACAATAGTCTGGTTGATGGCCAGCGCAATTCCCGGTTTTAACACTCGCAATTGTTCCAGCAGTTTTTTCAGCGTCAGGTTATCCGGGCAATGTATCGATTCATCGTTAAACTGAATGTGCATCTTGCCCTCCACAAACAGGGCATTGAGCTGCTTTTTGCATGGCGAGTGTGCGCCAGCTATGTTGGCGAGCGTCAAACAGACGCAAAGAACCTGTGGCTGGAGCGATACCAGTAAGCAGTTTTATCGCTTCAAGTGCCTGCAATGTTCCCATCACACCGACGACTGGACCGATAACGCCTGCTGTACGGCAATTACGTTCCGGCTCGTGTTCATCTGGCCAGACGCAGCGGTAACAACCGTGGTCCCACGGTGGTGTCAGCACCATAATTTGCCCACCAAATCCCACGGCACTGGCAGAAATCAGCGGTTTTCTCTGTGCCACACAAGCGGCGTTTATCGCCTGGCGTGTCGCCATGTTGTCGCTGCAATCCAGTACCAGATCGACACTTTTTACTGCCTGAATTAATGATTTTCCAGACAGGTGTTCGCGAAGCGCCAGCAGCTTGATATCAGGGTTAAGTTGCTGAAGATGGTGCTGGGCGACAAGTGATTTTGGCTTGTCGAGATCTGCTGAGGTGAATAGGATCTGACGCTGCAAATTGCTGATATGTACGTTGTCATCATCTGCCAAAAATAGCGTACCAACACCTGCTGCTGCCAGGTACAGCGCCGCAGGTGAGCCAAGGCCGCCCAGTCCGACAATCAGTACTTTGCTTGCGAGCAGCTTTTGTTGCCCTTCAAGGGCAACGTCCTCCAGCAACAGTTGTCGGCTGTAACGCATGAAATCGGCATCATTCATCGCCAGCCCCTACCAGCTCCAATAGCTGCGCGGTGGCAGCTTGCCAGTCGGCTGCGCGAGTAATTGCGCTAACCACCGCGACGCTGCCTACTCCGGTGGCGAGAACCGCAGGAACGCGATCCATGCTAATTCCACCAATTGCTACGGTGGGATAATTGCCAAGAGTTTTGATGTGCTCTGCAAGTTGCACTAATCCTTGAGGAGACGATGGCATCTGCTTGGTATTGGTTGGGAAAACATGTCCCAGCGCGATGTAAGAAGGGCGCGCTGCTCGTGCGCGATCCATTTCCATATTATCGTGAGTGGAAAGTCCAAGCCGCAGATCCGCATCCTGAATGGCATCAAGATTTGCAACATCCAAGTCTTCCTGGCCCAGGTGCACACCGTAAGCGCGGTGTTTTATCGCCAACTGCCAGTAATCATTAATGAACAACCGTGCTTTGTATTGCTGGCCCAGTTCGATGGCCGCAACAATGTCGGCCTCCACGTCCTCGTCTTGTTTGTCTTTGATGCGCAGTTGGATGGTCCGCACGCCTGCATTCAGTAAGCGGGCAATCCACTCGACGCTATCAACCACTGGATATAGGCCCAGGTGCTGCGGCACGGCGGGAAATGCACTTTTGCTCATCACACTTCCTCCTGGCGCAGATAAATTTCGCCGCCTTTTGCCCGGAATGACTGCGACATATCTTCCATTCCGACTTCAATCGCCTGTTTTGCAGCAAAATCGCGGACTTCCTGGGAGATTTTCATCGAGCAGAATTTTGGCCCACACATCGAGCAGAAGTGTGCGACTTTGCCGGACTCCTGCGGCAGTGTTTCATCGTGATATGCGCGAGCAGTGAAGGGATCGAGCGCCAGGTTAAACTGGTCTTCCCAGCGGAATTCAAAGCGAGCTTTTGACATTGCGTTATCGCGGATCTGCGCGCCAGGATGACCTTTTGCCAGATCTGCGGCATGTGCTGCAATTTTGTAGGTAATCAGCCCCTGCTTAACATCTTCTTTATTCGGCAGGCCGAGATGTTCTTTGGGTGTGACGTAACACAGCATTGCACAGCCAAACCAGCCAATCATCGCAGCCCCAATTCCTGAAGTGAAATGGTCGTAACCTGGTGCGATATCGGTAGTCAGTGGGCCGAGGGTATAGAACGGCGCTTCGTGGCAATGTTCCAGTTCTTCGGTCATGTTGCGACGGATCATTTGCATCGGTACATGCCCCGGGCCTTCAATCATCACTTGTACGTCATATTCCCAGGCGATTTTGGTCAGTTCGCCCAGCGTATGCAGTTCCGAGAATTGTGCTTCATCGTTGGCATCCTGTATGGAGCCTGGACGCAGGCCGTCACCTAAAGAAAGCGAAACATCGTAAGCGGCACAGATTTCGCAGATTTCGCGGAAGTGTTCGTACAGGAAGTTTTCCTGATGATGCGATAGACACCATTTCGCCATAATCGAACCGCCACGCGAGACAATACCGGTAAGACGTTTGGCTGTCATTGGCACATAGCGCAGTAGCACACCAGCATGAATGGTGAAGTAGTCGACACCTTGCTCGGCTTGTTCCAGCAGTGTGTCGCGGAACATTTCCCATGTCAGGTCTTCAGCAATGCCGTTTACTTTCTCCAGCGCCTGGTAAATAGGTACTGTGCCGATTGGTACTGGGCTATTACGCAAAATCCATTCGCGGGTTTCGTGAATATACCGGCCTGTTGAAAGGTCCATAACCGTGTCCGCACCCCAACGGGTTGACCAGACCAGTTTTTCCACTTCTTCTTCAATAGATGACGTGACTGCCGAGTTGCCGATATTAGCGTTTACTTTCACCAGGAAGTTACGCCCGATAATCATCGGTTCAGATTCTGGATGGTTGATGTTGGCGGGGATAATCGCCCGTCCTGCTGCGACTTCGTTACGCACAAATTCAGGAGTAATGTTTTCCGGTAGACGCGCGCCAAAACTCTGTCCTGGATGCTGGTGGCGTAACACTTCATCACGAATTCGCTCGCGGCCCATGTTTTCACGTATTGCAATGAATTCCATTTCCGGTGTCACAATCCCTTTGCGAGCGTAATGCAGCTGTGTGACGTATTTTCCGGCTTTGGCACGCATTGGCGTGAGTTGTGTTTCAAAGCGCAATTCGCCCAAGCCGTCATCGGCAAGGCGCTCTTTGGTATAGACAGAGCTGCGGTCGGTCAGTATTTCGCAGTCATTTCGCTCGGCAATCCAGTTTGCCCGCAGCGGTGAAAGGCCGCGCAGAACATCGATGCTGATAGCAGGGTCGCCGTAGGCACCAGATGTGTCATACACGGGAATAGCATCGTTAGGCGTGAACTGTGGGTTTTCTTTATTGCCGCCGGTTGCGGTCGGGCTTAACTGAATTTCGCGCATTGGTACGCGGATATCATCACGTGAACCGGCGAGGTAAATACGTTGCGAGTTGGGGAAAGCGGTTCCTTCCAGCGTATTGATAAAGTGTTGGGCAGCAGCGCGCTGTTCGCGACGGTTCAGTTTTTTTTCAGTATTAGACATAGCTCATTCCAGTGGTTATCAGGAGTGGCTTGTCAGAACAACGGAGGAGTAATGAATGTGGGACGCCCGCGAACGGGTTGAGCCCAAAAGCAGAATTACTCTTGTTCCCTTCGCAGGTATTAACCTGATCAGGTTCCGCGGATCCCGAATTAACGGTCTCAGCCGGTGCTTACGCACTCGGCACTCCGACAAGAAGAAACCCGTATTGCTACGGGTCGGTATGTAAACTACTCGTTAACAAGGCAGAACTCAAGCCGGGCGTGCAAGGCTGCCGGTATCGTTAGCACTGTCATTTAAATCGTGGTCGTACGCCAACAGAATGAGTTTATCTTCCAGCGAAAAACGTGATTCCAGAGCTTCACCGATGCCGGACAAGGCTTTCTGGAATTCGATGTAGTTATCATGATCGATAGCGCTTTCGAGATGCGAATCATAGAAATCCATGATCTGCTGGGTATTAGCTTCAAGCTGTGGATAGAGATGCGTTGCGGCTAAAAGTGGGCTGCTGCCTTCCATTTCACTGATAATACGTTCATAAATATTAAAATGGCCGGCAGAAAGATAATCTACCAGGTTGTGGCAAAAGGTATCCAGAGCCTTTTCATCGAGCGCAGTATGGGAATCCTTGTTAGGCTTGATCCCAACCATATTGTAATAAGCCACCAATAAATGTTTGCGGGCATGAAGCCATTGGTCGATTAACTCATTACTACCACCAACGCGCTCAGTCAGATTTTCTAACTGGTTAAGCATGATTGACTCCGTGAGTAAAAGATGTAACGCAAACGAACCCAAAATAGATACGACCATTTGTTTATACCAGCGAACTCGGGGATGTGCACCAGGTTATGGAACGTGTAATTCAAAAGTTAGATCAGGGCTGGTTTATCGTCAGCCACGAACAAAAACTGTGGTTGCCGAAAGGTGAGCTACCTCACGGAGCGGCGCAAGATTTTCACTTAGATGGCGCTGTGGGGATGCATATCGGTGAGTGGGAAAATGAACCAGTATGGCTCGTGCGGCAAAATTGCCGGGCTGATATGGGCTCAGTACGCCAGGTCATCGACCAGGATGCAGGGTTGTTTCAACTTGCTGGTCGTGGCGTGCAATTAGCGGAGTTCTATCGCTCGCACAAATTCTGTGGCTATTGTGGCCATGAAATGCACGTCAGCAAAACCGAATGGGCGATGCTGTGCAACCATTGTCGTGAACGCTATTACCCGCAAATCTCGCCTTGCATTATTGTGGCTATTCGCCGCGACGATCATATCTTGCTTGCCCAACACACACGCCATCGCAACGGGATATACACGGTGCTGGCGGGATTTGTCGAAGTAGGAGAAACCCTGGAGCAAGCTGTCGCGCGTGAAGTGATGGAAGAAAGCAGCATTCGTGTGAAGAATCTGCGCTATGTCACTTCGCAACCGTGGCCGTTCCCGCAATCACTAATGACCGCATTTATGGCGGAATATCACAGCGGTGAGATAAAAATCGACCCGAAAGAACTACTGGATGCAGGCTGGTATCGGTACGATCAACTACCGTTATTGCCACCACCAGGCACGGTGGCACGTCGCCTGATTGAAGACACCGTTGCCCTGTGTCGGGCAGAGTACGAATGACGTGGTAAACTGGCGGAATGTATTTAGAGTTCCAGCTAAAGGAAATGCGAAATGACTGAACTGAAGAACGATCGTTACCTGCGGGCATTACAACGCCAACCTGTAGATACCACGCCAGTATGGATGATGAGACAGGCAGGTCGTTACTTGCCAGAATACAAAGCCACTCGTGCCCAGGCCGGTGATTTTATGTCGCTGTGCAAAAATGCGGAGTTGGCTTGCGAAGTGACTCTGCAACCGTTGCGTCGCTACCCGCTGGATGCGGCGATCCTCTTCTCTGATATCCTCACCGTGCCAGATGCAATGGGGCTGGGTCTCTATTTTGAAGCAGGAGAAGGCCCGCGTTTTAGCTCGCCAATCACCAGCCGCGCTGATGTCGAAAAACTGCCTATTCCAGATCCGGAAGATGAGCTGGGTTACGTAATGAATGCGGTGCGTACAATTCGCAAAAATCTTGCAGGCCAGGTGCCGCTGATTGGTTTCTCCGGCAGCCCGTGGACGCTGGCGACTTATATGGTCGAAGGCGGCAGCAGCAAAGCTTTTACCGTTATCAAAAAGATGATGTATGCCGATCCGCAAGCGCTACATCTTCTGCTCGATAAGCTGGCACAAAGCGTCACGCTGTACCTGAATGCGCAAATCAAAGCAGGCGCACAGTCGGTTATGATTTTCGATACCTGGGGCGGCGTGCTTACAGGTCGTGACTATCAGCATTTCTCGCTCTATTACATGCACAAAATTATCGATGGCCTTCTGCGTGAAAACGAAGGTCGCCGTGTGCCTGTAACCATGTTTACCAAAGGTGGTGGTCAGTGGCTGGAAGCGATGGCTGAAACAGGTTGTGACGCGCTTGGCTTAGACTGGACAACGGATATTGCCGACGCTCGCCGCCGTGTAGGCCATAAAGTCGCGTTGCAGGGCAATATGGATCCATCCATGCTTTATGCGCAGCCTGCTCGTATCGAAGAAGAAGTCGCAACGATTCTGGCAGGATTTGGCAAAGGTGAAGGCCACGTCTTTAACCTGGGCCATGGCATTCACCAGGATGTTCCGCCAGAACACGCTGGAGCGTTTGTTGAAGCGGTACACCGTTTGTCGGTGCCGTATCACCAGTAAGAATCAGGAGAGGGAATGGATCTCGCAAGCCTGCGTGAACAGCAGATCGAGCTAGCTTCACAGGTTTCCCGTGATGATAGCTTTGAGCGGTATCCTCCCCGGTTAATCGCTGGGGCAGATGTTGGGTTTGAGCAGGGCGGTGACGTGACACGAGCCGCCATTGTGCTGCTGAAGTATCCTTCCCTCGAATTGGTTGAATATCAGGTGGCGCGTGTCGCCACCATCATGCCTTATATCCCCGGATTCCTTTCATTTCGTGAATATCCCGCGTTACTAGCTGCCTGGGAAATGCTGACGCAAAAACCTGACCTGTTGTTTGTCGACGGCCATGGTATTTCGCATCCACGGCGTTTAGGGGTTGCTAGTCATTTTGGCCTGCTGGTGGACGTGCCGACGATTGGCGTTGCCAAGAAACGTTTATGCGGGAAGTTCGAACCGTTGTCCGAAGAACCTGGTGCTTGCCAGTTACTGACTGACAAAGGCGAAGCGCTTGCCTGGGTACTACGCAGTAAAAACCGCTGCAATCCCCTGTTTGTCTCTACGGGTCATCGTGTAAGCCTGGATACGGCTTTGTTATGGGTGAATCGTTGTCTGGCTGGATATCGTTTACCCGAGCCGACTCGCTGGGCAGATGCAGTGGCATCCGGTCGTCCAGCATTCACGCGGTGGCAAGCAATTCAAGGGTGATTAGGGTAAACTGCCGCTAATATTCCGTCTTTGAGACATCGTTATGTTACAGAACCCAATCCATTTGCGTATGGAGAAACTGGAAAGCTGGCAGCACGTCACTTTTATGGCTTCTTTATGCGAACGTATGTATCCGAATTACGCCATGTTCTGTCAGCAGACTGAATTTGGTGATCCTCAACTATATCGCCGCATTCTCGATTTGATTTGGGAAACGTTGACGGTCAAAGATGCAAAAGTAAACTTTGATAGCCAACTTGAGAAACTCGAAGAAGGCATTCCTTCAGCAGACGACTACGATATTTACGGTGTCTACCCGGCTATCGATGCATGTGTTGCGTTGAGCGAATTAGTTCACTCACGTCTTTCAGGGGAAACTCTGGAGCATGCGATTGAAGTCAGCAAAGCATCAATTACGACAGTTGCAATGCTAGAAATGACCCAAGCTGGTCGTGAAATGACCGACGAAGAACTGAGAGAAAACCCGGCTGTTGAAGAAGAATGGGACATTCAGTGGGAGATTTTCCGCCTGTTAGCTGACTGCGAAGAACGCGATGTTGAGCTTATCAAAGGGCTCCGTGCGGACCTGCGCGAAGCGGGTAGTAGCAATATTGGTATAAATTTGCAGCAGTAAGACAGCAAAACGTGACTTACAGTCCGAATTGTCACCCCTGAAGGCTTCCAATTAGCCCCCCGTCTGGTCTACATTTGTGGGGCGAAAAAAAGTGGCTATCGGTGCGTGTATGCAGGAGAGTGCTTTTTTGGCATTTCCGTCGCACTCGATGCTTAGCAAGCGATAAACACATTGTAAGGATAACTTATGAACAAGACTCAACTGATTGATGTAATTGCTGACAAGGCTGATCTGTCTAAAGTACAGGCTAAAGCTGCTCTGGAATCCACCCTGGCTGCAATTACTGAGTCTCTGAAAGAAGGTGATGCAGTTCAACTGGTTGGTTTCGGTACCTTCAAGGTAAATCACCGTGCAGAACGCACTGGCCGTAACCCACAGACCGGTAATGAAATCAAAATCGCCGCAGCTAACGTGCCGGCATTTGTTTCAGGCAAAGCACTGAAAGACGCTGTTAAGAGTTAACAAGTGTCAGTGAACAGTTTTAGCAGAGGGGCGTTTACGCCCCTTTTGTTTGTCTGGCGTCCTCTGGCCGTACTGACAAGCACATTGTTGCTAATGGCATGCAGCAGCCAGTCTCCTCTCCCGCCATTTACCGCGAGCGGATATATTGCCGATCAAGGTGTCATGCGCATCTGGCGTAAAGACAGCAGCAGCGATGACAGCGTTCATATGCTCACTGTTTTTAGTCCGATACAGAAAGGTGCGACGACAACCAGCGATTATCGCTGGCAGGGTGAGCAACTGGTATCGATTGAAATGACGATTCAGAGCCAGCCATCAGAGCATATAAAAGTGCGTTTTGACGATCACGGCGAGCTGAGCTTTATGCAACGCGAAGTGAATGGTCAAAAACAGCAGCTTTCCAACGATCAAATCGCTTTGTATCAATACCAGGCGAGCCAATCTAAGGCGACCAGCGAAGCATTACGCATTGGGCGTGTTATTTTGCGGCAAGGGCGCTGGCACAGTAATGGCACCGTGACGACCTGCGAAGGTGAGACATTCGAGCCTAAACTCGATAGCGTGTCGCTAAACCATATTGCGAATCGCCAACGTCATTCTTCTATGGATGTAAGTATTGCCTGGTTGGAAGCGGCAGAAGGTTCACAGCTGTTACTGGTAGCGAATCAGGACTTCTGCAGTTGGCAGCCAAAACCTGCGACATTCTAGATAAAAAAACCGCCACGAGGGCGGTCCTTTGTATCACTTCGAGTTTACCTGGCGTTTTCACGTTCAATGGCACGATAGCCGATATCTGAGCGGCTAAAACTGCCATCCCAATGAATATCTTTCATCAATTCATAAGCACGTTGCTGCGCTTGCGCGACGGTATCTCCTAAAGCGGTGACACATAAAACGCGGCCACCGTTAGTCACAACCATATCGTCCTCACGCAGTTTCGTTCCTGCATGGAACACTTTACCGTCCGCAACTTCTTCCAGCGGTAAGCCGTGGATCACATCACCGTTACGGTAATCAGCAGGATAGCCGCCAGCAGCCATTACAACACCGAGAGATGGGCGCTCGTCCCACTTTGAGGTAGTTTCATTAAGCTTGCCATCACATGCGGCGAGACACAGTTCAACCAGGTCAGATTGCAGACGCAACATAATCGGTTGAGTTTCCGGGTCACCAAAGCGGCAGTTGAACTCGATAACCTTCGGATTACCTTGTGTGTCGATCATAAGACCGGCATACAGAAAGCCCGTATAGGTATTTCCTTCAGCAGCCATGCCACGCACTGTTGGCCAGATAACCAGATCCATTACACGCTGGTGGACTTCATCAGTTACAACAGGAGCCGGAGAGTACGCGCCCATACCGCCAGTGTTCGGGCCGCTATCACCATCACCAACACGTTTGTGGTCCTGGCTGGTAGCCATTGGCAGTACATTTTCACCGTCTACCATCACAATGAAGCTGGCTTCTTCACCATCAAGAAACTCTTCCACCACGATGCGGTGCCCGGCGTCACCAAAGGCGTTGCCAGCCAGCATATCGTTAACGGCAGCTTCAGCTTCTTCTTGCGTCATCGCAACAATCACGCCTTTACCAGCGGCCAGGCCATCAGCCTTAATTACAATCGGTGCACCTTTTTCACGGACGTACGCCAGCGCGGGCTCAACTTCTGTAAAGTTCTGGTATTCGGCAGTAGGGATTTTATGGCGAGCCAGGAAATCCTTAGTGAACGCTTTAGACCCTTCTAACTGTGCGGCACCTTGCGTTGGGCCAAAGATTTTCAGACCCGCAGCGCGGAACGCATCAACCACACCGATAACCAGCGGAGCTTCCGGACCGACAATCGTCAGATCGATTTTTTCATTTTGTGCAAAGCTGAGCAGGGCAGGAATATCCGTCGGATTAATTGCGACGTTCTGCAACGCAGGTTCCAGAGCTGTGCCCGCATTGCCTGGTGCGACAAACACAGTTGCGACTTTCGGCGACTGCGAAGCTTTCCAGGCCAGGGCGTGTTCGCGCCCGCCGTTACCGATGACTAATACTTTCATTTATGGATGCTCCGGATTAATGGCGGAAGTGGCGCATGTCGGTAAAGATCATTGCGATCCCATGTTCGTCGGCTGCGGCGATCACTTCTTCGTCGCGGATCGATCCACCCGGCTGGATAACACAGCTCACGCCAACCGCTGCTGCGGCATCAATACCGTCGCGGAACGGGAAGAAAGCATCAGAGGCCATTGCGGAACCTTTTACTTCCAGGCCTTCGTCGCTTGCTTTAATACCGGCAATTTTGGCGGAGTAAACCCGGCTCATCTGCCCGGCACCTATGCCGATGGTCATATTCTCGCGGGCATACACAATTGCATTGGATTTAACAAACTTCGCCACTTTCCAGCAGAACAGCGCATCACGCAGTTCTTGCTCGGTTGGCTGGCGTTTGCTTACAACGCGTAGGTCTGCGGCAGTCACCATTCCCAAATCGCGATCTTGTACTAACATGCCGCCGTTGACGCGTTTGAAATCCAGACCCGGGACGCGCTGCTGCCACTGGCCGCAAGTCAAAACACGAACGTTTTGCTTAGCTGCGGTGATCTTCAACGCTTCTTCGCTTGCTGAAGGGGCAATAATAACTTCGACAAACTGGCGGGAGATAATCGCTTGTGCGGTTTGTGCATCCAGTTCGCGGTTAAACGCGATGATACCGCCGAATGCGGAAGTAGGATCGGTTTTGTAAGCGCGGTCGTATGCATCTAATAAGGAATCGCTGACTGCTACGCCACAAGGGTTGGCGTGTTTGACGATGACGCAGGCCGGTTCGTTGAACTCTTTCACACACTCCAGCGCCGCATCGGTATCTGCGATGTTGTTATAAGAGAGTGCCTTACCCTGAACCTGGGTTGCCGTTGCGACGGACGCTTCCTTAATTTCTTCTTCTATATAGAAGGCAGCTTGTTGATGGCTGTTTTCGCCATAGCGCATATCCTGCTTCTTAATGAAGTTCAGATTCAGCGTTCGAGGGAAGCGGCCGGAAGGTTCTTTGCTTTCGCCGTGATAAGCAGGAACCAGACTACCGAAGTAGTTGGCAATCATGCTGTCGTAAGCGGCGGTGTGCTCAAATGCCTTAATCGCTAAATCGAAACGAGTCTCGAGTGTAAGAGAACCTTCGTTAGTATCCAGCTCGCTAATAATTGCTGCGTAGTCACTGCTCTTTACTACGATTGCGACATCTTTATGGTTCTTCGCAGCGGAGCGCACCATCGTTGGACCGCCGATATCAATGTTCTCAACCGCATCTTCCAAAGAGCAACCTTCACGGGCAACTGTCTGGGCAAATGGGTAAAGGTTGACGACAACCATATCAATTGGGGAGATTGCGTGTTGTTCCATGATGGCATCATCCTGGCCGCGACGACCGAGAATGCCACCATGCACCTTTGGATGCAGGGTTTTGACGCGTCCATCCATCATCTCCGGGAAACCGGTGTAGTCAGAGACTTCGGTTACCGGCAGGCCAGCTTCAGCCAGCAGACGAGCGGTTCCGCCAGTGGACAGCAGCTCTACGCCACGTTGGGAGAGTGCCTGGGCGAATTCGACGATACCGGCTTTGTCAGAAACACTGAGCAGAGCGCGGCGTACAGGACGACGTTGTTGCATGGTTTGATCCCTTAGCTTTGGTTCGCATATAGAAGAGCGTTAGCTGAATTTTAGTTATTTTCCCTAAAACTCAGCTAACGCCCCAAAACGGGGCGTCCTTTTATTGCGGGTGCATTGTAGCGAAAACGTTTGCGTCACGCTCGAAAAATTTAGGACTTCATCACGATTGTGGATAACTTTGTGCACAACTGCGTATAAGGCGGGGTTTTGCTGTGGAATGCAGCAGTCAGTAAAATTAACGCGAATTTAGG
>NZ_VEXQ01000035.1 GCF_006376615.1 Buttiauxella sp. B2
AATGCCGGGCGACAACATCAAAATGGTTGTTACCCTGATCCACCCAATCGCAATGGACGACGGTCTGCGTTTCGCAATCCGTGAAGGCGGCCGTACTGTAGGCGCGGGTGTTGTTGCTAAAGTTATCGCTTAATAGCCGATACCTTTGTATGAAAAAAGAGCGCCTTGGCGCTCTTTTTTTTTACAATTTTTATCGCTTAGTACATAAACCAGACATGCGTGTGCTATTGTAATCATAACTATTCTCATTTACACTTTGTGCGTAATTTGAACGGGAGTGCTTATGTACGTTTGTCTTTGCAATGGTGTAAGTGATAAAAAAATTCGACAGGCAGTGCGCCAGTTTCATCCGCAATCTTTCCAGCAACTTCGCAAGTTTGTGCCAGTGGGCAACCAATGTGGCAAGTGCATACGCGCAGCACGAGAGATCATGCAAGAAGAGTTATTGCAGATCCCAGAATTTAAAGAGATTGCCTAAGACAGTCACTTTTTTTTGACTTACTCCGTGCTACATCTACGCTTCATGTAGTGGAAGCGGAGGGAGTAAAAAATGAAAGGTGATACTAAGATAATAAATTATCTCAATAAATTATTGGGAAACGAGCTTGTCGCGATCAATCAGTATTTTCTCCATGCGAGAATGTTCAAAAACTGGGGCTTAATGCGCCTTAACGAAGTTGAATACCACGAATCCATTGATGAAATGAAACATGCCGATAAGTACATCGAGCGTATTTTGTTCCTCGAAGGAATTCCTAACCTGCAAGACTTGGGTAAACTCCATATTGGGGAGGATGTCGAAGAAATGCTTCAGTCCGACCTCAAACTAGAGATGGATGGTGCCAAAGATTTACGTGATGCCATTGCTTACGCGGATACCATCCATGATTATGTTAGCCGCGATATGATGATCCAAATCCTTACGGAAGAAGAGCACCATATAGACTGGTTGGAAACTGAGTTGGATCTCATCTCTAAAATTGGTTTGCAGAATTATCTTCAGTCTCAAATCAAAGAAGGGAACTAAGATCCTTAAACTGTGGGAAGGAAGAATATATCCAACCTACAGAACCACCCGCTATTGCAAGGTTTGGCCCAAAAGGTAGCGGGGTGGTTGCCAATGAAAAACGTTTATTAAATAATGAATTTGCTATCAGTACTGATATCAGGCCACTTGATGCGGCTGCTAATGTAATCCATCCTAAACTCTGCCAGCCATGCCACGCACCTAATGCTGCTAAAAGCTTCATGTCGCCATGCCCGATGCCTTCGCGTTTACGCCAAAAATAGTAAATCCAATAAAGCGCCCATAAACTCAAATACCCAGCCACAGCCCCGAGTACTGACTCTTTTAAATGTTCAGGTTCAAGGCAGATTTGATACAACAGCCCGGACCAAATTAGTGGATAGGTCAGATTGTCCGGAAGCTGCATATGTCGGCAATCTATCCAGGCTAGCCGCAACAAAATCACAATGTATAAACCGATAAAGAATAAAGCGAATAGGAATGTAGACATAGCGGTAGGCAACTCCCAAATTAGATGTTGTTTAAACGCTAAGTGAATGACTTATTGAAAGCAAAATGGAGATTGCCAAGTTGCGAGTACTGTTCCGCAGCAAATCTCACAAGCAGGGCATTTTGCCGCACGATTGGATAACGAGTCGCATCCTTACTCAAAAAATTGTTTAATTCGTATCCATGACTTGCTTAAGGGGCAGATTTACGTATAATGCGCGGGCCTGTCTTAATCGATGGCTGGCTCGATATGAGCCTGACAGTGAAGTTACTGTCGACAATGTTCCCAATTGGGGAACTATGTATGAACGATTACACTCCCCCATCAATCGTAATGGGTGCGAGTAGTGATTTTTTTCGTCTATAAAATAATTGGAGCTATGGTCTCATGCAGAGCCAAAGAATCCGTATCCGCCTTAAAGCGTTTGATCATCGTCTGATCGATCAATCAACTGCGGAAATCGTCGAGACTGCTAAGCGCACTGGTGCGCAAGTACGTGGTCCGATCCCGCTGCCGACCCGCAAAGAGCGCTTTACCGTTCTGATCTCTCCGCACGTCAACAAAGACGCGCGTGATCAGTACGAAATTCGCACTCATAAGCGTCTGGTTGACATCGTTGAGCCAACTGAGAAAACCGTTGATGCTCTGATGCGTCTGGATCTGGCTGCTGGTGTTGACGTGCAGATCAGCCTGGGTTAATCAGGTCATTGACGATTGAGAGGTTGAAACAATGATTGGTTTAGTCGGTAAAAAAGTGGGTATGACCCGTATCTTCACAGAAGACGGCGTTTCTATCCCAGTAACCGTGATCGAAGTAGAAGCAAACCGTGTTACTCAGGTTAAAGACCTGGCTAACGATGGCTACCGTGCTGTTCAAGTTACCACTGGCGCTAAAAAAGCTAGCCGTGTAACTAAGCCGGAAGCTGGTCACTTCGCTAAAGCTGGCGTAGAAGCTGGCCGTGGCCTTTGGGAATTCCGTCTTGCAGAAGGCGAAGATTTCACTGTAGGTCAAGACATTAGCGTTGAGCTGTTTGCTGAAGTTAAAAAAGTAGACGTTACCGGTACTTCCAAGGGTAAAGGTTTTGCTGGCACTGTTAAGCGCTGGAACTTCCGTACTCAGGATGCTACCCACGGTAACTCCTTGTCTCACCGTGTTCCGGGTTCTATCGGTCAGAACCAGACTCCGGGCAAAGTGTTCAAAGGCAAGAAAATGGCAGGCCAACTGGGTAACGAACGTGTAACTGTTCAGAGCCTGGATGTAGTACGCGTTGACGCTGAGCGCAACCTGCTGCTGGTTAAGGGTGCAGTTCCGGGTGCAACCGGTAGCGACCTTATTGTTAAACCAGCTGTGAAGGCGTGAGGAGATAGCAATGGAATTAGTATTGAAAGACGCGCAAAGCGCGCTGACTGTTTCCGAAACTACCTTCGGTCGTGATTTTAACGAAGCGCTGGTACACCAAGTTGTAGTTGCTTATGCAGCTGGTGCTCGTCAAGGTACTCGTGCTCAGAAGACTCGTGCCGAAGTAACTGGTTCCGGTAAAAAGCCGTGGCGCCAGAAAGGTACCGGCCGTGCGCGTTCAGGTTCTATCAAGAGCCCGATCTGGCGTTCCGGTGGCGTAACCTTCGCTGCTCGCCCGCAGGACCACAGTCAAAAAGTTAACAAAAAGATGTACCGCGGAGCGCTGAAAAGCATTCTGTCTGAACTGGTACGTCAGGATCGTCTGATCGTTGTCGAACAGTTCTCTGTTGAAGCGCCTAAAACTAAGCTGCTTGCTCAGAAACTGAAAGACATGGCCCTGGAAGATGTGCTGATCGTAACTGGCGAACTGGATGAGAATCTGTTCCTGGCTGCGCGTAACCTGCATAAGGTTGACGTTCGCGATGCTGCAACAATCGATCCAGTTAGCCTGATCGCCTTCGACAAAGTCGTTATGACTGCTGATGCAGTTAAGCAAGTTGAGGAGATGCTGGCATGATCCGTGAAGAACGTCTGCTAAAAGTACTGCGCGCGCCGCACGTATCTGAAAAAGCATCTATGGCGATGGAAAAAACAAATACCATCGTTCTCAAAGTTGCAAAAGACGCGACCAAAGCAGAGATTGTTGCTGCTGTTGAGAAACTGTTCGAAGTTGAAGTTAAAGGCGTTAATACCTTGCTTGTTAAAGGTAAAACTAAGCGTCATGGACAGCGTATCGGTCGTCGTAGCGACTGGAAAAAAGCTTACGTCACCCTGAAGGAAGGCCAGAATCTGGACTTCGTCGGCGGCGCTGAGTAAGTCGGAGGAGAAAAACAATGGCAGTTGTTAAATGTAAACCGACATCTCCGGGTCGTCGCCACGTTGTTAAAGTGGTCAACCCTGAGCTGCATAAGGGCAAACCATTTGCTCCGCTGGTTGAAAAAAACAGCAAATCCGGTGGCCGTAACAACAATGGTCGTATCACTACTCGTCACATCGGTGGTGGTCACAAGCAGGCTTATCGTATTGTTGACTTTAAACGCAACAAAGATGGTATCCCGGCAGTTGTTGAACGTCTTGAGTACGATCCGAACCGTTCTGCGAATATCGCACTGGTTCTGTACAAAGATGGCGAACGCCGTTACATCCTGGCCCCTAAAGGCCTGAAAGCTGGCGACCAGATTCAATCTGGCGTTGATGCTGCAATCAAAGCTGGTAACACCCTTCCGATGCGCAACATCCCGGTTGGTTCTACTGTTCATAACGTAGAAATGAAACCAGGTAAAGGCGGTCAGTTGGCACGTTCCGCTGGTACCTATGTGCAGATCGTTGCACGTGATGGTGCCTACGTTACCCTGCGTCTGCGTTCTGGTGAAATGCGTAAAGTTGAAGCTGACTGCCGCGCGACACTGGGCGAAGTTGGCAATGCTGAGCATATGCTGCGCGTTCTGGGTAAAGCGGGTGCTGCTCGCTGGCGTGGTGTTCGTCCTACCGTTCGCGGTACTGCGATGAACCCAGTCGACCACCCACACGGTGGTGGTGAAGGTCGTAACTTTGGTAAGCACCCGGTATCTCCGTGGGGCGTACAGACCAAAGGTAAGAAGACCCGCAGCAACAAGCGTACTGATAAATTCATCGTACGTCGCCGTAGCAAATAATTTTAGAGGATAAGCCATGCCACGTTCTCTCAAGAAAGGTCCTTTTATTGACCTGCACTTGCTGAAGAAGGTAGAGAAAGCGGTGGAAAGCGGTGACAAGAAGCCCCTGCGCACTTGGTCCCGTCGTTCAACGATCTTTCCTAATATGATCGGTTTGACCATCGCTGTCCATAATGGTCGTCAGCATGTTCCGGTCTTTGTTTCCGACGAAATGGTCGGTCACAAACTGGGTGAATTTGCACCGACACGTACTTATCGCGGCCACGCTGCTGATAAAAAAGCCAAGAAGAAATAAGTAGGAGGAAGAGATGGAAACTTTAGCTCAACATCGCCACGCTCGTTCTTCTGCTCAAAAGGTTCGCCTTGTTGCTGACCTTATTCGCGGTAAGAAAGTGTCGCAGGCACTGGAAATTTTGACCTTCACCAACAAGAAAGCGGCTGTATTGGTCAAGAAAGTTCTGGAATCTGCCATTGCTAACGCTGAACACAACGATGGCGCTGACATTGACGATCTGAAAGTCGCGAAAATCTTCGTAGACGCAGGCCCAAGCATGAAGCGCATTATGCCACGTGCAAAAGGTCGTGCAGATCGCATCCTGAAGCGCACCAGCCACATTACTGTGGTTGTGTCCGATCGCTGAGACTCTGGAGACTAGCAATGGGTCAGAAAGTACATCCTAATGGTATTCGCCTGGGTATTGTAAAACCTTGGAACTCTACTTGGTTTGCGAACACCAAAGAATTCGCTGACAACCTGGACAGCGATTTTAAAGTTCGTCAGTACCTGACTAAGGAACTGGCGAAGGCGTCTGTATCTCGTATCGTTATCGAGCGTCCAGCTAAGAGCATCCGTGTGACTATTCACACTGCTCGTCCTGGCATCGTTATCGGTAAGAAAGGCGAAGACGTAGAAAAACTGCGCAAGGTCGTAGCGGATATCGCTGGCGTTCCTGCACAGATCAATATCGCCGAAGTTCGTAAGCCTGAACTGGACGCAAAATTGGTTGCTGACAGCATCACTTCTCAGCTGGAACGTCGCGTTATGTTCCGTCGTGCTATGAAGCGTGCTGTACAGAATGCCATGCGTCTGGGCGCTAAAGGTATCAAAGTTGAAGTTAGCGGCCGTCTGGGCGGCGCCGAGATCGCACGTACCGAATGGTATCGTGAAGGTCGCGTGCCGTTGCACACCCTGCGTGCTGACATTGACTACAACACCTCTGAAGCGCACACCACTTATGGTGTAATCGGCGTTAAAGTGTGGATCTTTAAAGGTGAGATCCTGGGTGGGATGGCTGCTGTTGAACAACCGGAAAAACCGGCTGCTCAACCTAAAAAGCAGCAGCGTAAAGGCCGTAAGTAAGGAGAGTCGCTGTGTTACAACCAAAGCGTACAAAATTCCGTAAAGTGCACAAAGGCCGCAACCGTGGTCTGGCTGCCGGTACGGATGTTAGCTTCGGCACTTTCGGTCTGAAAGCTGTTGGCCGTGGTCGTCTGACTGCACGTCAGATCGAAGCAGCACGTCGTGCAATGACCCGTGCAGTTAAGCGTCAGGGTAAGATCTGGATCCGTGTATTCCCGGACAAACCGATCACCGAAAAGCCGCTTGAAGTGCGTATGGGTAAAGGTAAAGGCAACGTAGAGTATTGGGTTGCCCTGATTCAGCCTGGCAAAGTCCTGTATGAAATGGACGGCGTACCAGAAGAGCTGGCCCGTGAAGCATTCAAGCTGGCAGCAGCGAAACTGCCGATTAAAACCACCTTTGTAACTAAGACGGTGATGTAATGAAAGCAAAAGAGCTGCGTGAAAAGAGTGTTGAAGAGCTGAACACCGAGCTGCTGAATCTGCTGCGTGAGCAGTTCAACCTGCGCATGCAAGCAGCAAGTGGCCAGCTGCAACAGACTCACCTGCTGAAGCAAGTGCGTCGTGATGTTGCTCGTGTTAAGACTTTATTGACTCAGAAGGCGGGTGCGTAATGACCGATAAAATCCGTACTCTGCAAGGTCGCGTAATTAGTAACAAAATGGAGAAATCCATCGTTGTTGCTATTGAACGTGTGGTGAAACACCCGATTTACGGTAAATTCATCAAGCGTACGACCAAACTGCACGTACATGACGAGAACAATGAATGTGGTATCGGTGACGTGGTTGAAATCCACGAATGCCGTCCACTGTCCAAGACTAAGTCCTGGACACTTGTTCGCGTTGTAGACAAAGCTGTTCTGTAATACAGTGAGCTTTGTCTAACGAATAAACGGCTCAGTAAATGAGCCGTTTATTTTTTCTACCCATATTCAGGAACCGGTGTTATAATGCCGCGCCCTCGTTTATGGGGCTTTTTAACGACCTAATTATGGGTCCCGAAGTAGTAGTTGACATTAGCGGAGCACTGAAATGATCCAAGAACAGACTATGCTGACCGTAGCCGACAACTCCGGCGCGCGTCGCGTAATGTGTATCAAGGTTCTGGGTGGCTCGCACCGTCGCTACGCAGGCGTCGGCGACATCATCAAAATTACCATCAAGGAAGCAATTCCTCGTGGTAAGGTGAAGAAAGGCGATGTCCTGAAAGCGGTAGTGGTGCGCACCAGGAAGGGTGTTCGTCGCCCGGACGGTTCTGTCATTCGCTTCGATGGTAATGCATGCGTTATTTTAAATAATAACAGCGAGCAACCAATCGGCACGCGTATTTTTGGGCCGGTAACTCGTGAACTGCGTAATGAGAAGTTCATGAAAATTATCTCTCTGGCACCAGAAGTACTCTAAGGAGCGAATCATGGCAGCTAAAATCCGTCGTGATGACGAAGTTATCGTGTTAACCGGTAAAGATAAAGGTAAGCGCGGTAAAGTTAAGAATGTCTTGTCTTCCGGCAAGCTCATTGTTGAAGGTATCAACCTGGTTAAGAAACATCAGAAGCCGGTTCCGGCCCTGAATCAACCAGGTGGCATCGTTGAAAAAGAAGCTGCTATTCAAGTTTCTAACGTTGCACTCTTCAATGCGGCAACCGGCAAGGCTGACCGTGTAGGCTTTAGATTTGAAGAGGGCAAAAAAGTCCGTTTCTTCAAGTCTAACAGCGAAACTATCAAGTAATTTGGAGTAGTACGATGGCGAAACTGCATGATTACTACAAAGACGAAGTAGTTACAAAACTCATGACTGAGTTTAACTACAATTCTGTCATGCAAGTCCCTCGGGTCGAGAAGATCACCCTGAACATGGGTGTGGGTGAAGCGATCGCTGACAAGAAACTGCTGGATAATGCAGCAGCTGACTTGACAGCAATCTCCGGTCAAAAGCCGTTGATCACCAAAGCACGCAAATCAGTTGCAGGCTTCAAAATCCGTCAGGGCTATCCGATCGGCTGTAAAGTAACTCTGCGTGGCGAACGCATGTGGGAGTTTCTTGAGCGCCTGATCACCATTGCTGTACCACGTATCCGTGACTTCCGTGGCTTGTCCGCTAAGTCATTTGATGGCCGTGGTAACTACAGCATGGGTGTCCGTGAGCAGATCATCTTCCCAGAAATCGACTATGACAAAGTCGATCGCGTTCGTGGTTTGGATATTACCATTACCACTACTGCGAAATCTGATGATGAAGGCCGTGCTCTGCTGGCAGCCTTTAACTTCCCATTCCGTAAGTAAGGTAGGGTTACTAATGGCTAAGCAATCGATGAAAGCACGCGAAGTCGTTCGCGTGAAACTGGCCGACAAATACCGCGCTAAACGCGAGGAATTGAAAGCTATCATCTCTGGTGTGAACTCATCCGACGAAGATCGTTGGGATGCTGTTCTTAAGCTGCAGTCTCTGCCGCGTGATTCCAGCCCGTCCCGTCAGCGTAACCGCTGCCGCCAAACTGGTCGTCCGCATGGTTATGTGGGCAAATTCGGGTTGAGCCGTATTAAGCTTCGTGAAGCCGCTATGCGCGGTGAAGTACCTGGCTTGAAGAAGGCTAGCTGGTAATATCCAATTGAATCACGGGAGTAAAGACAGATGAGCATGCAAGATCCGATCGCGGATATGCTGACCCGTATCCGTAACGGTCAAGCCGCGAATAAAGTTGCGGTCACCATGCCTTCCTCCAAGCTGAAATTGGCAATTGCCAACGTGCTGAAAGAAGAAGGCTATATTGAAGATTTTAAAATCGAAGGCGACATCAAGCCTGAACTGGAACTGACTCTTAAGTATTTCCAGGGCAAGGCTGTGGTAGAGAGCATTCAGCGAGTCAGCCGCCCAGGTCTGCGCATCTATAAGAAAAAAGATGAGCTGCCTAAAGTTATGGCCGGTATGGGTATTGCTGTCGTTTCTACCTCTAAAGGTGTTATGACTGATCGTGCAGCGCGCCAAGCTGGTCTTGGTGGCGAAATTATCTGCTACGTAGCCTAATTGGAGGAATAAAATGTCTCGTGTTGCTAAAGCACCGGTCGTTATTCCTGCTGGCGTAGAGGTAAAACTCAACGGTCAGGTTATTTCGATCAAAGGTAAGAACGGCGAGCTGACTCGTACAATCAACGATGCTGTTGAAGTTAAACACGCTGATAATGCACTGACTTTCGCTCCACGCGAAGGTTTTGCTAACGCGTGGGCCCAAGCGGGTACCACTCGTGCGCTGTTAAATGGAATGGTTATCGGTGTTACCGAAGGCTTCACTAAGAAGCTGCAGCTGGTTGGTGTAGGTTATCGTGCAGCAGTTAAAGGCAATGCGGTGAGTTTGGCCCTGGGCTTCTCTCATCCTGTTGAACATGCTCTGCCAGCGGGAATCACTGCTGAATGTCCAACTCAAACTGAAATCGTGCTGAAAGGCGCCGATAAGCAGATGATTGGACAAGTGGCTGCTGATCTGCGCGCCTACCGTCGTCCTGAGCCTTATAAAGGCAAGGGTGTTCGTTACGCCGACGAAGTCGTGCGTACCAAAGAGGCTAAGAAGAAGTAAGGTAACACTATGGATAAGAAATCTGCTCGTATCCGTCGTGCGACCCGCGCACGTCACAAGCTCAAAGAACTGGGTGCGACTCGTCTGGTGATTCACCGCACGCCTCGTCATATTTATGCACAGGTTATCGCACCGAACGGTTCAGAAGTCCTGGTAGCTGCATCTACTGTAGAGAAAGCTATCGCTGAGCAACTGAAGTACACTGGAAACAAAGACGCCGCTACAGCTGTGGGTAAAGCTGTTGCAGAGCGCGCACTGGAAAAAGGTATTACGAAAGTATCCTTTGACCGTGCTGGTTTCCAATATCATGGTCGTGTCCAGGCACTGGCAGATGCTGCCCGTGATGCTGGCCTTCAGTTCTAAGGTAGAGGTGTAAGATGGCTCACATCGAAAAACAAGCTGGCGAACTGCAGGAAAAGCTGATCGCGGTAAATCGCGTATCTAAAACCGTTAAAGGTGGTCGTATTTTCTCCTTCACAGCTCTGACAGTGGTTGGCGATGGTAACGGTCGCATTGGTTTTGGTTACGGAAAAGCGCGTGAAGTTCCAGCAGCTATCCAGAAAGCGATGGAAAAAGCCCGTCGCAACATGATTAACGTCGCGCTGAACCACGGCACCCTGCAGCACCCTGTTAAAGGTGTGCACACAGGATCTCGTGTGTTCATGCAGCCGGCTTCTCAGGGTACCGGTATTATTGCCGGTGGTGCAATGCGCGCCGTTCTGGAAGTCGCTGGAGTTCATAACGTTTTGGCTAAAGCATATGGTTCTACAAACCCGATTAACGTGGTTCGTGCAACTATTGATGGCCTGGCAAATATGAAGTCTCCGGAAATGGTCGCTGCCAAGCGTGGTAAATCCGTTGAAGAAATTCTGGGGTAATTGACCATGGCAAAGACTATTAAAATTACACAAACCCGCAGTGCAATCGGTCGTCTGCCGAAACATAAGGCAACGCTGCTTGGCCTGGGTCTGCGTCGTATTGGCCACACCGTAGAGCGCGAGGATACTCCTGCTGTACGTGGTATGGTCAACGCGGTTTCCTACATGGTTAAAGTTGAGGAGTAAGAGATGCGTTTAAATACTCTGTCTCCAGCCGAAGGGTCTAAGCACGCTTCCAAGCGTCTGGGTCGTGGTATCGGTTCTGGCCTCGGTAAAACCGGTGGTCGTGGTCACAAAGGTCAGAACTCTCGTTCTGGCGGTGGCGTACGTCGCGGTTTTGAAGGTGGTCAGATGCCGTTGTACCGTCGTCTGCCGAAATTCGGTTTCACCTCTCGCAAAGCAATGATCACTGGGGAGATTCGTCTCTCTGATCTGGCGAAAGTTGAAGGCGACGTAGTTGACCTGAACACGTTGAAAGCAGCAAACATTATCGGTATCCAGATTGAGTTCGCGAAAGTGATCCTGTCTGGCGAGGTTTCTCGTCCGGTAACTGTTCGCGGCTTGCGTGTAACTAAAGGCGCTCGTGCTGCTATCGAAGCTGCTGGCGGTAAAATCGAGGAATAAGTAGCAGATGGCAAAGCAACCGGGATTAGATTTTCAAAGTGCTAAAGGCGGGTTTGGCGAGCTGAAACGCAGACTATTGTTTGTTATCGGTGCGCTGATTGTGTTCCGTATTGGTTCTTTTATTCCGATCCCTGGTATTGATGCCGCTGTACTTGCCAAACTGCTTGAGCAACAGCGAGGCACTATCATTGAAATGTTTAACATGTTCTCTGGTGGTGCTCTTAGCCGTGCTTCTATCTTTGCTCTGGGTATCATGCCGTATATTTCGGCATCGATTATTATTCAGCTGCTAACGGTGGTTCATCCAGCGTTAGCAGAGTTGAAGAAAGAAGGGGAGTCTGGCCGTCGTAAGATCAGCCAGTACACCCGCTACGGTACTCTGGTGCTGGCAATATTCCAGTCAATCGGTATTGCTACCGGTTTGCCGAATATGCCTGGTATGCAAGGTCTGGTACTAAATCCAGGCTTTGCATTCTATTTCACCGCTGTTGTGAGTCTTGTCACCGGGACAATGTTCCTAATGTGGCTGGGCGAACAGATTACTGAACGCGGTATCGGTAACGGTATCTCAATCATAATCTTCGCTGGTATTGTTGCGGGTTTGCCGCCGGCCGTTGGCCATACTATCGAACAAGCAAGGCAAGGCGACCTGCACTTCCTCCTGTTGCTGTTGGTTGCAGTACTAGTATTCGCAGTGACCTTCTTCGTTGTTTTTGTTGAGCGTGGCCAACGCCGCATTGTGGTAAACTACGCGAAACGTCAACAAGGTCGTCGTGTCTATGCTGCGCAGAGCACGCATTTACCGCTGAAAGTGAATATGGCTGGTGTTATTCCAGCAATTTTTGCTTCCAGTATTATTCTGTTCCCAGCAACGATTGCATCGTGGTTTGGGGGTGGAACCGGTTGGAACTGGCTGACTACAATTTCGCTGTATTTGCAGCCTGGGCAACCGCTTTATGTGTTACTCTATGCGTCTGCAATCATCTTCTTCTGTTTCTTCTACACGGCGTTGGTTTTCAACCCACGCGAAACAGCAGATAACCTGAAGAAGTCCGGTGCATTTGTACCAGGAATTCGTCCGGGAGAACAAACGGCGAAGTATATTGATAAAGTGATGACCCGCCTGACCTTGGTTGGTGCGTTGTACATTACCTTTATCTGCCTAATCCCGGAGTTCATGCGTGATGCAATGAAAGTGCCTTTCTACTTCGGTGGAACCTCACTACTCATCGTTGTCGTGGTTATCATGGACTTTATGGCTCAAGTGCAAACTCTGATGATGTCAAGTCAGTACGAGTCTGCATTGAAGAAAGCGAATCTGAAAGGCTACGGCCGTTAATAGTCGCTTGAGAAGTTACGGAGAGTAAAAATGAAAGTTCGTGCTTCCGTCAAGAAATTATGTCGTAACTGCAAAATTGTTAAGCGTGACGGTGTTATTCGCGTGATTTGCAGTGCCGAACCGAAGCATAAACAGCGTCAAGGCTGATTATCTCGAATATTTTTCTTGCAAAGTTGGGTTGAGCTGGCTAGATTAGCCAGCCAATCTTTTGTATGTCTATGCGTTTCCATTTGAGTATCCTGAAAACGGGCTTTTCGGTATGGGACGCATAATCTAAATAGTAGGAGTGCATAGTGGCCCGTATAGCAGGCATTAACATTCCTGATCAAAAACATACCGTGATCGCTTTAACTTCGATCTACGGTGTTGGCAAGACTCGCTCAAAGGCTATTTGTGCCGCGGCGGGTATCGCTGAAGATGTTAAGATCAGAGAGCTGTCTGAAGAACAAATCGACACGCTGCGTGACGAAGTTGCCAAATTTGTCGTTGAAGGTGATCTGCGCCGTGAAGTGAGTATGAGCATCAAGCGTCTGATGGACCTTGGTTGCTATCGCGGTTTGCGTCATCGTCGTGGTCTGCCAGTGCGCGGTCAGCGTACGAAGACCAACGCACGTACCCGTAAGGGTCCGCGCAAACCGATCAAGAAATAATCGGGGTGATTGAATAATGGCAAAGGCACCAATTCGTGCACGTAAACGTGTCAGAAAACAAGTCTCTGACGGCGTGGCTCATGTCCATGCTTCTTTCAACAACACAATCGTTACTATTACTGATCGTCAGGGTAACGCGTTGGGTTGGGCAACTGCCGGTGGTTCCGGTTTCCGTGGTTCTCGCAAATCTACTCCGTTCGCAGCTCAGGTTGCAGCAGAGCGTTGCGCAGAAGCCGTGAAAGAATACGGTATCAAGAACCTGGAAGTTATGGTTAAGGGACCGGGTCCAGGTCGCGAATCTACCATTCGTGCTCTGAACGCCGCTGGTTTCCGCATCACTAATATTACTGATGTGACTCCGATCCCTCACAACGGTTGTCGTCCGCCGAAAAAACGTCGCGTATAACGCTCGTTTTTTTAGGAATGTTGGAGAAAGAAAATGGCAAGATATTTGGGTCCTAAGCTCAAGCTGAGCCGTCGTGAGGGCACAGACCTGTTCCTTAAGTCTGGTGTTCGCGCGATCGATACCAAGTGTAAAATTGAACAAGCTCCTGGCCAGCACGGTGCGCGTAAACCGCGTCTGTCTGACTATGGTGTGCAGTTGCGTGAAAAGCAAAAAGTTCGCCGTATGTTCGGTGTTCTGGAGCGTCAGTTCCGTAACTACTATAAAGAAGCAGCTCGTCTGAAAGGCAACACCGGTGAAAACCTGTTGGCTCTGCTGGAAGGTCGTCTTGACAACGTTGTTTACCGTATGGGCTTCGGCGCTACACGTGCAGAATCACGTCAGCTCGTTAGCCATAAAGCAGTTATGGTAAATGGTCGCGTTGTTAACATCGCTTCTTATCAGGTAACTCCGAATGACGTAGTCAGCATCCGTGAGAAAGCCAAAAAGCAATCTCGCGTGAAGGCCGCTCTGGAGCTGGCTGAACAGCGTGAAAAGCCAACCTGGCTGGAAGTTGATGCTGCTAAGATGGAAGGTGTGTTCAAGCGTAAGCCTGAGCGTACTGATCTGTCTGCGGACATTAACGAACACCTGATCGTCGAGCTTTACTCCAAGTAAAGCTTAGTACCAAAGAGAGGACACAATGCAGGGTTCTGTGACAGAGTTTCTAAAACCGCGCCTGGTAGATATCGAGCAAGTGAGTTCGACGCACGCCAAGGTGACCCTTGAGCCTTTAGAGCGTGGCTTTGGCCATACTCTTGGTAATGCACTGCGCCGTATTCTGCTCTCATCGATGCCGGGTTGCGCGGTGACAGAGGTTGAGATTGATGGTGTACTACATGAGTACAGCACCAAAGAAGGCATTCAGGAAGATATCCTGGAAATCCTGCTCAACCTGAAAGGGCTGGCGGTAAGAGTTCAAGGTAAAGATGATGTTATTCTTACTCTGAATAAGTCTGGCATTGGCCCTGTGACTGCAGCCGACATCACCCATGATGGTGATGTCGAAATCGTCAAGCCGCAGCATGTGATCTGCCACCTGACCGATGAGAATGCATCTATTAGTATGCGTATCAAAGTTCAGCGCGGTCGCGGTTATGTGCCGGCCTCTGCCCGAATTCATTCGGAAGAAGATGAGCGCCCAATCGGTCGTTTGCTGGTCGACGCCTGCTACAGCCCTGTAGAGCGAATTGCCTACAATGTTGAAGCTGCGCGTGTAGAACAGCGTACCGACCTGGATAAGCTGGTCATCGAAATGGAAACCAACGGTACAATCGATCCTGAAGAGGCGATTCGTCGTGCGGCAACCATTCTGGCTGAACAACTTGAAGCTTTCGTTGATTTACGTGATGTACGTCAACCAGAAGTTAAAGAAGAGAAACCAGAGTTCGATCCGATCCTGCTGCGCCCTGTTGACGATCTGGAATTGACTGTCCGCTCTGCTAACTGCCTTAAGGCAGAAGCTATCCACTATATCGGTGATCTGGTACAGCGTACCGAAGTTGAGCTGCTCAAAACGCCTAACTTGGGTAAAAAATCTCTTACTGAGATTAAAGACGTGCTGGCTTCCCGTGGTTTGTCTCTGGGCATGCGCCTGGAAAACTGGCCACCGGCAAGCATCGCTGACGAGTAACCGGATCACAGGTTAAGGTTTTACTGAGAAGGATAAGGTCATGCGCCATCGTAAGAGTGGTCGTCAACTGAACCGCAACAGCAGCCATCGCCAGGCTATGTTCCGCAATATGGCAGGTTCACTGGTTCGTCATGAGATCATCAAGACGACTCTGCCTAAAGCGAAAGAGCTGCGTCGCGTAGTTGAGCCGCTGATTACTCTTGCCAAGACTGATAGCGTTGCTAATCGTCGTCTGGCATTCGCCCGCACTCGTGATAACGAGATCGTGGCAAAACTGTTTAATGAACTGGGTCCGCGTTTTGCAGCCCGTACTGGTGGTTACACTCGTATTCTTAAGTGTGGCTTCCGTGCTGGTGACAATGCTCCGATGGCTTACATCGAGCTGGTTGATCGCGCCGAGTCTCAAACAGAAGCTGCTGCAGAGTAATCTGTAGTAACATGGAAAAACCGGGCTTGCCCGGTTTTTTTATATCTGTAATTTCCCTTCCTGCATAAATTCATCGTATCTTTGTTTTATCCCAGCTAGCACAACGTTGCTTCACAAACTTGATGAGGAATTATCATGCTTCGTATTGGAGAGTTAGCCAAACTGGCAGATGTAACCCCTGATACCATTCGTTATTATGAAAAGCAGCAAATGATGGATCATGAAATCAGAACAGAAGGTGGTTTTAGACTGTATAGCGAAAGTGATTTACAACGTCTGAAATTTATACGCTATGCAAAACAGTTAGGCTTCACCCTGGAAACTATCCGTGAGCTTCTATCGATTCGAATCGATCCGGAACAACATACCTGTCAGGAATCAAAGGGCATCGTGCAGTCGAGACTTGCAGAAGTAGAGTCCAAAATTAAAGAATTACAGCATATGCGACGATCATTACAGAGACTAAATGATGCATGTTGTGGAAGTGCCCACAGTAGTGCGTACTGTTCAATCCTTGAAGCGCTCGAGCAGGGCGCTAGTCTGCGGAAATAATAAATTGCTGCCAGGCGGATACAGGCATAGAATTGCGTCGTTAATTTAATCGATTAGGAGAGAGTATGAGCAAATATCAGCATAAGAAAGGGGTCATTAAAGATAACGCGATTGAGGCTTTGCTGCATGACCCACTGTTTCGTCAAAGGGTTGAGCAAAATAAGAAAGGGAAAGGTAGTTATCAACGCAGTGCAAAACATGGTAAAGGAAGTAACTGGGAGGCCAGTGGCAAACAAGCAAATCGCTTTTTTACCACTGACCTTCCGCTTTTAACTAGCGCAATTAAATTCGCTCGTTCTGCTGTTTCAGTAAGTCACGGATTTCGCTAAGTAATATTTCTTCTTTAGTTGGAGCCGCTGGTGCTGCAGGTTCTTCTATTTTCTTACGGTTCAGTTTATTAACAACTTTTATTGCCATGAAGATTGCGAAGGCAACAATCACGAAATCAAAGATATTCTGAATAAATACACCGTAATGCATAACTACTGCTGGAATATCGCCTGCTGCAGGCCTCAAGATTAAAGCGAACTGCTTGAAATCCACCCCTCCAATCAGCAGCCCAAGAGGCGGCATAATAATATCCGCAACCAGAGAAGAAACAATTTTCCCGAATGCTGCACCAATAATTACACCCACTGCTAAATCTACAACGTTTCCGCGCATAGCAAATTCGCGGAATTCTTTTAACATGCTCATTTTTCTCTCCTTGTATCGGCCGACGTTAATAAGTCTAACAAATGATGACTCGATTGCCATTACATGAGGAAATAAGAATTTATCGCTAATTCCTTAATTTTAAGGTGGTTTATCTGGTGAGAAAAATAATCAGGCGGCACGAATTTTCCGCCCAGAGGAAATTACAGGAAGAATGGACTTGGCTGGAATAGGCGTTCTACATCACTAACAAATTTCTTATCTGTCAGAAACATAATTACGTGGTCACCTTGTTCTATACGTAAATTGTCATTGGCAATCATGACATCGTTACCTCGAACCACGGCACCGATAATTGTTCCTGGTGGAAGTTTTATCTCATCAATCGAACGACCGACAACACGTGAAGTACTTTCATCACCGTGAGCAACTGCTTCAATGGCTTCGGCCACACCCCGACGTAAAGATGAAACTCCAACAATATCGGCTTTACGCACGTGGCCAAGTAATGCAGAAATAGTGGCTTGCTGCGGTGAAATGGCAATATCAATCACGCTGCCTTGTACCAGATCAACGTAGGCTTTGCGCTGGATAAGAACCATGACTTTTTTGGCTCCCATGCGTTTAGCCAGCATGGCGGACATAATATTTGCTTCGTCGTCGTTGGTGACGGCAATAAACAAGTCTACCTGCTCAATATGCTCTTCTGCCAAAAGCTCCTGATCAGAGGCGTCCCCATAGAAGACTATGGTGTTTTGCAGCATTTCAGCAAGCTCAGCTGCGCGTTGTGGGTCACGTTCGATGAGTTTGACGCTGTAATCTTTTTCAAGACGCTGTGCCAGACCCGCCCCAATATTGCCACCACCCACGAGCATGATGCGTTTATAAGGTTTTTCAAGACGTTGAAGCTCGCTCATAACTGCACGAATATGTTGAGAGGCGGCAATGAAGAAGACTTCGTCCCCAGCTTCGACAATGGTTGAACCCTGCGGGCGAATAGGACGATCGTGGCGGAAAATAGCTGCGACGCGAGTTTCGATATGCGGCATATGTTCACGCATAGTCGAAAGTGCATTTCCGACGAGCGGGCCACCATAATAGGCTTTCACAACGGCAAGACTGACTTTACCTTCGGCAAAGTTCACAACCTGAAGTGCACCTGGATACTCAATCAGACGATAAATATTGTCGATAACTAACTGTTCTGGCGCAATAAGGTGATCGATTGGTACAGCTTCAGCATTAAATAAACGCTCGGCATCGCGTACGTAGTCTGGCGCACGAATACGCGCAATTCGATTTGGTGTATTAAAAAGCGAATACGCCACCTGGCAGGCAATCATATTCGTTTCATCCGAACTGGTTACAGCGACCAGCATATCCGCATCATCTGCGCCCGCTTCACGCAGCACACGAGGATGCGAGCCATGGCCCTGCACGACACGTAAATCGAACTTATCTTGCAAACTGCGTAGGCGATCCTGGTTAGTATCAACAACCGTAATATCGTTGTTCTCGCCCACCAGGTTTTCTGCCAGAGTGCCGCCAACTTGGCCCGCACCCAGAATTATTATTTTCATTGTTTATAGCTTCATTGGTGATGAAACCTAAGACTCAGCAAATCTGAATCAGCTTTTAATTAGCTTAGCGTAAAAGAAGCCGTCACCATCTTCTTGAGAAGGAAGATTCTGGATCCCTGGTTTTTCCGCCGAGCCAGTTTCAACCAACTTTGCCTCTGGATGCTGCGCCAGGAATACAGCGATTTGTTGGTTGTTTTCTTCCGGGAGGATGGAGCAAGTGGCATAAACCAATGTGCCACCTGATTTCAGTCTCGGCCAAATAGCTTCCAGAATTTCTTTTTGCAGCGAGGCTAATTCAGCAATGTCTCTGTCACGGCGTAGCCATTTGATATCTGGATGGCGACGGATTACACCAGTGGCCGAACATGGGGCATCAAGAAGGATACGATCAAATTGTTGATTGCCACACCATTGTTCCGGGAAGCGCCCATCACCTGATTTGACTTCTGCCATCATACCCAAGCGTTGCAAGTTTTCATGCACACGTTTCAGGCGTTGTTCGTCAATATCTACAGCCATAACGCGGGCTTTGGGTGCGGCTTCAAGGATATGAGTTGTTTTACCGCCTGGTGCAGCACACAAATCGAGGATCGTTTCGCCATCTTGTGGATCAAGCAGATCCACACAACCTTGTGCAGAAGCGTCCTGAACAGTAACCCATCCTTGTTCAAATCCTGGCAATGCGTGCACAGGTGCTGGTGTTTCCAGACGCACTGCATCACGATATTGTGGGTGAATATTACCTTCCAACCCACTTTCAGCCAGTAATGCCAGCCACTCTTCGCGAGTATGGTGCTGGCGATTGACGCGTAGCCACATTGGTGGGCGCTGATTATTGGCATCAACAATGGATTGCCATTGATTTGGGTAGGCTTTTTTCAAACGTTGGAGTAGCCAGGCCGGATGTAAGAAACGGCTTTCATGTTTGGCAGCTTCTGCCATTAATTCTTCTTGTTGGCGCTGGAACTGGCGCAGTACGCCGTTTATTAAACCTTTCAGTGACTGGCGCTTAATAGCAACAGCACCTTCAACCGTTTCAGCCAGAGCTGCATGAGCTGGAATACGGGTATAAAGTAGCTGATAAAACCCCACCATTATCAAATAGTGGATGGTACGTTGCTTGCCAGTCATTGGGCGCGACATCAACTTGCCAATCAACCATTCGAGTTGTGGTAACGTGCGTAACACGCCAAAGCAAAGCTCCTGAAGTAATGCCCTGTCTTTATCAGAGACTTTTTGTTGCATTGCTGGCAGTACATTACTGAGTGATTGACCCTGTTCTACAACTTGTTCAATCGTTTGAGCGGCCATACTGCGAAGATTTAGTGTTTTTTTCATAACCACGCTCTGGTTTCCGGCGCTTAAAAACAAAAATGCCCAGGTGTTATGCCTGGGCGCAAAGAATTTCTTTTATCAGGCGAGGAGTGCACCTGGCTTAAACCATTCGCTACGAGAGTTCAGGAGATCTTGAGCTGTCATCGCTTTCTTTCCTGCTGGTTGAAGTGATTCCAGATTTAAAATCCCTTCGCCAGTCGCCACCTGTATACCTTGTTTGTTGGTTTCGATAATGGTGCCGGGTGCCGCTTTAGCTGGCTGATTAATGACCGAGGCCTGCCAGACTTTAAGAGGTTGCCCATCGATTTCCAACCAGCTCATTGGCCAAGGGTTAAATGCACGTATGCAGCGCTCGAGCTGTGTCGCAGAAAGTGACCAGTCAATGCGTGCTTCTTCCTTGCTAAGCTTTTCGGCGTACGTCACTAACTCTTCGTTCTGAACTTCAGGTTTTGCACTGCCTGCCGCGAGTTGATCTAACGTTTCCAGTAATCCCTGTGGCCCAAGATTTGCCAGCTTGTCATACAACGTTGCGCTGGTATCTGTAGCTTCAATTGGGCATGCGAGTTTAAGCAGCATATCACCAGTATCAAGGCCTACATCCATTTGCATAATGGTTATGCCTGTTTCGGCGTCACCTGCCCATAATGAGCGTTGGATAGGTGCCGCGCCACGCCAACGTGGCAGCAGCGAACCATGAACGTTAATGCAGCCCATACGGGGCATATCAATTACTGCTTTGGGAAGAATTAAGCCATAAGCAACCACCACCATAACGTCTGCATTCAGGCTGGAAACCAATTCCTGGTTTTCCGCAGGACGCAAAGAGGCAGGTTGAAATACAGGGATATTCTTTTCAGCCGCCAGCACTTTGACTGGACTTGGCATCAGTTTCTTACCACGCCCAGCGGGGCGATCAGGTTGTGTAAATACGCCAACAACCTGGTGCTGAGAAGACAACAGCGCGTCAAGATGACGCGCTGCAAAGTCAGGAGTGCCGGCGAAAATAATACGCAATGAATCAGACACATTATTCCCTTTTGTGATGGATTAGGCGCTCTTATTCAGACGAGCCATTTTTTCCAATTTCTGACGAATACGCTGGCGTTTCAACGGCGAAAGGTAATCGACGAACAGTTTGCCAACAAGGTGATCCATCTCGTGCTGAATGCAGATGGCAAGCAGACCGTCGGCTTCTAGTTCATACGGTTGGCCTTCACGATCCAGCGCGCGGATTTTGACTCTTTCTGCACGGGGCACCAGAGCACGTTGTTCTGGAATAGAAAGGCAACCTTCTTCGATACCCGTTTCTCCGCTTTTTTCTAGCAGCTCGGGGTTGATTAAAACCAGGCGCTCATCGCGGTTTTCAGAAACATCAATCACAATAATACGTTGATGGATATCCACCTGTGTTGCTGCAAGGCCAATACCTTCCTCTGCGTACATTGTCTCGAACATGTCATCGACAATCCGCTGAATCTCCGCATTCACCTCTTTGACCGGCGTCGCTACAGTGCGAAGGCGCTCGTCCGGAAAATGTAATACCTGCAAAACTGACATAAATATCCAGAGCTGTGTTCAATTGATAGAAAGATTATTATCTCTATTCTAGACATTTCCCGGCCTGATTGACAGCATCAGTGACCAATCGCAAGGATTGCTTTTATAGCTTATGGCAGGAGGGAGATATGTCACCAAAGGAGATCTGGTTACGCCTGATGGCGGTTCAAACCCTGAGTGGCGATAAGCTATTAAAAATTGCCCATATCTTATTAGATGAGCCTGAACGTGCGACAGCCTCTCTTACTAAAGCTGGTTTATCTATCCACCAGATATCTCACTTTCTGGAGTTTAGTGAGAAAGAACTGGAAGCATCACTGTGTTGGCTTGAGCAGCCACATCACCATCTTCTCACCGCAGACAGTGCTGGCTATCCAGATCAACTGCGGGCAATAGATTGCTATCCTGCGGTGTTATTTGTCGCGGGAGATATAGAGCTTCTTTCCAGTAACCAGCTAGCTGTGGTGGGTAACCGTAATCTTTCTCTTTATGGTGAACGTTGGTGTCGGATGTTTTGCGAACCGCTAGCTACGGCTGGATTGACAATAACCAGCGGTTTGGCTTTGGGTATTGATGCGGTGGCACATCGCGCTGCGCTAAACGTGCATGGGAAGACAGTCGCGGTATTGGGTAATGGGTTGGCTGGCATTTACCCTAAACGCCATAAACAACTGGCCGAGCAGATTATTGCGGAAGGTGGCGCTGTTATCTCTGAATTTCCACTTACGACCACGCCGTGGCCTGGCAATTTCCCTCGCAGGAATCGCATTATCAGCGGGTTGAGCCGGGGCGTGTTTGTAGTCGAGGCTAGCGAGCGAAGCGGATCACTGGTCACTGCGCGTTATGCACTTGAGCAAGGCCGAGAGTTATTTGCCTTACCGGGTGCATTGGGAAGCCCGGGAAGTGAAGGGCCACACTGGTTAATTAAGCAAGGTGCTAACCTTGTCAGCCATCCTTCAGACATCCTCGAGTATCTGGAAAACGAGCTGCAATGGCTTCCGTCATCTCACAAAGCCTTAATATATTCACACAATGAAGGGGATCGTACATTGCCATTTCCTGAGCTGTTGGCTAACGTAGGAGATGAGGTTACACCTGTTGACGTCGTCGCTGAACGTGCCGGCCAACCTGTGCCAGTTACGGTAGCCCAGCTACTCGAACTGGAGTTAGCAGGATGGATCGCAGCTGTACCCGGCGGCTATGTCCGATTAAGGAGGGCATGCCATGTTCGACGTACTAATGTACTTATTTGAAACCTACATCCACAACGAAGTGGAAATGCGAGTTGATCAAGATAAATTGACACGTGATCTCGCCGATGCTGGTTTTGATCACGAAGACATTTATAACGCGCTTGTATGGCTTGAAAAACTAGCGGACTACCAGGATGGTCTGACTGAACCCATGCAACTGGCTGCTGATCCACTTTCTATGCGTATGTACACGGCAGAAGAATGCCAGCGGCTTGATGCAACTTGTCGGGGTTTTTTACTGTTCCTGGAACAGATTCAGGTGCTGAACCTCGAAACCCGTGAAATGGTCATTGAACGAGTATTAGCGTTAGACACCGCTGAGTTCGAACTGGAAGACTTAAAGTGGGTGGTGCTGATGGTGCTATTCAATATTCCGGGTTGCGAAAACGCGTATCAACAAATGGAAGAATTACTCTTCGAAGTAAATGAAGGTATGCTGCACTAAATTAAAGCCGCGGCATGAGATGTTATGACCAAATCAGCACTGTTCACTGTGCCTAAAAATGAACCCTGCCCAAAATGTGGGGCAGGGTTAGTCATTCGTTCTGGTAAACACGGCCCTTTTCTTGGCTGCTCCCATTACCCGGAATGTGATTATGTGCGTCCACTAAAAAGCCAGACTGATGGTCATGTTGTCAAAGTGCTTGAAGGCCAGTTCTGTCCGACATGCCAGGCAAACCTCGTGTTACGGCAAGGGCGTTTTGGGATGTTCATCGCTTGCAGTAACTATCCAGTTTGTGATCACACTGAAGTTATCGACAAACCCGACGAAACCGCAATCAGTTGTCCGCAATGCCAGAAAGGGCAATTAGTCCAGCGGCGTTCGCGATTTGGTAAAAACTTTTGGTCATGCGATAGCTATCCGGCATGCCAATTTGTTATTAATAGCAAACCGGTGGCAGGCGAATGTCCTGCTTGCCACTATCCTTTACTCATCGAAAAGAAAACTGCGCAGGGTTTAAAACAATTCTGTGCCAGCAAACAATGTGGAAAGCCTATAACGGCGGAATAAAAGCTTGTGAAGACAAACCTGCAACAAGAGCAACTCGTAGAGATCGTTGCCGCCCTTAAACAACAACAAGTCATCGCTTATCCAACCGAAGCTGTATTTGGTGTCGGTTGTGATCCTGACAGTGAACTGGCCGTTACGCGTTTGCTTGAGCTAAAACATCGCCCCGTCGACAAAGGTCTGATTTTGATCGCTGCGAATTTCGATCAACTTCTTCCTTATATAGATAGCTCTACCCTAACTGAAATACAGCGAGATGCCGTATTTTCTTGCTGGCCAGGCCCCGTGACTTTTGTCTTCCCTGCTCTACAAACAACACCGCGTTGGCTTACTGGCCGATTCGATTCCTTAGCGGTAAGAGTCACCGACCATCCGTTGGTGAGCAAATTGTGCCAGGCATATGGCAAACCTTTGGTTTCCACGAGTGCCAATTTATCGGGTTTACCGCCTTGCCGTACTGCCGATGAAGTTTTGCAGCAATTTGGTGATGACTTCCCAGTGTTGCGTGGTGATACCGGCGGCAGGCAGAATCCTTCCGAAATTCGTGATGCTTTGACCGGCGAGCTTTTCCGCCTGGGGTAAATAATGGAAACTTTTGCCGTTTTTGGTAACCCAATTCAACACAGCAAATCACCACAGATTCATAAGATGTTTGCTGAGCAATTAAAAATAGAACATCCATATGGTCGTGTTCTAGCACCTGTTGATGCTTTTATTGAAACACTTGAACAGTTTTTCCAGGCCGGTGGTAAGGGGGCCAATATTACAGTCCCCTTTAAAGAGCTGGCATTTTCTCGTACAGATGAATTGACTGAACGCGCCGCATTAGCCGGTGCGGTGAACACCTTAATGCGTCTGGAAGATGGCCGCCTGTTGGGGGATAACACCGATGGGATTGGTCTGTTAACTGATCTGGAACGTTTATCGTTGATCAAACCGGGTCGACGCATTTTATTGCTGGGTGCTGGTGGCGCTGCGAGGGGCGTTTTACTTCCACTGCTTTCACTTGATTGCGCAGTGACGATTACAAACCGAACTTTCTCACGGGCACAAGAACTCGCGCAGCTATTTCGTCATACGGGGAGCGTTCAGTCATTAGAACAGTCTGAACTTGATGGTCACGAGTTTGATCTCATTATTAATGCGACTTCTAGCGGGATTGCCGGCGATATTCCTGTGATTCCTGCATCGTTGCTCTCGCACAATGTCTATTGCTACGACATGTTCTATCAAAAGGGCGCAACACCTTTCTTGAACTGGTGCAAACAGCAGGGCGTTCAACATTATGCCGATGGTTTAGGAATGCTGGTGGGTCAGGCAGCACATGCATTTTTCTTGTGGCACGGAGTGTTACCCGAAATCACGCCAGTGATAGAGAAGCTAAAGCAGGAAATGTTGCAGTGAATCAGGCGATCCAATTTCCCGATCGTGAACAATGGGACGATCAGTGTCAGGCCATTTGCTTTCCAGCATTAGTAAATGGTTTTCAGGTTATGTGTGGTATTTCCGGGGAAATTATCGCCAGCCGTTTTGGTGGCGATAATAAAGAATCATGGCTCGAGCACTTTCGTCTGAATCGCTGGGATCTTGAAGAAGAGGCTGAGGTGCTGATTGCTGTTGGTGAAGATGACGATCAAGGCTGGTTTTGGCTTTCCTGAGTGAGATACTCATCTTTCCAGCGGACGTAGTTATTGGCAGAGTATTTTAAGCCTTCAAGTTCCGTAGCCGTAAGAGGGCGGATCTTCTTCACTGGGCTGCCCAGATAAAGGTAGCCGCTTTCAAGACGCTTGTTCTGTGGCACCAAACTTCCTGCACCGATCATTACATCATCTTCTATTACTACCCCATCCAGCAAAATCGATCCCATACCCACAAGCACGCGATTGCCGATAGTGCAGCCGTGAAGCATGGCCTTATGCCCAACAGTCACATCTTCACCGACGATAAGTGGATTACCCTCTGGGTTATAGGAAGACTTATGTGTGACATGTAGTACGCTGCCATCCTGAATATTGCTGCGTGCTCCAATAGCTACATGGTTTACATCACCCCGGATGGCGACTAACGGCCAAATGCTCACATCATCGGCAAGACGTACGTCACCGATCACCACACTTGAACGATCAAGCATCACTCGTTGGCCAACTTCAGGATAAGTTTTTTGGAAAGGCCGTAATACTGCGAACATAAACACCTCTGAAAGTTCTCTTCGTAGATAGACTGTGGCTGCTTAATTAAGCGATGGCAAGGATGTAAAACACCAAAAACAGGGCATATAGAACACGAACGCAGCGAAAAGGGTGAAAACTAAACAGTCAGTGGAAAAGATCGAAAAAAGGCTTGTGCAATAAAAAGAGATCCCTATAATGCGCCTCCATCGACACGGAACATGTGAACAACTTCACAGAGTAACGCGGCGATGAGAGTCAAATATCCTGAAATTAA
>NZ_VEXQ01000036.1 GCF_006376615.1 Buttiauxella sp. B2
AAATAGTGGTGCCCGGACTCGGAATCGAACCAAGGACACGGGGATTTTCAATCCCCTGCTCTACCGACTGAGCTATCCGGGCAACGGAGCGCATTAAACCGTAAAGGCCGTTGGGCGTCAATAATATTTCAGGGAAAACTGTTCAATCGCCTAACTTTGCGCCAATCTTGCACATTCTTTACCCTATCTCTACCCTCTAGCGCGATGATACTCAAATCTTCCAGACATTTACCGCGGAGTCATGAATGCCAGAATACGGGAATTACGAGGGCGCCCCCAGTTATTCGCTGCACTTATGTTCTCTGGTCTGTTTGGCTGATCTCAGGTCAGTGCGCCACCTTGCCGGCACTGAGCAAACCGCAGAATGTCTTCGGCCAGACGGCGGGCGGTTTCAATGTCAGCCTGGCTGCGTTTGACCAGTAAACGGCTCAGACAACCTTCCAGCACCAGTTCCATTTGATGTGCCACCATCGTTGGGTCGTCTACTTCCAACTGCATGAGTAGTTCATGGCTGAATGCCCATGCCGTTTTCTTCTGCTGATCGGCCAATTGATGAATCGGGTGCGATGCATCTGGATAAAACGTGCAGGCGGCGATAAACAGGCAACCAGGATAGCGATCGTTATTGACGCACTCAGTCAACGCCTGATAACGCTTCAACAATTTTTGCTCGAGTGATAACTCGTCGTTAAGCATCAACTGGCGGCGCCAGATATCAACTTGCTGGCTCAGATAACGCAAGGCGTCGTAGAGCAAAGCTTCAGAGTCTGGCCAGAAATTCCTGATTTCATTTGCCGGATAGTCAGCCTCAGTGGCGACCATCTCAAGGGTGGTGCTGGCAATCCCCTCACGTTCAAGGACGTGTAGGGCGTGCTCAAGTACGTCTTCGCGTTGCACGGTTATCTCCTCCGTCGTTCAACGGTATGTCCCACATTAGTGTTGTTTACTGCGCGTGATTCTGCAAATGCGTACGGAAAGCGTCGGCATCCATAAAACCGGTAACGCGTGCGTTGGGCTGTTCCTGTCCTGTTGTATCAAAGAACAGAATGGTTGGCAGCCCTAAAACCTGCAAATGTTTTAACAACGCCGCATCTTGCGCGTTATTAGCGGTGACATCGGCCTGAAGCAACACCGTGTTTGCCAGTTGTTGTTGCACCTGCGGGTCACTGAAAGTGTATTTCTCAAACTCTTTGCAAGCCACACACCAGTCGGCGTAAAAATCGAGCATCACCGGTTTGCCTTTTGCATCAGCAAGAGCCTGATCGAGTTGCTCAACGCTGGCAATTTTTGTGAAATTCAGGTGTGCCTGGCTGGTGGTTACTGTGGAACCAAACGCCCAATCTTGTAGAGGACGAGCGCATACCAGAGCGGCACCGAGAAGGATTATTTGCACCACTCGCATCCATGGTTTGCTGGCTCCCAGACTGGTGATAAAGGCCCAACCAAAGAATGCAACGCCGAGTAAGCCCCACAGTCGAACCCCCCAGTTGTCACCCAGGCTTCGTTCCAGCAGGAAGACCGGTAGGGCGAGGATCACAAAGCCAAATGCAATTTTGACTGTTTCCATCCATGGGCCACTTTTGGGCAGCAGACGGTTACCGAAAACGGTAATCAGCATCAGTGGCAAACCCATACCCAACGCATAAAGATACAGCGTACCGCCGCCCAGCCACATGTTCCCGCTCTGAGCGATGTACAACAAAATGGCGCTTAGCGGCGCGGTGGTGCAGGGCGAACAAATCAATCCAGCCAATGCGCCCATCGCAAATACGCCACCCGCTGAACCGCCTTGCTGGCGATTACTCATCAACGTGAGGCGAGTCTGCAACGAGGATGGCAATTGCAGGGTAAACAGCCCAAACATCGATGCGGCGAGCAGTACGAACAGCGCGGATAGACCGATAAGAACGTACGGATGTTGTAGTGCGGCCTGGAATTGCAGACCCGCAGCGGCGACCACTAGTCCGAGCGCCGTATAGGTTAGCGCCATGCCTTGAACGTAGATAAAGGTCAGAAGCAGGGCGCGAGCAGTGGATAAGCGCTGTTTGCCACCGAGTACAATGCCGGAAATGAGTGGGTACATCGGCAGTACGCAAGGCGTGAAGGCGATGCCGATACCGATTAAAAATGCCCAAAGTGCTGAGAACGGGAGTTGAGCGGGAGCGGTATTGTCTGGGCCTCTCACCTCAGAGGACAGGGCGGAAGAAGAATCCGCGCTGGTTTGTTCCCTCGACAAGGGGAGATCGCTAGGCTGCGGATGACTTTCATCAGTCGCAACCACTTCGCTCAGCGGCACAACACGTGTCTCCGGCGGATAGCAGAATCCGGCCTCCGCACAGCCCTGATAGGTCACGCTGACTGTCGCCCCTTTGGCAGCAGTATGAATCGTTACCGGCAGATTAAGCTGTGTGGTGTAAATCTCGGTTTTGCCGTAGAACTCATCTTCGTGCCAGGTGCCTTTGGGCAGCTCAAGCGGAGCCAGTTCGGCCTGCGCGGGGTTGAGTTTGATTTGTTGGCGATAAAGGTAGTAGCCAGGTTTTATCTGCCAATTCAGGTTGAGCTGGTTTTCAGATTGCTGAAAATCGAACGCAAAAGCCTGATCGACGGGAACAAATTGAGATTTGCTCTGGTTATCGAACAGACCTGCAAAAGCGTGTGAACTGAATAGCGCAAAAATTAGCGCAAAGATGCGTAGATCCATGAGAGGTAGTCACTATCTCCGTGGGTAACTGGCAAGACCAGTAATTCAGGGGTTTGATATGGGTGATGCGATTTGAGGCAAGCCAGCAAGGCTTCCTGATGCTCGATATCGCTTTTGAGCAACATCTGCACTTCATACTCCTGTTCCATTTTCCCTTCCCAGTAATAGAGCGAAGTCGCACCGGGTAATAAGGTGACACAGGCCGCCAGTTTTTCAGCCAGCACAAGGGCTGCAAGTTCCTGAGCGGTGGCTTCGTCCGGGGCAGTACAAAGGATGACAACAGCCTGAGTAGTCGGCATAGCTAACCTCGTGTCTGGGGAAACAGCGGTTGACTATAGCATGGTGGAGGGAGGGGCGGTGTTAAACGGGCCGCAGTGCGACCCGTGTTTTAAAAGATTTACAGAACCATTCCACCGACGATGAAGCCGAGGATGACGCACAGCGAAATAGCAATCACGCCAGGAATCAAGAACGCGTGGTTAAACACGTACTTACCGATGCGTGTTGAACCGGTGTCATCCATTTCTACCGCCGCCAACAAGGTTGGGTAAGTAGGCAGTACGAACAGCGCAGAAACAGCTGCGAAGGATGCAATGGCGGTCAGCGGGCTAACACCGAGCATTAACGCGGCTGGCATCAATGCTTTGGTTGTCGCGGCTTGGGAGTAAAGCAGCGTTGCTGCGAAGAACAGCACAACGGCCAGCAGCCATGGATAGCCTTGCAGAAGGTCGCCCGCGAAGGCCTGGATATCCTGAATATGGTTTTTGACGAAGGTATCGCCAAGCCATGCTACACCCAACACGCAGATACAGGCACTCATACCCGATTTGAATGTGCTGGCGTTGAGGATTTCGCCAGTATCAATTTTACAAGTGATGCTGATAAGCGTGGCGATGGTCAGCATGAACACCACAATCGCTTCGTTACGTGGCAGCACTGGGTTTTGAATCAGGCCAACAGTGTCGCTGATGGCTGTCGCGTAGAACATTACCGCCACGATACCGACCAGGAACAGAAGCAACGAGCGTTTGGCATGAGGTTTCAGTTTGAAGACCTGACTGCCGCGCAGCTGCACTTCACCTTTGGCTAAGCGCTCCTGATAAACCGGATCGTCTTTCAACTCACAGCCCAGGAAGTTACAGACGATGGCTGTCAGCATAACGGCAACTAGCGTAACCGGAATACAAATACCCAGCAGAGTCAGGTAGCTCACGCCCAATGGTTCAAGAATACCGGCGAAGAAAACCACGGCGGCAGATATCGGTGAGGCAGTAATCGCGATTTGCGAGGCAACTACGGCAATAGACAGCGGGCGAGAAGGGCGGATACCTTGTTCTTTCGCCACTTCAGTAATGACTGGTAGCGTTGAGAACGCGGTGTGGCCAGTGCCCGCAAGGACGGTCATAAACCATGTCACTAGCGGGGCGAGGAAGGTGATGTATTTGGGATGACGACGCAGCAGCTTTTCTGCGAGGCTGACCAGGTAGTCCATCCCGCCTGCGACCTGCATAGCGGCTATGGCGGCAATAACGGCCATGATGATTTCAATAACATCAAACGGGATAGCACCGGGCTTAACCTGGAAAATAAGGGTTAAAACCAGCACACCAAAACCGCCAGCAAAGCCAATGCCTATGCCGCCGAGTCTGGCCCCAAGATATATCGCTAACAGCACGATAACGAGTTCAGCTCCAAACATGATTTCCTTCCTTGTGTTTGATTATTTGATAATTGTTTGTTGTGTATTTGTTGTGAGTGCAAATGAAAAAGGCACGTCCAATGGACGTGCCTTTTTTTAGCTTCCGTAAAATTTACTGTTCATTTTCATCAGTATAACGCTTCGCTTTATAAACCGGGTGCATCAGGTTGTTGATGGAGAAAATATCGTCCAGCTCTGCTTCGGTGAGCAGGCCGCGCTCCAGCACGACTTCACGTACGCTCTTACCGGTTTCCGCACAAATCTTCCCAACGATGTCGCCATTGTGGTGGCCAATGAACGGGTTCAGATAAGTCACGATACCAATCGAGTTGTAGACGTAGTTTTCGCACACTTCTTTATTAGCGGTGATGCCGTTAATGCATTTTTCCAGCAAGTTGTAGCAGGCATTGGTCAGGATATGGATTGACTCGAACATTGCCTGGCCAATTACGGGTTCCATTACGTTCAACTGCAACTGACCGGCTTCGGAAGCCATGGTCACGGTGATGTCGTTGCCAATAACTTTGAAGCAAACTTGGTTAACTACTTCTGGAATTACTGGGTTAACTTTGGCTGGCATGATAGAAGAGCCGGCTTGCAGTTCTGGCAGATTGATTTCGTTCAGGCCAGAGCGAGGGCCGGAGGAGAGCAGACGAAGGTCATTACAGATCTTCGACATTTTCACTGCCAGGCGTTTGAGCGAACTGTGAACCATAACGTAAGCGCCGCAGTCGGAAGTCGCTTCAATCAGATCTTCAGCTGGAACGCATGGAAGGTTGCTGACTTCCGCCAGTTTTTGTACAGCCAGTTGCTGATAACCTTCTGGTGTGTTCAGACGTGTACCGATAGCGGTCGCGCCGAGGTTCACTTCCAGCAGCAATTCTGCGGTGCGTAGCAGGTTGCGAGTTTCTTCATTCAACAACACGTTGAAGGCATGGAATTCCTGGCCCAGCGTCATTGGTACGGCATCTTGTAACTGGGTACGGCCCATTTTCAAGATGTTTTCGAATTCAACTGCTTTGCGCTGGAAACCATCGCCTAACTGATTGATAGCATCAATCAGTTTCACAATAGAGGCGTACACCGCGATGCGGAAACCGGTTGGGTAAGCATCGTTGGTGGACTGACATTTGTTCACATGATCGTTTGGATTCAGATACTGGTACTCACCTTTTTGGTGGCCCATCAGCTCAAGCCCAATGTTGGCGAGCACTTCGTTGGTATTCATGTTAACGGAGGTACCGGCACCGCCCTGGTAAACGTCAACCGGGAATTGGTCCATGCACTTGCCGTTATTTAGCACTTCATCACAGGCCTGGATGATGGTATTTGCGATGCTTTTCGGAATGGTTTGCAACTCCTTGTTTGCCATTGCCGCTGCTTTCTTGACCATTACCATGCCGCGAACAAATTCAGGTATATCACTGATTTTGCTGTTGCTTATGTAGAAATTTTCAATCGCTCTCAGAGTGTGAACACCATAATAGGCATCCGCTGGCACTTCCCTGGTACCCAACAAGTCTTCTTCGATACGAATGTTATTTAACATGTGAACCTTCTTAATTAAAGCTGCCATTGATTGATCACTGCACGAACAGGATCTTTGGTCGTGCGATGAATAGACCGACGATTATGTCCATATTCGATCGTAATGCCGTGATGATATGCTGATGATAGCGAAAAGCAGTAATCTGGATCACTTATTAAAGCGCATCTCACATAACAATTATTAATATGTGATGTCGATCAATTGTTGAAAACTGCCAAAAAAATAATAGGGCATTTAGATTGATTTTTGACTAAAGCACCACCATCTCTTTGGCTGTGCTTAATCGCAAACTTATTCTTGCAAGTGCCAGATGGGACTTGCTCAACTACAGGAGTATACGGTGCGCTGGATACCGTTAATTGCCGTTTTTCTCTATGTTTACATAGAGATTTCGTTATTTATTCAAGTTGCTCACGTCATGGGTGTTTTCCTGACGCTGATGCTGGTGATATTCACCTCGATTATTGGTATGTCACTGGTTCGCAACCAGGGCTTTAAGAATTTCATGCTGATGCAGCAGAAAATGGCCGCGGGTGAGAGCCCAGCCGCTGAGATGATTAAAAGCGTTTCACTGATCATCGCCGGTTTGCTGTTGTTGCTTCCTGGTTTCTTCACCGACTTCCTCGGTTTGCTGTTGTTGCTGCCTCCTGTGCAGAACCATCTGACATTAAAGCTGATGCCGCATTTGCGTTTTTCAAGTACACCGGGCGGTGGTTTTAGCGCAGGAACAGGCGGTGGTTCGACGTTTGATGGCGAGTATCAGCGTAAAGATGATGCGCCCAAACAGCTCGACGACCATGACAACGACGATCGTCACAATCGTTAAAAATCGAAAATTATTTTGTTTTCCCCCTTGAAGGGGGGAAGGCGCATCCCCATCTCTCAGGTCACCAGCCGATAACCCATTTTGGGCCGGCGTTACCTAAACAATTGATAATGACTTTCTCAAAGGAGAGCTATCACATGAGCATTCGTCCATTACATGACCGCGTTATCGTCAAACGTAAAGAAGTTGAATCTAAATCTGCGGGCGGCATCGTTCTGACTGGCAGCGCAGCAGGCAAATCAACTCGTGGCGAAATTATCGCTGTCGGTAAAGGCCGCATTCTGGAAAACGGTAACGTACAACCGCTGGACGTTAAAGTCGGTGACATCGTGATTTTCAACGATGGCTACGGTGTTAAGTCTGAGAAGATCGACAATGAAGAAGTGTTGATCATGTCAGAAAGCGACATTCTGGCAATTGTTGAAGCGTAATCCGCAAGCAAATTAAACGAATTTAAAGGAAAAGAAGAATGGCAGCTAAAGACGTAAAATTCGGTAACGACGCTCGTGTGAAAATGCTACGTGGCGTTAACGTACTGGCAGATGCAGTGAAAGTTACCCTCGGCCCTAAAGGCCGTAACGTAGTTCTGGATAAATCTTTCGGTGCACCGACTATCACTAAAGATGGTGTTTCTGTAGCACGTGAAATCGAACTGGAAGACAAGTTTGAAAACATGGGCGCGCAGATGGTTAAAGAAGTTGCCTCTAAAGCGAACGATGCTGCGGGTGACGGTACAACTACTGCAACCGTTCTGGCTCAGTCCATCATCACCGAAGGCTTGAAAGCTGTTGCTGCAGGCATGAACCCAATGGATCTGAAACGCGGCATCGATAAAGCTGTTATCGCCGCTGTTGAAGAACTGAAAGCTCTGTCTGTTCCTTGCTCTGACTCTAAAGCAATCGCTCAGGTTGGTACTATCTCTGCTAACTCCGACGAAACCGTGGGTACTCTGATCGCTGAAGCCATGGAGAAAGTAGGCAAAGAAGGCGTTATCACCGTTGAAGAAGGCTCTGGCCTGCAAGACGAGTTGGACGTTGTAGAAGGTATGCAGTTCGACCGTGGCTACCTGTCTCCGTACTTCATCAACAAACCAGAAACCGGTTCTATCGAGCTGGAAAGCCCGTTCATCCTGCTGGCTGACAAAAAAATCTCCAACATCCGTGAAATGCTGCCAGTTCTGGAAGCCGTTGCGAAAGCAGGTAAACCACTGCTGATCATCGCTGAAGATGTTGAAGGCGAAGCGCTGGCTACCCTGGTTGTTAACACCATGCGTGGCATCGTGAAAGTTGCTGCTGTTAAAGCACCTGGCTTCGGCGACCGTCGTAAAGCTATGTTGCAAGACATCGCGACCCTGACTGGCGGTACCGTAATCTCTGAAGAGATTGGTATGGAGCTGGAAAAAGCGACCCTGGAAGACTTGGGTACTGCTAAACGTATCGTTATCAACAAAGACACCACCACCATCATCGATGGTAATGGTGAAGAAGCAGCGATTCAGGGCCGTGTGACCCAGATTCGTCAGCAGATCGAAGAAGCAACTTCTGATTACGACCGCGAAAAACTGCAAGAGCGCGTAGCTAAACTGGCTGGCGGTGTTGCAGTAATCAAAGTCGGTGCTGCTACCGAAGTTGAAATGAAAGAGAAGAAAGCACGCGTTGAAGATGCCCTGCACGCTACCCGTGCTGCGGTTGAAGAAGGTGTGGTTGCCGGTGGTGGTGTTGCGCTGATTCGCGTAGCGTCTAAACTGTCTGAACTGCGTGGCCAGAACGAAGACCAGAACGTGGGTATCAAAGTTGCGCTGCGCGCAATGGAATCTCCACTGCGTCAGATCGTTCTGAACTGTGGCGAAGAGCCATCTGTTGTTGCTAATAACGTGAAAGCGGGCGACGGTAACTACGGTTACAACGCAGCAACTGAAGAATACGGCAACATGATCGACATGGGTATCCTGGATCCAACCAAAGTAACGCGCTCTGCTCTGCAGTACGCAGCTTCTGTGGCGGGTCTGATGATTACCACTGAGTGCATGATTACCGATATGCCAAAAGGCGACGCTCCTGATTTAGGCGCAGGCATGGGCGGTATGGGTGGCATGGGCGGCATGATGTAATTGCCCTTACACCTGGTGTGTTAATCACATCGTGTTAAGAAAACCCTCAGGCAGAAATGTCTGAGGGTTTTCTCTTTTTGGCCGCAGTCTGGTATAAGATCTCACCGGGCAATGATGGCCCGCCACTTTTCAAGACAGCATTGATAACGGGGAACAACATGCGCATTAAAGTTTCAGCAGGAATGGCTGTAGCAGTGCTGCTACTGGCAGGATGTAGCACCAGCAACAATCTTTCTGCTGGTGGGCAAAGCGTCCGTTTTGTTGAAGACAAGCCAGGCACCGAATGCCAATTGCTAGGAAATGCAACCGGTGAGCAAAGTAACTGGTTTTCAGGTCAGCAAGGCAGTGAAGGCGGTTCTATGCGTGGTGCAGCAAATGCGCTGCGTAATAACGCAGCGGCGATGGGTGGCAACGTGCTGTACGGCGTGAGCAGCCCGACTCAAAACTTGCTGTCGAGCTTTGCTCCGACTGCCAGCACAATGACTGGCCAGGTTTATAAGTGCCCGAACTGATTTAGATTTTCGCGCCCTCTACACGATCCCTGCTTTATTTCCTTTACAAGGGTTAGCGTGAGGGCGAAATTCTGGAAAGAAATCAACTCTGCCGTAGCTGTAAATCTAACGGTGTTTTGCTTGGCTCACCGCCAATCTCGCGCGCAAGCTTCGGCACCATATAACCTGAAATCAACGTCAGCAGTTCACGCATAATCATTCTGGCTTCATCATCGTTCACCATGAAATGCGCCGCCCCCTGAACCTTATCCAACACATGCAGGTAATACGGCATCACTCCAGCATCAAACAGCGCATTGCTCAGGTCCGCGAGAGTTTGTGCGTTATCGTTCACTTCACGCAGTAGCACGCTTTGGTTGAGCAATGTGACGCCTGCATGGCGTAAATTCTGCATAGCCGCCCTGAACTCATCGCCAATCTCATTGGCATGGTTGATATGGTTCACCAGCAAAACCTGCAACCGCGAGCGAGCGAGACGGGCTGCCAGCGTTTCAGTGATGCGAGCTGGGATAACAATCGGCAAACGGCTGTGAATGCGTAGACGCTTAATATGCGGGATCGCTTCCAATTCGCTAATCAACCAATCCAGTTCATGATCTTTTGCCATTAGTGGATCACCGCCAGAAAAGATTATCTCGTCCAGTTCAGGATGTTCGCTGATGTAGGCGATGGCCGCCTGCCAGTTGCGCTTGTTTCCCTGGTTATCGGAATAGGGGAAATGGCGCCGGAAGCAATAACGACAATTGACCGCGCAGCCACCTTTTACCAGCAACAATGCACGGTTACGGTACTTGTGCAGCAAGCCAGGTACTACGCTGTGCTGCTCCTCCAGAGGATCTGTGCTAAAACCGGGTGCGGCAATAAATTCGTCTTTGGAGGTTAAAACCTGGCGCAGTAACGGATCGTTTGGGTTGCCTTTTTCCATGCGAGCGACAAAAGCTCGCGGTACGCGCAAGGCAAAAAGGCGACGCGCATCACGTCCCGCTAACAACTCTTTATCAGCGTCTAGATCTAAAATATGCAGCAGATCGTCAGGATCGGTTATAACATCGGCAAGTTGAGTTAACCAATCTTCTCTGCGGGGGGGATTTAGGGTTACAATGTGTGCCATTTTTTGGCTAAGCTACCAATTAACAATTTCAGAGGGCCTTATGGCGACTTATTCTAGCAACGATTTCCGTGCCGGTCTTAAAATCATGTTCGAAGGCGAACCTTACGCAGTCGAATCCAGTGAGTTTGTGAAACCAGGTAAAGGCCAGGCCTTTGCTCGTGTTAAAATGCGCCGCCTGTTGACTGGCACACGCGTAGAAAAAACCTTTAAATCTACCGACTCCGCTGAAGGCGCAGACGTTGTAGATATGAACCTGACTTACCTGTACAACGACGGTGAGTTCTACCACTTCATGAACAACGAAACTTTCGAGCAGCTGGCTGCTGATGAGAAAGCTATCGGCGATAACGCTAAATGGTTGCTGGATCAGGCCGAGTGTATCGTGACTCTGTGGAACGGCCGTCCAATCGCTATACAGCCACCAAACTTCGTAGAGTTGGAAATCGTTGAAACGGATCCAGGTCTGAAAGGTGATACTGCTGGTACTGGTGGTAAGCCTGCAAAACTGTCTACTGGCGCTGTAGTTAAAGTGCCATTGTTCGTTCAGATTGGCGAAGTGATCAAAGTTGACACTCGTTCTGGCGAATACGTTTCTCGCGTTAAGTAATACGTGAAGATGTGCGGTGAGGCGTTTGGCGCCTCACCGCTGCTTGCTAAAGGCAGGGAAGATGAACCGTTTGACGAAGCATTTACTTTTCATCGCGCTGTTGACCACTATCCTGACGGGCTGCAACGCAACACGTGGTTTTGGAGAAGATCTACAGCATCTCGGCGGCGCTATTGAACGCGCAGCAAATAAGTAATCACTAACACTCCTAAAAATCTGCTTTTTCCGTCAGCCTGCCAATTTTTGTCTATGCTTTAACTGCTATACACAAACAATATGGTCAAAAAAGGAAACGGTCATGATTAAGAAAACTATTGCAGCGTTTTTCTCACTCGTAGTGCTTTCATCGTTACTGACAGCCTGTAATACGACTAAGGGCATGGGTGAAGATATTTCAAGCGGCGGTAACGCGATATCTGGAGCTGCAACAAAAGCCCAGAATTAATGTGTGATTGACGGTACGGTATGACTACCGTACCGTTATTTAATTCGCTATGGCTGATGCTGTTCTATAAATAAAGAAAATCGATTGTTAACACCAAGCTTCATACGGATATTCCGTTTGTAGGTATATACCGTCTTTGTGCTGATCCCCATTATTCTGGCAATAAAATCATTGTTAGCTTCATCGGTCCATAATTTCAATATCCGTTCCTCGCGCAACGTAAGGAGAGGTGCCGTATACCGTTTTTCCGGATGGAAAGGTGGGCGAATGCTAAGTTGCTTCTGAATAGCAGCATAAAGCTCAGACAGAGGTACCGATTTGCTATATATAGCACGCGAACCTTGTGACAGGCAGTATTCCTCAATTTTCCCGTGGCGCGTGCTGTTAAACAGCATTAAGCGAATTGAAGCCCCACAGGCTGAGTATATAGAAGATAGCTGTTGGATATTATGTAATGAGCTAGCGAAACTGGTAAAATCGGCAATAACAAGGTTAGGTCGATACTGTATTATTTTTTCACGGGCTAAAAATAAATTATCCGTTTCAGAAATAGAAAATTCTGAATTCTGATTAAGCCAGTTTTTGAATCCTTGTCGACTATAATGACAACGATCTACTAACAATATCTTATGCATGTTTACCGTTCGCGTGACTCACAATTACAGCCTTTCTGGATGTTGAAGAAAGTATATATAATATGAAGGAATTATCTGAAATGAATTGCGGATTTACGGGTTAATTAGCAGCCATTTCTCGCCTTAGTCACTTCAAACCTGCCAATGGTGCCAACAAAACGCTACTGGTAATTGTGTGCTGTGTTGCTAAAATAATGCCCTCACCCGCCTTATGGGACGACCCGTAAGCGCTTCTGGATTTCCGGGGACGGCCCCATTGCTGGAGCTGTATATGGCCTGGTTTATTCTTGCTATTGCCGGTTTATTAGAAGTTGTTTGGGCAGTCGGTCTGAAATACACCCACGGTTTTACCCGCTTATGGCCTAGTGTCATCACGGTGGTGGCGATGGTTGTCAGTGTCGCGTTATTGTCGTGGTCGATGAAAACGCTGCCAACGGGCACGGCTTACGCCGTCTGGACGGGGATTGGTGCGGTGGGTGCTGCAACTACCGGTATCTTGTTGTTAGGCGAATCAGCAAGCCTGGCTCGAATTGGGAGCCTGGCTTTGATTGTCATCGGTATTATCGGCCTGAAACTCAGCACCCATTAAGAGCTTGGCTGCTTAATCCACAGTAGCTTATTTACCGGGAAGCCTTGGCGCGTGGCGATGTCGAGCATTTGCTGTTTCACTTCAGCGCTGATCGTCGGCGTACGCGACAATATCCATAGGTAATCTTTATCCGGTCCGCACACGAGTGCGTGCCGGTAGTCGTTATCTATCGCAATCACGTTATAGCCACCATAAAACGGCCCAATGAATGAAATTTTGAGTGCCGCTGTGCTTGGTGAACCCGTGAAATACGCTTTGCCGACACTTTGCTGCCACATCTGGCGGTCAGGATTAAAACCTCTGTTTATCACGCGAATACCGCCGTCATCCATGGTGCTGTAAGTGGCGGTCACTTGTTCTAGCCCGCTTTCAAATTTGTGGTCAAGACGGGCAATTTCATACCATTTGCCGAGATACCGTTTAGCGTCAAAGTTAGTAACCACCGTGGTGCCAGGTGGAGGAGTAGGGGAACTACAGGCGACAACGAGAAACGCAACTGCAAGGGTGGTGACAATCGGCCAGATGCGCATAGCAAAATCCTTGTCTGTTTTTTGCTAAGTGTAGATTGTGGCGGGAAAAAAGCGGGGTGCAGGTAGAAATAAAAAGGCCTGCTCAGCAGGCCTGTCAGGATTACTGTAGTGCTTTGAGAATTTTGTACCCTGCTTTTACTCGTTCAGTGTTGGGGTAGCTTTTATTTGCCAGCATTACGATGCCAAGTTGTTGTTCAGGAATAAATGCCACATAAGCCCCAAAGCCCCCGGTTGAACCCGTTTTGTGGACCCAGGATGACTTAACAACAGGTGCTGGTGGTTCGATGGCAATCGCTGTATGAGGGGCAAGTGCCACTTTATTGTCGCTGCCATTAATCACAGTTTTGCTATCCAGCGGCCAGTTATGCATTTCCCAGCCTAAACCCTGATACATGCTACCAATTCGCCAGTAGCGTGACTGCGCGAGTTCAATTCCTTGCCGGAGCGTTTCATCGGCGACCTGCTCAGGCACCATATTGGTTTGCACCCAGCTCGCCATATCTTCAATTGTCGATTTCACGCCATAAGCTTCAGCATCCAGCATTCCTGGTGAAACATGTACTGCTTTGTCGTTACGATAGCCCCAGGCATAATTACGCTCTTCAGATGCAGGCACTTTTATCCAGGTATGTGAAAGGTTCAGGGGCTGGAATACTCGCGTGGACATCGCATTTTCAAAACTCATCCCCGACGGTTTTACTGCCAGCGCACCGAAAAGACCGATGCTGGTGTTGGCATACAGACGAGTAGAACCTGGAGCCCATTGCGGCTGCCAGGACTGGTAAAAGCGCAGCAGAGAAGCCTGGCTTGTGACGTCATCAGGCACCTGTAGCGGCAATCCTCCAGCGGTATAGGTGGCAAGTTGCAGCAGGTTAATCTCCTTCCATTGTTGGCCGGTTAATGCAGGCCAGTACTTTGTTGCCGGGTCGCTTAGTTTGATTTCACCACGAGCAACGCTATCACCGCCCAAAACGCCGGTAAAAGTCTTACTGACAGAGCCGAGTTCAAACAATGTCTCTTTCGTTACCGGCAAGTTTTTTGCGATATCAGCCTGGCCGTAAGTGAAGTAATACGGTTTTCCCTGATAAATAACGGCAACGGCCATGCCGGGAATACTCTGCTCTTTGAGCAGTGGTGTGATGGTGCGCTCGACAGCTTGAGCAATTTGTTTTTCGCTCAATGTTTTCGGAGCGGCAAGCGCTGAGCAAGAGGCCGTGAGCACCAGCATGCAGCAAAGCGTTTTTTTCATCATTGATAATCTTCCATAAAGAGACTCGGCACGATGTGTCCGAGCCCATCAGACGCGCCAGTCTGTTAGATTTACCTGGGGATGACAAACGATTAAACCTACCGCCATAAATAAAAAAGGCCTGCACAATAATGGCAGGCCTTCCTCGTAATCAGCGCAATTAGAGGGTGATGACACCGATAAAGGTCACGACCGTCAGGATGGCTGCAAGACCGTAGAACACCCATTTACCAGACGGTACATGGATTTTCAGATCGTGCATCGCGTGGTGGATACGGTGTAGCCCGCACCACAGCGGCAAAACAATCATCAGGAAGATGAACAGGCGGCCAATCAAACTCTGAGAAAATGCCAGTACACGTTCATAGCCTAATGCATCGCCTGGGAAAAGCCCCAACGGCAGCATAATACCAACCAACAGCACAATAACCGGTGCGATAATCGCACCCCACATACCGCCTGCGCCAAACAGACCCCAGAATACCGGCTCGTCGGAGCGTTTTGGATTTGGATTAATCATGACGTCCCCCTTACCAGAACAGTGCAATAAACAAAATGACGACAGTGGCGACAACGGTCACCGCCCACAATCCTTTAATCACTGGCTCAGGCCCCATTTTTTCATCTTTAATGATGATATTGGCGGCCTTCGGTGCCAGTTCAAACCAGGTTTTGGTATGCAGTAGGGCTGCCGCAAGCGTGACCAGATTGAGGATAACCACAATTGGATTTTGCAGAAAACCGACAAAACCTGCCCAGCTCTCTGGCCCGCTTTTCAGCGAAAACAAACCACAGATCAGTAAGATGCTGAACCAGACGGTTGGAACAGCCGTTCCTTCACGAATCATATAAAAACGATAGAAACCTAGCTTTTTCCACCAGGTGGGGGTCATCGTCCGCACATATGGCTTACGTTTCGTAGTCATTTTGCACTCCTTAGCGTGGTTTCAGGGTGGCAATCAAAAAGTCTTTCGAGCTTTCGACTTTACCCTGCTGGATGGCAGCGGCAGGATCGACGTGTTTTGGGCACACTTCGGAGCAGAAGCCCACGAAAGTACAGCTCCAGACGCCATTCTGGCCGTTTAGCTGCGCCATACGCTCTTTCTTGCCATGGTCGCGGTTATCCAGGTTGTAACGGTGAGCAAGCGTGATTGCCGCCGGGCCAATGAACTCAGGATTCAGACCAAACTGCGGGCAAGCGGAATAGCACAGGCCACAGTTGATACACCCTGAGAACTGATGGTATTTCGCCATCTGTGCAGGCGTTTGGGTATTTGGTCCCTGATCTGGTGTGCGCGGATTGCCGATGATGTACGGCTTAATCGCTTCCAGGCTTTCGATAAAGTGGGTCATATCGACCACCAAATCGCGCTCGATAGGGAAGTTCGCTAGTGCTTCAACCTTCATGCCCTGAGTGTATTCGCGCAGGAAGGTTTTACAGGCAAGTTTTGGTACACGGTTAACCATCATGCCGCAAGAACCGCAGATAGCCATACGGCATGACCAGCGATAGCTCAGATCGGGTGCCAGATTGTCTTTGATGTAACCCAGCGCATCCAGTAGCGAGGTTTGCTCATCATAAGGCACTTCGTAGATTGCACTGTGCGGCTCATTGTCCGTTTCCGGGTTGTAGCGCACGATTTCAATCTTCAGGGTCTTCATCGCATCAGCCATTCGTCATCTCCTTCTTCTTATCGGCTGCTTCAGATTCCGCACCGTAGACACGTTTAGCCGGTGGCAACGTGGTGATTTTCACATCACTGTATTCCAGACGCGTGGTTCCATTGGCGTCACGGAAAGCGAGTGTATGTTTCAGGAAATTCACATCATCACGCTCAGTACAACCTTCGTCCAGGCGTTGGTGCGCACCGCGAGACTCTTTACGTGCCATCGCTGAATGTGCCATACATTCCGCAACGTTCAGGCCGTGGCCAAGCTCGATGGTGTAGAGCAAATCGGTATTAAATACGCTGGAGGTGTCAGTAATACGCACGCGTTTGAAGCGTTCTTGCAGCTCAGCCAGCTTGTCTTTCGTTTTTTGCATCAGTTCAGGGGTGCGATAAATACCGCAGCCTTCTTCCATCGACAGACCCATTTCGTCGCGGATCTTCGACCAGTTTTCACTGCCTTCCTGATTCACTAATTTCTTAAGACGGGTTTCAACATCAGCCGCTTGCGCGTTCAATGCAGCATCATTGGCTGGTTGTGCTTCGTTTGCACGGCGCATCGCGCTTTCACCTGCCAGACGGCCAAACACCACCAGTTCTGCAAGGGAGTTAGAACCCAAACGGTTCGCGCCATGCAGGCCAACGGACGAACATTCACCGACAGCAAACAGCCCTTTGATACGACTTTCGCATTGGCCATCGGTTTCGATACCACCCATGGTGTAGTGCGCAGTTGGACGAACTGGAATCGGCTCTTTAACCGGATCAACGCCGACATACGCTTTCGACAGTTCGCAGATAAACGGCAGGCGCTCGAGGAGTTTCTTCTCGCCCAAATGACGCAGGTCGAGATAAACCACATCGCCACGTGGCGTTGGAACAGTGCGGCCTGCGCGCCATTCGTGCCAGAAGGCCTGGGAAACTTTGTCGCGTGGGCCGAGTTCCATGTATTTGTTACGCGGCTCGCCCAGAGGCGTTTCTGGACCCATACCGTAATCTTGCAGATAGCGATAGCCATCTTTGTTGACCAAAATACCGCCTTCACCACGGCAGCCTTCCGTCATCAGAATGCCGGAACCTGGCAGACCGGTTGGGTGATATTGTACAAATTCCATATCACGCAGTGGTGCTCCGTGACTCAGTGCCATGCCCATACCATCGCCGGTTACTATGCCGCCATTGGTGTTGTAGCGATAAACACGGCCCGCACCGCCTGTTGCCATCACGACTGCATTGGCGCGAATTTGTACCAGCGTGCCTTCCATCATATTCATGGCGACCAGGCCACGAGCTTCACCGTCATCTACCAGAATATCGAGCACGAAATGCTCATCAAAACGCTGGATTTGTGGGAACTGTAATGAGGTCTGGAACAGAGTATGAAGCATATGGAAGCCGGTTTTATCCGCAGCAAACCAGGTACGCTCAATCTTCATACCACCAAAGCGGCGAACGTTTACAGAACCGTCTGGACGGCGGCTCCATGGGCAACCCCATTGCTCGAGCTGCGTCATTTCGGTAGGGCAGTGATGAACGAAGTAGTCGACCACATCTTGCTCACACAACCAGTCGCCACCTGCAACGGTGTCATTGAAATGGTATTCGAAGCTGTCGTGATCCTGCGTAACTGCGGCAGAACCCCCTTCGGCAGCCACGGTGTGGCTACGCATTGGGTAGACTTTGGAGATCAGAGCGATTTTGGCTTGTGGATTGGCTTGTGCCGCAGCGATGGCTGCTCGTAAGCCCGCTCCGCCAGCGCCAATTATGGCGAGATCGGCTTGAAAGGTTTGCACGACATTCCTCCAGGTTCTTAGTTATTTCGTATAGCTAATTTAACCAAAGGTAGTACACCAATACGGCGGCAGCTATAGCGAAAGGGTTATCCCTACTCCTTTGTAGGTGCGGATTATAGCCGCAGGCATTTTATGGAAATTTGACGTGTTCGATTTTTTTGCTGTTCAGTTCGGCAATTAATTAATTCTAGTGATGAGTTACGTCACGGAATTCAAATTATTAGTGCGCAAACGGCCCTGGTGGCGATGAAAATTTACTGCGCAAAATTTGTCTCGCTTATGCGTTGCGGGTAGACTTCTCGGCCTTGTTTGAATACGGAGACTCACCCATGAGCGAAACGGCCACCTGGCAGCCGAGCGCATCCATCCCCAACCTGTTGAAGCGCGCCGCGATCATGACGGTTATTCGTCGTTTTTTTGCCGACCGTGGTGTTCTGGAGGTGGAAACACCCTGCATGAGCCAGGCTACGGTAACGGATATTAATCTGTTCCCGTTTGAAACCCGTTTTGTTGGCCCAGGCCACGCTCAGGGCGTCAACTTGTACCTGATGACCAGCCCGGAATATCACATGAAACGCCTGTTGGCGGCGGGTATTGGCCCGGTATTCCAGCTGTGCCGTAGCTTCCGTAATGAAGAAATGGGTCGTCACCATAATCCAGAGTTCACCATGCTGGAGTGGTATCGCCCGCACTACGATATGTATCGTCTGATGAATGAAGTTGATGATTTGCTGCAACAGGTTCTGGAAACAGATGCGGCGGAGTCTCTCTCCTATCAGCAGGCTTTCCAGCGTCATCTGGAGATTGACCCGCTTTCTGCGGATAAAACCCAGCTACGTGAAGTGGCTGCAAAACTTGATTTAAGCAATATTGCTGACCAGGAAGAAGACCGCGATACCTTGCTGCATCTGCTGTTTAGCATGGGTGTAGAACCACATATTGGTAAAGATAAGCCAACGTTTGTTTATCACTTCCCAGCAAGCCAGGCAGCACTGGCGCAAATCAGCACCGAAGACCATCGTGTGGCGGAACGCTTCGAGGTTTATTTCCGTGGTATTGAACTGGCGAATGGTTTCCACGAATTAACCGATGCGCGTGAGCAGCAGCAACGCTTCGATCAGGACAACCGTAAACGTGCCGCGCGGGGTTTACCGCAGCAGCCGATTGATGTGAATTTGCTTGAAGCACTGAAAGCCGGTTTACCGGATTGTTCAGGCGTTGCGCTGGGAGTGGACCGTTTAATTATGTTGGCGTTGAAGGCCGAGAGCCTGGCTGACGTGCTGGCGTTCCCGGTAGATAGAGCTTAGTCAAAGGCTAGAGAAAGCGGGTAAGCGTTTAGCTTTACCCGCTTTTTTTTACAAGCTACCCGGCGTCCTGCCAGTTTTTCCTGACGATGTCAGCGTCTTACTACTCCGTTGCCCGCCAAGACTATCCAGACGCATCTGGAACGGTGGGAACGGCAGTTCGATACCGTGCTCGCGGAACCCTTGAAGAATCAGCTGGTGTATCTCGTGACGCAGTGGCATACGGTGGCCCATCTCGGCGGCATAAATACGTAGCTCAAAGATTTGTATACCTGCCTGCAAATCCACAAGGAACGCTTCTGGCGGGGGGTTATCAATCACCAGCGAACAACGTTCAGCCGCTTGCAGCAATACATTCGTAACCTCTTCACTGTTGGCATCCGACGGCGCAGGCACTGTTAACACCACACGCGTAACCGAATCCGACAACGACCAGTTGATGAACTGCTCGGTGATGAACGCTTTATTCGGCACAATTATCTCTTTGCGGTCCCAGTCGCTGATGGTGGTGGCTCGTGTATTGATTTTGGTGACGCTGCCGGTGAGGTCGCGGATTGTCACGGTGTCGCCAATACGAATCGGTTTTTCGAACAGGATAATCAGGCCGGAGATAAAGTTGGCGAAGATCTCCTGTAAACCAAAACCTAAACCGACACCCAGAGCGGCAACCAACCACTGTAGTTTCGACCACTCAATCCCAATCATTGAGAATCCGACCAGCGTACCCACGAGTAACAGCAGATATTTGGTTACTGTCGTAATGGCGTAGCCCGTACCCGGTGCTAAATCCAGGTGCTGTAACAGCGCGAGTTCGAGCAGTGCGGGTAGATTACGTACCAGTTGCATAGTGATAATCAGCACCAGAATGGCAATCAGTACCGCACCCAGCGTAATCGGCTCCAGGCTTTCAACGCCTTGCACCGTTGAAGTCACATCCCACAACGTGATGTTTTCAAGGAAGCCAAATGCAGAATGGATTTCTGACCACAGCACAATCACCGACAGTAGCGCAATCAGCATCAGAATCGAACGCACCAGGCGCAGTGACTGCACGCTGATGGTATCCAGATCGATTTCCGGCTCTTCGATGATTTCTGCAGAACCTTCAGTACTGTGAGCATGAGCCGTCTCTTCTTCGCCACGAGCACGCTGGGCGAGGATTTCAGCACGGCGATGTTTTGCACGGTCAAAGGCCAGACGGCGGCGTTGAATTAGCATCCAGCGGCGGAAGATATGATAAACCACCAGTAGCAGGAACCAGATGGCTACCGAGGTTTCAAGTCTTGCCAACAAGGCTTGTGCCGTCGCCAGATAACCCACTATCGCGGCCAGAATGGCAAGCAATGGAGCCGCAAGCAACAGGTTCCACAACATCGTGTTAGCGATGTTTTCGCTATTGCCTTGCTTATCCAGATACAGCGGAATACCCGCGCGTTTCAGGCTTAATGTAACCAGCGCCATCGCACCGCAAATCAGCATAAAGCACAGCCGCCCCAACGAGCCTGAGAACTCACGGTCACTAAGATTATCGAACATAATCAATGCCATGATCAGTGGCACAATAAGGCCGATGCTCATCAGGTAATAACGCATGGCGCGGGCAACACGTGGCTGCGGCCAGCCAAAATGCACGATGAATAAGCCATTTGGGCGGGCGAACGTTGCGCAAATCATCACGGCCCATAGCAACGGAACTGTGGCTGTTACGCCATCACCAATTGCCACCGCAAGGGGATACGGCCAGGCGGATTGCAGCCCATAGCCTAGCGTCGCCCACAGCACTGGCAGAGGTAGAGCCACTAGAATCGACCAGAAAACTGTTCGCAACGTTAAGCTGAAATGATCCTGAGTAACCTTACCGACTTTGGCGCTTGAACGTTCAAGGAAAGCGGTGAAATGGCGGCGTGAACTGACACTGAACCCCACGAGTATTAGCGCAGCAAACAGCGGCAGCAGCGTTTCCTTGCTGGTTAGCATCATGATGGTGGCGCTGCCGAGTTGGCTGAACGTATCCATTGACACCAGGCGGCGCAAATCCTGCACTATCTCAACTGGCCAGGTGATGCCCACGGGGCTGACATCTGACGTCCAGAACAAATAACGGTGGGTGGCTTCGTTCACCTCTTTGAGCGCATCTTCAAGTTGGCTATTAGCCACTTTCAGCTTGGTCAGCTCAAGAATGAGGTTGTCGCCACCTTGAAGCAGGGAATTCAACAGTTCACGTTGGGTGCGCAGTTGCGCTTCCAGAATTCGATTTTGTTCTGAAGTCAGCGGCTGGCCGTCGGTCTGACGAATCTGACGCAACTGCTGATGCTTGCTCAGCAGGTCTTCGTAATGCAGGCGCTGCACTCGCAACTGCCCAAGTTCGGTATCCAGTTGCTGTGATTTTGGCATTTCTGGCAAACGGGCGACCTGAGCACGTAATGCTTCGCCTAGAACGTTTGATACGCCAAGCCATTGTGACTGCTCGCGTAGCGTGTTGAGCGCCTGGCGTACTTGCAGCGTTTGGCTGCTGGCCTGCCGTTGCTGAGAGGCAACTAAGTCCATACGTTGAGCCTGTTGATTCAACGCCTGGGATAGCTGACGGTTATTTTTAAATTGGTCAACAATGTCTGGCGGTAGGTTAGCACTGCTTTCGGCCAGCAGTTCGGTGCTTTCCAGAGCTTGTTCGGCTTCACGCTGGCGCTGATTATTGAGCTGATTACGCAAGGCCTGAAGATAGGCATCCAACTGCGTGCTCTGTTTTTGCGCAAGCTCAGCTCGTAGGCGAGAAAGCTCCTGGCGGTTGCTTGCCGATAGTTGTGCCAGTTCCAGTTCATCAACCAATGCTTTCAGGCGGGAAGACTCAGCCTGCAAAGAGAGATTTTGCGCCTGCGATAATGGTGTGTTGGTGGTTTGCGTTCCCATCCGGCGTTCAATTTCGTTTAACTGACGGCGGGCATCGGTTTGCTGTTGTGGTAGTTGGCTGAGGGAATCTGTGATTTCTCGGGTGCGCTCTTGCTCTTGCTGTGCAAGGCGGCTTTTATCCAGCAGTTGGCTGCTAACTTGCAGGATTTCCTGATTTAACTCGTCAGTTGACATGTTCTCAGGCACTTTTTGAGGTTCATCGCGTGAGTTATTGATTTGTCTGCGCAATGTTTCAGAAAGCTTGGGGAAGTTATCAATGACTTGTTGGTATTGAGTCGCCCGTTCCAGGGAGGCTTTGCGTTCATCAAGCGCATTGAGGGCGGCCTGAAGTGCTTCCACAGCTTCAGCATTGCCAGGCTTATCTTTTGCGGATTTAGCTTGTTCCAGTTCCTGGGATATTTGCCTGGCATCGGGGGCTGTTGCGGCAAAGGCACCAAAGCTCAGGCACCAGGCCATCAAGAAAGTTAGTATCAGGCGCACGTCAGTACCTTTTTTACCCTTCATCTTTCAAGCTGTAGCTATGTTGGCTGCCTCACTCACCCCAGTCACTTATTAATATAAGTGACTGGGGGTTTGCTCTGTTGCCGCCTTGCTACAACTCGAATGATTTTGGGTAAATGATTAAGTTTCTGGTTGAAGTTTCACGTCAGATTCTGGAATTTCACTCACTGGTACTTCTGGTTCGCTTTTGAATTCGGTGGAAATAGCCAGCGGTTCACCAATCTTCGTAGCTGACAGGTTTTGTAACTGCTCGGCCAGATTGACTTTACCCGGTGCGAACAAGTTAATGACCGTCGAACCCAGTTTAAAGCGACCCATTTCCTGGCCTTTTAACAACGCCACAGAGCCTTCGCTTTCACCGGCAGGCCATGTCCAGCGTTTGATAACGCCTTCACGTGGTGGCGTGATGGTGCCCGCCCAGACGGTTTCAATGCTACCAACAATGGTGGCACCAACCAGAATTTGCGCCATCGGGCCAAACTCGGTATCGAACAGGCAGATAACTCGTTCGTTACGGGCAAACAGATTCAGTACGTTTTTCGCCGTTAAATGGTTCACGGAGAACAGATCGCCCGGCACGTAAATCATTTCGCGCAAAATACCGTTACACGGCATATGTACACGGTGGTAATCACGCGGTGACAGATAAGTGGTAACGAAGCTGCCGTTACGGAACAAATCAGCCATCAGGTAGTTACCAGCGAGCAGAGCTTCCAGGCTGTAATTATGGCCCTTTGCCTGCAAAATTTTGTCTTCTTCGATCGGGCCCAGCTGGCTAATCACGCCATCTGCCGGCATTACCAGCACATTCGGGTCTGTATTCACCGGGCGAACATCGTCGCGCAGCGGACGAACGAAGAATTCGTTGAAGGTGCGATAGTTGGCAGTGTCTGGCTTCTGTGCTTCCTGCATATCGACTTTGTAGTACTTAACGAACATGTCGATAACCAGTTTGGTTAACCAACCCGCTCGTTTGCTTGCACCCCAGCCTGCCAGGCGAGTCAGCCAAAGTTTAGGCAAGATGTACTGGAGCGAAAGTTTAAAGTTGTCTAACAAAATAGCCTCCTGGCTAAGTACACGTTTTCGTGGGCATACACAAAAAAGGAGCGCGATTTTAGCGATGCCCAGCTTAATTGTCAGCGGTTAGTATCGGAAAAGGTTTTACGCGATTTTACCTCAGACATACTTTCCAGTATGCGATGGTAATTATCGAAGCGCGATTCAGCGATGTCCCCACGTTCAACGGCTTCACGCAGTGCGCAGCCAGGATCGTTATCGTGGCGGCAGTCACGATATTTGCAGTGCCCCAAATAGTCGTGGAATTCAATGAATCCGTGGGTGACTTGATCCGGTTCTAAGTGCCACAAACCAAACTCACGTACGCCTGGGGAGTCGATAACATCGCCACCCCCTGGGAAGTGGTACAGACGTGAGGCTGTGGTCGTGTGCTGGCCCAAACCTGAGTTGTCAGACACATCGTTAACCAGAATCTGGACTTCTTTAAAACCAAGCAAGTTATTCAGCAGACTGGATTTACCCACGCCTGATTGCCCGGCAAAAATACTGACGCGCCCGATCAGTGCTTCTTCAAGCTCTTTCAGGCCTTCCACTTTGTGGCTGGAAACCATCAGCACGCGGTAACCAATTTTGCGATAGATATCCATCTGTTCGTTAACGAACTTCAAGCCTGCTTCGTCTAGCAAATCGGTTTTGTTCAGTACTAGCAGCGGCTCAACGTCGAGGGTTTCGCACGCGACCAGATAACGGTCAATAATATTCAGTGACAGCTCAGGCAAAATCGCGGAAACCACGATAATTTGGTCGATGTTTGCGGCAATCGGTTTTACGCCGTCATAGAAATCAGGGCGGGTCAGGACCGTGGTGCGTTCGTGCACCGCATCAACAATGCCTTTTATGGTTACGCCAGCCGCTGCTTCTTTTGCTGGACGCCAGACCACATTATCGCCAGTAACGAGCGAGCGAATGGTGCGGCGAATATTACAACGGTGAACGTCACCACCTGGTGATTCAACATCGGCATGCTGGCCGAAGCGGCTGATTACGCGACCATCGCGCGGTTCGCCAAACTGAGAGTCGTCAGGATCGGCTTTCTCCACAGTCTGTTTAAGCCGACGCTGATGGTTTGCACTAACCCGGCGCTGCTGTCCTTTGGAGAGTTTATTTTTGCTCAATCTTACTGGCTCCTGGTCGCCCGTGGTGGGCAAAACCTCTATGATACACACTATTTTATACGAGTTAACCCATCGTCACGGGTGGGCTACGCACAAGAAGGGTGGAAAATAGCATGAGTGGAAATGAAAACAATCTGATTTGGATTGATTTAGAAATGACCGGCCTTGACCCCGAGCGGGATCGCATAATTGAAATCGCCACTCTGGTTACTGACGCCAATTTGAATATCCTCGCCGAAGGGCCAACTATCGCGGTTCATCAGTCTGACGAACAACTGGCGCTGATGGATGACTGGAATGTGCGTACCCATACTGGCAGCGGCCTGGTTGAGCGCGTTAAAGCGAGCACCCTGGACGATCGTGCGGCTGAACTGGCAACGCTTGAGTTTCTCAAGCAGTGGGTTCCCGCTAATAGCTCGCCAATTTGCGGGAACAGCATCGGCCAGGATCGTCGTTTCCTGTTTAAGTATATGCCCGAACTGGAAGCTTATTTCCATTACCGTTATCTGGATGTCAGCACCCTGAAAGAGTTGGCGCGCCGTTGGAAACCTGAAATTTTGGCTGATTTCAAAAAGCAGGGCACCCATCAGGCAATGGATGATATTCGTGAGTCGGTGGCTGAGCTTGCGTTTTACCGCGAGAATTTTATTAAGCTTTAAAAAGTGAGTAGGAGGAGCAAAACTCCTCCTTCGTTGGTAATTTAATCGTTTTGTCGTTTTAATCACCATTCAAACTAAATTCGTGAAAAAAATGCTTTGGAGGGGTTGCGACTAAAACGAATTCTCGTATAATGCGCCTCCCGTACCGATGCAGAATTTGCAGCGTTACACAGAGCGGGAATAGCTCAGTTGGTAGAGCACGACCTTGCCAAGGTCGGGGTCGCGAGTTCGAGTCTCGTTTCCCGCTCCAAAATTTGATTT
>NZ_VEXQ01000037.1 GCF_006376615.1 Buttiauxella sp. B2
TTCGGTATTGGCATAGATACTGATAACAATACCTGCGCCGCCGTCCACGAATCCACCCAGGGTCGGAGTCAGGTCATCAGTAAGTCCCTCATTGCCGATAACACCGGTCTTCTGCCCGACATCATCCTTAACAGTGTCAATATTAACCACGCCAGGCGCTGCTGGTGTCGGGTCGAACTGGTTATCTGTGGCGGCGAGGGAGGCCAAGAGGTTGACAGATAGGGTGTTACGGTCAGTGCTGTTCTGACTCATATTTATTACCTTTTTTAGTTTTTAATCAATATTCCGTGAATTAAATACGGACCAGGAGTCCGGCAGATCGATAAAATTAATCATAACAAGCTGCGGGAAATAAATATAATTCACATAAGAGCACCGTGGAAAACCTAAAATTAAAAATAAACCTTTCAAATATTGCAACAGAAAAAATTGGCGACACATTACTTAATAAACACACACTTACCCACAAAGGAGGTCATTACATACCCCAACAGAATAGTTATATGTGACTTTATTAAAACTCAAATTCAAACAAATAAGATAATGTTAATCATTACATTGAAAGCAAAGCGTTCAGCGGCACTGGCAGTCAAAAAAATTTATGTACACTTTCGGCATGCGAAAAAAAACAAGCTTGGAAATCGGCTTGTTTTTTTGTATTTATATCATCGTAATAAATCAGGTCAAAAAAACACAACAAAATAAACAACCAATGAAAAACCATAATCATTATATATTTTCAGAATAAATCACAATAACAACCAAATTTAGCTCCAGCGCATAAATAAGTAAAGCTTATCTTTTATGCAACAGGATTGAATCAGTTTATCTAAACGACACGATGAGTGGGTGGGAACAAGGTGTAACGATGTCATCTATGTATATCAGCGCACCTATTTATCAATAGTATCCTGTAAAAAATCATTTATTAGATTATTCAACTGATTGTGATGAGATGCTATCTAATGCCGACAAACATTTTGATATTATTTGTTTTCGCCGCGCTGAACGATGGTAATGCACAAATACCGTTGAGGTCATTGTTGTCTGGAAGGGTAAGTCAAAAAATTTTACCGGCAATATTTTGCCCAAAAAAGACTCCAGATACTCCGGTACTAGCATAATGTAATCAGATAATGCACAAATCATAAATGAATTTATCGATGATGCAGAACAAATCTCAACATTACGGTTTGTTAACTCGTTAACAATATTTGCATCACCACTTTGATTCAATGTTTCATCATCTGTTAACACCCATTTTACATGTTTGCTTTCATTCCAGTCGTTAAGCGTTAGCTTGTCTTTTATTGTTGGGTGATTATTGCTAACAAGTGCTTTAAAAGGTGAGGAAAAAAGTTTTTGTGAAATGATTGAGGCATCGTTTGGAAGCAGGCCACCAATATCAATATCTATTTCATGGTTCCTGAGCTTGGCTATCCGGTTATCGTTTACGCCCGGACGATTCACAAAGTTAAAAGATATCCCCCCCATTATTTTTTCCTTACTGCATGCAGCATAAGACATCCAAAGCTCCATGAAAGTATAGGTGCTAATGGTTATCGTTCTTAATACATCATCCTCTTTAATTTTTTTTGAAAAATCAAGTCCGTCATGTATTAATGACATTGCCTTTATATATCGCTGGTTTAGCTCCATCGCAAGAGTGGTCGGAACTATGCCACTTTTAGAGCGTGTAAATATCGGATTGGATGTCATCCTTCTTATTTTATTAATTGCGTATGTTACTGATGAGGGTGACATTGACATTTTTTTTGCGGCTGCTGTTACCCCCCTGCACTCAATAACTGCATTGAGTATAAGTAAAGAGTTCAGATCAAAATCTCGCGAGCTCATTTTCGACATCCTATAATATTATTATAAACTAACATCTATCAAATACTTAAATTCCATCCAAACCACAGCAGCACTCCATATCAGAGCCACCTGGCGTGGTCAACATCATAAATTATACAAACATATTAACTTATTTCAAATTTAATAGGTACAGATGCGTTCGGAGTTTCATAAAATACCACATCACTAATTACAAAAATACAACGAATATCAAAAAGAACAAAGCGATGACAATAACACACTCAACAAATTGATTTACAAGAATAAAATCATCGCGCATTACAGCAATTAAACAAAATCCGGAGCTCGCACTATTAATTAATTAAAATATTATTTTAATAAAACAAAAGAGGCAGAGAACTTATCCTCTTTTATTCATCAATTCGATCAGTGTCGGGAAATACGTATAACGACCCGACGGTCAGGTGCATAGCATTGAATTTTTAATGTTCTGCTCTGAGACTCACACCCCGTAGCCAAAGGCTCCTTACTCCCTGAAGATGAAATAGTAACATTTTCTGTCTTAATACCATTTTCGATGAGAATATTGCGAACGGTCTGTGCACGCTTCAGGCCAAGAACAAGATTACGGCTTTCTTTACCTATTGGATCGGTATGGCCAATCACCGTGATTTTTGCATCCGGCATTTCCGTCTGAGCCAGTTTATGAATGGCTTCACGCCCTTCAGGCTTGAGGTCCCGCTCGGAATATTTACCAAAATCAAACAGCACATCACCAGACAATACATGATCAGTGTACAGATATTTACATGGTGTGACTGCTGAGGCTCGGGATAACAACACATCCTGATGTTTGGTATTCAGCAATACGGGTGTTGCCTGACTTTTCTTAACCACATTCAGTACATTCAAAGCTGATTCATCTACTTCTGCATAATAGGTTTTTCCAGTTTCAAGCATTATCTCGCGAAGATTTTCTTTTTTGCCTTTATATAACGGATCATCTCCAATGTATGCTCCCAAACTGTGGCGACCTGCTGGCACACAAAATGCGGTATACATTGCTGGCGGTAAGGCGGTTTGAAACTCACCATCGACATAAATGTCTGCATTCTTTGCTGCTTTGGACATATCCCCGGAACGGTAATACACAACCTGAGCTTGACCCGCAGCAACATCTGCCACCGGCTGATAGGCACTCTGCTGCTTATTATTTTGGTTTTCCATAGCCTGAGCCGCTGAACATATTGAGAGTGCAGCAAGTATTACAATGCTCGACGTCAGAATTTTTGTTTTAACAATAGACATAGTTTACTCCATCGCTGTTCATAATTTGAACAGCGATATTAGTGGTATTTTCAAATATTTAATTAAATGGCATGCATGTTATCGTGTTGCACAAACACATCGAGAGAGCTGTTATCGTGGTTATATACGTCATATGTCACGCCACCAGCTTGTACAGAACCTGTTTCAGTCCACTGGGCATTATGCAGTACCGTTGCGACACCCTCTGCTGACAGGTGGCTATCATTTCCTGACAGCTCAACCTGCTGGTGACCATCTTTAACAAACAGATCCTTACTTGCATGCGACAAGAGATCGTTGATATCCAGAGCGCGACTCTGAGACACCTGAACCACATTGCCAACCTGTTGCGTTGCTGTATCCAGAACAGAATGAAGGGAATAACCTTCAATTCCTTGCACTGCAGACGTAACGTCCGGAATTGCTGCATGCTGAACGGAGGAAAGTAAAAGGGGATCAACGCTATCTCCCCATTTGAAATCATCCATACGAATAGCAACATCGCTGGCGCTTTCTGCACCAACATTAATTTCTATATAAGCAATACTCTGCCCTTGCGGAGCATGCCAGTCGACAACAGCAATAGAACTTCCAACAACTGGAATATCCTGTGAGAAAATCTGTTCCCCATTAGCATCAAAATAAGCGACTGAACTTCCAGGGAAGTTGGCACTTTGCACCTTAAAACTCACCGCGTCTGTTTCACCACCAAAGTCAACCCGCAGTGACGAATTGGCCAGGGCAACCAGAGCCTGAGCACCAAAATCTGGAACCAGAAGACCCAGACCCTTATTTGTTATTTCTGTATAGGTATTTTTTGCTGAACCATCCACGCCCTCTTTCAAATAGGTCATGGTAATCCCAGAATCCAGCGTTACTGAATCGCCTACAGCACTAAACTGATATTTAGAGTCAGTATCAAAATTATCTTCGCCAGAAACTAATGGGCCAGATGGGACGGGTGGAACTGATGAGCTAGTATCAATAGTGACGGCAAAATCTGAGGAGCTGGCACTTGCCTGCCCTTCTGCATCTGTTTGCGTTGCGGTGAAATCATAGGTTCCATCGTCAAGAGCCGCTGCAGGTGTAACGCTCCAGTCACCATTGGCATCAACTACAGCCGAACCAATAACAGTGTCATTATCATAAATGGTGATGATGTCGTCTGGAATTGCACCGTTGCCAGTAATCACGGGTTTGTTGTCGTCAGTCACATCACCACTAGCAAGCTCTCCTTGCTGAGTACCAACATTATCATTGACTGTTAAAACTTCCGGTGCCGGAGGGATAACCGTAAAATTATACGGGTCATCAATACTGCTTTGATTGCCTGCGATGTCAGTTACAGTAGTCGTGTAACTATGCTGACCGTCTGCCAAAGGTGTTGCAGGAGTGAAGCTCCAGTTACCATCATCACCTACAACAGCTGTGCCAATTTCAGTGCCATTATCATAAATAGTGACCACGCCACCTGCTTCAGCTTTACCTGCATAGGCTGGCTGATTGTCATCTGTGGTGCCCTCGGGGAGGATTTCCCCCTGCACAGAACCCACATCATCGCTCAGGGTTTTATCCGTCACGGCACCTGGTGCTACGGTGTCAATATCAATGATAATTGTGTTTGAAGGAACAGATGTATTTCCATTAGGATCCTCAACCACCACACTAATATCATGCTCGCCATCACTAAGCGCATCAGTAGGGGTATAGGCCCAGGTGCCGTCGTCGTTGGCTGTGGTCGAACCGATGACCGAGCCATCAGTATCGTGGATGATAATGGTATTACCAGGTTCCACGCCGCTACCATTAAAAGTCGGTTTGTTGTCGTCAGTCGGCACGGTGGCGCTGATTTCGCCTGCGATGCTACCTACATCGTCGATAGCAGAATCCAGCGTTCCTGGTTGAACAACGACATCTGTATTCGGTGTATCTGAATTGTCTGATGTATTCGGTGTATCTGAATTGTCTGAGTTGCCTGACGTATCAGGAACATCGGTGGAATTACTCGCACTCACGTTGCTGTCATCGCTGTTATTATGATGTGCCAGTGCAACAGCAGCTCCACCTAACAGACCTAACGCCCCAAGTCCGGCTAAAAGCGGCAGATAACCAATTCCATCGGAATCAGCGGCTGCGGCATACAAACCGTCAACAGCCGCAACATTATCGTCTCCAAGCGCTAATGGAACCGGAGATGCATCATTCAATACCTGGCTATCATGGCCATACACATCAACATAATCGTGATAGGCACCGTCCTCTCCCATCCCAATGACAGTACCTGGGTGTTTGTAAAATTCCCGGATGATCAATTGCGGATGTTCTGTATCAGACCCTTCAGTGCTGATGTAGAGATCGTCACCAACCCGTTTGACCGTGATATTTTCTGGTGCGACATTGGACCCATCCTCAACAAGGATGTATTTGCCATCAGGTATACCGTCAATGGATACCGCTTCAGGTGCCGCTCCCGGTTGTAATGTGATGGTTTTTTCTACTTTTTTACCATCAATGACAACAACCTTAATTGCCTTGGATTCCACTTATAAGTTTCCTTTATATTAACTTCCCTGGGGCTTTATATTCACCCACAGGAATTAAATTAATGATGAATGTGAAATATTCATTTCTACAAACAGCCGACAATGAAATGGTGATTCCGTACTGTCAAATTTACTAATGGCCAACTCTGCAAAATAATAACCGAGGAAATACACACAATGATTCTACTTGAGCAAAATTATCACACCTAAAGACCTCTCACCAACAAACCAAATGAAATGTATTTTTTTAATAAATAGAATAACGCTATGCTAGTAATTAGCGACCTAAGCAAATGATATAGCCTGGCTATCTCCTCATCACTTCACCTGCATTCGTTCAGTTATGGCTATGAACATTTAACAACAAAGTACTTACTTTTTAATTCAAACGCTGTTGATTAGCGTTTTTAGCGCATTCCAAAAACGAACAACCTCATTCAATTCAAGTATTTAAATAAACATATTTGAATGACACCAAACATATGAAGTGATAATGTTCTTCATACAACAACACAACGCTCCCCCACAAGAACAAAGGATTTACCAGGGGTATTACAAATCAATTTCATCGTTTTTCGCCTACCTCCGTGGGCGTTTTTTTTGGCTGCTATACCTTCTTTCCAGAATTAAAAATCACGATTCTAAATACACTGACGGTTATATTAAAATAACAACCGGTAGCCGCTACTTGTCAAAAATCGATAACCACGTTTATTCTCCGTGGTTATCGATTTTTGACAATAAAAATGCCAGCCATAAAAATGGCTGGCATGTTACTACGTTATATAACCTAAGTTATCAGGAGTGCGTTGTATCCGCATGCAGATCCAAACCATGTTGAATCAAAAGCTCAGCATTAGTCCCTGCCACTGTGTAGATGTCATATGCAACACCACCACTCGTAACAGAACCATGTTGCGCCAGGCTTTCTTCATGGATACCTGCCAGCTCGACATGATCACCGGCCTGGCCCTGAATGGATACCTGAGTTTTACCGTCATCAACGAACAGATTCTGTTCACCGTGGGTAAGGACATCATTCAGGCTCAGCGCCAGAGTGTGGTTTTCCGCCACTGCCATGTTGGCATCTGAATGCGCTGGTGCAGCAACAAGCGTTGCATCCAACACCACAGCAGACGACTCGCTATCCACAGGAACAGTATCTGTGTGCGCGTCGTATTGCATAGTGGCCAGCAACGGAGTTGCTACCGCAGCATCACCCCAAACGAAGTTATCTACACGGATCAGAACGTCGCTGCCACTTTCCGGACCAACATCAATGGTCATGTAGGCGATCAACTGACCTGCTGGAGCTTCCCAGGCAACCGTGTCGACAGCCTTACCTGACTGCGGGGCAACATCTTGCGAATGCAGGAGATTACCGTCTGCATCGTAATAATTTGCCGTGGTTCCAGCATAGTTAGCACTGTTGACATCAAAGCTGACAGCATTCGTCGCCCCGAAATCAAAACGCATTTCAGAATTTGCGAGCAGCGTCATTGCCTGCTTGCCTAAATCTGGCGCAAACAACGCGGTACCTTTGGTGGTTATCTCTTCGTAAGCGTTATGGCTTGTACCATCAACACCACCTTTGGTGTAGGTCATCGTCAGGCCGTTATCCAGCGTCAACGAGTCACCGACATTAAAGACGGTTTTAGCAACAGTATCGACGTCAACAGAACCTTCGTTGATAACCCCAAAGGAGATAGGTGCACTCGGATCGCTCTCGTTACCTGCATCATCAACAACCACGGTGTCAATGGTATGCTCGCCTGGATCAAGCGGCGTTTCTGGTGTGAAATCCCAGTGACCATCAGGATCAACAACAGCAGTACCAATCTCGTTACCGTTATCACTAATGATAACAGTCGTACCCGGCTCGCCATCTCCACTAAACGTCGGTGTATTGTCGCCAGTGGTCCCGTCTGCAGGGATGTCTTTACCGGTATCATCTTGAATAACGACATCGGAACTGTCTGGAGCCACGGTATCTACAGTGAAATCAAACGGAGCGGACTTCGCACTCTCGTTACCCGCAGGATCCATTGCTACCAGCTCGATAGACTGCGCACCTTCTGACAGTGGAGTTTCTGGTTTCAGGCTCCAGGTGCCATCAGCCTGCACCAAAGCAGAACCGATAATTGCGCCATTGTCATATACGATAACCGTATTGCCAGCCTCTTGATTCTTACCAGAAATAACTGGATCGTTATCGTTGGTCACACCATTGGCATCAACGGCACCCATGACAGGATCAAGATTATCCATCACCAACAGGTTATCCGGAGCAGTCACATCAATAACATCTGGAGCAACGGTATCAATGGTGATGTTGAACGCGTCAGTAGGCTTGCTTTCACCACCCGCAGGGGTGACGACGGTAGCAGTAAAGCTGTGCGCACCATCGGCCAAATTAGCGGCAGGAGTGAACGTCCAGGTTCCATCAGTACTCGCCGTCACAGAGCCCAGCACCGTACCATTGTCATAAACAATGACTGTCGAACCGGCATTTGCCGTACCGTTGAGCGTCGGCGTTGCATCGTCAGTAACATCATTATTGACCAGCAGATCCGTAATTGGACCAACGTCATCAGCAACAGTATCCAGTGTAATAGTGCCACCCGTGGTATCAACGGTGAAATCAAACTCACTAGACGGCGCACTCTGGTTGCCTGCCGGATCGGTAGCAATCAATGTTATCTTCTGAATACCATCAGCTAATGGAGTCGCTGGTGTCATTGACCAGGTACCGTCCGCCTGTACCAGCGCAGAGCCAATTACTGTACCGTTATCGGACACAGTAATGATATCACCCGCTTCCTGATTCTTACCTGAGAACACAGGGTCGTTATCATCGGTAATCCCGTTTTCTGCAACCTGACCCTTAATTGCCCCAACAGCATCCATGATTATCAGGTTATCCGGAGCGGTCACATCGATAACATCAGGTGCTGTCAAATCGACCGTGAAATCGAATGCGTTAGATGGTGCACTCTGGTTACCTGCCGGATCGGTGGAAATCAGCGTGATTATCTGATCGCCTTCGGCGAGTGGGGTCTCTGGCGTCATTGACCAGGTACCATCAGCCTGTACCAGTGCAGAACCAATTACCGTACCGTTATCGGACACAGAAATGATATTACCCGCTTCCTGATTCTTACCTGAGAACTGAGGGGATGCGTCATCTGTTACACCATTTTCGGCGATATCACCTGTAATAGTACCCACGTCATCGAACACAATCAGATTGTCCGGCACGGTCACATCAATCGCATCCGGAGGGGTCAAATCAACGGTGAAGTCGAATGGATCTGACGGTGCACTGGCGTTACCAGCCTCATCAGTGGCAACCAGCGTAATGGCATGATCACCTTCAGCAAGTGGCGTCTCTGGCGTCATTGACCAGGTACCGTCTGGCTGTACCAGCGCAGAACCAATTACTGTGCCGTTGTCGGACACGGTAATGATATCGCCTGGTTGCTGGTTTTTACCCGAGAACTCAGGCGTAGCATCATCTGTTACACCGTTATTCGCTATCGGGCCTGTAACATCACCCACGTCATCGTTTACGGTCAGATTATCCGGGGAAAGTACATCAATGGTATCCGGTGCCGTGGTGTCGATAATGATCTCGTACGGGCCAGACATGTCACTGAGATTACCGGCTTTATCGACCGCCTGTGCGGTAAAGATGTAATCACCTTCGCCACGCTCCGGTGACGTGTAGCTCCACGCACCATTAGCATCTGCAGTCGTCGAACCAACCAGCGCACCATTAGCATAAATGTTAACTACGCTGTTCGCTTCTGCAGTACCTTCCAGTGTTGGCGTGGTGTCATTGGTTGAACCACCATTCGACACATCACCTGTAACCGGTGCTTTATCATCGGACACATTAGTGATAACAGGTGTCTCAGACGTAGTATCAACGGTGAAGTCGATAGGATCCGAGTGACCACTTTCGTTACCGTTATTCGGGTTAACTACAACGGTATCAAAACTGTGAGCGCCATCGTCCAGTGCTGCATCCGGTGTATAGCTCCAGGTGCCGTCATCCGCAACAGTGGTAGAACCGATCGCTGCACCGTTGTCATAGACAACGACAGTATCACCCGGTGTCGCATTACCTGAGAACGTCGGCGTGTTGTCATTCGTGCTGTCGCCGTCATTGATAGGTGCGATGATAGGGGCTACATCGTCAGTCAATACCTGGTCAGTCGCAGCATCCGGGGTGCTCGTATCATCCGTATTTGCCGCCACCTCATGTACGACGTAATAAGGACTGCTCGCACTCGTATTACCGGCTTCATCTGTGGCGCCAACTCTAAATGTCAGCCTGCCAAGCGCTTGTGCTGACGGATTGCGGGTCATTTGAAATTGCCACTGACCCGTACTGTCTGTTGTGGCCTGGCCAAGGGTATACCTTATCCCACCACCGCCAAACATAGTGATTGTTACAGTACTGTTCGCTTCGGAAGTTCCCGATAGCAACAACAGCCGATCATCGGTCACCCCATTATTCTCGACGTTCCCTTGTTGCACACCCACATCATCATAAATGCCAGTGATCACCGGTGCATCAATAACCGTATCCAGAGTCAGGTCAAAAACTTCAGAATGTGCCGTTTCAACACCATCAGCATCAGACGCCGTTGCGGTAATAGTGTGCAGACCCTGTTCGGCCAGCTCAACTTCCGGGGTGAATACCCAGGAACCCGATGCATCTGCAGTGGTGGAACCCAGCAGTGTTTCACCATCGTAAAGACGAATGACGGCGCTTGGATCTGCAGAACCGTGGATTTCCGGTAACGAATCATTGGTCAGGCCACCATTGGTAACATCGCCTGTCACTCCTTTCACACTATCCACAACTTCGGTAATGATTGGGGTGAGTAAATCCATACCGGTACTGATGGTATATGGCATGGAAATAAATTTAGAGTCACCACCCGGATCGCGGAGCAGCACATCAAAGGTATACTCTGCGCCAGCTTCCAGCGTAGGTACGTCGAATGACCAGGTGCCGTCATCATTTACGATTGCGGTACCTACTGGTTGGGTGTTACTGAAGATTTCCAGAATCAGCCCTTCCGCACCAGGGACACTGCCATGCAGAACCGGATTCAGGTCATCAGTGACACCACCATTGCTCACTTCAGCCTGGTGAAGACCCACATCATCCGTCACGCCACTGATGTCAATCAGATCAATATTGTCACCCGGAACAGCCAGATTATCGGTAGGTGCACCATCAGCAACATGATCAACAACGAATGGCATAGAGATAAAGATTGCATCACCGCCTGGATCTTGTAACAGAGCCTGGAAGTTATACTGAGCATCCGGATCCAGAGCAGCCGATGGCGTGAAGCTCCAGCTATCATCATCACCAACAGTGGCATGACCCACTAAGTTGGTATTGGCATAGATTTCCAGCACCAGACCTGCGCCACCATCCACATGCCCCTGTAAAACAGGCAACGTAGCGTCAGTCGCATCGCCACTCGCAAGGTCGCCCTGGCTGGTCCCTTCGTTATCTGCCGCACTGTCGACAAAAATGGCAGCATCTGAGGCGCCAGGTTGTGGCAGAGCTTGCGGCGCAGCCCCACTTTGCAAGCTAAAGGTATCAACCACCTGCATTGTATTTTCTGATACAGGCGTCATCAGCATAGAAGGGGATGCAAAATGCCCCTCGATAACAGCCGCTGGTACTGCCGACTCGGACAGGTGGATATTAAGATTGTCACCCACGCGGCTCAGATACACAGCATCTGACACACTTCCGGTATCAGTATCTGCTAACAGATATGATCCTTTTTGAACCGCTGGCAAAATAAGACTTTCAACTGATGAAGCTGTTGAATTCAGATTGTATGACACGCCGGAATTAATACCGTCCCGGGTGGTAAGAATAATACGACCCATAGTCGTCTCCTTGTAACGTTTGCTTATTCCTGGATATCAGGCGAACCTTCCATGCAAAAACGATCTACTTATCATCTTTTGCATGTATGGTAGAAATTAATCCTCAAATATAAATATGAGAAGTAAATGTTGTTTTCTAAATTTCAAAAAATCGCATAACTCATTGGCTTTATTCTTTTGCTAGCACATTCAAAGAATAAAAGAAGACTCATCGTTAATTAAAAAAATACTTTCGAAAATATAAAACTCAATTAATACCTAGCCAAGCATTAAGCTTGCCAGCATTAGAATAACTACTGAAAATATTGGTATATGCACTAAATCGGGTACTAACTTCATTGACCTGATTATTATAATGATCGCTTTCCGCTGTTAACACATCAAGCAAACTGCGTGTATTTAACTGACGCCATTGTTCAAAGAAGTCTTTTCGTACCTTATCTGTCTCAATAACCAACTGATGATATTGGCGAGATTGATCAAGCATCGATTTAACATTATGAATGCCTGAGCGGACCTTGCTGGTCAGAGAAATAGACTGTTCACTGATTTTTTCCGCAGCAGCCTGAGCACGTAATGCAGCAGCTTCTTCGGCAGCATTCGCTGAACCACCTCGAAATATTCCCCAACTGACATTCAAATAAGTTTGCCATGCTTCTTCATAGGCTCCCTTGTTAATGGGAACTGTTTTTGTAACGACCCATTCAAGTTTTGGCAGGTCACTGGCTTTCACTGCTTTTGCGGACTCCAGCTCAGCCAGCGCCTGATTCTCAGCCTGAACAACTGAAGGATGATGCATAACGTCTTTTAACAGATCATCCGGGTGATCCAAATGTAAATCCCATAGTGCCGATGAAGGTAAATCATCGTATGAAGAGATTCCTGTCAGTTTTTGAAGCGATATTTCAGCATCACGCATTTTAGACTCTGCGCTATCTCGCGAAGCTTCAGCTTGCAACAGGCGTGCCTGTGCTTGTGTCAATTCACTCACACGGCCAGAATCGACCTTACTGATGTCCCCTATCATTGCGACAAGTTTTTGCATGCGAATAACAAAACTTTGGCTGAGGTTATAAATTGATTTTTGCTTGGCTAACTCTGAAAGCAAAGAGCACACCTGATAAGATGAATCCTCATATTGTGCCTGATAGTTAGCATTAGCAGCCTCTGCCGTATATGACTTGCTTTTGATAGTTTTACTGTTATAGCCCCAATCAAAGACGGGTGTTTTCATATTGACAGAAAGGCCGTTGGTCATGTTTTGTTTATCTACGCGAGCTCCCGAACCAAATTGTACAGGGCTGGATTGCACCCCAATATCAACTTGAGGATAACGTTGTCCTTCAGCCTGTTTAACATCTGCATTGGCAGCATCGTAAGTCGATAAAGCCTCCCGCAATTGAGGTGTATAGTTTTTAGCTGCCAAAGCAATTCTTGCCAGATAAGATTTTACACTCTGAGAACGAATCGAATGATTAGCTGCCACAGAATCGCCGGCAGTGATAAATTTATTATCACGATTATTTTGCCAGGCATCGTTGTCATAAAAATCTGACTTATAATCAGAATTTTTGATGCTCGCAAATGCAGACGATATAAACATGGAATTATATGAAATAAAGCACAGCATTAAAAAAGACTTCACTTCTTTGGATCTATTCATTTTAAAAACCATCACTTGTATTATATCTATCGTTCACGGAATGCTTCGCGAGCTTTGAAAATAGGCTTCAGGAGATAATCAAGGATGGTTTTCTCACCCGTTTTAATCTCTACTTTGGCTATCATTCCAGGAATAATTGGCAGCACTTTATCTTTGACATGCAAGCTGCTTGAATTTGTGAGTACCATCACCTGATAATAAGTATCGTCCGGACGACCTTTAGCCTGCTGTTGCTCATCTTTTATCGTACCGGGACTGATTTGTTGTACTACGCCCTTCAACCCGCCATAAATGCTGAAATCATAGGCTGTGATTTTTACCGTTGCGGGTAAGCCTGGCCGCAGGAAGGCCACATCAGCAGGTTTAACTTTCGCTTCAACCAATAGCTGATCCTCCAGCGGAACAATACTCATAATATGTTCACCGGGCTGAATAACGCCCCCGAGGGTATTAAATTTAATATCCTTAATCGTCCCTTTTACAGGCGCTCGAATGACTGTGCGGTTCAGAATGTCCTTGCGTCCAATCAGCGTCTCTTGTGCCTGCGAAAGCTCTAATTGCAGATTAGTCAGTTGGGAATTGGCATCAGCTCTGAATTTGTTCTCTTTTTCTACGATTTGAGATTGAAGATCAGTTGCCTGCCGGCGCGTACGCAATAACTCAACTTCCGACATTAACCCTTGCTTTACGAGTGGCAACGCAAGGTTCACTTCTTTCGCGGTTAGATCATAACTGTGCTGCAATGCTTTAATACCGGAGTCAAGGTCATGCTTTCGACTCTTATATGCCTGCGTCTCCTGACGAATAACTTCAGGGTCAGTGACAGATTTTCTAAAACTCAACGGCTTGTTATAAGCCTCAGCGGTGAGACGATCGATGGAGCCCTGTAAACCCACCACCTTTGACAACGTCTCTTTATAATTTGAGTTTGAACGAGTGGGGTCGAGCCTCAAAAGAATTTCATCTTTTTCAACGACCTGCCCTTCAGAAACAGACATTTTTTCCAGAATCCCGCCTTCAAGGCTTTGGATGACCTGCTCACGGCTTTTCGAAATAACTTTTGCGTCCCCTTGCGTTATCTCTTCAACTCTCGCGAAATGCGCCCAAATCAAACCACCGGCAAAAATCGTAAAAATCAAATACAGGACTATTTTGGAACCTGGTGTTGTTTGTGAGAGGAGTGACTCTCGTACATCATTCATGAACGCTGCATCTTCAGCACTTATGACATCGTCATTTTTCTTTTTCGATAGCTTCATTGCGCAACCCCTCCCACTTCTTTTTCTACATTAACAGCCGTTGTGGTTGCTTTTATTTCTTGAACTGGAGCCGGTTTGTTTTTTGCCTCTGGAGAGACTGTTTTGTTGTTTCCAGACAATGACGCCATGACTTTTTCTTTGGGTCCGTCAGTAATAATTGCTCCGTCATCAACAACGATAATCCGATCAACCAGCGTTAAAAGTGACGGACGGTGGGTCACAACAACGAGTGTCTGACCCTGTGTTGAATTTTTCAGATGAGCAATAAACTGAGCCTCAGTTTGTGTGTCCATTGAGCTGGTTGGTTCATCCATTAACAACATCGAAGGACAAGCAATAAGGCTACGAGCTAAAGAAACAAGCTGGCGCTGTCCCCCAGAAAGCCCCTCACCCATTTCACCAATCGGTAAGTTAATGCCCATCGGATGTCGAGCGGCAACCTGATCAAGCCCGGTGAGTTTCAGAACGCGTAAAAATTCTTTTGCTGTCGCTGAAGGACTACCAATAAGGATATTTTCACGTAATGAACCGTAGAAGAGTCGTGAGTCCTGGCTGACGAAACCAACCTGGCTTCGCCAGTCAGCCGGATCAATCTGTGTAACATCCAGACCATCCGCAAAAATCTGACCTCCTGTCGGTGAATACAATCGTGCCATGACCCGCAAGAGCGTGGACTTTCCACTGCCAATTTTCCCGAGGATTGCAACGCGTTCACCAGGATTGATGACCATATTAATTTTTTTCAGTACGGGACGGACAGGCTGCATTGGCGGAGCCGGATAACCAAAATCGACATCCCTTAGCGTCATCTGTCCTCTCAGCGGAGGTTCTGGCAGATAGTCCACTTTGGCATCACGATCAACCGGCATTTCCATCAATCGATTCAAAGAACTGAGCGCTGCTTTTGCTTGTTGAAAACGAACAGCCAGCCCAACAATTTGGCCAAGTGGCGCAGTGGCACGGCTTGCCAGCATAACGGTACCGATAAGTGCACCTTGAGTCAGCTTGCCATCACTGATCAAATAAACACCGCAAATGACAATAAGCACAGTTTGTAGTTGTTGAAAGAAAGCAAAACAACCCGTAGCCAGTGCTGATAATCGTTTTGATTTCATGCTTGTATTGGCTGAGAGCGCACTGAAATTTTCCCAACGACGTTGCATGTAAGACTCGCCACCAACGGATTTCAGCGTCTCCAGACCTTCAATAGACTCAATCAGCACACCTTGCTTAAGTGAGGTCTCACGTAAGTTTTCTTTCATTACCCGGGACAGAGGCCACTGAATAAGTACGCTGATGGTCACGATGATGGGTAAAAGAATAAGAGGAATAAATCCAAGCATTCCACTTATAGAAAAAATAACCCCAACAAAAAATAGAACAAATGGGATATCAGCAATGGCAGAAAGCGTCGCTGACGTAGCAAAATCACGAACAGATTCAAACTCTCTAAGTTGGTTAGCAAAGGCACCGGAGGATGCGGGCTTGTTCTCCATTTTTATTGATAACATTTGCCGAAACAGCATGGTGCCAAGAATCAAGTCCGCTTTCTTACCTGCAACATCCAATAAATGTGAACGTATATAGCGCGACACTGCTTCAAAGACCATTGCAAAAATAACACCTGCAGCCAATGACCATAACGTTACAAAAGCTTGATTGGGTACCACTCGGTCATAAACATTCATGGTGAAAAATATACTTGCGAGCGTCAGGACATTGATCAGTACAGTGGCTAGAGCTGCACTGCGATAATAACGACGATAACGCCAGATAGTACTCAAGAGCCAATGCCCTGGAGCGGCAACATCAACATCACCAATACGATTATCATATTTCGCATTAGGTTTTATCAGAATGGCAAATCCCGAGTAACAGCCCTGCATCTCTTTGTCAGTTATTTCTACGGCATCATGGCTGATTTCAGGGAAAATAACGGTAAAAACGTATGATTTTCTTTCCTTATCTTTCTTATCTTTTCTCTTATTAAGAAAAATGCACGCACCTTCATTCTCTTTTCTCAGGAGTATGATCGGTGAAAGTTGTTCGGGAAGATTGTAGATGTCACGTTCAACCAAACCTGCCGTAAAGTCTGCGTTTTTCAATGCCTGTAAGCTTTGCTGGGGAGACAGAAATCGCCCTTTGGGTAACCCCGCCATTAAAGCTCCTTCAGACATATCTTTATTGTAATACTTACAAACCCATGACAGAGACATAAGTAGCGAATCATCTATCGTTGCTTTAGCTTTTTCATTATTTTGTATATGTAACTCATTCTCTACTATCTGTTTCATAATCACATAATCATCCAATACTGTGTTGTTTTTCACCCCGCAATAACCTTGTATAAAAACAACAATCACAATTACCACAAGGAAATTACCACACCACTATTAACGCTGATGCCACTCAGTTTAGATCTGCTCGAAATCATATGAATAAGAATCCATGAGAATAGGCCACCAGTCCATTTCGATGTGTGAGTTTGTTAATTTCATTTTAAGAAAAGTATCAATAAAACAATCAGATAGAAAGGAGGCGCTTTAGCAAAACATCTTCTTAAGCAAAGTAATTCACTGCGCCAAATAACACATCTAAAAAATAAAAATAATATTTTAAATAAATAGCATAATAGAATTCAAATCTTATCACTTTATCTTCGAGAGATATTAAATAACCTTGCCTTTTTGGTGATTCAGGATAAATTCTATCGATACCAGATTATTAAATGACAATGTATTCTGTCGTGATTATATTGAATCTCGACGGTTTTCCTGGTTAGTTTTTAAGCCTGGCACCAGAGTATTGTTCACAAAGGAAGCATAATGCACATTTTCAGTTTCAAATCGTTGACCAGGATTGACTTGCTCTAGCAATCTGTATGGAGAAGTCTAATTCAGCTCAACTTCTGAACCATTAACTTCACTCTGAAGTTGCTGCGTGTAAGCCAACGAAGATATTGCAATGACACGCTTTAACGGACATCTGCTCAGGACGAACAGTGTTGCCATTAACAACATAGTTGTTTGCCAATACATTAATGATGAACGCCATGGAAACGGAATCCCTCACGGTAAATGCTACTCATTGCTTTCAGCAGTACATTATTTCCCAGTAGTACAACCTCACCTGGGGAAATACTGAAATTTATATTCACCGTATGAATATAAAAATATGATTAATTTTAAATAAAAGGCCACCCTGCATTTTCATTGCTTCAGCACACATATATTCCACTCGTAACGGTAATTCGAGCAACGCTATAAAAACAACATACTGAAAACATATAATGTATCTGCATGGCACTCAAAAAAACAGCAGAACAGCTACACATAACATTCTAAAAAAGATAAGGCATATTTAATGAGTATTATTAGCGAGTATCATTTGCAGCAAATACACAAATCATTTCCTGAAATTACAATTCTACAGTTTGAAGTTGTAGTTATGTATTCAGCAGGATTTAAACAATCTGAAATAGCCAAGTTAAAGAAAGTAAGTCGCCAATCAATATGCAAAACCCTTAATGAATGCAAGGGTAAATTTAACCTGGAAAACATTGAGCAAATACGCTGTATATTTTTAACACGCATACTTCTGTGCATGGATATATAAAATATTTATATAAAAATTATCGCTGATAGGTCATGTGGAAAAATCAATATCAGCGAAATTGATTATTATCAATTTACAGTTAACAGATGATTAGCTGTCGTCATAATATCACCTATAAACAAGTGGTTAAGAAAAACTTGAATACGCAAATAACTTCACTTATAATGAAGTGTACTTAAATATTAAGGCTTTGACTTTTGCATTATATAACCCAGAAAAATAAAAATAGGGATAGGTAACAATATTAAATAATTACTGGTGTTATTTTAAATAATATCCCACAATCAATTACAGGTGAGTAGATGACTGAAAAATTCAACATAAATCTCGGCATTGAAATTAACTCAATGAAGGATAGGATAGATCATCTCATGTCATTTCTGAATGATATAGGATGTGATGACATTCCCAAAATTGCATCTGACATATACAGACTTGATTTGTTAATGAAAAACTCACTTACTGAAAGTTCGCCAGTAAACAAAAATGATATATTTTCTTTAGCTGTCAATATAGAAAGTGAAATTATTGAAAGAGTTTATGTTCTTGATGAAGTTAAAAGGACACTCAGCGATATTCTTTACTCATTAGACGATATAACATCAGAAGATGTTTCATTGCAGAATTAATATAATACTATAGAATTTCCAGCATTAATAATCACACCAGGGATTTATTAATGCATGTATTATATTCAATCAAACAGCTTACCAAAAAACAATCAATTAGTCCTCGATGGTTCGGCACACTAAAATTTAGCTCATGAATGAAAGTTTCATACGTAAATTTATCAGGAATTATACTGAAATGAGCGTACGAAAATTTATTAACCTACAGCAATCATGCCAGCTACTAATTGGATTGCTATTTAAACAATAGCAATCCAACACTCAAACAGCAAAACAATATTTTATACGTAACTGTTCATTTTCCTGCTCATAAGAATACAAAATGAAATATCACTTCACCATCATTTATTATTACAGAGGTTTTTCTTCAAAAACTCAATTTTCTCAGTTTGTCTTCTCAATTCTAATACTTGTAAGGCATGATAAACTTCATCATCTCTCAGCTCAAAACTCTTCATAAGCCTCACATCCTGAAGTAGCATTTCTATTTCATCCTTTAAAACCAATGATCTCATATTTAGCTCCTTAATATCGTGTAAAAATTGATTGCAATTATTCACAATTCCAAAATAATTAATAGAGTACGTTATCTACAACGTCAAACAAAACAAATCATGCTAAATTGTATTTTTCATATTTTAGAGGAAAGCCAATTCACTGCTGGCCTCAGGAAATCATGTCTTTTTAAAATGCTTTTCGTAATATCAAAATAAACAATGTGCTATTTAGTTCGCGGCAAACGGGTGTCACTGAACGTTCTGTTCTGCAGATTCGGTGCTATCACTGCTGGTTTCCCTCCAACCGGATAACGACATCAGCTTGGGGCTGGTACCAGAACTGGCTCCGCGCATTAAATTCTTCATGCCAACCTAATGCAGAGATACATCCAGGATGAATCTTACATATATATGACGAAAAAACATGGTGGGGTTTTCCTGTCAGGCCTAAAACATATGAATGCCTGTAATTTTATTTATTCAAATTACGTATTTTATCTTACTTGTTGATACAGATTGATTAATTATGATAATTTCATTTAAGAGGATGCAATAGTATATGCTTTTCAATCCTTCTGACATTCAGAATTCCGTTTAATGAATACAGAGCATTTAATGCAATCGAGCCTTCTATATATCATTTAAGCTCTTTAAGAGCGTTACTGAAATAATATATTTAACGCTACGGGACGCCATGGAAAGAATGATTTTAAATGGAAACTAATAAAACGAACCGTATGGCCATGAGATTCTGTAAGTATCTATGTAATCCGGGCCATTTACTTTTAGAGTTCTTCCGACATACTGATTATCTCCCCCCGCGGTAAGCAATGACCATCAACTACACCAGAGCGATACGCTGGAAGTAACAACGCATTCGTCAGCCAGCTTAAAATTCGTTATCATCCGTCCCCACTCTCCGCCCTGGTAGCCTGATGTCTGCGATTATCGATACCTTTATTGCCCCGCCGTGTCATGACGAGATCGAAATTCTCTATCAGGACGATCACCTGGTGCTTATCAATAAACCCGCAGGGCTGCTTAGCCTCTCGGGGAAAAATCCGCAAAATCTAGATTCGGTGCATCATCGGCTAGTACAGATATTCCCTGGCTGCACCCTGGCCCACCGTCTTGATTTCGGCACTTCCGGGCTGATGGTGATTGCCCACAATAAGGCTATCAATGCCGCCCTCTGCCAACAATTCAGCCAGCGTACAGTGACCAAAGTATACAGCGCACTGCTCTGCGGGCATCTGGAGGACAACGAAGGGGTGATAGACGCAGCGATAGCCAAAGACCCGGCACTGTTCCCGTTGATGTCACTATGCGCAATCCATGGTAAGCCTGCCCGCTCCGGCTATCAGGTCATTGAACGCTTTTATCAAGAGCGAGAAGACGGGACGTTATTGCCATTAACGCGGGTACAATTAACCCCGGAAACCGGGCGTACTCATCAACTCCGCATCCACTGCCAGCAGTTGGGTCACCCTATTTTGGGCTGCGACTTGTATGGCGGGATCCTGCTACCAGGTACAGAACGGACACCGCGTATGATGCTGCACGCCAGCGAATTGCATTTTGTTCATCCCATCAGCAAAGAGTGGATCAAAGCTCGTAATACCAGTCCGTTCTGAATGCGTAAGTACCTATAACAATACCGCTGCGAAGACGGTCTGGTGGCACCATATTGCATATGGACATGCTTAATCAGATGTCTTTTATCGTAAAATCCAAGCTCCCTCGCGGTTAATTAAAATAGCGGTATTAATATACAAATATTATATTTTCTCGTTACTCCCCAGTTGATTGCTTATATCTATTCATGTTTTACATGTGTTGATCCAGGAGCCTCCCCTTCTGGTATTAAACGTTTATACAGCGGGTAGATAAATCCAAAGTCATCAAGTCCACGCACATAACTCCAGCCGCCTCGTTCTTCTGAGGTACTAACCAGAGTAGAAACTGCAACAGTCGGTGCATCAGCCAAACCACGCTTCACTCCATCCAGCATCGGCTGCGCTATCTTCTCAGAGTCGAATCCTTCGCTGGTCAAACCAAAGCGACTGAATTGCCCAAACAATCCTTTATCCTGAGGTTTGACCGGATTTTCTTTCAATGCAGCAGATAATAAGCGGAAGAAATCCAGACCATCGTTTTTAAGCTCAGGTAATGGCGGGAGCGTGTCCGAATACACTTTTCCGCTCAATGATTTTAGGGTGAATTCTTTTTGCAACGCATGCACCGGGGCCATATCTTCGCCCTGTTTCGCGCTCAAGCGGCCCCATAGCCATATCTTATTGGTGGACACATGCAGAACAGTGGCATCTGTCGGCAGTTTTCCTTGCCAGCCTGGTGGAACGAATACATATTTCCCGGGCTTAGTGCCCGTGGTTCTTCTGCCGATGTAATGTTCAAGTTCTTGCCACATATTAAAGACATCCACAACGTAGTAGCGGTCATGGGTATCAGGCACAGTCAGAATATAAGGCTCATCAAGTTTAACGACAGCACTTAAATACAAGGTGTCGTTATTTGCCGTTGGCATATCTTTCGCTGCGGGCGTTGCCAGCTCAGTGGCCCAGCCAAGCTGGTTCAGTGGTGCACGATAACTGGTGGCAGGTTTCAGTGAAGGAACGTCGGTATATTCACGTACTACTTGTTCCATACGCACAAGCGGATAACCCCCAGTTCCAGGCGAAAACAGATGAGCTGTAACCATCCGTCTCCAGCCCTTTTTTGATGACATCCGGAGTCCCTTGTAGTTTGAGCAAGGGATCTTCATATTTTTGAGTACCATCAGCAAAGACACTACCATTCATCGCAATAAGCCCGGTAAAGAACAGTGCTTTTACTATCGGTTTAACAGCAAATATAAAACTCTCCTGGGAATTATCTTTAAACGCTAATTTTTTGACTATTGCGCAGATGTTTATTGGGGAAACAGGAAGGTCAGATTTAATCGGATACCCAATCCTTCCGGCCCCGTTTCCTCTGGGGTATGAACCCAATAACGAAATCCTCCACCAAATTGAATGATCTGACTGCCAATTTTGGTGACTTTAGTGATATTGAAATTGACAGGCACGGACCACTGATCCTGAGTCCAGTCGTAAGTGGATTCAGAGTTAAATGAATAAGAAATCGCATCTGGGGTGGTATAGGAAACAAATGGCTGGAGAAAAGTGGCATTAACACTTTTTCGACTCTGTTCTCCGGCGTAATCCCAAATATGATTAGCCAGACCGCCATAGGTCCAGGGACCACTCTGTTTCAACAGAACCGCTGTTGGACCTGCCCCCCATTTCTTACCTGAAAGTGCACTGTCCGTACCGGTTGGAAGTAGCAAAACCGGTCCTACCCCCCAAATTAGCCCGCTTTGTGTGGGGGATTTTGGTGAGTAAAAAAAGCTCTGTACCACATCACCCATCCCCGCTTGATCTTCACCTTCGCCAGTAACATGGCTCTGGGAGCTGAAGGGTAATATGGTTCGACTGATAATATTGGTCTCATCATTAAGTGTAATAGGGATGACGGGTTGAACATTTAAAAGGGTACGGGTGCCATTATTGGGGCCTACCTGATCATCTACATTGAGCTGGAAAGGAACGCTAATCAAATTCGCGACGGGGTTACTCAACTGCTTAGCCAGACCAGCGCCAGATTCATCTGCAAATCCAGGCAGCGAATACAGTGCAGCGGGTAGAGCCAGGAAAACTACTTTTTTCTGTGCATTCATTCGCCTCATCAAAAAAAACGTAGCATTACCCTACAAAAGGAGAAGCAAACGGTAATTTGACCCAGAATGAAACCCGAGACGATAAGAATTACCCCCTGAAACTGTTTAACTGTAGTGCTATACCTGATTGGTTGCAGAAAATTTGATGTTTTTCGCTGAGAGCGAGAAGCTGAAGTTAACCTCATACGTACAGAATTTGTCTGTCAGAAAGTCTTTATATGTGAACGATATGAATATGTATTTCCGGTATATACAGGTGGGGTACTTTTAGTCGAACCGTCAATGTGAAATTTTAAATATTTTGTACCCATACATGGTGAATTGTAACTCTCTGGTTATATTTAAAAAACGTTTCTGACTTGTGACAGCTAATGTCATTTGAATTAACGAATTATATCTTGAGGTAACTACTTGAAGAAATAGAGTAGTTAGAGGGTTTTCACAGGAGGGTTACAAATGAGACTTAAGTTGCTCGTCAAAAGTCTTGCACTTGCAGGGCTACTTTCTTCCACTGCACTGACACCACTGTTTGCGCAGGAAGCGGCAAAAGGTGCTACGGCTTCAACAAAGCAAGCAAACGATGCACTTTATAATCAACTTCCTTTCTCCGATAACACCGATTTCGCAAACGCCCATAAAGGTTTTATCGCGGCTTTACCCCAGGACGTTATCAAGGGAGAACAAGGGAATGTTATCTGGGATCCGCAACAGTACAATTTTATAAAAGAAGGGGAAAAATCCCCTGACACCGTTAACCCAAGTCTCTGGCGTCAGTCGCAACTTATCAATATCAGCGGCCTGTTTGAAGTCACAGATGGTGTTTACCAGATCCGTAATCTGGATTTATCCAACATGACCATCATTGAGGGTAAAGAAGGCATTACCGTGGTTGACCCGCTCGTTTCGGCTGAAACGGCAAAAGTGGGCATGGATTTATATTTTAAAAACCGTGGCAAGAAACCTGTCGTCGCCATCATTTACACCCATAGCCACGTTGACCATTACGGCGGTGTACGTGGCGTTGTCGATGAAGCGGATGTGAAATCCGGTAAGGTAAAAGTTTATGCGCCTGCTGGCTTTATGGAAGCCGCCGTTGCTGAAAATATTATGGCCGGGAATGTCATGAGCCGCCGCGCCAGCTACATGTACGGCAACCTTCTGAAACCAGAAGCAACAGGACAGGTTGGCGCTGGTTTAGGTACCACGACGTCTGCGGGTACCGTTACCTTGATAGCACCTACGAATATCATCGAAAAAGATGGCCAGAAAGAGGTTATCGATGGCCTGACTTACGACTTTATGCTGGCTCCGGGTTCGGAAGCCCCTTCTGAAATGCTGTGGTACATCGAAGAGAAAAAACTCATTGAAGCCGCAGAGGATGTTACCCACACCCTGCATAATACCTACTCCCTGCGCGGTGCGAAAATTCGTGAACCGCTACCGTGGTCCAAATACATCAACGAAGCTATCGTTCGTTGGGGTGACAAAGCTGAAATTATTATGGCCCAGCACCACTGGCCGACCTGGGGTAACGACAACGTTGTTAGCCTGCTAAAAAGCCAGCGTGATCTGTATCGTTATATCAACGACCAGACCCTGCGCATGGCAAACGAAGGTCTGACCCGCGATGAAATTGCAGCCAATTTCAAGCTACCGGACAGCCTTGCGAAGACCTGGTCCAGTCGGGGTTATTACGGCTCCGTCAGCCATGACGTGAAAGCCACCTATGTGCTTTACCTCGGCTGGTTCGATGGCAACCCGGCAACGCTGGACGAACTGCCACCAGAAGAAGCGGCTAAGAAGTTTGTTGAGTATATGGGGGGAGCCGATGCGATTCTTCAGAAAGCTAAAACCGACTTTGACCAGGGCAATTACCGTTGGGTCGCTCAGGTTGTAAGCAAAGTCGTGTTCGCCGACCCTAATAACCAGAATGCCCGTAATCTCGAAGCTGATGCACTGGAGCAACTGGGTTATCAGGCCGAGTCTGGCCCATGGCGTAACTTCTATCTGACGGGTGCTCAGGAATTGCGTAACGGTGTGGTTAAAGGGCCAACCCCGAATACTGCGAGCCCGGACACCGTTCGCGCGATGACTCCAGAAATGTTCTTCGATTATCTTGCTGTACATATTAATGGTGAGAAAGCCGGTAATGCCAAAGCGGTGTTTAACATCGACCTTGGCAATGACGGTGGCAAGTACAAGCTGGAGCTTGAA
>NZ_VEXQ01000038.1 GCF_006376615.1 Buttiauxella sp. B2
CCAGTCTCAACCGGCGTGCCGCCCGGCGCGGGGCGCGTTCTGTTAACCGGCGGGTTTATCCGCCTTTTTTGGACGTCCACGTTTTCTGGCCGGTTTCACTTCGGCCTTACGCGGGCGTGGGGTTGTACGAGGTTTTGTTGCCGGGGCAGGCTTAGGTCTCAGGGCGCTTTCCAGTCGCTCAATGTCCTTTTTCACCCCCGCCTGCGGGTCAAGCTGCATCGCCCTGCGGAGCTGCGTCAGCGCCTCAACCTGCTGACCGAGGTCTCGCTGCACCAGACCTATGATTTTGTGCAGTCTGGCCCGCACTTTGTCGGGCATATCTGCCCCTGCGGTCAGCGACTGCGCCGTCAGTAGCAGCCTAATTTCGACCGGATCCCCGGCAGCGTGGGCGCGCATGGCAGACAGGGCAACATCCTCGGCCAGCACGTATGGCGTGGTGCGTTTGTGCAGGGATGGCATGGTGAGGCCGTACTGCAACGCGTAACGCGCAATGTCCAGTGCCCCGGCAATGTCACCGGCATCGAGCTTCCACAGCATGACGGTCATCACGATGTCGTCCTGTGCGCCTTTGCCCTCGGCCAGCACACCGGCGACCCACGGTGCATAGAGCGGCAGCAGCTCGCGTTTTTTGTCGGCCTTGCGCTCGATAGAATGGATAGTTTTTAGCGTGCGTCGGTCGGCGGCCAGCTTGACCAGCATCTGCTCGTAAGCAGAGGCATGGCGCAGCGGATTATCGTCCCGCTGCGCGGCCATCGTGGCCGAGACCCGCATCATGTGACGCTGCGCGGGACTCGCCATGGCTTACGCCTCCCCGCTTTTGTCTTCCGGAGCTGGCGCGTCCGGGGAAGTGAGCGCTTTCAGGGCGTTGACTACCGCCGCCGCAAAGACGTCTGCGCTCGCGGCTTCCGGGGTTTCGGCTTCGTCCTGCTCAAGAATCTCGATGTGTTCAATCAGACAGCCAGCGGCGTAATCTTCGATAACAAAATCGACCTTCACCTGCTCGTAGTTTTCCACCTGGTCAAGCTTCGGATTCTCGACGATATGGCGGCGATGGCCGTCCTCGTAGAGATAAATTGAGATGTTATCCAGCGTGGTAATAAAAATACTGTTTGCCGGGAAGAACGGCGCGCGCACCGCCTGCAACTGGCCGATGGTTTTCTGGCTGATAATCAGCTCACCGGCAAGCTGTTCGCTGTTCGCCTGGAATTTGTTAATCATCGGGAAATATTTATCGGTCAGGATACGACGGCCACAAATCACCACCATTTCCGGGTTTTCGCGATGAATCTCATCAATCAGGGATTCATGCACATCCATCACCAGCGCATCCAGGTTGGCGTAATGACCGCCTTTGGCTTTCGGGCCAATTTTGATGGTATCGGAAATGACCGTTCCGTCCTTATCGGTCACGTTCGACATCACACGCTCCGCCGCGTCGTTGCGGTACTTCTGCAACCAGCCGACCGCGACGTCCTGCAACATCGGGTTTTCGGTGCGGTTTGAGGTAGCGGCACGACTTACGCCGTTAAAACCAATGGTGATGTAGTCCAGCGACTGGCGCTTGACGATAGCGTTACGAATTCGGATCTGGAAGTCCTGAAAACGCGCCCACAAATCCAGTTTGTTGTATTTCAGGTGATAGTCAAAGTTGACCGGCTTGCAGAAATAGCGGAAAGCATCAAGCTTCGCAAAATCGGCGGTTTTACGCTCGACGCCGTTGTCGGTATCCGCCGTGCTGGCAATGGAGCCGGTCACATCAATGCCGACTTTTTCCTCCGTCAGCTCCTGCACCACAATCATATTGATTTGTTTCAGGAAGGATGAGGACTGCTGGATTTTGTCAAAAAGCTTTTGCGTCACCGACGGCTCGACGCTGAATTTCTTGTTCAGGTCGCTGACATCGACACCGTTCAGTTCGGCGATACGGCTCAGGTATTTGTTAAATTCAAAGCGGGTTTCTTTACGCATTATTCGTAGTTTCCTGTTCAGTCGTTATGGGCCAGTGGGGTAATCAGCAGTCGGTCAGACTCGTCTCGTCACCTTCCCCGCCGGTGCTCTTCTGGCGGCGCGAATAGGTCTGGTTTTCTGTTTTATCCAGCGTGGTTTTGAGCGAGCTCAGTTCGGTCTGACTTTCGCCAATGCTGGCCGTCAGGTTCTGGAGGGATAATTCCACCGCCGCGAGACGTTGCTCAGTGGCGTCATGGTTGGCCTGTACCTGCTCGGTGACGACCGTCACCGCTTCATGCACATCACTAAAGCGCGCATCGTCATCAGCCTGTTTACGGCTGAAAATACCTTTGACGGTGTCGGTCAGTTTGGTGAACAGGGTGTCGGACTGGTCTTCGAAAACCAGTTCGGCGAGCGTGGCAACCGAGAACAAATCCTCCGGGCGCTCTTTGCGACCGGCGAGCGGGTTAGTCTGGGCGCGTGAGCAGAATTCGAGATATTCAGTACCGAGGCTTGCCGGATCATCGGTGACAGCGAGGCCTACCAGATAGCACTTACCGGAGTTGGAAAAATTCGGGCGAATTTCCATGGAGGTATACACTTTCTGACCCTTGCCAACCATGTCGACGAGGTTCTCCAGCGGGGCAATGCGGGCGAATAAAGCGAGTTTGCCGTTCAGCGCGGAGTCATCGGAAATCTTCTCGGCTTTCACCTCAGCCACATCACCATAACGACAGAAAGGGCTGTCAGGCATCAGGCCACGGATATGCTCCAGATTGATGCGCGCCCCGTAAACGCGGGCATCGTAGGTATCAGCCATTTCCTGAATATCAGCGCCGCTGATGACGCGACCGTCGCAGGTGTCACCCTCGACGCCGATGCGAAACCATTTAGAAACTTTCTTTGCCATTGTCGGTTGTCCTGATTTGGGGTTGTCTGAGATGCCTAGTTTCCCCACTCCCCCTCACCCCAGCCACCCGTTACAGAAGTGCAACCCCTGACACAACAGCACATTACGGCGCAACCAGCGCTGTTTCTTTAGCCTTGCCCTTACCCCATTAACGGCGAGGCATTCATGACCATCAGCACCGACACCTCCATTCTTAATGACCCACGACGACAGGCGGCACTGCTTTACTGGCAGGGCTTTTCCGTGCCGCAAATCGCGGAAATGCTCAATACCAAACGCCCCACGGTGCAGAGCTGGAAGCAGCGCGACCATTGGGAAGAAACCGCCCCGATAAGCCGGGTTGAAAACACACTGGAAGCAAGGCTGATTCAGCTCTATGCAAAGCCCGATCTGACCGCGCACGACTTCAAGGTCGCTGACTTTTTGTCACGACAGATGGAGCGTTTAGCCAGGGTGAACCGCTACGGCCAGACGGGTAACGAGGCCGACTTAAATCCGAATGTGGCGAACCGCAACAAGGGGGAGCGTAAGAAGCCGAAAAAGAATTTTTTCAGCGACGAGGCTGTCGAAAAGCTAGAGGAGATTTTTTTCGCGGAATCCTTCGAATATCAGCTCGGCTGGCACAAGGCCGGGCTTGAGCACCGTATCCGCAACATCCTTAAATCCCGCCAGATTGGCGCGACGTTTTATTTCTCCCGCGAATCACTGCTGCAAGCCCTGAAAACCGGCCATAACCAGATTTTCCTCTCGGCAAGTAAGACACAAGCCTATGTGTTCCGCGAGTACATCATCCAGTTCGCGCGCCTGGTCGATGTTGACCTCACCGGCGACCCGATTGTCATTGGCAACAACGGGGCAAAACTGATTTTTCTCGGCACCAACTCCAACACCGCGCAGAGCCATAACGGCGACCTGCTGGTCGACGAGATTTTCTGGATACCGAATTTTCAGAAGCTGCGCAAAGTCGCCTCGGGCATGGCCTCACAACAACATCTGCGTTCGACCTACTTCTCCACCCCGTCGACGCTGGCGCATGGCGCGTATCCGTTCTGGTCAGGTGAGCTGTTTAACAAAGGGCGAGCAGATAAAAGCGAGTGTGTGGATCTGGATATCAGCCATGCAGCACTGAAAAACGGTATGGCCTGCGCAGACGGTCAGTGGCGGCAGATTGTGAACATTGAGGATGCCCTCGCCGGAGGTTGTGACCTGTTTAATCTCGACACGCTGAAACGCGAAAACAGCGCCGACGATTTCCGCAATTTATTCATGTGCGAATTTGTCGACGATAAAGCCTCGGTATTCCCGTTCGAGGAGCTGCAACGCTGCATGGTTGACAGTATGGAAGCCTGGGCGGATGACTGGCAGCCGTTCGCCACGCGCCCGTTTGGCTATCGCCCGGTGTGGATGGGTTATGACCCGTCACACACCGGCGACAGCGCCGGGTGCGTGGTGCTGGCCCCACCAGTCGTCGCCGGGGGCAAGTTCCGCATTCTGGAGCGCCACCAGTGGAAAGGCATGGATTTTGCGACGCAGGCCGAGTCCATCAAAAAGCTGACCGAAAAATATCACGTCGAATACATCGGCATCGATGCGACCGGCATCGGCCAGGGTGTGTACCAGCTCGTGCGCAGCTTCTACCCGGCAGCGCGTGAAATCCGCTACAGCCCGGAGGTGAAAACAGCAATGGTGCTGAAAGCCAAAGACACGATTGCACGCGGCTGCCTGGAGTATGACGTGAGTTATACCGACATCACCGCCTCGTTTATGGCTATCCGTAAAACCATGACCAGCAGTGGCCGCAGCGCCACCTATGACGCCAGTCGCAGCGAGGAAGCCAGTCACGCCGATGTCGCGTGGGCAACCATGCACGCCCTGTTAAATGAGCCGCTGACCGCAGGCAGTGGCAACGCCCCGAAATCTATTCTGGAGTTTAATTAATGGCTAAGAACAAGAAGAAATATCAGACAAAAACCGCAGAACAAATGGCACCGGCAGCTCCCCAAAAAATGGAGGCGTTTACCTTTGGCGAGCCGTCACCCGTACTGGATCGGCGTGACATTCTGGATTATGCGGAGTGCGTCGCCAATGGTGACTGGTACGAGCCGCCGGTCAGTTTTACGGGGCTGGCGAAAACGCTGCGCGCCGCTGTGCATCACAGCTCACCGATTTACGTTAAGCGTAATATTCTCGCCTCAACGTTTATCCCGCACCCACTGCTTTCGCAGCAGGATTTCAGCCGCTTCGCGCTGGATTTTCTGGTGTTCGGGAATGCGTTTATTGAGAAGCGCTCAAGCGTGACCAACCGGCTGTTAAAACTGGAGACATCCCCGGCCAAGTACACCCGAAAAGGCGTTACCGAGGGGGCTTACTGGTTTGTGCAGTCGTTTACCACCCCGCATGAGTTTGCACCGGGCTCGGTGTTTCACCTGCTGGAGCCTGATATTAATCAGGAGATTTACGGTCTGCCGGAATACCTGAGCGCGCTTAACTCCGCTTGGCTTAATGAATCTGCGACGCTGTTCCGTCGTAAGTATTACCAGAACGGCGCGCATGCGGGTTATATCATGTACGTCACCGACGCCGCACAGAGCGGCACCGACGTCGACGAGCTGCGCAAGGCAATGCGCAGTTCAAAAGGCCTGGGGAATTTTAAGAATCTGTTTTTCTACGCGCCGAACGGCAAGCCCGACGGCATCAAGATTGTGCCGCTCAGCGAGGTGGCGACCAAAGACGATTTCTTTAACATCAAGAAAGCCAGCGCGGAGGACTTAATGAGCGCGCACCGCGTGCCGCCGCAGATGATGGGCATCATCCCCAACAATACCGGCGGGTTTGGCGACGTGGTGAAAGCTGCACAGGTGTTTGTACGTAATGAGCTGACGCCATTGCAGGAGCGATTTAAGGAGCTCAACGACTGGATCGGGATGGAGGTTATCCGCTTTAAACCTTACGAGCTCAGCCCGACAGAATAACCCACACACTCAGCCGCTCACGTAGCGGCTTTTTTACGCCCTCACCTCACGCCCTCAGAAGCCCCACACACCACGCTCACCGACAATCACACACAAGCGAAGCCGTACCACAGAAAACATTCTCATGACGCGCACAGAAGCTAAATAAATAAAATAAAAAGCACGCCAGCGCGCAATGCTATCCCCGCCACGCCTGCCCGCTTCATGGATCGCTTTTAATGCAGGTGCATTCTAGCCTGGAAACCTTGCTAAGGTTAGATTGGCCAGGATAAATTAGCAGTTCTAATTAGATGCAAATTCATGCAACGAGTGCATGCATTACATTATAAGGAACTATAATGGCCAAAAAACCATTGGAACACACTCCGAAAACAGAGCCAGAAAAAGCGGTATTGGATGCTGCAATTGTTGAACAGCAGAAAATTACTGACCATGAAATCAGGGAGTTTCCTCTAAGTGTTATCGTAGATAAATTCCAATCAGGATTGGAAGAAGATAAAGCGGAACTATATATCCCAGACTACCAAAGGGAGTTTGTTTGGAGTGACTATCAGAAATCAAGGTTCATTGAGTCACTGTTACTTAACCTACCAATCCCTTACATTTTTGTTGCAGACATTGGTGAAGGCGAGAATGAAGGAAGACTAGAAATAGTTGATGGTAGTCAGAGGGTTAGAACACTGCATCAATTCATCAATAATAAACTGACCCTGAGCAATCTTGAAAGATTAACATCAGCAAATGGGTTTAAATACTCTGATTTCAGCCCGCCAAGAAAAATGCGTTTTGACAGAAAAACAATTCGAATGATCGAACTCACAGACAAATGCGACGAAGAAACTCGTCGTGAAATATTTGATCGATTAAATACTGGCGGTATCGAACTTAATACAATGGAACAACGTCAGGGAAGTAATGATGGTCCATTCTTAGAATTTATTAATCATCTCGCAGCTAACGCAACATTCCAAGATATTTGCCCAATTGGTAATGTCAGAAGGCGTCGTGCCGAATACTCAGAATTAGTATTAAGATACTTTGCATATTCAGAATGTTATCTTGATTTTAAGAAAAGTGTAAAAGCCTTTTTAACTAACTACCTGAAAGGAAAGAATGAGAGTTTCGCGACCGTTGACACAGGAAGACTTGAGTCAGAATTTAATGCTATGTGCAACTTTGTCGCACAAAACTTCCCAGGTGGTTTCAGGAAAACCCCTACAGCTAATACGGTACCAAGAATACGCTTTGAAGCGATAGCTGTTGGAACCACATTGGCTTTGCGCGAACAACCTGCTTTAAATCCACCGAGTGTAGAGGAATGGATTGGCTCAATAGACTTCATTACTCATACACGATCTGATGCTAGTAACTCTCGGCCAAAAGTAAAATCCAGAATAGAATATGTGCGCGACAAACTCTTAGGTAACAACCCTCAGCCCATTAACGAACTTGATGAAGAAGAAGATAATGATGGCGAGGTAAATTAATGGCACAGATGACAAGCAGGTTATTGTTTGAAGAGAGAATGGAGGATATAGATGATTATCTTTCATTTGTCGAACTATTGATAAGTAAAAGACCAAACTTAGTTCATCAAGACGAGAACAATATTAATATCGCCCAAGAAATTGATCTAGATATTACCCATATATTGAAGGCCAATGCTTATATCATATTATACAATCTAATTGAAGCTACCATTTCTAACGCAATCGAAGATATACATACTGTATTTTATAATGATGTAAATTTATGTGTAGACACTGTAACTTTGAATTTAACAAAAATTGCATTCAAAAACATCGATACTAAAACAATGAGTGAAATTGATTTTAGCAATGACAATGTTTCTAAGACAATTTTTAAAACCTGGCTCACAGCACATAAGAAATTAGTTGATGCAAACAAAAACCCGCTTTTCTCTGGTAACGTAGATGCCAGAAAAATAAGAGAAGTAGCTGATAAATATGGATTTTCTTACGATACCGATGAAGAAAAAACCAGAAATGGAGCCACGCTTGTTTCCATCAAAACAGCTAGAAATAGTCTAGCCCATGGCTCTGAATCATTCAGAAGCAAGGGACAAAATGCATCAATAGATGAAATCATAAAAATGAAGGATGAAGTTTTTCATTATTTAAACTCCATCCTTAAAAACATTGAGGAATATTTAGACAATAAAGTTTATGTCAGGCTGGCTGCATCATGAATTTTAATATGTTCTACTAAAGAAATACCTATTGCTTTGCCTAAATTTACGGGGACAGCGTTACCAATCATTTTCCCAATAGTTTTCATTTTGATTGGGTCCCCTTTCTTCGCAAACTGATAATGCAATGGGAATGTTTGTAAAAGAGCAGCCTCACGTAAAGAAATGGCGCGAGCTTGAGTTGGATGACCAAAGCGCCCATTGCCAAATCCATAACATAACGTAGTTATAGTAGGGCTTGGTTTATTCCACTCCATTCTTCCATAAACACCGCCATAACCTTTACCTGATTCTTTTTGATGGCATGCAGCTAGCAAGTCTTTCGGCCAATCTCGCCATGTGCCACCCGGCTTAGATGAAATAATTCTTTTAAAATTAAGTTCGCTAAGTTTACTGGCTCGATGTAAAGGGTCTTTCTTATCAATTTCACCATGGTTTATTGCAGGCAAATGCTCAATCGCTTCTTGGACTGTTTTTGCAACAGTATTAAATTCTGGCGCAAATTGAATGGGACCAAATTTCGATGCAAGAAGAACATGTCTCAAGCGATTTTGCGGCACCCCATATTTAGTACAGTCGACCCTATCTGCCCAAACAGAATATCCATTCTCACGAAGATTATTTACGAAATCTTCATACACTTTATGTTTGGTGACATCTGGTACATTTTCCATTGTGATTAAATCAGGCTGGCACTCCGCAATCAATCTTGCAAACTCATAGAGAAGGGGCCATTTCTTATCTTCTGACTTATTAAGACCTTGTGTGTACTTAGAAAATGGTTGGCATGGTGCACACCCAGCAAGAACCTTTATATTTGCACCATCAAAAAGACCGTCAATTTCTTCCTTAGTCACTAGAGAGATATCTTTTTCAATGAAAAGTGCGTCATTATTACTCTCATAAGCAATCCTACATGCACTTTCTAAGTCGATACCTGCAACAACCTCTAAACCAGCCAGTTGTAAGCCATGAGTAAGGCCCCCAGCACCACAAAAAAGATCAACTACTTTTACAACCATTTTAGTCTCCGATTCATCTTCAAATGGAGTATAACTGGATCCTCGTAAAATCTCGAGCTATTTAGCATAGACGTATTCAGTTTCACTGTATGGGCTCACTTCATTTTTTTTCAGATGATTTTGCGCGAAAGAAAACCGAAAATGATTTATTTATCAAAATTTTATCTCTCGCTATTTCGGCAATCAAATTCAAGGCAATTTCACGATCCCTTTCCTGACAAGTACCTTCCGTTGTCAAACGTGCAATCAATTCCACCCGCTCAATCATGACCTGTTCACTCAATTCTCTATCCACACAACCTCCATCGTGAAACACTGTATATAAATACAGTATCACGAATTTACAAAATGTGTGAAAAAAAATCACGATGTAATACATTGTATGTACATGATAAAGATGCATATTAACGACGATTTTTCAGTGCCATATTTCCTAAATCAGCTACACGATTGACGATTTCCCGAGCTTTAGCATGATGTTTCCAGGCCTTTGCATGCCGTGATGGAGCAGCGGAAAATAACTCCCCCTTAGCTGTCCCTCTCATCCATTTACCATCAAAGCAACTTTTACCACCGGCCATCAGGTGCAACGCCTCGCCCCGACTTATGGTGATACCGGTTATCAGATGTATCTTGCCGATAGTTTTCGCAATGGCGGTGCATTGCTCATCCTTTCCGTGAATAAATTTACCCTGAGCTTCTGGTTTTTGCTTCCTGAGCCGGTTCGTCAGATCTCGTCTTTCACGCCGGCTCAGGGTTTTTGAAAAATCGAGTACCGGTAGATCATTTTCTCTCCCCGTACAGTTATTGACAGAACTCCGAGAGGGCGAAGGATCGCCCTTAACGTCAACGTCCAAATCAAGGGCGAGTTTTGGGACAATCTTCCACTGGATAAGACGGGTTAAAATCGGAGTGTCACTGCCCACAGCGGTATCAAACACACCTTTAATGCGTGTGCATTCTTCGCCGTATTCGTTGAGCGTTTCGGCTGGTTCATACCAGGTGCGCACCTGCAATTCATCACGGCGCACAAACGGGCCACCCTGTGCGTTGACGTATTCCGCCCACTGACCGGCATCAGCCGCATCATGTACTGCGGCAAACTCAATACTGAGCGCGTGAGCAGTTTCGGTATCAGCCATTTTTCGCAGCTCGCGGTAAACCGTCACCGGCGCACCGCCCACAAACTGAAACTGACGGATACGCCAGCGAGCAGCCCATGCTGCAACTGCTGGAGCCGTTTCTTTTAACAGCTCACCGCTTTCATCATCACGTTCGCCGTCCAGTGCAAAACCATCAATATTTTTACTGATGTATTTCGCCACATAGCCGGTGGCGCTGCCTTTTTCGGGGTCGATAGCTTCGGCGTGAAAGCGCGCTTTGCGGGCTTTATCGCTCACCAGCTCTGCGGCATCTTCCTGATGTGCATATTTCAGCATGACAGCACGCACGCGAGAGACATCCGCGGGACGCATGAATATCAGCATGTGCCAGTGTGGTGTGCCATCGTGATGAGGCTCTGCAACCCGGATACCAAAAATACGCAACTCAGCGCGGTGAAGTTTGGCGCGGATACGCGACCAGACTGAAGTTAAATAGCTTTGCGTATCTGAGGGGCTGGCACCGTTCCACTTGCTGTTGCGGTAGCCTGCTTTCGTTGTGGCGTGGTATTTCGACGGCGCGGTTAGGGTGTAAAACTCACCCACATAACCCAGTTCAGTTGAGATCTTTTCAAATCCGCTGATGCGCGTCATTAATTCGCCACGCCGGATGGCCGGATTAGCCACACTACCATCGTATTTATCGATAAGGCTGATGCGGTTTCCTTCCTCGTCCTCAAGATCCATGCCCTTGAGAAATTCACGGGTGCGCCGTCTTTGTTCGCGCCATTCCGCAACGCAGGATTTACTGGCATACGGCGTGTGTTTTTTACTGACATTGCCCAGAGCAATTTGCAGGTGTTCACGCCATTCAGAGGCGACACGGCGCAAGCGGCCACGCCACCATTTTTCATTGACCATTCGCAGCACGGCAGGACCAAGATCATCAAGTGAAACTAATTTAGTGGTGACGCGCTCCCACAGTGGCGGCTGGCATTTAAAATGACGGGCTAGCTGTGCCGCTCGTATGTAAATCGCGTGCAATATTTTTAGCCTGCTGACATCGCCGTCTATGGTTCCGATCTCGCCATTAATGTAATTGGCAATATCAGCGGCCAGCAGTTCGATATCGGCTTTGGACATATCCTGGAGACGGTTATATCTGGCGGTCAGGTTCACCAGTTTTGAGGCAAGAAAACGGATGTCCGGCGCATCAAAACGACCGCCAAATAATTGCTGTGAAAGGTGGCTGTCGATGCCGGTGATTTGATAAATACCGGCGACCAGCTCAAGCCGTGGCAATGCTCGCCTGACAAACGTCACGAGGTGAGCATTGGCTCGTTGAGCACCGAAGTTACGCTCTAAATAATCGACCCGACGATTAATATCGTAGCGCACACATTCTGGCTGCTTTGCCAGTGCATCACGCGCACGCAGCAACGCCGCAATCTCTCGATCACGGCGATGCTGTTCTTTATAGGTCAGATAGGGGCTGGCAATCGCCTGCCGTGCCGCGTTCCACGGCCAGGCGAAGTTAATGCGGTTCATATCGCATTCTTGTAGTGCTGGTTTTTCAGCTCTGCGATTTCCTGACAGGTAATGCAGTGCGTGACACCGGGCACCACAGCGCGACGAGCTTCGGGAATAGCAGCGTCACATTCTTCGCAAAAGAACGCACTGGCGGCACGTTGAGGCAGTGAGCGAACCTGTTTAATATTGCGAGCCAGTTCCTCATCCACGCGCTGTTGTACTAAATCCATTGCGTCGGCCATTAGTGCAGCTCCTGAGATTCATTTTCATAGCGAAGTGCTTCGCGGCGCAGCAGCTCGGCGGCTTCTTTCCCGTCCATACCCTCGCGGGTGATGTGAACCGCCAGCGCCTCCAGGCGCAATGAGACAGCCAGTGCACGGTCTTTACGTTCTTCGTTTTTTGCTTTATTCAGCAGAGAAACCAAAGCAGTGTTCTCAGTTTCAAAATTGCGGTTTTCGATGTTTCGCATATCTCTGTTTCCTGATTTTGGGCAAAAGAATGCCCGGCGGGTTTACGCCTGATTTTTGGGATGGATTATTTATTCAGCTAAATAGCAGTCGTGCTTTGAAAATCTTGCCGGGAGTAAACATCCCCACCGTGTAATTTCATTCATTGAACGAATAATCAATAAGCGGCGTGTTTGTTCGAAATATTCAAACGGCTTGCCGATTTCTTCAGGTTTAAATGATGACGGCTCAAGGCGGTTAGCCAGTGTCAGAACAACGAATTTAAAGTTGTTGTCGAGCTTATTAAAATTGCGCAGCGCCGTGTTATTGGTGGCTTTTAATTGCTGACGAAAACGTGCGAGACATTCATCACCGCTCATTTTTAACGGGCCATCAATCCGCGCATGTATTAAGTACACATTGTTAAACGTCGCTTGTGGTGCCTTTACGGATTCAGCCAGAGCAGCACTTTTCATTTAGTCCTCCAGTGCTTAATCAGCTTGGTAACGAGTGATGACTTGCGAGTACTCAGCCCATTTAACAATGCAGACTGGTCACGGCTCGGGTGCCAGCGATGGTTGTTATCACCCATGATCCAACCGTGACCGTAGCTCATCGACGGACTTTGACGTTTCAGTAATGAAGCGAATGACGGTTCCATATGCATCACCTCAAATTAATCCAAATGACGCACCGATACCGCTCATGGTATCGACCACGCTCGACATTGCGGGGTTGGCCTGGAGTCGTGCCTGTAATGCCAACGCAGAGAGTGACAACATGCGAATACCAGCGTTAACACTCTCAATCATGTTGTGCTTATGCTCGGGAGTAAGGCGTTCAGTGGATACTGCACCATTCGCCAGTTCCCCTAATTCACTCATGGCTCGCATGACATAGAGCTGCAATTTATCTTTCGCTAACTCGTTAACTGGCACACACGGCAGACAATGAATCTGCGCCAGAAAGCCATCAACGAGAGTTGAGTCTTCCGTCAGGTCGGTCAGTAGCCATAATTCTGGCGATGTAAATTGGTGTGGTTGCTCGGGGTTGAGCTTGTTGCGTAACGTCTGGACATTCATACCCGCACGCTCAGCCAGCTTCGCTATGTTATGACGATGCGCGAAAGCTCTGCATGCTTCGTCATAGTGGGGATGTTTGGAAACCTGAAAATCAAACATGATTCGCCTCTAGCTAATCGATAGGATGATTTACGCGTTAAGCGAAATGTCACATTCGCTTAATGCCTGAATGGTAAGCGCGGCCATGTTGATTTCAACTAGCCCTTTTTTCTGCTTTCCTTTTGGCTTTATTGGTAATTTCCCGTATTCAATCAGGTTTCTAGCGGTTTCTTTGTTGGTGCCAGTGCGGCGGCAATACTCATCCAGGGGCAAGTATGGCTCTGGGATGATGATTGTAATGTTGGGACGCATAGTGCAAACTCCGTCAGTTAACCTGTACGGCAATACAGGGTTATATAAGGCTACATTCAAACTACGGAGCAAGGTTAATTAGATAATATCTAAGTGTCAATATGATTTAGAAAAAACCTAATAACCTTGAATATGAAATGGCACGATTCCGAATTGACCCTGATACAGACAGCGCACCAGTGCTGGATAGAGTTATAGAGGCATATGGCTTCACGCAAAAAATGCAACTCGCTGAACTTCTTGATATTGCTGCAAGCTCACTATCTTCACGCTACAAACGTGGCGGGCTTCCTGCCGACATCATGATCAAGTGCATGGCCGAAACAGGTGTTAATCTTGAATGGTTGGCAACTGGGCGAGGCCCGAAGTTTGATGATGAAGAATTAGATATTATCAAAATCCCACGTCATAAGATCGTTGATGGCCAACTTTATGATTCTGGAATTCTGATGCTTGATAAAGTCACCTTCCTGCCGGGTAAGCCTCAACCACAACAGCCAATGTGCGTTATCAATGGCCTTATCCAGTACATCGTAGATCAGCATTTCACGGAAGTTTACGACGACGAATGGCTGGTCAACATCGAAGGTAAAATCAGTATTCGTACTCTCACCCGCATTCCAGTTAAGAAAGTAAGAGTAAGTGGTGTAGGAATGGCTTTCGATTGCGAGATTGATGACATCACGGTAATTGGCCGTATAGTTTTGACAATACGTTAGGTCTTAAATGCCAGTTAGAAAACTTTCAGATGGCCAATGGGTCGCAGATTTTTACACTGTGGACCGTAGCAACGGCAAAGATGGCAAGCGCATCCGCAAGAAGTTCTCCACCAAAGGAGAAGCGCTTGCTTTCGAAAACTATACGCTGCAAAAAATTGATGATTCCCCTTGGCTTGGAGAAGGCAAAGACATTCGTCGCTTGTCTGATTTAGTTCATCTCTGGTTTGATCGTCATGGCATCACTTTAAATGATGGTGAGAAGCGCAAAAGTTCAATGCTTTGGGCTGCGGAGTGTATGGGGTCACCACTGGCTACAGAATTTAACGCCCAGCTATTCACTGCTTATAGAGCCAAAAGACTTGAAGGTGAATTTGCCAGGACTAAACGCGTATCGAAAGTATCCCCTCGAACCCTTAATCTTGAACATGCTTATTTTCTCGCTGTATTCAATGAGCTGAAAAGATTGGGAGAATGGAAAGCTCCAAATCCTTTAGAAAACGTCCGGCAGTTTAGAACTGACGAAAGTGAGATGGCGTATCTAACAGGTGAACAGATAGACGCTCTTTTACTGGAATGCCGAAACAGCAGCGCTAAAGATCTCGAAATGATAGTTAAAGTTTGCCTAGCTACTGGCGCACGTTGGAGTGAAGCCGAAAACTTAAAGCGTTCCCAGATATCCGCGAACAAAGTGACATTTATAAAAACTAAAGGTAAACGTAACCGTACAATCCCTTTGGCTCCTGAACTAATTGATGAATTACCCAAGAAGAATGGGGCGCTTTTTACACCATGCTATTATGCATTTAGAAATGCACTAGGGCGTGCTGAGATTGAACTTCCCCCAGGACAACTAACCCACGTACTGCGCCATTCGTTTGCCTCTCATTTTATGATGAATGGAGGAAATATATTGGTTTTACAGCGGATATTAGGTCATACGGATATAAAGATGACCATGCGTTATGCACACTTTGCCCCTAGCCATTTAGAAGAAGCTTTAGAATTCAACCCTCTTAGAAAAGAAATCAATAATGGATAATAATGTTTTAAAAGAGTACTTAGATTATTATTTAAAATTGGATGCTCCTGAATACGCAGTTCTTGTAACTGGCGACTGGGGAGTAGGGAAAACCCATCAAGTTTTTCAAATCATACCTGAAGCAATTCGATGCCATGTAAGTTTGTTTGGGATAAGTAATACCAATGAAATTTATGCCTCTGTCTTTGCCACAATGTTCCCAACTCGAAGTAAAATAAAAAATGCAGCAGAAAAAACCAAAGATGCCTCAGCGGAAATTAATGGGATTACATTTGGTGCAGGTGCTATATTGGGGAGTGTAGTCGAAGCATTTATCAAAGAGCGGGTTGATAAAGACAAAATAATAATATTTGATGATTTAGAACGGTGCCCATTAAAAAATGAAGAGATTCTAGGGGTGATAAATAAATATGTGGAACATCACAAATGCCGCGTACTAGTCCTTGCTCACGATAATAAAACCCACGAAGACTTCATTTCTACTAAAGAAAAAATAATTGGGCATACAATAAAAATTACACCGCAAATTGATGATGCTGCAATTTCATTTTTTAACGAGACTGTACAGTTAAATAATTTCAATATAGTTAAATCCGTAATCATCGATTCTTTTAAAAAAACAAAATGTCAATCCCTTAGAGTATTAAAACATGTAATTAAGGATTGCGAAAGACTCCGCCGATGCCTAAATATAACACACATCAAAAATATTGATGCAATGCGGCTATTATTTTCTAACTTTACAATTATAAATGTGGAGTACAGACTAGGTAATATCACCAAGGTTGATATTGAAAGCATTAATGAAGAATACCGTGAGTACACTTTCTCTGGAGAGGGGTTAAATGATATAGAGTTAAGTCCTGAACAAAAAAGAAGAGTATTATTTTATAATAAATATAACGAACAAGATATTTTAACCAACATATTAGATTATGAATTCCTTAGTGAATTAATGGAATCCGGGTCCTACCAAAAAGAAAAAATCATTGCTTCGATTAACTCTAGCAAATATTTTATGACCGAAAGAGAAACACCCTCTTGGCTTAAAATAATGCGTTTTGATCGCCTCGAAAATGAGATTATAAATGAGGCGATTTTAAATCTTCAAAGAGAATTTGAAACACATACCATTACTGAAATTGGGGAGATGCTACACTCAATTCATGTATCATTCCTCATGAGTAAAAATGGCATAATAGATAAAGGTTTTCATGAACTATGTGAGTACTTTAAAAAATACATCAATGATCTTCTTAGATTAAACAAACTCCCCCCGATTCCACTTAATGGTTCTTTTTTCGATGAAGATATACTTGACCATTCTCACGGTCATGGGTATTGGCGTGACAAGGAATACAATGAATACATTGAAGATATAAAAAATCATCTACAAAAAAAAAGAAGTGAAGCTTTACTAAATCAGTATGAATCTTTTAAAGATGAAATCCTTGCGGCTTTGAGTGGCAATGTCATAGAATTTAAAAGACTTTTCTTAGGGGATGGAACAGATACAGGAAAGTATTCTCAGATCGATATACTTACCTCAATCCCAGTGGAAGAATTTGTAATTAATTGGTTTATGTTACCTCTGCAAGATTTAGATAAAGTTCGTATGGTTTTAAACTCAAGGTACAGAGGGCATGCTGTACCAGCTCTAAAAAATGAAAAAAGTTGGATGAACGAGCTTTGCGTAACATTAAAGTTAGAAGCACAAACATCAACTGGGTTCGAACAACTCAGGATTGAGAGACTCACTCCATATTCTGGATTAAAGTACGTTTAGTGTCGCAAAAGTGTCGCCTGAGATTAGAAACATAGCCCCACACTGCCTCATATTGAATTCGTAACCGCATGATTTAAATGTAAGCTATTGTTTACTGGTTGGTTGTAAGGGTTCTCATAATCGCTTGGTCACTGGTTCAAGTCCAGTAGGGGCCACCAAACATATCAAGGACTTGGATAAGAAATTATCCAGGTCCTTTTTTGTTTTTCCCGGATACCCTTAGATTGTCGAAAAGATAGTGTGGATGGATTGCCTCATACTCCAGTAAGATCAACGCTACTGCTTTCCGCTCAATTAGCATTAATAAGGGCTCATCGATAATGACGACTCAAACACCAACAGCGCGTGCAGCATTTAGTTCGGCTAGCCTGCAATTTCTGAAGCAACTTGCGCAAAACAACTCTCGTGAGTGGTTTAAAGAGCATCAGGATGTGTACGAAAATACCGTGAGAAGCCCTGCACTGCGATTTATCGAGCAAATGCAGCCAGGTATTCTCGCCATTTCATCAAAGCTCACTGCCGTGCCAAAAAAAGTTGGAGGCAGCCTTATGCGTCCGCAACGGGACAGCCGCTTCAGCAAAGACAAAACACCTTACAAGACCAATGTTGGTATTCAATTTCGCCATTTTCAGGGCAAAGACGTACACGCTCCAGGGCTATACCTGCATATTGCCGAGGAAGGCTGTTTTCTTGCCGCAGGAATCTGGCATCCAGAATCAAAAGCCTTAAATGCAATTCGCATGTGCATTGATGAGAACCCTAACGCCTATCAAAATGCGTTGAAAACACTGCAAAGCCATGGATTCATCATGGATGGTGATAGCCTAACTCGCCCACCAAAAGGCTTTGATAAAACTCACCCATTATTAACTGAATTGAAGCGCAAAGATTTTATCGCGGTAAAAAATATCGGCTTCGAAGATCTCTGCAAGCCAGATACCATCAACTTTTGTGTCGAACAATTTCAACACTGTGCTCCATTGATGGCTTATCTGTGCTTTGCACTTGAGCTTGATTTCTAGCCCCCCTGGGGAGTGAAACTTAACGAATAAGTTGCCAAAATGTTAAGCTCGTCACACTAGCAGTGTTACACTACGCGGCTTTATCGCAAGTACGACGCTGGGTGGAAAAATGAGTGAACATATAAAAGAAATAATCGAACCAAGGGCCGTGTCGCGGGCTAACTGGTCAGCGGTTTTTGCCGTGGCGTTTTGCGTAGCCTGCCTGATTACCGTGGAGTTTTTGCCAGTAAGCCTGCTGACTCCAATGGCGCAAGATCTTGGGATATCTGAAGGTGTTGCCGGGCAATCAGTTACCGTCACCGCATTTGTTGCGATGTTCGCTAGCCTGTTTGTAACCAGCATTATCCGCTCGACCGACAGACGCTACGTGGTCTTCTTGTTCTCAGTACTGCTAACCCTCTCCTGCCTGTTGGTTTCCTTTGCTGAAAACTTCACTATGTTACTGATTGGCCGTGCCTGTTTAGGGATTGCCCTCGGCGGCTTCTGGGCAATGTCGGCCTCTTTGACCATGCGGCTAGTTCCTGCTCGTACAGTGCCAAAAGCGCTGTCGGTGATCTTCGGCGCAGTCTCTATCGCGTTGGTCATCGCCGCCCCGTTGGGCAGTTTTTTAGGTGGTATTATTGGTTGGCGCAATGTGTTTAACGGTGCAGCACTAATGGGCATCGCCTGCATCATTTGGGTTTGGAAAGCGCTGCCACCGCTGCCTGGGGAATCAACACAGCATAAGCAAAATATGTTTGGCCTGCTTAAACGCCCAAGTGTGGTGGCAGGTATGACAGCAATCTTCATGACGTTTGCCGGACAGTTTGCCTTCTTCACCTACATCCGCCCAATATATATGACACTCGCGGGATTCGATGTCGACGGCCTGACGTTGGTGCTACTGAGCTTTGGTATTGCGAGTTTTATCGGCACATCACTCTCCACTGTATTCCTCAAGCGTTCACTCAAACTAGCACTCACCATCGCCCCACTGATTCTGTCACTGAGCGCACTGGTCCTGGTGTTGTGGGGAAGTGATAAAATTGTCGCATCAGTAATTGCTATTATCTGGGGCTTTGCCTTTGCGCTGATTCCTGTCGGCTGGTCTACGTGGATCACCCGCTCACTTGCCGATCAGGCAGAAAAAGCAGGATCTATTCAGGTCGCTGTTATCCAGTTAGCCAACACCTGCGGTGCCGCTATTGGCGGATTTGCACTGGATAACCTCGGCCTGCTTTCACCGTTGGTGCTATCTGGTAGCTTGATGTTGCTGACAGCTCTGTTGGTGGCAACAAAGGTGCGGGCACAGTAGCTTACCCACACCAGAAAGGCTCAGTCCCCAAATTGTGGTGCAGTGGTCCATACGGTTTCTGGCACCTGTTTTGCTGCTAGTATCGCTCCGGCTGGCGGCGTTTCGATAAAGGTCACATCAGTGTGCCAATTACCATTATCCGGCAGATTATCATCGTGGATATCCAGCACAATAATCTCTTCCACACCCGGCGCATGGGGGTAAATCGCTGAGCCAACATTCATTGCTGTGCAGGTGTAATCGATTATTCCCACAGGAACTGCATCTGATGGCAGGCCAGCGCGTGGCAAAGTTACTCGTACTGGTTACCCGACTCAGTGTTAAGCCACCACCCTGAGAACCAATATAAAACCTCAGTGGCGTCACATTCACTTCTGCCCGTATTGCCCTTCCCATGCCATGAAGCTAAACAGCACTGTAATGTGCGTAAACCAACTTTAAACAGAATGCGATAATGCCCGCCAGTACAACGTCAGCCGTTTGCGGCGGCTTTCGTGCCACAGTTTTAAGAGCAGCATTTGCATATGCTCGCGGGGAAAGCATCCAGCGCACCAAAGGACTCGTCGAGCCGTAAAAGCTGTGACCCGCTTACACGCTGCATGATAAGAAGTACAGCCCGCGACAAAGTTAAGCAACGTGGTTTCCTCCCAGCCGGAGGGGTCGAGAACGACCAGTAACTCGTCTCCATCTACGGTCAGATTAATGTCGTTGAGAATGGTTTTTCCGTCGTAATCTGCACTTAACTTACTCATTATTACGTCAGCGTTCTCACGAAGCAAACTGTGACGAGCTGGCTGTAATCCGCCTCAACCTCGGGACTTTGCCCTCCGCTTTTAGGAACTACAATTACTTTGTTTACCGGACCATTGAGCTGCTCGCTTTGCTTGCTGGCAGTTAGATAAGTATTGCCCTTCATTAGAACGGGAACGTTGCTTTCCGGCACGCCACTCAGGTGTGAGAGCTTGCTCAGGTTGTCTGGCTGTTTCACCATTCATCTTAATTGTCGATACAAACTTTCTGCACAACCAGGGTGGTTTTGACGAACGCTTCAACAACATCCGGATGTGCCAGAGGATAGTCTTTATGCACTACCCAAACATTCAGCGTTGGTACACCCCACTTATAAGAGAATATTGAGTAAAGAACGCCATCTTTTGCTGACGTTTTTATGGATGGGAGGACTATAGACCGTATGTAAAGGTACGATTAGAAATGTTTCACTTAAGAACGACTTCCTGATGCAGTGGATTACGCGGGTAAACAGTGGGTTTTGCAGTGGATTATCACGGGGACAGGGAACTGAATTTCCATAAACGGCAGACAGCAAAAAGCCCTGTACATCAGTACAGGGCTTTCCACTTATTTGGAGCCTGGCAGTTCCCTACTCTCGCATGGGGAGACCCCACACTACCATCGGCGCTACGGCG
>NZ_VEXQ01000039.1 GCF_006376615.1 Buttiauxella sp. B2
TGTGGATATATCGAAAATGCCGACATAAATGGCGCACGTAATATTTTAGCGGCAGGACATGCCGCACTAGCCTGTGGAGAGAGGGCAAATTCAGGCCGCTCAATGAAGCAGGAACCCACCGAGGCGAGTCAGACTCCGGTCTGAACGCTGTAGGAATCCTCGCTCTTTAGGACGGGAAGTATGTCAATGATTCGATTTTTAAGCTGATGAACACGCCACTTCGCTGTCCGGATTATTCCTGCGTCAGTAAGCGGGCTAAGTCCGTGAGTGTCCGTTTCAAAACCCCGACACGCGGCGAAATTAACCATCTGGTTATCGATTCCACCAGGCTGAAAGTGTTCGACGAAGGCGAATGGAAAGTGAAAAAACACGGACAGGAAAAACGTCGCATCTGGTGAAAACTGCACCTGGCCGTGGACGCCGATACCCACGAGGTGATCTGTGCTGACCTGTCCCTGAATAACGTCACCAATCCGGAAGCCTTCCCGGGGCTTATCCTGCAGATTCACCGTAAAGCACGGCAGTGATTTTTCACCCGATTAGAGCCTTAGCCTTTGCTCTGATCTCAGCAAGTTCTCCAAGCGATATAGTGCCTTTTTTTGTTACTTTTCGCGCTCTCCAGTCAACACAGGTAACTTGATCAGCCAGAGCAACACTTTCGCGGCTACTCGATAGTTCTACCTCAAACGGATAGCCTTTAGCTTTAGTTGTACACGGAACGCAAAGTAGCAGCCCTACGGGATTATTATAAGAAAAAGGGCTAAGGACAACAGCAGGGCGATGACCTCCCTGTTCGTGACCTTCTACGGGGTCAAAATCAAGCCAGATAAGATCCCCGGAGTTTGGTACGTAACGTGAAACCATTTAGATCAATTCCTTTCCAACGGGTGAACCGAAATCTATCTTTTCGTGAACGTTTTCAGGGGTGATACCTGATAACAGCATATCTAGGGAATACTCTTTATATTTCAATGGAACCAACACAATTTGGCCAGCTTCATCAACTTTCAAATCGAGTTTATCTTCAACATTAAGTGCCGCTGCTTGCATTACGCTGGCAGGTATCCTGATCGATGGGCTATTGCCCCATTTTTTTAGCGTTACAGTTGTCATTAACATTTCCCCCATCACATTTGTAGATACATTGTAGAGGATAAACAAAGTATCTACAAGCCTCCCCATCCTTCCTGCCAGATCAGAGTTTTAGCCAATTGCCCGTAAACCCTCGCCCAATTGAACTGACCCCATAAAGTTGGACGGTTTTAATCAGGCTGCCACTGAGGCCAGAGTCCGGTATTCTACCGGGCTCTGGCCCTTTAACTTCAGTCTGATCCGTTCATTGTTGTAATAGCGGATATACCTGTCCACCACCTGACAGAAGCTCTGTAACGCTGTCAAATTTCTTCAGGTAAAAGCATTCTGATTTCAGCGTCCTGAAGAAGCTCTCCGCCACAGCTTTATCCAGGCAGTTTCCCCTACGGGACATGCTCTGCGTCAGACCATGCGCTTTCAGTTGTTCCTGCCAGCGCTGCATCTGATATTGCCAGCCCGGGTCTGAGTGTAAAACCGGTTTATCTCCCGGGTTCAGCTTTGCCAGCGCTTTCTCCAGCATAGTACTTACCATCTTCATCACCAGTCGTTCCGACATCACATGCGAGATAACTTCACCGTTAAACAGATCAATAATGGGTGACAGATACAGCTTCTGCCCCGCCACTGCGAACTCCGTGTCGTCCGTTACCCACTTTTCGTTCGGCCGTGTGGCCGTAAAGTTCCGCGGCAGAACATTGGGGGCGATTTTCCCCTGCTCACCCTTCCAGGAACGGTATTTTTTCACCCGGATCACTGCTTTCAGGGACTGCTCGCTCATCAACCGCTGCACGGTTTTGTGGTTCACGCGTTCGTGCTCTCTGACGAGAGCCGCTGTGATCCATAGCATCCTTTATGATGCTGGTATATCTGGCTGATTTTTCTATTTATTTCTGCGTACTTATCAGGCCGGTTGCGAACCGACTGATGGTAATACCTGGTACTGCGGGCCATTCCGGCTGCGGCCAGCAGATCGTGTAAGGCATGTACAGCCCTCAGCTCGCTGATTATTTTTTCTTTTTCTTTTTCTTTTTCTTTTTCTTTTTCTTTTTCTTTTGCTGAGCCAGGGCTTTCAGCTTTTTTAAGTAGTCGACCTCCGTACGCAGATAACGCAGCTCTGTCAGCATTCGTCATGAGAGAGATCTTCAGCGGGTCTGGACACGCTGTCCGGTGGGTGTTCCTTCTGTGTGGTCTTCACTACCTCCAGCTTAAATGCCGGACTGTATCCAGCAATCTTCCAGGTAATGCCGTCAATCCCGTGTATCTGCCAGGAAGCGACCCAGTGACTGACGGTGGATTTGTGAATACCAAAATGGGCGGCTGTTCTCGTCATGCCCCCTTGACCGGAGATGTCGTGATCTGATCCTGATAACGGCAAAAAGTTCGATTTATTCAACAAAGCCGCGTTTCGGGTCAGAGGCATCGTCAGTTAACATCGTAAAAAAAACAGCATGTTACCCGACGATGGCTTAATGCGACAGAACCCGAAATCACCCGTTACGCTTAACATAGGATAATTTCCACTTTCCAAGCGGCCCCCATTAAAAGTAAAAATGAGTGATTTAATATTATTAAAAGTAAAAACAAAGAAATAAGAGTGATCGAATATCAATCACTGGTTATTATTAAGCATCTCGATCAAGGCTGATTTATTTGCTTACCAGTGTCTAGAAAGTAATGGTTACTTGTATCTTGCCACTAACATACGATTATTCACCTCGAAATAACTCTTGATGCTAAACGACGAGCCCACATCTGGATGTTTGCAAGCCGTTCACATAATTTTGGTCATTGCCAAAATGTAAAACACATTAATAATGTTCACGCTTCCCATCCGTGTCTAGGTAAATATATTTCATGTCATATGTTAAAAACGTTGCATATACCTCGCTACTGGCTGTGCTTGTTTTATTTAGCTCTCACTCATTTGCATTTCATCTTCCAAAAGAATTTTATCACTTACATTTAATTTCTTCTGTTAATTATAATTCAAACATAAAAAACAGTTTAAAAACAAAGAGAAGGAAAACAAAAAAAATTAAATCCGCATTATTAAATCAATACTCTAAATGGAAAAAAACGCGTTATAAATTGGGGGGGACAACACGTCATGGTGTAGATTGTTCGGCACTTATGCAAAACATATTTATTGACGCGTTGAACAAAAAATTGCCACGCACTACTTTCCAGCAAATAAAAAAAGGAATCCATATAAATAAAGGCAACCTAAAACCAGGGGATTTGGTTTTTTTTAAGACCGGCTCAAATCATCGACATGTCGGTGTATATCTCGGAAATAGCCAGTTCATTCATGCTTCAACTAGCCAAGGGGTGACGATATCCTCACTTACTAACCAATACTGGGTTCAGCATTATGAGACGGCCCGTCGTCTAAAATTGACGTTGTAAATATCACGTTGGAAATTAAAAGGTGATATCAGAACAAAAAAACCGATCCATTTAAATTGAAAAAGGCACTTCACGTTATAACGCATAGTTTTATTGGGTTATTTTTCTGGATATACGCACACAGCAATATATAGCTAGTCAGTACTCAGCTATCCATAACTCCTGATTGTAGTGGCAAAGCCCCCCCCATTATCCAACATCCACTTCGTTTCAGACTTTCAAAAAAGCGTTCCATCGGGATGTCATCCCAGAAATTTCCCCAACTACTCAGGTTTAACGTTATTTAACATTTTCACGTAACTGTGGCTTTGTTGAATAAATCGAACTTTTGCTGAATGACAGGTTCAGATCACGCATCATCCTGACAATGCCGCTTCGCCATTCGTTCCCCCATGGCGTAACCGGCGATCTCGACGTGAATAGGGGTCTGCCTGGAAAACGAAAATATCCTACGTTAAGCGTTTTAAGCTTAACGGGTGATTTCGTTCCATTGAACGGAAATCCCTGACCGTAAGGGATGTACGGAACTATCAACTTGTCCGTTTATGGTTTTGCTTACTTTCGTACACACAGACCGCATAGTGTACGTAATCGTTCGGTTTCGGACGCAGAAGCAACACAGAGCCGTCAATACAGGTAGTTACCAAAACACCTCTGATTAAAAAATAGCCTTGCCGTAGGATAATTTCCCTTTTCCAGGCGGCCCCCTACATGAAGGTGTTTAAATGGGTGATGGACAGCACATCAAAAGTACAGATGGACTACATCTGCCAGCAATATCCTGGTTTTTTCGCTTTGCAAAATGGATGGAATTGCTTGCTCAGGTTATTGGCGATGGAGTCATTGAGATTCCTAACCATCAAGAAAGCGAACTGGAAAAGTGTGCTGGATGGAATAAATAAAAAAAGGCAGGCGGTAACATGAATTTAGGGGGCCGCCTGCCAGTGATCTTAAGTCAGATCAACATCTTTGTAGCCAAAGAACCAGGTAAGAATAAAACCGCATAAATAAGAGATAAGCATACCCACAGCATAAATCCCCATCCCCGCATAAATTCCCTCGCTGGAGGTCATCAGCGGCAGTGACACCAGACCAGACGGACCGAATACAGTATTCAGGCCAACGGGCAGACCTAGCCACGCAACTAGCCCAATAAAGAACCCTCCACAGGCTCCACCAAGACAAGCCGTCACAAAAGGTTTCATGCGAGGCAACGTCACGGCATAAATCAGCGGTTCGCCAACACCCAAAAGTCCAGGGATAATGGCGCCTTTCACCTGATTGCGAGTGTTCGAATCTTTAGCTGAGCGGCAGTAAAGCGCGAGTGCTGCACCAACCTGCCCGCCCCCTGCCATGGCCAGAATAGGGAACAAAGAGTTAAAACCCTGCACGTCCATCAGTGCAAAATAAACCGGAATGAATCCCTGATGCACGCCAAAAACTACCGATATCAAGAACAAACCTGCGAGGATGGCACAGCCAAAGGGGTTGCCATTCAGATTCAAGAATAGCCACGACATCCCTTTAAACAGCTCTCCACCAAACGGCATAATCAGCGTAAACGTCACCGCGCCGGTAATGAGCAGCGTCAGCAACGAGGTGAGGATCATGTCAAGATTATCCGGGATGACTTTACGGAGCTGTCGCTCAATCCACGCGCCCACAATAGATGCAATCAGAACACCAATAATGTTCCCACGCGGGTCGATGCCCATGCCAAAGAAGTTATCGACACCGGAAAAATATCCCACCGTCGCATCCGGGTTGTAGCCCAGCAAGAACAAGGAAGCAATGATGGCCCCATTAACACCGGAACCCCCAAATGCTTTTTGCGCATTATAGCCAATGAGAATAGGCAAGAAAGTGAACAAGCCCTTACCGAAAATCTTCATGTAACCCACGATATGCACAAGGGTTGCATTCTTATCAACGGCACCCGCCAGTAGGCTTTGCTCGATTAATGTTGCAAAACCTAACAACATTCCGGCGGCAATAAACCCCGGAATAAGTGGTGTAAAGATAGTGGCAAACTTAGCAAGGAACTGGTGAATGGCACTATTTTGCTTTGCTTTCATCTTCTGTTTGGTATCGCTGGCCACTGAACTAATGCCCGGTGGTTCAGAAACAGCATCCGCACTATTTGCCAGCATGGCATTCATCATTTCGGCGGCGGTTTGCGCCTTACCTGGTCCGAGGATAATCTGCAGCTGATCTTCGGTGTTGATAACGCCTAATACACCATCCAACGCCTTGAGTTTGTCATGCTCAACTAGCTGATCATTGTTGAGCGAAAGACGCAGCCGGGTCATACAGTGCCCGCAGGTCTGTATGTTATTTTTATTGCCGACCAGTTGCAGGATAGTGGCAATGAATTGTTCCGTAATCCTAGCCATTATGAGATTTCCGTTTTAGCCAACGCGTTGCGAATAAACCCGTTGTTATCATTTAAAAGCTGTTTTGCCTGCGTCGCCGTATGTTTTCCCAGCACCATGACGATGGCTGTTTTGCAATGGCCTTCGCAGGCTTTCAGCGCCTGTGAGGCGGTCTGGTTATCGCATTCAGTTGCTTGCATAACAATATTTATCTGACGCTGAACCAGCTTCTGGTTGGTCGCTTCCACATCCACCATCAGATTGCCGTAGACCTTCCCGCTGCGGATCATTGCCCCGGTGGTTAGCATATTCAGCACCAGCTTTTGTGCAGTACCGGCTTTCATACGTGAAGAGCCCGTAACCACTTCGGCGCCTACGACGGGCATGATGGCGATCTTAGCGATTTTCGTGATTTCACTGTCTTCGTTACACGTCAGCGCAACGGTGGTTGCGTTGAGGCTATTGGCATAATTGATCGCCGCCACGACGTAAGGTGTACGGCCACTGGCAGCAATCCCGACGAGCACGTCGTTGCCATTAAACTCAAGATTTTTCAGATCTTCCACGCCCAGTGTCAGGCTGTCTTCTGCATTTTCAACGGCCTGAAGAATGGCCTGGTGGCCCCCGGCGATCAACGCAACAACCTGTTCGCGCGGAGTTCCGTAAGTGGGTGGACATTCACTTGCATCAAGAATACCAAGGCGACCAGAGGTACCAGCGCCGCAATAAATCAAACGGCCTCCCCTCTGAAAAGCAGCAACGATGGCATCGACAGCCTGTGTAATCGCCGGGATCACTTTTTCAACCGCCAGAGCCACTTTCTGGTCTTCTTTATTAATGACTTTCAGCATCTCTTGCGTAGAGAGCATGTCGATACTTTCGCTTTGAGTATTTCGGCTTTCAGTGGCCAGGGTGGTTAAATCGATTTTCATCATTGTCTCGTTCTTCGCTCATGCCTGATTGCAACATTACAATTCCAGCGCCCAACGCAAAAAAGCTTTACGTTGAGTCGCATCTAATTTCAGATATTCACTTTGCACCTGGCTTAGGGAAACGTCGTGCTCTGCCAGAGTTGTATGCTCGATGGTTTGTGTGGTTTGCGTCGTGACGGATGCCTTTGCAGGCAAATACTGGTTGTAGTCCGTCATCAATGTACTTTGCGGCAGCTCAATGGGCTGACTGTTCATGGCAATAGCTGAACCATCAGCATTATTAAGGGTAAAATGAGGATCCCTGGCAGCTTTACGCGTTTCACTTTCTATGCGAGGTGTCGCTGTGGTCAGGGTAATCTTTCCGTTAAGTGGGGATATAAACGTTAAGAGCACAGCATCGGATGTCACACGTCCCTGGCTTTCGTTTGCCGAACCGGGGTTGGTTGGGGCATCGAAGCGTACAATCATCGCCTGCTCGCCGCTTCCAAACGTTATCGATTTTGACAGGGAATTGACCTGTGCATCGCGTACCGCCAGAACATTGATATTGTCACCCAGCTTCAGCGTAGAAGCCAGGCTGAGGCTGGAGAACGTCAACAACAGCACAGTGAATATAGCTCTGAACATAGGATCCTCCTTTCAAGGCCATTGCAGCAACCTGCTCCGGCCAGATTGCATAATTAGAATTCGTAACGCAGACCTGCATGGTAGAAACTTTCTGATGCGGAGCTACCACCAAACGAAACAGTACGTCCGGTCATGACATTCTTGCCATCATGGCCGTTACGCATAACATAAGCCGTATATATAGAGCTGCGTGGGGTCAGTTTGTATTGCACTTCAAAGGTGGTATCACGCAGTTCCAGATCATCACCGCCTTCATTATTGAGATAACGGTAGCCTGTACGTACAGCCCAGTCACTGTTGATGTCGTAAACAGCCGTAAATTCCCAGTTCTTATCTTTGCTATCTGCATAACCATTGGTGTAGGTCACCGTGTCTTGCGAGTAAAGCAAACCAAGCATCAATGAATCGAGGTAATAGCGTGTACCCAGACCGCCATAAGTGAAGGTATCAGCTCCATTTGTACGGCTATTTTCGCTCTGTTTTGCACGCGTTTTCTGGAACGCGATAACCGGTGTTAATTTCCCTGCACTCCCCATATCCAGCGTGTAACGCAGTGCTGAGTTATAGCCGTAATCCAAATCGGACGTGTTATTCCCAATAATGTAGGCCGTAGAAAAATCAATATTGCCAAAGGTATTCTGGTACTGAACGGTGCCATCCTGACGGAAGACCTGTACAGCAGTCGGATCAATTTTACGCGCCTGGCGACCGGTCGAGACATCTGAACTGGCGAACACATCACCAATGTCGGTGAACATGATCAGACCAGATGAAACGCGTCCGCCCGTGATTTTCCCGTATTCAGACATATCCAGGCCCGCCCAGACATAGCGAGCAGTGAGGCTATCGTTTTCGCCTTCAACGTTGTTAGCATATTCCGCTGAATTAACCTGGTATTGAGCTAAACCGATCACCGAGACTGTGTCATTGACGACCTGACGTCCACTTACCCCTAAGCGTCCATCAAAATCGCCCTGGGTATCACCGGTCTTTTTATTGGAAATGTTAAAGCCAAGACGGCCATACAAGTCTACGAAAGAACCATCATTTTCTTTATATATTTCAGCAGCTTGTGTGCTAAGACTTGCCATCAACGCAAAAAGTGAAACTGTGCAATTTCTGATTTTCATTATCATCATTCCATTAGTGGATTAATTATAAAGTGGTCTGGCGCCGGATGTAATAATTAATTATTGAACATAAAATAAAAAGGAATATTTTATTCCAAGAAAGATAAACGTGACCGACTTCATATATTTCAAACGATGAATAACGCAAAACCAGGCTCATATTGATGCTGCATGTTGCCTTTCAGGCGTGATAGGAAGACGATCAGACAATATTTTTTACGGAGAAATGACCGTGCTATATCGCCAAAAACTGATTGACAACATGGAACGCTTCACCCCAGGCGAGCGCAAGATTGCGAGTTTCATCATCAGTAGTCCTGACGTATTGAAAGAATTATCCTCACAACAACTGGCGGAAACCCTGGGTGTCAGCCAGTCGGCTATCGTCAAATTTGCACAGAAGCTCGGGTTACAGGGCTTCACTAAATTTAAAATGGCTCTGGTAGAGGAGTGGGGGAAACAGCTGACTGAACATAAGCAGCAGTCGTCCCATCTGCACAATGACATCAGCAGCCAGGATCCCCTTCTTGATGTGGCAAATAAGCTGCTGATTGAAAAGCAAAACGCCACCAGAAAAACAACCGACAGTCTGGATATAAATCAGCTGGAAAAAGTGATCAGGTTGCTTCAGAACGCTCATCGCATCCATATTGCAGCCATAGGCAGTTCCTCGCTGGTAGGCAAAGATCTTGCTTGGAAATTGATGAAAATAGGTTTTCATATCCTGACGGAGTTCGACAGCCACGTGCAGTTGACCATTGCCCAGACGCTCACCAGTCGTGATGTCATGCTGGCTATTTCCTTTTCCGGCCAGCGGAAAGAAGTGCTGTTGGCGGCCAAAATAGCAAAATCCAATGGTGCTACTGTTATTGCATTAACCTCTTTGCAGGACAGTGATTTAAGAAATCTGGCTGATTACACGCTTGATACGGTTTCAGATGAGCAGCGTTGGCGTAGTTCTTCCATCTCATCACGCTCGGCCCAATTATGTATAACTGATCTGCTGTTTATGGGATTACTGCAGCTCAACGAAAGCGAAGGGATGAAAATGATTGAGCAAAGCCGTCATCTGGTCGATAAATTAACCTGACGACCGCAGGTTCTGTCGCATTAAGCCATCGTCGGGTAACATGCTGTTTTTTTTACGATGTTACCTGACGATGTTTCTGCTCCGAAACGCCTTCAGACGTCTGCACTATCCTGTTGATATCATCGCCCAATGCGTTCGTTGGTATCTGGCGTACATGCTCAGTTTGCGCAACCCCGAAGAGATGATGGCTGAACGTGGCATCATTGTTGCCCATTCAACACTTCATCGCCGGGTTATTCGCAGGGTGCCATTACTGGATAAAGCGTTTCGTCGGCATCAACGCCCCGTGGGCAGACGATGGCGAATGGATGAAACTTACATCAAAATCCGGGGCCGGTGGAAATACCTGTATCGGGCAGTTGATACCGACGGTCAGACAATAGATTTTTTGTTGACGGCGAAGCGTGATGCGACGGCAGCTCTGCGGCTCTGACCACGCTAAACGCCGACAAACCAGAAGAAGAAACGATTACCATCAGTCTGAACAACCTGGTGGAGCAGGACCACCGGAACATCAAACGACGAATACGTCCGATGCCGGGATTCAAATCATTTCGCCGTGCACAGACGATTCTGGCTGGGACTGAGTTGATACACATGATACGCAAAGCGCAGTTTCAGTATCCTGGAGAGCGTCTGTCACCTGCAGAACAATTTTATCTGTTGGCCGCCTAAAAAAACGGCAGCGCGGCTTTTGCTGACTTGCCTGCGCTAATGCGACAGAACCCATTTGATGACTGCCCCACGGTTTTTCATGCTCTCCACATTTAGCCAGCGATGTAATGTGCCTGTACTGATGCGATAAGGTAAATCCTGAAAAGATGCAGTAGGCGATGAAAATCCCGCCGGGTTGAGAGACGGGCCCCCGATTATTGAATCAGTACATTACACAAATTTATGTACCGGCTAATAACTAGCCGCAATTTTAACTGCTTTAACAAAAAATCCTGTGTACATCATCTTGCTTCTTCTACAGGCGATGAATTCAATAGTCCAACTCCCTGATGGTAGTTTACAGTTTTCAATTGATAAGATGTGAATCGCCATGGGTTTAACAGACACCTCAGAGTCATTTAAGATGACTGAAAAGAGAGGTGCTCATGAGCGGTAAACGTTATCCCGAAGAGTTCAAAATTGAAGCGGTTAAACAGGCTGTTGACCGCGGCCATTCCATTGCAAGCGTCGCCACCCGTCTTGATATCACCACGCACAGTCTTTATGCCTGGCTCAACATTCACAAGAAGACTTGGACCATGTCGCAGAGCAATTAAACAACAGGCCGAGGAAAACATTGAAATTTAAGACGCCAAAACAGGTTTTTGAAAAGGGTGTTGCGTTGACAAGTTGAATCTACAGTTCTGGCTTGAGTCAGGCTGCGTCTATGGTTATCGCAAGATCCATCTGGATCTGCGTGATACCGGGCAACTGTGCGGAGTGAACCGGGTCTGGCGGCTGATGAATCGTGCCGGAATAAAGGCTCAGGTCGGGTACCGGAGCCCACGGGCACGCAAAGGTGAAGCCAGCATAGTGGCACCCAATAGGCTCCAGCGGCAGTTAAATCCGGACCCACGAAGGCTGGCTGTATCTGGCCGTGGTGGTGGATCTGTTCTCCCGGAAAGTTATCGGCTGGTCAATGCAACCCCGGATGACAAAAGACATTGTCCTGAACGCATTACTTATGGCTGTGTGGCGCCGTAATCCTCAAAAACAGGTACTGGTTCACTCTGATCAGGGCAGTCAGTACACGAGCCATGAGTGGCAGTCGTTCCTGAAATCACACGGTCTGGAAGGCAGCGCGGCAACTGCCACGACAATGCGGTTGCGGAAAGCTTTTTTCAGCTACTGAAACGCGAACGGATAAAGAAAAAGATCTACGGAACGCGGGAAGAAGCCCACAGTGATGTTTTTGATTACATCGGAATGTTTTATAACTGTAGGCGTCGGCATGGTTCGAGTAATCAGATGCCACCTTCTGAATACGAAAACCAATATTATCAATGATTCGGAAGTGTCTAGATTATCCATGGCGATTTACCCGCTAGTGATAGTCCATGAATGGACTATCACTAGCGGGTAAAAGTGCGGGATAATAAGATGATATTGGTTGTAGGTTAAAATTTGTGGATGCTCTGTGATGATCAACAATAATTAGTTTTGAGTAATACGACCTTTTTATCTCGCAGAAAAAAAAGTATGTCTGATGTATTCTGACGAATTTATCAATATTCGGTTCGTTGCTACGAACGAACAGGATGGATTGTTGGATTATTTGTCATTTAGTGACATATAAGCCTTGTGCATATGGAAATTATACACTGTAATGAGGAGCACCCTTCCAATGATCTTGAGATTAATAAGTTATTTTTTTTTCGTTTTTAGTATATCAGCATCGGCTAACATATTAAGCATGCATAACAGCAGGTTACTGTCTGTCACTAGCGGTTATCAAATTTTAGTGGATGCTTATCAGGAGTGCGATCCAGTTACATTTGTTGCAAAAAATGATTCTTACGGGATCGATTGTCGTGTGCACACAAGTTATAATGGGACATCGGGGGTAAGTCCAGTAGGTTGTTACTATCGGAAAGATATAAAAGCTGGAGATGTTGTTAATTTTCCAGGTTGCTCTCAAACGACAAATAATATGACCCTGGATGTTATTGTTAACCCTACAACCGATCCCGGGTGGTATATGCATACAACAAACTGCTTGTTGTTGGTATCTAACTATTTATATGGTAAATATGATAATGAATACGATTATAATTTTTGTGTGTACACTCCACCCACACCCGTCGATATTAGCTGTATAGCCAGTGATATTAGGTTAGATCATCAAACAGTTTCTGTTGGTGATTATGATGGAAGTGAAGTTAAGGCACATGGGAGCGTTACTTGTAAAAATGGCGATGCATCTGTTGTACTTTCATTTGCCAACCCGACAGTTAATTTATCTAATGGAACTCAATCAATTCTGACATTTGATGATGCAAACTCCACATCAAATACAGAGTCAATAGAAACCGCTGTTGATGTACCCAGCGATTTCATCGTAAAAAGCACTTTGTCTGGAACACCAGTGATCCCGGGAGAATTTTCAGGAAGCACTGTTCTCATAATTGATATTATTTAGGGCGTTGTTGAGTAAATCACTTTAGCTAAGATGACAGTACAAAAAAACAACCTCTCAATAACAGATAATCAGCATGTTACGAGAAATGGCAATGCCTCCAATTAGTAGAATATGTATTTCTCGATGAAGGCACCGATGACTTTTTCATGCAGCTCGACTGAACTGATCCTACCCGCGAATAGTGGGCACCCGACTAAGTGAGTAAACTCTCAACCAGAGGTGGGCTTTGTTGAAGAAATCAGATTTGAGGCGTGTCTTCCTGTAACTGGTCATTGTTCAGGCAATACGTACACTTTCTGGCATACCTGCCTTCGTCATTTTGTTCAGCGCACGCACCATGGCCAAAGCCTCTGCAACCTGACCGTCGTAGTCCCGTAACGTCAGCGAGCCGCCGAACAACTGCTTTACCCTGTACATTGCCGTTTCGGCTATTGAGCGACGATTATAGTCCGTTGCCCATTTCCACCGGGCATTGCTCCCGCTCAGTCTCTGATTCGCCACTGCGCGGTTGCGGTCTGCATATTCACCCGACCAGTAACCAGCGCCTTTCCGGGGAGGAATAAGTGCACTGATTTTCCTGTGACGCAGTTCGTCGTGGCATAACCGTGTATCGTAAGCCCCGTCTGCCGCCGCAGACTTTATTTTTCGGTGTGTCTGCCGGATAAGAGCCGGGAAAACTTCCGCATCGGTCACGTTGTTCAGCGACAGGTCAGCACAGACGACTTCATGTGTTTTTGCATCAACGGCCAGATGCAGCTTTCGCCAGATACGACGCAGCTCCTTGCCGTGCTTTTTGACTTTCCACTCACCTTCGCAGAAGACTTTCAGGCCCGTGAAATCAATCACCAGATGCGCGATTTCACCCCGGGTGGGTGTTTTAAAGCTGACATCAACCGACTTCGCCCGCTTGCTGACACTGGTGTAATCCGGGCAGCGCAGGGGAATGTCCATCAGGGCAAAGATGGAATCAATAAACCCCTGTGCAGCCCGCAGGGTCAGCCGGAAAACGCGCTTAACGACCAGAACGGTTGCGATGGCAAGGTCTGAATAACGCAGAGGTCTGCCCCGTGATGAGGGCGTTGCTGACTCATACCACGCCTGAATGGCTTCGTCGTCCAGCCAGAAAGTGACGGAGCCTCGATGGATGAGGGCCTTGTTGTAGGTCTTCCAGTTGGTGATTTTGTACTTTTGCTTTGCCACGGGACTACCTGCGTTATCAGGATGATGCGTGATCTGATCCTGCCGTTGGGCAAAAGTTCGATTTATTCAACAAAGCCGTAAACAGCCTGCGGCTGTTCAACATAACGCGGGGATTATACGAAGCGCTGTCAAGGCTCAACAGAAATGTCTAGTCAGTGGCTCATTAGAAATGTCTAAAGCGGGCAAAGTTGAATGTCCGTTGGGTGCCAGATATAGTCATTCACACCCTGAGAGTTACACTTTTAAGTGATTCAGGGTATGCGTTACGGTAATTTCTGAGGGGAAAGTATGGCAGGCAGCAAGTGGCAGATAAGCGATGAACTCTGGAAAAAAATGGATCCTCTTATCCCGGAGCACAAAACCAGTCACCCGTTGGGAAGGCATCGTAGACGTGTTGATAATCGTGCCGCAATGAACGCCATTTTCTTTGTGCTCAGAACTGGTTGTCAGTGGAATGCACTCAACGCGACAGATATCTGCTCATCAAGCTCAGCCCACCGTCGCTTTCAGGAATGGCGTGATGCCGGTGTTTTTGAACGATTCTGGCAGAACGGATTGCTTGTCTGTGAACAGCTGGAGTTCATCGACTGGTCATGGTTATCGATGGATGGCTGCATGACCAAATCGCCGCTGGCAGGCTCAAAAAACAGGCCGCAGCCCCACTGACCGGGGAAAACAGGGCGTAAGGCGTAGTCTGATGACCGATGCGAACGGGTTACCGCTCTCTGTCGTGGTCTCAGGGGCAAATACGCACGATATAAAGCGGGTCGCAGATACTCTGGATGCCCTTCAGACGGGCAGACCCGGCAAAAGGCTGCACCTGTGTATGGACAAAGGTTATGAAGCGGAATGGCTGGAGGCCTGCCTGAAAAGCCGTCGTTATGAACCTCATATTCAGTCGAGGAAAGAGGAGTCCGATGCCATCAGAACGACAGGTTTTAAAGCGCACCGCTGGGTGGTAGAGAGAACGCACAGCTGGGTGAACCGCTTCCGTCGCATACTGACGCGATGGGAGAAGAAAGTTGAAAACCATGAAGCGATGCTGCATTTTGCCTGCGGCATCATTGTCTGGAATAAAGCCCTATTGGGATAGGCTCTAAGGTGAGCGCAATAAGATGAGGTATTACTGTCATTTTTTTACATAAATTTTTTATAACGGAACTTTATGGCCTTGAGGGGCTAAAAATCGTTTGGTAACTTCTTGTCAATCGAAATAAGCTTCCCTTTTTTTATTGTGATATATTCCCCTTCTTTCAGTGCAGCAAGTACACGAAAAACATAGCTCCTGGAAAGATTTGTCCTACGGATGATAAAATTGGCGATACCTTCACTCTCTTGTGCGTTGACCGTTCTTCGATACAAATAACGTCGTAACATGGCTTTTATTGTGTAGTACCCTGAGTCAGTTCTTCTTTCGACGTGGACATCCAAAACAACGATCAGCATATATGACAATATCGTGGTTAGCTCTTTGGCATAATCAGCAGAGGTATTAAAAAATATCCTTTCAAAGTCACTTATGCTTATTTTCAGGACTTTTGCTGGCGTTAATGCAACATACTTAAACGAAACCACCGGACATAAATATTCCAGTAGACCAACTGGCATATATTCGATAGTTGTACCTATAATATGCGGATCTTCATCCATCGCGATAGATAGCACTCCTTCCGGAATAAAATAAATTGAATTTAAATCAAGTTTCAAGGGTTCATTCATTTTGAGCGAAAAATATTCTGCGCAGGTAACAACCTCAGTCTGATGCTTATTTAACGCAAGCGTCCGGTAATGTTCATGAATCGTCTCAAATACAAATCGCATTCAATCCTCCAAAATGAATGAAGCCAATATGCCACTGTATTCTCAGCCGGGCAACGTTGAGTCATGTTTTTTATCAAAAGTCCCAGCATGGACTATCGAAAACAAAAGGCGTGTGTAGACCAATGCCCGAAAATTAGTCATTATTTTTAACAACACATAATCCGTTGTATTTCCAGAAATGTTGCATGTTTAAAGCCGATAATATTCTCTGATCCACCCCCACTTTTTTCACAATTCGGCTACGCTCATTTGGATACCTAACTCATTGTTTGATGGAGTTTTTGATGTTCAAGATCAAATATACCAGGCGTCTGCTTGTCGGCAGCGTGATGGCGGCTTGTCTGGCCTCTACTGGCGCATTCGCGGCTGAGACCACGTCTCCTATGTCCCCGTTGATGAAGCAACTGAACAACGGCAACTGGTTACCCGCTCAGGAAGCACAGAACCTGAGTGATGAGCTGTATTATCAGGACGCGATTCATGCCTATATTCAAACCTTACCTCTGCTGAACACCATCGGTTTACGCGACGGGTCTGAAGCTGCGTTTGGTAAGGGCTACAACGTGCTGCCAGTCTGGAAACAGCGAATGGACAGCCGCGCCATGGTACCGACCCCAAATGGCGACGTCATCTACTCCATGAGCTACCTGGACCTGAAAGAAACGGGCCCGCTGGTGATTAAAGCGCCAGCCAACGTCATCGGAATGTTCACAGACTTCTTCCAGAAAACCATTACTGACGTCGGGGCTATCGGCCCCGATCGCGCACGTGGTGGCCTTTATTTGCTGTTACCACCTGATTATGAAGGCCCTGTGCCTCAGGGGTATTACGCATTTAAGTCCCCGACATATAACGTGTTCCTGTTCTTCCGCACCATTATGGGTAAAGGTGATGGCAAACCAGACCCGGTGCCTGCGGTAAAAAATGCCGAAACCACACGCATCTATCCGCTGTGGGATGTGGAAAAAGAAGTCAAGCCGATGCAGTTCCCGGATGCCAGCGGCAAACGCATCAATATGATGTATCCGACAGACAGCGCTTACTGGAAGAAGCTGAAAGATTTTGTCGATTATGAGCCGTTGACTGCGATCCCGGACGAAACGCGTAGTGCGCTGTTAAGTATCGGGATTGTGAAAGGGAAACCCTTCACTCCAACCGCCAAACAGCAAGAGCTGTTAAAGAAAGCCGTCGAAACCGCACCGCGCATGATCCTCGCCCGTCGTCAGGCAGGACGCGACGATCACCGCCAGCTTTATTATAAAGATCGCCAGTATGAAAACTCCTGGGCTGGCGCAACGGCAGAATGGATGCAGTACGGCACACTGGATGAAAATCAGCGGGCGGCATTTTTCCAGATTGCCTATTCCAGCGCAGCAGCCATGGTAATGCACACCACCGGAGCCGGATCGAAATATCCGTACACCACGAAAGATAAAGACGGCAAATTCCTTGATGGCAGTAACACCTACAAATTACATCTGCCGCCAAACCCGCCAGCGGCGCTGTTCTGGGCGGTAACGGCTTACAACATTACCGATGGCACCATGCCGGAAACCGACCAACTGCTGCCATCCACCAACGGCTATTACAACCTGCCGAAAAACAGTGATGGTTCCATTGATATCTGGTTTGGCCCAAATAAACCGGATGACGTGGCGGATAATGCGTTTATCAAAACGGTTCCGAATCGTAATTTCCTCGTCGCCTTGCGTTTATACGGCACGGAAGATGGCTTCTACGACCAGACGTGGGTTCCCGACGATCTGGTACAGACAAATAAGTGAGAAAGGAAAAAATAATGAAATTTAAATACCTTGCATTGGTAACGGCGCTCGCATTAAGCGCAGGTGCTGCAGCGCAATCAGCGCCTCTGACTATTGCGTATCCGACAAAGTTTAGCGAGCTGGCAACCACCCCGATAGAGGTCACCATGCCGGAGGTCTATGTAAAGGCCATCGCGCAGCAGGCTTACATCTGGGGTTGGCCGATGGTGAACCAGTTTAACCGCCGTGAAACGATCACCAAGGCACCTTACCCCGCGCTGAATGGCGGCATGGTGCCCGTGGCACCTATGGGGCAACTCAGTATGCTCACAGATTACATCAAGCCACAGGAGACGTTTGTCACCTGTCCAAACCAGGATGTGGCTTACGGTCTGGGCTTCTTCGAGCTGGACAAAGGCCCAATCGTTATTCAGGTGCCTGACTTTGGCAAACGCTTCTGGGTATATGCCATTTATGATGCTCGTACCAACCAGATTGGCAACGTCGGTAAGCCGTACGGCACTAAACCTGGGTTCTATCTGCTCGTCGGCCCGAACTGGAAAGGTGAAACGCCGAAAGGCTTTAATGGCGTGATTCGCTCTTCTACCGAGATGGCAAACGTGATCCCACGCGTTCAGATGGATGATACGCCGGAAGATCGCGCCGCTATTCAGGCGCCGATCAAAGAAGTGATGACCTATCCGTTGAGCGAATTCAACGGCAAAATGAAGTCGTTTGAATATTCTAAGTTGCCGTCGATCGGTGGTGAAGCCGATGCCAGCGCAGGTGAAACCAAATGGGTCATACCAAAGAAATTCTTCGATCAGTTCGCCAATGTGCTGGAAAAAGTGCCACCACTGCCGGGTGAAGAGGCAATGTACGCCCAGTTCCATCATTTAGTGGAAGCCGGGAAGAAAGATCCGCAGATCCGCCAATGGATGAATGAGTCCGCAGAGAATACCGAAAAAGCGGTCATTGCAGAATTCTTCAAATGGAAGAACAACGGCGTGCCTGCGGGCAACGGCTGGAATCGTTCGAAGAACAATGCCCAGTTTGGAGCGGATTACTACAACCGTACTGGCACTTCAAAGTCGAATATGTTCGACAACAAACCGGACGAAACGCAGTATTTCTACACAGATAACGATGCCGATGGCACCCAACTTTCTGGCGACCACGCTTACACCGTGACTTTCCCGAAAGGGGAAATTCCACCAGTGAAAGGCTTCTGGTCACTGACGCTTTATAACAGTAAACATCTGTTCAGCCCTAATGAACTGAACCGTTATTCACTGGGGACAAAAAACAAAAACCTCAAATATAACGACGATGGCTCGCTGACGTTGTATGTCAGTAAAACCAATCCTGGCGAGGATAAAATGGATAACTGGCTGCCTGCTCCGGACGGTGATTTCTCACTGTATATCCGCGCTTATTGGGGCGAGAAAGCTATTCTCGATGGTACATGGCAACCACCTAAAATCGAAATGGCTAAGTAGTCCCCCTGAAATATCACCGGCCCCATTTATGGGGCTTTTTCATATTCGCTTTCCTTAATCGGATAATCGATGACATGCAACTCTAATGTTCGCTCCTCGCTCATGACTGCCTTTGAGGGGCTCATCCGGACAAGCTAACAGACTGAACCGTACCTTCTTTGTGACCGCTGTTACCCGCAGCTGAGATAATCCCGCCCGGCATATTTCCTTTGAACTGGTCACCTAAATCGCCTGC
>NZ_VEXQ01000004.1 GCF_006376615.1 Buttiauxella sp. B2
GCTTTTCATCTGGCTGACGGGCCGGTTTGTAAGCCGTTGTGCCGTGTCAGTGGAGGCGCAGTATAGGGATTTTCTGGAAGCTGACAAGCGTTTATTGCAAACAAATTACCAAGCGTCTTTTTTTTCGCCAAAACCACTGAAAAAGTAATGTAGCACGGGATATTTGCTGTTTTAAGCATCAGAAAAGGAGACCTGGTGGCATACTACTAATAGAAGCAACGCTACAGGAATTGTATTTATGTCTCTATCAGCTCAACAACTCGCGGCTCAAAAGAACCTTTCCTATGTTCTTGCGGAAAAACTAGCACAACGCATTCTTAAGGGTGAGTACGAAGCTGGCAGCATCTTGCCTGGTGAAATTGAATTGGGTGAGCTCTTCGGTGTTAGTCGCACAGCTGTACGAGAAGCGGTAAAGACATTAACAGCAAAAGGAATGGTTTTACCTCGCCCGCGTATTGGCACGCGCGTTATGCCTCGCAGCCATTGGAACTTCCTGGATAAGGAACTGCTGACCTGGTGGATGACTGAGGAAAACTTTAATGACGTGGTGGAGTACTTCCTTGTTATGCGCAATAGCCTGGAACCTCAAGCCTGTGCGATGGCCGCTATAAACGGCACTCAAGAGCAGAGAGCATTTCTTAATGAGAAGATGTCGGAGATGGTAAAGCTGAAAGGCGCATTTGACCGGCAACGTTGGATAGAAGTCGATATGGCTTACCACGAACAAATCTATGCAATGAGTGGTAACCCTTTCCTTTGTTCTTTCGCTAACTTATTCCGTTCTATTTATTACAATTACTTTACCGCGATAACCAATAACGAAGTTATTAAGCTCGATTTGCATCAGGCAATCGTTGATGCCATTACCTTGGGTGACAGCCAGGCCGCATTAATCGCGGGCCAGGCATTGTTAAAAGAACCTTTCGCCCACGGGTAAGTGGTCGCACATTTCCTGGATGCGTTAAAACATCAGGATAAAAATGACCAAAACTGCTCGTAGTATGGCTGGGTTACCGTGGATTGCGGCGATGGCTTTCTTTATGCAGGCACTGGATGCCACGATTCTGAACACTGCGTTACCCGCAATTGCCAAAAGTCTTGGGCACTCACCGCTGGCAATGCAATCCGCGATTATCAGTTACACCCTTACCGTTGCTATGTTGATCCCGGTCAGCGGCTGGCTCGCCGACCGCTTTGGCACTCGTCGCGTGTTTATGATCGCAGTATCCCTCTTTACTCTCGGCTCGTTTGCTTGCGCGATGTCAGACTCACTAACCCAATTGGTTGTGTTTCGAGTAATACAAGGGATTGGTGGTGCGATGATGATGCCGGTTGCCCGCCTGGCATTATTACGCGCCTATCCACGCAGTGAGTTATTACCGGTTTTAAACTTCGTCACCATGCCAGGACTTGTTGGCCCAATCTTAGGCCCGCTTCTTGGCGGTGTTTTGGTTACATGGGCGAGCTGGCACTGGATTTTCCTCATTAATATACCTATTGGCATTCTCGGGCTTATCTACGCTCGCAAATACATGCCGAACTTTACGACTCCGCGCCGTAGCTTTGATATGACGGGTTTTCTTTTATTTGGTTTAAGCCTGGTGCTTATCTCAAGCGGGATGGAGTTGTTCGGCGAGCGTATCGTTGCCAGCTATATAGGCATCTTGACTATTCTCGGCGGCCTCCTTCTTCTGGCAACTTATATTTGGCATGCGCGCAGACACCCGACGCCTCTTATCGCCCTCCCTATGTTTCGCACACGAACCTTCTCTATAGGGATTGTGGGGAATCTTGCCTCACGACTCGGAACCGGTTGTGTTCCCTTCCTTATGCCTTTAATGCTGCAGGTCGGTTTTGGTTATTCCGCGTTGATCGCCGGGTGCATGATGGCACCGACAGCGATGGGCTCACTGCTGGCGAAATCAACCGTCACACAAATATTGCGCCGTCTGGGCTATAGAAAAACGTTGGTCGGTGTCACGCTGGTTATCGGCTTGCTGATTGGACAATTCTCATTGCAATCACCGGGTATGGAAGTATGGCTACTGATATTACCGTTGTTTATTCTGGGAATGGCGATGTCCACGCAATTCACAGCGATGAACACCATTACGCTTGCCGACCTCACCGATGAAAATGCCAGCAGCGGTAACAGCGTATTGGCCGTGACACAGCAGCTTTCTATCAGTCTTGGTGTTGCGATGAGTGCTGCGGTACTTCGTCTATATGAGGGTATCGAAAGTATTAATACCGTCGAGCAGTTCCATTATACGTTCCTGACGATGGGCGCAGTAACGTTGGTTTCAGCTTTGGTCTTCTTGCTGTTGCACCCTAAAGATGGGCGCAACATGATTAAACGCTAGACCGAGCCACGCACCACCAACTCTGGTGTCAGAAACAGGCGCTGTTGATCCAATGTGGGTTGTGCCATTCGATGTATCAATACATCAACGGCCAACTCACCCAGTTCATCTTTAGGCTGGTGAATAGTGGTAAGCGGTGGCGTCATATAGCGCGCGAGTTCGATATCGTCATAACCCACCACGGCCATATCTTGCGGGACTTTCAATTCTGCCTGATACAACGCCTGATAGGCGCCTACAGCCATTGCATCATTACCGGTAAATACAGCATGCGGTGGTTGTTCCAGTGCAAGAAGTGAATTCATGGCAGTGAATCCGCCCTGAAACTCAAAGTCGCCAATGATTTCATAACCTTTATGAATAAGCAGCCCTGCACGGTTCATTGCGTTTCTATAACCTTCGAGGCGCAATCGAGCGGGTGTTTTATCCTGTGGGCCAGCAATGCAGGCGATACGGGTATATCCATTATCAATAAGATACTGCGTGGCAGTCTCGCCCCCCAGTAACGAATTATCCTGAATGACGTCGCTTTCGCCTTCAAAAGGTGCCCAGTCCATCATGACTGTTGGAATAGAAGGATAGCGGCTCATAATGGCTGGCGAAGGAAGATGGGTTTCGGTACACAACAACAAAAGTCCGTCGACGCGCTTTTGCAGCAACGTCTCCAGATTGCGATTCATACGTTGCTCATCGCCTTCGGTATTACACAGCACCAAGCTATAACCACGTTCAAAACAGCTTCGTTCAACGCCTCGCACCAATTCCGAATAAAACGGGTTACTACTGGCGGTGATTAACATTCCAATAGTATGCGTTTGATTGAGCTTGAGGCTGCGGGCCAGTGCGGAGGGGGCATAGTTAAGCGTTTTGATTGCCGCATCGACCTTTGCCCGAACGGTATCACTCACGAAACGGTCATTATTAATGACGTGCGATACAGTAGAAGTCGAAACTCCTGCCATTTTCGCGACATCTTTCATGGTGGCCATGATTATCCTTGCTGTTGCAAAAACTCGTCAATTTCATGACGCCACGGCACGGAAGGCTGTGCACCTTTACGAGTCACGGCAATAGCGGCAGCAGCATGCGCAAAGCGAACCGCATCGGCCATAGGTTTATCTTCTAGTAATGCTGTGACCAACGCACCATTAAAAGTATCACCAGCGGCGATGGTATCCACAGCTTTTACCTTAAAGCCAGGCACGCGCTGCCCTTTACCATTTTCACTCAGCCAAACACCACGGCTACCCAGAGTAATAATGACGGTTGCAATCCCTTTCGCGTGAAGTGCTTGAGCCGCAACTGCCGCATCGGCGTCATTTTCGACCCGCACGCCAGTCAGTTTTTCCGCTTCGGTTTCATTTGGGGTGATCATATCCACCAGCCCGAGCAGTTCGTCGGATAGCTCACAAGCAGGTGCAGGATTGAGCACCACTTTGGTTTTGTTCTGATGGGCTATTTTTGCTGCGGCCAGCACACTTTCCAGCGGTGACTCTAGCTGCATTAAAAGCGCAGATGCCTGTGCGATTTTTTGATTCTGCTCCGCCACAAGCGCGGGCGTTAATGCTCCGTTCGCACCGGCATGAATACCAATAACGTTTTCCCCAGCACTATTAACAAAGATCAGCGCAACGCCAGTTGAAGCATCTTTGATAGTACTGATTGGAGATGTGTCGATTTTGTCGCTGATTAACTGCTTGCAGACGCGGCTGCCGGTATCGTCGTCGCCCACGCAGGCAATAAAGGCAATGTCTGCGCCGCTGCGTCCGGCAGCTACTGCCTGGTTCGCACCTTTCCCGCCAAAAGCCACCTGATACTCTTGCCCGGTTACCGTTTCACCCGGTGTTGGAAAGTGTTCGAGGTTAAGGATATGGTCAGCATTAATGCTACCAAGGACGACGAGATTACCTTTAGTTTTCATTTTTATCAGTCCAGTTAAGTGCGCCACTCCAGAGCCAGAGTGGCGCGTTGCCCTGCTTTTCTATTATTGGCTTATTTTGTAACCAGCTTCAGGTCAACCGGGATCTTGGAGTCGACTTTCTCGCCTTTCAATACTTTGTCGGCCGTTTCTACACCGATAACACCGATTTGGTCAGCCATTTGGGCAACTGTCGCGCCCAACTTGCCATTCTCTACGGCTTTCACACCATCAGCGGTGCCATCGAAGCCAACGACCAGAACGTCAGATTTACCGGCAGTTTGCAGCGCACGCAGTGCACCCAATGCCATTTCGTCGTTCTGAGCAAATACAGCCTGCACGTCAGGATGTGCAGTCAGCAGGTTCTGCATGACGTTCAAACCTTTAGTTCGGTCGAAGTCAGCTGGCTGGCTGGCCAAAACGGTAAATTTGTGTGCAGCAGTTGCTTGTTTGAAACCTTCACCACGTTCACGGGCCGCAGACGCACCAGCAATACCCTGCAATTCGATAACTTTCGCGCCTTCACCCAGTTTCTTAGCAATGAAGTCACCCGCCATTTTCCCACCAGCTACGTTATCAGACGCGATGTGGCTGACCACCGTCCCCTGATTTGCCATACGGTCGAGCGTAATCACAGGGATTTTAGCCTGGTTCGCCATTTTCACCGCATTGCCCACGGCATCGGAATCAGTTGGGTTGATAAGCATCAACTTGGTGCCACGAACCGTCAGATCCTGCACGTTTGCCAGCTCTTTCGCTGGGTTATTTTGCGAATCCAGAACAATCAGGTTGTAGCCCAGTTTGTCTGCTTCTTTTTGTGCACCGTCTTTTAGTGAAACAAAGAACGGATTATTCAGCGTGGAAACGACCAACGCGATAGTATCTTTAGCCATCGCGTTGGCGCTGACCGTGGCGCTCAGTGCAACAACGGAAACCAGAGTAGCCAGTTTTTTCATATTCATAGTCAGATGTCCTGTAGGGTTATGATTGTTACTGCTTTTTGTTGTCCACCAGCACCGCCAGTAAAATAACCACTGCTTTGACGATCATCTGGTAATAAGAAGAAACACCTAATAAATTCAGCCCGTTGTTCAGGAAGCCGAGGATCAGCGCACCGATCAGCGTCCCGATAATCCGCCCTTTCCCGCCCGCAAGGCTTGTACCGCCAAGCACTACTGCGGCGATGGCATCCAGCTCATAGCCAGTACCTGCTGTCGGTTGTGCAGAAGAAAGGCGCGCCACTTCGATGATCCCGGCCAAAGACGCCAGCAGACCGCAAAGTGAGTAAACGATAATTTTGACTTTATTGACGCTGATACCTGAAAGACGTGTCGCCGATTCGTTACCACCCAGCGCATAAATATAACGACCCAGACGCGTGTGATGCAGCATGTACCACGCGGCCAGGAATACAACGCCCATAATCCACACAGGTGTTGGGATCCCCAGCGGACGGCCAATACCAAACCAGCCAAATACATCGGCGTTATCAGAAAACCCTGTGTTTACCGGGCTGCCGTTGGTATACACCATCGTCACACCGCGAAGCAGAAGCATCATAACCAGAGTGGCAATAAATGCCTGCACTCGCCCTTTCGCGACAATTACACCAGTCACGGCCCCGATTGCAGCACCCAGCGCCAGAGCCCCAGCTACTGCCACCAACGCATTCACTTCTAAACCAACAATCGAAGCGGCCACCGCTCCGGTCAACGCTAACAATGACCCGACGGACAGGTCGATCCCGGAAGTCAAAATGACCAACGTCATACCGACCGCCATAATGGCGTTCACAGAGGTTTGTTGCAGGATGTTAAACAGGTTATTAACGGTGAAAAAGCTCGGGCTAAGGCTCGACACAATCGCAATCAGCACCAGCAGAGCGATAAGTGATTTTTGATCTAACAGCCACGCTTTAGTGAACCAGCGACGGGTAGGAATAGACTGGGTACTCATTTTACAGACTCCTGATTCACGCGATTTAGCTTGCCGACGGCCGCCGCCATTAAGATTTCTTGGGTGGCTTCTTCACGGGTAAATTCCCCGCCGAGATGCCCTTCGTGCATCACCATAATTCGATCGCTCATACCGAGGACTTCCGGCATTTCAGACGAAACAAGGATGATGCTCAACCCATCGGCTTTGAACTGATTGATTAATTGATAAATCTCTTTCTTCGCCCCAACGTCCACGCCGCGAGTAGGTTCATCAAGAATCAGCACTTTTGGACGTGTCATCAGGCCACGGGCAATCGCCACTTTTTGCTGGTTACCACCAGAAAGCAGACCAATTGGCTGTTCCATTGACGGAGTCTTAACATTGAACAAACGGATAAAGTCCTGAACCGCCTGCTGCTCATCTTTGTGTTTCAGGCTGCCAGCTTTATGGCTGAAATAGCGTAGGGCGGTCAGAGACATGTTCTCTTTTACCGACATGCCAAGCACCAGCCCATCGCGCTTACGGTCTTCAGATATATAAACGATACCGTTTGCCAGACCATCTTGCGGCGAACGCGTCACCACTTCACGGCCATCCAGAGCAACATAACCGCCAGTACGCGGCAATGCGCCATAAAGCACTTTCATTAATTCGGTGCGACCAGCGCCCATCAAACCCGCAACACCGAGAATTTCACCTTTACGCAAAGTGAAGCTGACGTCATGTACGCCAGGACCTGAAAGGTTGTCGACACGCAGGCGAGTTTCACCAGGTTCTTTATCCAGACGAGGATATTGATCTTCGAGTTTGCGCCCGACCATCATTTCAATCAGCGAATCTTCTGTCAGCGTCACGACTTCACGCTCGGCAATAAACTGCCCATCGCGGAACACGGTTACGTCATCGCAAATCTCGAAGATCTCTTTCATACGGTGGGAAATATAAACAATGCCGCGCCCCTGAGCTTTCAGCTCGCGGATAACACGGAATAAAGAGTCTGTTTCAGTATCAGTCAGCGCATCGGTAGGTTCATCCATGACGATGACTTTCGACTCGAAGCTCAGAACCTTTGCGATTTCGACCATCTGTTGATCGCCAATCGACAAATCGCCCACCAGCCGTTGGCTGTTAAAGCGCAAATTCAGCTTTGCTAGTAATTTATCAGCCTCGGCATACATCGTTTTCCAGTCGATTTTGCCAAAGCGGTTTACGAATTCACGGCCAAGGAAGATGTTTTCCGCAATGCTAAGCTGCGGAATCAGGTTGAGTTCCTGGTGAATGATACCGATCCCCGCTTCCTGTGAGGATTTAGGGCCATTGAAAGTCGTTTCTTTGCCAAGCCATAACAGCGAACCCGCATCACGTTGATAAATGCCGGTCAGCACTTTCATCATGGTGGATTTTCCCGCACCGTTTTCGCCCACCAGCGCCATCACGCGGCCTGGGTAAACATTCAGCGCAGCGCCAGAAAGGGCTTTTACGCCAGGGAACGATTTATCAATCCCTTTTAATTGCAGTAACGTTTCCATGCCGGCCTCAGAAGGTCACGCCAGCACAGAGAATGATATTCGCATACGGGGAACACTCCCCGCTGCGAATAACCGCCTGACTATCGGCGGTGTGTTGCTTGAACTGCTCGTGACTGATGTAACGAATAGAAATGGTGTTTCCCTGGTGTTGTTGCAGTTGCTCGATGTAGCTGAGCAACGTTTCGTGGAGTTGGGGATTATGTTGTTTAATTTCCGAAGCTAAGATCACGGCTTCAACCTGCATCTCTTGTGTTACGACTTCAACGACCTGCATAAAACCCGGTACGCCGTGAGTCAGAGCCAAATCAATACGCGGTGTGTTGCGTGGAATGGGCAACCCAGCATCGGCAATCACCAGTGTGTCGGTGTGGCCAAGACGGGATATAACGGACGAGATATCAGCGTTGAGAACTGTGCCTTTCTTCATTTTCTTACTCCACTAGCGAAACGTTTCGCTGAGATAAAGTGTAGGAAATGTTGTGGTGGTAAAACAACCAGCGAGTTACAGAAGTGTGATCAGCATCGAAACGTTTCGCTGTTCTGGTTCAAAACGGAGAAATGAGAGCGCGTACATCTGGCAGATGAAAAAATGCCCCTTCGACTGAAGAGGCATTGGTGTTAAATCTCGACTTGCGTTCCTAACTCGATAACCCTGTTTGGCGGAATTTCGAATTGGTCAGGCGCGCGTAAGGCGTTGCGTTGCAGAGCCAGGAATAGCTTGCCACGCAACCGCAAATACCACGGCCGTTTGCCGATGATAAGCGACTCGTGCGACATAAAGAACGATGTCTCCATCATTCGACAGCTAAGCCCTTCCAGACCGCATCGGTGGAACACCTCTTCGACGTTTGGTGTTTCACGCCAGCCGTAGCTTGCTACCACACGCCAGAAGGTTGGCGAAAGCTGTTCAATAGTCACACGCTTAACATTATGAACGTATGGCGCATCTTCGGTTCGCAGCGTCAGCAGCACCACGCGCTCATGCAACACTTTGTTGTGCTTAAGGTTGTGCAGCATCGCAAAAGGAATCACGTTCAGTGCGCGGGACATATAAACCGCTGTTCCTGGGACGCGTACCGGCGGCGATTTTTCCAGCGAGGCAATCATCGCTTCCAGTGAGTTTCCATGCTCATGCATACGGCGCAGCAGGCGGAAACGCTCGCTTTTCCAGGTTGTCATGATGACAAACATCACCAGCGCCAGGCTAAGCGGCAGCCAACCACCGGAGAAGATTTTGACGGCGTTTGCTGAGAATAGTGGAATGTCGATACACAGGAAGCCAATCCCCATCAACACCACACCAATTTTGTTCCAGTGCCAGTTTTTACGCGCAACGGTACAAGAGAGAATAGACGTCAGCACCATGGTGCCGGTCACCGCAATCCCGTAGGCCGCAGCCAGATTACTGGAGTGCTCAAAGCCGATAATCACAATCACCACAGAGATGTAGAGGATCCAGTTAATAGCTGGAACATAAATCTGGCCGGATTCCATTTCCGAAGTGTGGATGATGCGCATTGGCGACAGATAACCCAAACGCACAGCCTGGCGAGTCAGTGAGAACACGCCTGAAATTACCGCCTGAGAAGCGATAACCGTTGCCAGTGTCGCCAGAATCATCAGCGGAATTAGCGCCCAGTCTGGAGCCAACAAGAAGAACGGGTTCTTAATGGCTTCAGGGGTTTTAAGCAACAACGCTCCCTGGCCAAAATAGTTCAGCACCAGTGATGGCAGAACTACTGAGAACCACGCAATACGAATTGGGAACTTACCGAAGTGCCCCATATCCGCATACAACGCTTCGACGCCCGTAATAGAGAGCACCACAGCGCCCAGAGCAAAGAACGAAACTGTTTTGTATTCGAGGAAGAAATGCACCGCCCATGCAGGGTTCAGCGCCTGAAGGACTTCAGGGTTCGCCATGATACTGCGCGCACCTAAAACGGCCAGCACCAGGAACCACAACAGCATGACTGGAGCAAACAGTTTGCCCACCAGGCCGGTCCCGTGTTTCTGAATCATAAACAGCAGAGTCAGTACCGCTATCGACAGCGGAACGATATAGGCATCGAGTTGCGGTGCAGCTATCTCAAGCCCTTCAATGGCCGACATAACCGATATTGCCGGGGTGATGACTACCTCGCCATAGAAGAAGCTGCCGCCGATCAATCCCATGATCACCAGCACCGACGTCATTTTCGCCGACGTATTTCGCCCAGCCAAAGACATTAGCGTCAAAATACCCCCTTCGCCTGCGTTATCCGCACGCATAACAAAGGTCAGATATTTAATAGAGACGACTAAGATCAACAACCAAAAAATCAAAGACAAAAAACCGAATACGGCGTCGCGTTCTACGCCAAACCCAAATTGACCAGACAGACATTCACGAAGGGTATAAAGCGGGCTAGTACCGATATCACCGTATACCACCCCAATTGCAGCCAGCGTTATCGCAGGCAATGATTGTTTATTATCAGCGCTCATAGACTAATCTTTTGTTGGAATCCCGAAAGCGTGTGCTTAGTCCCTTGGCCCACAAAAAGGCGCACAGTATGCACGATAATCAAGTAAATCGTACCCCTAAATACACCAGGCTTAACTTATGTCAGGGAAAAAAGAGCCGCTCATCAAACCATTAACGATAATGTAGATGAACGATATACTCGCGATACTGCTTAGTGATAACCGCGTAAGGATGCAACGCTAATTATGGCTCAATCACATTTATTGGCTGAAAGAATTTCACGACTTAGCCAGGCACTGGAAAAAGGATTGTTTGAACGGCAGCACGCGGTGCGTCTTTGTCTATTGGCAGCGTTGAGCGGCGAAAGTGTTTTCTTGCTTGGCCCGCCGGGTATCGCTAAGAGTTTGATTGCCCGCCGCCTGAAGTTTGCATTCCAGCATGCCCGTGCCTTTGAATACTTGATGACACGCTTCTCCACGCCTGAAGAAGTGTTTGGCCCGTTATCAATTCAGGCCCTAAAAGATGAAGGCCGCTATGAGCGTCTGACCGCCGGTTATCTGCCGGAAGCTGAAATCGTCTTTCTCGATGAAATCTGGAAGGCGGGCCCTGCCATTCTGAACACTCTGCTAACCGCCATAAATGAACGCCGTTTCCGTAACGGAGCCTACGAAGAAAAAATCCCAATGCGTTTGCTGGTGGCAGCCTCCAACGAACTTCCAGAGGCAGACAGCAGCCTGGAAGCGCTGTATGACCGCATGCTGATTCGCCTGTGGCTCGACAAAGTGCAGGACAAAGGCAATTTCCGTTCAATGCTAACCAGTCAGCATGATGAGAACCACAATCCGGTTCCTGAAAATCTGCAAGTCACCGACGATGAATATTTCAAATGGCAGCAGGAAATTGGCACTGTTGCGCTGCCGGATAACGTCTTTGAGCTGATCTTCACGCTACGTCAACAGCTCGAAAACGCTCCAGGCGCACCTTATGTTTCTGACCGCCGCTGGAAGAAAGCCATTCGCCTACTGCAAGCCAGCGCCTTCTTTAATGGCCGCAGTACCGTTGCTCCTATTGATTTGATCCTGCTAAAAGATTGCCTGTGGCATGACAGCGCAGCCATGAATCTGATGCAACACCAGTTGGAAGTATTGATGACCGGACACGCCTGGCAACAACACGCGATACTCAGCAAATTGGGTGCAATTGTTCAGCGTCGAATCCAATTGCAACAACAGCATAGCGACCGTGAAGCTATCACCGTGACCAAACAAGGTGGGATGTTTATCCGTCGCCCGCAATACCAGTTACCAGATTATTTGGCTGGTGAAACGCTAACGTTACTACTCCAGCAGCCGCTGAAACTGCACGATATCGAAGTTATCCACGTATCTATCTCTCGTGAAGCCTGTGCGCAATGGCTAATAAAAGGAGGAGAACTGCGTGGCAAACTCAACGGGATTGGCTTTGCCCAAGTATTGAATATGGAAGTCGATAGCAGCCAACATCTGGTTCTACGTGATATTAGCCTGCAAGGCACGCGCCTGGTTATGCCTGGCAAACAACAGCAAGGGATGCCTGAGGAGATCAAACAGCAATTCGACGATCTGGAATCCACTCTCCACCAGCAGCATGAACTTTTTAACGATCAGCAAAAATGCCTGTTTATCCATAACGAATGGCTAGGGAAGATTGAAGCCAGCCTGCAAGACGTGGCAGAACAAATTAAACAGGCGCGCCATTAATGCTCAGCGTTGAAGCACTCGATGTCATCCTTGCCATTAGCGAGGGTGAATTAATTGAAGGGATAATTATCACACTGCTGACTGCCCCGCAGTTGGCAGTGTTTTTTGAAAAATTCCCGCGCCTAAAAAAAGCTGTGGCGAAAGACATCCCACGCTGGCGAGAGTTACTCAAAGCCCGATTACACGATACTAACGTCCCCCAAGAATTAGCCCGCGAAGTTCTGTGTTATCGGGAAAGCCAACTACTCACCACCAGCCAGTTATCCGCAAAACTTCCTGAAATTTTAGGTCTGCTGAAAAGTGTCGACTCCCCGTTTTATGGACAAGCACAAACGCTGGTGGCTGAAACCCCTCGCCTGACGCCTGCGCAGCAAACGCTGTTTCTGCAACGCTGGCGTCTTAGCCTGGTAGTGCAGACCACATCGCTTAACCAACAATTGCTGGAAGACGAGCGAGATCAACTTTTGGCTGAAGTTCAGCAGCGTCTGGCATTAAGCGGCCAACTTGAACCGGTTCTGGTGGACAGTGATAACGCTGCAGGTCGGTTGTGGGATATGAGCGCGGGCTCGCTTAAACGTGGCGATTACCAGCTTATTGTCCAGTACGGTGATTTTCTTGCCAGTCAGCCTGAATTGTTGAAACTCGCCGAGCAGCTAGGTCGTTCTAAAGAAGCCAAAGCGGTGCCGCGAAAGGACGCCCCCACCGAAACCTGGCGCATGATGGTACGTGAGCCCGCAACGGTGCCAGAGCAAGTCGACGGTCTACAACGTAGCGATGACATTCTGCGTTTGTTACCTCCGGAACTGGCAACGCTTGGCATTAGCGAGCTGGAATTTGAGTTCTATCGTCGGCTGGTGGAAAAACAACTGCTGACTTATCGTCTGCACGGTGATTCCTGGCGCGAGAAAGTCATCGAACGTCCTGTTGTTCATCAGGATTTTGATGAGCAACCTCGTGGGCCGTTTATTGTTTGCGTCGATACGTCAGGTTCCATGGGAGGCTTTAACGAGCAATGCGCCAAAGCCTTCTGCCTGGCCCTGATGCGCGTGGCCCTGGCAGATAACCGCCGCTGCTTCATTATGCTGTTTTCCAGCGAAGTTGTGCGCTACGAGGTCTGTGGTGCGGATGGCATTGAACAAGCGATTCGTTTTCTGAGCCAGCGCTTTCGCGGCGGCACTGATCTCGCCAGCTGTTTTCGGGCAATTGCGGAAAAAATGCAGGGAAGCGAATGGCATGATGCTGATGCAGTGGTGATTTCTGACTTTATTGCCCAGCGCTTACCAGATGAAGTGGTGACTCAGGTGAAGGATCTACAGCGTATCCACCAGCACCGTTTTCATGCTGTTGCCATGTCCGGACATGGCAAACCCGGCATTATGCGCATATTCGATCATATCTGGCGCTTTGATACCGGGATGCGTAGCCGCCTGCTGCGTCGCTGGCGGCGTTAATTCTTACAGCAGTGATTCAACCTTAGTGTGGACTTCAGAAGGCCACACGCCGCACTGAACCTGGCCGATGTGAGGCTGTTGTAGCATCAGCATAACCAAACGAGACTGACCGATACCGCCACCGATAGTTTGCGGCATTTCGCCCTTCAACAGTGACTGGTGCCATTCAAGTTGCAGACGATCTTCATCATTGGTCACAGCCAGCTGGCGTTTTAGTGCTTCGGCATCCACGCGGATCCCCATAGAAGAAAGCTCAAACGCGTCTTCCAGCACCGAGTTCCACACTATAATGTCGCCGTTCAAGCCTTTGAAATCACCTGGGCTGCGAGTTGACCAGTCATCGTAATCTGGTGCACGAACATCATGACGCTTACCATCTGCCAGCTTGCCGCCAATACCAATCAGGAAAACAGCACCCAACTCTTTTGCAATCGCACGTTCGCGACCTTTAGCATCTAAATCCGGGAAACGCTGTTGTAACTCTTCACTGTGAACAAAATGGATCTGTTCCGGTAGAGAAGGTGTCAAACCATATTGCTCGCTAACTGCGGCTTCTGTGGCTTTCATTGCAGCCCAGATGCTTTCAACAGTTTGCTTTAGCGTTCCGAGATGACGCTCTCCCTCACCCATAACGCGCTCCCAATCCCACTGATCAACATACACAGAGTGAATTGGGGTTAGACGGTCTTCATCGGGGCGAAGAGCTTTCATGTGCGTGTAAATCCCTTCGCCCGCGCTGAAGTCGTGCTGACCGAGTGTTTTTCTTTTCCATTTGGCCAGCGAATGCACCACTTCAAACTGCGCATCCGGCAAGGTTTTCACCTTAACCTGCACCGCTTTTTCGCAACCAGACAGATTGTCCTGAGTACCATCTCCCACGCGGCTAAGAATTGGGGCCTGGACTTCCATAAGACCAAGCTTTTCTTCCAACTGACGGGAGAAGTGGGACTTAACAAAACTAATCTGGCGTTGTTTAGCGATGTAGGCAGTTTTCATGGCTTTCTCTTTATTGTGTTGTTTTACTGACGATGATTAAGCAACAAACACGGCATAACATTCAATAATCAACAATAAAAAAGCCTTAGCTGTTTTTAATCGACTAATTTAAGGCTATAAAAGATGAACTATCGTTATTAATCATAGGAAAAAGTGATGGATAATTATCAGATCGACAATCTCGATCGCGGCATTCTCGAAGCATTAATGGCAAATGCACGTACTGCTTATGCTGAACTTGCCAAACAATTTGGCGTAAGCCCCGGCACCATTCACGTTCGCGTAGAGAAGATGAAGCAGGCAGGAATTATTACCGGTGCACGAATAGACATCAGCCCAAAGCAGTTGGGTTACGACGTTTGCTGCTTTATCGGCATCATATTAAAGAGTGCAAAAGACTACCCTTCCGCACTGGCAAAACTCGAAAGCCTGGAAGAAGTCACCGAGGCGTATTACACCACGGGCCACTACAGCATCTTTATTAAGGTGATGTGTCGATCTATCGATGCACTCCAGCAAGTACTTATCAACAAGATCCAAACAATTGATGAAATTCAGTCCACGGAAACACTGATCTCCCTCCAGAACCCGATCATGCGTACAATTAAGCCCTGACGGTTATTTTTAATACCCATATTATCCACAGGTAGATCGCAGGCCTTACACAGCGTACAATGCCCGTCGTTTCGAAAAGTTGGGATCGCAATGACAGACATTACTCTGATTAGCGGCAGTACCCTGGGCAGTGCCGAATATGTGGCTGAACATTTAGCTGAAAAGCTGGATGAAGCGGGTTTTTCTACCCAAACGCTACATGGTCCACAGTTTGAAGAGCTGCAAACCAGCGGAATCTGGCTAATTGTCTCCTCGACACATGGTGCTGGGGATCTTCCAGACAACCTGCAACCGTTGTTTGATGCAATAGATGAACAACGTCCGGATCTAAGTGCTCTTCATTATGGTGCTGTCGGGATTGGTAGTCGTGAATACGACACTTTTTGCGGTGCAATTGAGAAACTGGACACCCTTCTGACGGAATGTGGCGCTAAAAGAGTGGGCTCTTTATTGAAAGTGAACATCCTTGATCACGATATTCCTGAAGATCCAGCCGAGGTTTGGGTCGGATCATGGAAGAATTTACTCCAAGATTTGTAAAGATCTCACTTTTATCTGTGTATAAGTATGCTTAAAAGCTTGGGTTAAGCAGTGTTTATCCCCATAACAACTCCTGTACACTTTTTGAGTTGTGCATAAGTACCGCTTTTGATCCCAGCTTATACGTTGTGGGATCACCGTTCATTCACAGCTAACGATCCTTCTTAATCAATTGATCTCTTTACCATAAAAGCGGTTATCCACAGAACATGCCGATCCTAATAAGAGATCATAATAAAGAGATCTTTAAATAAAAAAGATCTTCTTTTAATTACCGACGATCCCCATGCTTTCTCGAAAGGCTAAAGTTAAGTAGAATCGCCAACTCTGGGAATCAGTCATCCCCCATTTGCAAAACCGTGAGGCAGTACCATGTTTTATCCAGATCCTTTTGACGTCATCATCATTGGCGGGGGTCATGCAGGCACCGAGGCTGCTATGGCCGCTGCACGGATGGGTCAGCAGACCCTTCTCCTGACACACAATATCGATACGCTGGGACAAATGTCTTGTAACCCTGCTATCGGCGGTATTGGCAAGGGACATCTGGTTAAAGAAGTGGACGCACTGGGCGGTTTGATGGCGAAAGCTATCGATCAGGCAGGTATCCAGTTTAGGATACTAAACGCGAGCAAAGGGCCTGCTGTACGGGCAACTCGTGCTCAGGCTGACCGTGTGCTGTATCGCCAGGCGGTACGTACTGCACTGGAAAACCAGCCAAACCTGATGATCTTCCAACAGGCGGTTGAGGATCTGATTGTCGAGAACGATCGTGTCGTTGGTGCTGTCACACAAATGGGCCTGAAGTTCCGCGCTAAATCCGTGGTACTGACCGTAGGGACTTTCCTGGATGGCAAAATTCATATCGGTCTGGATAACTACAGCGGTGGCCGTGCAGGCGATCCGCCGTCTATTTCGCTTTCGCGTCGCTTGCGTGAACTGCCACTTCGTGTCAGCCGCCTGAAAACAGGCACACCTCCACGTATCGACGCTCGTACCATCAATTTTAGCGTACTTGCCCAACAGCATGGTGATAACCCGACGCCTGTGTTCTCGTTCATGGGGAATGTGAATCAACATCCTACGCAAGTACCGTGTTACATCACGCACACCAACGAAAAAACGCATGACGTGATTCGTAACAACCTCGATCGCAGCCCTATGTACGCAGGCATTATCGAAGGGATTGGCCCACGTTATTGCCCGTCAATTGAAGACAAAGTGATGCGTTTTGCTGACCGTAACCAGCATCAAATTTTCCTTGAGCCTGAAGGGCTAACCAGCAACGAAATTTATCCGAACGGCATCTCCACCAGCTTACCGTTTGATGTTCAAATGCAGATCGTTCGTTCGATGGAAGGCATGGAGAACGCGAAGATCGTGCGTCCGGGCTACGCTATCGAATACGATTTCTTCGATCCTCGTGATCTCAAACCGACACTGGAAAGTAAATATATCCAAGGGCTGTTCTTCGCGGGCCAAATTAACGGCACCACCGGTTACGAAGAAGCTGCAGCACAAGGCCTGTTGGCAGGTCTAAACGCAGCGCGTTTCTCTGCTGAGAAAGAGGGTTGGGCTCCACGCCGTGATCAAGCTTATCTGGGCGTGCTGGTTGATGATCTTTGTACTCTCGGTACCAAAGAACCGTACCGCATGTTCACCTCTCGCGCTGAATATCGCCTGATGCTGCGTGAAGACAACGCCGATTTGCGTTTAACCGCTGCAGGCCGTGAAATGGGCCTGGTGGATGATGAACGTTGGGCGCGTTTCAACGAAAAACTCGAAAGCATTGAGCGCGAACGTCAGCGTTTGAAAGACATCTGGCTGCATCCACACTCTGAAAGTGTTGAGGAAGTGAATGCGAAACTGAGTGCGCCACTTTCGCGTGAAGCAAACGGCGAAGATCTGCTGCGTCGGCCAGAAATGACCTATGCTGAGATGATGCAATTGTCCGTATTCGCGCCAGGACTTGAAGATCCACAATCTGCGGAGCAGGTAGAAATTCAGGTCAAATACGAAGGCTATATCGCGCGTCAGCAAGAAGAGATTGAAAAACAGCAACGTAACGAAAATACGTTGTTGCCAGCAACGCTAGATTATCAACAAGTTAGTGGTCTTTCTAATGAAGTGATCGCTAAGCTTAACGATCATAAACCAGTCTCAATTGGGCAAGCATCGCGTATTTCAGGGGTTACCCCTGCGGCGATTTCCATTCTGTTAGTCTGGTTAAAAAAACAAGGCCTGCTACGTCGTAGTGCCTGATTCACATATTTTCAGGGCCAGGAATTCCTGGCCCGTTTTTTTGATGGGTATTGATTGCCGTGCTTAACAAACTGAATCGCCTGCTGGAAAGCGCGGGCATTACGCTGCCGGAAAACCAGAAACAGCAGCTGGTGGGATATATTGAACTGCTCCATAAGTGGAACAAAGCGTATAACCTGACCTCTGTGCGTCGTCCCGAGGAAATGTTGGTGCGCCATATCCTCGACAGTATTGTCGTGGAGCCGCATTTGCAGGGGTCGCGTTTTATCGATGTTGGTACCGGACCTGGATTACCGGGCATTCCGTTGGCGATTGTTCGTCCTGACTCTCATTTCACGTTACTGGATAGCTTAGGTAAGCGTGTTCGCTTCCTGCGGCAGGTTCAACATGAGCTTCACCTTGAAAACATCACGCCGGTTCAGAGTCGTGTGGAAGAGTTCCCGGCAGAACCGCCTTTTGATGGTGTGATCAGCCGTGCTTTTGCTTCTCTTACCGACATGGTTACCTGGTGTAAGCACTTGCCAGCTGAGAATGGCCGCTTCTATGCACTCAAGGGTTTACGCCCGGATGATGAAATAGCAGTGTTGCCTGCGAGCTTTAGTGTTGAAGAAGTGATTCGTTTACAGGTGCCTGAGCTTGATGGTGAACGCCATTTGGTGATGATTAAGACAAACAAAAATTAATATTTATCAAAAAAAGGCGAAAAAGGATTGTTTCTTTAACGTTAAAAATACAACCGGAAAACACTGACACTTCTGGTTACATTTAACGTAAATTTAACTTTTAATCACAGTAATGTTAACGCCAAGAGCATTATTGTTTTTGAAAGTAGTCAACTATGAAAATATAACCCTGCTAAATATTATGCAGAAATCAGACTGATATGGTTGTTAAAATATTAATAAAAATGTCAATGAAATGTTTTAATGGTGTTTCGAGTTATTTTAAAAAGAGTAGACAGTAATCAGCTTATTTATCAGACATCTGTGTTTCGCACTTTATGAGACAGACAAATTCATAATGGCTATGAGATGTTTGATTTGTGATCTAGTGCACGCTTTATTATGCGGCTATTTCGGTTGTTGACGCTTTTTAGGAAAATAACCCGTATTCAGCAAAAGTTGAAAAATAAGTGCGCAGGAAAATATTTAAACATTTGTTCACCTTTTTGCTACTTATTGTTTGAAATCACGGGGGCGCACCGTATAATTTGCTCGCTTTTTGAGGCTTGACTCAAAGTCGTAAAGGCAGTTTTATACCAGCGCGACATACCCCGAAGGGAGCAGGAGTTAGGATACGCCATGTCTATGTCGCTATTGAGTAGAAACGTTGCTCGTAAGCTTCTGTTCCTTCAGCTACTTGCACTGATAGCAATTGGATTGCTGTTTTGCCTCAAAGACCTCACATGGGGTGCTTCTGCTTTTGGCGGAGGCTTGGCAGCCTGGTTGCCAAATGCAATATTTATGAATTTCGCCTGGCGTCACCAGGTGCACACACCGTCAAAAGGCCGCATGGCCTGGACCTTCGCTATTGGCGAAGTGTTGAAGGTGATTGCGAGCTTTACCATACTGGTGGTGGCGTTGGCTGGTTTTAAGGCGGTCTTGTTGCCGCTTATTGTGACGTGGGTTTCGGTGCTGGTTGTGCAGATACTCGCACCAGCTGTAATTAACAACAAAGGGTAAGAGGCATCATGTCTGCAGGAGAAATCTCTACACCGCAGGAGTATATAGGCCACCATCTGAATAACCTTCAGCTGGACCTGCGTACTTTCTCGCTGGTGGATCCGCATAACCCCCCGGCCACCTTCTGGACGCTCAATATTGACTCCATGTTTTTCTCAGTGGTCTTGGGTCTCTTGTTCCTGGTTCTGTTCCGTAAAGTAGCAAAAACGGCTACCAGTGGTGTACCAGGTAAATTCCAGACAGCAGTTGAGTTGGTAATCGGCTTTGTTAATGACAGTGTCAAAGACATGTACCATGGCAAAAGCAAGGTCATTGCTCCGCTTGCCCTGACAGTGTTTGTCTGGGTATTACTGATGAACATGATGGACTTGTTGCCAATCGATTTCCTGCCGTTTATCGGCGAACACATCTTTGGCTTGCCAGCCCTGCGTGTGGTGCCGTCTGCGGACGTGAACATCACGCTATCTATGGCGCTTGGCGTGTTTATCCTGATTCTTTTCTACAGCATCAAAATGAAAGGCATTGGCGGCTTCACGAAAGAGCTGACGCTGCAGCCGTTCAATCACTGGGCATTTATTCCGTTCAACTTAATCCTTGAAGGGGTAAGCCTGCTATCCAAGCCTATATCACTTGGTCTGCGACTGTTCGGCAACATGTATGCCGGTGAATTGATTTTCATTCTGATTGCTGGTCTGTTGCCGTGGTGGTCACAGTGGATTCTGAGTGTGCCTTGGGCCATTTTCCACATCCTGATCATTACGCTGCAAGCCTTCATTTTCATGGTTCTGACGATTGTCTATCTGTCGATGGCATCTGAAGAGCATTGATTTTACTTACCACTACTGCGTTTTAACTGAAACAAACTGGAGACTGTCATGGAAAACCTGAATATGGATCTGCTGTACATGGCTGCCGCGATTATGATGGGCCTTGCGGCAATCGGTGCGGCGATCGGTATCGGCATCCTCGGTGGAAAATTCCTGGAAGGCGCAGCGCGTCAACCTGATCTGATTCCTCTGCTGCGTACTCAGTTCTTTATCGTTATGGGTCTGGTGGATGCTATCCCGATGATCGCTGTTGGTCTGGGTCTGTACGTGATGTTCGCCGTCGCGTAGTAAGCATTGCTGAATATCTTTAGCAATATCAGAACGTTAACTAACAAAGAGGCATTGTGCTGTGAATCTTAACGCAACAATCCTCGGCCAGGCCATCGCGTTTGTCCTGTTTGTTCTGTTCTGTATGAAGTACGTATGGCCGCCATTAATGGCAGCCATCGAGAAACGTCAAAAAGAAATTGCTGACGGTCTCGCTTCTGCAGAACGTGCACATAAGGACCTTGACCTTGCACAGGCCAACGCGACCGACCAGCTGAAAAAAGCTAAAGTCGAAGCTCAAGTGATCATTGAACAGGCAAACAAACGCCGTGCTCAGATCCTTGACGAAGCGAAGACAGAGGCAGAGCAGGAACGTGACAAAATCGTTGCACAGGCTCAGGCAGAAATCGACGCAGAGCGTAAACGCGCTCGTGAAGAACTGCGTAAGCAAGTGGCTCTGCTGGCTATTGCTGGTGCCGAGAAGATCATTGAACGTTCCGTGGATGAAGCTGCTAACAGCGACATCGTTGATAAACTGGTCGCTGAACTGTAAGGAGGGAGGGGCTGATGTCTGAATTTGTAACTGTAGCTCGCCCCTACGCCAAAGCAGCTTTTGACTTTGCCGTCGAACACCAAAGCATTGATAACTGGCAGTCCATGCTAGCTTTCGCCGCCGAGGTGTCTAAAAACGAACAAATGGTAGAGCTTCTTTCTGGTGCTTTAGCTCCGGAAACGCTCTCTCAGTCGTTTATCTCTATTTGTGGTGACCAGTTAGACGCCAACGGCCAGAACCTGATTAAGGTGATGGCTGAAAACGGTCGTTTGAGGGTTCTTCCTGATGTACTTGAGCAATTCGTTCAACTGCGTGCAGCCCGCGAGGCTACAGTTGAAGTCGAAGTGACTTCTGCTAGCGCGTTAAACGAAGCCCAGCTTTCGAAAATCAGCGCCGCGATGGAAAAACGTCTGTCACGCAAAGTTAAGCTGAATTGCAAAATCGATAAGTCTGTAATGGCAGGTGTCATTATCCGTGCGGGTGATATGGTCATTGATGGCAGCGTACGCGGCCGTCTGGATCGCCTGACAGACGTCTTGCAGTCTTAAGGGGACTGGAGCATGCAACTGAATTCCACCGAAATCAGCGAACTGATCAAGCAGCGCATTGCTCAGTTCAGTGTTGTGAGTGAAGCTCACAACGAAGGTACAATTGTTTCTGTAAGTGACGGTATCATCCGCGTACATGGCCTGGCCGATGTAATGCAGGGTGAGATGATTTCCCTGCCGGGAAACCGTTACGCCATTGCACTGAACCTCGAGCGCGACTCTGTAGGTGCAGTAGTAATGGGTCCGTACGCTGACCTTGCCGAAGGCATGAAAGTTAAGTGTACTGGCCGTATTCTTGAAGTACCAGTTGGCCGTGGCCTGCTGGGTCGTGTGGTGAACACCTTGGGTGCACCCGTCGACGGTAAAGGTCCTCTGGACCATGACGGCTTCTCAGCTGTTGAAGCGATCGCACCAGGCGTTATCGAACGCCAATCCGTAGACCAACCTGTGCAGACAGGCTATAAGTCCGTTGATGCCATGATCCCAATCGGTCGTGGCCAGCGTGAACTGGTCATCGGTGACCGTCAGACAGGTAAAACTGCTCTGGCGATTGATGCCATCATCAACCAGCGTGATTCCGGCATCAAATGTATCTATGTGGCTATCGGCCAGAAAGCGTCCACCATTTCTAACGTGGTTCGTAAACTGGAAGAGCACGGCGCACTGGCAAACACCATCGTTGTTGTTGCAACTGCATCAGAATCTGCTGCACTGCAATACTTGGCACCGTACTCCGGTTGCGCAATGGGTGAATACTTCCGTGACCGCGGCGAAGACGCACTGATCGTTTATGATGACCTGTCTAAACAGGCTGTTGCTTACCGTCAGATTTCCCTGCTGCTTCGTCGTCCACCAGGTCGTGAAGCTTATCCAGGCGACGTTTTCTATCTTCACTCCCGTTTGCTGGAACGTGCTGCGCGTGTAAACGCCGACTACGTTGAAGCATTCACTAAAGGTGAAGTGAAAGGTCAAACCGGTTCCCTGACAGCTCTGCCGATTATCGAAACTCAAGCTGGTGATGTTTCCGCGTTTGTTCCGACCAACGTAATTTCTATTACCGATGGTCAGATCTTCCTGGAATCCAACCTGTTTAACGCCGGTATTCGTCCTGCGGTTAACCCGGGTATCTCCGTATCTCGTGTTGGTGGTGCAGCTCAGACCAAGATCATGAAAAAACTGTCCGGTGGTATTCGTACCGCTCTGGCACAGTATCGTGAACTGGCTGCGTTCTCTCAGTTTGCATCTGACCTTGACGATGCGACCCGTAAGCAATTGAGCCACGGTCAGAAAGTGACCGAGCTTCTGAAACAGAAACAGTATGCGCCGATGTCTGTTGCGCAGCAGTCTCTGGTTCTGTTCGCTGCTGAACGTGGTTACCTCGAAGATGTGGAACTGGCTAAAATCGGTAGCTTCGAAGCCGCTCTGCTGGCTTATGTTGACCGTGACCATGCTCCACTGATGCAAGAAATCAACCAATCTGGTGGCTATAACGATGAAATCGAAGGCAAGCTGAAAGGCATCCTCGATTCCTTCATAGCAACTCAGTCCTGGTAAAGTCTGGCGGCTTGTCTTAGGGCAAGCCGCAAGGCATTGAGGAGAAGCTCATGGCCGGCGCAAAAGAGATACGTAGTAAGATCGCAAGCGTCCAGAACACGCAGAAGATCACCAAAGCAATGGAAATGGTCGCCGCGTCCAAAATGCGTAAAACGCAGGAACGCATGGCAGCCAGCCGTCCTTACGCAGATACCATGCGTAAAGTGATTGGTCACCTTGCTCTGGGTAATCTTGAATACAAACACCCTTACCTGGATGAACGCGAAGTCAAACGCGTGGGCTACCTGGTGGTGTCCACTGACCGTGGTCTGTGTGGTGGCTTGAACATTAACTTGTTCAAAAAGCTGCTGGCTGACATGAAAGAGTGGTCCGATAAAGGCGTTCAAAGCGAAATCGCAATGATCGGCTCTAAGGGCGTTTCTTTCTTCAACTCTGTAGGCGGCAATATTGTTGCTCAGGTGACTGGTATGGGTGATTACCCTTCCCTGTCCGAGTTGATTGGCCCGGTGAAAGTGATGTTGCAGGCTTACGATGAAGGCCGTCTGGACAAGCTGTATGTTGTCAGCAACAAATTTATTAACACAATGTCTCAGGTTCCTACCCTCACCCAACTGCTGCCGTTACCGCCAGCAGATGACGGCGAGTTGAAGAAGAAATCCTGGGATTATCTGTATGAACCTGATCCTAAAGCGCTGCTGGACACCTTGTTGCGCCGTTATGTGGAATCTCAGGTTTATCAGGGCGTCGTAGAAAACCTGGCCAGCGAGCAGGCCGCACGTATGGTGGCGATGAAAGCCGCTACCGACAATGGCGGCAGCCTGATTAAAGAGCTGCAGTTGGTATACAACAAAGCTCGTCAGGCCAGCATTACTCAGGAACTCACCGAAATCGTCGGTGGCGCTTCCGCGGTATAACCAGGTTTACGTATTTAGAGGATTCGAGATGGCTACTGGAAAGATTATCCAGGTAATCGGCGCCGTGGTGGACGTCGAGTTCCCTCAGGATGCCGTACCAAAAGTGTACGACGCTCTTGAGGTTACAAATGGTAATGACCGTCTGGTGCTGGAAGTTCAGCAACAGTTAGGTGGTGGCGTAGTTCGTACTATTGCCATGGGTACTTCTGATGGTTTACGTCGTGGTCTGGAAGTTTCTAACCTCGATCACCCAATTGAAGTGCCGGTAGGTAAAGCAACTCTGGGCCGTATCATGAACGTCCTGGGCGAGCCTATCGACATGAAAGGCGATATCGGCGAAGAAGAGCGTTGGGCTATTCACCGTCCAGCTCCAAGCTACGAAGAATTGTCTAGCTCCCAAGACCTGCTGGAAACCGGCATCAAAGTAATGGACCTGATTTGCCCGTTCGCTAAGGGCGGTAAAGTAGGTTTGTTCGGTGGTGCGGGTGTTGGTAAAACTGTAAACATGATGGAGCTGATCCGTAACATCGCGATCGAGCACTCCGGTTACTCTGTGTTTGCAGGCGTGGGTGAGCGTACTCGTGAGGGTAACGACTTCTACCACGAAATGACCGACTCCAACGTTCTGGACAAAGTATCACTGGTTTATGGCCAGATGAACGAGCCACCAGGTAACCGTCTGCGCGTAGCGTTGACCGGTCTGACCATGGCTGAGAAGTTCCGTGACGAAGGTCGTGACGTTCTGCTGTTTGTTGATAACATTTACCGTTATACCCTGGCCGGTACAGAAGTATCTGCACTGCTGGGTCGTATGCCATCTGCGGTAGGTTACCAGCCAACTCTGGCAGAAGAGATGGGTGTTTTGCAGGAGCGTATTACCTCCACCAAAACGGGCTCAATCACTTCTGTTCAAGCGGTATACGTACCAGCGGATGACTTGACTGACCCATCTCCAGCAACCACCTTTGCGCACTTGGATGCAACAGTGGTACTGAGCCGTAATATCGCGTCTCTGGGTATCTACCCTGCGGTAGATCCACTGGATTCCACCAGCCGTCAGTTAGATCCACTGGTTGTTGGTCAGGAACACTACGACACCGCGCGTGGCGTGCAGTCTATTCTGCAACGTTACCAGGAACTGAAAGATATCATCGCCATTCTTGGTATGGATGAACTTTCTGAAGAAGATAAATTGGTTGTAGCTCGTGCGCGTAAGATCCAGCGTTTCCTGTCTCAACCATTCTTCGTAGCAGAAGTCTTTACCGGTTCTCCGGGCAAGTTCGTATCGCTGAAAGATACTATCCGTGGCTTTAAAGGCATCATGGACGGCGAATATGACCATCTGCCAGAGCAGGCGTTCTACATGGTTGGTACTATCGACGAAGCCGTTGAGAAAGCTAAAAAACTTTAACGCCTTAATCGGAGGGTGACATGGCAATGACTTATCACCTGGACGTCGTCAGTGCGGAGAGCCAAATGTTCTCCGGTCTGGTCGAGAAGATCCAGGTAACGGGTAGCGAAGGTGAGCTGGGTATTTATCCTGGCCACGCCCCGCTGCTCACCGCCATTAAGCCTGGTATGATCCGCATCGTTAAACAGCACGGACAAGAAGAATATATCTACTTGTCTGGTGGTGTGATGGAAGTGCAGCCTGGCACGGTAACCGTGCTGGCCGATACCGCAATTCGTGGCCAGGATCTCGACGAAGCTCGAGCCCTGGAAGCGAAGCGTAAAGCGGAAGAGCGCATCCACAGCTCCCACGGTGATGTGGACTACGCTCAGGCTTCTGCTGAACTGGCTAAAGCGATCGCGAAACTTCGTGTTATCGAGTTGACCAGAAAAGCGATGTAACTACCTGCTTGAAAAGACAAATGCCAGCCAGGTTTACCTGACTGGCATTTTTTTCGCCTGAACTCTTTTACTGTTTTGCCAGAAACTCACCAGTTTTAATCGAGCCATCTGCGATACGTTGCAAAGGTACTGGCAAGGTTAAAGACTGATAATCCTTCACACTCAGTTGTTTCCCTTCGTTATTCTTTGTTTTGCCATCCCTAATGAAATAGTTGCTGCTATCAGCGAGCCCGGAAATACCGTCATCATATTTTCCTTCAGAACTGCGTAGTGAAATGTTATCAGTGAACTTGCCCTGAGTTTCAGCACTGCCATAGGGTCTTGGGCGGGAGCAACTTTATCGCAAAGGCTAATTTTTAAAACGCGAACTACCAAACATGTGGGGTAGCTTTGTTTACCGATGAAAAGAAGTGTTAATCCACAGAGATCTATGGCTTTTATCATTTCAGATGTACTTTTTCCGTACTTATCCACCTACAATTGAGCGCATGGGCAATCAAAAAGCACAGTCGAAGCCTGTTTTTTAGGCATCGCGTTTTTTGTTGCAAAATATGTAGAATTTTCAACGTGAAATCGTTTTACTTCTCTCACAAATTTAAGTCAGGACGCGTATGTCAAACAGTGCGATGAGCGTGGTTATCCTAGCCGCAGGCAAAGGGACCCGCATGTATTCAGACCTCCCGAAGGTATTGCATACCCTTGCCGGGAAACCGATGGTTCAGCATGTTATTGATGCGGCTAATAAATTAGGCGCACAGCACGTGCATCTGGTTTATGGCCACGGTGGTGATTTGCTGAAAAACACACTCAGCGATAGTTCCCTTAACTGGGTATTACAGGCTGAACAGCTAGGCACCGGACATGCGATGCAGCAAGCGGCACCTTTCTTTGCTGACGACGAAGACATTCTGATGCTTTATGGCGACGTGCCGCTAATTTCCGTTGAGTCTCTGCAACGTCTACGTGATGCGAAACCGCAGGGCGGCATTGGTTTACTAACGGTAAAACTTGACGATCCAACCGGTTATGGCCGTATTGCTCGCGAAAATGGCAAAGTTGTCGGAATTGTTGAGCATAAAGATGCAACTGAAGAGCAGCGTAAAATAGACGAAATCAACACCGGTATTCTGGTGGCAAATGGCGCGGATCTGAAACGTTGGCTGGCTAAACTCAATAACAACAACTCTCAGGGTGAATTCTATATCACCGATATTATCGCGCTGGCGCATCATGAAGGGCGTGAAATCAGCGCCGTTCATCCAGATCGTTTAAGTGAAGTTGAAGGCGTGAATAACCGTCTGCAACTGTCTCGTTTGGAGCGCGTCTATCAATGCGAGCAGGCCGATAAGCTTTTGCTAGCGGGTGTTATGCTGCGCGATCCGGCTCGTTTCGACCTGCGTGGCGTACTGACTCACGGGCGTGATGTTGAAATTGATACTAATGTCATTATTGAAGGCTCAGTGACGTTAGGTCACCGCGTCAAAATCGGAACCGGCTGCGTAATCAAGAATAGTGTGATTGGTGATGACTGTGAAATCAGTCCGTACACCGTTGTAGAAGATGCAACGCTCGCCGTAGCCTGCACCATCGGTCCATTCGCCCGTTTGCGCCCCGGTGCTGAGCTGGCAGATGGCGCACACGTTGGCAATTTCGTAGAAATGAAAAAAGCGCGCCTCGGTAAAGGCTCTAAAGCGGGCCATTTGAGCTATCTCGGTGACGCCGAAATTGGCGATAACGTGAATATCGGTGCTGGTACCATTACCTGTAATTACGATGGTGCGAACAAATTCAAAACTATCATTGGCGATGATGTTTTTGTGGGTTCTGACAGCCAATTAGTTGCTCCGGTCACCATTGCTCGTGGTGCAACAATCGGCGCAGGCACTACAGTCACTCGTAACGTTGCAGAAGATGAATTAGTTATAAGCCGTGTGAAGCAAACCCATATTCAGGATTGGCAGCGCCCGGTTAAGAAGAAGTAAGTATTTTTTCTCCCTCTCTTTCGGGAGAGGGTTGGGATGAAGGTTGTTCTCGAAAATGACCCGTCCCGCAGCAGTACCAAAACTATAACCCCACTCTCTACAAGGCTCGGGGCCCCGGATAACCGGGAACATACAGGTCAGCGACAACACATGGCATAAAGCCATTATCAGGAATCTAATCTTATGTGTGGAATTGTTGGCGCGGTCGCGCAACGTGATATCGCTGAAATCCTTCTCGAAGGATTACGCCGTCTGGAATACCGTGGTTATGACTCTGCGGGGCTGGCTGTTGTTGACGAAAAAGGTCATATGACTCGTCTGCGCCGTCTGGGTAAAGTGAATAAATTAGCAGAAGCTGCCGCAGAAACTGCGCTGCATGGCGGCACCGGTATTGCTCACACTCGTTGGGCGACGCACGGTGAACCATCAGAAGTTAACGCTCACCCGCACGTTTCCGACCATATTGTGGTCGTACACAACGGTATTATCGAAAACTACGAACCGCTGCGCGAAGTGCTACAAGGTCGTGGTTACACATTCGTTTCGCAAACAGATACTGAAGTTATTGCTCATCTGGTTCATTGGGAACTGGAGCAAGGTGGTTCTCTGCGTGAAGCGGTATTGCGTACTATTCCTCAGCTGCGCGGTGCGTACGGCACCGTTATTATGGACACCCGCAATCCTGACGTCCTGCTGGCCGCCCGTTCAGGCAGCCCAATGGTTATCGGTTTGGGTATGGGTGAAAACTTTATCGCATCCGACCAACTGGCATTGTTGCCGGTAACGCGTCGCTTCATCTTCCTTGAAGAAGGTGACATCGCAGAAGTGACTCGTCGTTCCGTTACTGTGTTTGATACCAAAGGTGAGCAGGTTAAGCGCCCTGACATCGAATCTAATTTGCAGTATGACGCAGGCGACAAAGGTATTTATCGCCACTACATGCAAAAAGAGATCTACGAACAGCCGAACGCGATTAAAAATACTCTGACCGGGCGTATTAACCACGGTGAAGTGGATCTTTCTGAGCTTGGCTCGAAAGCCAACGAAATGCTTTCTCAGGTTGAGCACATCCAGATTGTCGCGTGTGGGACTTCCTATAACTCCGGGATGGTTTCACGTTACTGGTTCGAATCACTGGCTGGCGTACCGTGTGACGTAGAAATTGCCTCTGAATTCCGTTACCGCAAATCAGCAGTTCGCCGTAACAGCCTGATGATCACCCTTTCACAATCTGGTGAAACGGCTGATACCCTCGCGGCGCTGCGTTTATCTAAAGAGCTGGGTTATTTAGGCTCGCTGGCGATTTGTAACGTTCCAGGTTCCTCTCTGGTGCGTGAATCAGACCTGGCGCTGATGACCAATGCGGGTACTGAAATTGGCGTGGCCTCTACCAAAGCGTTTACCACTCAGCTTACCGTGCTGCTGATGCTGGTGGCGAAACTGAGCCGCCTGAAAGGGGTAGATGCTTCTGTTGAGCAAGACATTGTTCATGGTTTACAGGCGCTGCCAAGCCGTATCGAGCAGATGCTGTCCCAGGACAAACGTATTGAAGCGCTGGCTGAGGATTTCTCCGACAAGCATCACGCATTGTTCTTAGGTCGTGGCGATCAGTACCCAATCGCAATGGAAGGTGCGCTGAAGCTTAAAGAGATCTCTTACATACACGCTGAAGCCTATGCCGCAGGTGAGTTGAAACATGGCCCGTTGGCGCTGATTGATGCAGATATGCCGGTTATCGTTGTGGCACCAAACAACGAACTGCTGGAAAAACTGAAATCGAACATCGAAGAAGTGCGTGCTCGTGGCGGTCATCTTTATGTCTTCGCTGATCAGGACGCTGGTTTTACCAGCAGCGAAAACATGCACATTATTGAGATGCCGCATGTAGAAGAAGTTATCGCACCTATCTTCTACACCGTACCGTTGCAGTTGCTGTCTTATCACGTTGCGCTGATTAAAGGCACCGACGTTGATCAGCCGCGCAACCTGGCGAAATCAGTAACGGTAGAGTAAAGCGAATTAGCTGAGACGATTCACTTAACAGAATCGTCGCTAATTAATAAATCCGGTGATGCTAATAAAAAGGCACACCGGATTTTTTTATGCTTGAGTCACACGTTATCTATTTACGCATTCACTAAATAGTACTCTGCCCGTAAATTATCTGGATGAACTCGTGCTATTCGGAAGATAGTTAACACTATGCCTCAGGATTATCGAATACCGGTATTTAAGGCGATGGACTACATCAGCCAAAACCTTTGCTTTAACCCAACATTAGAAGAGATAGCCTGTGCTGTCGCCGTTTCCAGTTTTCATTTTCATCGTATTTTTAAGGCTCAGATAGGGGAAACTATCGCTGGATTCACCCGCCGTTTGCGAATGGAAAGAGCGGCAATGTGGTTAGTTGAATTTCCTCGAAGTGATATTACTGACCTTGCTTTACGTGTGGGGTTTTCAAGTTCGCAAAACTTTGCTAAAGCGTTCCGTCAGCATTTTTCTGTTTCGCCAGGGGAATTTCGACGCCAGCATGTGATAGCGCTAAAAAGCAAGACAGGAAACGTCACAACTGAAAAAAGCACCTATTCTCAAACGAATGAAGATATACCCACTGGCTGGACAGATGGCCGTTTTATCTCTGCCAGTATCGTTCCGGTGCCTGAACGTCGGGTCGCTTATATGCGAAGGTTCGGAGCTTATGGGAAAGAAACGTGCTGGCTGGCGCATCAGGATTTGTTTACCTCATTTCCCGACAGGATACCTCCTCAACCGGCTGGGATGGTTTGCGTATATTGGGATGCGCCCCTGGTGACGCCTGATTCGCGATGCCGTACGGATGTCTGTGTTGAACTCCACCGCGGGGAGAAACCAGGCAGAGGCGTTGCGATACAGACGATGACTGGTGGAGCCTACGCCGTGTGTAAATTTGCTGTCTGTGGTGAATACCTGGATGCCGCATGGGACAATGCTTTTGCCTGGATAAAAGCGCGGGGATTAACGAGAAGTGATTTCCCATGCTATGAAAAATATTATAACGAAACAGATGTTGCCCTGGATTATTATGTTTTTGATATTTTTATCCCTTTAAAAAACACACCTGCAATTTAATTATTTATAACAATAACGGTTGTATTTTATCGCAACGCAATGGAGTTAATAATGAAACGCTCGGTACTTTATCTGGTGTGTGCTCTCGCTATTTCTTCTTTTTCTGTACATTCCCAGCAAAATAATAAAACACTTATATATGGTGGGGATATATATAGTTCAGATCCCAATAACCCTCATCCTGAAGCGATAGGTATTGAAGGAAAGAATATTATTGCTGTGGGTAAGTATCAGGATGTACTTAAGCAGTTAGGGCAAAATGCGGAGATCGTCGATTTAAAAGGAAAATACCTGATGCCCGGGCTAATCGATAGCCACGCACATGTAGCCTATGCAGGTTTCCAGACGGTTACCCTGGAGTTTCCTGATGGTATGAAAGATGCTGATACCATTCGGGCGTTTGTCGATAAAAATAAGAATAACCCACAACGCGATCTCCACGGTGTTCAGTTCTACAGTAATGTTCCTTTAAATTATTGGGACAATATTGCGCTGTTGGACAGCGTATTTAATTCGCCAGAATATAAAAATATTCCCGTTGCTCTGGCTGGGGCTGATGCTCATACCGGCTGGGCCAATCAGGCAATGCTACTTAAAGCCGGTATTACTCCCCAAAACCTTGAGAAAACAGATAGCGGTATTAAAGCAGGGACTGTATTAGCTCCGGACGGCAAAATAACCGGTTTCCTGACGGAAGGGGCGTGGGACCACGTTCTGGGTGCGATTCCCCCTGTGGATGACGATAAAATTGCCAGCGCCATTATCGCGGGCGCGGATGTGATGAACAGCTTTGGTCTGACGGCGTGGATGGAACCGCTGAGCAATCTTCGTCCGTTGTCACCGATGTTTGGTGTCAGTCCTGGGCGTAACGATGTGGGGGTACTTCCTGCTTACACTTCATTGGCAAAAAATGGGAAATTAACCGGGCACGTCACCGGACTGGCGTTGGTCAACATCAACGCATCCCCTGCTACCATTGATGATGTAGCCGCACTTAGAACACAATTCTCGCAAGAGCCAGACATCAAACTGATGGGGATTAAAATCTTCCAGGACGGTGTCATCGAATATCCCTCTCAAACGGCGAAGCTGAGCCAGCCTTATCTTAATCGTCCTGGGTATAGTGGTAGTGATTCGCTCGACAAAGCGAAGTTTTGCCAGCTGATTACTAAGGCTGATGCCGAAAACATGATTGTACATTTTCACGCAATCGGCGATCGCGCCGTGCAGGAATCGCTGGATGCTATTGCCTGCACCCGCAAAGCGAATGGCAATAGCGCGATATTGCACAGTATTACCCACCTTGAAGTGGTGAGCCCGGAAAGCTATCCGCGTTTCCAGGAATTGAACGTTGCTGCATCGATGCAGTTGTTGTGGGCCGGCAAAGATAGCGATGGCGCGACCACTACGATGCTGGAAGGAAAAGTGCCAGCACCGTTATTAACACATCTTTACCCAGCAGGTGATTTGTATCGCCATCATGCTCTGATTGCGGGTGCCAGCGACTGGCCTGTTTCCAGCCCTAACCCACTGCTGGCAATTTACACGGCGGTCACACGCAAAGGAGAGCTAGGTGAGCTTCCTCCAGATAGTGAGAAGATCAGCCGGTCTGCGATGTTACAGGCGTATACGATAAATGCGGCCAAAGTGATTGGTCGTGATAAAGAGATTGGCTCTATCACAGTCGGGAAGAGTGCGGATTTTGTGCTCTTTGATCGTAACCTTGAGAAGGTCAGTATTGAGAGCCTCAGGGATGCGAAGGTTCTGTGGACAATGTTTGAAGGCCAGCAGGTGTACCGTAGTAACTAGATTGGGTTGGATGTCAGATATGCAACAAGGGCTGCCTGAGAGCGGCCCTTTGTCTTTACTGCTCACCAGCGGGTTGGCAGCCATAGAAAAATGGTTCTCCGCTTTTATGACAAACTGTCATCTTCAGCTACGCTGTTAAGTATCAAAAGCAGAAAATATTCACGCAATATCATTACCGACAATATCTATAACACTTTGAATGATAAGTGATTTATTCTGTATCGTGTTTTGCAGTGAAGGTTGTCATAAAACTGTCATATTTCGTACATTTAACTGTCACTAAACTGTCCTATTTTCTATCCTGCATTCACTAAACAACGATTTACGTTCACCTCTGCAGGAGACATTATGAAAGTTATGCGTACCACTGTCGCAACTGTTGTCGCCGCGACCTTATCCCTGAGTGCTTTCGGCGCATATGCCGCTGCAAGCCTGACTGGCGCTGGTGCAACCTTCCCAGCGCCAGTGTATGCCAAATGGGCAGATACCTACAATAAATCAACTGGTAACAAAGTGAATTACCAGGGTATTGGCTCCTCCGGTGGCGTTAAACAAATTATTGCTAACACCGTTGATTTCGGCGCATCCGATGCTCCGTTGTCTGATGAAAAGCTGCATCAAGAAGGGCTGTTCCAGTTCCCGACAGTCATCGGCGGTGTGGTGTTGGCTGTAAACTTGCCAGGCGTAAAATCCGGTGAGCTAGTGCTTGACGGTAAAACGCTGGGTGATATCTACCTGGGTAAAATCAAGAAATGGGATGACGAAGCTATCGCTAAACTCAACCCAGGTATGAAACTGCCACAACAGAACATCGCGGTTGTGCGTCGTGCTGATGGTTCCGGTACTTCCTTCGTCTTCACCAGCTACCTGGCGAAAGTGAACGAAGAGTGGAAATCTAAAATCGGTTCGGGCTCTACTGTAAATTGGCCAACTGGTCTGGGCGGTAAAGGCAACGACGGTATCGCCGCATTCGTTCAGCGTCTGCCAGGTTCAATCGGTTATGTTGAATATGCTTATGCTAAGCAGAACAACCTGGCTTATACCAAACTGATTTCAGCTGATGGCAAGCCAGTTAGCCCGACAGAAGAAAACTTTGCCAATGCGGCGAAGGGCGCCGACTGGAGCAAGTCTTTTGCTCAGGATCTGACTAACCAGAAAGGTGATGGTGCGTGGCCAATCACGTCAACAACCTTCATCCTGGTTCATAAAGAGCAGAAAAATCCAGAGCAAGGTGCTGAAGTGCTGAAGTTCTTCGACTGGGCTTACAAAGATGGCGCAAAACAGGCTAGTGAACTGGATTATGCTGCCCTTCCAGACACCGTTGTTGAGCAAGTTCGTGCAGCCTGGAAAACCAACGTGAAAGATAGCTCCGGTAAGGCGCTGTACTAATTATATAAAAGCTTGAGTGATAAAACCCAGCGTATAGAGTAACTTACGCTGGGTAAATCCTAAACGACAAAGAGTAATTTATGGCAGTGAGTAAGCCGGTGTTCAAAGCCCCTGGCAAACAAGGTGATGTCATTTTCAGCGCGCTAGTAAAACTGGCTGCGCTGATTGTGCTATTTCTGCTGGGTGGAATTATCATCTCCCTGATCATCTCTTCCTGGCCGAGCATCCAAAAGTTTGGTTTCTCGTTCTTGTGGACCAAAGAATGGGATGCTCCAAACGACATTTACGGTGCGCTGGTTCCGATTTACGGTACGTTGGTGACCTCTTTCATTGCGCTGTTAATCGCCGTTCCCGTGAGTTTTGGTATCGCGCTGTTCCTTACTGAGCTGGCACCCAATTGGTTGCGCCGCCCACTGGGTATTGCCATCGAACTGTTGGCTGCTATTCCAAGTATTGTTTACGGCATGTGGGGCTTGTTCATCTTTGCTCCGCTGTTTGCAAAGTACTTTCAGGAACCGGTCGGCAACGTGCTTTCTTCAGTACCGATTGTTGGCGAGCTGTTCTCAGGCCCTGCATTCGGTATCGGTATTCTCGCAGCTGGCGTGATACTGGCAATCATGATCATCCCTTACATTGCGGCAGTAATGCGCGATGTATTCGAACAAACCCCTGTGATGATGAAAGAGTCGGCCTACGGTATCGGCTGCACCACATGGGAGGTTATCTGGCGTATCGTTTTACCGTTTACCCGAAATGGTGTGATTGGTGGTGTGATGTTAGGTCTGGGTCGTGCTCTGGGTGAAACCATGGCGGTGACCTTTATCATCGGTAACACCTATCAGCTCGACAGCGCCTCTCTGTATATGCCGGGCAACAGTATAACCTCGGCCCTGGCGAACGAATTTGCTGAAGCGGAATCTGGCCTGCACACCGCAGCCTTGATGGAACTTGGCCTGATTTTGTTTGTTATTACCTTTATCGTGCTGGCTATCTCTAAGTTCATGGTTATGCGTCTGGCGAAGAATGAAGGAGCGCGATCATGACGACAATGGAAATGCAAAGCCGCGCTGAGTTAGCTGAATCTCGCCGCAAAATGCAGGCTAAGCGCCGGTTCAAAAACCGCATTGCTCTGACACTTTCAATGGGAACGATGGCGTTTGGCCTGTTCTGGTTGGTGTGGATCTTGTTCTCAACGGTGACTCGCGGTATCGACGGCATGTCGATTGCACTGTTTACCGAAATGACGCCACCGCCAAATACTGCGGGTGGTGGTTTAGCTAACGCCCTTGCGGGCAGTGGCCTGTTAATCCTGTGGGCGACTGTATTCGGTACGCCGCTGGGCATCATGGCGGGTATTTACCTGGCTGAGTACGGTCGCAAATCTGTTTTGGCGGAAATCATTCGTTTTATTAACGACATCCTGCTTTCTGCTCCGTCAATCGTGGTGGGGTTGTTCGTCTACACCATCGTGGTTGCGAAAATGCAGCATTTCTCTGGCTGGGCCGGGGTTATCGCGCTGGCGTTGTTGCAGGTGCCAATCGTCATTCGTACTACGGAAAACATGCTGAAACTGGTGCCAGATAGCCTGCGTGAAGCGGCTTACGCGCTGGGCACGCCAAAGTGGAAAATGATTTCTGCGATTACGCTCAAGGCGTCTGTTTCCGGGATTATTACTGGGGTATTGCTGGCGATTGCACGTATCGCGGGTGAAACGGCCCCTCTGCTGTTCACGTCGCTCTCCAACCAGTTCTGGAGCACGGACATGATGCAGCCAATTGCTAACTTGCCGGTCACTATATTCAAATTTGCTATGAGCCCGTTTGCCGAATGGCAACAGTTAGCCTGGGCTGGCGTTCTGATTATTACGCTTTGTGTGCTGCTGCTGAACATTATGGCGCGCGTGATTTTTGCAAAGAGTAAACACGGTTAAATTTTGCGACGCGGCAACGGCGGCGTCGGATGGAGATTAAGAAACAGATGAGTATGGTCGATACCGCCTCAGGCAAAATTCAGGTTCGCGATTTGAACTTCTTTTACGGCAAATTCCATGCCCTGAAAGACATCAATCTGGATATCGCTAAAAACCAGGTTACCGCGTTCATTGGCCCGTCAGGTTGTGGTAAATCCACCTTGTTGCGTACATTCAACAAAATGTACTCGCTCTACCCTGAGCAGCGTGCCGAAGGTGAAATCTTGCTGGATGGGGAAAACATCCTCACCCAGAACCAGGACATCGCCCTGCTACGTGCCAAAGTAGGTATGGTGTTCCAGAAGCCGACGCCATTCCCAATGTCGATTTATGACAATATCGCTTTTGGTGTGCGTTTGTTCGAAAAGCTCTCACGCAGCGATATGGATGAGCGTGTGCAATGGGCTTTGACCAAGGCCGCATTGTGGAATGAAACCAAGGATAAATTACACCAGAGCGGATACAGTCTCTCTGGTGGCCAGCAACAGCGTCTGTGCATTGCGCGTGGTATTGCGATTCGCCCGGAAGTGTTGTTGCTTGATGAGCCATGTTCAGCGCTGGATCCTATCTCTACCGGTCGTATCGAAGAGTTGATCACCGAGCTGAAAGAGGATTACACCGTAGTCATCGTGACTCACAACATGCAGCAAGCGGCTCGTTGTTCAGATCACACAGCGTTTATGTACCTGGGTGAACTGATTGAATATAGCGAAACCGACACGCTGTTTACTACACCTGCGAAGAAGCAGACTGAAGATTACATTACTGGCCGCTACGGTTGATCCGGGAGAATACAATGGATAGCCTCAATCTCAACAAACACATTTCCGGCCAGTTTAATGCCGAGCTCGAATACATTCGTACCCAGGTAATGACCATGGGCGGGCTGGTGGAACAACAGCTCTCTGATGCGATCACCGCGATGCACAACCAGGATGGCGAGCTTGCCAAACAAGTCATCGAAGGTGACCAGAAGGTCAATATGATGGAAGTGGCGATTGATGAAGCCTGTGTGCGCATCATCGCTAAGCGTCAGCCAACCGCCAGCGACCTGCGCCTGGTAATGGCGATTATCAAAACGATTTCTGAGCTGGAACGTATTGGTGACGTAGCAGATAAAATCTGCCGTACGGCGTTGGAGAAATTCTCCCAACAGCATCAACCACTGTTGGTTAGCCTTGAATCATTGGGTCGCCACACCGTGCAAATGCTGCATGACGTGCTGGATGCGTTCGCGCGTATGGATCTCGACGAAGCTATTCGTATCTATCGTGAAGATAAGAAAGTTGACCAGGAATATGAAGGCATCGTGCGCCAGTTGATGACCTATATGATGGAAGACACGCGCACCATTCCAAGTGTGTTGACCGCGTTGTTCTGTGCGCGTTCTATCGAGCGTATCGGTGACCGTTGCCAGAATATCTGCGAGTTTATTTTCTACTTCGTCAAAGGGCAGGACTTCCGTCATGTCGGCGGCGATGAGCTGGATAAACTGCTTGCCGGGAAAGACCCGAAAGAGTGATACACGATTTGAATAAACAAAAACGCCAGCATTAAGCTGGCGTTTTTGTTGGTGCGTTGTTAGGCCAAAATATTAACGAACGATAATCCCTAACAAAATACCTAGCGCACCAAAGTCAGAATCGCTGAAGGTGGTGTTAGCAAAACCGATATCACCCAGCACTGGTAACAAGAATACTGGCAAGAAGGTAATCAGTAAACCTTGAGCGAAGGCACCCAAAATTGCCCCACGACGCCCACCAGTTGCATTACCAAATACCCCTGCCGCTGCACCCACGAAGAAGTGCGGCACCACACCTGGGATAATCACTGTCATATTCAGCAGATATAACGCGAACATACCGATTAAACCTGCGGCAAAGCTGCTCAGGAAGCCAACCAATACTGCGTTAGGTGCATAAGGGAAGACGACCGGGCAATCGAGCGCTGGCTTGGCATTCGGAACCAGTTTGTCAGAAATGCCTTTGAATGCTGGGACAATCTCGGCAATCACCATGCGCACACCTTGCAGAATGATGTACACGCCAGCCGCGAAGGTAATGGATTGCATGATCGAGAACATGAACCAGTTTTTACCACCGCTGAGCTCTTTCACCACATCCGCACCAGCAAACAAGCACGTCACCAGGAAGATGATACTCATGGTAAAGGAGATAGCAACCGGCGTGTCGCGCAAGAACAGCAGACTTTTCGGCACATTCATGTCTTCAGTCGAATGTTCTTTATTACCGAACTTGCTGCCGATGAAACCGGCCAGTACATAAGATAGCGTTGAGAAGTGGCCGATTGCGACGTCGTCAGAACCGGTAACTTTCTTCATGTACGGATGTGCAATGGCTGGGAAAAAGACCATTGCCACGCCAACAACCAGAGAGCCGACGGCGATAAGCGTAACGCCGCTCATGCCTGCAGTTGCCAGAATCACCGCCACCATCATCGACATAAATAACGTGTGATGACCGGTCAGGAAGATAAATTTCCACGGTGTGAAACGGGCAATCAAAATGTTGATGACCATCGCGAAGAACATAATCATCGCCATTTCTTTACCGAAGCTTTTCTGCGCAACGGAAACAATGGCTTCATTGTTCGGCACGACACCTTGAATACCAAAGGCGTGCTGGAAAATGTTTGCGAAGTCACCCAGTGACGACACTACCAAACCCGCACCCGCGCCTAAAATCACAAAACCCATGATGGTTTTGACGGTGCCTTTAATACACTCGGTCACCGGTTTTTTTTGTGCAATCAGACCAATTAAGGCGATTAAACCGACCAGCACCGCCGGCTCGGAAAGCACATCGCTCATCAAAAAACGAAAGAAATCCATATCGACCCCTGCTTACAGTGCGCCTAATTCGGTTAATGCCACGGACAAACGTTCTTTCATGGCTTTCTTATCAATCATGTTTTCCAGAGCGACGATTTTGCCTGCTACAGACTGCGCGACTAATTGCTCGGCGATGTCTTTGGTGCCGACATAAATATCACTCGGCGTCCCTTTGGCAGAACCGAGGTCGACATGATCAACGTCAGCGTTGACTGACAGATCTTTTAGGATGCTTTTAATGCTCATTTCCATCATCAGACTGGTGCCTAAACCGTTACCGCAAACCACTGTAATTTTCATAATTGTTCCCCTGGATTAATAGCGCGCAATGACGGACAAAATGTCTTGCGTCGTTTTGGCCGTCAAAATGGCCTGAATGTCTTGTTCGTTATCGAATAATTGGGCGAGCTGAGAAATAGCTTCAATGTGGCTGGTGCTGTCAGTCGCAGCCAACACAATCAGTAATTTCACGGGATCGTTTTCATCGGCATCAAAATTCACACCTGAAGTAATCAGGGTCAGCGATAGTGATAGCTTGTTAGCCCCTTCTTCTGGTCGTGCGTGAGGCATCGCAATGCCAGGGCCAACTACATAGTACGGGCCGATAGCTTCATGAGAGCGGTAGATAGCATCAACATAACGAGGCTCGATCGAACCATTTTCAATCAATGGACGACATGAAATCGCCACGGCTTCGCGCCAATCTTTAGCCTGTTCTACTATCTGAACGACCTCTGCATTTAATAGATTTTTTAACATGCGATTGATGACTCCCGATGATAATTAACAGGAGAGTAGATATTTTACGCATCAATTAATGTGATGATTGTCTCATTTGATAGCGCTACCTGATAGCGCTATCAAGCTTTGTGATAGCGCTATCATTTCTCTGTCGTCGTGCTTTGGCTATATCCGGTTCCCGCATATACAATGCGATAGGATATTTGCTACCGTGGGCAAAGATCGGAAAGAAAGATGGTGAAATAAAAACAATGAAAACAGCTAGTTGTAATTTACCTGGGAGCCGGGATGGAAAAAACGCGTAAGCGCCGTGGTACCGGGCGAGTCACACTGCAAGAAGTCGCCAACTTTGCGGGCGTCGGAACCATGACAGTTTCCCGAGCGCTCAGAACGCCGGAGCAGGTTTCTGACAAGTTGAGGGAGAAGATAGAGCAAGCAGTGGAAGAGTTGGGGTATATCCCTAACCGGGCTGCGGGAGCATTGGCTTCCGGGCACAGCGATACCGTTGCCGTGCTGATTCCTTCTTTGACCGACAAAGCCAGTTCACGCTTTATGCAGTCGTTGCAGCAAGTGCTGAATAAAAATGAATTTCAGCTACTGCTGGGCTGCCATGAGCATAATCAGCATAAAGAAGCTGAAATCCTGATGACGTTGCTGCAAAGCAACCCCGCCGCGTTGGTGATTTTTGGTTCACAACTGGCTGAAAAGACCTATCAAATACTCGAGCGGATGAACATTCCGACCATTAACGTGGTGGGATCTCCTTTCAATCAGGCGCAGATTACCCTCGAGACTGCATTTTTTGAGGCAGCACATAAGCTGACCGAACACCTGCTGGATCAAGGCTACAAAAATATCGGTTTTATCGGGGCGCATATGGACAACCGCCTGCAACGCCAGCAACTGAATGGCTGGCACAAAGCGATGCTCAGCCGTTATCAAAACTCTGATCAAGTGATGACCACGCCGGATGCCGCCAGCTTACAGTTTGGTCGTTATGCGTTATCGGAAATGCTGCTGCGCCAGCCAGAACTGGATGCAGTGATATGCAGTCATGAAGAAATTGCGCTGGGAATGATGTTTGAGTGCCAGCGGCGATTGCTGAAAATCCCTGGCAACCTTGCGGTGGCTTGTCTCGACGGTTCTGACAGTTGTGATCAAACGCATCCGACGCTGACTTCTATTCGTATAGATTATAAAAAAATGGGGAAAGAGGCGGGTAAGTTGCTGATTGAGCTGTTGAATGACAACCAGGATGATGAATTAGAAGAGTCTCGCATTGAGCTATTCAATTACCAGATTGAATTACGTCAGAGTACATAAGCTTTAAAAGGCGGGTAATGATTCCTTACCCGCTTGATAAATTAATTGGTGATATCCCAGCCACGCGCGCGCCATAACACCGGCAACTGAGCTAAGTCAGTAAATGTTGTCACATTAGGATGTTCAATCGGCTTGTTATGCGGGTCGGCGCAAAAATAGAAAACTTCCATTCCTGCGGCGATACCAGATTGCGCACCAGCCATTGAATCATCCACCAGCACACAGTTTTTTACATCCACACGCATTGCGTCGGCGGCATGGAACATTAATGCCGGATCGGGTTTCCACGCCTGAATATCGTAACCGCTGAACAGTTTGTCCGGGAAATGGTCGAGCATGCCGGTTTTGCCCAAAGAATGCTGCATCTTGCTCACCGGGCCGTTGGAAACGATACACATCGGCACCTTGATTTGCGCAATTAACGCAGCAGCGCCTTCAATTTCCACCAGCTCACTATCGAACAGGCGTGAAACTTCTGCGCGATAAATGGGCTCCAGCTCTTCTTTTGCCAGGTTCACTCCATATCGGGCATTGATAGTGTCGATTATCTCGTAGAGCTTAATCCCCTTGAAGGTCTTGAATACCTCCTCGAGCGCAAGTTCAATGCCGTATTGCGCAAACATATGCACGTAGGCTTTGGAGCAAATAACCTCACTATCAACCAGCGTTCCATCGCAGTCGAAGAACACTGCATCTATCCGGGACATACCGCTTCCTTTTATTAAAGTGAATGGCCATCTTACCCAATTTGCGCAATTTTTGCGGCACGCAATCGTTGCCGTATAAGAAAATTCAATGAAAAAAAATGTGCGTGAGTCATTATGTTTTGTAATTTTTGGTATAGGATAGCGACGGATTTTCCCTCTCAATGTTCGGAATTAAGACTAATGAGCCAACCACAATCTACTCCGGCCGCAAATCCGGGGCTGCTCGAGCGCGTGTTTAAACTGCGCGAACACGGCACCACGGCCCGCACTGAAGTGATCGCCGGTCTAACGACCTTCCTGACGATGGTGTATATCGTTTTCGTCAACCCGCAGATCCTTGGCGCCGCTGGTATGGATACCCAGGCCGTTTTTGTCACCACTTGTTTGATTGCCGCATTGGGTAGCATCCTGATGGGTATTTTTGCCAACCTGCCAGTAGCACTGGCTCCAGCAATGGGCCTGAATGCGTTCTTCGCCTTTGTGGTTGTTGGAGCAATGGGTATCTCATGGCAAGTCGGTATGGGTGCCATTTTCTGGGGTGCCACAGGCCTGCTGTTGCTGACCATTTTCCGCGTTCGCTACTGGATGATTGCGAATATCCCGATGAGCTTGCGTGTGGGTATTACCAGCGGTATTGGTCTGTTCATCGGCATGATGGGCTTGAAAAACGCAGGGATTATTGTTGCCAACAAAGACACACTGGTGACTATTGGTAACCTGACTTCGCACAGTGTGCTGTTGGGTGCACTGGGCTTCTTTATCATCGCAATCCTGGCTTCGCGCAATATTCACGCCGCTGTGCTCGTTTCCATTGTGGTGACGACGCTTCTGGGCTGGTTGTTGGGTGATGTGCAATACCACGGTATTGTCTCTGCACCACCAAGCGTACTTTCAGTTGTGGGCCAGGTAGATTTAGCCGGTTCCCTGAACATTGGACTGGCAGGTGTAATTTTCTCCTTCATGCTGGTTAACCTGTTCGACTCATCCGGCACGTTGATTGGCGTGACTGATAAAGCGGGTTTGGCCGACGAAAAAGGTAAATTCCCCCGTATGAAGCAAGCGCTGTACGTTGATAGCGTATCTTCTGTTGCTGGCGCATTTATCGGGACGTCATCGGTTACCGCGTATATCGAAAGTACTTCTGGTGTGTCTGTGGGCGGGCGTACTGGTTTGACTGCGGTTATCGTTGGTCTGCTATTCCTGCTGGTTATCTTCCTGTCTCCGCTGGCCGGTATGGTTCCTGCTTATGCTGCAGCGGGCGCTCTGATTTACGTTGGGGTGTTGATGACTTCCAGCCTGTCTCGCGTGAAATGGGATGACCTGACCGAAGCTGTTCCGGCGTTTATTACCGCGGTGATGATGCCATTTAGCTTCTCAATCACCGAAGGTATCGCACTGGGCTTCATCTCTTACTGCGTGATGAAACTCGGCACCGGTCGCTGGCGTGAAATCAGCCCATGCGTGATTGTTGTGGCGCTGCTATTCATCCTGAAGATTGTGTTTATCGACGCACACTAGTTGATGTTGTGATGCGTTAAAAGAAAATAGCCAGTCATTGCGACTGGCTATTATTTTGTCTGCGATATGCCCCTGGCGGCTGATGAAATGTTCGCGTGAAAATGCGCGTAAACGTCTGTTGTGAATCAAAACCATATTTCAGGCCAATATCGTAAACCTTATAGTCGGTGTCGCGTAAATCACGCGCTGCCAGCCGTAATTTACGCTCACGGATGTACTTCCCGAGACTCTCGCCTTTGTACTGCATAAACAATCGCTGCAAGTGCCACTTCGAATAACCCGCATGATCGGCAATATCATCAATGCGTAATGGTTGATGCAAATTATCGTCAATCCACTGAACAATCGTGTCGATAACCTGAGCGGAAATTGTCATTTGTCCCCCTACGCGCTTTGCTTACATGGCACTGGTAGATTCCCACCAGGCACTAAATTGCTGTGCAGTGTCATTCACCCGAACAGGCTCACCCTGTTTAGGTGTTAACAGGCGGAAGTTTTTACCAGCACTCGCTTCAGCCAGGCTTTTGTAGGGTGCATCCCATGTGTGTTTTGCCAGTACAAAACGACCCGCGTGACCTGGCAATATGGCGAGAGCATTAAGCTCAACGGCTGCCCGTACTGTTTCTTCCGGCATCATATGAATGTTGTTCCAGTCCTCGTCGTACTGGCCATTCTCCATGATTGCCAAATCCACAGAACCAAACTGTTCGCCAATCGCTTTGAAATGCGGCCCGTAGCCAGTGTCACCGCTGTAATACACTTTGTGTTCATCGGTCACGAACATAAAACTCGCCCATAACGTTTGATTGCTTTTCAGGCTGCGGCCTGAGAAATGGCGAGCAGGTAAAACATACACGGTTAGCTCATTCGATACTTTTGCCGACTGATTCCAATCCTTCTCATGAATGATGTCGCTATTTATACCCCAGTAACGCAGGTGTGAACCGACTCCAAGCGGCGTAATTATCTGGCGAATTTTCGGTTTCAACGCCTTGATAGTGGCGTAATCCAGATGATCGTAATGGTCGTGGGAAATAATCAGCAGATCTATTTCTGGCATTGTCTCTGCGCTCCATGGGTAATCCCCTGGAAAGGCTTTATTCAGAAACGAAAAAGGTGCGGCGTAATTACTGAACACCGGGTCAATGAGAATGCGTTTTCCGGCGAGCTGGATATACCACGAGGAGTGGCCGAGCCAGACCATCGTGTCCTGCTCTAGTGGCAGATTGGCGAGGTCGGTTTTTACCAACGGTAACGGTTGCTGTGGGCGTGAATTTTCACGTCGAGCGGTTAAAAACTCCCACATTGCTGCCAGCTTACTTTTCTGCCCGGTATATCCAAGAGTTGGAACCTGGTTGCGGAACTGCCCATCCACGTAATTGGCAGACCGTTCTATTAAACTTAGACCTTCCCCTTGCGGAGCCTGACCAAACCCGGCGTTCAGGACAAAAGGTAAACTGGCTGCTGTTGCAATCAACATAATAATAACCGCGCATAACGAGAGACGTTTCATATCCTGGCCCGCATATTCGTCCCATCCAATGGCACGATGCTAACAAACTTGATAATGAGTGAGTAAGCACTCATTATAAGTGGGAAGTGATTACCGTCAAGTTGCTTTTCAAACTCTGATATTCAGCGTTGCAGTGGTGTAGTTAGCATGATTCAATTCGGCTTTCAGTATGTATGGGGTAAAGCGTTGTGGCTCGTCCGAAGAGTGAAGATAAAAAACTAGCGTTACTGGAAGCGGCGACTATCGCCATTGCCCAGTCCGGGATCGTTGCGTCTACTGCCCAGATTGCTCGTGGTGCTGGTGTGGCGGAAGGTACTCTGTTTCGCTATTTTGCTACTAAGGATGATTTGCTCAATGACCTCTATCTCCATCTGAAACAAGGCTTATGCGAGTCGATGCTGGCTAACCTTGAGAGGTCTTTGAAAGATCCGAAAGAATATACCCGTTATATCTGGAACAGTTACATCGATTGGGCAATCCACAATCCTCAGGCACATCGGGCAATTCGCCAGTTAGCGGTGAGTGACAAGATAGGCGAAGAAACCAAACAAAAAGTGACGGAAATGTTCCCGGAAATGCATGAGGTCTGCTCGCAATCTATCCTGAAAGATTTTAGCAGTGGCCCATATCGAGCTTTTAGCGATGCAATTTTTGCTTCATTGGCAGAAACGACGATGGAATTCGCCAGCCGTGAACCGGAACGGGCTAGCGATTTTAAGGCGCTGGGGTTTGAGTCGATGTGGCGCGCACTAGCGAGATAGCATACGCGCCATATTTGCGTCAGGCTTTAACGCGTTGAATGTAATCACCAAAAGCGGTGAGTTGCCCAGTCAGATGGTCGAGTGTGCTTTGATCGACTACTTCACCCGTTTGCGTATCTACTTTGTTCTGAATCACGCCACCCATAAATTCAGGTTTGTTCATTACCATCGCGTCGAGGAACACCAGAATCTGGCGCAGGTGATACTGGCAACGTGCGCCACCAATAGCGCCCATCGAGCTGGTTTGAATCAGTACTGGCTTACCGGCCAGTGGCTGCTCCGGTAAACGTGACAACCAGTCGATAGTGTTCTTCAGCCCACCGGGCACCGAGTAGTTATATTCCGGCGTAACAATCACGACACCGTCTGCGGCGCGAATTTGTTCGGCAATCGCTTCAACTGTTGCGGGGAAACCTTCTTCTTGCTGCATATCTGCGTCATACAGCGGGATGTCTTTGATGGACGGTAACGCGTCAATTCTCATTCCTGCGGGAGCGATTCTTGGCAAGGTGCGGGCAACCATGGCGTTAAACGAACCCTGGCGAAGGCTACCTAATAACGTGACTATCTTTAACGTGTCGGACATAGAAACTCCTTTTTGTCAGGACATTTAGGAAAGATCAGCTTTGGTGTACCGCTTTTTCTGACGACATACTGGTTAAGCGAATAATGCTGCCATTGGGATCCCGATAACGAGCTTTTACATCCCACAGGCTATGCCAATTTTGCGGGCTTTCAAACTCCCACAAGCTAAGTTTTTCGATCGCAGGCGATACCACGCATCCCCATACCAGCAACCCCTCCACGTCGCTGATTGCTTCAATTTCCGATTGATCGCTAACGCGAATACGCCCGGCTTCTGGCAGAAGCTGTAAATTTTCTTCGCGGCCAGTGAGTTTAAATGCGCTTTGATGTAGCGTGCGCAGCTGTGCTTTCGCCTCATCCGGATTTTTTTGATTGCTTATCCAGATGGATTCATTGCTGCGGAAAGTTGAACCTGAAGCAACGGAAGGAAGATAACCAAAAGATTGATTAATCTCGATATCTAACCCGCAGCGGCCTTCGGTTGTGACCAACACGCCAACTTTGTTCCCAGCATAAGAAATGCTGAAATCCATCAGTGAAGAGTCAGCAAAGTACGGGCGTCCTGCGACCGTAGTCGTAATTTTCGGCAGCTGTTGAATGCCATACAGCCTGTGCAGTAATTCGGCCAGCAGGCTGCGAGAAGCTAAAAATCGTGAGCGGCGATGCTCTGGCATTTGGCGAGCCTGGGCGTGACACTCTTCATTCAGCCGGCTCGAAAAGGGGGATTTCGGGTTGATAGTCCATCTTGCGAAATGCGTTGCCATTTGTCTCTCCTTGATAATCGGCAATGTACTTAGTTCTCGATTGTAGGTTTTTTAGGGGGGAAACGCACGGCCAGGAGTGTGTAAAAAACCATCAGCGTTATCAACTGTATGAATGTTTTGGTTTTAATGCTCATCAAGCTTAGCCATTTTAATAGCAAAAATTTCCGGCTTTAAATTACCGTAACGGGTAAAAAATCCCGCAACACAATGCGTGTTGCGGGATGTGTAAAAAGCGATTCAGAAGCTATCAAATCTACTTAATTCATAACATCGTTGATTATTAATGTGGCCGCATCTCACCCTGGGCATATTTAAGGGTGAAAAAGTGCGATATGACATGATGGCTTTAGCGATTAACTGAGCGTGCAATACGCGAATAGGTATGTCTGACGCCACGAATTGCCACACTGTAGGCCATAATATTCTCCGGCAGCGCCATCCCCATATAGCCGGTATCGCCAATATGATGCAGATCCGCCCCCGCCATTTTACTCATCAAGGCAATCTGGCGAACTGTACCAACGTCTGCACCCTCCTGAGATGTGCCGATCGCCGTCATCGCTAGCGCGCCGTGAGCATGGGCGCACTCGATAAGTGACGTGACTTTTTGCTGGCTCATTCCCGGCACCGTGCCTGGGGCGGGGATTAGCACGATATCAGCCCCTTGCGTGGCGAACCAGCGCACATCTTCCTCGCTGATAATCGCGCTACCGCTTTCCCTCACCACACCTGCGCCGTGCATTTTGCCAGTGATAATCACCGCATCGTTGCCCACGGCTTCACTTATTTCGCTCACTGCCAAACCCAAAGCCTGGTTACTGACGCCGTTGTTGGGATTGCCTGTCAGTACCAGAATTTTTGCTCCCATCTCTACCAGCCTACGGGCATTTTCTGCTGTGGCGGCACGGCCTGGTTTCATTTTCCAGATATCGTCATGTTCAACAGCGAATTGAGGATCGACCGCCTCCAGGTTAACGCCGATGATGCGTCCGGTCAGGCGTTGCAGTTCATGCAGCGTCTGATCCGCAGCGATGCCGGCAGGCATTCCCTGAATCTGTGGGTTTTCGCTATCAAACATGTTGATCAGCAGAATATCTGCCCCCTGCGAGGCGGCAAGTTCTGCGTTAGTGACATTGTTCAGCAGCGGCTGGGTAACCGCGATAGTTTCACTAACCATGATGCGGCCTTCACTGGCACGAATCGCATACAGCAGCGCAGCTTTATCCATACATGTGAAGTCAGAGGCGCAGCAGTCCAGTAAACGTTTATGTGTCATAAAACGACATCCTCCTATTTATTAACTCATTCACGAATTCACTGATATCTTTTAGTACTAACTATGTACCATTTATAAACCATATGTGTACATTAAGTGATCCTTGATGTGATTTACCATAAATAAAAGATTATTTTGTGGTCGAAATTTCGCTATTTATGTATTTCATGGAGTTGCAATGGTGACATGTGAAGGCAGGTGGATAAGAATTGGTCCATATGCAGTCGAGCTTAAAAGAACATAAGGAGGGGGGAAATGTCCTCAGCACAGATTCCCGTATTTCATCTGGACGACACCAGCGCGATGCCGCTGTACATGCAACTGGTCAACGCCATTAAGGCTGAGATTGCAGCGGGAAAAATGCGTCCCGGAGATGCCGTGCCATCTGAACGTGCGTTGGTCGATATGCTGAAGATCGCGCGTGGGACGGCACGTAAGGCGCTGCAAAAACTGCTGGAAGAAAGGGTGATTATTCGCAACCAGGGCTCGGGTACCTTTATTGCGCCACACGTACGTCAGTCGTTGCCGTTGCTCGAAAGCTTCAGCGAGATGGCCGACGCCTGCGGGGGGAAGGCGCAAAGTGAACTGGTTGGCTACCTTCGCCGGGCGCCGACTCTGGAAGAGCAGCGCATTCTGCAATTGCAGGAAGGAAAAAACGAGGTGGTGGAACTGACTCGATTGCGCAAAATTAACGGCATCGCTGTTTCACTGCAAAAGGCCATCCTTCCGGCTTGTCTTCTTAGTAAAATCAATGAACTGGATGAATCGCTTTATCAGCATCTGGAGAGCAAAGGTGCGCCAGTATTACGGGCGAGTCAGCGCTTTCACGCTGTGGGGGCGGATAACGGATTGGCACACTATCTAAATATTCGTGAGCATGAGCCTATTTTGCTGGTGACACGCACCGGTTACACCCATAACGACAAGCCGGTCGAGCATACACGGACGTGGTGTCTGAATGACTATTATGATTTCACGATTGAATTACACCGAAATGTATTGTGACTGCTGGCCGATGTATCGAAGAGAGAATTAAAGAACATCCAGGAATTTGGGCACAAATGGACCACGACGGACAATAAAAACCCGCATCAACATAACGTTAACGCGGGTTAGTGAACACCCACCCACAAATACGGATATGAGCTTATTTACCGATACAGAAGCTCGAGAAAATGCGACCGAGCAAATCATCAGAGGTAAATTCACCGGTGATTTCGCTCAGACTCATTTGGGAAAGACGTAGCTCTTCTGCCAGCAATTCTCCGGCCCATGCACCCAGAAGCTGTGCTTTGCCTTGTTGCAGGTGAGTTGCCGCCTGCTCCAGTGCTTGCAGGTGACGGCGACGCGCCAGGAAACCGCCTTCGATATTAGTTTCAAAGCCCATGCTCTGTTTTAGATGATCGCGCAGTACATCTACGCCTTCACCGGTACGCGCAGAAAGGCGCACAAGTGAGTGACCATTCACATCGCTTAGACCCAGCGTTTCGCCAGTAACATCGGCTTTGTTACGCACCACAGTAATCGGCAAACGTGCGGGTAAGCGGGCAATAAAGTCGGGCCAAATATCTGCAGGGTCAGTGGCATCAGTTGTTGTGCCATCAACCATAAACAGTACGCGGTCGGCTTGTTCGATCTCGTTCCATGCACGTTCGATGCCGATGCGTTCAACTTCGTCGCTAGCTTCACGTAAACCGGCAGTATCAATAATGTGCAGTGGCATACCGTCAATGTGGATATGTTCGCGTAACACGTCGCGCGTTGTTCCGGCAATATCTGTCACAATCGCGGCTTCACGTCCGGCAAGGGCGTTCAACAGACTCGATTTTCCGGCATTTGGTCGCCCGGCAATCACAACCTTCATCCCTTCGCGCAGCAAACTGCCCTGGCGTGCTTCGGCGCGTACTGCGTCCAGATCGTCAATCACCTGGTTCAGTTGCGCTTCAATTTTCCCGTCAGACAGAAAATCAATTTCTTCATCAGGGAAATCGATCGCCGCTTCGACGTAGATGCGCAGATGGGTTAGAGCTTCAACCAAATGGTTTACGCGTGCAGAAAATGCACCCTGAAGCGAATTTAATGCGGAACGGGCTGCTTGCTCGGAACTGGCGTCAATCAGATCGGCAATGGCTTCGGCCTGAGCCAAATCCAGTTTGTCATTCAGAAATGCACGCTCGGAGAACTCACCAGGTCTTGCGATACGCAGGCCTGGGAGAGCCAGGATACGCTTTAACAGCAAGTCGAGGATAACAGGGCCACCGTGACCCTGAAATTCCAACACGTCTTCACCGGTGAAGGAATTGGGACCTGGGAACCACAGTGCGATGCCTTGATCCAACACACTGCCGTCCGCATCACGGAATGGCAGGTAATCGGCGTAACGTGGTTTAGGGAGTTTGCCCAGAATCGCCTGTGCGACATCGCGAGCATGAAGGCCTGAGACGCGCAGGATACCGACCCCACCACGTCCCGGCGGTGTCGCCTGGGCAACGATTGTCTCGTTATGGCTCATTGTTCTCTCTCAGACTTTGAGTAGAAAAGAAAAAGGCGGTCTAATGACCGCCTTTCGTAAGCTTTTAGCTAATTTCTATCAGGTCTTTTTCTTATCGCGGCTGTGTAAGCCACGTTTCTCAAGACCGCGATAAATCAGCTGCTGCTGGATGATGGTCACTGTGTTACTGACGATATAGTACAGTACCAGGCCTGACGGGAACCACAGGAAGAACACCGTAAAGATGACCGGCATAAAGGTCATGATTTTCTGCTGCATCGGGTCGGTCACAGTGGTAGGCGACATCTTCTGAATGAAGAACATCGTCAGACCCATCAGGATCGGCAGGATGTAGTACGGGTCTTGTGCAGACAAGTCATGGATCCACAGTGCGAACGGCGCATGGCGCAATTCCACAGAACCCATCAGCATGTAGTACAACGCCAGGAAGATTGGCATCTGGATAACCAGCGGGAGACAACCGCCCAACGGGTTAACCTTCTCAGCTTTATACAGCGCCATCATTTCCTGACTCTGGCGTTGCTTGTCGTCACCAATACGTTCACGCATGGCCGCCAGTTTCGGCTGCAACATACGCATTTTCGCCATGGAGGTGTACTGCGCTTTAGTCAGCGGGTACATGATGCCACGAACGATAAAGGTGATAACGATAATGGAGAAGCCCCAGTTACCGATGAAGCTGTGGATAAATTTCAACAACTTGAACAGCGGCTGAGAAATGAACCACAACCAACCATAATCCACAGTCAGGTCAAGGTGTGGCGCAACAGCAGCCATTTTGTCCTGAATTTCCGGGCCAACCCACAGGGTGCTACCCAGTTGAGCTGTTTGGCCTGGCTGAACGAGTTGCGGAGCAGATTTATAACCAATCGCTGCCACATCGTTGTTCAGTTTGGTGGTGTAGAAGTTGTTAGTACCCGTACCATGTGGAACCCAGGCTGTTGCAAAATACTGCTGCAACATCGCTACCCAACCATTGTTGGCATTAACGTTCAGGTTCTCACCGTCAGCGATTTTATCGAATTTATATTTTTCGTATTTCGCTTCTGGCGTTGAGTACGCAGCACCGCGGAAGGTATGCAACGCAAAGTTGTTGCTTCCGGTATCACGGTGTGACGGCAAATTGATGGACTGCTTCAACTGACCAAAGGTAGCCAGTTCCAGCGGTTTCTCACCGGCGTTCTTCACATTGTAATCCACGCTTACCGCGAACTCGCCGCGTTTCAGGGTGAAGGATTTAGTGAAGGTATTGCCCGCCGCATCGGTATAAGTCATTGGAATAACGAGTTCGCTCTGGCCTTCTGGCAGGACGAAGCTATCGCTATCAACGCTATATAGAGGACGCTCACCGTTAGCTGGGTTATCCGGGCCATCGCGACCGGTCAGGCCACTTTGCGCCTGATAGACAAACTCTGGCGTAGTTTCCAGTAACTGGAACGGCTCATTGGATTTGAGCTCTTTCGGGTAGGTTAGCAACTGTGCCTGCTCAACATCACCACCACGGGTGTTGATGGAAAGCTCAAGGACGTCAGTTTTAACCGTGATGATTTTCCCTTGGCCACTGGTCGGCACACCCTGGCTTGCGGCGTTACCTGCTGCGGTGGTCGTAGTCTGCGTGGTCTGCTGCACCTGAGATTTTGGAGCGTGGTCCTGCTCCCAGGCTTGCCAGATCATGAAAGACACGAACAACAAAGCGATGAGAAAAAGATTGCGTTGCGAATCCATCGTTAGTGTTCTCTGGTATCAAAAGGTCCAGGTGGGACGGGATCGTCTCCACCGGGGTTCAAAGGGTGGCATTTTAATACGCGTTTCACTGTCAACCAACTGCCTTTTAACACCCCAAACCTGCGCAATGCCTCAATTCCGTAGTGAGAACAGGTTGGAGTAAAACGACAATGCGGCCCGAGAAGCGGGCTTATCAGGCGCTGATAGACCTTTATCAGGCCTATCAAGAGCCGGGAGACAGGCGACAGTGACGGCGCCATAACTTTTCCAATGCTTCCGATAAAGCCCGGTTATCCAGGTCTGCAACCCCTTTCTTAGCCACTACCACGAAATCCATTGGAGGAAGATCGTGCTGACGCAAACGGAAACTCTCACGCGTCAGACGTTTAATCCGATTGCGTTCGTGTGCACGTTTAACATTTTTCTTAGCGACTGTAAGACCGATGCGGGGATGCCCCAGCGAATTTAGGCGGCCGAGGATGGTGATTTGCGGCGAGCCAGCCCGTTGAGGTTGCTGGAAGACGAAAGTGAAGTGAGTGGGAGTTAACAAGCGTAACTCCCTGGGAAATGCGAGCTTAACCACTCAGGGGTTAGCTTTTATTACTTAGAAACGGTCAGACGAGAACGGCCTTTAGCACGACGACGTGCCAGTACCTGACGACCATTTTTTGTAGCCATACGAGCACGGAAGCCGTGTGAACGGTTGCGCTTCAGTACAGACGGTTGAAAAGTGCGTTTCATGGCGATTTCTACCTAAACTTGGATAAATTTCACTGGGTTAGCGCAAAGCCTTGCATGAACTGCAAACGACCAACGCCTCAGTGTGGCTGATTAAAGAGGCCGGATTGTAATAATTGTACACTCCGGAGTCAATTCTCTTTCCTTAATTCCCGCACCTTTATTCGCTTTTTGACCCTTAAAACGACCAGGATCTGACCAAAATAAAGTCGTGGTGACACGCAACGGGTGGGGAATTATACGGCGTCCCTAGTAAAGCGCAAGGATCGTTGGGGATCTTACTTAGATCTGTTAAGACGATTTTGTGCGCGAGTCAGTAAATTTTCCAATATAGGAATGTAACGCACTGCGCGTTTGGCAGGATCGTTTACACTTAGACTCCACAAAATAGCCCTGTGGATAAATCGGGAAGAAACTGTGAGAAACAGAAGATCTCTGGCGCACTTTAGGCTATGATCCGCGGTCCCGATCGTGATCCTTTAGCGTTCACCCTGGGGTAAACCGCAGATAGCGGTTCGCACGCTTCCCGTACCGGGGTTCCGATAAGGAAGAGTCGGCGTGTGTCAACAATCATGAATATAAACTTTCAGTCTTCGTCATTTTATCGACTTTGTTCGAGTGGAGTCCGCCGTGTCACTTTCGCTTTGGCAGCAGTGTCTTGCCCGATTGCAGGATGAGTTACCAGCCACAGAATTTAGTATGTGGATACGCCCCCTACAGGCGGAACTTAGCGATAACACGCTGGCCTTGTATGCGCCAAACCGTTTTGTCCTCGACTGGGTGAGAGACAAATACCTCAATAACATCAATGGCTTGCTCAATGATTTTTGTGGTAACGATGCACCCGTACTGCGTTTTGAAGTAGGCAGTAAACCGGTTAGCCAGGTATTGAGCCAGCAGACTGTTGCTACTACCGCCCCAGCGCACATTGCACGCCCTACAATGCATCATCGCCCAAGCTGGGATAACCTCCCGGCTCCGGCTGAACAGCTATATCGCTCTAACGTCAACGTAAAGCATACGTTTGATAACTTCGTTGAGGGTAAGTCTAACCAACTGGCTCGCGCGGCGGCGCGTCAGGTGGCTGATAACCCAGGCGGTGCGTATAATCCTTTATTCCTTTATGGCGGCACAGGTCTGGGTAAAACGCACCTGTTGCATGCTGTTGGTAACGGCATTATTGCGCGCAAGCCGAATGCGAAAGTGGTGTATATGCACTCCGAACGCTTTGTGCAGGACATGGTTAAAGCGCTGCAAAACAACGCTATTGAAGAGTTCAAACGTTACTACCGTTCTGTTGATGCGCTGCTAATTGATGATATTCAATTCTTTGCTAATAAAGAGCGCTCACAAGAAGAATTCTTCCACACCTTCAACGCCCTGCTTGAAGGCAACCAACAGATTATTCTGACTTCGGATCGTTATCCAAAAGAGATCAACGGAGTTGAGGATCGTCTGAAATCCCGCTTTGGTTGGGGGTTAACCGTTGCCATCGAGCCGCCAGAATTAGAAACGCGTGTTGCGATCCTGATGAAAAAAGCAGATGAAAACGATATTCGTCTGCCGGGTGAAGTCGCTTTCTTTATTGCTAAGCGTTTGCGTTCAAACGTGCGTGAACTTGAAGGGGCATTGAACCGTGTCATTGCCAACGCCAACTTTACTGGCCGGGCAATTACCATCGACTTCGTGCGTGAAGCATTGCGTGACCTGCTCGCGCTACAAGAGAAACTCGTCACCATCGATAATATCCAGAAGACGGTGGCAGAGTATTATAAAATCAAGATTGCTGACCTGTTGTCCAAGCGTCGTTCCCGCTCTGTTGCCCGTCCACGTCAAATGGCTATGGCTCTGGCGAAGGAACTGACAAACCATAGCTTGCCAGAAATCGGCGACGCCTTTGGTGGCCGCGACCATACTACGGTTCTGCACGCCTGCCGTAAGATTGAGCAGTTACGTGAAGAAAGCCACGACATCAAAGAAGATTTCTCCAACTTAATCAGAACATTATCTTCGTGACGCTATGAAATTTACCGTTGAACGTGAAACTTTATTAAAACCGCTGCAACAGGTGAGTGGCCCATTAGGTGGCCGTCCGACGTTACCGATTCTCGGCAACCTGCTGTTGCAAGTCGCGGAAGGAACGCTTTCATTAACAGGTACTGACCTGGAAATGGAGATGGTGGCGCGTGTCGCTTTAGTGCAACCGCATGAGCCGGGCTCTACAACGGTGCCTGCGCGTAAATTCTTCGACATCTGTCGTGGTTTACCAGAAGGCGCGGAAATAGCTGTTCAGCTTGAAGGCGACCGTATGCTGGTGCGCTCTGGGCGTAGCCGTTTCTCGCTTTCAACGCTACCGGCGGCGGATTTCCCAAATCTGGACGATTGGCAGAGCGAAGTTGAATTTACGCTCCCGCAAGCGACCATGAAGCGCCTGATTGAAGCCACGCAGTTTTCAATGGCGCATCAGGACGTTCGCTACTATTTGAACGGCATGTTGTTTGAAACCGAAGGTGAAGAATTGCGCACGGTAGCGACCGATGGTCACCGTCTGGCGGTATGTTCTATGCCAGTTGGCCAGACTTTGCCTAACCATTCGGTGATCGTGCCGCGTAAAGGCGTGATTGAGCTGATGCGTATGCTCGACGGTGGAGATACACCGCTGCGCATACAAATTGGCAGCAACAATATTCGTGCGCACGTCGGCGACTTTATCTTCACCTCTAAACTAGTTGATGGCCGTTTCCCTGATTATCGCCGCGTATTGCCGAAGAATCCGGACAAACATCTGGATGCCAGTTGTGATTTGCTGAAACAGGCGTTCTCACGTGCAGCTATTTTGTCGAACGAGAAGTTCCGCGGTGTTCGCCTTCAGGTGATTGCAAATCAGTTGAAAATCACAGCCAACAACCCGGAACAAGAAGAAGCCGAAGAAATTCTGGACGTCACCTACGACGGCACAGATATGGAAATTGGTTTTAACGTCAGCTATGTGCTGGACGTTCTGAACGCGCTGAAGTGCGAGAACGTACGCATTTTGCTGACCGACTCTGTTTCCAGCGTGCAGATTGAAGATGCAGCCTCTCAGGCCGCGGCGTATGTTGTGATGCCAATGAGACTGTAGATGTCGCTCAACAGGCTGTTAATTAAAGATTTTCGAAATATAGAAAATGCGGACTTGGCTCTCTCTCCTGGCTTTAATTTCCTGGTGGGAGCCAACGGAAGTGGTAAAACGAGCGTGCTGGAGGCGATTTATACCCTCGGGCACGGGCGCGCTTTTCGTAGTCTGAAAATTGAGCGCGTTATTCGTCATGAACAAGAATCCTTTGTTCTGCACGGGCGTATACAAATTGGCGAGCGAGAAACCGCAGTCGGCCTGACTAAAGACCGTGCGGGCGATAGCAAAGTGCGCATTGACGGCAGTGACGGCCACAAAGTGGCTGAACTTGCACTGCTGATGCCCATGCAGCTCATTACCCCCGAGGGATTTACCCTGCTCAACGGTGGCCCTAAATACCGTAGAGCTTTCCTCGATTGGGGATGTTTCCACAACGAACCAGGATTTTTTGTCGCCTGGAGCAATCTCAAGCGCCTACTAAAGCAACGTAACGCTGCGTTGCGACAGGTAACGCGCTATGCGCAACTGCGGCCATGGGATCAAGAGCTTATCCCACTAGCGGAGCAAATTAGCCGCTGGCGTGCCGAGTACAGTGCAGCCATTGCCGATGACATGGCTGATACCTGTGCGCAATTTCTACCGGAATTCTCGCTTAACTTCTCCTTCCAGCGCGGCTGGGAGAAAGAGAGTGACTATGGCGAGCTGCTGGAACGCAACTTCGAACGCGATCGAATGTTGACCTACACCGCCCACGGCCCCCACAAAGCTGATTTTCGGATCCGTGCTGACGGTGCGCCGGTAGAAGATACATTGTCGCGCGGGCAGCTTAAATTACTGATGTGCGCCTTACGACTGGCGCAGGGTGAGTTTCTCACCCGACAGAACGGGCGGCGTTGCCTGTATCTGATAGATGATTTTGCCTCTGAACTAGATGATGCACGTCGTGGTCTATTAGCCAGCCGGTTAAAGGCGACGGAATCACAGGTTTTTGTTAGCGCGATAAGCGCAGAACATGTGATGGATATGGCGGACAAAAATTCGAAGATGTTCGCCGTGGATCAGGGTAAAATAACGGATTAACCCAAGAATAAATGAGCGAGAAACGTTGATGTCGAATTCTTATGACTCCTCCAGTATCAAAGTCCTCAAAGGGCTGGATGCGGTACGTAAGCGCCCGGGAATGTATATCGGTGATACGGATGACGGCACCGGTCTGCACCACATGGTATTTGAGGTCGTAGATAACGCTATCGACGAAGCACTTGCCGGTCACTGTAAAGACATCGTTGTCACCATTCATGCTGATAACTCTGTCTCAGTAACCGATGATGGCCGTGGTATTCCTACCGGCATCCACCCGGAAGAAGGTGTGTCTGCAGCCGAAGTTATTATGACCGTGCTTCACGCCGGTGGTAAGTTCGATGACAACTCCTACAAAGTTTCTGGCGGTTTGCACGGCGTGGGTGTTTCTGTTGTTAACGCCCTGTCTCAGAAGCTGGAACTGCTGATTCGCCGCGAAGGCAAAGTGCACAAGCAAACTTACGTTCACGGTGTGCCGCAGGCACCACTGGCGGCAACGGGCGATACAGATGCAACCGGTACAGAAGTTCGTTTCTGGCCAAGCCACGAAACCTTCACCAACGTGATTGAATTTGAATACGACATTTTGGCTAAACGCCTGCGCGAACTGTCGTTCCTGAACTCTGGTGTTTCTATCCGCCTGATTGATAAGCGTGATGGCCGCCAGGACCACTTCCATTATGAAGGTGGTATCCGTGCGTTTGTTGAGTATCTCAACAAAAACAAAACCCCAATTCACCCAACTGTGTTCTATTTCAGCACTGAAAAAGACGGCATTGGCGTAGAAGTGGCGTTGCAGTGGAATGACGGTTTCCAGGAAAACATCTACTGCTTTACCAACAACATCCCTCAGCGCGATGGTGGTACTCATCTGGCCGGTTTCCGCTCGGCGATGACGCGTACGCTGAACGCGTATATGGAAAAAGAAGGTTACAGCAAAAAAGCGAAAGTTAGCGCCACCGGTGACGATGCCCGTGAAGGCCTGATTGCTGTTGTTTCTGTAAAAGTACCAGACCCTAAATTCTCTTCTCAGACCAAGGACAAACTGGTTTCTTCTGAAGTGAAAACCGCGGTTGAGCAGCAGATGAACGAACTGCTGTCTGAATACTTGCTGGAACACCCATCTGACGCGAAAATCGTCGTCGGTAAAATTATTGATGCGGCTCGTGCTCGTGAAGCAGCACGTCGTGCACGTGAAATGACTCGTCGTAAAGGCGCGCTGGATTTGGCGGGCTTGCCTGGCAAACTGGCTGATTGTCAGGAACGCGACCCGGCTCACTCCGAACTGTACCTTGTGGAAGGGGACTCTGCGGGTGGCTCTGCAAAACAGGGGCGTAACCGTAAGAACCAAGCGATCCTGCCGCTGAAAGGTAAAATTCTGAACGTTGAGAAAGCGCGCTTTGATAAAATGCTCGCCTCTCAGGAAGTGGCCACGCTGATTACCGCGTTGGGTTGCGGCATTGGCCGTGACGAATACAACCCGGACAAACTGCGTTACCACAGCATCATCATCATGACGGATGCGGACGTCGATGGTTCACACATCCGTACCCTGTTGTTGACCTTCTTCTATCGTCAAATGCCTGAAATCGTTGAACGTGGCCATGTGTATATCGCCCAGCCACCGCTGTACAAAGTGAAGAAAGGCAAGCAAGAGCAATACATCAAAGACGATGAAGCGATGGACCAGTATCAGATTTCAATCGCACTGGATGGCGCAACGCTGCACGCCAATGCCAGTGCACCAGCGATTGCTGGCGAAGCGCTGGAAAAACTGGTGTCTGAGTTCAATGCTTGCCAGAAAATGATTGGCCGTATGGAACGTCGTTACCCGCGTAACTTGCTAAATAACCTGGTTTACCACTCAACACTTGAAGAGGCTGATCTGGCTGACGAAAGCAAAGTGAGCGGTTGGGTTACTGCACTGGTTACCGCGCTGAACGAAAACGAGCAGCACGGCAGCACCTGGAACTCTCTGGTTCGCGAAAATCGCGAGCGCAACATCTTCGAGCCAGTGATTCGTGTTCGTACTCACGGTGTCGATACTGACTACCCGCTGGAGCACGAGTTTATCGTCGGTGGCGAATACCGCCGTATCTGTACTCTTGGCGAAAAGCTGCGTGGGCTTATCGAAGAAGACGCGTTTATCGAACGTGGCGAACGTCGTCAGCCAGTTGCCAGCTTCGAGCAGGCGCTGGAATGGCTGGTGAAAGAGTCCCGTCGTGGCCTGTCTATTCAGCGTTACAAAGGTTTGGGCGAAATGAACCCGGATCAGCTGTGGGAAACCACAATGGATCCACAAAGCCGTCGTATGCTTCGCGTTACTGTTAAAGATGCGATTGCAGCCGATCAGCTGTTTACTACCCTAATGGGCGATGCGGTTGAACCTCGTCGTGCATTTATCGAAGAAAACGCCCTGAAAGCGGCGAACATCGATATCTAAGTCAGATAATGCTGGTGGGCAATCTGCTCACCAGCATATCCACTGCCAGCCGGACTTTTAGCGGCAGATGGGGTGTCTGAAGCCATAGCGCATGAGTTTCATACACATTTTCCCGATAGCCTCGCAATATCCTCACCAGTTTCCCATTCTGCAACTCTTCTCCAATCAGCCAGCATGGCAGTAACGCAATGCCAAACCCTGAAATCGCCGCAGCGGAAATGGACTGTAATTCATCCATTAGCAAACGTGATTTGGGAACGAACTCTATTGTTTTGCCGTTATCCTGGGGAATAACCCAACGGTGCGTTACACCGGCATTGATATAGTTAATCACTTCATGCTGTGAAAGAGAGTCTATGGTTTGCGGCTCGCCGCGCCGGGCCAGGTAGTCTGGTGACGCACAAATCATCATGCGGTGCGAACCAATGCGACGAGCAATCAGGCCACTACTGTCCGGTAATTTTCCGTTACGGATCACCAAATCCAGCCCGTCTTCAATCAAGTCAGAAACTCTGTCGCTAAAAAGTAATTCCATTTTCAGTTCAGGATGCTGGCTTGCAAACTCTGTCAGCAACGGTGCGATGCACATTCTCCCATACAGCATTGGCATTGAGACTCTCAACCGCCCGCGAACAGTCTGTTTTCCGCTGTCGAGCAGCGCTTCAGCTGTTTGAATTTCTTCCAGGGCGCGCAGGCAGTGCTCGTAGAACAATGCGCCGTCATCAGTTAGTGCGAGGCTGCGCGTGGTGCGTTGAAAAAGCCGAACGCCCAGTCTTTGCTCGAGTTGAGAAATCGTTTTCCCGACTGCTGAACGTGAAAGGTGCAGGCGTGACGCCGCAAGTGAGAAATTACCTGCTTCAACCGCCGTAACAAAAACAGAAATCCCCTTCAGCTGCTCGCTCATCGTTTGTATCCATTTTGGAATCAATGTCTGGAGAATCTATCGCCACTGGTGAGTGCAGGTCAAAGATATACTTTCGATGGTGTGAATTAACCCTATCCAGAGGAAAGAATGATGAGTCAAACAATGCAACGCTGGTCTATGAACGCCGTTGGGCGCAAAAATTTGATGCTTTCAACAGACGCGATTCCCGCTCCCGGCCCTGGTGAGGTTTTGGTTCGGGTAAACGCGGTTTCACTCAACTATCGCGACAAAATGGTTATCGACGGAAATATGCCATTAGCGCTTCCCTTTCCTTTCACTCCCGCATCAGACATGGCCGGGGTGGTGGAAAGCATTGGCGAAGGTGTTACCCGTTTTAATCCTGGTTCCCGCGTTATCTCAACGTTTTCGCCCGACTGGATAGACGGCAAGCTAAACGGCAACGCCCGTACCCCGTCGTATCGCACTCTGGGTGGAATTTACCAGGGTATGATGGCGGAATTCGTCGTGATGAATGAAAGTTGGTTGGTTTCATCGCCTGCCAGTCTTGATGATATGCAAGCCAGCACGCTGCCGTGCGCAGGTCTTACAGCCTGGAGTGCACTTGTGGAGCGCGGTGGTGTTCGTGCCGGTCAATCCATACTGGTGCAGGGAACCGGCGGTGTGTCGATGTTTGCTCTGCAAATTGCCAAAGCCCACGGTGCTGAAGTCTTTGTCACCTCGGGCAGCGATGAAAAACTGGCTCGCGCCAAAGAACTGGGGGCTGATTACGGGATTAACCGGTTGCGCGGTGATTGGGTCGATGCAGTTTATGAACTGACCCAGGAACAAGGAATCGACCATATTATTGAGACGGTTGGCGGCGCGAATCTCGCAAATTCCCTGCGTGCGGTTGCGGTGCAGGGCCGTATTTCGGTAATTGGTGTTCTCGACGGTTTTGATATCTCTGGTTCGGCAGGCGATTTATTAACGAAAACTGCAACCATTCAAGGAATTATGGTCGGGCATCGCCGCGCGCTTGAAGACTTTGTTCGTGCTATCGACACAAGTGGTATCAAACCGGTCATCGAAACTTGCTACCGCTTTGACGAACTGCCGCAGGCGCTGGAGCATCTCGACCGTGGCCCATTTGGCAAAATCGTCTTAACCCGCTCGTGATTGACTACACTTCTATTGCACACTTCGTGATTGCAAAGAGGACAGGATCATGGGTTTATTCGATCAAGTTACTGGCATGATGGGGGGTGGCGATGCAGGTAAATTCAAAGTCATCCTTACATGGATTAATGAACAAGGCGGCATTCAGGCAATTCTTGAACGGTTCAGGGAAAAGGGTTTCTCTGATGTTGTCACCTCCTGGCTGAGTGGTGCGCATAATCAAAGCGTTAACCCTGAGCAGATACAAGAGGTAATGGGCACGCCCGCAATCAGCGAGTTGGCTGAAAAACTCGGGATTGATGTGGGAAGCGCATCTCAACTGCTGGCAGAGCAGTTCCCGAAAATTGTCGATACCTTATCCCCAGCAGGTGAAGTCGCTCACGACGAAGACTTGCTGACCAAAGGCTTCCATATGCTGAAGGATAAATTCTTTAGCTAAGAGAAAAACGCCACTCTTTACGGGTGGCGTTTGTTATTTAAAGGGGACTTTTTTGCGAGAAACGTAGCGCTATTTTTGAGAGCTTAATCGCGTTAGCATGAGTTAAACTCATTACCTCAGAAAATCCTATGACTATAAAACTCATTGCTATTGATATGGACGGCACATTGTTGCTGCCAGACCACACCATTTCTCCAGCCGTCAAAGCAGCAATCGCCAGCGCGCGCGAACGCGGTGTAAACGTTGTTTTGTGTACCGGACGCCCTTTTGCAGGTGTTGAGAGCTATCTCAGAGAACTGCATATGGATAAGCCGAACGATTACTGCATTACCTACAATGGTGCACTGGTTCAGAAGGCAAGCGACGGTAGCACTGTGGCGCAAACTGCGCTGAGCTACGATGATTACCGCTTCCTGGAACAACTTTCCCGTGATGTCGGTTCTCACTTCCATGCGTTGGACCGCCATACGTTGTACACCGCTAACCGTGACATCAGCTACTACACCGTTCATGAATCTTTTATCGCCAACATCCCTCTGGTGTTCAGCGAGCCAGAAAATATGGATAGAAATGGCGCATTCCTGAAAGTGATGATGATCGATGAGCCTGCAATTCTGGATAAAGCCATCGCTAAAATTCCAGATGATGTGTATGAGCGCTATACACTGCTGAAAAGCTCCCCTTACTTTCTCGAGATCCTCGATAAGCGTGTCAACAAAGGCACTGGCGTGAAAGCGCTGGCCGAAACACTCGGCATCAAGCAAGAAGAAGTGATGACGCTGGGCGATCAGGAAAACGATATTGCGATGCTGGAATACGCCGGGATGGGTGTTGCGATGGAAAACGCTATCGATAAAGTGAAAGAAGTCAGTAACTTTGTGACTAAATCCAATCTTGAAGATGGCGTTGCGTACGCGATTGAGAAGTTTGTTCTGAACGATCAATAAAATATGAGCCTTGGCATCTGTCATTGCTGAGGCTTATATATTGATACTCATCGAATCATATCCCTTAGACATTTGTGATGCCTTTCCTGACATTGTCCGCTGGACTGTGGTTGGGCTGCCACTTACAACTGGGCTGCGAGAGCGTCAGCTATACAGGCACCCAGTTCACCATGGCGTGGATCATGATTTTCATCCAACCTCATTACTGGTTTGCTGATCCGCATGTGGCCATGCTGCTATTTTATGGAACCATGGTGGGCGTACTGGTTCTGGCTGTGATCATGCTGGTGGTACGCATGTTCAAAGAACATCTATCTTTATCATCGTCTTAGGGTAAAGCCATGACTAAACAAATCACCTTTGCACCACGCAACCATCAACTCACCAACATCAATACCTGGACCCCAGACAGCCAATGGCTGGTGTTTGACGTGCGCCCATCTGGTGCGTCATTTACCAGCGAAACCATTGAACGTGTGAATATACATACTGGCGAAGTTGAGGTCGTATATCGCGCTTCACAAAGTGCACATGTTGGTGTTGTGACGGTGAACCCTCAGCAACCCGAGCGTTTTGTCTTTATTCATGGCCCGGAAAACCCAGATTCTGATTGGCAGTACGACTTTCATCATCGCCGTGGTGTGGTGGTCGCAAACGGAATAGCAACCAATCTGGATGCGATGTCTCTTACCCCGCCATTTACCCCTGGTGCATTGCGAGGCGGCAGCCATGTTCATGTCTGGAGCCCGGACGGTTCGCGTCTGAGCTTCACTTATAACGACCATGTAATGCATGAATACGATGCGGCGAAAGATTTGCGTAACGTTGGCGTTGCGCTACCTTTTGGCCCTGTCATTCCGGTAAAACAACATCCTCGTGAATATGACGGCAGCCATTATTGTGTGCTGGTTAGCCGCACCACGCCATCACCAAAGCCGGGTAGTGATGAGATTAATCGTGCGTACGAAGAAGGCTGGGTGGGTAACAGCGGTTATCGAAAACCGGATGGCAACCAGCAGCGTTGGGCGCTAGCGTTTATTGGTGACACGCTTTCAGTGACTGGTAATAAAGTACCGGAACTGTTTATTGTTGATTTGCCGGATAACAAAGAAGCTTATTTCCAGGCGGGTGCCGAACCTATTGAAGGTACACAAACCACGTTACCTGCACCGCCTGCGGGCGTGGAGCAACGGCGCCTTACGTTTACTCATCAGCGCCGATACCCAGGTTTAACCACTCAGCCACGACACTGGGTACGTAGCAGCCCGGATGGCAGTTTGCTGGCGTTCTTGATGCGCGATGATGCTGGGGTAGTACAAATGTATCTGCTGTCACCTAATGGTGGCGAGCCACGCCAACTTACGCATGGGAAAGACGATATCCAGTCTGCATTTAACTGGCATCCGTCCGGGAAAGCATTGGGATTTGTGCAGAGTAATCAGATTGTATTGTGTGAGGCGAGTAGCGGGAAAGTGATGATGCTAACGCAGCCAAATGATAGCGCGCCTTCAGCAGATGCCGTGGTGTTTTCACCTGATGGAAAACACATTGCGTGGATGCAGGATATTGACGGTTTCCGCCAATTGTTTATGACGGAAACAGGTAATTAATTACTGAACTGGTGGGATCACAGAATTGGTTGCCAGATTCTTGCTCTCGCTAGCTTCTACTTGAGATTTCAGTGACTTGTCGTTGCGTAACATATCCCACGGCAATAGCACAGTATCCATCACTGCGGTAAACGGCATATCCAGTGCCACAAAGGGTTTGTATCCCCAGCTTGTCTCGCCGTCAGCCAGCATTTCGTAACTTGCGCGAGTGCCTGGATAGTACCCTTCTTGCCCACCTGTGTGCGTCATAACGCTTGAGCATCCGCTCACAGTGAGTAACCCGCTGCCCAGAATTATTGTTGGAAGATAGCTTTTCATCATCACTGTTAATTTTCGTTTTTAAGGGCCTTTTCTGGCCTGGTTGCATGGGGGTTATATCACCCATACAGAGAATTAATATATTGCTGTTACCACTCTGTGGTGGTTATCGCAGATAAATCCGGTTTACTACGTAGTCAGTCTATGTGCTGACAGCTGAAGCCGCAAAAAATTTCCATTTGTGGCCTTGAAAAGCGTGAATGAGGACCGATTTTAGGGATGTAGTCTGAAGAAGTACGCCGCAAGGGTACTTGGTTTTCGAAGCCTGTCCATGATGGAAGGCAATGTTTGATTCTCGCTGATTTCAGGAGTTTTAATTTATGCGTAATTTCGATTTATCCCCGCTTTATCGTTCAGCAATTGGTTTTGACCGTTTGTTTAACTTGCTGGAAAATAACCAAAGCCAAAGCAACGGTGGGTATCCTCCATACAATGTTGAATTGGTTGACGAAAATAACTATCGCATTGCGATTGCTGTTGCCGGATTCGCGGAAAGCGAACTGGAAATTACAGCCCAGGATAACCTACTCGTTGTAAAAGGCGCGCACGCAGACCCGCAACCAGAGCGCACTTATCTCTATCAGGGGATTGCCGAGCGTAATTTCGAACGTAAATTCCAGTTGGCGGAACATATCCACATCCGTGGCGCTAACCTGGTTAACGGCCTGCTGTATATCGATCTGGAGCGTGTGGTTCCGGAATCAATGAAGCCGCGCCGTATCGAAATCAACTAATTCTGTGGGTCGCATAAGCGGCCCACGATATACCCAAAAGATGGGCTCGCCGTAAGGGAGCCGATACCAGTTCGCATACTGGTAAGACTTAACTCGCTTCAAAGAAGGAGAAAACTTATGCGTAATCATGATTTATCACCTCTGCTGCGTCAGTGGATCGGTTTTGACAAACTGGCTAATGCCTTACAAACCAGCAACGAAGGCCAGTCATTCCCGCCTTACAACATTGAAAAAGGCGATGATAACCACTACCGCATTACACTTGCGCTGGCAGGGTTCCGCCAGGAAGACCTTGAGATTGAACTGGAAGGAACACGTCTGCATGTAAAAGGGACACCGGTAAAATCAGAGAAAGAAACAACCTGGTTGCATCAAGGGTTAGTGACTCAGCCATTTAGCTTAAGCTTTACCCTGGCGGAATACATGAAAGTGTCTGGAGCGACCTTTACCAATGGTCTGCTTCATATCGACCTGGTACGTGAGATTCCTGAAGCGGTTGCACCGAAGCGCATCGCAATCAGTGAGCGTCCAGCACTGGATAGCTAATTGTCACTACTGCTCTTTAGGCCCCATTTTATGGGGCCTTTTTTGTGCTCTGTACCCCAGTAACTCTCTGCGCTGTCTGCCAGAATCCCTGATAACAATAATGTTATTCACAGGGAATGCTTCGATGAGTGGAATAGCGTTAACAGTCAGTATGTTGGCTTTGGTCGCGGTCGTCGGCTTGTGGATTGGCAACATCAAAATTCGCGGGGTTGGCTTTGGCATAGGCGGCGTGTTATTCGGCGGTATTATCGTCGGCCACTTCATCAATCAGGCTGGTGTTAGCTTGAATGGCGACATGCTCCACTTCATTCAGGAATTTGGCCTGATTCTGTTCGTCTACACCATCGGTATTCAAGTCGGGCCTGGTTTCTTCTCTTCCTTACGCGTTTCCGGCTTGCGCCTCAACCTCTTTGCCATCCTCATTGTGGTGATAGGTGCGCTGGTCACTGCTCTCATCTATAAAATATTCGATGTTCCGCTGCCGGTGGTTCTGGGCATTTTCTCGGGTGCTGTAACCAACACTCCGGCATTAGGGGCGGGCCAGCAAATTCTGACGGATCTTGGCACACCTTCGGAATTGGTCGATAAAATGGGGATGAGCTATGCGATGGCATATCCTTTCGGTATTTGCGGAATCCTCTTTACCATGTGGCTGATTCGCATGGCATTTCGTATTAACGTCGATCAAGAAGCGAAGCATTTTGATAGCAGTTCTGGTCAGTATCACCCCCAACTGCAGACCATGAATATTTGCGTCGCCAACCCTAACCTCAACGGCTTGCCCATTCAGGACGTGCCGGTCCTTAATAGCGACACCATTATTTGTTCACGCCTGAAACGCGGTGAACTGCTGATGGTGCCCGCACCCGGCACCGTCATACAAACCGGAGATTTACTGCACCTGGTTGGCCAGGAAAAAGATCTGCACTCTGCTCTGTTGGTGATCGGTCAGCAAGTGGATACCTCGCTGTCCACCCGCGGTACCGACTTGCGTGTGGAGCGCGTGGTGGTGACCAACGAGAAAGTGCTCGGCAAGAAAATCCGCGATCTGCATTTCAAGCAAAAGTATGACGTGGTTATCTCTCGTCTGAATCGTGCGGGTATCGAACTGGTTGCCAGCAGCAATGCCAATCTGCAATTTGGTGACATCCTAAATCTGGTCGGTCGTCCTGAATCAATAGAAGCCGTTGCAGCTGAAGTGGGTAACGCGCAACAAAAACTCCAGCAAGTGCAAATGCTACCGGTATTTATTGGTATCGGGCTGGGTGTGCTGCTGGGTTCTATTCCACTTTTCATTCCAGGATTCCCGGTTGCATTGCGCCTTGGGTTAGCGGGCGGCCCGCTCATTATGGCGATAATACTTGGGCGGATTGGCAGCATCGGCACGCTGTACTGGTTTATGCCACCGAGCGCTAACCTCGCGTTGCGTGAGCTGGGAATTGTGCTGTTCCTGGCGGTTGTCGGCCTGAAATCTGGTGGCGATTTTGTTGGCACCTTGCTACATGGTGACGGTGTTAGCTGGATTGGTTACGGCATTCTGATTACCGGTATTCCATTGCTGGTCACAGCATTGCTGGCAAGATTGCTGGCCAAAATGAACTACCTGACGCTTTGCGGCATGCTGGCAGGTTCGATGACCGATCCGCCTGCACTGGCCTTCGCTAACGGTTTGCATGCTACCAGCGGTGCAGCAGCCTTGTCTTACGCTACCGTTTATCCACTGGTGATGTTCTTGCGCATTATCACGCCGCAATTATTAGCCGTTATGTTCTGGATGTAATCAAAGACCAGGGAATCACGTTGGGGTGAGGTGATGTATCCTCACCCTCGTTTGCGTTTCCAGAAAGCGCTATTTAGCCTTCGCCAGGTACTGTGCCATCTCTTCTTCTGGCACCATCCCGCCGCCTGTCGCCCAAACGATATGAGTCGCGTTTTGCAGTTGTTCAGCGGTGAAGTTGTGCATCTGATGGTAACTCGCATCAGCACTAACATGCAGTGGGCCAGGCATACCGGCTAGTGCAGAAGGCTCCAGGTAAATGTTTTCTTCTTCTGCCAGCCAGCCGAGCAATCTGTACATCGTCTGGTCTTCAAGGGTATAGAAACCGTCGAGCAGGCGTTGCATTGCTCTTCCTACAAACCCAGAAGCGCGCCCTACCGCCAGGCCATCGGCAGCAGTAACGTTATCAATACCTAAATCTTGTACGGAAATCGCATCGTGCAGGCCGGTATAAACCCCAAGCAGCATACAAGGTGAGTGAGTTGGTTCGGCAAAGAAGCAGTGAACGTTATCGCCGAATGCCATTTTCAGGCCAAATGCCACGCCACCAGGCCCACCGCCTACTCCACACGGTAGATAGACAAACAACGGGTGTTGCTCATCAACAATGCGCCCAAGCTGTGCGAACTGCTCTTTCAGGCGCTGGCCTGCAACTGAGTAGCCAAGGAACAGCGTGCGGGAGTTTTCATCATCGATAAAGAAACAGTTGGGATCGGCTTCGGCTGCTTTGCGGCCTTGTTCAACGGCCACACCGTAATCTTGCTCGTACTCAACCACGATAACGCCATGGCTGCGCAATTTTGCCTTTTTCCATGCGCGGGCGTCAGCGGACATGTGCACGGTGACATTAAAACCAATGCGGGCGCTCATGATGCCGATGGATAAGCCCAGGTTGCCGGTTGAGCCAACGGCGATGCTGTACTGACTAAAGAAGTCTTTAAATTCAGGTGTCAGCAACTTGCTGTAGTCATCTTCGGTTGTGAGCAGCCCGGCTTCCAGAGCCAGTTTTTCGGCGTGTGTCAGGACTTCATAAATTCCGCCGCGTGCTTTAATCGAGCCTGAAATGGGTAAATGGCTGTCTTTTTTCAACAGCAATTGGCCGCGGATTTTTTGCAGATACTCTGCTTCCAGGCGTTTTTGCATTGCCGGAATGGCCACCAGTTCTGACTCGATAATACCCTTAGTTGCTGCCGTTTCCGGGAATGCTTTCGCCAGATAAGGGGCAAAACGAGTCAGGCGATCATGGGCATCCTGCACATCTTCAGCTGTCAGACCGACATAAGGCAAGCCTTCGGCAAACGTTGTGGTTGCTGGATTGAACCAACGAGTTTCTTGCAGAGCAACGAGCTCGCTAACCAGTGGAAACTGTTGAATTAAAGTATTTATTTCAGCGTTTTTCATAAGACAATCTCTTTGCGCTTAGATGATAAATGAAAGCAGGAACGTAGCGCCCAGTGCCAGCAGAGAGGCGATAAATGTCGCCGTTGTATAATATTTAAATGTTTCGTTGAGTGTTGCACCGCAATACTGTTTCACCAGCCAGAACAGTGAATCAGTCACGATGGTGCAACCAATTGCACCGGAGCCGATAGCAATCGTGATAATTTCCGGACTAACGTTGGGATACAGAGGCAGCATTGGAGCGACAATCGCGGTTGCCCCCATCATCGCAACAGTTGCAGAGCCTACTGCGGCGTGCAAAATCAAAGCGACCAGCCATGCCAGTAAAATGGGATGCATGTGCAAGTTAGACAGCAACACCGCTAGCGAATCCGCCAGACCACTGGTTTTAAGGATGGCGTTAAACGCCCCGCCAGCACCGATAATCAGCAAAATATTGGCGATAGAACCGAAGCCATTTTCCGTATGCGTCAGCATTGTGCTCATGCTCATATGCTGGCGTAATCCAAGGACGTAATAGGCGACAAATACGGCGATAAACATGGCGGTAATCGGGTTACCGATAAACTCCAGTACCGTATACAAAGTCCCGCCTTTCACCATATTCAGCTCGGCGACGGTTTTGACCAGCATCAGGCCGATGGGCAGCAAAACGGTAAATAGCGTCGCACCAAGTGAAGGTAATGATTCCTCATTACGTACTTTTAGGTCAGAAAATTCGGCAGGTACGGCTTTAAACGGCAGACGATTGCCAATTAATTTCAGGAATAACGGCCCGCCAACCAGAGATGCGGTCAATCCTACAAGCAAACCGTAAACAATCACGGTGCCGACATCCGCCCCCAGCTTGTTGGTGACGTAGAGTGCCGCCGGATGTGGTGGAACAACGCAATGCACGGCCATTAATGCAGTACACAATGGTATCGCCAGTTTCAGCAGAGAGGTATTGGTCTTTTTCGCGATAGAAAACGCCAGTGGGATCAGCAGAACCACGCCCACTTCCACGAACAGCGTGATACCGCAAATCAACCCCACCAGAACCATGATGACGTCTGCAGACAACCAGCGACAGCGCTGTAATGCCAGACCAATACGTTCGGCCCCGCCGGAGACCTCCATCATCTTGCCCAAAATTGTACCCAGGCCGATAACCGCGGCGAGGAACCCTAAGGTACTGCCGATGCCGCTTTCAATGGCGTTGACCATATCCAGTGGGCTCATGCTCATCATCGTGCCGACAAAAAAGCTGGCCAGCAGTAATGCGAGGAAAGGGTGAAACTTCAGTTTTACGATGGTTAACACAATCAAAATGATGCTACTAAGCAGCGTACCTACAACCCAGATCTGAGATTCCATATCCCACCTCGTTGAGCGATTTATCTGCCGCTATTGGATAAAAATCGCCACGGGCTGACAAACGATATAAATAGCCTTTCAGATGATGTGGATTGATTCAAAAGAGTGATTCAGGTTGTAAAATGGAGCTGAAATTAGACTTTGGTTCAATTTTTTGCATCTTAAAACTGAGGATCACCGTGAATCTTTTTACAATATGAGCCAGGTTAACTTACCCAAAGGCCGCTATGGACCCGCTTCGTGAAGTCAGAAATCGCTTACTCAATGGCTGGCAGTTATCCAAACTCTATACGTTTGAAGTTGCTGCGCGGCATCAATCCTTCGCCCTGGCGGCAGAAGAACTTTCACTAAGTTCGAGCGCGGTCAGCCACCGAATTAATCAGCTTGAGCAGGAGTTGGGGATCCAGTTATTTGTGCGTTCGCATCGCAAAGTGGAACTGACTCATGAAGGTAAGCGTGTTTTCTGGGCATTAAAATCTTCACTGGATACGCTCAACCAGGAAATTCTGGATATCAAAAACCAGGAGCTATCGGGTTTATTGACTATTTATTCGCGTCCTTCCATTGCTCAGTGTTGGCTGGTGCCCGTGCTGGGGGATTTTACGCGGCAATATCCTTCCATTTCACTGACCATTCTCACTGGCAACGACAACGTGAATTTACAGCGTGCAGGTGTTGATTTGGCGCTCTATTTTGACGATGAACCTTCATCGCACTTAACCCATCATTTTTTGATGGATGAAGCTATCTTGCCGGTTTGTAGCCCGGAATACGCACGGCGTTTTGAGTTAAAAAACAAACCCGCACATTTGCGAAATTGCACGCTGCTGCATGACAGGCAGGCATGGAGTAACGATTCGGGTACCGACGAATGGCACAGTTGGGCGCAACACTTTTCAGTCAGTTTGCCCTCTTCATCAGGCATTGGATTCGATCGCTCAGATTTAGCGGTGATTGCCGCTGTAAACCAGGTGGGTGTGGCTATGGGGAGAAAAAGGTTGGTGCAAAAATGGTTGGATCGCGGTGATCTGGTCGCGCCTTTTGGCGAAAAGACATTGAAGTGCCATCAGCATTATTACGCCACCACGCTCCCGGGGCGGCAATGGCCAAAAATTGAAGCGTTTATTCAATGGCTGCAATCTCAGATTTGATTTTGGTAGTGCAACACCTTCAATCACATTCCGAAAAAACGAGTTAGTTGTAACTTTCAGTTGAAGCGGCTCGTCAATTTATGTATTTTTATGCAAATAAAGTGCATAAATAATTTAACGGAGCGCAAAATGTTCAGGAAGTTTGCAAAATCAGTGGTTTTCGCCGGGTGTGTGGTTTCCGCCGTTCTTTCATCCGCTTATGCCGCACAACAAACCTATGTTGTGGGATCAGGTGGGACTTACCGCCCGTTTGAATTTGAAAACAGCCAGAAGCAACTGGAAGGTTTTGATATCGACATCATCAAAGCCATCGCTAAAGCAGAAGGTTTTGACATCAAACTGGTTAACACGCCATGGGAAGGTATTTTCGCCACGCTGAATTCCGGTGACCGCGACATCATCATTTCTGGCATCACAATCACCGATAAACGTAAAGCGATGGTCGATTTCTCGGCACCCTATTTCCCAGCAGAGCAGTCCATCGTGGTGCCGAACGATTCCAAAGTAGATTCCGTTGACGCGCTCAAAGGCCTGAAAGTGGGCGTGGTGAACTCAAGCGCTGGCGACACTGTGGTTTCCGACACGCTAGGTAAAAACAGTACCGACATCAAACGTTTTGATAACACACCGTTGATGCTGCAAGAGCTGGCCGAAGACGGTATTAATGCAGCAGTGGGCGATGTAGGCGTCGTGAAGTACTACATCAAATCCCATCCGGAAAAAGCGCTGAAAGCGGTTAAAGACAATAAATTTGAACGCCAGTATTTCGGTATCGCAGTGGCGAAAGACAACCAGGAGCTGCTGGGTAAAATCAACGCAGGCCTGAAGAAAATCGTTGCTGACGGGACTTACGCAAAAATCTATTCCACCTGGTTTGATAGCAACGTTCCAACCCTCCCCGCTGAATAATTTCGTATGACTTGGGGCCGTTTCGGCCCCAACAAGGACAGGTATGACCGGATTTCGCTGGGAGATAATCTCAGAATACGCGCCCCTTTTTATGCAGGGCGCGCTCATGACCATCAAGTGCACCATCATTTGCGTTATTTTAGGTACGACCTGGGGCTTGCTGCTCGGGTTGGGTCGTATGGCTCACGCCGAAGATGGCCCATGGAAACATGTATTGCGCTTTGCCGTGCAGTGGCCGGTGCGCGTTTACGTGAGTGCATTCCGTGGCACACCGCTGTTTGTACAAATTATGGTGGTTCACTTCGCACTGGTGCCACTGTTTATCAACCCGCGAGATGGCATGTTGGTGACTAGTGGGTTGATGTCGACAGATTTTGCCCGCGAACTCCGCTCTGAATACGGCGCGTTTCTCTCATGCGTAGTGGCGATTACGCTTAACGCGGGGGCTTACGTTTCGGAAATCTTCCGTGCGGGCATTCAGTCTATCGACAAAGGCCAAATGGAAGCTTCCCGTGCGCTGGGTATGGGTTGGGGCAAAACGATGCGTAAAGTGATTTTGCCGCAGGCGTTCCGCCGCATTCTGCCGCCGCTGGGCAATAACGCTATTGCCATTGTAAAAGATTCCTCGCTAGCTTCGGCGATTGGTCTGGCTGACCTGGTTTACGCAGCACGTACCGTTTCGGGCGCTTATGCTACCTATTGGGAACCGTACCTGACGATTTCACTGGTTTACTGGGTGCTGACGTTCATGCTTTCGCTGATGGTACAACACATGGAAAAGAGGTTTGGCAAAAGTGATTCACGTTAAGGATTTACAGAAACAGTTCGGTAAAACCCATGTCCTGCGTGGCATTTCATGTGATGTCGCGCCGCAGGAAGTCGTGTGTGTGATTGGCCCATCTGGCTCCGGTAAAAGTACCTTTCTGCGCTGTTTAAACGCGCTAGAAAAGCCAGATGGCGGTGAAGTTTTGGTGAACGGTTTTGCGGTTCACGATCCGAAAACCAACCTGAATACGCTGCGTGCTGGCGTGGGCATGGTGTTCCAGCGCTTTAACTTATTCCCGCATATGACGGTACTTGAAAACCTGACGATGGCACCAATGTCGCTTAAAGGTTTGTCGAAAGCCGAAGCCGTAACGCGCGCGGAAAAACTGCTGCAAAAAGTTGGTCTGATAGACAAAATCGATGCCTGGCCGTCGAGTCTTTCTGGGGGGCAACAGCAGCGAGTTGCGATTGCCCGAGCGTTGGCAATGGAACCGTCGATCATTTTGTTTGATGAGCCGACTTCTGCCTTAGACCCGGAGCTGGTGGGTGAAGTGTTGGCAGTAATGAAGCAGCTGGCACTGGAAGGCATGACGATGGTTATCGTGACGCACGAAATGGGTTTTGCCCGTGAAGTCGCTGACCGCGTGGTGTTTATAGACCAGGGCGTGATTCAGGAACAGGGACCACCGTCGCAGCTATTCAGTAACCCGACCAACCCACGTACTAAAGAGTTTTTGAGTAAGGTGCTTTAGCCCTGTACACCCCCTTCATCCTCTCCCTTTTAGGGAGAGGATGAAGGTAAAAATTAAACCGCTTCTTCATACTGCTGAAACTTATGCGACAGCGGCAGCCAGCAGAATAAAATCAACACGCCCATTGCCGTCATCAACATACCTAAGCTGAATTGCCCGGTTTGCGGCAGCAACGCGGAAAACCAGGCCATCGCCCCTGAACCAATATTTTGCAGCCCGCCAACCAACGCGCCCGCAGTACCTGCAAGGAACGGAAACGGTTCCATTGCACCGCTGGTTGCCAGTGGGAACAGCATTCCGGCACCGAAGAAAAACAGCGCGGCAGGCACCAGAAGGGTCCAGATATTCATCACGCCGAACCAACCTGGGATCCACATTAAAATGCCAGCAAACAGGCAACTCAACACAGCCTGCCACATCAGCGATGAAAACCGTACGCTCTGGCGGGCGGCATACCAGGAACCAAAGAACGCCGCAGGAATTGGCAGAATAAACAGAATACTCACCACCACGCCATTTAGCCCCAGCACGCCGCCCATCAACACACCGGAGCAGGCTTCAAACACCGCAACGCCCGCAAGCCCGCCGACCAACATCAGCAAATAGCAGTTAAATGAACCATTGCCGAGCAATGTTTTATAGCTCGCCACCAGACGCTGAGGTTTAGCCTGGACCGGGCGAGTTTCCGGCAGCCAGCGCAGCATGCAGAAGGCTACAATGGCACACAGCACCAGCAGGAAACCGTAACAAGCACGCCAGCCCCATACTGAATCGAGCATCCCGCCAATCACCGGAGCCAGCAGTGGGCTGACCAAAATCCCCATATTCAACAAACTATTGGCATAACGAAGCGATGTGCCTTCGTAAAGGTCGCGTGGCATGGTTCGCGCCATCACGCCTGCAACGCCGGTTCCCATTCCCTGTAACGCACTGGCAATTACCAGCGCCGACAGGCTCGTGGTAAACAGCGCCCAAATTGTGGCGAGAATAAAAATGCTCATACCCGCCAGAATCACCGGACGGCGGCCAATGCGGTCTGAAATCGGCCCGTAGAAAAGTTGCGATATGCCGTAGGTCAGCAGATAGGCGGCCATCACACTCTGAATTGCGCCACTGCGCACACCAAAGTCGTGAGCCATATCAGGAATCGAGGGAATATAAATGGTTTGCGTCATCTGCCCGACGGCAACCAGCAAAATTAACATCATCAACAGATGAATATGGGCTAATTTTTTCATTTTCTCAGGTGTGTTGTAGGGATTTAGATGCCAATCGTCAGTGTATAAAACTGACTACGCCAAAAAATCGAGAGGAATCTACCATATCCAGAGAGGTAACCCTATGGCGTAATGCTTTTTGATCGAGGGATAAAATGGCAGCATGTAAAGCATGATCGGCAATTTTTGTTGCCAGCGAAACGGCAGTAGCGGTTTATTAAAGGAAGGCGGTTTCCCGCCTTCCTTTGGTACGACTTAAAGAAGATGAATTACCTGAAGTATTTCATGGCGACTTCAAGCAGTTGCAACAACGCAACCATGAGTTTCAGAAACAAAATAGCCAGTTCCATCAATCCCATACGTTTTCTCCTGTGGCCAGGAGCACTTTCAACGTACGCGCCTTTCCGCTGCCTGTAGTCCGCTGAATTTGTTGATATTTCTAGATGTGCTCTCTGAGGTTAAGGCACTGACGGCACCACCCGTTTCAGCCAGGACTTGTATTTCGCGGCGGATTGCGGCCTCAAGTCACATCTCTATCAACATCATCAGTATACTCATTATGCTGTATAAATAAACAGTATAATGATGAAAGTGCGAACAACTTCGCAAGCAGAATATTTATGATTTGCTCACAATAGCAGCAAGTATTTGCACCGCTGTGGGTTTCGTCGTATATTTTGGGGGTTGATGTTTCTAGATGTGCAATGCAGAAACCGGCACTTTGCAGTAAAACAAAAGACCTCGCCTCACCAGCGGGGTTTTTTGTTTTTGTGCCTGCCTCGCAGAAACTGCACATCGTTCGCTGTATATAAATTGGATATTAAATTTTCTGAACAGGAGCATTGAATGCACGGACCCGATCCTAAAAATAAGCATCCAATGGAAGGTTTTCCGCAGGTTTGTTTTATTAAAAATACGATCACCAATCCGAACATCATCGTCGGCGATTACACCTATTATGATGATCTGCAAGATTCAGAAAATTTTGAGCGCAATGTGCTCTATCACTTCCCCTTTCTTGGCGACAAACTGATCATTGGCAAATTCTGCGCCATCGCTAGAGGTGTACAGTTCATTATGAATGGCGCGAACCATAAGCTTTCCGGCATTTCTACTTATCCGTTTCAAATATTTGGCAATGGCTGGGAACAGGTCATGCCCGCGCCGGATGACTTGCCCTACAAAGGCGACACGGTGATTGGCAATGACGTGTGGATTGGCTACGAAGCGCTGATTATGCCGGGCGTGAAAATTGGCAATGGTGCAATCATCTCTTCCCGAGCGGTAGTCACAGCTGATGTACCGGCTTACAGTATTGTGGGTGGCAACCCAGCGAAAGTGATTAAGACGCGCTTCCCGCAGCAAGATATTGAAGGGCTAGAAGCATTAGCCTGGTGGGACTGGCCGGTCGAAAAAATTAGCCAGCATCTGAAAGATATCGTTTCAGGAGATATTTCGAGTTTATTGGAAAAAGGGCGCTGAATTGCCAGCCGTTGCGCTAATTAAAATAGCCGTGTGGAACTGACTGCCCAAAACCATCGCCGCTGTCGGTGCTGTTATCCATGCGTCCTCTGGCTTCCAACCTATCCGCGCGCATTTGCTCACTTATTGCCCGACGCTGTTCTGTGGTTAAATTTTCGCGGTTGTAGTAGGGATCAGGGTGTTGTGTGCGGATAAACGCGTCGTCTGCTTCAGATGGGCTATGTGTGCGATGCCCGTCGTAACCTGAGGTATCCGAAGAACAGCCGGAAATAGCGAGCGGGATAAGCAACATCAGAGCATATTTGTAAGCCATATTTCTTCCTGAAACAGCGCGATTGAAGACGGTGAATATGCAGCGTAGCACGGAAAATATTCCTGCGACTGTATGCCGCAACTCAATTCGACGAAATGTTTAAACACACTCTTTCCAACCACTTTTCTCGCGAGCTTTCATTTGCGGATTACCCTTAATGAGCTTGCTAATCATTCGTGAACTGAATCCTGGAGAGAAACATGATTAAGCATCGTTTTTCCGCCTTGTTACTGAGCGCGCTGTTGCTGAGCGTTGGGGCCATGGCTGCACCTGATAATGTGATTAAACCGACACGCGGCACCATTGATGCCGTGACTAGCAATTCGCTCGAAATCACCACGCGGCAGGGTGAAAAGCTTTCTGTTGGGCTTACAGACAGCACGAAAGTGAATAGCGTCAGCCAGGCGAAAATGAGTGACATCAAGCCTGATAGTTTTATTGGAACCGCGGCTGTAGTGCAGTCTGATGGCACGCTAAAAGCGCTGGAAGTTCATGTGTTTGCACCAAGCCTGCGTGGCTCTGGTGAAGGGTTCAACCCCTTTGAGTCGGCTGATGGCAACGTGAACACCATGACCAACGGTACTGTCGGTAAACTGGTGAACAGCAAGGGCCGTACCATGACAGTGAAGGTTAAAGACCAGGAGAAAACGGTGATCGTGCCGGATGACGTACCGGTGGTGCTGATTACCCCAGGTGATAAATCGCTATTGAAGGCGGGAGCTAAAGTCGTGCTGCACACGGTGAAAGACGATAACGGCAAACTGGTCGCCCGCGGTGTTTCGGTTGGCAAAGACGGATTGACGCCGCCGATGTGAGTTTTGAACGCTGACTAATGGTTGTTTTATTATTAGCTAAATCATGAGCTAATATAATTATTAGTAGGTATTTATGGGGTGCTATAGTCTTTTTTGTAATATTTATTGTTTTTTAATATTTATTGATAATAAAATTTATAGTTGTAGCAAGTTAGGTTTATTTATAGATAAAGATTGGGGGTAATTAGCATAACTACAAATGAACTTTTAATTAGATATAGATAATATTACTAATGAAGGGTGTCATCCTGGTAAGTAGCTTCAGACATTATGCAATTAAAATTGCATATATCCTATTTGGATGCACTGATAATTTCTCCTGGTATGCTATTTGACCGGTAATTGAAGCGCTGCTAACAAAATGGCGGAAGATCACAGGAGTTGAACCTGCCCGGCACCGCTGGCGGCACCAACTGGATTTGAAGTCCAGCCGCCTCACCGGAGACGACGATCTTCCTAGCCTCGATTGCTACATGGAGGCGGTGCGCAGTATACCGAGTTTTTTGCGCTTACCAAACAATGCTTTCCCGTTTCCCCAATGATTCCTCCAATACTATTAGCCGGATCAATTAAATCGTTCACAAACCACTCGTTTAGCAAATCTTAGCCTGCAAAGAGAGCGACTCCGCTCACACTTATCAAGAAACGTAATCTGATAACCAGAAATTAGAATTCCGACCTTTCTCCTGATGCTTTACAACCGTTATGCCCGTCCTCATTCGAGCTGCATCTTAGTTGGCTGCACTCACTCACCCGAATCACTTACCTATGTAAGCTTATCGGGAATCGTTCATTTGCCGCCGCGATGCAGGTCGAATGAGTTAGGGCATACATCAAAATATCACGCTCATTCTTGCCAGGTGTGCCGCGCCAGCCGGTTATCCGCTCAGTTGGCCCGCCACCTCCAAAGAATTTCAGCATTTAAAGGACTGCATAATGAAAATTAGTGACGGTAACTGGCTCATCCAGCCTGGGCTTGCGTTGATTCACCCGATTCAGGTGTTCGACGTGGAGCAAAACGGCAACGAGATGGTGGTGTATGCGGGCACGAAAGATGTCAGCGAACGTGGCAATCAGCTTGATACACCACTGTTTACGTTGCGCTTCCTCTCACCGCAGGAAGGTATTGTCGGTGTGCGTATTGAACACTTCCAGGGGGCGGTGAATAACGGCCCACATTACCCGCTCAACGTCTTGCAAGACGTGAAAGTCACAATGCAAAACACCGCTGAGTTCGCTGAGCTGAAAAGTGGCAACCTGGCTGTGCGTGTGACCAAGGGCAACGACTGGGCGCTGGATTTCCTGCGTGACGGCGTGCGCATCACTGGTAGTGCATTCAAAAACAACGGCTACGTACAGGACGGTAACAGCGGTAATACGCATATGTTCGAGCGCCTGGATTTAGGTGTTGGCGAAACTGTTTATGGCCTCGGCGAACGTTTTACTGCACTGGTGAAAAACGGCCAAACGGTAGAAACCTGGAACCGCGACGGTGGTACTAGCACTGAGCAATCCTACAAAAACATCCCGTTCTACCTCACCAACCGTGGTTACGGTGTGCTGGTTAATCATCCCGAATGTGTTTCCTTTGAAGTGGGTTCCGAAAAAGTTTCCAAAGTGCAGTTCAGTGTGGAAGGCGAATACCTCGAATACTTTGTGATTGACGGGCCGACACCAAAAGCGGTGCTTGACCGTTATACCCGCTTCACTGGCCGCCCGGCATTGCCGCCAGCGTGGTCTTTTGGCCTGTGGCTCACCACTTCATTTACCACCAATTACGACGAAGCGACGGTAAACAGCTTTATCGACGGCATGGCCGAGCGTAATTTGCCGCTGCACGTCTTCCACTTCGACTGCTTCTGGATGAAAGCCTTCCAGTGGTGCGATTTTGAGTGGGATCCGGTGACTTTCCCGGACCCGGAAGGCATGTTGAAACGCCTGAAAGCGCGTGGTCTGAAAATTTGCGTGTGGATTAACCCGTATATTGGCCAAAAATCCCCACTATTCCGCGAAGGCATGGAAAAAGGTTATCTGCTCAAACGCCCGAACGGCGCGGTGTGGCAGTGGGATAAATGGCAGCCAGGGCAGGGGATTGTTGATTTCACTAATCCGGCGGCGTGCGAATGGTATGCAGGACACTTGAAACGCCTGGTACGCATGGGTGTGGATTGCTTTAAAACCGACTTCGGTGAGCGCATCCCAACGAATGTGGTGTGGCACGACGGCAGCGACCCACAGAAAATGCACAACCATTATGCGTTCATCTATAACGAACTGGTGTGGAACGTGCTCAAACAAGAACTTGGCGACGAAGAAGCGGTACTGTTTGCTCGTTCGGCTTCGGTTGGCGCGCAACAATTCCCAGTTCACTGGGGCGGTGACTGCTACGCCAACTATGAATCCATGGCGGAAAGCCTGCGCGGTGGGTTGTCACTGGGGATGTCTGGTTTCGGATTCTGGAGCCACGACATCGGCGGCTTTGAAAATACTGCACCAGCCCATGTCTATAAACGCTGGTGTGCGTTTGGGCTGCTCTCCAGCCATAGCCGTCTGCATGGTAGTAAATCGTACCGTGTGCCATGGGCGTATGACGATGAAGCTTGCGATGTGGTGCGCCACTTCACGCAGTGGAAATCACGCATGATGCCGTATCTGTATCGCCAGGCGGCACAAGCAGCAGAATTCGGTACGCCGATGATGCGTGCCATGATGCTGGAGTTCCCGGACGATCCTGGTTGCGATTATCTCGACCGCCAGTACATGCTGGGCGATTCGGTGATGGTTGCACCGGTGTTCACTGAAGCGGGCGATGTGCAATTTTATCTACCAGAAGGCCGCTGGACGCATCTGTTCAACAATGCTGAGGCACAAGGCAGCCGCTGGCATAAAGAGAAACATGATTTCCAAAGCCTGCCAGTGTACGTGCGTGACAACACGCTGTTAGCGTTGGGCAACAACGACCAAAAACCGGATTACGCATGGCACGAAGGTACCGCCTTCCAGTTGTTTAATTTGGACAATGGACGCGAGGCTATCTGCGAAGTCCCGGCAACAGACGGTTCAATTATCTACACGCTGAAAGTTAAGCGAGAAGGCAACTCACTGACGGTGCAAGGTGAAGGCCAGGCGAAAAACTGGACGCTGTGCTTGCGCAATATCGGCAAGGTGCAGAGCGTTAAGCAAGGCCGCAGCATTGTGGGTGAGCAGGGAGTGGTGATTGCACCAGATTCGCACGAATCGCGTTTGGTGATTGAGCTGTAATATTTATCCCCAGGCTCCTTTCCATTCAGGGGGGAGCCAAATACTTGTCATTACTCCTCGCAATACTCATTAACAATCTGTCTTGCTTCAAAGAGATACAATCCCGCCCATTAAAAAAGGGATGTAATACTATGAAAAAAATCTTATCCATACTGCTGCTAGCCGCCGTTGCGCTGACGACCACAGCTTGTTCAAGTAGCTACATTATGTCCACCAAACGTGGCGACATGATTGTTACCCAGGGTAAACCGGAAATAGACAAAGACACGGGTATGACGAGCTACACTGATGAACAAGGTAATGAGCGGCAGATCAACAGCAATGAAATCATGCATATGATTAAGAAAGACTGACTCTTCCTGCTAAAATACCAGCCAGCGTATGTTGGCTGGAATCACTCTTCAGAATGACTTGCTCGCCACGCAATATCCCGCATAGCATCCCGCGCTGTTTGGCTGATGCCACCTAATTGAAAGAAACCATGAATTACGCCGAGGTAACGCTGGCAGGTGCAAGGCACGCCTTGATGTGTCAACCGGTTATAAAGCAACTCACCCTCATCTCTCAGCGGGTCGTACTCGGCTGTGATGATGTGAACGGGTGGAAGCCCGGAAAAATCTTCACGCCATAACGGGCTGGCTTCTGGGTGTAGTTTATCCACGTGCGGTAAATAGGCTTCAAACCCGCTCAAGAGCGTGTCCCGTGTAATCACATAGTCATCACCATGTTGCTGATAACTAGCCGATTGTGCACTGGCATCCAGCATTGGGTAAATCAGCATCAGGTTTGCAGGCCGCCAGTTCCCGGCAGCTTTTAGGCGCAGTGCCGTAACCAGTGCAATATGACCGCCTGCGCTGTCGCCAGCCAATGTCACCTTTTCGCGATCGACACCCAACAATTGAGCGTGCTGCCAGATAGCATTTGCGGCTAGTTCCGCATCGTTGTGTGCTGCTGGGTAAATATGTTCGGGTGCCAGACGGTACTGCACCGCAATCACCCGGCAGCCGCTGAAAAACGACAGCTGGCGTAGTTGCTTTTCATGCGTGGCAAAGCCACCACTGACAAAACAGCCGCCGTGATAATAAATAACGGTCGGTAATATCCCTCTAGCCTTTAACGGCGAAACCACTCGCAACGTTATACCTTCGAGTTCTCGTTCTTCGACATTAACGCGTTGTTCTGCGCCTCCAGCCAATACGGCACTGGCGATATATCCAGCACGGCGCTCGTCCATAGACTGTTCTCGTGAAGAAGAACGTCCGGCGGCGATAAACTTTTCTACCAAGTCGGCAATAGCAGGTTCGAGTGCCATAATGAATTCCTTTTACTGTATGAATAACCAGTTATACGCCGATTTCAGCACCTGGTGAAGCTGGTTTTTTCACCAATTGAAGATTCTGGAAAGAGCCTCGAAGAAATGAAATGTTGGTAAATCAAACCATTTTAATTTCGAGTGATAGATGTATTCTTTGGGGCGAGGTGAGGTTGAAATTTAGACGGAATTAAAACCAGGGATGCTATTTGATAGCTCTAACAGGAGATGCCATGGAACGAAATTTGTCGAAAGAAGAGTCAGCTAAAACCGCCAGGGATAGTGCATTTGGTTTGTGCGGAATTCGACCGGGATGATTCCTTTGAATATAACGCTATAGGTAAAGAGACTGAGTAGCTACTGGCTTGAACGTCATGTAAATGTCGGATGTCGCTAACGCTAATCCGACCTACAAAGCCGAAATTGTAGGGTGGATTAGCGCAAGCGACATCCACCGCTAATAACTTACTCCCCTTCACCTGGGAACAGGAAAGGGTTGATGCTACTACGGGCAAAGCCTTCTTGTTCCATGCGTGCGTCCAGTACCAGCGAGGCTAAATCGTCGGCTACGGCTTCCACTTTGGCATCTTTTTCCTGATATAAAATCTTCAGGTAAGTGCCGCAGTCGCCACAGCTTTCCGCTTTAATCGCTGACTGCTCGCTGTCCAGCGACCAGTAGTTCAAATCGCGGGTTTGCTCGCAGTTGCTGCATTTCACACGCACAACGTGCCATTCGGTTTCGCACAGGTTGCAGTGCAAATAACGCAGGCCACTGGTGCCGCCAATTTGCACAACGCTGGAAACCGGGATCGATCCGCAAACCGGGCAGAACTGGCGTTGTTCACCGTATTCTGCTTTCGCTTTACCTGGGATCATGCTTGCCATTTGCGCCCAGTAGAGCGACAGCGCAGCCCAAATGAATGGCGCTTTATCGCTGCTTACTAACGCAAAATCTGCGTTGAACAGAGCGGTTGCCATCTCTTCGAGCTCAAACGAAGACGCTTTTTCGAGGTTCTCGATAACTGCCAGCGCCTGGCCGTCCATTTCTGGTTTCAGCTCGGCAATTAGCGAATTGAGCAGGCGCTGCCAGTGCGGATCGCGCGGCAGAACGTGAATATCCAACGGTGGCTTGCCGGTTTCAGAGGATTTCTGAATCAGCCCGGTTAAATCCATTTGCAGCGGGTGGTCGTACAGCACCACTTCCTGCGCGTGGGCGATAAGTGCGGCAAAACGCAAAAAATCGCCCAGAGGATTATCGGTAGCCAGCTCGCGCAGGCGTTCTGCGCGGCGGTTGTAGAGATTTTTCAGCCGGGGGAACAATAACGGCGGGATCATCTCCGCCGTACGTTTATCGCTCGTCGCAAGCTGGTCTTGCGGGATTATGCGAATACTCATTCCGATCGTTTTTCCTGTTTCTGGCGAACTTCACGATACCATTTCGGATGGTGTTTCTTCGCCCAGGACGTTGTGACCCAGCCTTCCACCATCGCAGTAATCGTGCCTTTCACCCAAAGGGCGGCGTAGATGTGGACCATAATAACCACAATCAATGCCACTGCGGCAAATGAATGCACCATCAGGGCGACACGAATCAACGGGATTGGGAAAGCAGGCGCGAAGTAAGGACGCCAGATAACCACGCCACTCACTAACAACAGCACCAGGAAAATAATCGCCGCCCAGAATACGCATTTCTGGCCGAAGTTATAACGCCCGGTATCACCCACTTCCTCGTTGACGACGATCTTACGAATATTCTTCGCCCAAAAGATATCATCCCGATTGATTAGGTTATGGTGCCAGTAACGGAAAAACATGATGATAAACGATGCAAACATCACCACACCGACGAACGGGTGGAGGATGCGCGCCAGCTGCGGCGTGCCAAGAATGTTCATCAACCAGTTGAAGGATGGGAAGAAGAAGCCCAGCCCGCTTACCGCCGCCAGCACAAAACAGAAAGCGGTAATCCAGTGGTTGATACGTTCAGGCGCGCTATAACGCTGAATGGTCACTTGTTTTTTCATGGCTTGCGCACCTCGTCATCGTCATGGTGCAGGTTATCGTCCTCTTCATCGGCACGGTTCGGACCGACACCAACATAGTGGAACACGCTGGCGGCAAAGGTTGCAGCAAAGCCGATAGCGGCCAGCGGCTTCCAGACACCTTTCCAGAATTTCACGGTTGGGCTGATGGACGGATTCTCCGGCAGGCCGTGATACAACGTCGGCTTGTCCGCATGATGCAGCACATACATAACGTGTGTACCGCCAACACCTTCCGGATCGTACAACCCAGCGTTGTCGTAACCGCGAGTTTTCAGTTCAGCAACGCGTTCGCCTGCCAGGTTTTTCATATCCTCTTTCGAGCCGAAATGAATGGCACCTGTTGGGCAAGTTTTCACGCATGCTGGCTCCTGGCCGACATTCACACGGTCTACACACAAAGTGCATTTGTAGACACGGTTATCCTCCGGGTTCAGGCGCGGTACGTCGAACGGGCAACCGGCGATGCAGTAACCGCAGCCGATGCACTGTTCTGATTGGAAATCGACAATGCCGTTAGCGTACTGAATGATTGCGCCTTCAGCCGGACACGCCTTCAGGCAGCCTGGATCTGCGCAGTGCATACAGCCGTCTTTGCGGATAAGCCATTCCAGTTTGTCGTTCTGTTCGACTTCCGAGAATCGCATTACCGTCCATGATTTGGCGGTTAAATCCGCCGGGTTGTCATACACCCCGACGTTGCTGCCGATTTCATCGCGTAGATCGTTCCACTCCGAGCACGCCACCTGGCAAGCTTTGCAGCCAATGCAGGTGGTGACGTCGATAAGTTTCGCGACATCTTCCTGGTGATCCCGCGCCTGAGGCGCGGGAGTAAGGCCGTTGGTGGCGGAACGACGGATAATATCCTGAGATTGATAAGCCATAATTCGTCTCCGTTATACCTTTTCCACGTTGACCAGGAACGCCTTAAATTCAGGCGTTTGCGTGTTGGCATCACCGACAAACGGCGTCAAAGTGTTGGCGATAAAGCCTTTCTTCGCAACACCCTCGTAACCCCAGTGAATTGGGATCCCGATGGTATCCACTTTCTGGCCGTTCACATCAAGCTGGCGAATACGTTTGGTCACCACTGCTTTGGCTTTGATAAAGCCGCGGTTGGAGGAGACTTTCACCGTATCGCCGTGAGCAATACCGAGTGAGTTCGCGAGCTTTTCGCCAATCTCGATAAACTGCTCTGGCTGCGCGATGGCGTTTAACACCGCGTGTTTGGTCCAGTAGTGGAAATGCTCGGTCAGACGATAAGTGGTGCCGACATATGGGAATAAGTCCGGCTTGCCCATCGCTTCCAGATCACCTTTAAACACGCGTGCAGCCGGGTTGGAAACCACATTCGGGTGCAACGGGTTGGTACCCAGCGGCGTTTCAAACGGCTCGTAGTGTTCCGGGAACGGCCCTTCTGCCATTTTGTCGATAGCGAACAGACGCCCTAAACCTTCTGGCTGCATGATGAACGGCCCAACGTCGGTGCCCGGTGCCGCAGTGCTATAGTCTGCAATATCCGCACCGCTCCACTTCGCGCCATCCCAGGAAATCAGGCGGCGTTTTTCATCCCACGGTTTACCCTGAGGGTCAGCGGAAGCACGGTTATACAGAATGCGACGGTTGAGCGGCCACGCCCAGGCCCAGCCCAGCGTGTTGCCAAGACCAGACGGATCGGCGTTATCACGACGGGCCATTTGGTTGCCTTCTGGCGTCCAGCTACCGGCGAAAATCCAGCAGCCACTTGAGGTTGTGCCATCATCGCGCAGTTGGGCGAACGAACTAAGCTGCTGACCTTTTTTCACCAGCACCGCGCCGGTTGCCTGATCAACCACGTCTTGCAACGCTTTACCGTTGCTCTCCATGGCCACTTCTTCTGGCGCTGGGTTATCGGGTGTCAGATAATTCCAGGACATGCTCAGCACTTGCTCAGGTGCTGCACCACCCTCGCTCAGGTACATATGACGCAGACGGGTAAAGATACCGGAGAGAATTTCGCCGTCGTTCAGCGCTTCCCCTGGAGCGTCCGCACCTTTCCAGTGCCACTGCAACCAGCGGCCGGAGTTAACGATAGAACCGTTTTCTTCGGCGAAACAGGTCGATGGTAAGCGGAACACTTCGGTCTGGATTTTCGACGGGTCAACATCGTTAAACTCGCCGTGGTTTTGCCAGAAGTTCGCGGTTTCTGTGTTCAGCGGGTCGATGGTCACGAGGAATTTCAGCTTCGACAGTGACGCAATGACTTTGTTTTTGTTCGGGAACGATGCAACAGGGTTAAAGCCCTGGCACAGGTAGCCGTTCACTTTGCCCTGGTTCATCATCTCGAAATATTGCAGGACGTCGTAGCCCTTGTCCCACTTCGGCAACCAGTCATAACCCCAGCTGTTTTCTGCTGTGGATTTGTCGCCGTAGAAGGCTTTCATCATCGAAACGAAGAATTTCGGGTAGTTACCCCAGTAGTTTACCTGGCCTTCCAGCAGCGGTTTTGGCGTGTTGGCGGCAAGATAAGTCTGGAGATCTGGCTGTTTTTCGCTTGGCAGCGTCAAGTAGCCAGGCAGGCTTTGTGACAACAAGCCGAGGTCGGTCAGCCCCTGAATGTTAGAGTGACCGCGCAGGGCGTTTACGCCACCGCCTGCCATTCCCATGTTGCCGAGCAGCAATTGAATCATCGCCATGGTGCGAATGTTTTGCGAACCCACGGAGTGCTGCGTCCAGCCCAGTGCATACAAGAACGACGCAGTTTTATTTTTTGCGCTGGTTTCTGCGATGTATTCACAAACTTTCAGGAAATCGTCTTTTGGGGTGCCGCAAATATTGGAAACTACGTCTGGTGTGTAGCGGGAAACGTGCTCTTTTAGCAGATTCCACACGCAACGTGGATGGCTCAGGGTCAGGTCGCGTTTGGCGAAGCCCTTCTCATCCAGCTCATAGTTCCAGGTAGTTTTGTCATATTTACGGTTCGCCGCGTCGTAGCCTGAGAACAGACCGTCGTCGAAGCTGTAATCCCCACGCACAATCAGATTGGCGTTGGTGTAAGCCTCAACGTATTCGCGGTTGAATTTATTGTTGTTTATCAGGTACAGCAGTACGCCTGACAAGAAGGCAATGTCAGAACCGGAGCGAATTGGAGTATAGAAATCCGCCACCGAAGCGGTACGCGTAAAGCGCGGATCGATAACAATCAGCTTCGCGCCATTGTGGATTTTGGCTTCCATCGCCCAGCGGAATCCGACTGGATGCGCTTCAGCTGCGTTCCCACCCATGACAATAACAAGATCGGCGTTCTTAATATCAACCCAGTGGTTGGTCATCGCACCGCGGCCAAATGTTGGAGCAAGACTTGCTACCGTTGGTCCGTGTCAGACACGCGCCTGGTTATCCACGGCAAGCATGCCGAGGGCGCGGGAAAATTTCTGGGTTAAATAGCCGGTTTCATTACTGGATGCAGAGGCGCACAACATGCCGGTAGAGAGCCAGCGGTTTACCGTGGTTCCCTGTTCGTTCTGGGCAATAAAGTTAGCGTCGCGGTCTGCTTTCATCAGTTTGGCGATGCGGTCAAAGGCATCTTCCCAACTGATTTGCTGCCATTTATCGGATCCGGCCGCACGGTATGACGGGAATTTCAGGCGGCTTTCGCTGTGAATGAAATCCACAAGACCAGCGCCTTTAGGGCAAAGTGCACCGCGGTTTACCGGATGGTCCGGGTCGCCCTCGATATGGAAGATGGATGCTTTGGCATTTTTCGCGCCGTCACCGAGGCTGTACATTAATAGCCCACAACCGACGGAACAGTATGTGCAGGTGTTACGGGTTTCACGGGTTCGCAGTAGTTTGTACTGCCGAGTTTCCGCAAGCGCAACGCCTGGGGCAAAACCCAGAGCCGCTGCCGTAGTCCCTGCCATACCGCCAGCACAGATCTTAAAGAACTGCCTTCTGCTGACCTGCATGGGTGCTCCTTTTTTCGACATTTTTCACATGACTTATTTTGGTGTATTTTTTGCGGTCTATGCCGCAAAGGTTCACAATCAAAGCGAAACTGGTAATAACCCCTCATCCCAAAGGGGTAGTGCTTCAGAATACCACATTAGAATTAAGGCTGTTCCAATCAGGTTAAGACAAAGTGAACAAATCAGACCCAAATCAGGACAAAATTGTGAACGCCGTCACTGGCGCGCGGACAATAGAGTTGTGGCAGCGCCACGATTTACTCCAGGCTAAAGGCGACTGGCTGGCTGAAGAAGTCCCGGTGGCGTTGGTCTACAACGGTATTTCGCATGTGGTCATGATGGCCTCGCCTAAAGATCTGGAACTGTTTGCGTTAGGTTTTTCCTTATCTGAAGGAATCATTGAATCCCCCGCAGACATTTACGGTATTGATGTCTCGGCCGTTTGTAACGGCTTAGAAGTACACATCGAGCTTTCGAGCCGTCGCTTTATGGGGCTGAAAGAACGCCGCCGCTCACTTGCTGGCCGTACCGGTTGCGGCGTGTGTGGCGTTGAACAACTCAATGATATTGGCCGCCCTATTACACCTTTGCCTTTCACACAAACTTTTGATTTGAACAAATTGGATGAAGCCTTAATCCAGATGCGTGATTACCAGCCGGTTGGGCAACTCACCGGTTGTACGCATGCCGCACTTTGGCTTAACGAAAACGGCACTATTCTGGATGGCAAAGAAGACATTGGCCGCCATGTGGCGTTGGATAAACTGCTCGGGGCGCGAGCCCGCAGTGGCTGGCATAACGGTGCGGTCTTAGTCTCAAGCCGCGCAAGCTATGAGATGGTGCAAAAATCGGCCCAGTGCGGTGTAGAAATTTTGTTTGCTGTTTCTGCGGCTACAACGCTTGCGGTAGAAGTCGCACAGCGCTGCAATCTGACGCTGGTGGGCTTTAGTAAACCTGGCCGTGCGACGGTTTATACGCATCCGGAGCGGTTGAAAGCGTAAAAATACACGCTTTGTACATATCGTTACGTGCCGACACCAATCACTCACGGAAGGTATTTGTTTATTGGAATAGAGTTATTTCAACGGGCCGACCGGCCACTCATAAACAAATACGAGACTATTAAAATGAAAAAAGTATTAACTCTGATTGCTGTCGCTGTAATGGGTCTGTCTTCTGTCGCTTTCGCCGCTGATACCACCGCAGCGCCTGCTCCAGCAAAACACACCACTACTACGCACCATAAGAAACACCACAAAGCAGCCCCTGTAGCCCAGAAAGCGCAAGCGGCTAAAAAGCACCACAAAAAAGCAACTACATCAGCAACCCCGGCTGCTCCTCAGAAAGCCCAGGCTGCCAAAAAGCACCACAAAAAAGCGGCTACCCCAGTAGCGCCAGCAGCAAAACCAGCGGTTAAACCAGCTGCGTAAGTCTGCAATCTGAGCATCCTCATTATTAAAAACACCCGGCTTGCCGGGTGTTTTTTTCACTAAAGTAAAGCCATAAACCTCGCGTAATTCCGAAGTATTCTCATCACTGCGATTAAGTAATTTTCCCAACAACAAAATATTTTCTATTTCTGTGCCGGTCTGAATTTGGCAGGCTGTACATAGAAACTGTGGAGAACTATCAGAAGAGCGCCTTGCCGGGTGCTGCGAGAAATCACCGCTTAGCAAAATGCCCTCTCTATCCGAGAGGGCGTCTGGTCAACAGTCAAGAAGCGGGTGAAGCAACCAATTTGCGAGTCTTGCCATAAATAATGGTCAGCACAGCTGGGACGGTAAATGCGACGATTATCGCAAACACTTCATAAATCATTTTTGAATCTGGGCCGCTGAATAAACCTAATTCGAAGACGTTCAACACTGGAAGGAAGCTGTAGGTTTTAACGCCCAGCAAACCGGTAATGCCACCGCCCAATGCTGCACCGATGCAGCCGAAGACAAACAACATTCTATATTTCAGATTCACACCGTAAAGCGCAGGTTCGGTGATGCCAAAGAAAGCAGAAATGGAGGCAGAAATCGCAATTTGTTTATCTTTGATGTTGCGGGCAATAAAGATAGCGCCGAATGCCGCACCAAATTGGCCCATAACTGCTGACATAAACATCGCCATGATTGTGTCATAACCATTGACCTGAATGTTAATCAGCGCCAGCGGGATGATGCCCCAATGCACACCGAATACCACAAACAGTTGGCCGATACCTGCCAGTAATGCGCCAGAAATTACCGGGCTGAGGTTGTAGAGCCATGCGTAACCGTTAGCAATGCCTACGCCAACGTAATCCGCAATGGGGCCGATAAAAGTGAATACCACGAATCCGCAGATGATGAGTGATAAGCAAGGGACGAAGACGAATGCGGCGAGTTCCGGGACTATCTTTTTCAGCCAACGTTCGACATAACTCAGGAACAACACGGCAAATACCGCTGGAATGACCGCACCACCGTATATTTTCACGTTTAGCGCCAGCCCCATAATATGGAATGCGCCCGGAACGCTGGCATCGGTTAATGGGAATATCATCGCGGCGGTGAGCGCCAGTGCGGTAAATTTATTCGCTTTGAATCTTTCAGCGGCTGTTACCGCAATAAACAGCGGCAGCATGACGAACACGCCACTCGAAAGTGCATTAAATACAGTGAAAACATACGAATGCGTATCCACCAGGTTCATAGTTTGCAACAGAACCACAATCCCTTTTACGACACCGACACCCGCCAGCACGCCGATGTAAGGCGTGAAAATGGCGGATAGCGTTGCCAGCAAGCGGTTTGCCCATGAGCCTTGTGGCACTGTTTCCTCAGGCGCTACTGTCTGCTCGCCAAGGATCTCTTTAATAGCAGCGAAAACCTGGTCAACTTTCGGGCCAATAACAATCTGGAATTGGCTCGGGTTATCAACCAATTTTACGACTTCAGGAAGTTCATATAACGCATCCTGATTCACTTTATTTTTATCTTTCAGCGTGAAACGTAAACGTGTTGCGCAATGAGTAATATGTGCAATATTCCCGGGCTTACCAACATGTTTAATTATCTGCTGAGCAAGCTGACTATATGTCGTCATGGTATTTCCTTAGTTTCAAGGTTTGCGCTATATTTATTGCCCGATAAGGAAATCAGGCAACGCAGTAGGGTAATTCAGTTATAAAGTAATAATCAGGCGTAATTGCCAGGTTTTGTTTTGCTTTTAACGGAAATGCCAAAGTCAGTAAAAATACGCTGTGGTAAATTGTTGCCTTTTTCTTCTGCAATATGATGAGCCAGAATCTGGAATGGAATAACCATCAATAACGGTGCGATAAAAATGTCTGTATCAGTATTAATGGATAAGGTTCGCTCGTCATCACTTTTACCTAACTTCACGGTATAAATATAATCAGTATATTTTTGTTCATAGGCTTTAAGCAGTAATAAACGCTCGCGAGCCTCACCCGGTGTGTCCAGAAAAAACATACGGTGGTTGCCGTTCACTTCAAAATAAGGGCCGTGCATAAAAGTTTCTAGCTCTACCCCTTGAGACGGTACGCGTATAGTCTCCGCGAATTTGGTCTCCATTTCTTTAATTACACCTACGCTTGGTCCATAGCCAATAGCGGTGAATCGTGGAGAAGCGGTTAACTCATCTTTCCATTTTTCGAAGAAAACTTCAGTCGTATTAATAATATCAGGAATAGATTTCACCGCTGTTGCCAGTTTCGCCAGTTCTTCAACTTCCTGAGCTTCGCTAATTAAGCCATTGCAACGTGCGGTATAAACGCCTAACAGCATGAATTTAAAAATAGTCGCTACATAACCTTTAGTGACATAACCCACGCGTTCTTCGCCAATTTCAATATCGATGGCGTGGTCAACAGTTTGCGCCAGTTCGCTGGAAAGTTTGCTGGTTAAGCCATAGGTGGCAACCGGGAAACTTTTGCCGATATGTTTTATCGCGTTGATGGTCGAGGTGCTTTCGCCACTTTGCGAAACACCGAGCACCAAATCGATTGAAGTATCCATTTTTTCATAGTGCTGGAAGTGGAATGGTTCTTCCACGGTAATGCGCACGTTCGCCAGGTTTTCAACGTAGTATTTCGCGCTTTTGATGGCGTTAATACTTGAACCAGTAGCCAAAATCAACCACGTGCTCTTTCCTTTAATCTTCGGTAGATCATGTGGATAACGATCAAGCATTGCTGAAAGTGTCGCTTGCTCTTCGTGAATGTAAGTCATCATTGTCGGCTTCATTGGCCCTCCTGAAATCAAAACCTGAAAACGTTTTCAGGTTTTAGGCTAGAGGAGCATGAGTGGAGTTGTCAATCCAGTTTTCAGCAATTGTGGCGGGGATCAAAAAATATCGTAAGTTGGGATTTTTGGCGTTATAAGCCAGGCGTTAAGAACGAAATGGGATTAGCAGGACTCACCTGGCATCAGGCTCAGTCGGATTTTTTCAGGGGTGACTGCTTGCGCTTCATCTTTCAGCAAAGTCATTAAAGCCTGCATGACCGTTTTGCCGATAAGTTCATTGTGGTGGTTTACGGTGGTAATGCGTGGGATAAAATACTCGCTGCCGGGGAAATATTCACAGCTGACAATCGCAATATTATCAGGTACAGAAATCTGCCGGTCTTTTAACGCCCTGATAGCGCCTTTTGCTACATGGTCATTAATTGCCACAATAGCTTCGGGTAATTCTTCACTCTGCGAGAGTAATTTCTCTACCGCTTCATAGCCATGTTGCAAGTAGAAGTTATTTAATACGATATGATTATCTTCAACTGTTATATTTGCTTGCTGGAGTGTTTTTTTAAAGGCGTCGATACGTTGCTGGGTGATATAAACACTTTTAGAACCACCAATAAATCCGATGGTTTTATAACCCTTGCTTATCAGATGATTAGTTGCAAGCGCAACACAACCAGATTGATCGCGTTCTACACAGGAATAATCTACATCTGCCAGTTGACGGCCAACCACAATCACCGGGATTGCCGCGCAGAGTTTTTTTAATTCCTGCAAATAAGAGTCAGGCACATTGTTATAGTCAATATTACCGCCGAGAATAATAACGCCGTCAATCTGGCTATCGGTAATCGAGTTAAAAATATTTTCTTCGGGAATAATTTCACCCTGCGAGGAGGATTTATTCGCAGACTGCGTATCGTAGAGTGTGACTTTATAACCAGCACGCAAACTTTCATTTTCGATCTGCGCAACCAGCATTACAAAATAAGGATTACTGATATCGGAAACGACAATCGCCAACGTCTGGGTTTTCTTGGAGATCATGCCTCGCGCCAACAAATTTGGGCTGAATTGCTGTTCCTGAATAACTTTCTCGACCCTGGCGCGGGTTTTATCCGCCACCCAGCTGTTGTTATTCAGAACACGGGAAACTGTCGCAATAGATACATTGGCCAGTTCAGCAATATCCTTGATTGTTAGCGGCTTTTTCATTTTTCTATCCCGTCCCTACAAGGGGTTAATAGTAGGGCAAGGCGTCGGGTGAAGCAAAGGAGGATTTTCTTCCTCCTGACAGACTCCACTTTTTGTCCCATCTGCCGATAACGTAAACAGGAAATAGGGCAACGATGACCCGCCGGGTTATAACCAGAGGTTAAAATGGATAATTTTCAAAAAGATATTGATGAAAGGGCTAACCTGGCGTTATCCAACAAATTTGAGCTGTTATTGTTTCGCTTAGGTAAAGGCCAGCACGGTGATAAGTCTGAGCTGTACGGCATCAACGTCTTTAAACTGCGTGAAATTGTACCCATGCCGAAAATTAATCGCGCGGCAGGAATGATGTCGCCTCTATTGGGCATGGCAAATATTCGCGACCAGTTTATTCCGGTTATCGACCTGCCTGCCGTTACCGGCTGTACCCCAAAAACGGGCTTAAATCTTTTATTGATCACCGAATATGCCCGCAGCACGCAGGCATTTGCGGTGGAGTCGGTGGAAAATATTATCCGTCTAGACTGGAGCCAGGTTCACGCAGCCGAGTCCGGGGTAAGTAGCCGCAATATCACAAGCATCGCTTCGCTTAATAGTGACGAATACAAAGGCGAGCTTGCGCTGGTCCTCGATGTTGAGCAGATCCTTTACGACATTATTCCTTCCGGTCGCAATGTCGATGTGGCAGCCATTGAAAGCACAACGAACCCACTCAAACCCGGCGCGGTTGCCATTGTTGCGGAAGATTCAAGAGTCGCCCGCCAGATGCTTGAGCAAGGCCTGAAAGGTATGGGTATCCCGGTGATGATGCATTCCACGGGTCTCGAAGCCTGGGAGAAAATCAAAGTTATTGCTGCAGAAGCTAAAGCCGCAGGTCAGCCCATCACCGACCGTATTGGAATGGTGTTAACCGACATTGAAATGCCGGAAATGGACGGATTTACCCTGACGCGAAATATCAAATCGGATATCGTGTTAAAGCAGATTCCAGTAGTGATTCACTCGTCTTTATCAGGCAGCGCCAATGAAGACCACGTGCGTAAAGTGGGTGCGAATGGTTATGTCGCGAAGTTTGATGTGAAGGAGCTTTCCCAGGTGATTCATAAAGCTTTGGATGGAGCGGTGCTTTAGTTATTCGGTTAGGTTCAAAAAAGGCGGGTAGCTCAATGCCACCCGCTCTCAGTCTTACTCTAAATAAAACACCTCTTTCAATTCGGTACTCACCGGGCTGTTGTCGGCATTGCCTGGCATAATGTCGCTCATATGCTTCCACCAGCGTTGGCAAACTTCTGTTTGTGCCACTGCGTTCCAGCGCGCTTCGGACTCAATTTCTACCGTGGCAAAAAGCAGATGGCGCGCTTCATCAAGATAAATAGCGTAGTGATGAGCACCGTGCTGTTTAAGCACGGCTTCCAGCTCTGGCCAAATCGGCGTATGACGACGTTGGTATTCTTCATGTGCTTCAGGGTTCACCTGCATCACAAAGGCTTTGCGGATCATAGTGCCTCCAGGTAAAGCTCGCGTACCTCTTCACGCGAGGCAACGCGTGGGTTGCATGGCGCGCATGGGTCGGCAAGCGCGTTATCCAGCCAGCCTTCGATGTCCGCAGTTTTAATACCAAGCTGGCTAAAGCCTGATGGAATGCCTACGCGAGTAGAAAGGGTGCGAATGGCGAGGATTGCCTGGAAGCTGGCTTCCTCTTCGCCCATGTCCAGGGTATTTACGCCCATAGCTGCGGCAACACTTGCAAAACGCGCCACCGCATTCGGGCGATTAAACGCTTCGATAACGGGTAATAAAATGGCATTGCAGACACCGTGTGGCAGGTTGTGCGTGGCTCCCGGTTGGTGTGCCAGCGCATGCACCAGGCCAAGCCCGGCACTGTTGAACGCCATGCCTGCCAGATATTGCCCGTAAGCCATCATTTCACGCGCTTCAAGGTTATGTCCGTCGTCGACTGCTTTTGGTAACCACTGGCTAATCAAGCGGATAGATTCCAACGCGTTGGCATCGGTCAGCGGATGTGCAGCGACGGAAACGTAGGCTTCGATGGCGTGAGTCAGCGCGTCCATGCCCGTGGCAGCGGTGACGCTGGCCGGAATATCCAGCATCACGCTCGCGTCATCCACGGCAATATCCGGAATCAGATTGGTATCGATAATGACTTCTTTAACATGGCGCACGGAGTCGGTGATAACCGCGTTGCTGGTCATCTCTGCTGCGGTGCCTGCAGTGGTGTTAATCGCCACTAGCGGAACGCCTGGATTGGTGACTTTGCCAACGCCGGAATAAGCCGTTGATGGTCCAGGGTTCGCGGTGAGGATTTTTACTGCTTTGGCAGTATCAATCGGGCTGCCGCCGCCAAAAGCAATCAGGTAGTCACAATCGGCCGCCTGATATGCGGCGAAACCTTTTTGCACCAATTCTTCTGTCGGATTCGGGAACACTTCATCAAACAGTTCGTAAGAAAGTTGATGCTCATCGAGTGCCTTAAACAGGCTGTCCAGCAGCCCCATTTTCACGAGCTGCCCATCAGTGATAACTAATGCTTTTCCCCAGGGTTTAGCCGCAATCAATTTCACCATATCGCCGATTGCACCTGCGCCGTGAAGGCTAATTTTTGGTAAGGCCAACATAAAACTCATCGTCATGCTCCTTAATATTACGACGATGGCCACCCGGCCACCGCCTCGGTATTCAGCGCCGTGTCCGTTGCATAATGCGGCGGGTAATAATGGGTAGAGAAATTACGGTAATCAGCATCGCGCCCACGATAATCGACATTACGATACCCGGCACATTCAGCAGACTCAGGCCGAAAGTGACTAGCCCCATCAGGAAAGCAGCGATAATCACACCTGCCATGCTTCCAGAACCGCCAAGAATATTGACGCCTCCGAGCACCGCCATGGTTACCACGCTTAATTCCCAACCCATTGCGATAGTGGGGCGCGTACTACCAAGACGTGAGGTCAATAACACCGACGCAAGCCCCGCCATCACACCGACCAGCACAAACAACAGCAAGTTATGGCGTTTCACGTTGATGCCGGAATACCAGGCACCCGTTGGGTTATTGCCGATGGCGTAAGTTCGGCGGCCAAAGTTGGTTTTGTGCAGCAAGAAAGCAAATACCGCCGCCAACACAATAAACAGCGCAAATTCAAACGATAGCGCGCCCCAGACATAACCCTGGCCAAACCAGGAGAAGCTTTCCGGATAATGGTTTAGTGCCTGATCGCCGAGCAAAATGTAGGTGATACCGCGGTACAAACTCATGGTGCCGATAGTGATTACAATCGACGAAAGGTTGAAGCGGGTAACCAGCAGGCCGTTGAATAAGCCGCATAGCAACCCAACGCCCAATCCTACACACACAAGCCCTGCGGTATCGACGCCTGCCTGAGCACAAAAGCCCATTACAGTTGAGCTGAGCTCAATGGTCGATGCCACAGACAGGTCAATTTCACGGGCGATAATCAGCATCGCCATTGGCAGCACGATGATCGCTTTTTCGGTGAAGTTGAATGTTGCGTCCGACAAGTTCCAGATGTTCAGGAAGTAGGGTGAAGCCAGCGAGTTGACTACAAAGACGACCAGCGTCACGGCCAGTAAAAACGACTCCCAGCACAGCAAGCGGCGCAACAGTGGAGGTGTAGTGATTTGCGGTGGCACAGATTCAGAAATCAGCGTTTTATTCATGGCTCACTACCTCCTTTTGTCTGGAGAGCGCAACATCGCGCAGAATCAGCCGCCCTTTACGTTTGTTGCCGCGTTCGTTCAGCAATACGGCTATCACAATTACCGCGCCAGAAATCGCCATTTGCCAGAACGGCGAAACGCCAATCACCGGCAGCGCGTTGTTGATTACGCCCAGGAACAGCGCACCCAGCAGGCAACCGAGCACGCGCCCGATACCGCCCATGGTGCTGATTCCGCCAATCACACAGGCTGCGACGATTTGCAGCTCAAAACCGTTAGCCACGTCGACATACGCAACGGCAAAACGTGAAATCCACAGATAACCGCAGAACCCTGCCAGCGCACCTGAAAGGCTAAAACTGATGAACTGCATTTTTCCGGTGTTAATTCCGGTGTAATAAGCGGCTGTGGCGTTGCCGCCAGCGGTGTACATCGCCCGTCCGGTGCGGCTATAGCGCAAGAAATAACCGACCAGTAAGAGTGCGGCAACGGCGCACCAGCTCAACAACGGCATGCCCAGAACGACCGTTCGCGGCAAACCCAGGAAGCTGTCGCTCATCTGATGGGCGTTAATCCAGCCACCGTTAGAAAGCAGGAAGATGATGCCGCGATAAATACTCATGGTGCCCAGCGTGACAACAATCGCCGGAATACCGAGTTTCCAGACCAGCAAACCGTTGATCACACCCATCACCAGGCCAAGCACGGTTGCCAGTAAAAGCAGAGCCCAGACAGGGATTTGCGGGTAGTGGAAATTAAGTAACGCGACAATCATACCGGTGAGTGCAAGGTTCGCCGCCATCGACAAATCAATGCCTTTAGTGAGTAGCACCATCATCTGTCCGAGGGCGAGAATGACAAGAATCGAGGTGTCGTTGAACATCTCAACCAGATTGCCTGGTGCCAGGAATGACGGCACGCGGCTGCCAATCGCCAGCACCATCAATAAGATGACGCCACCGAGAAGAAACTCACGATGTTTCAGCAGTGTTTGCCACATTATGCTGCCTCCTCACGTGAACCGCTGGCGGCACTAACGATCATTTCTGCACTGGCAGCGCCTGCGTTATATTCAGCAACTATCAGCCCTTCGTGCATCACGATGATGCGGTCGGCCATGCCCATGACTTCCGGTAATTCTGACGACACTATAATCACCGCCAGGCCGTGGCTGACCAACTCGGACATAAACTGATGCACAGCCGCTTTCGAGCCGATATCAATACCTTTGGTCGGCTCATCGAGGATGATGACGTCAGGTTGTGTCGCCAGCCATTTGCCGATCACCACTTTCTGCTGGTTGCCACCTGACAGTGTTTCAACCGGTTGTTTCCAGCTAAAGGCTTTCACTTGCAAACGTTTGGCGTATTCGTCGGCCAGCGCCCATTCACGCGCATCGTTTAAAACACCACGGGGATTGAGCCGGCTGAGTTGCGGCAAACTAATATTTTGAGAGATAGGCAGTTCGATGATCGCGCCCTGTTTCTGGCGCTCTTCGGGTACGCAGACAATTCCAGCTTTAATTGCATCGGCAGGCTGGCGGAATTGCACCGTCTGGCCATTCAATAGAATCTCACCGTGTGACGGGCGCGAGACGCCAGATAATGCCTGCATGAGTTCGGTGCGCCCGGCACCGACCAGGCCATAAAACCCAAGGATTTCCCCTTTCCGAAGCGTGAAATCGATATGGGCAAATTCGGTTGGATGGCAGAGATCTTTCACCTCTAGCACCACGTCGCCGAGCTCGCAGCTCACTTTCGGGAATGCGTGCGTGATTTCTCGCCCTACCATCATGGTGACCATGCGTTCTGCGGTTATCTCGTTAATCTGCCCAGAGCTGATGTACACCCCGTCGCGCAGAATGGTGTAGTGATCGGCAATGGCAAAGATCTCGTCGAATTTGTGCGAGATAAATAGAATCGCTTTTCCTTCGCTTTTCAGACGTTCAACGATTTGATAAAACTCGATAATTTCATGTTGCGAGAGTGCGGCGGTTGGTTCATCCAGAATCACTACCTGGGCTTCGAACGACAGCGCGCGGGCAATCGCCACCATATGACGTTGGGCAATGCTGAGCGTTTTGAGTGTGGAACGTGGATTAATCTGAACTTCAAGACGCGTGAGGATTTCCAGCGCTTTTTGGTGCATGGCAGGCCAGTCGAGCTTTTTGAAAAAGCCGCGATACAGATAGTGGCCGACAAAAATATTTTCGGTAACAGTCAGTTCATCGAACAGAACCGTTTCCTGATGAATCGCCGTGATCCCGACTTTGTGCGCCGCTTCCGGGTTGGGCAGCGTAATCGGAATCGCTTTATAAAGCAGTTCCCCTTCTTCCGGCTGATAAATCCCGGTCATGACTTTAACCAGTGTGGATTTACCTGCGCCGTTTTCGCCGATCAGCGCCGTGACTTTTCCCGGCCACAAATCAAGGTGGACATTTTCGAGGGCGCGAACGCCGGGGAAGACTTTCGTTATCCCCTTCAGGGACAGCAAGGGTGTAGTGCTCATGATAAATTCCCCATGGTTTTTTTCGTTCGATCGGGTCGCCCTCACCCCGAGCCTCTCCCCCAGGAAAGGGAGAAAGATGAATCAGGGTGAGGGTGTTACCAAAAACCAAATCAGAATATTTTGGAGAATTTATCAATGTTGCTGGCATCGTAAACAAACGGCTCAGCCATTGCGCCGCTGCCGTCAGCATCCAGTTTCACTTTGCCCAGTTTACCCATGCTGGCTTCGTCTTTAGTCGCTGTACCTTTCACTAAATCATCAGCAAGATAAGTTGCGGCATAGCCCAGATCGATTGGGTTCCAGATGGCGAAGCTTTTCGATGCACCCGATTTCACTGCGCCCGCCATTTCAGACGGCAGGCCGAGACCAGTCACGTAAACTTTGCCAATTTTTCCCTGGTCTTTCACTGCCTGAGCCGCCGCGACAATACCGACAGAGGAAGGTGAAATGATGACCTTTAGATCAGGATAAGATTTCAGCAAGCCTACGGTTTCACGGTAGCTTTTATCAGAAAGATCATCGCCATAAGCGACGGTCACCAGATTGATGGAAGGGTACTTTGGCAGCACCTTTTTCATCTCCGCAATCCAGGTGTTCTGGTTGGTTGAAGTCGGTGTTGCGCTGAGAATTGCCACATCACCTTTTTCGAGGTTCATGGCTTTTAGCGCATCAGCAGCCAGTTTGACGTTGGTTTCGCCAATCAACGCGTTATTGGACGGGTTAAGGTGAATTTGTCGGCCTTCTTTGGCCACGCCTGAATCCCATGACACGACTTTAATGCCGCGCTGCATAGCCTTTTTCAGCACCGGAACCAGCGCGTCAGGGTCATTAGCAGAAATAGCAATGGCATCAACACCTTGAGCGATCAAGCCGTTGAGAACTTCAATTTGTGCTTCAGCGGTAGTCGTGGTTGGGCCGGTATAAATGACCTTCACATCTCCTAGCTCTTTGGCGGCTTCCTGAGCGCCCACGTTCGCGGCTTCAAAGAATCCATTGCCAAGTGATTTTGCTACCAGGGCGATTTTCACTTCAGCAAGAGCAGAGCTGGACAGTGCTAGTGCAACAACGGTAAGCGTACAACCTAATATTGCTTTAGTTTTCATTGCTTGTACTCCGATGTATGTAGGGTTCAGTTTGCAGGTGTTTTTTTATTTTTTTGTCGGATGTTGTGTAGGGTGGGTTAGCGTTAGCGACACCCACCAAAACCATTCGACTTAGAGCTCTAAAGCACTGGCTAATGGGGTCACGCCGAAACGTTTACCGAGCGCGATAAGTTCGTCACGACTGATGGTTTGTTTCATGCCGCCCATCGAAATGACTTTTACCAACACTTCAGCAGACTTCTCGGCGGTATCGATAAGACCAAACGCTTCATCAAGCGTTGGGCCGCTACCGAACACCCCGTGGAACGGCCACAGCACCAGCGAGTGTTTTTGCATCTCGCCAGCGGTTGCTGTTCCAATTTCATCGGTACCTGGCACCATCCACGGCAAAATACCGACGCCATCCGGGAATACGACCAGACATTCGGTACTGCCTTCCCACAATTTGCGGGTAATGACATCCGTGGTGTTTTCCAGCACGTAAGTCAGGGCAATCAGGTTGGTGGCGTGGCAGTGCATGATCACGCGATCGCGGCCACCAGTAGTTTTGATACGAACACTATGCGACTGGAAGTGTGCCGCAAGTTCAGATGTTGGTACCGCTTCGTTCTCCAGCCCCCACAAAATGTGGTAGCCCGTACCGCGGTTGTCCACTTTCACCACGCCGATATTTGCAGCTGGGTCGAGTTGTACGTTGCGGAAGAACTTGCCGGAACCTGTGACAATAAACGGCGTGTTCGCCAGTTCAGGCATCGGTTGGCTTAATGCGATATAGCGCGGTGCGGCATGGAAATCAGCCTGGAATGGCGTGATATCGGCTTCATCCAGGCGCATGGTGATATTACCGCCGTTACGCTCGTCCCAGCCTTTCAGCCAGGCATCGCTTGTTGCTTTGATCATGCCTTCTACAAACCAGGCTTTGAGGATGTTCTGCATATTCTTGTGTTCCTGTTTCCATTTTTCACCTTCTCCTTTAGGGAGAAGGTTGGGATGTGGGTGGTTACCCGCGTTTGTTCAAAACGTCTTGTTCATATGTCCGTACCGTTTTCAGCCACTGGGCATCAACCGGTGTGTCGTTACGCTGGCAATACATTTCCCAGACAGCCGCCCACGGCAGCGATTTTTGTTCTTCCAGCAATGCCAGACGCGCGGTGTAATCACCCTCACGTTCCAGCTGGCGCAGGGTTTCGGTAGGTTCCAGCAGTGCACGCAGCAGGGCTTTCTTCATGTTGCGTGTGCCGATAACCCACGCTGCGATGCGGTTAATTGAGGCGTCGAAGAAATCCAGGCCGATGTGAACGCGGTCGAACAGGTCGTGACGGATAATTTCGCTGGCAATCGCTTGAGTTTCGTCATCAAGCAGCACCACATGGTCACTGTCCCAACGAACCGGGCGGCTTACGTGCAACAGCAGGCGCGGTACATACAGCATGGCGCTGGAGATTTTGTCGGAGATAACTTCGGTCGGATGGAAGTGGCCTGCATCCAGGCACAAGGCGGTCTGGCGGCTGGTGGCGTAACCGAAATAGAACTCGTTGGAACCCACGGTGTAGCTTTCCGCACCAATGCCAAACAGTTTGCTTTCTACTGCATCGATATGGTGTTGCGGGTTGAGTTTTTCGCTCATCGCTTCATCCAGTGCCGCCATCAGGCGCTGGCGCGGAGCCAGGCGGTCAACCGTGATGTCTTTCATGCCATCCGGGATCCAGATGTTCATGACCGACGGGGTGCCAAGCTGCTCGCCAAAGTATGCGGAAACTTTACGGCTGGCTTTAACGTGGTCAATCCAGAACTGTCGGATTTCATCGTCGGTGTGCGAGAGCGTAAAGCCGTCGGCGCTTAGCGGGTGTGAGAAGCAAGACGGGTTAAAATCCAGCCCTAACTTGTTAGTTTTCGCCCACTCAACCCAGTTTTTAAAGTGTTCTGGTTTGATTTTGTCACGTGCAACAGGTTGTTCTGATTCAAGATAAATAGCATGAAGATTCAGGCGTTTTGGCCCGGGAATCAGGCTGAGTGCGCGTTCCAGGTCAGAACGTAATTCAGAAGCGTTGCGTGCTTTACCCGGATAATTCCCCGTAGCCTGAATCCCACCGCTCAGTGCACCTTCCGGGTTTTCAAATCCGGCAACGTCATCACCTTGCCAGCAGTGCATAGAAACCGGCAGGCGGTCTAGTTGTTGCAGTGCGGCTTCAACATCAACACCGACAGCAGCAAAGCGCTGTTTCGCCAGTTCCCAGGCTTGTTCAAGAGATGTGGTCATGCGCAAAACTCCTTACGTGTTTGAATATTGAACGGAAATTGCGCGATATAACGAGCAATTTCGCTTTCGGAATGGGGCGTAAAAGATTTCAGTTCGTAGCTGGCGGCGACTATTTTGCGGAAGTCGTCGACGTCGGTGATTTCGTCCAGTGCCATCAACTGGCAGCCGATATTGCCAAGCGTTGACGCTTCAATTGGCCCGGCAAGCACTGGAACACCGCAGGCGTCGGCACAAAGCTGGTTGAGCAATTCGTTCTGGCTACCGCCGCCCACAATGTGCAGACAGCTAAATGGACGACCACGAACGACAGCCAGTTCTTCGAGCGTTTTGGCATACAGCAGCGCCAGGCTGTCGAAAATGCAGCGAGCAAGTTCGTTATCGGTGAACGGAACGGGCTGGTTGCTTTCGCGGCAAGCAGCCTGAATCTCACGGCTCATGCTTTCAGGGTTAATAAAACGATCGTCATTTGGGTTAATGACAAAACGACAGGCGGGAGTGTTTTGGGTGCGTTCGATAAGGTCGGGCAAGTCAGTAATGCCAAGTTCTTTGGTGACACGTTGCAACAGCCACAGCCCCATAATATTTTTCAGCACTCGATAACGGCCTTCTGCACCGCCTTCATTGGTGATGTTGGCGGTTAATGCTGCGCAGCTGGCGTACGGTGTTTTGCTTTCAAAACCCATAAGCGACCAGGTGCCGGAAGAAAGATATGCAGCGTCTTTGTCCTGGAGTGGCGCGCCAATCACCGCGCTTGCGGTGTCGTGAGTAGCAACCGAAACCACAGGGATTTTGTTACCTTCGCGGCATATCCACTGGCCGATAACACTGCCTGGATGAGTCGGTTTACCGAACCATTTGTGTGGTACGCCCGCCCAGTCGAGCAGCGTTTCATCCCAGTTGTCGCTGTTGATATTGACCAACTGTGTGGTAGTGGCGTTGGTGTATTCCCAGTTCAGAACACCGGTCAGGCGGTAGCAAAAATAGTCTGGGATCAGCAGCGCGTGTTCAACGTTATCAACCAATTCGGGCTGTTGTTCAATCAGGGCACGGAGTTGGTAAAGTGTGTTGAAAGGCAGGAATTGAATGCCGGTGCGGCGGTAAATTTCTTCACGGCCTAGCTGGTTAAAAGCAGTATCCATTACACCGTCGGTACGGCTGTCACGGTAAGAAACAGGCAGCCCAACGCGATTACCGCCGCGGCCAATCAGCACATAATCAACACCCCAGGTGTCGATGCCGATACTGTCGATGGCGATGCCTTCATCGCAGGCTTTTTGCAGGCCGGTGCGAATTTCATGCTCCAGCGCATCTACATCCCAGACGGTCGAGCCATCTACCTGTTTTAATCCGTTGGTGAAACGATGAATTTCTCGCAGGCAGATGCTGCGGGAATCACGTTCAAAGCGCGCCAGCATGACACGACCGCTTGATGCGCCGAGGTCTACCGCAACACTATGGCGTAAAGTCATTTTGGGGGTCCTTGCTAAATTAATTGACCCCACTCTAAAAAGTAACGCTGTCGGCCACCTTCTTGATACTGACAACGCGTATCTGCCGCTGGCAAAGAAGCAAAGATGAACGTGAGTCATGTCACAAATCCATGTTTATCACCCAAAAACCCGGCTTGTGACGCTTCCCGCATTTCCTGATAATTCCGACTGTTTCTTAAAAAATGAACCGTTTTTAATGGATTTTGTGTCGAAAGTTTAAGGTGCAGATGAGAATCGTTACCTACTATCAGGCAACAGTTAATGACGCTTGGGGGTAATGATGACGGTATTACATGGTTTTGATTTTTTCCCCTCGGGAAACGCATCTGTAGCGATTGAACCTCGTTTGCCCCAGGCTGCATTCCCTGAGCATAATCATGATTTTTATGAAATTGTTATTGTTGAGCATGGCACAGGTACGCATGTTTTTAACGGGCATCCCTACACATTAAGCGGTGGTTCGGTCTGTTTTGTTCGCGATCACGACCGCCATTTGTACGAGCACACCGAAAACCTCTGCCTGACTAATATTCTTTACCGTGCACCGGATGCGTTTTGTTTTTTGTCCGGGCTGGATAAGCTGCTGCCGCAGGAACAGGACGGTAAATATCCGTCGCACTGGCGTGTAAATCAGTCAGTGTTGCAGCAAGTGCGCGGGTTAATCGACCAGTTTGAGCAGATTGGCGAAGCGGCTGATACCCATACCGTCGCCAACCGCGAAATTCTGTTTATGCAGTTACTCGTGTTGCTGCGTAAAGGCAGCATGATGGAAGGAGCGGCACACTCAGAAGGGCGCTTGAATCAGCTAATGGCGTGGCTTGAAGATCATTTCGCCGAGGATATTTGCTGGGAGCAACTGGCTTCGCAATTCACACTTTCATTACGTACTCTGCATCGCCAGTTAAAACAGCAAACCGGTATGACACCGCAGCGTTATCTTAACCGTTTACGCTTGATGAAAGCCCGCCACTTACTGCGTCATGGCGAAGAGAGCGTCACGGATATCGCCTTCCAGTGTGGTTTTGGCGACAGTAACCATTTTTCGACGCTTTTTAAGCGTGAATTTTCCTGGTCACCGCGTGAGATTCGCCAGGGGCGTGATACGCAACTTCAGTAATCGCGAAGGCAATCACCGTTTTTTGCGCCGAAAAAGCCAATAATTTCCGACTGTTCTGGTTTTGAGGCACTTGCGGTGGCTAACCATTTAATTCTCAAAAAAACAGATTTCTTCGCATCTGCCACGCAACCTGTGGCGGTGGCAGACCGCTATCCGCAAAACGTTTTTGCCGAACATACCCACGATTTTTGCGAGCTGGTGCTGGTGTGGCGCGGCAATGGATTGCATATACTCAACGACCGCCCGTACCGCATTACCTGCGGTGATCTGTTTTACATCCGTGCTGAAGACCGCCACAGTTACGAATCAGTCAACGACCTGGTCCTGCATAACATTATCTACTGTCCGGAACGCCTGAAACTCAATGTAGACTGGCGTGATTTACTGCAAAGTGCTGGGGCTTCGGGAAAAGATCCGCGTTGGCGCCTTAGCAGCCACGGCATGGCGCAAGCGCGTCAGCTCATTGGCCAACTGGAACACGAAAGTGTGAAATCGGACGCGTTGTCGTTGTGTCTGACTGAAAGCCTATTCCTGCAACTTTGTATTCTCCTGCGTCGCCACCGTTATCAGCCGCACGAAACTGGGGCACCCGATAGTGGTGAAACGCTGGATCTGTTACTGGCAACGCTTGGGAATAGCTTCCATGCACCGTTCGATTTGCAGCATTTTTGTCAGCAAAATAAGGTCGTAGACCGCTATTTACGCCAGCTTTTTCGCCAGCAAACTGGCATGTCTATCAGCCAGTATTTGCGTCAGTTAAGGATTTGCCAGGCGCAGGATCTATTGCGCCACAGTGAGATGCTGATTGGTGATATCGCCACGCGCTGCGGCTTTGAGGACAGTAACTATTTTTCGGTGGTGTTCACCAAAGAAACGGGAATGACGCCACGAATGTGGCGTCAACGGTACGCGATAGAAACTTAATTAGTTCGCCATACCTAAACCGACAATATTTGCGGCAATAATAATCACCACACAACCCACACTCAGTACACCAACCGGTCGGGTGCCTGCCGCTTTCCACTCTTTCATAATCAAACCAACCAGCCCACCACACAGCACATAGAAACTCATGTGCAGCATCCAGCTCATGTAGTCATATTGCGCAGGAATTTTGGCGTGGCCCCAGGCGTAGAAGAAGAACTGCAGATACCACATCAAACCGGCGAGTGCGGCAAACAGCACGTTGCTGATGATAAGTGGTTTTGCCAGCGAGAAGTCGGCTTTTATCGACAGGTTCTTGAGTTTTGCCAGACGAATGAAGCAATAACCCAGGTTTATTACGGCACCGCCACCCATGATAATCACGTAGCTTGGCAAGGCAACGTAGAGAGGATCTACCCCCAGCGCTGCGGCTGCTTCATGCATAGGTTTTGCTGCGTCCATCGCAAAAGACATACCCGCTGAGAAAATGCCGCACATCACTGCCAGTATCAGCCCTTTTTTCAGGCTGAACTCTTCGGCTCTGATGCCCATTTTGCGCTCTTTAAGTTGGCCTGCGCGGGTAACAATCGCCACACCAACCAGCGCGACCAGCACGCCCAGCAGCGTCATGCGCCCACCTGGCGTGCCGATTAGCACGTCAAATTTCCCGGCAATAATTGGTGTCATTAGCGTGCCGACAATCAGCGTGATGCCAATCGCGATACCGATACCCATCGACATACCCAAATAGCGCATTGTCAGGCCGTAGTTAATGTTTCCGATACCCCACATCGCGCCAAATAAAAATACTGGCAGCAAGGTGGAAGCGTTAAACGAACCGTAGTAAGCCCAAAAATCAGGAAGCAGAATGTAGCTAACCAGCCATGGCAAGATTATCCAGGAGACGAAACCGCCAATTGCCCACATAGTTTCCCATGACCACTGCTGTACTTTCTTAAAAGGGGCGTAAAAACAGGCGGCGCTGGCGGCGCCTACCAGATGCCAAATTATCCCCATTGTTATTGCGTTACTCATTATCCATCCCTCTGTTTTAACTAAAGAACGCAGGGGCTACAGCCAGTTACCCCAATGCCACAGAGTCTAAAGAGTGAGCGAAGATCTAACCTTCCATGTGCTGCCGTGACGAGGGTAAAACTGGCAAAATTCAGGGGGTGTGATTGACGCGGGTCACAGTTCTTTATATCGAGATTTTTGCATTGTGTCGGATACCGCTGACGCTAATCCAACCCACGAAATGCCGTGGTAGGGTGTAATAGCATCAGCGACAGTCACTTTTTAATTAACAGATTTTCGAGGTTTTCACGCCAAGCAGCCAGGCGAGTTTTTCCAAAACAGCCCCCTGATGCCCGAGACCAATCGCGCAATGGTGAGCAGGCCCGCCGAGGCACCATTGAGTAGTGAAGTCACGGGCTGAAAGCGGAAAACGATAACGGCTGTTCGTGTTGCCAATATCCAATACCTCGCCAGGAACGGCTTCCCCTTCGGCATACTGTAAACACACACCATTTTGCGCGTCTTCAACAATGGAAAGGAACGTGACGGGGCCAGGTTTGACCGTCATCTGAATCGACACTCCTTTACCTGGCTTGCCGTGGTAAACCGGCAGCGGAACGAGGTGAACGTGACCTTGCGCCATTAACGGATGCGCCGGGCCATCGTGTCCCCAGAGCACAACGTCATCAGCAAACTCAATACCGTATGGCTCGGAGAACGAGCCACCTGCGCCAAGAAGCTGCTGGATTTTCATCGCCAGCACGTTTTTGATCTCGTACTCGCCCGCGACCGGAATACCGCGCTGAGTCAGCAATGTATTACCGAGAATTATCGACGTAATGATGTTTTCGTAGGCGTTGCCATTGCGCCCTTCGTAGTAATAGGCCAGCGCACCGAGGTGATTTTTTTCGATAAGCTTATCCATGGCGCAAGCGGTTTGCACTGCACGAGCAAGCTCCGCTTTTTCACAGGTAGGGTCAATTTGCAAAGACGCTTCTACATCCTGCCATTTTTGCGCGCTAGTGGCCGGAGTGACCTGCTCGCGATATTCAGTCAGTTCGCACATTTCCAGTGGCTTGAAGCGTACGCCGAGTTTGGCGCTTAGGTTGGTCATGTTGCTGTAAACATCCACCATTCCGTCGTAATAGTGGCCCAGAACACCCACCTGGCAGGCCGCCAGCCCTTTCTGCACTTCGAGCGCTTGTAGCCATTGTTCTGTTTGCTGCCAGACATAGTCATCGCCTTGTAATGCGCCGACAAGAAGTTGGTAACGAATCCCTGCTCGATTAAACACGTTCGCCAGTTCTGGTGCGCTGCACGCCTGGCAATGGGCGAGCCACTCACCGGTACGTTCGCCGCGATCGGTCATATCGCGGATTTTGCCATAGGGCAGGCCGCGTTCCGGCTGAAGCGCGAGAATAATCACTGGTTTGTTAATCTTTTGTACCAACGGCAGAACGGTAGAACTCAGGGCGTAGGTGCTGATGTAAAGCACGATGGCATCAATGGGTTGTTTCTGAAGTTGAGTGGTAAAGGTATCGGCTTTAGCGACGCTATCAATGAGGCCGCCATTAATGACCGACACATCAAGCTGCGTGAGGCGCTGGTCTATCTGATGCAAATAACCCGTTAAGCGTTGTTCCAGGCCGGAAAACTGCGGCCAATAAGTATCAAGCCCGATACCGAAAAGGGCGACATTAAGCGACATGATGGTGCTCCAGGTAGAAAGAAGCGCCGACTATCACCTGAATTGCACCGTGCTACCTTTGCGGTAATGCCAAATTTTGTAGTGGGTGGCAAAAAACAATTTATCCACCTGACAACGTTCACATTTTCACCATCATCACTAAAAGTTATAACCTTATTAAAAGTGCGGCATTGATAATCATTTTCAATATCATTTAATTAACTATAATGAACCAACTGATTACCCGGCGTTAACAGCTTGTTCGCCGTTCGATAATAATGGAGATGATGAATATGAGTTATACACTGCCATCCCTGCCTTACGCATACGACGCCCTGGAACCACATTTCGACAAACAAACGATGGAAATCCATCACAGCAAACACCACCAGGCGTACGTGAATAACGCGAATGCAGCGCTGGAATCTCTGCCAGAGTTCGCAAGCCTGCCAGTTGAAGAGCTGATCGCTAAACTCGATCAACTGCCAGCTGACAAAAAAACTGTTCTGCGTAACAACGCTGGCGGCCACGCTAACCACAGCTTCTTCTGGAAAGGCCTGAAAACGGGTACCACCCTGCAAGGTGACCTGAAAGCAGCCATCGAGCGTGACTTCGGTAGCGTTGACAGCTTCAAAGCAGAATTTGAGAAAGCAGCAGCAACTCGCTTTGGCTCCGGCTGGGCGTGGCTGGTTCTGAAAGGCGACAAACTGGCTGTAGTTTCTACTGCAAACCAGGACAGCCCACTGATGGGCGAAGCTGTTTCTGGCGTATCCGGTTTCCCAATTGTGGGCCTGGATGTGTGGGAACACGCTTACTACCTGAAATTCCAAAACCGTCGCCCTGACTACATCAAAGCATTCTGGGATGTTGTTAACTGGGACGAAGCAGCAGCACGTTTTGCCACTAAAAAATAAGTTGCATTACAACTGCTGAGAGGCGAGCCTGATGGCTCGCTTTTTTTATGTCTGTTGCAGGGAGGATCAGATGCACTATCCGCTAAACGTTTATATTGGCAAAGTCCGCGAATACGTGGGCAGCAGGCCGAGTGCAATCGCCAAAGTTCAGGTGGATGGCGAGATGCGACTGACCGAGCTAGGTTTGGAAGGCGACCACCAGGCTGAAAAAATCATTCATGGCGGGCCTGATCGTGCGTTATGCCATTACCCCCGTGAACATTATGCTCACTGGGAACGCGAATTCCCTGAACAGGCAGAACTGTTTACCGCTCCGGCGTACGGCGAAAACTTATCGACCGAAGGCCTGACGGAAAAAAATGTTTATATCGGTGATATTTTCCGTTGGGGTGAGGCGCTTATCCAGGTCACTCAGCCACGTTCGCCGTGCTTCAAGCTGAATTACCATTTTGGCATTAGCGATATGTCGTCTTTGATGCAGGAAACGGGTTATTGCGGCTGGCTTTATCGGGTCGTGATGGCGGGTAATGTTTCGACTGAAGTACCACTGGAGCTGGTTTCGCGCGTCAGTGATGTGACGGTTGCAGAAGCGATTGCCACGGCCTGGCATATGCCATTTGATGATGAGCAATATCACCGGTTGCTTTCTGCTGCGGGGCTATCGGTCAGCTGGACGCGGACGATGCAGAAACGGCGGCTGTTGGGGAAGATCGAAGATAATTCTCGACGCTTGTGGGGCAAATAATAGTTTCTTTGGAGGGGGCAGCCCCTCCAGTGTGAGGATATCTTTCAGCTCTCTCGTAAACTGCATTTCCCCCATACGGCTAGAACAAAATACAACACCATCGGTAAGATAAAACTCAAGCGCAGGCCTACCCCGTCGATAATTATTGCCTGTAAGTATGGGATGATAGCGCCACCTATCCCAGCCATGACCAACACTGCTGCGGCGATATTAGCTAAATGAGGCAACTTGCTGAGGCTACGGCTGAAAATAACCGGATACATAATAGCGTTACCTAATCCTGTTAGTAATAATAAAACCCCGCCGACTGAGTTGTTGAGCAGTAAAGCGAGGATTACACAGCATGAACAAAATAATGTGGCGCTAAGAAATGCATGGTAAGTATTTATTTTATGCGCGAATAAACCAAACAATAAACGCCCAATTAATGCTCCACCCCAGTAAATCGAGACTAAAGATATTGCCTGATCAGTTTGCCACAGGCCGATAGTAGTGAGATATTTTACTGCGCTGGTGGCAATAGCCACTTCAACGCCAACATAGGTGAAAATAGCAGTAACGCTAAATCTGAATCCTTTATGTTTCCATAGGTCTGAAAATTTCTGATGGTAGCGAGTTGGGTGTTTAGGATCTGGTAGATTAATGAAACAGCTAATAAGAATAAGCATCGCTGAAAATAAAGACAATACCATCCATAAGCTACTAATAGGTTCTTTGTGAGCGGAAAAATCAATCGGATAATGTTGCAGTAAAAGAGCGATAACAATAGGTGCCAGAGTGGTACCCAGAGAATTAACCGCTGATGCCAGGCTAAGGTTACCTATCCGTTTATTCGGCTTACTAAGCAGCGTTAGATAAGGGTTAGTGACGACCTGCATGGCAGAGACACCTGCCGCCACTACGAAAACGGCCAGCAAAGAGTATGAAAATGAGTAGCCTTGCAACGCAAAACCTAACGCCATGCTACCCACAGCGGTGGTGAATAGTGAGGCACGTAGCACGGTGCGATAACCCCAGCGGGAAATGAGTGCCGAGCACGGTAGGCAAGTGATAAAAGGGGCGAGATAAAATAATACGTTAATTAAAATCGCCTGTTGCCAGGATATTTTAAAATACTGATAAAAAAATAAAATCAGTGTACTGTTAATCGAGGTGATATTCCCCCACAAAAAGAAGACCATTCCTAGCGTAGTTAAATTCTTATTCATTTCCCTGTCTTTCTTCCCTGTTATTTATCTAAAGTGACCTGACGCGCAAACAGAAACCTGGATAGATGATAAAGTCATCATATTGTGTGAGGAGTGAATGATGGACTTAAAAAATCTTTTCCGTGATGTAAAACTAACCAAAACAGAAATAACGGTGCTTCAGTATATTCAGAATGATCCCGAGCAATGCATTCGCGAAGGCGTTCGTACTGTAGCAGAACGTTGCTACAGCAATCCTTCATCGTTAGTCAGGTTAGCTAAGAAACTGAAATTTAGCGGCTGGCTGGAAATGGTCTATTTCATTAAATTTAACATCACCATGCCTAAATTAGATGTGACCAATGATGTCGATTTTATGAAAATCCAACCCGAAGAACAGCTCGAACCGTTATTAAAAAGCCTACAGCACGATCGCATTCTTATTCACGGTAGTGGTTTTTCTCAACTCATTGCTCAATATATTTATAACAAATTCCTGGTGATTGGCGTTAATGCTAGCTTGGCTCTATGGCCTGACTATGAAATCCTTGAACAAAAGACAGCAGCTAAATTTGATTCCATCTGGATTATTTCTAAGTCCGGGCGCAGCAGTTCCGCTTTGAGCTGGGTTAAAGCTCTGGAAAACAAGGATATCGACCTCGTCTGTTTTACCGGGGATTACCAAAGCCCTCTGGCGCAGGAGGCAAATACATCGTTTATCATCCACGACCCGCAGAAATTTGATGATGATATCTACTGGTCTAATCCGTTTTTTGGCTACTGCATTTTGGGTTTTGAACATCTCCTCAAGCAATGGTTTATGCAGAAATAAAGCAGGGCGGATGGGAATCATCCGCCCTGTAATGGTTACTTCCAGTAGGCCTTAATCAGCTTATCAGCCAGCGACCAGGAGCCGATCAGCGGATGCGCCATAAGCGCACGCACGGCCAACGTTTTGTCCTGCTTGAGAATCGCGTCCACCGCCAGTCTTTCATACTCTTTCACACAAGAAATCATGTTTTTCTGCGCAGTTGGCACATGCACGGGTGTTACCGGTTTCAGACCATCTTTGCTTAGGTCGCAGCTAATTTCGATAACATCATCCGGGTGCAGGAAGTCTAATGTGCCATTGTTGGAAATCGAAACCACAATGCGTTTGGTTGTGGTGCTGTTCACAGCCTCAAGAATATCAAGCGCAACGCCCGCGTAACCGCCAGTATCCGGCTCCTCGATGAACTGTGTGAGCGTGAGTGGCGTGCGGGTGTGGAATTTCTCCTGCTGCGACTCATTTTGCATATAGCTATTTTCGCGACGCAGATAGTGCTTCATCCAGATATCAAACGCTTTTTCTGGGTTGGCTTTAACATCAATGGTTTTCAGTTCTTCACGCATATCATGGTTGATGTGAGCAATTTGCTCTCCGCGTGTGATCCCTGAATCCTGAATCGCCTTCAATGCCTCTTCTTTGTAGTAGTAATAATAGAGGTATTCATTCAGTAACTGCTTGTCGCATAGCTGTACCAGCTCTGGCGAGAAGTATTGCATCGCTGTTTTGCTGTACAGTTCTGGGCTGGCAACCAGGCGGTCAGTAACGTCTTCCCCACACACGGTGAAGTGAGTGAACCATGAGAAGTGGTTTAAACCGTAGCATTCGACTTTCAGATCTTGCTCATCGCATCCCAAAATAGCCGGTAACTCGCGAATCAGTTCGGAAGGTGCATCGCAAATACCATACACGCGGCGTTTGAAACCAGATTTGATGATGGCTTCGGTCACAAGCCCTGATGGGTTAGTAAAGTTGAACAGAATGGCATCGTCAGCCGCATGTTCTTCAATTAGACGGCAATAGCCCAGAATGGCGGGAATCGAGCGCATCGCCATTGCAAAGCCACCTGCTCCAGTGGTTTCCTGCCCCAGGGTATTATGATCCAGCGCGATACGTTCATCGCCAATACGGCTTTCATCACCGCCAACACGTAGCGTAGTGATAACGTAATTCGCGTTTTTCAGCGCCGTTACCGGGTCGGTACTTAATGAAAAAGCAATATCCGGGCGAATCGTATTAAAGATATAACGGGCAATCTCACCAAATGTTTTCAGGTTTTCTTCTGAATTATCCAGGAATACAACTTCTTTTAATCCAATTCGGTGTGCGTTATATGCTAATGATTTTGCCAGGAATGCAGAGCGAACACCGCCGCCGCCTAATACGGTTAATTTCATAACTACTCCAGAATTAATTATCTGCCAGCCAGGTGTCTACTTTAGAGCGTACCTGCCCTACTTTAATACCATATATAACTTGAACTTCATTTCGATTTCTTACCACGCCATTCGCTCCGGTGGATTTAAGAATGGCATCGTCAACAATATCCGGGTTGTGAATAGCTACGCGCAGGCGAGTAAAACAGTTATCTACTGAGATAATATTTTCTTTCCCACCCAGCCCTTTAATGATTTCATCTATTCCAGAATTAAGGGTGCCTGCGCGCTGTTTAGTTTTTTCCTGATAATCTTTTTTATTATATAGTCTGACTTCATCATCATCTTCACGACCTGGTGTTTTAAGTTTCAGCTTCACCACCAGGGTGCGGAAAATCACATAGTAAGCGGCGAATTGCCCCAGACCGATGAGAACATACGCTGGCCAGCGAGTTAACGAGACTGGAAGCGGCAGATTGTATATCAGGAATTCGATTAGCCCTGATGCACCCCACGGGCGAACCGAGAAAACATCGCACAGTGCCTGTGATGCAGCGGTCAGAGTTGCATGAATCACCCACAACAACGGCGAGATAAACAAAAAAGTGAATTCAATTGGTTCGGTGATACCCGTCAAAATCGACGTGATAATGGCGGGCAGTAGAATAGCTTTGGCCATCATTTTCTTTTCAGGCTTTGCCGTGTGGTAGAACGCCAACGCCGCACCTGACAGACCGAAGATGGTCGTCATGCCCTGCTGTGAAAAACGCAACGCATCGTTCATAACTGGCGAGAGATCAGGGTGGCGCATGTATGCCAGGAAAATAGCCTGAGTACCCGAGACAGTTTGCCCATCCACGGTTAACGTACCGCCGATTTGTGTTAACTGGAATGGCGACCACACAAAGTGGTGCAGCCCGGTAGGGATGAGGAATTTTTCGAAGAAGCCGTAAACAAAGACGCCTGCGACACCTGCGTTCTTCATAAAGCCGGTTAATGCGGTGATGCCGTGGGTCATAAACGGCCATATCCAGGTGAACGCCATCGCATAAATAATGACGACGGGTGTCATGGCAATTAGGGTTAATTTAGCACCGCCATACATCGACAGAGCGCCCGGTAAATCAATCTGTGAAACCTTATTATGTACCCAGGCAATGGTGCAACCGAGAATAATGCCGAGGAAAATGCCCATATCAACAACAACAAAACCTAATAGTTGTGTCTGGCCTGTTCCGTAATACTCACCATTTATTTTATCGGCGACCCCATGAGTATATTCAAGCCAGGAGTGGTTGGCACCAAGAAACATAATAAAGCACATTACAGAAACCAATGCGACTTCCGTTTTTTTATCTTTTGCCAGGCCATAGCTGATGCCAACACAAAAGAGCAAACCTAAGTTTCCAAATAGTGGCCAGAAGGTATCACCTAATAATTGGCCGATATTATGTAGAATGCTAGTTTCAGAAATAAGAGTAGGATTTGTTAATACTGAACTCAGTGCCAGAATTAAACCTATTACTGGCAAAAACAATACTGCGCCGATCATGGCTCGGGAGAATTTTTGCATACTCTCCAGAGTACGTTGCCGTATTCCAGACATAGCTGTTCCTTTATTTATACGTAGGGTTATTTTGTAATTATGTGAACGTACTTCCAGTACCTTCGTTATAACAACTCTACTTTTTAAAAGAAACCTGTTGCGGTAAATAGGTACGGATAGCCACAAAGTGCATACCTGTTTCGCATGAATACCAGAAACGAAAAAACCCGCCGAAGCGGGTTTTTTTAATTCTTAGCTTTGCTAACGTTAACCTTACAGGTTAGTTACGTTACCAGCAGCTGGGCCTTTAGCACCACTTTCGATGGTGAAAGACACTTTCTGGCCTTCGTCCAGAGACTTGTAGCCATCAATCTGGATAGCAGAGAAGTGTACGAACACGTCTTTTGAGCCATCGTCTGGAGTGATGAAGCCGAAGCCTTTGTCAGAGTTGAACCATTTTACGAGACCAGTCATTTTGTTAGACATAGATATTACCTTTTAAATTAAATTTGCCTTCCGGCGCAATTGGAATGTTTTACAGATTTTTTAAAGCGATAAAGGAAGGTAGATCACGTCGAAGGGTATCTATGATAACTCTTTGAGGACTGCGTTACTAAACTGCTTAAAGGTCTGTGCTTCAAACCGATGGATGTATTAACACATATTCAGCATGTGAATGGCAAGGTTTATTTTAGCCATCCGCAGGTCTAGAGCTCAAGCCAGCCGCGGGATTCCCCGCCTTTCGACGGGGAAAATCACACTTATTGCATGGAGCTTTGTGCAGTTGAATAAGCCTGCATAAACGCCTGATGCTGTGATGCCAGCGGAGCCATCAGTGAGTTGTACTGACTTGCTTGCTGTGAAGTTGGGAACTGAATACCACCCGCAGTGAAACCAACCTGAGTTCCTTGCTGTTGGATGAAATCACCCACTTGCACCAGTTGAGCTGTGAAAGTTTGCGCGGCAGGGATAAGCGGAGCCATAGCGTCAGCCGGAGCCGTAACTACTTTCTGATAAATCTGATCGTATACGGTTTTCAGGTCATCTGGCTGTTTCAGCGTGGCGCGAGCACTGTCAGCCTGCATTTTGGCATTCTGTACTTGTTGGCCTAACACGTTCAATGAGCCATTCGCATTGCGCAGAGCATCGCGCTGCGTCATGTAATCTTGCGGTACACGAATGCTGTTTACGCTATCAACAACGGGTTTCATGCCATCGTCCATTGCCTGATTTACCTGTTGAGCAAAGCCGTAGATAATCGCGTAATCAGAAACCAGCGGACCAAATTGTTTTTTCTGATCGGCTGTTAATGTCGGCAAACGTTCGCCGCTGCGCATCGCTGTATTTTGTAGGAAATCGACGAACGCTTTGCGTTGATCGCCTTCTTTATCAAAACAACCGCTAAGGCTCACCACCATTAAAATTGCCGCAAGCGGCGCAAACCAGCGTGACCAGGACTTACCTGTCGCCATCTTTTCTACTCCTCACCATTCAATTCAAATACGCAAATGCGCACCCAATAATGGTGCTAAGGATAGTCCAACCTGACTTTGCAAGATACCCTTTCGCAACAATCTCTTTAAGGCAAATTTGCGCTGCAATGGTGCATTTTCAACCGCTGTTCTGCACCTTGCTGGAACATTGCCCATCATCTGTGCATAACCCTCTTGTGAGGTTAATTGGTTGTAATAAATAGATAAAGTATGAAATTTTCAGACCTGGCATTCATTTTGCTGATATCTGGATGCAGGGGTGATGCGGGCAACCGGTGTCGCCAGACAATTTGGTAATGGATCACTAGGGTTCCGGTCGAAAGACGCTGGTCCGAGAGTGATCGACCGCCCTCTGGCGGTTACACGGCGGGATAAAAGCCCGGGAGGATAAGCGACCATTGAGTGCCGCCCCCTCCTGCATCTTTTTCCGCAACTGTCAGAGGAATCGCCATGCTTAAAGCTTGCCACCGTGGAATCTTGTTTGCCGCACTCGCGCTATTTAGCGTTAGCGCCTTTGCAGCAAAACCCACCTTTAAACTCTGCTGGTCTATTTATGCAGGCTGGATGCCCTGGGATTACGCCCAGCAAAGCGGCATCGTCAAAAAATGGGCAGACAAATACGGGATCGACATTCAGTTTGTGCAGGTGAACGATTATATCGAATCGGTGAACCAATATACCGCCGGAGGGTTTGACGGTTGCACCATGACGAACATGGACGCGCTGACCATCCCCGCAGCCGGTGGCGTTGACAGTACCGCATTGATTATTGGCGATTACTCCAACGGTAACGACGGCATTCTCTCGAAATCCGCAAAATCCATTGCCGAGCTTAAAGGGCAGCCAGTTAACCTGGTTGAGCTTTCGGTTTCTCATTATTTACTCGCCCGCGCCCTGGAAAAATCAGGCCTGAGTGAACGCGATGTGAAAGTGGTCAACACGGCTGATGCGGATCTTGTCGCGGCGTTTACCACGCCAGAAGTGAAGTCCATCGTCACCTGGAACCCACTGTTGGCCGAAGCGCAAAAACAGCCGAACGCAAAATTACTTTTCTCGTCCGCACAAATCCCTGGGGAAATCCTTGACCTGTTGGTGGTAAATACCGAAACCCTCAAAGCGCACCCAGAATTAGGGAAGGCGCTGACCGGCGCATGGTTTGAAACGCTGAAGGTTATGCAGGGAGAGTCCACGACTGCCAAAGCCGCTCGTACCCAAATGGGCCAGGCTGCGGGTACAGATTTAGCTGGATTCGACGCCCAACTCGCCGCGACCCACCTTTTCAGCGATCCAAAACTGGCGCTGGATTTCACCGACAGCCCACAGCTGAAAGCCACCATGCAGATGGTTGCAGAGTTCTCCTTTAAGCACGGTTTATTGGGTGAAGCGGCTCAATCAGCCGACGTGGTAGGCGTGGTGACACCTGCGGGTAACTGGGGTGACACCAACAACACCAAACTGCGCTTTAGCGACGAATTTATTCTCCTCGCCGTAAAGCAACAGTTGTAAAACCGGAGGTGCCCAATGCGCAAAATCATTAACTATCAACCCCATCCAATGTCTCGTGTGCTGATGGGCGCCTTACCGTTAGTTGTGGTGGTCTTCTTTTATCTGGTGGCGTCTGATGCACGTCTTGCAGCAAACAGTTACGACAAACTGCTTCCGGGGTTCGACGCGATGTGGTCGGCCATCGACCGCATGGCATTCACGCCAAGTCCGCGTACCGGGGAATATCTGTTCTGGGTCGACAGTGCGGCGAGCTTGCTTCGCTTGCTGGTTGGTGTGGGGTTCAGTGCGCTGCTGGCTCTGATTTTTGGCCTGTTTTGTGGTGCTCTGCCGGTGGTTCGGTCGGTGCTTTCACCGTTGATTACGTTGATCGCTCTGATCCCACCGCTGGCGATTCTGCCCATCCTGTTTATCACCTTTGGATTGGGCGAACTCTCGAAAGTGGTGCTGATTATTATCGGTATTACGCCGTTTATCGTGCGCGATTTACAGCTGCAGGTTCAGACCATTCCCCATGAACAAATGGTGAAAGCCCAGACGCTTGGCGGCCATAGCGCGCAAATCCTTTGGCGCGTGGTTCTGCCGCAATTGTTACCCCGCCTGATTGATGCCGTGCGCCTGTCTCTGTGCTCTGCATGGCTATTCCTGATTGCTGCCGAAGCCATTGCCGCCACCGAAGGGCTCGGCTACCGCATCTTTCTGATGCGCCGCTATATGGCGATGGACGTGATTTTGCCGTACGTGGCATGGATTACGTTACTGGCTTTCACCCTCGACCTGCTGCTGCGCGTGATCAACCGTCGCTGCTTCCCGTGGTACTACGCAAAATAAGGAGGCGCTATGGCGTTGCTCGAACTTAAAAATATCGAAAAGCACTATGGTGACCAGGTGGTACTGGAAAGGCTGAACGTGAGCGTCGAAGAAGGTGAGTTTGTTTCGATTGTAGGTGCTTCGGGGTGCGGGAAAACTACTTTTCTGAAAATGCTGCTCGGTACTGAAACGGCCACCAAAGGTGAGTTTTTACTGGATGGCGAGCCTATCTCACAAGAGCCGGATGCCCAGCGTGGCGTGGTTTTTCAGCGCTATTCGGTATTTCCGCATCTGACGGTGATTGGCAATGTGATGCTGGCTGAGGAATTTAGCACCGCGCGGTGGCTGGGGCGCGTGTGGGGCCAGAAGCGGGCTGCGATTCGTGAACGCGCCCGCGCAATGCTTGATCAAGTCGGTTTATTGCCTGCGCAAAACAAATATCCACATCAGCTTTCCGGTGGCATGCAGCAGCGTCTGGCATTGGCTCAGGCTCTGATGAAACAGCCGCGTATTTTGCTGCTTGATGAGCCGTTTGGCGCGCTAGACCCGGGTATCCGCAACGAAATGCACTTGCTGATAAGCGATTTGTGGGCACGCCATCGCCTGACCATTTTCATGATTACACACGATCTGAAAGAAGGTTTTTCACTCGGCTCAAGGTTGTGGGTTTTCGACAAAGTACGTCATGACCCGCAAGCGCCGGATCGCTGGGGTGCGAGTATTACTTACGACATTCCGCTTGACCGTAAACCCGCGGGGAAAACAGTGCTCACTCCGGCTCTTTCTGCGGATGACATTCACTCTGTAAATGACCCCCTCCCAGCCTCCTCCTTGCCAGGGGGAAGAGCTAAAGGCACCCCTCTGCTCCCTCACTTGCCAGGGGGAGAAGCCGGGTGGGGTCAGTGAAGTCTGTATAAAAGACAGCCAGAGTGAGGGCATAACATCCAATACCCACCAAGGAGCCAACATGACTTATCAAACCGAACTTCCCGCTGGCAGCCACTGGTCGCTCGTCATGCGCAAGGGCACCGCTTTAACGCTCACCGACATCCAGGGTGGCGTCAATGCCGCTGCCCTGTTCTACAACCCAGAAAATCTGCTGGAACGTTATAACGCTCCGGACACCCTGAAATGCCAGCACACTTTTCGGCTCACTGCCGGGCATTGTCTGTATTCAGATATGGGCCGTATTTTCTGCGGCATTGAACAAGACAGCTTTGGCTGGCACGAAACGGTGTGTGGCAGCAGCAATGCTTTGCAGATAACCGAACAATTTGGCGCACTGGACTACCAGCAAGCCCGCAATGAACGGCACCAGAATGGCTATGACAGCTTCCTGATCGAACTGGCAAAATACGGCCTTGGGAAGCGCGATATGGCAGCGAACATCAACTTCTTTTCCAAAGTGACCGCCAGTGATGAAGGCCATTTACAGCTCGAACAACAAGGCTGTGCGGGTGCATCTGTCACGCTGCGTTTTGCCATGGACACCTTAGTGGTGCTCCATACGTGCCCGCACCCACTTAACCCTGCCGGGGAATATCCGCGCCAGCCGCTCGGTATCACGCTTGATGCTCAGCGCCAGCCGCTGCCAGAAATCTGCCTGCAACGTGAAGAAAACCGCCGCGGGCTGCATAACAACGAACTTTATATTCTGACTGAAGGAGCCTGCGGATGCTGACTGAAAGCCCACGCCACACAGAAAATGCGCAGCTGCGAGCAACGGTAAATGCCGGAGATTATTGGCTGTATCGCCTTGAAGAAGGCCAGACTTTGCGGATAACCGATCTGGAAGGTAATCAGGCGGCGGATACGTTGTTTTACAACGCCGACGACACCGCAGAACGCTACAGCGTGACAGACACCTTGCGCGGTCAATGTAACGTATTCCTCAGCAGTGGCAGTGTGCTGCGCTCTAACGAAGACCGCCCGATGCTGGAGATTGTTGCCGATACCTGCGGTCGCCACGACACCCTCGGCGGTGCCTGTGCCACCGAAAGCAACACCGTGCGTTACTCACTGGAAAAACGTCATATGCACGCCTGCCGTGACAGTTGGCTGCTTGCCGTCGCGCAGCACCCGGAATATGGCCTGACGCGTCGCGATATCACGCACAACATCAATTTCTTTATGAATGTTCCAGTGACCAAAGAAGGTGGGCTCCAGTTTGCCGATGGTATTTCAGCACCAGGGAAATACGTCGAACTGGTCGCGAAAATGAACGTTCTGGTGATGATTTCCAACTGCCCGCAGCTTAATAACCCTTGCAACGGTTACAACCCAACGCCGATCGAAATCGCCGTCTGGTAATTCTTTAAGCGCAGCGGGACGGCCCGCAATCAAGCGCCCGAATGCCATGCAGGACGACCTGCCAGCCAGAGAACCGATTATGTTTAAACGAGTCTTGATTGCCAACCGTGGCGCTATTGCAGTGCGCATCATCCGTACATTGCAGCAAATGGGCATCACCGCGATTGCGGTTTATGCCGAAGCCGACAAACATTCACAGCATGTCCGTCTGGCCGATTGTGCGTTTTCCCTTGGCGATGGGAACGTGCGTGAAACCTATTTGAATCAGGAAAAATTATTCGCGATTATCAAGGAGAGTGACGCCGAAGCGGTTCATCCGGGTTACGGTTTCTTGAGTGAAAATGCCAGTTTTGTCGAACGCTGCGACGCAGAAAATGTTGTATTCCTTGGCCCCACCGTTGAGCAGATGGCGGCATTCGGCCTTAAACATCGCGCTCGCGAACTGGCAGAGCTTAACCAGGTGCCCTTGCTTTCAGGTAGCGGTCTGCTGACCTCACTGGATGTTGCGTTAAGCGAGGCAGAACGCATCGGTTATCCGGTAATGCTAAAAAGCACGGCTGGTGGCGGTGGCATTGGGATGCAATGTTGCGATTGCGCCACCACATTGAAAGACGCCTTTACGCGCGTAAAACGCCTTGCAGGTAATAACTTCTCCGACGATGGCGTCTTTTTAGAGAAATTTATCGCTCGTGCCCGCCATATCGAAGTGCAGGTATTTGGTGATGGCGCGGGGAACGTTATCGCGCTGGGCGAACGAGATTGCTCGGCGCAACGCCGGAACCAGAAAGTTATCGAAGAAACCCCCGCACCGCGCCTGTCGGATGCCACTCGCAACGCCTTACACCGTACGGCTGTAGAGCTTTGCAAAGCGGTGAATTATCGCAGCGCCGGAACGGTTGAATATGTTTATGACGATGTTAGCGAGCAGTTTTGGTTCCTGGAAGTGAACACAAGATTGCAGGTAGAGCACGGCGTTACCGAAATGGTTTACGGCGTAGATATTGTGAGCTGGATGGTTGCGCTGGGTGCAAAAGCGCTGCCAGAACTGGAAACATTGCGCACCACGTCGCACGGTCATGCCATTCAGGTGCGCGTCTATGCCGAAGATCCGGCGAAAAACTTCCAGCCAGTCGCCGGGCTGTTGAGCGAAGTGATATTCCCGCAGGCGGTGGACGGCGCAACACTGCGTATTGACCACTGGCTGGCAACAGGCTGCGAAGTCTCGCCGTTTTACGACCCGATGCTGGCAAAAGTGATTGTTCATGCTGATTGTCGCGAACAGGCGTTGGTTTCCCTTGCACAAGCTTTGCAGCAAACGTCGCTATATGGCATCGAAACCAACCTCAAGTGGCTGCAATATTTGCTAACTTTGCCTGAGGTACAAGAAGGCCGAGTTATCACGGCAACGCTTGGCAGCGTGAACTGGCAACCGACTACGCTTGATGTGCTGACGGGTGGCACGATGACCACCATTCAGGATGTTCCAGGTCGCAGCGGCTACTGGCACGTTGGTGTGCCGCCTTCCGGCCCATTCGATAGCCGAGCCTTTACTGTGGGCAACCAGCTTTTAGGCAACGATGCGCAGGCCGCAGGGCTGGAAATTACCTTACGTGGCCCGACGCTACGCTTTAATCAACCGTGTGCTTTTGTGCTAACCGGTGCAGAAATTGCTGCGAAAATGGATGACGAAACAGTAGCCACGGGTGTGGTGATAAACGCGAATGCCGGTCAAACCCTGACGCTGGGCGATATTACCGGTGCGGGTTGCCGTAGTTATTTGCTGCTGGCGGGAGGACTAAACTGCCCGCAATATCTCGGCAGTCGCAGCACCTTTACGCTGGGTAAATTTGGTGGCCACGCGGGGCGATCATTGCGTGCCGGAGATGTGCTGCATCTTGCTGCGCCAGAACATCGACCTACGGCTGCATTAACGGGGCAGGGTTACTCGCAACTTTATCCGCAACTCAGCAATAACTGGCAAATCCACGTGGTCTACGGGCCGCACGGCGCACCGGAGTTCTTCACCGAACAAGATATTCAGGCCTTTTTTGCCGCCCGCTGGCAGGTGCATTATAACTCGAGCCGCACCGGTATTCGTTTGATTGGCCCAAAACCAATCTGGGCACGCAACGACGGCGGCGAAGCAGGTATGCATCCTTCCAATATTCACGACAACGCCTACGCTTTTGGCACCGTAGATTTTACCGGTGATATGCCGGTGATTCTGGGGCCGGATGGCCCATCACTTGGTGGTTTTGTTTGCCCGGCAACAGTGATTAGCGACGATTTGTGGAAGCTAGGACAGCTTAAAGCGGGTGATACGATTGAGTTTGTGGCGGTGAGTCTGGAGTGTGAGAGCGACCCACGCCAAATAATCTCCCCAATCATGCACCACGACCCGGCCAACAACGGCATGCCGTCTGTGACCATTCGCGCGGCGGGCGATCGCTTTTTGCTGGTGGAGTACGGTGAACAAATGCTGGATATTGCTCTGCGTTTCCGCGTCCATGCGCTAATGCAGCAACTGGAAGCCTATCCGCAGGCAGGGCGTCTTGAACTGACGCCCGGTATTCGTTCGCTACAAATTCATTTTGATAACCATCTTTGCCCTCGCCAGCAACTGCTGGAAACGATAGTCGCCGCAGATCAAGCACTTGGCGATTTACGGCACACAAAAGTCCCGTCGCGCACTGTCTGGCTCCCGCTGAGCTGGGACGATGCTGCTTGCCGTGAAGCGATCACGCGTTATACCCAATCAGTTCGTCCTGGTGCGCCGTGGTGCCCAAGTAATATCGAATTTATTCGCCGTATTAATGGCCTTGATTCGGTTGAACAGGTTAAGAAGATTGTTTTTGATGCCAGTTACTTAGTGATGGGGCTGGGGGATGTCTACCTTGGCGCGCCTGTTGCCACACCGCTTGATCCTCGTCATCGTTTAGTCACCACTAAATACAACCCCGCGCGCACCTGGACTGCGGAAAACTCTGTCGGCATTGGTGGCGCTTACATGTGCGTTTACGGCATGGAAGGGCCGGGTGGATACCAGTTTGTTGGGCGCACATTGCAAATGTGGAACCGCGACCGTCAGACAGACGTTTTCACCAAACCGTGGTTATTGCGTTTCTTCGACCAGATTCGCTTCTATGAAGTGAGCGCTGAAGAACTGCTGGAAATACGCGAGCGTTTCCCGTGGGGCGACTACCCGCTGCGAATTGAAGAGGGGGAATTTAGCCTTGATGATTATCAGCAAGTGCTTGAACAAGAATCGGAAACCATCGATACCTTCCAGCAGCAACGCCAGCATGCCTTTGATGAGGAACTGGCACGTTGGCGCGCCGAGGGGCAGTTCACATTCGACAGCACGCTTGACGAAACGCCGGGCAACGACGAATACATTCCCGATTCATGCTGTGGTGTGGAAAGCCAGGTCGCTGGAAGCGTATGGCAATGGCTGGTTGAACCAGGCGAGCAGGTAAAGGCCGGGCAGACCATTGGTATTCTGGAGTCTATGAAGATGGAGATTCCCATTACTTCACCTGTAGATGGCGTCATTCGCACCTTCCAGCGGCAGCAGGGGAATCAGGTTCATGCCGGACAATTGCTAATGGTGATTGAAACGGCAGCTTAGTGAGCCGTTAATTTTCTTCGGGCGGGTATGCGTTGCTTATCCGCCCTATTTTTTGTTTACGCTACCCATTGCGGATTGTTGCTCGATTGTTAACTCAATCACAGATCCTACGACGACCACTCCCCACTAAATTACTTTCAAACTATTAATATTAAACATTTTATTTAATTCAAATAGATAGCGGCTTCTGGATCCGTACGATAATCGCACACTAACACCTGCCGGATGATTGCCCAATAGCGTACAGAGTGGTTTGATTTAACGAACGATTAACGAATTAATGTTCGATAATCGAACAATTCAGGTTCACTCCGACAAACTTTGGCCCGCCCTACACTCTGGTCGCAGTTTGCTACTTTTGCAGGACTTGCCTTATGACAAAGACTACAACAACTGATATTCAGGCATTTATAAACAATAATCGATTTTCGAAATACCAGTGGATGATCCTCGTCCTTTGTTTCATCACCGTGGCGTTGGATGGATTCGATACCGCAATCATTGGTTTCATCGCCTCTGACCTGGTGCAGGAATGGGGCGTACAGAAATCTGACCTTGGCCCGGTGATGAGCGCGGCACTTGTCGGGCTGGCTGTGGGGGCATTAACTGCAGGGCCGATGGCTGACCGCATCGGGCGTAAAAAGGTGCTGGTGTTGTCGATTCTGGTGTTCGGTGGCTTTAGCTTGCTGACAGCTTTTGCCACAAGCCTGACTTCACTCGCCTTACTGCGATTCCTGACCGGCCTTGGCCTTGGTGCAGCCATGCCCAACGCTGCAACGCTGATGTCTGAATACGCACCAGAACGAAAACGTGCTTTGCTGGTGAACCTGATGTTTGTTGGCTTCCCGATTGGCTCTTCGATGGGCGGTTTTGTCTCCGCGTGGATGATCCCGCACTACGGCTGGCAGAGCGTTCTGGTTCTGGGTGGCGTGATGCCGCTTATTCTCTCGGTCGTGCTGATGATTTGGTTACCGGAATCGGCACGTTATCTGGTGGTGAAGCATAAGCCGCAGAAAGACATCGCAACTATTCTGCGCCGTATCGCGCCGCTGCCATCAGGTGAAAACCTGCGCTTCGTGCTTAACGAAGTGGGCGGTCATATGAAAGATAAAACCGCGCTTGGCGTGATTTTCTCGCCGCGTTATCTGGTGGGAACCTTAATGCTGTGTCTGACCTATTTCATGGGCCTGCTGATTTTCTATCTCCTGACCAGTTGGTTGCCGCTGTTGATTCGTGAAACGGGCGCAACGCTGAGCCAAGCCTCGATTATCACTGCGTTGTTCCCGCTGGGTGGCGGCATTGGCGTTCTGATAATTGGCGCGCTAATGGACAAGTTGAATCCGAACAAAGTCGTCGCGGTGGGATATTTGCTGACAGGCCTATTCGTTTGCTTGGTGGGGTTCTCAACCTCAAGCCTTGTACTGATGGGTGTGATGGTGTTTATCGCTGGGACTATCATGAACGGTGCACAATCTTCCATGCCTGCGTTGGCGGCAGGATTCTACCCAACTCAGGGGCGTGCAACGGGCGTGGCGTGGATGTTAGGTCTTGGGCGTTTTGGCGGAATTTTGGGGGCATTTAGTGGCGCATTCCTGATGCAAGCCGAACTGTCGTTCAAAACCATTTTCATGTTGCTGGCCATTCCAGCGGTGATTTCGGCGGCCGCGCTGATGGTGAAATCCTGGGCAAACCTTCGCACTCCGGGTGAAAAACGCGCAGATAATCACGAGCTGGATAAAGTTACGCAAAAAGCATGATGGTAAATCTGCTGTTCCAGTAAGTGTTCCGGCGGGTAAGTCCCGCCGTTTTGTATAAAACGCATAACCATTTACAAATTTATACCCATCTCCGCACTCCGCAGGCTTTTCAATTCCTTATGCCGCTTAGTTTTTTTGCTGAAACGCATAAGCCTTATCCCACCGGAAAATAGTTAGTCTCGAAACCATCGGCACGCTTTTTTTCGAACTACTCTTAATAGGCTTCTTACCGTTCACGAGGTCAATGTGTGATTTATGAGGAGTTTTCGATGGAATATAAAGACCCAATGTTTGAGCTACTCAGCAACCTTGAACAGATCGTTTTTAAAGATAAACAGCAAACGATGGCTCTTAACGATAAGCCCAATGCATTTTCTGAATTTGAACAGCTGAGAAAAAGTACCGGGCTTAAAATTGATGACTTTGCCCGTGCGATGGGCGTTAGCGTTAATATGGTACAGGAGTGGGAATCAAAACGACTCAGACCCTCCAATACCGAGCTGAAGTTGATGCGCTTAATGCAAGCGAATCCAACACTCAGTAAGCAGTTGATGGAATGATTTTGTACTTTGTACTCTTATTGCTTGAACCAGAACCCCGCTCAGATGCGGGGTTTGTCGTTTCTGAACGCTAAGTAAATAGTATGAAACGAAGCGGTAATGTCCGAAAACCTGACCTGTGTCACTCCCGAAACTGCAGATTTAATCCATAACTTAGAGAGGGTTATTAACACACAAAGCAAAAGGAGATTGTATGTCTAAGAAAATCCTGGTTCCTATCGATATTTCCGAAATGGAACTGACAGAACAAGTTATCCCCCATGTGGAAGGCTATGCAAAGCAGACCGACGCCACTATTCACTTCCTCGCGGTTATTCCTGACTATACCTATTTTGCCTCTTATGGCCTGGGTTATGCTTCGATTGCACCGGATGCCAGAGAAAGGGAAGCCGCTGCCATGGAAACACTGAGCGCAATTGTCGCTAAGTTTAATCTTCCTGGCGATCGGGTTGAAAAGCATGTGTTAAGCGGCACGCCGAAAGATCATATCTTGCAACTGGCAGAAGATATTGATGCGGATGTGATTATTCTTGCTTCCCACAGACCGAGCATGTCTACCTATCTGCTTGGTTCAAACGCTGCAGCCGTGGTTCGTCATGCAAAATGTTCGGTGTTGGTTGTACGTTGAGTAGTTAAAGGTTAGAAAAAACCCCGCTCAGATGAAGCGGGGTTATCATTTGCTAGAACGTTTCCCAGTTTGTATCAGAAGCCACGGGCTGCTGCTTCAACGATGCCGGTTTTACACGCGATTTCTGGGCTGGAGGCGCAATTTCCTGTTTTGTCTTGTGCTCGATTCGGAACACGGCAACAGCCAGACGTAACTGGCTGGCCTGGTCTTCAAGTGCCGCTGCTGCTGCCGCAGATTCTTCAACTAAAGAGGCGTTTTGCTGTGTGACGCTGTCCATTTCTGAAACCGCCTGCGCAACCTGTTCGATGCCTTTACTCTGCTCATCAGACGCCGATGAAATTTCGCTCATAATGTCTGTGACGCGTGTGACGGCAGAAACAATCTCTTTCATGGTATCGCCCGCCTCGCGAACCTGATTTGAACCAGTGTCAATACGGGAAACTGAGTTTTCAATCAGCACTTTAATTTCTTTCGCAGCCTGAGCGCTACGGCTAGCCAGCGTTCGCACTTCCCCGGCTACGACGGCAAAACCACGCCCTTGCTCACCCGCACGTGCAGCTTCCACCGCGGCGTTCAGCGCCAGAATATTAGTCTGGAACGCGATTCCGTCAATAACGCTTGTGATATCAACAATCTTCTCTGAGCTTTCGGCAATTTCGTTCATGGTGCTGACCACGCTATCTACTACACGGCCACCTTTTAACGCGGTATCCGAGGCGTTCTTCGCAAGATGCGTGGCCTGGCGTGCGTTGTCGGTATTCTGTTTCACTGTGGCGGTGAGTTGTTCCATGCTGGCGGCAGTCTCTTCCAGCGAGGCGGCTTGCTGTTCGGTACGCGAAGAAAGGTCGCTGCTCCCGGCAGAGATTTCACTTGCCCCGGTGTAGATAGAATCAGCGTTGTCGCGTACGGTGCTGACGGTGCGCACCAGGGATTGCTGCATCACGTTCAGGCCTGCGGCGAGTTTACTCATTTCACTGCGCCCTTCGGTATCAATGCGTCGGGTAAGGTCGCCTTCAGCAATAGCGCCAATGTGCTCCATCACATTCTGCAACGGGCGCAGCAACACACGCTGTAATCCGAGCCAGATAAGGACTATCACCGCAATGACAATCAGCAGAATCGCACCCAATGTCCATTGCATGCTGGTAAAGCTTCGCTGGTTTTCTTCACTGGCTGTCTGTAGCAACGCGGTGTTATGTGTCAGCCACTGGTCGTAAATCGCTTTCATGTCGTCTTGCGCCTGCTGAGCATCCAGGTTGCCATAGGCTTCATAGTTATCCGCACGCAGGAACGCGATGGATTGCTGTAACACGTCGTGCATCTTCTGGTAATGCACTGCGGCCTGATCATCGATGGCTTCATCCTGGCCATCAACGTGTGGCGACTCTTTATAGTTAGTGAAGTATTTTTCTGCCTCACCAAGCGATGTTGTCGCGTTCGCCAGCAGTTTGTTCATTGCTTCCAGGGCTGCGGGATCGCGCTGATTCTTCAGCATACGAATGGCTACACGGTTGATGGTGACGCGGGTTTGCACCAGCGTCTGGAAGCTGCCACCGAGCTGTTGCTGTTGATAGTTCAATTGCCCTGTGTGTTGGAAGTTTTGCCTGTCGTTACTGACAGAGGAGTAATACAGCGAGCCGGTAACCAGCAATAACACGCTGAAAATGCTCAGAGTGATGATGATCCCCGTTATAACTTTGATATTTTTCATGGTGTGCGGCGCGCCTGTAGGAATGAGTTTTCTTTTAGTTATTATCGGGTTTGTAAATTTTTACTTTAATCACCCAGGCACGGGTTAGCGGTTAGTACATTGATAACGCAGAGTAAATAGTTGGCGAAAAAAAACCCGCCGTAGCGGGTTTTAGATAACAGCAGCGAACTTATTGCAGCAGAGAAATATCTGCAACCTGCAAGAACAGCTCACGCAGTTTGGACAGCAGCGTCAGGCGGTTGATGCGCAGCTCTGTCTCTTCTGCGTTAACCATCACCTTATCGAAGAACGCATCTACCGGCTCGCGCAGGTTAGCTAATTCTTCAAGCGCTTCCTGGTAGCGGCCTTCAGCAAAGAATGGTTCCAGCTTATCGCGCAGCACAACCATGTGAGTTGCCAGACGGATTTCCTCAGGTTCTTTCAGAACGGAGGCATGAACGTGGTCGTTCAACGTTACGTCTGACTTCGCCAGAATGTTGGAAACACGCTTGTTAGCAGCCGCCAGTGCAGATGAGGATTCTAGCGTACGGAAGTGGGAAACCGCTTTCATACGAGCATCGAAATCTGCTGGTTTGGTTGGACGACGAGCCAGCACGGCCTGGATGGTATCCACACTGTGACCTTCTTCCTGATACCAGGCGCGGAAACGGCCCAGCATAAAGTCGATGACTTCGTCGACAACCTTCTGGTTGGTCAGCTTGCTGCCGTAAAGGCGCACGGCCTCTTCGGTCAGCGTTTGCAAGTCTAGCGGCAGGTTTTTCTCAACGATAATGCGCAGAACACCGAGCGCTGCACGACGCAGAGCAAACGGGTCTTTGTCGCCTTTCGGATGCTGACCGATACCAAAGATGCCCGCGAGGGTATCCATCTTATCGGCAATAGCCACGGCGCAAGCAACCAGGTTAGACGGCAGTTCATCGCCCGCAAAACGTGGCTGATATTGCTCGTTCAGCGCAACAGCTACGTCTTCGGCTTCGCCGTCGTGACGTGCATAGTGCATGCCCATCACGCCTTGAGTGTCCGTAAACTCGAACACCATGTTGGTCATCAGGTCGCATTTGGACAGCAAACCTGCACGCGTTGCGTGGTTTACATCTGCGCCAATCTGACCGGCAATCCAGCCTGAAAGAGCTTCGATGCGGTTGGTTTTGTCGCGTAGCGTACCGAGCTGTTGTTGGAACAGAACGGTTTCCAGACGCGGCAGATTATCTTCCAGGCGCTTTTTGCGGTCGGTATTGAAGAAGAACTCGGCATCCGCCAGACGTGGACGCACAACTTTTTCGTTACCAGAGATAATCTGAATTGGGTCTTTTGACTCAATGTTGGCGACAAAGATAAAGTTCGGCAGCAGTTTGCCGTCGTTGCCATAAACTGGGAAGTATTTCTGGTCACCTTTCATGGTGTGAACCAGCGCTTCCGCAGGAACGGCAAGGAATTTATCTTCGAATTTCGCAGTCAGAACCACCGGCCACTCCACCAGAGAAGTCACTTCTTCCAGTAGACTTTCGCTCAGATCGGCGTTACCACCAATTTTGCGAGCCGCTTCTTCAGCGCCTTCTTTGATTACCGCTTTACGCTGCTCGTAGTCAGCAACAACTTTGCCGCGTTCCAGCAGAATTTCAGGGTACTGATCGGCATTATCGATAGTGAATTCTGGCTCGCCCATAAAGCGGTGACCGCGAATAACACGGTCGGACTGAATCCCCAAAATGGTTGCCGGAATGACTTCGTCGCCCAGCAGCAGGGTTACAGTGTGAACCGGTCGCACAAAGTGCGTGTCGTTTGCACCCCAGCGCATCAATTTTGGAATTGGCAGCTTGGTCAACGCTGTCGCGATCATTGCAGGCAGCAGTGCGTGCGCACTTTCACCTTTAACGTGAGCGCGGTACATCAACCATTCGCCTTTGTCTGTTGCCAGACGTTCAGCTTGGTCAACCGTGATGCCACAGCCACGAGCCCAACCTTCAGCGGCTTTGCTTGGCTTGCCTTCTGCGTCAAATGCGGCAGAAATTGCTGGGCCACGTTTTTCAACTTCACGGTCTGGCTGCGAATCAGCCAGGTTAGAAATTTTCAGTGCCAGACGACGTGGAGCCGCAAACCATTTTACTTCGCCGTGAGCGAGGTTTGCCGCATCCAGTTCTGCAGTGACGTTCGCAGCAAAGGATTCCGCCAGGCTGCGCAGGGCTTTTGGTGGCAGCTCTTCAGTGCCAATCTCCACCAGAAAAGTTTTTTCAGACATGGCAGCCTCTTATTTGTTCTTATTGCACATCGGGAAGCCAAGCGCTTCACGAGAAGCGTAATAGGCTTCAGCCACAGCTTTCGTCAGAGTACGAATACGCAGAATGTAGCGCTGACGTTCGGTAACCGAGATGGCCTTACGAGCATCAAGCAGGTTAAAGCTGTGCGCGGCTTTCAGAATGCGTTCGTAAGCAGGTAGCGGCAGTGGGTTTTCCAGCGCCAGCAGATGCTGTGCTTCTTTCTCATACTGCTCGAAGCAGGAGAACAGGAAATCCACATCGGCGTGTTCGAAGTTGTAGGTTGATTGCTCAACTTCGTTCTGATGGAACACGTCGCCATAAGTGGTTTTACCCAGCGGACCGTCGTTCCATACCAGATCGTAAACGCTGTCTACGCCCTGGATGTACATCGCCAGACGCTCTAAGCCGTAAGTGATTTCACCGGTAACAGGCTTACATTCCATGCCGCCAACTTGCTGGAAGTAAGTGAACTGTGTCACTTCCATGCCGTTAAGCCACACTTCCCAACCCAGACCCCAGGCACCCAGCGTTGGGTTTTCCCAGTTGTCTTCTACGAAGCGAATGTCATGAATAGTTGGGTCCATACCCAGCTCTTTTAGCGACCCAAGATACAGCTCCTGAATGTTGTCAGGAGAAGGCTTGATCACCACCTGGAACTGATAGTAGTGCTGTAAGCGGTTTGGGTTTTCACCGTAACGGCCATCGGTAGGGCGGCGAGATGGCTGCACATAAGCAGTCGCCATCGGCTCTGGCCCTAAAGCCCGTAGGCAGGTCATTGGGTGAGAGGTGCCGGCGCCGACTTCCATGTCCAAAGGTTGAACAATGGTGCAGCCCTGGCGAGCCCAGTAGTCCTGTAAAGTCAGGATCAGGCCTTGAAAGGTCTTGGTATCAAACTTTTGCATGTTGATTTCGCACGCGTTCGAGAGGGTTAAAAAGGGAAGCGGTCAGTATACCTGTTGAGTGCAAGATAAACAGCCCGAATCCGCGTGCGTTTGCTTTGTGTTGCGGCTTTATGCCGTCGAAAGGTGTAAAAATTGGCCGTTTTCGTCGAAAGAGCAGGTGAATCCTTCCCGGCGAGTCGTGCTGCCTAGAATCTCGTAGCTTCCTTGATACTGTTTAAAATCAACAACGCTGATGCGCTGAGCGCGCGTATTGTAGCGATGAGCTGCTTCTTGCTTGCAGGTTTCTATCATCGCTTCGCCCTCAATCGCAGGATGCTGGGCGACTTGCGCGTACTGTGGTTGTTGCTCGTGCGAACTACAGGCACTTAATAAGAGGGCGGCACTCACCAGAACCCAGCGGCTATTTTTTATCTTTGGCATCATCATTAGTTGTCTGTACGTTAAAATCGTTATTGTTATACCCGTCATACTTCAAGTTGTGGGGGTGTTGGCTGCACTCACTTACCCTAGTCACTTACTAAAGTAAGCTCCTGGGGATAAGCTCCTTGGCCGCCTACCCACAACTCGAATTATTTAGGGTTAATTCAATCATTAACAGGTATTTCGCATTCTGCAAACCCAGTCTGTACCTGGCAAGAGGGCAAATGCAAACTCAGATTAATACCCGTTCAAAACCTCAGAGGAACGAATGCAGCAGAAAATTAACTGGATTGATAATTTGCGTGGAATTGCGTGCCTGATGGTAGTGATGATCCACACCACGACCTGGTACATCACCAACGCGAATATTGTCACTCCATTTAGTTGGGACTTGTCGAACGTGCTGAACTCGGCTTCTCGTGTGAGCGTCCCGCTCTTTTTCATGATTTCAGGTTATCTGTTTTTTGGCGAGCGCAGCGCGCAGCAGCGCCACTTTTTGCGTATCGTTACATGCTTGCTGTTTTATAGCGTGATTGCGCTCATCTATATCAAGTTACTGACCCCCATCAACGCCGGTCTTTCGCTGCGCTACATCCTACAAAAACCAGTGTTTTATCACCTGTGGTTTTTCTTCGCGATCATGGTTATTTACCTGCTTTCGCCACTGATTCAGGTTAAGAAGGTGAATGCGACGGTGATTTTGGGGTTGATGGTGTTGCTCGGCGTGGTTGCCAATCCCAATACTGTGCCGCAAACGTTAGACGGCGTGAAATGGCTACCGATCAATTTATATATTCGCGGCGATACGTTTTATTACGTGCTCTACGGCTTACTGGGTCGTGCAATTGGTATGCTGGAAACGGATAAGCGCTGGATTAGCGGGCTGGCTGTGGGTTTATTCGCACTGTGTATTTTTTCTATTTCGACTGGCACGCGTCATCAACTAGAAGTGAACGGTAATTTTGCCGATACCTTTTATGTTTATTGTGGGCCGCTGGTATTTATCGCCGCGATTAGCTTGTTGGTATTAGTAAAAAATTGCCTGAATGGTCGCCCATTGCCGGGGCTGACATTAATTTCACAGCATTCACTGGGCATTTACGGCTTTCACGCGCTGATTATCCACTTCTTGCGCACCCATGGTTACCAGATAACCCGCTCGCCCGTACTGGATATTTTGTGGATTTTCGGTGCCACGCTTGCAGGAAGTTTACTGCTTTCAATGGCTTTGCAGCGCATCGATACCCGGAAAATGGTGAGTTAAGCGTTACGAGCCCGAGCGCGGTGTAATTGGCGCGGGGAAGAAAACCCCGCAGCAACCGCCGCCTGCTCCATGCGTTGGCCTTGTAATAAACGCTGTTCGGCTACCGCCAGGCGTAATTGCTCCAGATAATCCCGCACTGAAATCCCTAAGTGTTGCTGAAAAAGCCGCGATAAATGGCGTGAACTGACGTGAACTTTGTCGGCAATATCTTGCACATTCCACGCTGATTCAGGCATGGCTGAGAGTAAATCTTGAGCGCGATGTACCGCGGGATGAATGTGGTTGCGATAGCGCAGCCACGGCGATAATTGCGGGTCATCACCGGAACGACGAAACCACACCACCATCTCGCGAGCGACATCCAACGCGGCTTTTGGCCCGCAGTAACGGTTGATAAGATGCAGCGACAAATCGATGCCAGATGTAATGCCTGCGCTCGTCCAGACGCCTCGGTCTTCAACAAAAATTCGATTGTCTTTTACCTGCGCGGTGGGCGCTGCGGCACGTAGTCTTTCCAGAACATCGTGATGCGTAGTGCATTGCATACCGTTCATTAGTCCGGCTTTTGCGGCCAGCAGCGAACCGGAGCAGACGCACATTAAATTGAGTTGTTGGCTGTGGATTTGCGGTTGCAGGCGTGTCAGCCAACGTCGTACTAACTCAGCCTGTGGAGTATCAAAAAAGCGGTTTGAATCGCAAACGCCAGGCAGCACCAACAGACTGCCGGCAGGGAAACTTTCTGGCAGCGGTTCGATGCCAGAAAAGTTAAGCCCGATTGAAGTGGTTACTTGTGGGTCCGGGCCGATAAAATGCAAATGGAATGCGTCTCCTGCTAGCACCAGTGTTTCCGCCGGGCCAGTCAGGTCGAGAGACAACACACCAGGTAATACAACGAACCAGACCCCAATACTCACTATTTTGACTCCAGGCATTCAGCAACGGTTTGAACTTCCGCAAAACGCCCTGCCAGCACCGTTTCAGTACGATGGCGTAGGGTTGCAGTATCCAGCGTAACGCCTTTCCAACTCATCGGGAAGGTGAGCATCGCCTCGCTTACAAATGAAACACGATAACCTAAATCGGACGCGACTCGCGTGGTAGTTTCGCAACATTGTTCAGTCCGAATCCCGCAGATAATCAGATGATTAATGTCGCGCTGGCGCAGCCACAAATCGAGTCCAGTATCAGTAAACGCATTATGAACGTGTTTATGAAACGTCATATCAGCTTGATGCTGTAAGAAAGGCATTGCTTTAACGTAGCCGGAAGCCATTGAAAATGGGCCTTGATCGTCAACATGGAAGATATCCACCACCGGAATTTGCAAGTCCTGGCAGCCGGAAATTAGCCGTGAAATGGCCTGTTGGAATGCTGGAAAATCGTCTTCTTGCCAGTAATCACGATGAAAAAACGATTGCTGCGTGTCGATATTAATCAATGCGGAACGGGACATTTTCGGACTCCTCATCAGTGGGTATGAATCCATTGTGACAAGGGTTTGCATTGTTGCTAATACCAAAAACGGACAAGGTGAGGGTGAATTGGGACTAACTTTCCCTCTCTCCGTGAAGAGAGAGGGAAAACCATCAAGACATCAACGGCAACAGTTGCTGATAAATCTGGTGAAACACTTTGCGGCGCGCTTTGTAACGTTCATGGTGTGCCATATCTGGCTTATGTTGTTGCTCAAGCGGTAACTGCGGAAGAAGTGACTGCAAAGGCTTCTCGGGAGACATGGCGATTTGCGCGAGCCGTGCTGCACCGAGAGCCGGGCCAACATCACCACCAGTGCGATAATCCAGCGTTTGCCCACTGATATCCGCCAGCATTTGTCGCCAGTAAGGGCTTCGGGCTCCGCCACCAATTAGCGTGACACTTTGCGGTGTGACGCCGCAGGAATGCACCACGTCCATGCCATCTGCCAGGGCATACCCCACACCTTCGAGCACTGCGCGGGCAAGTTCTGCGGGGCCATGCTGATGAGTCAGACCGAAGAAAACACCTTTTGCCTGCGGATTATTGTGTGGTGTGCGCTCACCAGAAAGATAGGGCAGGAACCAGACATCTCCGGCATCTTTATTGGCTTTTTCGGCGGCGGCTAGCAACGCAGGAACTGTACCCAACCCGGTAAGTGTCGCAGCCCAGCTCAGGCACGATGCGGCGCTCAGCATCACGGACATCAAATGCCAGCGGTTCGGCAATGCGTGGCAAAAGCTATGAACGGCGCTCTCTGGCTGACTACGGAAGCCATCACTGACGGCGAAATATACGCCAGATGTGCCAAGCGATAGCATCGCTTGCCCAACGTCCATCATACCCACGCCAACGGCACCTGCTGCGTTGTCACCACCGCCTGCAACCACGGGGACTGCGGGCATGTTCCATGCTTGTGCGACTACAGCTTTTAGCGTGCCAGTAATTTCACTGCCTTCGTATAAATCAGGCATTTGCTGGCGGCTTAACTGACAGGCATCGAGCATTTTGTCGCTCCAGTCTCGCTTCGCGACATCCAGCCACATGGTTCCTGCGGCATCGGACATATCGCTTGCAAAAACACCGGTCATACGCAAACGCAGGTAATCTTTTGGCAACAGAACCTTGTCTATTTGCGCGAAAACTTCGGGTTCGTGGCGTTTCACCCACAGTAGTTTTGGTGCAGTGAAACCTGGCATCATCAGGTTGCCAGTAATTTTGCGTGAATCGGCAACGCTTGCTTCGAGCAGCGCGCACTCTTCACCACAGCGGCCGTCGTTCCATAAAATAGCCGGGCGTAAAACCTGCTGCTGGTTATCAAGCAGTGTGGCGCCGTGCATCTGCCCAGCAATCCCTAGCCCTTTCACATCTTGCAGGGAATGCTGCTCACCGAGTGCTTTCATCGCCCGGTCAGTGGCTTGCCACCAGTGATCTGGATCTTGCTCTGACCACAAAGGGTGTGGACGTGACACTGCCAGCGTTTCAGTTTGTGAAGCCAGCACTTCGCCTTGCTCTCCAAGCAAAATAGCCTTCACACCCGATGTTCCGAGGTCGATTCCGATATACATACTGAGCGCTCCTTATAACAACGCCACGATAAACGTGGCGCTGGGATGACTATTTACCGTACAGATAATTTATTTATCAAACAGGTAATGGTTGACCAGATTTTCCAGCAACTCCTGATGTCCGCTTTGATGCTGCGGTGCCAGGTTATGTTGTTCAGCGTACTGCGCAACTTGAGCCAGCGACATTTGCCCTTTCAGAATTTGCTGGCCTACTTCACCATTCCAACCGGCATAACGTTTTGCGACGCGCTTATCCAGCTCACCGTCTTCAATCATGCGTGCAGCAATTTTCAGTGACAGCGCCATAACATCCATCGCACCAATATGACCATAGAACAGATCGTACTTATCGGTGCTCTGGCGACGAACTTTGGCATCAAAGTTCAGGCCACCAGTGGTGAATCCACCCGCTTTCAGGATTTCGTACATCACCAGTGAGTTTTCTTCAACGCTGTTTGGGAACTGGTCGGTATCCCAACCCAATTGCGGATCACCACGGTTGGCATCGACTGAGCCGAAGATACCCAGAGCAATCGCGCTGGCAATTTCATGATGGAACGAGTGGCCTGCAAGCGTTGCGTGGTTGGCTTCAATATTTACTTTGATCTCTTTTTCCAGACCAAACTGTTTCAGGAAGCCATAAACCGTGGCGACATCGTAATCGTACTGATGCTTGGTAGGTTCTTGCGGTTTTGGTTCAATAAGCAGCGTGCCACGGAAACCAATTTTGTGTTTGTGCTCAACTACCATCTGCAAGAAGCGGCCAATTTGCTCGCGTTCCTGACGCAGGTCTGTATTGAGCAGGGATTCATAACCTTCACGGCCACCCCACAACACGTAGTTTTCACCACCCAGTTTGTGAGTGGCATTCATCGCAGTGGCGACCTGAGTTGCCGCCCAGGAGAAAACTTCTGGATCTGGATTTGTCGCAGCACCCGCACCGTAGCGAGGATGGGTAAAGCAGTTGGCGGTACCCCACAGTAACTTAACACCACTTTCTTGCTGTTTTTGTGCCAGCACGTCAGTCATTTGCGCGAAGTTATTCAGATACTCTTTCAGCGATGACCCTTCTGGTGAAACATCCACATCGTGGAAGCAGTAGTACGGTACGTTGAGCTTCTGGAAGAATTCGAAGGCCACATCGGCTTTAAGTTTTGCCAGGCCTAATGCATCACCTGCTTGCTGCCATGGGCGTTCAAAAGAACCGGCACCGAACATATCTGCACCGTTCCAGCAGAAGTTATGCCAGTAACATGCCGCAAAACGCAGGTGTTCTTCCATACGTTTGCCCAGAACGATTTCGTCCGGGTTATAGTGGCGGAATGCCAGTGGATTGGTAGTTTTAGTGCCTTCAAAACGGACACGGTCAAGTTGGTCGAAATAGGCTTGCATAATTGACTCCATAATCAGGGGAACGGCAAGTAAGCGATTCTGCAACCATCCTGTATTTTCCTCGGCCATTGCTCAATTACGTTATTTCACACTGCGATTAAGAGAATGCTCAAATGTGCGCCGCCTCGCAAAAATGCTGAAATTAATAAAATAAAGATACCGAGCGTTATTCCAATAAATAACGCAACGAGTGAGATTGTTAATTTAAAATTCGATCGCCATCATAAATTAACAATTAAACAAAAAAACGTAATGGGAAGATAAAAATCTGTAATTGCTGGAATGCTATTCGCAGATAACAATTGCCCTTGGTCAACAGATGTTAATAATTTTTAATCCGATTAATCCCCACCCTACAGGTATAAAAATGAAGATTAAGAACCTCTTACTAACGTTGTGCGCCTCACTTGTCCTAACCAGCATCAGCGGTATCGCCAAAGAAGTAAAAATCGGCATGGCGATTGATGATTTGCGCCTCGAACGCTGGCAAAAAGATCGCGATATTTTTGTTAAAAAAGCAGAGTCATTGGGCGCGAAAGTGTTTGTGCAATCCGCCAACGGCAACGAAGAAACGCAAATGTCGCAAATCGAAAACATGATTAACCGCGGCGTCGATGTGTTAGTCATTATTCCTTACAACGGCCAGGTATTAAGCAATGTGATTGCAGAAGCGAAAAGAGAAGGGATAAAAGTATTAGCTTACGATCGCATGATTAATAATGCTGATATTGATTATTACATCTCTTTTGATAATGAAAAGGTGGGCGAGCTTCAGGCGCAAAGTATTGTTAATAAAGTACCTTCTGGTAATTATTTCTTAATGGGAGGTTCTCCTGTTGATAATAATGCCAAATTATTCCGCGAAGGGCAGATGAAGGTATTAAAACCTTATATTGATAGCGGGAAAATAAAAGTCGTCGGTGATCAATGGGCCGATGGTTGGTTACCTGAAAACGCTTTGAAAATTATGGAAAATGCGCTGACGGCTAACAATAACAAAATTGATGCTGTTGTAGCATCAAACGATGCGACGGCTGGAGGTGCTATTCAGGCATTAAGCGCGCAAGGTTTAGCGGGGAAAGTCGCGATTTCCGGGCAGGATGCGGATTTAGCCGGGGTGAAACGTATTATTGCTGGCACGCAAACCATGACGGTATACAAGCCAATCACCAAGCTTGCGAATACGGCTGCTGAAATAGCCGTGGAATTAGGTGAGGGTAAAAAACCTGCTTCGGATGCCGTATTAAATAATGGTATGAAAGATGTCCCTTCACGGCTGTTGACGCCAATCGAAGTAGATAAAACCAATATCGATAGCACCGTCGTGGCTGACGGTTTCCACAAAAAGAACGAGCTATAGCCCACTGCGCCCGTGCTTTGCCACGGGCGAAACCCACCCTTAACAGGTAAAGGAGGGGCTATGCCTTATTTACTGGAAATGAAAAATATCACCAAGGCCTTTGGCGTCGTGAAGGCCGTAGATAACGTCAGTCTGGCTGTTGATACCGGTGAAGTGATGTCACTTTGCGGGGAAAATGGTTCGGGCAAATCCACGCTGATGAAAGTGCTGTGCGGCATTTATCCTTACGGTAGTTACGAAGGTGAAATTTGGTTTGCCGGTGAAAAACTCCAGGCGAGCCATATCCGCGACACCGAACGCAAAGGCATTGCAATCATTCACCAGGAGCTAGCGTTAGTTAAGCATCTGACGGTGCTTGAGAATATTTTCCTTGGTGCTGAGTTATCCCAATATGGTGTATTGGATTACGACAGCATGACGCTCCGTTGCCAAAAGCTGCTGGCACAGGTGAGCTTAAATATTTCGCCAGATACCCGTGTCGGTTCACTGGGGCTTGGGCAGCAACAGCTTGTCGAAATTGCCAAGGCACTGAATAAACAGGTGCGCTTGCTGATTCTGGATGAACCCACAGCCTCGCTCACCGAGCAAGAAACGGCGGTACTGTTAGCGATTATTCGTGATCTGCAAGCCCATGGCATCGCCTGTATTTATATCTCCCACAAGCTCAATGAAGTTAAAGCCATTTCCAATACCATCTGTGTTATCCGCGACGGGCAGCCAATTGGCACCCGCGATGCCGAATTAATGCGTGAAGAAGACATTATCACCATGATGGTGGGGCGTGAGCTAACAGCGCTCTATCCCAATGAGCCACACCAGATGGGCGATGAAATTCTGCGTGTTGAGCATCTCACCGCCTGGCATCCGGTTAACCGGAATATCAAACGAGTGAACGATATTTCGTTTTCACTGCATAAAGGCGAAATTCTGGGGATTGCAGGGCTGGTTGGCGCAGGGAGAACTGAAGCGGTGCAGTGTTTGTTTGGCGTCTGGCCTGGGAAATCCGAAGGCCGTATTTTCATTGAAAACAAGCAGGTTGCTATCCGTAACTGCCAGCAAGCTATTGCTCATGGTATTGCGATGGTACCCGAAGATCGTAAAAAAGATGGCATCGTACCGGTAATGGCTGTGGGGCAAAATATTACGCTTGCCGCATTAAGCCAATTTTCAGGCGCGCTGACTCACCTTGATGACGCCGCCGAACAAAACTGCATCCTGCAATCACTTCAACGGCTGAAAGTAAAAACCTCGTCGCCAGAGCTGGCGATTGGCCGCTTGAGTGGCGGTAATCAGCAAAAAGCGATTCTTGCGCGTTGCTTGCTGCTCAATCCGCGCATCCTGATTCTGGATGAACCAACTCGCGGCATTGATATTGGCGCGAAGTATGAAATCTACAAACTTATCAATCAATTGGTTCAGCAAGGAATTGCAGTCATTGTCATCTCATCAGAATTGCCAGAAGTACTCGGTCTGAGCGACAGAGTGCTGGTGATGCATGAGGGGCGAATCAAAGCTGACCTGATTAACCACAACCTGACCCAGGAGCAAGTCATGGAAGCCGCACTGAGGAGTGAAAAGCATGTCGAAAAGCAATCAGTCTGAAATGAAACTAACGGCACCCACAGCTTCACCTTTTGCAGGCTTACGGGCGCTCAATTTGCAGGTTTTTGTCATGATTGCAGCCATTGTCGTGATCATGCTGTTTTTCACCTGGACGACTGAAGGCGCTTATCTTAGTGCCCGAAATGTGTCTAACCTGCTGCGCCAAACCGCGATTACCGGAATATTGGCAGTGGGCATGGTGTTCGTCATTATCTCAGCAGAAATTGATCTTTCAGTCGGCTCGATGATGGGTTTACTGGGCGGTGTAGCAGCAATTTTTGATGTTTGGTTAGGTTGGCCATTGCCACTCACGATTGCCGTAACGCTCGTCCTCGGGTTGCTGCTGGGCGCGTGGAATGGTTGGTGGGTGGCATACCGAAAAGTACCGTCGTTTATCGTCACACTTGCTGGAATGTTGGCGTTTCGCGGCGTGTTGATAGGTATTACCAACGGCACCACTGTTTCGCCAACCAGTGCCGCAATGTCGCAAATCGGACAAAGCTACCTGCCAGACGGTATCGGATTTGGGATTGGTACGTTAGGCCTTGTCATGTTTGTTGCGTGGCAATGGCGGATGCGCACTCGTCGCCAGGCGCTTGGGTTGGCAACGCCTGCATCTACAGGTGCAGTAGGGCGGCAGGCTATCACGGCAGTTATCGTGCTTGGCGCTATCTGGTTACTTAATGACTATCGTGGTGTGCCAACGCCGGTGCTGATCCTCACGTTATTACTGCTGGCGGGAATGTTTATGGCGACCCGCACCGCGTTTGGGCGGCGCATTTATGCGATTGGCGGCAATATCGAAGCAGCACGCCTTTCTGGTATTAATGTTGAGCGCACCAAACTGGCAGTATTTGCCATAAATGGCCTGATGGTTGCCATTGCAGGTTTGATTCTCAGCTCGCGTCTGGGAGCCGGTTCTCCGTCTGCCGGAAACATTGCCGAACTTGATGCAATTGCTGCATGTGTGATTGGTGGAACGAGCCTCGCTGGCGGCATTGGGAGTGTTGCTGGTGCGGTGATGGGCGCATTTATCATGGCCTCGCTGGATAACGGAATGAGCATGATGGACGTGCCCACGTTTTGGCAGTACATCGTAAAAGGGGCAATTTTATTACTGGCGGTATGGATGGATTCGGCAACGAAACGCAGAGCATAAGAATGTGCAAATGATCACAATGCCGGGGTTTGTTTTCCCGGCATTGCTACGGTTGTGATATTGCATTTAAGGTTTTGTTATCAGGAAACAAACATGTTTGAGAAACGTCATCGCATTACGTTGTTATTCAATGCCAATAAAGCCTACGACCGCCAGGTAGTGGAAGGGGTTGGCGAATATTTGCAGGCGTCTCAATCTGAGTGGGATATTTTTATTGAAGAAGATTTTCGTGCCCGCATCGACAACATCAAGGAGTGGTTGGGTGATGGTGTGATTGCCGATTTTGATGATGCAGAAATCCAGCGCCTGCTAGCGGGAGCAGACGTGCCGATTGTCGGTATCGGTGGCTCATATCACTTACCTGAGCATTATCCGCCAGTGCATTACATTGCGACTGATAACCACGCATTGGTGGAAAGCGCATTTTTGCATCTCAAGGAGAAAGGCGTTCAGCGTTTTGCCTTCTACGGGTTACCAAACTCAAGCGGCAAGCGCTGGGCTATGGAACGCGAATATGCTTTTAACCAACTCGTGGTGAAAGAAAAGTATCGTGGCGTGGTTTATCAGGGGATAGAGACAGCGCCAGAAAACTGGCAACACTCGCAAAACCGGCTGGCGGACTGGGTGCAAACATTGCCTCCACAAACCGGGATTATTGCTGTAACAGATGCCCGTGCACGGCATCTGCTGCAAGTTTGCGAACATCTGCATATTCCAGTGCCGGAAAAGCTCTGCGTGATTGGGATTGATAACGAAGAATTGACCCGATATCTGTCTCGGGTCGCACTTTCGTCGGTGGCGCAGGGGACCAGGCAGATGGGTTATCAGGCTGCCAAACTGTTGCACCGTTTAATGGACAATGAACCCCTGGCCTTACAGCGCGTTCTGGTTCCACCGGTGCGAGTGGTCGAAAGACGTTCAACAGATTATCGCTCTTTGCATGATCCCGCGGTCATTCAGGCGATGCACTACATACGCAACCATGCTTGTAAAGGCATTAAAGTTGAACAAGTGTTGGATGCGGTGGGGATTTCTCGCTCGAATCTTGAGAAGCGTTTTAAAGAGGAAGTCGGCGAAACAATTCATGCGATGATTCATGCCGAAAAGCTAGAAAAAGCGCGCAGCCTGCTGGTGTCTACGTCTTTGTCTATCAATGAAATATCGCAGATGTGCGGTTACCCTTCGCTACAATATTTCTATTCGGTGTTCAAAAAGGAGTATGACGCAACGCCGAAGGAACATCGTGAGAGGCACAGTGAAATACTGGTGTAACGACTGAATTTTTGATAAAAAAACGCCTTCTAATTGAAGGCGTGAATTATTACTTATTATTAACATTCTATTTTAATTAATTAGTTCGGTGCCATAAAACGCTGATTGGATTGGTACATCGCAAATAGGAAGTTGTTATAGCTACTTCCCCTCGTGGAATACCCTTTCAGCTTATGAATCATATTGCTGGCTGTCACTTCTTGATCCGCTTTACGCAATTGAGCGCGTGATTTACGGAAAGATTTATAGGCTGGATGCGTATTCAGATTTGTAACGTAAGCGTTAACGCCTTCATTAACTGAATCGTAATGCAAATAGCCTTTAACTTTGCCTGGTTCGCTGTTGCAATGCCGCTTGCTACACTTCATACCAAACAAGTTGTTATTACTACGTGCAAGTTTAGACGTACCCCAGCCACTTTCGGCTGCGGCCATCGTTGCCACCATATTGGTAGGAATGATGTCGACTTTTTCCATCAATTGGTTCCACGGCACGCGATTCGTATTACCATTCCACGCAATTTTATAGCGTTTAGTAATATCCTTCATACGCGTACGCTCTGACGGTGACCAGCGTTTCTCATATTGCTTAGAAACCAACCAGTTACGGTCTGCGGTGATCGCTGCATTTTGAGTAGTAATATATGGCATGACCGTCCGGAGAAACGCTTTTTTTCTAGGTGTTCCGGAAGGGTATTTTCGCAAATCAGGGAGCGATGCAATTTCACTATTGCGAGAATACTCTTTCTTACTACTTGCCAGTTTCTTACTTTGTGTCGTCGTGCTTTTTGTTGCTGTATTTTTTGTCGTAACTAAATGGGCTTTATGCGATTTTGGCTCATGTTTACTTGCTAATACCCCAGCTGAAAAACTGAAGGTCAGTAACATGAGTATCGCGGCCCCAAATCGTCGGATTGGGGTTGATATCATTGGATCTCCTGGTCGAATCGATATGTCTCTTATGCCTTAATTGTCAAAAGTAATCGAATGAAGTAAAGGCGAATACTATCAAAAATAACCTTCCAGAGCACCAAAAGAAATAATCCGATTCCTAAATGAAGTCACGTACGATCTTCTTATGACGATAAAAAATGTCGTAATATGCGATAGTTATCTCATATTTGAGCAAACTGATAACGCCATCACTCACCCTATTATCTCCTCCCCGTATAACCCGCTTTGGGATGAACTCCGCGATATAAAACAGTGGCACACTGTATAAAAGATAATCACGGGCTTAACCCTATGAAAACACTACCTCTGCTATTTCTTTTGTTCCCTGGTCTTGTGCAGGCAGCCTGGTCATTATCCGGCTTACCGGCGTTTAAAGAGCAAAATCCAGGTCTATTTGTGAGCCACGCAAAACTTGCGAAAGGTACGCTGCCGTTGACCCTAAAACTCGACCAGGCCTGTTGGCAACCCGCAGAATCCATCAAGCTCAATCAGGCACTTTCGCTGAAACCTTGTGAGGGAGAAGCTCCTGTCTGGCGCTTGTTTCGTGAAGGTGAATATCAGATACACATTGATACGCGCAGTGGCACCCCTACTCTTAGCCTAAGTGTGCACAGCGAGGCACAAGCAGCACCGGTTGATGTGACTCGGCAGTGCCCAAAATGGGATGGCAAACCACTTACGGTAGATGTCAGCAAAACCTTCCCTGAAGGTCGCGAGGTGCGCGATTTCTACAGCGGTGCGACGGCAACGGTAAAACAAGGCCAGATTACCCTGATGCCTGCGGCGAACAGCAACGGCCTGCTACTTCTGGAATCAGCCACGACTAAACAGGCAGCGCCGTTTAGCTGGCATAACGCCACTGTCTATTTTGTGCTGACTGACCGTTTTGAAAATGGCGACCCGAAAAACGATAACAGCTATGGCCGCCACAAAGATGGTATGCAGGAAATTGGGACATTCCACGGCGGCGACCTGGCCGGTTTAACCCACAAACTCGATTATCTTCAGCAACTGGGCGTGAATGCACTGTGGATTAGCTCGCCGTTGGAACAAATCCACGGTTGGGTTGGCGGTGGTACGAAAGGGGATTTCCCGCATTACGCTTACCACGGTTACTACACGATGGACTGGACAAAACTCGACGCCAATATGGGCACCGAGGATGAACTGCGCCAGCTTGTGGATGAAGCCCACAAACGCGGTATTCGCATTTTGTTCGACATTGTGATGAACCATACGGGTTATGCAACGCTTGCTGACATGCAGGAATATCAGTTTGGTGCGTTGTACCTCAAAGGCGATGAATTAACAAAAACGCTCGGTAAGCACTGGACTGATTGGAAGCCAGGTCCCGGCCAAAGCTGGCACACCTTCAATGATTACATTAACTTCAGTGACAGCGCTGCCTGGCAAAATTGGTGGGGGAAAAATTGGATCCGTACCGATATTGGCAACTACGACAGCCCTAGTTTTGATGATTTAACGATGTCGCTCGCCTTCCTGCCAGACTTAAAAACGGAGTCCACGCAACCTGCGGAGTTGCCGATTTTTTATCGTCATAAACCTGATACCCACGCCAAAGAGATTGCGGATTACACCGTAAGAGATTATCTGACTCACTGGCTCAGCCAGTGGGTTCGCGATTACGGTATTGACGGTTTCCGGGTGGACACGGCAAAACATGTCGAGAAAGCGGGTTGGCAACAGCTTAAAGAGCAGTCTGTTAGCGCGCTGGCCGAATGGAAAAAAGCTAACCCACAGAAGAAGTTAGATGACGCACCATTCTGGATGACTGGTGAATCCTGGGGTCACGGCGTGATGAAAAGTGACTACTACACCAGCGGCTTTGACGCGATGATCAATTTTGATTACCAGGAGCAGGCAGCAAAAGCGGTTAATTGCCTGGCTGATATGGATCTCACCTGGCAGCAAATGTCGACCAGGTTGCAGGATTTTAACGTTCTTAGCTATCTTTCCTCGCACGATACTCGCTTGTTCCGCGAAGGCGGCCAACGTGCAGCGGAGCTGTTATTACTCGCACCTGGTGCCGTACAGATTTTCTATGGCGATGAGACTGAGCGCCCGTTTGGCCCGACCGGTTCTGACCCGCTTCAGGGAACGCGTTCCGATATGAATTGGGGGCAAAACCTGGCAACTCTTTCGCACTGGCAGAAAATTAGCCAGTTCCGCGCCCGCCATCAGGCAATCGGCGCGGGTCAACAGAACACGCTGAACATGAAGCAAGGCTATGGTTTTAGCCGGGCATCAGGCGATGACAAAGTGATGGTGGTGTGGGCAGGTAATCAGTAGACCCTCACCCTGGCTCTTTCACCAGAGAGAGGGTTGAAATTTTCAACGACATGATGTGCTGCTTAACCGTAAATACACAGCATATTACCGAATAGAGGCTATCCTTAATGCGTTTGCACCACGTCTTCTCCGGCGTTATGGTTAGCCTCTTTTGATAGTCAAAGACAGATTTAGGTTATGACGTTTTCACTTTTCGGCGACAAATTTACCCGCCATGCAGGCATCACACGCCTGATGGAGGATCTTAACGACGGCCTACGCACACCTGGAGCAATCATGCTCGGTGGCGGTAATCCTGCACAAATTCCTGCGATGAACGACTACTTCCAGGAACTGCTGGCAGACATGCTGGCAAACGGGAAAATGACCGATGCCCTGTGCAATTACGATGGCCCGCAGGGGAAAAGTGAGTTACTCGATGCGCTTGCGGATATGCTGCGCACAGAATTAGGTTGGGATATTGCCCCGCAGAATATTGCACTGACAAATGGCAGTCAGAGTGCATTTTTCTACTTGTTTAACCTGTTCGCAGGCCGTTACGCGGATGGCAGCACTAAAAAAGTGTTATTCCCGCTAGCTCCAGAATACATCGGTTATGCGGATTCAGGCCTTGAAGAAGACTTGTTTGTCTCGACGCGCCCGAATATTGAGCTGCTGCCAGAAGGCCAGTTTAAGTACCACGTAGATTTTGAACATCTGCATATTGGCCCAGACACCGGGATGATTTGCGTATCGCGCCCAACCAACCCGACCGGCAACGTCATCACTGATGAGGAGCTGATAAAGCTTGATGCGCTGGCGCATCAGCACGGCATCCCACTGGTGATTGATAACGCATATGGCGTCCCGTTCCCCGGCATTATTTTCAGCGAAGCGCGCCCGCTGTGGAACCCGAACATCATTCTGTGCATGAGCTTGTCAAAACTGGGTTTGCCGGGTAGCCGCTGCGGCATCATCATCGCGAATGAAAAAATCATCTCTGCTATCAGCAATATGAACGGGATTATCAGCCTGGCACCTGGTGGCATTGGCCCGGCAATGGCCTGCGAGATGATTAAGCGTAACGACTTGCTGCGTTTGTCTGAAACGGTAATCAAACCGTTCTATTACCAGCGTGTTCAGGACACTATCGCGATCATTCGCCGCTATTTGTCGCCTGAACGTTGCCTAATCCACAAACCGGAAGGTGCGATTTTCCTCTGGCTTTGGTTTAAAGATTTGCCGATTTCGACCGAACTTCTCTACCAGCGCCTGAAAAAACGCGGTGTATTGATGGTGCCGGGTGACTACTTCTTCCCAGGTCTTGATAAACCCTGGCCGCACACGCATCAGTGCATGCGCATGAACTATGTGCCAGAGCCTGACAAAATCGAAGCGGGTGTGAAGATTCTTGCCGAAGAAATTGAACGCGCGTGGGCTGAAGCGAAGTAAAAAATTAAAAGCCTTCTCTGAAAGGAGAAGGCTTTATCCGCTTAGCGGATGACCAAAGAATCGTACCCTTTCCAGCGGTAGTTCAGCATCGACACAATCCAGCAAACAATAAACAGCCCGACGACGATAAAGCCCGCATTGCCGAGATTTTCATTCAACGCATCAACCCATTTCCACAAGCCGTTATGCAGGTCGAATTTATCAGCCAGCAACCCTAACGCCTCCATTCCGCCAATAAACAGCGCAACAACAACGGATGTGCCGGTGATGGTCATATTGTAATAGAGCTTGCGCTGTGGCTTGCTAAACGCCCAGCCGTACGCGCCGACCATAATCACGTTGTCGAGAGTATCAATCAGTGCCATGCCGCTGGCAAACAGTGCCGGAAACACCAGAATGGACCACATCGACATCCCGCTTGAAGCACTGGCGGCAGAAATGCCCAATACGCCAATTTCCGTTGCAGTATCAAAGCCCAGGCCGAATAAAAAACCGACCAGATACATGTGCCAGCTTTTGTTGATAAGTTTAAATGTGGAGCGGAAAAGCCAGCTCATCATACCGCCACCGTTAAAGTCTATCTCCTCGGCAGACAGCGACTCACCACGTTTTAGCTGACGGAAATTGCGCCACACGCCGTGTAAAATCACCAGGTTGACCAACGCCATTGCCAGCAAGAAACACGCCGAAACTGCGGTACCGATTACACCACCAACATCATGAAACCAGTCCATATCACTTTGGAATGCGGCCGCTGTCGCAGCGATTGCCACGGAAGCCAGCACCACAATGCTGGAGTGGCCGAGCGAGAACCAGGCTCCAATCCCGAACGGGCGGTTTCCCTGCTGCATCATTTTTCGTGTGACGTTATCAATTGCTGCAATGTGGTCGGCATCGACTGCGTGGCGCAGACCGTAGCACCAGGCCAGTAAGCTCGCTGCCATCAGCGCGGTGCTGTGGTGGAAAGAAACCAGCGCCCATGCCCAGGCGATAAGATTGGCTGCAACCAAAGCAGCAAGTAAAACTGCGGCACGTGGATTGCCACGAAGAACACGCAATAACATCATTTTATCCTTGTGAAGGAGTGGTGAGGCGGGCAGCAGCAACAAGGGCCTGACCCAATGCAAGAGCACCGTCACCCGCAGGTAACTGTGTCGGGAAGAGCAGATTGAAATCTGCGAGATGGTACGAAAACCGTTTTTGCATCAGCTGGTTATGAATAACTCCACCGCTGAATACGAGAGTCTTAATTGAATGCTGGTGCGCATGGGCTCGGGCTAAATCAGCAAAACCTTTTGCCAGCGCATCATGAAACACCCAGGCGCGTGCAGGAGCACAGTCATGCCAGCTCAACCACTGTTGCCAGAATGTCGCCATGTCGAATTTGCCCGCGATAACCGGCAGCGCGACCGGATGGCGGCATTCGCCGCTTTGTGACGCAAGGGCTTCTAACCGACAAGCCGCTTCCCCTTCATAACTTTGTTGCAGTGGCGCGCAGTTCAGCGCGGCGGCGGCTGCATCAAATAAACGGCCCGCAGAGGAGGCAACCGGTGCGTTAATTCCACGCTCAATTGCCGTCGCCAGCAGCGGCCAGTTTTGTGCACGTATCACCGCTGTTTCAGGGTGTTGTTGCCATTGCGGAACAAAAGCCTGGCAATGGGCAAGCAAGTTACGCCACGGCTGGCGAGCCGCGAGATCACCGCCCGGTAATGCGACTGCCGGTAAACCGCCGAGATGTTCACTGTGACGATAATTAACCCGCAGGCACTCACCGCCCCACAATTGGTCGTTCTCGCCATAACCGATGCCATCGAGAGTTATTGCAATCACATCACCACCATCGAGTGGCCAACCGTGTTCAGCAAGACACGCAGCGGCGTGAGCGTGATGATGCAAAACTTCGCTCACGGGCAAATTCATTTCACGCCCAAGGCGGGCGCTGTGGTAACCGGGGTGCGCATCTAGCGCAATATGCTGCGGTGTAAAATCATAGGCTTCGCACATCAATGTGCGTGCCTTTTGCCATTGTTGTTCCACACCGTCCTCAGACAAATCACCAAGATGCTGGCTGAGTACAGCCTGGTTGTCGCGTAACAAACAGAAGGTGTTTTTAAGGTCAGCACCCACAGCCAGAATGGGTGGCAGCGTCTCAAACCCTGGCGGCAGCGGTAGGGCATCGGGCACAAATCCTCTGGCGCGGCGCAGCACTTCACCGCTGCTGCGGATTACTGAATCATCCATGCGCTGAACAATGTCGCGGTTATGTAGCAGCCAACCGTCTGCGATATCGGCGAGTTCTTCGAGCGCTTGTTGATTGGTGATAGCAGGAGGTTTGCCATTTGAATTGCCGGAGGTCATCACCAGCGGCCCACCAAAATCCTGCATCAAAAGGTGTTGGAGCGGGTTGGCGGGCAACATCACACCGACTTCGCTCAAGTGAGGAGCGATAAGCGTACTTAATCCGCGTAAAGCCGACTTCGCCATTAGGACAATCGGTGCCACTGGGGTAGTAAGTTGTGCGACGACGTTCGCAGGCAATCCGAGCGGGTTCGGCAGCATTACGGCGAGCGGTTTTGCCGGGCGATGCTTACGGTGGCGCAAACGGGAGACAGCGGTATCATTACGGGCATCGACAGCCAGATGGAATCCGCCCAGCCCTTTTATTGCCACGATCTTTCCGGCTTTTAATGCCGTAACGGCAGCCTGTAGAGCTTCTTCACGTTCTAAAGAAAACTCACCACATTGCCAGGATATTTGCGGTCCGCAATCGGGGCAGGCAACCGGCTGGGCATGGAAACGCCTTTCCATCGGGTTGCGATACTCTGTTTCACATGCCGGGCAAAGTGGAAATGCGGCCATCACCGTATTAGGGCGGTCATACGGCATTGCATGAATAATCGTGAAACGGGGGCCGCAATGGGTGCAATTGATAAACGGATAACGATAACGACGATCGTTGGCATCATTAAGTTCACGCAGACAATCTGGGCACGTTGCCGCATCGGGGGCGATTTGTGTGTCCATAGTGCTGCTGTCACTGTGATGAATAGTGAAATCTTGCGGCAATGTTTCCCACTGCATGGTGGCTTGCTCAACGCTATCAATACGCGCCAGTGGCGGGCAATAGGCGTGAAGCTGGGTGATAAACGCATCGGCAGTTGAAGTCAGGCGCACTAACACACCCGCACCGTCATTACAGACATCGCCGGTCAGTTGGAGTTGTTGTGCCAGTTGCCAGACGAAAGGCCGAAAGCCCACGCCCTGTACTTTGCCGCGAATGCGAAGCATCACGCCGTTAAGATTCACAATCAGTACCAAATTTTAAGAAACTAGTAGGGTGGATAAGCGAAGCGCCATCCACCATTTTTTTAAACCTCTACAGCCTGACGCAACCTTGCCTTCATATCGCTATACGTTGTCTGTGCGTAGTTTTCCGCCCAGGCCTGGTCAGCAATATTGCTGACGTTAACCGCGCAATACTTGGTTTCCGGTGTTTTGGAAATCGGGTCAAGGTTGTCCTGAGTCAGCTCGTTACAAGCTCCAATCCACCATTGATAGGTCATGTATACCGAACCCAGATTGATGCGCTCATTCACTTCGGCACGGCTGATAACTTTGCCGCGGCGTGAGCTGACCCACACCAGTTGTTTGTCTTTGATACCAAGCTGCTGCGCATCTGCCGGGTGCATCTGCACAAATCCTGGTTCGTCAGCCAGAGTTTGCAGTGCGGCACAATTTCCTGTCATTGAACGGCAGGAGTAGTGGCCGACCTCACGCACGGTACACAGCACCAGCGGATATTCAGCATCCGGGGTTTCCGCCGGTGCGCGCCACTGCGCTGCAAACAACTGGCCTTTACCGGTTGGAGTATCGAACTTACTGCCTTTATACAGATACGGTGTACCAGGGTGATCCAGCGTCGGACATGGCCATTGCACGTGGCCCATATCACCCATTTTCTCGTACGTTACGCCGTAGAACAGCGGGCAGAGTTCACGCATCTCGTCCCAGATTTGCTGGTTGTTGTCGTAGTGCATTGGGTAGCCCATCTCGGTGGCGAGCAGGCTGATAATTTCCCAGTCACGTTTGACGTTGTATTTCGGCTCGATGGCCTTTTCAAAACGCTGGAAGCCACGGTCTGCACAGGTAAATACACCACCGTGCTCACCCCAGGACGTTGCTGGCAAAATGACATCCGCCACTTCGGCGGTTTTGGTCATGAAGATGTCTTGCACCACCACAAAATCAAGCGCTTCAAAACCTTTGCGCACCAGGCCAAGGTCGGCTTCGGTCTGCAACGGATCTTCACCCATGATGTAGTAGGCTTTCATCTCGCCTTCGATAGCCATATGTGGCACTTCGGTGATACGCACGCCGACTTTATCGTCCATATCATCAACGTTGATGCCCCAGGCTTTGGCGAATTTGGCACGCACTTCCGGGTCATCCACATCCTGATAGCCAGGGAACTGGTTTGGCAGCACGCCCATGTCGCATGCGCCCTGCACGTTGTTTTGTCCGCGAACCGGACCAACGCCTACGTTTTCACGGCCCAGATTGCCAGTCAGTAGAGCAAGGCTTGAAAGCCCTTTTACCACGTCAACAGCCTGGCCAAATTGCGTCACACCCATACCCCACATGATGGTAGCCGAAGGTGCCGCTGCAAAAGTACGCATTGCCTTGCGCACTTGTTGTGCCGGAACCCCCGTCAGATGCTCGACGTCTTCTGGCGCGTAGCCTTTAACAACTTCGCGGTAAGCGTCCAACCCTTCGGTGAATTTCGCAACGTACTCTGTATCGTAAAGATTCTCTTCGAGCAGCACGTAGCCAAAGGCATTAACCAGCGCCATATTGCAGCCGTTTTTCAGTTGCAAATGCTGATCGGCAATACGCGCGGTTTCGATGCGTCGGGGATCGCAAACAATGATTTTCGCACCATTTTCTTTCGCTTTAATCACACGACGCGCAACGATAGGGTGCGAATCGGCACAGTTATAACCAAACACCAGCAGGCATTTTGAATTTTCGATATCGCCGATGGAGTTACTCATCGCGCCGTTACCTAGCGTCACCTGCAAACCGGCAACGGACGGCCCGTGGCAAACACGCGCACAGCAGTCAACGTTGTTGGTATGCAGCACGCCACGCGCAAATTTTTGCATCACATAGTTGGTTTCGTTACCCGTACCGCGTGACGAACCCGTCGTCATAATGGAACGCGGGCCATATTGCTCTTTAATCGCTTTCAGGCGTTTCGCGGTATAGCTGATGGCTTCTTCCCAGCTAACTGGCTGGAGTTTGTCGCCTTTTTCGTAACGAATCATTGGCTGCGTCAGACGCGGTGTGAGCAGCTTAGTGTCGTTGAGAAAATCCCAGCCGTAATAGCCTTTCAGGCAGAGTTCATTTTGGTTCGTCACGCCATCAGCCGCTTCGGCACGGATAATTTTGTTCTTCTCAACAACCAGTTTCAGTTTGCAACCCGCACCGCAGTACGGGCAAACGCTGGTAATTTTTTTCATCGGTAACAGACCTGTTAAAAGTGAAAATTCAATCCCCTTCATTCTTGAAGCTGCATCTGTGTTGGCTGCAGTCACCAACCCGAATCACTTACTTGAGTAAGCTCGTCGGGATTGGCTCATTTGCCGCCTTGATGCAACTCCAATTATTTGGGGATGCATTAGAAAATCAGAGATGAAGTGGAGTCAAACGCAGCACGGCGGCGTTTCTCGGCACTCATTTGTTCAAGCATGTTGCGGTCAACGCAGATAATGGCGTTGGTTGGGCAAGATTCTATGCACGCCGGGCCTTCTGCGCGGGTGTGGCAAAGGTCGCACTTGTTCGCTTCGGCTTTTTCTGCCATCACATTAAGACCTGCGCCGCTATTGCGCACAACCGGACGAACAACGACTTCCATCGCGCCATATGGGCAGGCAACCACGCAGGTTTTGCAGCCGATGCAACGTTCTTGCATCACATTCACAAAGCCATGCTCGCGGCTAATCGCACCGTTCGGGCAGACGTTGGCACAAGGTGCGTCTTCGCACTGGCGGCACATCGTCGCGGTAGAAACGTTCACGCCTTTAACCACATGAATACGTGGAAGGAAGGTTTGCGGTGTTAATGCCGCACAATCCTGCGCTTCCTGGTGGGAGACGACACAGGCCACTTCGCAAGTGCGACAGCCAATACATTTGCTCGAATCAGCAATGATGAAGCGGTTCATCATAAACTCCTGTTTTTATAAGTCGGCGATAGACATACATAAAGTGTGCCAACTTTGAAGCTAGCGTGATTCAAGGCGTTGTGTATTGATCAAGGGCGGGATGACACTGACTTCGACACATTTGACGATGTCATTTGGGCAGATGACAGTGGGGAATTTATCGTCGGGTGTCGCTGGCGCTAACCCGACCTACAAACCTGTAGGGGGGATTAGCGACAGCGACATCCACCAAAAATTATTCGTACTCCGGCGCTTCGAGCTCCGCAAAACCACCTTTCCCTTCCCAGCCAGCAAGGCGTTGATACACCGTCTCAACGGCGGCTTTTATCGCGTCAGTCATTGGATAATAAAACCCGACGATATCCGGTTGGATGCCGAGAAAAATGACTTCACCAACATCTTCTTTAATCTGATCAATCAGATAATTAAGCGGCATATTATGTGTCGTCATCATGAACATTTCGGCGATGTCGTCCGGATCAATAATGCGGATTTCACCCGGAGCCAGGCCCATATCGGTGGCATCGACCAACAGCAAACGTTCTGGACGCAGTTCGCGAATCGCTACCACATCATTTTCAGGTGCGGTGCCGCCGTCGATAACCACCCAGTCACCTTGTGGGGCGGCCAGGCATTTTTCGGCAAGCATTGGGCCTGCGCCGTCATCGCCCATCATGGGGTTGCCGACGCAAAGTAATACACTACGACCTTCATTCTTCGATCCGCAGCCGCGTTGGCTGCCTTCGCTCGCCCCGGTCGCATAGTTATCTATGCTCCCGGGGACTTCCTCAGTTGCTGCCTTGCTGCAACTCGAATTATTTTGGTCGAGGTCGTAACGTCTCCGAACCATCAAATAAATGGCGGGTTCTTGTTGAATGGCTTGCAGCATGTCGAGCAATTCCTGGCTCCACTGTTGTTGCTGTTCAGTTTGTGTTGGTTTTGCGGCATCAAACGCTTTAGCCAATAAGACGACATGGCTTTGGTCGATAACGATTTCGCCATAACGTGGCACACCTTCCATTTTGCGCCGCGCTTCGCTGCCCTCTTCGAGCGTAGCAATCCACGCTCGATAAGACTCAAACGAACAAACCAAATTCTCTTTCAGGCAGTCGATAACGCCGAGATGGTGGCCGATTGCCAGGCTGTAATAAACCACCTGTTGCGCATCACTCGGAGTGTTGTCGTTTTCATCAACAAACTTACGGCTAAGCTGGCAAAACACCACCGACTCGCTCATTACACGCGCTCCTGCATCACTACGGCTTCAAGGTGAGAGACTATCTCGGTCAGACGCGGATCGTTCTCGTGAGCCAGCCATTGCTGAACGCTGTCTCCTCCGGTGGCGAGATTGTTCATGTAGCTGTCGGCAATCTGGCGGCCATAGCGATAACCGGCCAGACGACGCGCTTCGCGATCAATACGCACACGCAATGGTTGAACCATATCCGGATGCAGAATATGCGCAGGTTGAGCGTCAATCTCACCAGGTTCGCGGGCATGGATTTTCTGTTCCAGTAGGCCAAGTGCCATGGCAAAACCGTACAGCGTAGCCGCAGGTGTTGGTGGGCAACCCGGAATATACACATCCACCGGTACGATTTTGTCAGTGCCACCCCAGACGCAATACAGATCGTGGAAGATACCGCCGCTGTTACCGCACGCGCCGTAGGAGATGCAGATTTTAGGATCGGGTGCTGATTCCCAGGCACGTAGCGCAGGCGAGCGCATTGCACGAGTCACCGCACCGGTAAATAATAAAATATCTGCATGGCGTGGTGATGGAACCACTTTAATTCCGAAGCGTTCTGCATCGAAAAGTGGTGAAAGGGTAGCGAAAATTTCAATTTCGCAACCGTTGCAGCCACCGCAGTCCACGCGATAAACATACGCAGAACGTTTAATTTTCTTGAGTAGCGACGCTTTCATACTGGCGATGGATTCATCCACCGTCATCGGCACTGGCATGCCGTTGTGGTCGCGTGGGCCGAGTAAGTTGCTCATGAGCGTACCTCACTTATCTGGCGGCTAAGGTCGATTTGGTCGGAAGCTACCAGGCTTTGCTGGCGTTTACATTCCGGGCAAGTTTCAAACGAGGTGCGATGAGATTCGGCCAGTTTGTCGCCGTTGTGCTCAAGCAAGGCAATGGCGTAATCAATCTCTTTCTGTACAGCAAAAGGCTTGCTGCACTGGCGGCAATTGCACAAATCAAAACGTGCCTGTTGCAGGAAATCCGCCTTGTTCCACACGGCCAACTCATATTCCTGAGAAAGCTTGATGGCGGCGGTTGGGCAGACTTCTTCACAGCGCGCGCAGAAAATGCAGCGCCCCAGATTGAAGGTCCAGGCCAGTTGCCCCGCGACCAGATCAGTTTCCACCGATAGCGCGTTCGACGGGCAAGCGTTCACGCAGGCTGCACAACCGATGCATTGCTGCGGATTGTGTTCCGGTTTGCCACGGAAATTAGGATCCACAGCAATCGGTTGTAGCGGGTACGACTCAGTGGCCACGCCGCCTTTAATGGCTTTTTTGATGAAATTAAACATGATGACTCCGGCTTATTTCAGCGGCGAATTCGTGCGTTCAATGCTGTAGCGCTCCAACTCTTTGTAAGGCACCACTTTCGTTTTGCGCTTGCGTACATCAACCACCGTCATGCGGTCGGTACAGGAGTAGCAAGGATCAAGGCTGCCGATGATCAATGGCGCATCAGAAACGGTGTTGCCACGCAGCATGTAGCGCAGTGTCGGCCAGTTGGCGTAGGTCGCCGCACGGCAGCGCCAGCGGTACAATTTCTGGTTGTCGCCGGTCATTGACCAGTGAATATCATCGCCACGCGGTGCTTCAGAGAAACCGAGCGCAAAACGATTTGGAATGTAGGTGAAACCGTCGACCGCAAGCGGGCCACCAGGCAAGTTATCCAGGCCGAAGTCAATCATGTTCAGCGCGGTATAAACTTCGTTGATACGCACTTTCAGGCGTGACAGCACATCACAGCCTGTTTCGCTGTGAACTTCCATTGGCAACAAACCGTAACCGACAAACGGGTGATCGGTACGGGTGTCGCGGGCGTGACCGCTGGCGCGAACCATTGGGCCGACGTTACTGAAATCGCGGGCGATTTGCGGGTCGAGACGACCAATACCAACGGTACGCTGCTCGATGTTTGGCGTGCTCATCAGAATATCGACCAGGTCTTTCACTTCGCGGCGCATTTGCTGTGCAAGCTGGCGAGTCTGGATCATGTCGTCTTTCAGCAGATCGCGACGAATCCCGCCGATCAAATTCAAGCCGTAAGTCTTACGCGCGCCGGTGAGAATTTCCGCCATTTTCATGGACATCTCACGCACGCGGAAGAACTGCATAAAACCGGAGTCAAAGCCCACAAAGTGGCAGGCCAGGCCGAGGTTCAGCAGATGGCTGTGCAGACGTTCAACTTCCAACAAAATCGCGCGGATCATCTGGGCGCGTTCAGGCACCACGATGCCCATCGCGTTCTCAACCGACGTGGTATACGCGGTGCTGTGGGCGAAGCCACAGATGCCGCAAACGCGGTCAGACAAGAAGGTGACTTCGTTGTAACCCATGCGAGTTTCAGCCAGTTTTTCCATGCCACGGTGGACGTAGAACAGGCGGTAGTCGGCATCAATAATGTTTTCGCCATCCACGAACAGGCGGAAGTGGCCTGGTTCATCACTGGTAACGTGCAGCGGGCCAATCGGCACCACGTTGTTCTTCTTGCTGCCCAGTTCGTTGATGAACTCGTAAGTTTCCTGATCGCTGGTGGGGGCCGGGCGCTGGCGATAATCCATGCTGTCTTTACGCAGCGGATACAGGTCATCAGGCCAATCATCGGGGAGTACTAAACGGCGTTCATCTGGCAGACCGACAGGTTGCAGGCCGTACATGTCCCGCACTTCACGCTCACCCCAAACGGCGGCAGGCACGCGTGGTGTGACGGACGGGAATTCTGGTTTATCAGCATCGACTTCAACGCGTACGGTAATCCAGCATTTCACGCCGCTTTCCATGGAAAGCACGTAATAAACGGCGTAGTTGCCGCACAGTTGGCGCTCATCGTTACCGAACAATACGGATAACCAGCCACCTTGCTGGTAGTAAAGCCACTCCACCACTTCTGGCAGCATATTGAGCTTCACGTTGACGGTGATTTGGTCTTTGGTCTGCCAGGCTTCGTCGATAACGGCATGAGGAAATTGCTTATGCAGTGCGGCGATATAATGTTGACCAATCTTTTCTTCAGACATAGATAAATTCTCTTAAATCACGCCGCCAGCAAGGAGACGAAGGCTAAAAAGGCAAAGCCAAAACCGGCCCAGGTAACCGTTGAGGTTTCCAGCATCCGCAAGCGCGCCATGCTGTTCTCAAACAGTGCGATAATCAGCACGCCAAGCACCAGTTTTACTGCCGCCAGAATCAGCGCTAAACCTAAGCCGCCCCAGCTAAATTCGCTCATCTGGCCCCATGGCAGGAACACGCCGACGAACATTTGCAGCACAACCAGTTGCTTGAGGGAAATCCCCCATTTCAACACTGCAAAACCCGCGCCGCTGTATTCGGTCAACGGGCCTTCCTGCAATTCCTGCTCGGCTTCTGCGAGGTCGAATGGCAGTTTGCCCATTTCGATAAACGTGGCGAATGCACAGGCGGCGAATGCCAGAATCAGCGTTAAACTCTGAGCGGTTGGCCAGTGGTAGATTGTGAAAGCGATATTGCTGATGTGTGTGCTGCCAGCCACTTGTGCTGCAACCCACAGGCCCAGAATTAGAATCGGTTCAACTAATACGCCCAACATGGCTTCCCGGCTCGCACCGATGGCGGTAAACGGACTACCAGTGTCCAGCCCTGCAATCGCAAAGAAGAAACGGGCAATGGCGAACAGGTAGATGAGCGTTATCAAATCACCCAGCGACGGCAGCGGCGAATAGAGCGTGACCACCGGTAGCGCTGTTGCAATCGTCAGCATTACGCCGACCATCACAAAAGGCATCAGGCGAAACACCCAGCCGGATGCGGCCGGAGCCACACTCTGGCGGCCCAGTAATTTGAATAAGTCACGGTATTCCTGCAACACGCCAGGCCCACGGCGGTTGTGCATACGGGCGCGAGTGACGCGGGTAATACCGGACAACAGCGGCGCCGCGGCAAACAACACCAGCGCCTGAATCAGGGGAAAGAAAAGGGTATTCATCTCAGGTTCCTTAAGCGCAAACCGCAACCAGCAACACAGCCAGTTCGCAAATTGCCAGGCGATGGAACGTACCGGCGAGGCGGTCGCACTGCCAGCCCGGTATCCATTTCACTGGGTTAAGGGTTTTGCGCAGTTTCAGCAGTGGCGCGAACGCCGCTTTCACAGGCTGCGCAAAGCCGCCCGCAGTAATAACCATCGCTTGTTCATGGTCGTAACCGCAGACCCAGGCCGAACCGCGTGTGCGGTTTGGCAGACGTTCGCCACGGAAAATCACCATCAAAATGAATGGCAGCAGCGGACTGGCAATCAGCAGTAGGGTGATCATCGGTTGTGAAACGGTGGTGTTAGCCGTTTGCAACGGCAGAGGAATTGCGTTCTGCAACAGGGGAATCAGCCAGGGTGCGGCGACGCCCGCAATCACACAACATGCTGCGAGTGCTACCACACTCAGATTCATCAACCACGGTGCAGACGTTGCGTTTTCAGCTTCAGGTGTGCGAGGCGCACCCAGGAACGTGACGCCATACACTTTTGCCATACACATCACAGCCAGCGCGCCAGTGATTGCCAGACCAACGGCCAGCAATGGCCCCAGGAAGCGAGCGATAAACAGCGGCAAGGTGCCAAGATGGAAGAACGACTGGTAAATAACCCATTCGCCTGCAAAGCCGTTTAGCGGCGGCAGTGCTGCCATCGCCATCAAACCAACCAGCATGGCGATAGAAATCAGCGGCATACGCTTGCCAATCCCACCCAGCTTTTCAATGTCCAGATGACCGGTGCGGAACCACACCGCACCTGCGCCGAGGAACAGCGTAGTTTTGAACACGCTATGGTTAAACAGATGATACAGGCCACCGATCATGCCCAGCGCAATCAGCGTGGATTCGTTCAGCGCCAGGCCCATCAGGCCAACGCCCAGGCCGAGCAGAATAATGCCGATGTTTTCCAGGGAGTGGTAAGCCAGCAGGCGGTTGATGTTATGTTCCATCAGCGCGTACAGGCCGCCAATAAACGCAGTAATCATCCCCAGAACGACAACCAGAACGCCCCACCACAACGGCATTGCGTTGCTGATAAGCGAGAAGCTCATGATGCCGTACAGACCAATTTTCAGCACTACAGCGGAAAACAGCGCGGCTGCCGGAGCAGAAGCGTTGGCATGTGCCTGAGGCACCCAACCGTGCAGCGGAATAATACCTGCGAGCAAACCGAAACCGAGCAGACTCAGCAGCCAGACAACAGAGCTAATCGGTGTGCCATTGGTGAGCAGGTGTAATTCGGCATAACTCAGCGTGCCGTACTGGTTCCACAATAACCAACAGGCAACAGCCAGTAGCACGGTGCCGAGGCGGCCCAGCGCAAACCATAACTGTCCGGACTTCTGGCAGCCCGTCAGGAAGTAGCCGCTCAAAGCGACGATTTCAGCCAGCGCCACCAACATACCGAGGTTATCAGCAACCAGTGCCGCAACCGCTGCTGCCATCACCAGGTTCACCAGCAGACCATTGGCTTTTACGGCTTCATGACGATGCCAGTCGATATTAAACAGAGAGATAAACAGACCCGGCAGGCCGAGCGTCACCAGCCATACGCCGTTAAAAGCATTGAGCTGGAGATGCAGATGCCAAATTTGCGCCATGCCGCTAAAGCCGGTTAGCGCCTGGTAGCCTGCCATCAGCACCAGTACCGAACTGATTGCCCCACCAATCCCGGCAATAAAACCACTCAGTGGTTTATTAAATGCCGTGATACCTGCCAGTACTGCGCTTAGCAGAAAGCCCATCATTGCCCAATGAATCAGGATAAAAGCACTCATTTTTTCACCTCAGGCCGGGTAAACAAGGTGAGATCGCCAAGCGTTGTGCTCAGGGTCAATTCACGTTTACGTTTGCTGGATTTAGCCATGTCGTTGTTATCAACCACACGCAGCGCTTTCGTTGGGCAGGTGCGTACACACGCTGGGCCATCTTCATCGAAGCTGCACAAATCGCACTTCACGGCGATGGCGCGAACGCCTGGTACCCAGTCGAGCAGCGAACTAACACGTGCAGGTGCAGGTGGCGCAGGGGGCGCTTTCGGGCTGTTGGCATTAGCAGGGATATGAATCGGGCGGCTGCCGGAGAATTCAATAGAACCAAATGGGCAGGCGATGCCGCATAGTTTGCAGCTTACGCACAGACTCTCGTTGAGTTGTACGGCTCCATCGATGCGGGTAATGGCATTGGCTGGGCAAACGCCCGCGCAAGGCGCATCTTCGCAGTGGTGGCACATCTGCGGCGCGGAATCATTAGCATCACGCATGACTTTCAGGCGCGGCATGGACTGCAGGCCATGCAGGCGGTGCGTTTCGGAGCAGGCCGCCTCACAGGTATGGCAACCCATACAAAGTTTGGAGTCGGCGATAATAAAGCGATTCACCAGGTCTTCCTTAGATTGCCCGTCATACTTCGATTTACAGGTGTGTTGGCTGCAATCACTCACCCCAGTCACTTACTTAAGTAAGCTCCGGGGGACTCGCTCCCTTGCCGCCTTCCTGTAATTCGAATTATTTAGGGTAATTCATCGTTGTCATCATTTTTGACGAAACTGTGCCGAAGTCTGCCGTTTCGACAGTTTTCGACACCCAACATGGCTATCAGGCCTGGGCGCTTTGTTGCAACAGCCCCATTGATACAGGTGTATCGGTGTGGACTGCGCTGTACAGGCTTTCGTATACCGGGTGAATTTTTTCGAGGTAATGCTCAAGCACGTTTTCGCGGTTACGGTTGCTGATGCTACTGTCCACACGGCCTTCGTCATCAATGATTGCTTTTGCAATCAACACCCTATCTTCACCATTACGTTTCTCAACGTAGTACTCGATGGTGTGACTGTTGAAGCCTTCTGCCAGCGTTACGTGGATGACGAAATGGTCGAACAAGAAGAAGCGCAGGGAATCATCAGGATTGCATCCTACGGCGTGATGCAGTTTCGCTTTAGAAAGGGTAATGCCCTGAATCAGGGTATTGCAGTAGTGTTGCCACTGCGCGAGCAAGCGCTGGTGCTTGTCGGCAATGTATTCGGCTTTTTCGCTCAATTCCCATATGTTCATTATGAAATCACTCTGTTTCTGCTGTTGCGAGTACAGAGCACTTTTCGTGCCAATATTGTATCTAATTGAAAGTATTTAGTTTTGTATTAATAAAGCATAAAAAGCCACAGTAATGACATGTCATTTCGTCATCTTTGACATTGATGGCGTCACCCACCCTGGATTACTAACTGGCATCATCCTTGCATTACCTCTTCCAGATATCCCCGGAGGCACTATGCACGAAATCACCCTCTGCCAACGCGCACTGGAACTCATTGAAGCTCAAGCTCGCCAACATGGCGCTACACGCGTGACCGGTGTCTGGCTGGAAGTGGGCGCTTTCTCATGTGTTGAGCAAAGCGCACTGGAGTTCTGTTTCGAATTAGTGTGCCGCGACACACTGGCCGAAGGCTGCCAGCTTCATATCCATCAACAAGAAGCGGAGTGCTGGTGCTACGACTGCCAGCAACACATCACCTTATTAACTCAGTTGGTGCGGCGTTGCCCGCTGTGTGAAGGCAGCAATTTACGCATCGTGGCAGATGATGGCGTGCAGATTAAGCGTCTGGAAGTAGAGGAGACGAATCATGTGTAGTACTTGTGGTTGCGCTGAAGGCAACGTGTATATAGAAGGCGACGAACGTAACCCGCATTCCGGTTTTCGCAGCGCACCTTTCGCGCCAGCCGCGCGGGGAACAATGCAAATCACCGGGGTGAAATTTGCTCCAACCGCTGATGAACAAGGCGATCTGCATTATGGTCACGGTGCTGCGGGCACTCACGCACCGGGTATGACTCAGCGCCGTATGCTGGAAATCGAACTCAACGTGCTGGATAAAAACAACCAGCTTGCAGTGTATAACCGTGAACAGTTCGCCAAACAGGAACAACTGGTGCTGAACCTGGTTTCAAGCCCGGGCTCTGGTAAAACTACGTTGCTGACCGAAAGCTTAAAACGCCTGCATGGGCGAATGCCTTGCGCCGTGATTGAAGGCGACCAGCAAACCGTGAACGATGCCGCACGTATTCGTGCCACCGGTACGCCAGCGATTCAGGTTAATACCGGTAAAGGTTGTCACCTTGACGCGCAGATGATCCGCGATGCCATGCAGCGTTTGCCGTTGGACCGCAACGGTATTCTGTTTATCGAAAACGTCGGCAACCTGGTTTGCCCGGCGAGTTTTGACTTGGGTGAACGCCATAAAGTGGCGGTGCTTTCCGTGACTGAAGGCGAAGACAAACCGCTGAAATATCCGCATATGTTTGCCGCTTCTTCATTAATGCTGCTCAACAAAATCGACCTGCTGCCGTATTTGCAGTTCGACGTAGAAAAATGCCTCGATTATGCCCGCCAGGTGAATCCGGATATTGAAATCCTGCTGGTTTCTGCAACCAGCGGCGAAGGCATGGATGAATGGTTGAACTGGTTGGAGACGCAGCGATGTGCATAGGCATTCCTGGTCAAATAGTTGAAAAACTGCCAGACGGCAGCGCCAAAGTGGATGTTTGCGGCATCAAGCGTGATGTAAACCTGATGCTGGTAGAAAATGCGCAAATTGGCCAATGGGTGCTGGTTCACGTTGGTTTTGCCATGAGCATTATTGATGAAGCCGAAGCACGCGACACGTTAGACGCACTGCAAAACATGTTTGAAGTGGAACCCGATGTCGGTGGCCTGCTGTATGGGGAGGAGCGCGGATGATGCATTTTGTCGATGAATACCGCGCACCGGAAAAAGTCATGCAGCTTATTGATGTGCTGCGCGAACGTGCTCCAAAACTGACTTATACAGCGGAACGCCCGCTGCGCATTATGGAAGTCTGTGGCGGCCACACCCATGCGATTTTCAAATTCGGGCTCGATCAACTTTTGCCGGAAAATATTGAGTTTATACACGGCCCTGGTTGCCCGGTGTGCGTGTTGCCGATGGGGCGCATCGACGCCTGTATCGAAATTGCCAGCCATACAGATGTTATCTTTTGCACCTTCGGTGATGCCATGCGTGTGCCGGGCAAAAATGGCTCGCTGATGCAGGCCAAAGCACGGGGTGCCGATGTGCGAGTGGTTTACTCACCGATGGACGCACTGGCGCTGGCGAACCAAAATCCGGATAGCAAAGTGGTCTTTTTCGGCCTCGGTTTCGAAACGACAATGCCGACAACAGCCATCATGCTGCAACAGGCGAAAGCGCAGAACATCAAGAATTTTTACTTTTTCTGTCAGCACATTACGTTGATCCCAACGCTGCGCAGTTTGCTGGAGCAGCCTGATAACGGCATTGATGCTTTCCTGGCACCAGGCCATGTCAGCATGGTGATTGGCACAGCAGCCTATAATTTTATCGCTACCCACCATCAGCGCCCGCTGGTGGTGGCAGGCTTTGAACCGCTGGATTTATTGCAGGGCGTGGTAATGCTGGTGGAGCAAAAAATCCATCAACACAGTCTTGTCGAAAACCAATACAAACGTGTGGTGCCGGACGCAGGCAATAACCTTGCGCAGCAGGCCATTGCAGAAGTCTTTGCCGTGCGCGGCGATGCTGAATGGCGTGGGCTTGGCACCATCAGCGATTCTGGCGTGCAGCTCACCGATGACTATCGCCAGTATGATGCCGAAGATCATTTCAAACCGGCACCGCAGCAGGTGTACGACGACCCGCTGGCACGCTGCGGTGATGTGCTCACCGGGCGTTGTAAACCGCATCAGTGCCCGATGTTTGGTAAAGCCTGTAATCCGCAAAATGCCTTTGGCGCATTAATGGTGTCTTCCGAAGGGGCTTGTGCCGCCTGGTATCAATATCGTGGTCAGGAGAGCGAAGCATGAAAACGATAGAATTAGCCCACGGCAGTGGCGGCCAGGCGATGCAACAGTTGGTAGCAGATTTGTTTGTGCAAGCGTTTGATAATCCATGGCTGGCAGTGCAAGAAGACCAGGCACGATTACCGCTGGCTGAACTCACCGCCAGCGGCGACCGCTTAGCATTCTCAACAGACAGCTACGTTATCGACCCACTATTTTTCCCCGGTGGTGATATCGGCAAGTTAGCCATTTGCGGAACTGCGAACGATGTTGCAGTCAGTGGTGCGACGCCGCGTTGGTTATCGTGCGGATTTATCCTTGAAGAAGGCTTGCCGCTTGAAACGTTAGAACGCGTTGTCACTAGTATGGCGGCTACCGCAAAAGCGGCTGGGGTCACGGTGGTGACTGGTGATACTAAAGTAGTGCAGCGAGGGGCAGCGGACAAACTGTTTATCAACACGGCGGGGATTGGTGCGATTCCTGCGGGTTTGAATTGGGGCGCGCAACAAATTAGTGCTGGCGATGTGTTAATCGTCAGCGGAACGCTGGGTGACCACGGTGCGACTATCCTTAACCTGCGAGAATCACTGGGTCTGGAAGGTGCACTGGTCAGTGACTGCGCGGTGCTGGCCCCATTAATTGCGCCATTGCTGAAGATTACCGGTGTCAAAGCGCTGCGTGATGCGACGCGTGGCGGGGTAAATGCGGTGCTGCATGAGTTCGCGGCATCGTGCGGTTGCGGTATGGAAGTGACGGAAAGCCAGCTGCCGCTGAATCCGGCGGTGCGTGGCGTTTGTGAATTGCTTGGTCTTGATGCGCTTAATTTTGCCAACGAAGGAAAATTGGTTCTCGCAGTACAGCGCGATGCTGCCGACGCGGTGCTTGCAGCGTTGCAGGCGCATCCATTAGGTAAAAGTGCGGCTATTATTGGCGATGTTGTCGAGCGTAAAGGCGTGCGAGTTGCCGGGCTTTATGGTGTAAAACGGTCGTTAGATTTGCCGCACTCTGAGCCACTGCCGCGCATTTGTTGACCTGAGGCAGGAACGTTCCACGCTGCTCGGGCTACACTTTGACGCTATTCATATGACAAATACATTCCTTACCCGGTGATTCACCGGGTCTCTTTTTTGGATAAGCAAAATGCCATACACACCGATGAGCGATCTCGGGCAGCAGGGTCTATTTGATATTACGCGTACCCTGTTACAGCAGCCTGATCTTCCGGCTCTCGCTTACTGTCTGACGCAAATTGTAAAGCAGGGCGCGCTGGCAGATCGGGCTAATGTGCTGCTTTACCACCCGCTGCATCAGCGTGTGGGGTTTTATGGTATGGATAAACACGGCAAAGGTTTGCATTACGAAGACGAGATGGTGCTGGCGAATGGCCCGGTGCGCCGGGTTTTATCGCGTCCGGAAGCGCTGATTTGCAGCCAGGAAGAATTCAAAGACACCTGGCCGCAGGTGATGAACCTTGAACTTTACGCGCCATTTGGTCGCTATTGCCTACTGCCGCTGGCGGCCGAAGGCAAGATCTTTGGCGGTTGTGAGTTTATCCGTAATTCCGACGTGACCTGGACTGACAAAGAGCTAGACCGTCTGCACACGCTGGTGCAGGTTGTAGGGTTGGTGGCTGAGCAAATCCAGAATCGCCTGAGCTCTAATCAGGACTACAACCTTTTGTGCCGCGAGCGCGATGACTTCCGCATTCTGGTGGCTGTGACCAATGCGGTGCTGTCAAAGCTCGATCTCGATGAACTGGTCAGTGAAATTGCCAACGAAATCCATCACTATTTCTCGATAGATTCCATCAGCATTGTGCTGCGCGGAAACCGCAAAGACCGTCTTACCGTTCACTCTACCCATTTTGTAAAAGAGCAATCACCCATTCACGATCAAAGCGATGTGGCACATGCGGGTACGCTTTCTGAACGGGTATTTAAAAGCGGGGAGATGCTGCTGCTAAATCTGCACCACGGTGACCAACTCGCACCCTATGAACGTATGTTGTTTGAAATGTGGGGCAACCAAATTCAGACGTTGTGCCTGCTGCCGCTCACCTTTGGCAATAACATGCTGGGCGTGCTGAAACTGGCACAATGTGAAGCGGGTGTATTTACCCCGGCAAACCTCAAATTATTACGCCAGATTGCGGAACGTATTGCCATTGCGGTGGATAACGCGCTGGCGTATCAGGAAATTAACCGCCTGAAAGAAAACCTGGTCAATGAAAACCTCTATCTCACCGAGCAAATCAATAATGTTGCCAGTGATTTTGGCGAGATTATTGGCCGCAGCGACGTGATGTCGAACGTGCTTAAACAAGTCGAGATGGTGGCAAAAAGCGACAGTACGGTGCTGATCCTCGGTGAAACCGGCACCGGTAAAGAGCTTATTGCACGCGCAATTCACAACTTGAGTGAGCGCAACAACCGCCGCATGGTGAAAATTAACTGCGCGGCGATGCCTGCCGGATTACTGGAAAGCGACCTGTTCGGCCATGAACGCGGTGCGTTTACCGGAGCGAACACCCAGCGCATCGGGCGTTTTGAACTGGCGGATAAAAGCTCACTGTTTCTTGATGAAGTGGGTGATATGCCGCTGGAGCTGCAACCCAAACTGCTGCGTGTGCTACAGGAGCAGGAGTTTGAACGCCTCGGTAGCAACAAAGTTCAGCAGGTGGATGTGCGCTTAATTGCGGCCACTAACCGCAATCTCAAAGAGATGGTGACCGAGCGTGAATTCCGTAGCGATCTCTATTACCGCTTGAACGTGTTCCCGATAATGCTGCCCCCGCTGCGCGAACGTCCGGAAGATATTCCGTTACTGGTGAAATCCTTCACCTTTAAAATCGCCCATCGTATGAACCGCAACATCGACAGCATTCCGGCTGAAACCCTGCGCGCCCTAAGCCGTATGGATTGGCCGGGTAACGTACGTGAGCTGGAAAACGTGATTGAGCGTGCGGTGTTGCTAACACGCGGCAACGTACTGCATCTTTCTTTGCCAGAAATGGATTACAACCAGCCGGAAGAAAAACCGATGCAGTTGCTGTCTTGCGAAGAAATTCGCGAGGGTGAAGATGAAGCCCAGAGGATTTTGCGCGTGTTGAAAGAAACCAATGGTGTGGTTGCAGGCCCGCGCGGCGCGGCTCAACGCCTGGGGTTGAAGCGCACTACGCTGCTTTCGCGCATGAAGCGTTTGGGGATTGACAAAGAGGGGATATAAACTAGTTATAACTCTATATTTTCTACCAGGTATCTACCATGGCACTTATCCCGAAAAACTACACGCGGCTGGAAAGCGGCTACCGTGAAAAAGCACTGAAACTCTTCCCATGGGTGTGTGGGCGCTGTTCTCGCGAGTTCGTCTATTCGAATCTACGTGAGCTGACCGTCCACCATATGGATCACGACCACACCAACAACCCGGAAGACGGCAGCAACTGGGAGCTGCTGTGCCTGTATTGCCACGATCACGAGCACTCGAAATACACTGAGGCCGACCAATACGGTTCAACCGTGGTTGCTGGTGAAGATGCGCAAAAAGATGTCGGCGAAGCGAAGTACAACCCGTTCGCGGATTTAAAGTCGATGCTGAATAAGAAGAAATAGTTCTCTGGTGGGCAAACTCAAACGTTGCCCACTTTTGTTTTAATGCCCGCCTGATTCTCCACCGCTCTCAATATGTGCCAATAATGCCGCTAACCCTTCCGGGAATATCACCTCGTTTGTTTCAAGCAGTTCTGCCTGTGACCACCATTTCTGCTCGCTTATCACGTGCTTTTCGTTCTCACTCCAGCCTGCATGCGAAAGCTCTTCCTGCAAGAGCATCATCACGATGAGAGAAGCGAAACAACAGTACAGCGCCGCTGTTGTTTAGAATAAGTAAGCGAGAAGAAGGACGGGTTCGTAGGCTCATTACTTAGTCCTAATATGGTCGAGGTCCAGGTTTACGTATACAGGCCATTCTATGGCCGGAATGCCTATTAATGTACTAATAACCCCCTGATGAATGCAGGATTATCAATAGCAATCTATGTATTCAACATGCCATTTTTAGTGGTTAAAAATGGTTTGTAATTGTCGATTATGAGTGGTAGGCGGAGTTTTAGTGGTATTCGGTGCATTTCCCTCAGTCTGTTCAAGTTCTCTGCAATGCTAACCCGAGTAAACTATAGGGTCTTAAAGTCAGAGGTATCATTGTTAACTTAATATAATAGATTGATTTATATGAATAAACTGTAATTTTATTTAACTGGTATAACTAAGGCTGCATCTCTCAAAACAATTTTTTTATCCTCAATTAAAAATCTTTATAAAAAAAATTCAACTGAAAATAAATATTAATGAAATTTCAGAATAATCCCGGTTGTTTTAATTTTTCGTGGCGTAAGTTCCTGCGGCTGCACGGAGGATGTTTGTTAGCACAGAAGGGGGGATTTGCCATAGTCCATAGGTATTTATTTTTGATTAAATATAAAATTTTAATTTTACAAATACAGTTTGTAAGGGAATGTCGATTTGTGTAGGTGGTGACCTCTATAGTTTTGACTTATATAGAGGAAACTTCTTTCTGGCAGAGGGGAAGCCACAAAAATTTTTAGTAAAAAGAGTAAGAGATTTATCTTTTGACCATGCTGCCTTGAACCATTGTGTATAAATTGGTATGTAAAAATATATGAAAACATCAATAAACCAGGTAGTTAATCAATTCAATAAATACTTAACCAATACGACCAAGGTCATTAAAGATAAAAATGCATTTGTTTTCAATGTGTTATGCTTTTAATTAATTGAGCCTACAACGAAGAGTAATGGCATCCCTTGTAGGAAAAAACTCAAATTTTATAACCCTACTGCTGTGAGATTTTTCTGATATCTGAGTTTTTGACACAGATAGCCAAACAATAATCAGTGGTGCATTTTTGTGCGTTTTATGCATTTAGATGAGATGTTGTTTCCCCTGCCAGCGTAAATTAATAAATGTCACATTAGAATTTTATTACTGATGATTCGTTGTTGCACTATATTTTTATTTTTTTATAAAAAACGACTATAAAATATTAAAATGATAATTTTGATATTTATTGTGGATGATGAATCTAATTTATAAATATTCCATAAATTAAACTGTACATGAGAGTGTATACATGTAATACATGAATTTGATTAATTCAAGTCATTATTAAATAATATTGTTCCAGATAAATGATAAATTATTAATCATAATTAAAATAAAGGCGGTTTGTTTGCAACATGTTGTTTTTTATATAAAATAATTCAATTCGCAAAGAGATAATAACGGTGCTAAACATATTTATAGGTGATTGTGGTAAAGCTATGTAATTTTGACCTGAAAAATCATACGTAATAGAATGCTGCTGCATCGGATTTGTCTTACCTTTGTAAGATGTATAAGTGCGGTACCGCAAGTGTGCAACTAATGAATTTCTCTAATGGTATGCGGATATTTCTGCATTCGCCATGGGCGGTAGCTTTGCAAAAAAGAAATAAGGTATTCCCATGAGTAAAGAAATTATCATCATGTTTTTAACAGCGATGACAGTCCTCCTTATCGCTCGTCTGGTGGCCTTGAAATGTGGCCTGGTCGATAAGCCCGGTGGGCGTAAGCAGCACAAAGGAGAAATTCCTTTGGTCGGCGGGATTTCCTTCTACTGTGCAATAGTGATTTTTTACCTCTTCTGGCCAGAAGTTCTGCCACACACCAAAGAAAATTTTCTTCCCTATTTGCTGAGCATTTCATTACTGCTGCTTGTCGGTATTGCAGATGACCGTTTTGACCTACCAGTGATACCGCGCGTTTTCATCCAGGCATTGTCTGCCGCCGTTATCATGGTAAATGGTTTATACATTCATACATTTGGCCATGTGCTGGGAGAAAACGAGCTGGTGCTCGGCTCAGTCGGTTATCTGGTGACGTTGCTCGCCACCTGGGCTGCAATCAATGCTTTTAATATGGTTGATGGTGTAGATGGTTTACTCGGTTCGGTTTCTGGCGCGACATTCGCGGCGCTGATGGTGGTTTTCCTGTTGGCGGGCGCACATTTGCGTGCCATGTGGTGCCTGTTGATGATTGTTGCCCTGATCCCTTACCTAATGTTCAACATGGGTTTGATTGGCAATAAACGCTTGAAAGTGTTTATGGGTGATGCGGGTAGCATGGTCATTGGCTTTACGATGCTATGGCTTGTGATTCTGGGAAGCCAGGGTGACGAAGCTGTTATGGCACCTGTTACCGCGCTGTGGGTGATAGCGCTGCCGCTGATGGACATGGTAACCATCATGGTGCGCCGTTTGCGCCGCGGACATAGCCCATTCCGCCCTGATCGTGACCACTTACACCATATTTTAATACGTAGTGGGTTAACTAGCCGCCAGACGGTGCTGGTCATGACTCTACTTACTGCAACATTTGCCGGCGTTGGGATTATCCTTTCCCAGTTTGGCGCTGCGGATTGGCTCTCATTGGCCGTGTTCCTTGGCCTGTTTACCAGCTACTTGCTGGTGAACAATAAGCTCCAAAAACGTAACCCGGATATAAGACCACAAAAAAAACAGCCGCATAACATTAGTGCTGGTGTCGACATACCTGCCGGTAATCGTTAACTCCCCCCCGATTTCTCTTTGCATAAAAACCCAGCTCTGCTGGGTTTTACACATTTTAATGAACCAAGTGACCAACATGATGATTGCAAAACTAGCAGCTGTTCCATTATTGATTTCAGCTGCTTTACTGAGCGGCTGTACCATTGTTCCTGGCAGTAACCTCACCACCTCCGGTAAGACCATCGTCAATAAAGACGACACCAGCGCTAACATCAACGACAAAGTCAACGTCTATACCGTGACACCGAAACTGATTGAGTCGCTAAACCCTGCACCTGTAGTCGCCCGCACGAATCCGCAACTGGAAGAAGAAGTACAAAACTACCAATACCGCATTGGTGTGGGTGATGTATTGATGGTTACCGTTTGGGATCACCCGGAATTAACCACGCCAGCGGGCCAATACCGTAGCGCTTCCGACACCGGTAACTGGGTTCAGTCTGACGGCACTATTTTCTACCCGTACGCGGGCAAGGTGAAAGTGGTTGGCCGTACGCTCGCCCAACTGCGCGAAGAGTTGACCACTAAACTGGCGGCTTATATTGAATCCCCACAAATCGATATCAGCGTTGCGGCTTTCCGTTCCCAAAAAGCTTACGTAACTGGCGAAGTTGTCCGTTCTGGTCAGATGGCGATTACCAACGTGCCGTTGACCATTATGGATGCGATAAACCAGGCGGGCGGCCTTGCCGAAAACGCAGACTGGAATAACGCGGTTCTGACCCACAACGGCAAAGACGAGCGCATCTCCCTTCAGGCGTTGATGAAGAATGGCGACCTGAAACAAAACCGCCTGCTGTACAACGGCGACATTCTGTTTGTGCCGCGCAACGATGACCTGAAAGTGTTCGTGATGGGTGAAGTGAAAAAACAAACCACTCTAAAAATGGACCGCAGCGGTATGACGCTGACCGAAGCGCTGGGCAATGCGGAAGGTATCGACCAGATGAGTGCAGATGCGACCGGCATTTTCGTTATCCGCTCAACGCGCGGTAAAGACACCAGCGGCAAGATAGCGAACGTCTACCAACTGAATGTTTCTGATGCCACCGCTCTAATCATGGGTACCGAATTCAAACTGCAGCCGTATGACGTTGTTTACGTTACCACTGCGCCAATTACCCGTTGGAACCGTGTGCTGAGCCAGTTAGTCCCAACCATTTCTGGGGTTAACGACATTACTGATTCCGTTCGTATGATTAAGCAGTGGTAACTATGTTTGATTCTATTTTAATTGTTTGTATCGGCAATATCTGCCGCTCCCCAACAGGGGAGCGTTTAATGCGTGCCAGCCTACCGGGTAAAAAAATTGATTCCGCAGGGTTAGGTGCATTGGTGGGTGAAGGGGCGAACCCGATGGCGGCAGAAGTTGCCGCTGAACACGGGGTTTGTCTGGACGGGCATTGTGCGCAGGCATTTTCATCAAGTCTTGCCATGCAATACGACCTGATTCTGGTGATGGAAAACTCCCACCTCGAACGCATTAAAAAAAGCTACCCAGAAGTGAGCGGCAAAACCATGTTATTTGGGCACTGGCAAAATCAGCTGGAAATAGGCGACCCCTATAAGAAAAGCCGCGAGATGTACCAACTGGTTTATACCCAACTTGCCCAAAGCACCGCGCGTTGGGTCCTGGCGTTAAAGAAATAGAACAGATAAGAGATTCGATTAAATGTCAGAACAAATTTCAACGATGAATAAAAGCAATAATAAAAGTAGCGATCAGCTAGACCTGAATGAATTTGTTGGCGTGCTACAAGATAATAAATGGAAGATAGTTACAATTACAGTGCTGTTTACTCTGGCAAGCATTGCTTATGCATTACTGGCAACACCGATTTATAGTGCCAGTGCTCTGGTACAGGTGGAGCAAAGTGCGGGTAGCAGTGTACTGAGCAAGCTTTCAGATATTATGCCGGACAGCAAGCCAGAGTCGCAGACTGAAATTGGCCTAATAAAATCCCGTATGGTACTGGGACAGACGGTTGATGAGTTGGCACTTGATACAGTAGTTGAAGAGAAACATTTTCCACTGCTCGGTAAAGGCTTAGCACGTTTATTAGGTCACCACGATGGTAAGATAGCTATTTCCCGTCTGGCAGTGCCAGATGAATTACAAGATATGCCATTTACACTGACAGTACTTTCACCAACTCGCTATAGTGTCACTATTGATGATGCAACCTTACAGGGCGAGACCGGTGTCCTATTGTCTAAGGATGATATTAACCTACTTGTTAGTGAAATTGCAGCGCCTGAGGGAACTACTTTTGTGGTCACTAAGCAGGAGAAGCTAACGGCGATTAACCAACTGCTGGATAATTTTTCTGTAGCAGATTTAAGCAAAGACAGCGGTATGTTGCAGCTAACTTATAAAGGTGAGAGCGCCAAAAAGGCCACACAAGTTTTAAACAGTATCAGCAATAATTACCTGCAACAGAATGTGGGCCGCAAATCTGAAGAAGCAGCAAAAAGCCTTGAGTTTCTGAAAGAACAATTACCACTGGTACGTAGCAAACTGGATGAAGCTGAAAGCCGTTTAAACCAATTCCGCCAAAAGAATGAATCAGTTGATTTAACGTTAGAGGCAAAATCTGTCCTGGATAATACGGTTGCTCTGGAAACACAGATTAATGAACTGACCTTTAAAGAGGCTGAGATTTCCAAACTATATACTCGCGATCACCCGGCATACCGTACCCTTCTCGAAAAGAAAGCGCTATTAATGAAAGAGCGCGACAAGCTTAATACGCGTATTGGGAATATGCCAAAAACGCAACAGGAGATTTTAAGCCTGACGCGTGATGTTCAGTCCGGACAGGAGGTATATATGCTTTTGTTAAATAAGCAACAGGAGCTGAATATTAATAAAGCTAGTACTGTCGGGAATGTGCGTATTATTGATAGCGCAGTAGCAGAGAGAAAACCAGTTGAGCCAAAGAAGGTTATAATAGTCGCACTAAGCATCATTTTGGGGTTATTTACGTCAATAGGATTTTGTTTGTTGCGTCGTTTGTTACATAGTGGAATTGAAAGTAGTGAACAGATTGAGAATTTAGGATTGAATGTGTATGCTGTTATCCCTGTATCAAAATGGCTCAAAGATAAAAATCTTAAGCTGACAAAAGACAAACGTAAAAATGTACGTTCGGTTAACTTGCTAGCGAAAGATAACCCAACGGATTTATCTGTTGAAGCTATCCGTAGCCTGCGCACCAGTTTGCATTTTGCAATGATGCAAGCAGAAAATAATATTTTATTAATTTCTGGTGCAACACCAGAAGCGGGGAAAACTTTTGTTAGCTGCAACCTTGCTGCTGTTATTGCTCAGTCGGGCAAAAAAACCCTACTTATAGATGCAGATTTACGTAAAGGTCAAGTTCATCATGTACTTGGTTGTCGTGAAGGAAATGGTCTTTCAGATGTTTTAGTTGGTAGCAAAATGTTCAGTGAGGTTATTCAAAAGACCGAAGTTACAAATCTAGAATTTATTTCTCGCGGACAAATCCCACCAAACCCCTCAGAATTGTTAATGAACTCTAATTTTAAGAAATTGATTGACTGGGCAGCCAGTAATTACGACTTGGTTATTGTGGACACTCCACCAGTGTTAGCTGTTAGTGATGCATGTATTGCTGCTAAATATGCAGGTACCACAATGTTGGTGGCGCGTTTCCAGAAAAATACTCTGAAAGAAATTGAAACATCTGCTAAGCGCTTTGAGCAAAACAATTTAACTATAAGTGGCGTTATATTTAATGGCATGGAAAAGAGAGCCAGTAATTATTATGAATACGGAAGTTACGCATATAAGTGAAAACTCACGGATGTCAATAGTTAATGTCTTTGTAATGTTGCATGCATGTAATGCTCCCGAAAATAAGAAGGGTTGAGAAGTGATTTCAGTAGGCATTCTTTCATATAAAAGAACAGATTTACTGTTGTTGACACTATTAGATATTGTGAAAACACAGAATGAAATTGAACTAGTATTGCTTAATAACAATGAAGATGTTTGCATATATCAAGAAATAACAAGTATCATTTCTCAAAACAAAAAAATAACGCTTAAATATATATGGGATAATGTAAATTATGGGGTGGCTATTGGCCGAAGAAAAATTGTCGATGAATGCTCAGGGGATATACTTTTTGTATTTGATGATGACATCCACATAGAAAATATAGATACTATATTTGATTTGTGTCTTGATTCCTTCATTGCGGATGAGTCGTTAGCTAGCATAGCATTTAACATAAAGGAATATGATACTTGCATAAATAACATATTTGAAATCCCTCATAAAAATAAAAAAATAAATATGGATGAAGAGTTTTATACTTATTATGTAATTGGGGCAGGGAACGCAATAGATGTAGGGAAGTCTAGGAGTGTAGGCAATTACCCGAAAGACTTTGGTTTATATGGCTTTGAAGAAATTGATTTATCATTTAGGTTGATAAATGCAGGTTATAAAATAAAATATATTCCAGAATGTATTGTTTATCATAAAAAGTCTCCCGATGGTAGATTTTCAAATAAAACAACAAATCAGCTTGCCTTTATAAACAGAAGTAAGATGGCTAAGCGATATTTAAAGAATAGATATTTCATATCTTGTCTTATTGTTAGAGGGGTTTTTTGCATCATGAAAACTAAAGATATTAACCTTTGTATGTCAGGTATTAGAGAGGTTCTGAATGATAGTAAGAATGAAAAATTCAATGATACTTTTTATAAGTATGTGAAAAGTGTCAATGGTTTTTTATATTGGTAGTGTTTCATTTTTATCATAAAGGACATTTAAGAATGAAAAATATAGCAGTTATTTTAGCTTGTGGCATTGGCGCTCGCTTTGGTGCAAAAATCCCTAAGCAATTTGTTAAACTAGCAGGCAAACCAGTTATCCAATATACGTTGGAAGCATTTCAAAAATCATATTTAATCGATGGTATCATAGTTGTAACGAATGAAGAGTATATTGATTTTGTAAATAATTTAACAATAGAAAATGGTATTCATAAGGTTGAGAAAGTAATTTGTGGTGGAAAGGAAAGATATCATTCCTCTTGGTCCGCGATACAAGCAATTGAATTGGAAGAATGTAATGTTATTTTTCACGATGCGGTAAGACCATTTATTTCACAAAGAATAATACATGATTGTGTCAAGGCATTGGAACAGTGGAATGCAGTTGATGTTGTCGTTGATGCGGTAGATACGATAGTCAGAATTAAAGATAACAAGATCATGTCTATCCCTGATAGGCGCTTTTTAGGAAGAGGGCAGACACCACAAGCATTTAAAAAGTCTGTTATTGAAAATGCATACAAAAAGTTTTTAAGTCAGCAGGAAAAAGTTGCTTCAGATGATTGTGGTATATTATTGAAATACTCTCCTTCAGAGCCTATTTACGTTGTTAAAGGTGATGAATCAAACTTTAAAATAACACATCAGCAGGATATCTATTTAGCAGACAATATAATTAAAGATGGTTATGTCAACCAATCGGCAGGGGATGAAAATGAAATAGAAAGAAATATTAGTGATAAAGTCGTAGTCATTTTTGGAGGAAGTAGTGGGATCGGTGAGTCAATTTTTTCACAAGCTAGAATATATGGTGCGAATGTGTACTCATTTAGTCGTGAGAATGACTGTGATATCACCAATAATGATAATATAAAGCATGCCTTAGAGAAGGTTTATAATATTGAACAAAGGATAGATTTCATAATTAATACAGCCGGTGTATTAATTAAAAAACCACTTGAATTTATGTCTGATGAGGAAGTTATATTAAGCTGTAATGTCAATTACATTGGTGCTATTCAAGTTGCTAAGTTGTCATACAAATATTTGAAAGAAAGTAAAGGTATGCTTATTAATTTTTCCTCTAGTTCATATACAAGAGGGCGGTCTAATTATAGTCTTTATTCATCAAGCAAAGCTGCAATAGTTAATTTTACCCAAGCCTTATCTGAAGAATGGTTGAGTGTTAATGTTAACTGTATTAATCCCGAAAGGACTGATACACCAATGAGACGTAAAAACTTTGGCATCGAACCAACAGAATCATTATTAACTGCAGAGGAGGTGGCGAATACAACTCTTTCAGTAATGGCCTCATTATGCACAGGTCAAATTATAACAATAAGAAAGTAAACTGAAATGGATAATTGAATGAGTATAAAGAAAAATATTAAAGTATTGGCAGTTGCACAAGTTTTCACTTATTTAATCCCATTACTTCAGTTGCCATATTTAAGTAGAACACTTGACCAGCAAAACTTTGGTTTAATAATATTTACATTATCATTAACCCAAATGGCAATGATTGTTACTGATTTTGGTTTTGATATTTCAATTGGCAAATATATTGCAAATGGTCAAAGTAATAAAAATCATCTTGGGACTTTTCTGTACCAAACAACATTAATCAGGTGTTGTATATTATTGGTTTTTGCAATTGTATTTATTGTGACGGTTTCATATAAATCATTTTATTTTAATAGCATACAATATTTTTCTATAGTCTTTGCGGTAGTAGTAGTTAATGCATTTAATTTAAGGTGGTTATTTTACGGGCTAGAAAAAATATATATATTCAGCATTATAGTTATAATTTCAAAAGGCTTTTCTTTTGTCTTGGTATACATTTTTATTAGCACAAATAATGACTTAATTAATTACCCTCTAATTTTATTAGTTCAATCAACTGTGATTACAATAGTTCCATTTTTCATTGTTAATAAATGGGGGGTGAGGTTAATAAAATGTAAAAAAATAGAGATATGGAATGAGTTTAAACACAGCACTGATTTTTTTATTTCAAGACTTTGTGTGTCTTTGTATTCTTCTGGTTGTAGTGTATTTTTAGGGATGTATGGCACCGGCCTCCATCAGGTTGCTTTGTATGGTGTAGCAGAGCAGCTATATAAAGCAGGTGTTCAAGTATTTATGCCAGTAGTTACTGCCCTTACGCCATATATGGTTAGAACAAAAGATTACACCTTTTTCAAGAAAGTTACACTTCTGTTTCTTATTATTGTAACCACCGGTTCATTGATAGGGTTTGTATGGGGAGATGTGATTATAAAAGTTATTTTTGGCGCTAACTATGTCGAGGCAAAGGGGGTGCTGAATATTTTTATGGTTGTTATTGTTGCCAGCGTATTAGGTATGTTGTTTGGCTACCCCGCATTAATGCCGCTAAATCTAGAACGCTTTGCAAATATAAGTGTGTATATATCTGGGTTAATTCAGATTCTAATATGGGTATATTTTTACTTTAATCGACATCTGATAGATGCAATAAATATGTCTATATCTTACTTGATATGTGACTGGGTAATGTTTTTAATAAGATTCATCATTTTTAATAAAAAACATAATCCAAACCTTGAGAGAGCGTTTAAATAAATTTCTTTAAAAATAAAGAAATTCTTTTTTAATTATTAAAGCAGATGAAAGCCATGAATGAAGGCAGAGCATTCAATCAAACAAATACGTTATATATGATCTTTTTCATGTATTGGTTGGCTATTTTATTCCCACAGCTACAATTTAGATATGATTTAATACTTGAACAGGCGTTAACATTTTTTCTCATCTCATGCTGTATATTTTCTACTATTTCATTTAATATCAGGTTAAATATATTTCATTTTTTAATTATATCTATCTTTATAGTATTGCTGACTATTTCACTAATTAGAAACTCATTCTCAACTATAATTTTTAATGATTTTTTTGAATTATCTAAACCCATTTATCTCGGCGGTTTTTTTATCCTTTCATATTCTGTTAAATGGGGTAGTAATGAGGTTCATGTATTAATCAAGCAAATTTGCTTGGGTCTTGGGGTCTTATGTATTTTTGGAATATTCGAAAGTACGACAACCTTAGGAAATGAGATTGGCCACTTTTTATATAAAGATTTAAGGGAAGGTGTGCAGTATAAAGCCGTCGCTTCTTTTATAAGCCCCTACGTTTTTGCTTCAATTCTTTTAATACCATTATTTATCTATTTTATAAGATTGTTCTGCAATGCTAGTATTTTATCCATTTGCATTTTCGCATTCTTCTTAACAGGTTTACTTTTGACTCAAAGTCGGACAGTATTTTTATCATTGATTGCGACTGTGGTTTTATTTACGTTATATATTTTTTGTACATCGCATTTTATCTTTAGACGAAAATATTTATTATTTATTTCATTTTGTGCTATTGCATTTATTGTTTCCATTCCAGCAATTATAATTTTCATGCAGAACAAACTTGAATATTTATATTCTGGATTAAATGTGGTAATAACAAACATTTTAGATTTTCATTTTGAGACATTCATTTATTCTTCACCCTCTATATCTCATAGATATGAGCAAATGGTATTTGTGTTGGAAAACACGGATGTAATACCTCTTATTGGTGCTGGTATTGGGAAAGCATTTTTAATGCCTGAATCATTTTATGCTTTGTATTTATACAGAGTAGGCATTATCGGGATAGCTATTCACCTAACTCTTTTATATATCGCATTTAGGAAATGTAAAAAATTAGCCATTAGATTTGCACATGATAAATATCTTCATTGCTTCTTCATTGCCTTGCAAATGTTTTTATTAAGCTTGCCTTTTTCCTATGCTTCATCAGCTGTTACCGATCAGGTTCGATCTGGGTTTATATTTTATTTGCTCTTAGGGATGATCTTTAAACTGCATAAGTTAGACGCTGAAGAGAAATTAAGTTAATTTTTGAGACTATTTTAATGAAAAGATATTATAAAAATTTTATTCGTGTAATATTTATTTTCTTTATAGGTTACCCTCTTTTTTTCTTAAGCCATTTTGTTCCTAGAAATAAAAAAAGTTGGGTAATAGGAAGCAGTCATGGCTTTCGTGATAATGCAAAATATTTTTACATAGACTCTCTTAAATACAAAGATATTAAGTGTTACTGGGTTGCAAATGATAGTGAAATATTTGATTTTTTGAAGAGCAAATCCCTCTGCGTTGTAAGGAAAAATAGCTTTAAAGGGGTCTTTGTTTGCTTAACATCTAAAGTGTATGTATATGATTATAGTTTGCTAGATATTAATTTATGGACTTCTGGCCGGAGTGTGAAAATAAATCTATGGCATGGGGTTGGAATTAAAAAAATTCAGCATGCTATAAAAACTGGTAGAAGTGCTAAATTTTTTGAGAAAAAAAATTGGATTTTTAGAGTCTTACTACCACAAAATTTTATTAAACCTGATTTGTTTTTATCTACATCTGAGATGATGGATAATCATTTTTGTGATTCATTTGATATAAATAAAGAAAGGATAATGAATGCCATTTACCCTAGATGTTCGATCTTCGATAAAGATGAGATTTCTTTAAAAGATCATATAAAATTATTTATGCCAGAGCACTTAAGTACTTTCGAACAACTGGGTAAATATTCTAAGGTATATATATATATGCCTACTTGGCGAGACTCTGGGAAGGATATATTTTTAGAGTCTGGATTGGATTTAAATGAAGTTAATTCCATTTTGAAAGCTAAAGGGCAAATTTTTTTATTAAAGCTGCATCCTAATACAGTTGTTTCTAAGGCTATTCATGCTGGAGTATTTAGCAATATAATTTTGCTTGATAAAGGGGTTGATATTTATCCTTTTCTGCCAAAGTGTGATGTGTTAATAACGGACTATTCCTCAATATACTATGATTTTATTTTGATGAATAATAAAAAAGTAATTTTTTTCTTATATGATTTTGAATTCTATAAGGCTCATGAGAGAGATTTGGCATTCGACTTTGATGAGTATACTTCAGGTTTGAAAATTTATAATAGTGAGCAACTCTTAGAAGCCCTTAAACAAGAAAATAACATCATATATAGAGACTCTAGTGAGATTAAAAAATATTTTTGGGGAAAGTCAAAAGGAAATTGTAGCAAAATTGTTAGGGATTATGTTTTTTTTAATAAAAAGCCAAATAACAATTAATTTCATTTTTAATTATACAAAATACGATATGGAAATTTAAATTTTCATTTAATATTAATTAGAGTTTATTTTCTATGGGAGAATAAACTCTAGCTCAGAATGAGTGATGAATGGATAATAACACTTGTTTATATGAAGAAATAAAGGTTAGTATAATTACACCAAGTTTTAACTCCAAAAAAACCCTTTTAAATACCTATCAGTCTATTTTGGCGCAGACGCATAAAAACTGGGAATGGATAATTGTTGATGATTTCTCAACCGATTCTACTCGAGAAATTCTAACTGAAATATACCTAAATGAACGAGATAGAGTTAAAGTTTTTTATAATGAAAAAAATCTAGGGGCCGCGGCGTCACGAAACTATGCACTTCAGCATGTGCAGGGCGATTTTATTGCTTTCATCGATAGTGATGATAAATGGATGCCGCAAAAATTACAAAAGCAGATTGCTTTTATGAATCTAGATTTGAAGATAAATTTTTGCTTTACTGCTTTTGAACTAATTGATTCTAAAGATAAAAAATTAGGTAAGATTATTGATCTGCAAGGTGACGGTTATAGTTTCTCTTATGAAGATATGCTTAAAAAGAAAGCAACCCTGGGCTGTTCGACGGTAATGCTTAGAAATAATGTCTTCAAGGATTTATTGATGCCTATTATTGTTGCTGGCGAAGATTACGCTTTATGGTTAAAATTATTAAAAACTGATAATAAAGCTTATCTATTAAGTGATGTCCTTGCGCAGTATAGAATTCTTCCTGGCTCTTTATCTAGGAATAAATTTAAAAAATCAAAAAAACAATGGCAGGTTTATAGAAACATAGAAAAACTTTCATTTTTTAACTCTCTGAATTGTTTCACGTCTTATGCTTGGCGAGCAGTAGTTAGAAGATAGTTCGCCTCTAATATTATTTATGAGTAATATACTGATTTGTTTTCCGTTGTAACCCCTCCTCCATTTAATATGGTGGCTTTTTCAATCTATTTACGGTTTTTAAGTAGCCATATCATGTATTACCCACATGGCACTCTTTGTACTTAGTATTTATCTGTACTTAATACCCTTCCCTGCGTGGAATTTATTTCACTAGGGAAATACACCAATGAAACAATAACCGAGGACTTTAAATGAAAATGAGTAAATTATGTGCGCTGATGCTGTGTGCTCTGGCAGCACCTATGGCTTCCATGGCTGCGACTGAAACTGCAGCAGCGGGAACTACAGGCACAACTGGTACTGCAGCGGGTACTTCTACCGTTGCCGCTGGTATGGCAACAGGCACTGGTGTTGCTATCGGTGTTGGTACTGTTGGTGCAATTGCTATTACTGCTGCAGTAGTAAGCAATAACCGTGGTGGCAGCAACGGTGGCACCAGCACCAGCACTACTACCTCCACGCGCTAATTCCTTTCCTTATACATGGGGTTCTTTTCGAGCCCCATTTTTTTGCCAGCTTACGGCGTCTAATATGTATAAAAAAATATGCCTGGCCTGCGCGGTTATTTTGCTCAGCGCTTGTAGCCAATATCGCCCTGGTTTTGTTTATCAGACTATTACACAGTCTTTAACTTCGCAGGATGCGGATATCGATAGCAATAAAGTCGCTCGCGTCCCCTATGCTTCTATGTCACTTAAAGTGGATGACGGCCCACTGGCATTTATCATACTGGCGTGGAATGAAAACAATATTCAGAAATGGCTTACGGCCGATTCTAAAATGGTTGCCACCCGTCATGGGCGCATTATTAAAACCATCGGTTTCCCGGATAATTTGCTGACCCTTGAAAACGCTTCACCCGATCCGTTAACAAACCCGTTAACGATTCAGGAAGGGCTGAAGTGGAAATCACAAACGCAATGGCAGAAAGAGTCCTTCCATGCCGCATCAGTCACTTCACGTTTCCACTGGGCAGGCACGGAAGAGTTCACAGTGCTTGGCGCCACCCGCAATTACCGCCTGCTCGAAGAGCACGTTACAGCTGAAATAGACGGTGCCAGTTATACCCAGCGTTACTGGGTTGATGCACAAACCGGCCAGATAGTTCACAGCGAACAAACCCTGCATCCTCACGGCCAGGTGTGGTCACTCACTCTACTCAAACCCTGGTCTTGATGATGAAACCTCTATTGCTCGCCGCCACTCTGCTGGCGGTCGCCCCGTTGAGTTACAGCCAGGGGCAAGTCACCCTTATTTGTCAGCCCGCTTGTTCCACAGCAACCGTTAACGCTAACGACTTGAGCGAGTTGGTCACTAACCCAGTGCTGCCTGCCGGTATCGACTGGCGCGCAGCACAGCTTTCCACACCGTTAAGCGATGCACACCAGCAACAGCGTCAGCAGCAGCTGGTCGCAAAACTTGCAACGCTTGCCGATCAGTTGCGCGCGCAGGGTGATTACCTCCAGGCGCAACGCATTAATGTATTACACCAGCGTATTGCAGGGCTAAAAGTAGTTGGTGCGTATCCGTTGTCGCTGGACCCGGACGTAGTACGTCTAAAGCCTGAGTTTTCGCCAAAGCTTGCTGGTGATTATCGTCTGTACATCAGCACTGTTCCCCAGCGCGATCTGAATTTGTGGAACAGTTCGCGCACTACGGTGGCCTGGGTTGCAGGCCAGCAGACTTCCGCCTATGTGGACGTTGACCAACAGCAGCCGGGTATCGATGCAGATACCGTCACGGTAATCGCGCCAGACGGCACAACGGAGACGGTTGCCACGGGTTACTGGAATCGTCGCTACCATGAGCCACAGCCCGGCAGCCAGATTTGGTTGAACCTGCAAACCTCCGCATTACCGCAGGGTTATCAAACCCTGAACCAGGACATCATCCACTTGCTTATACAACGGACTGTCGCACCATGAAGCTCACTACTCTCGGTTCTATGATTGCGCTGTCTCTTGGCGGCTTTAGTACTGCTGCCAACGCCAACTGGGGCACACCGTTGTACACCCCTTATGTCACACCTTCTCAGTCAGACTTTGGCGGTGTCGGGTTGCTGCAAACACCTACCGCGCGCATGGCACCTTCTGGGGATTTCAGCGTGAACTATCGCGATAACGATCAGTATCGTTTCTGGTCGTTATCGCTGCAGTTAATGCCCTGGCTGGAAACGACTATTCGTTACAGCGATGTGCGTACTCGCCGTTACGGGGCAGAAGATTTTAGTGGCGACCAAACCTATAAAGATAAAGCCATTGATCTCAAAGCCCGCCTGTGGGAAGAAACGCGCTGGACACCAGATATATCGCTCGGATTCAGAGATATTGGCGGTACCGGGCTGTTTGACAGCGAATATCTGGTTGCCACCAAAGCGGTTGGGCCGTTTGATTTATCTCTCGGCATGGGCTGGGGTTATGTTGCCAATAGCGGCAATATCACCAACCCATTGTGCAAAGCGAGTGACCGTTTTTGCCAGCGTGATGAAGGCTATAGCGGCAGTGGTGGCAAGATTGATGCAGACCGTTTCTTCCACGGCCCTGCGGCAATTTTCGGTGGTGTGGAATACCAAACACCATGGCAGCCATTGCGCTTTAAAGTGGAATACGACGGCAATAATTACCGTGATGATCGCGCAGGCCGACTGGCGCAAGACTCGCCGATTAACGTAGGGATGTTGTATCGCTTGAGTGACTGGGGTGACCTGAACCTTGGTTATGAGCGCGGCAATACGCTGACCTTCGGCGTGACGTTAAACACCAACTTTGAATCCATGCGTAGCCCGGCACAAAAACCATCGAAACCGGTCTTTAATCCTGCTACTCAGCCTGCTGATCTTGACCCGCAAGTTGCTAGTGCACAGCTCAGCGCATTGCGTGATAACGCTGGTTTTTCTTCGCCGGCAATTCAGCGGGCAGGGGATACGGTTTACATCACGGGTGAACAAACGGATTACCGTGACCGTGCCGAAGGGGTTGAACGTGCTAATCGCATCATGATGAATAGCCTGCCGGAAGGCACGCGTCAGATTGTGGTTACTGAAAATAACAACCGTCTGCCTCTGGTTAGCCATCACAGTGACGTTGCTTCGTTGGATTACGCATTAAGCGGTGTGCCGGTGGGTGCCCTGCCGCCAGAAAACATTGATGTTCGGCAAGAGCCACAACAGCCGCAGAATGTTCAGGCACAGTTTGCTGATAAAAAATCGCCATGGAGTTTCAACTGGTCGCCGTTGTTAAACCAGTCGTTTGGCGGGCCAGAATCGTTCTACATGTACCAGTTTGCATTGAGTGGTAGCGTTGATTATCAGCTTACCGATAACTGGACTGTTGGCGGTGTGGCATGGCTCAATCTGTACAACAACTACGATAAGTTCAATTTCACCGCACCACCACCAGACAGCCATATCCCGCAGGTGCGTACGCATATTCGTTCCTACGTTGATAGTAGCGATCTGTATCTGAACAACTTGCAGCTCACGCGCATTGGCGCAGTGGCTGAGGGTTGGTATATGCAGAACTACGGCGGTTACCTGGAAATGATGTTTGCCGGTGTGGGTAGCGAAGTACTGTACCGTCCGCTAGACAAACAATGGGCTGTGGGTGCTGATCTTAACTGGGTGAAACAGCGTGACTGGAATGATCCGATGAAAATGGCGGATTACAGCGTCACGACCGGGCATGTGACGGGTTACTGGCAACCGTGGTTTGCAGATGAGTTCCTGGTAAAAGTGAGCGTTGGCCGTTATCTGGCGGGTGATACAGGCGGCACGTTCGATGTGTCTCGCCGTTTCGCAAGTGGGATCACTGCCGGGGCTTATGCCACGCTGACTGACGTTTCGTCACACGATTACGGCGAAGGCAGTTTCACCAAAGGATTCTATATTTCGATTCCACTGGATTTGCTGAGCACCCGTCCAACCAATACGCACGCAGGTTTCAATTGGGTTCCGTTGACGCGCGACGGTGGCCAGCCGCTGCAGAAACGTTACTCGTTGTATGACTTCACGGATGCGCGAGGCGCGCAGTAAACGTAGTTGCCCTGTCAATAAGCCATAAGGCCGGAATGATTCCAGTCTTTTGGCTTATCCCCGTCCTAATCCGAATTAATATGCACCTTACAATAGCGCCGCTTCCATGCGGCGGGCGTTAATCCCATCGCTTTACGAAATACCTTCCTGAAATACCCCACATCCTGAAATCCGCAACGTTCTGCTACTTCACTCAAGGAGCAGGAGTCGGTGATCAACATCTTTTCCGCACTCAATACGCGCTGGCGGTGAATCGCCTCGGTAATAGTGAGCTGAAATGTCTGGCGATAAACACGGCCGAGATAATCCGCATTGCAGTGCAATTGGTTGGCAAGCGTTGAGGTGGAAACCGGGAAATGAAATTGCGTGCGAATTAACTGCTGCGCTTTGTATGCCAGCGCTATACCGCTGTTATCTGCCTGCGAACTGTCGTTCGCCGCGACTGAAAGTTGTTGCATGATCAGCAATAAAATTAATTCCAGAGAATTACTGCGGGTAATAGCTTCTTGTTCACTTAAAAACTGGCGGAATAAAGAAATAACGTACTGAGGATTAAGGACCTTTCCGTGTTGTGGTAACGATATTAGCGAAACAGAATAATCGGATAGTTTTTCGCGTTGTTCATTGAGCTCAAAGTGTAGCCAATAGAATTTTAAATCCGCCGGGAATGTTCCAACCCCAATGTGTTTCCGGTGTGGCCACAGCAATAAACTTTCACCCTCTTTAACGCTGAATAGCGTGTCATCTTCACGGATCGTAAGTGTCCCTTTTTCAACGAAAATCAATTCCCATGAATCCAGTTCTCGCTGCGGATGGCTGCCCACGCCACGCGAAATGAATAAGCCACCATTTTGCACCGTTATCGGTAAAGATATTTTTAAATCAAGCAATTAAGTTTTCTCTTAATTCAATTCTTCTTTGTAGTGTAGAGAAAGTGAACCGAGTGGTGGGATTGCTAATCGTGTTTGGCGATCTCCTTCACAGTTTTATCTTCAGGTCGGAATTGTCATCTTTTTATACTTTTCTCTCGCCTTGTGAGGACGTAGGTTGAGTGCAAAATTATTCGGGTACTTTGCAAATACAAAAATAACAATTCCAGGTGTCTAACCCGAAGATGATGCGAGGCGTAAATCATGACCTCTACCCCTATAAATAATACTGATGTTGTTACGTCGGCTTTAAATGACAGGCTCTCTGTACGCGAAAAAATAGGTTACGGATTAGGTGATGCAGGCGGTACCGTAATTACCTGTCTTATCATGAACTTCCTGACCTTTTTCTACACCGATGTATTTGGATTAACTCCTGCCATAGTTGGCACACTGTTTATCGCTCTGCGTGTCTTTGATGCCGTTTCCGACCCACTGATGGGTATTCTTGCTGACCGCACGCAAAGCCGGTTCGGCCGTTTTCGTCCGTGGCAGCTGTGGGTAGCTGTGCCGATTGGCGTTATCGGTGTGCTGACGTTTACCGTACCCGACCTTAGCGCCAACATGAAAATCCTCTGGGCATTTGGCACTTACCTTTTACTTTCTATAAGTTATACCGCCATCAATGTGCCGTACTGCGCATTGATTAACACCATGACTACGCGTCACGACGAGGTGATTTCCTGCCAGTCCTGGCGTTTTGTGTTGTGCGGTGTGGCGGGTTTTTTGGTGTCGGTTGGCCTGCCATGGTTGGTGGACATTATCGGCCAGGGTAACGCAGCAAAAGGTTACCAAATGGGCGTCGGCGTGCTGTGCGCGGTAGCGGTGGTCATGTTCTTATGCTGCTTCTTCTGGGTTCGCGAACGTGTGCCGTTGGCGCTGATGGGCAAATTTACCCTGCGCGAACACCTGGCAGGCTTGCGAAAAAATGACCAGTTATTACTTAGCCTGGTGATGTCGTTCCTACTGATCAACGTGTTTAACCTGCGCGGCGGCGGCTACATGTATTTCATCACCTATGTGTTGCAAGGCAGCACTGGGTTTGCCTCGCTGTTCTTTACCATGGTGACCTTCGCCTCGATTCTTGGCGCGGTGATTGTGAACCCACTGGCTAAGCGTTTCGATACCGTAAAACTCTACTACTACACCAACCTGGTGTTGGCAGCGTTGGCAGTGGGTATGTGGCTTCTGCCTACAGGTGCTGCGTTCCAGACTTTGTGGCTGCTGGTCATTCTGGCTAACGGCATCATTCTTGGCTTTACCCTGCCGCTGCACTTTTCCATCATGGCGTTTGCCGATGACTACGGCGAGTGGAAAACCGGTGTGCGTTCATCCGGCATGAACTTCGCCTTTAACCTGTTCTTTATCAAACTCGCCTGGGCCGCCAGTGCCGGGATCATCAGCCTGGTATTTATCTTCGTGGCGTATCAACCCGGCCCTGAACATCAAACGGCTGCGTCGTTGTCCGGCATTACTGCGCTGGAAACATTACTACCTGCCGTATTCCACTTGTTGCTGGCTCTGGCGATTCGCCGTTGCCGCTTAAATAATCCAATGATGGCGCAGATCTCTACTGACTTACGTCAGCGCCATGTCCAGACCGCCTGAGGAGTTGTTATGAATCAGCCAGATGTTTTACAGGAAGTTGACCTGCACAAACTTAAAGTGACCGATGCGTTTTTAGGCCAGTATCAACGACTGGTGCGCGACGTGGTGATTCCTTATCAATGGGATGCCTTAAATGACCGCATTACCGAGGCCGACCCGAGCCATGCCATCGAAAACTTTGAAATAGCAGCAGGACGCAAAGAAGGCGAGTTCTACGGCATGGTTTTCCAGGACAGTGACGTGGCGAAATGGCTGGAAGCGGTGGCGTGGTCACTGTGCCAAAAACCGGATGCGGAGCTTGAAAAAACCGCCGACGACGTAATCGAACTGGTCGAGGCGGCACAGTGTGAAGATGGTTATCTCAATACCTATTTCACCGTGAAAGCCCCATCTGAGCGTTGGACGAATCTTGCTGAATGCCACGAGCTTTACTGTGCCGGACACATGATTGAAGCGGGTGTCGCGTTCTTTCAGGCGACAGGAAAACGTCGCTTGCTGGATGTTGTTTGCCGTCTGGCCGACCATATCGACAGCGTGTTTGGCCGGGGCGAAAACCAGCTCCATGGCTACCCAGGACACCCGGAAATCGAACTGGCACTGATGCGTTTATATGAAGTGACAGACAACCGCCGCTATTTGGAACTGGTGAATTATTTCGTTGAGGAACGGGGAACTACGCCGCATTACTACGATATTGAATATGAAAAACGTGGGCGTACCTCGCACTGGAACATTCACGGCCCGGCGTGGATGGTGAAAGATAAAGCCTATAGCCAGGCGCATGAACCGTTGGCATTGCAGCAAACCGCGATTGGCCATGCGGTGCGTTTTGTTTATCTGATGGCGGGCGTGGCGCACCTTGCGCGTCTGCATAAAGACGAAGACAAACGCCAGACTTGCCTGCGTCTGTGGGACAACATGGTGCAGCGCCAGATGTACATTACTGGCGGTATTGGCTCGCAAAGCAGTGGTGAAGCGTTCAGCTCGGATTACGACCTGCCAAACGACACGGTTTATGCCGAAAGTTGCGCGTCCATTGGCTTGATGATGTATGCCCGCCGCATGCTGCAAATGGAAGCCGACAGCCGCTTTGCTGACGTCATGGAGCGAGCGTTATACAACACGGTTCTTGGCGGAATGGCGCTGGATGGCAAGCACTTCTTCTACGTTAATCCGCTGGAAGTGCATCCGAAAACCCTGGCGTTTAACCATATTTATGATCATGTAAAACCGGTTCGCCAGCGCTGGTTTGGCTGCGCCTGCTGCCCACCCAATATTGCTCGCGTGCTGACTTCACTCGGCCATTACATTTACACGCCGCAGCCGGACGCGCTGTATGTGCATCTGTATGTCGGTAACGAAATGGAAGTACCGGTGGGTGATAAAGAATTACGTCTGAAAATTAGCGGTGATTATCCGTGGCATGAACAGGTCGAAATTGCCGTTACGTCTGCGCGGCCGGTAAAACATACAGTCGCACTACGCTTGCCAGACTGGTGTGAAAACCCACAAGTGCTGCTCAATGGCGAAAGCTGCAAAGGCGAAATTCGCAAAGGCTATCTGCATCTTAATCGTGAATGGCAAGAGGGCGACCGAATCACTTTAACGCTGCCAATGCCGGTTCGCCGTGTGTACGGTAACCCGTTATTGCGCCACATTGCCGGGAAAGTCGCGGTGCAGCGCGGGCCGCTGGTGTATTGCCTGGAAGAAGCGGATAACAGCGCAGAGCTGCATAATTTATGGTTACCAAAAGAGAGTGCATTTAGCCTGATTGAAGGCAAAGGTATCTTCGCTCATAAAGTGCTGATTCAGGCCGACGGCCTGCGGATGGCAAGTGAGAACGCCGACCAACAAGCGTTGTACCACTACGATAAATCGCCGGTGAAAGCCGAACCGAAGAAATTGACCTTTATTCCATGGTTTAGTTGGGCAAACCGTGGTGAAGGGGAAATGCGGATTTGGGTTAACGGCGAATAAGTTTCGATCGCCGGGATCTGTACGATTTAAGATCCCGACGATCGTTTAATTTCCATGTTCATGCTTTCTATTTCTGCCTGGCCAACCAAACTGCACCGAGCATTCCCGCTTTGTTCCCCAGTTTGCATGGGCGAATCGGCACTTTCAGCACATCCCAAAACTTAAATCCTTCCAGATGGCGCTCGAGCATCGGGTACAGCATCGGCTGCGTGCTGACACCGCCACCCAGCAAAATGGCTTGCGGATCAAACAGTGACACTACGCTATAAATCCCACGCGCCAGATATTTCACCCAATTGTCGATAACGCCCTGAATATGCAGGTCTGTTTCGGCGCGAGCGAAAATGTCTTTGCCATGAATTTTCTCTTCAGCGGGAATATTCATCTCGCGGCGACACGCGTCCATCAGCCCTTTGGCAGAGGCCAGTTGGTGCATATCTTCACCATATTTACCCACCGGCAACACACCAAATTCGCCAGCGCGGAAATGTGAACCGCGCATCAGCTCACGGTTCACAATAATACCGCCGCCGATGCCCGTCCCAATGGTGACGCAGACCAGCGAATCATATTCATTGCCAGCACCCAGCCACATCTCGCCGAGTGCCGCACAGTTGGCATCGTTTTCAACGGTAATGGGAAGGTCAGTCAGGCCGCCAAAAATTTCGAGTAAATTGCTGCCATCAAGAAACGTAAGCGCGCCCGCCTTGGGGACATTTCCGGTATGCGGATTAATGTAACCGGGGAAACTAATAGCAATACCGGCAATTTCATTATGCTGCCTATAACCTGCCACCACGCTTTGCCAGGCATCCAGAAACTGCTGTCTGTCGTAATGCGTGTCATATTCTTCGGCTATCAGCACCTCCCCCTCTTCAGTGAACAAACCATGCTTAACATGGGTACCGCCTACATCGAAACTTATAAACAGGCGCATGAGCAATCCTTGTAGCGAAACGGGAAAAGGTAATCTTTAAGTATGTATCAAAACCTACTGCCTGCTGGCTGATTACTCTGAATCATTCAATTATTAATCCGTGACCTGTGTCGTAAAGCCTTCAAACATTGGCGAAGAAACCACCACTGCCAACTACGCTTGAGAGTGCAAACGACAAGGAGACACACATGACAAATAATCCTCCCGATACCCGAATTATCCCCGGCGAGTATGGTTTCCCGCTCAAACTTAAACCGCGTTACGACAATTTTATTGGTGGCCAATGGGTTCCACCTGTCGACGGCAAATACTACGAAAACCTGACTCCAGTAACAGGCCAGCCGTTGTGCGAGATAGCCAGTTCCAGCAAAGGCGATATTGATTTAGCGCTGGATGCAGCGCATGAAGCCAAAGCAGGTTGGGGCGGAATGTCCGTTCAGGAACGCGCCAATATCCTGCTGAAAATTGCTGACCGTATGGAACAGAATATCGAGCTGCTGGCTGCGGCGGAAACCTGGGACAACGGCAAACCTATTCGTGAAACCAGTGGCGCAGATGTGCCGCTGGCCATTGACCATTTCCGTTATTTTGCTTCGTGTATTCGTGCGCAAGAGGGCGGGATCAGTGAAGTTGATGGCGATACTGTGGCCTATCACTTCCACGAACCGCTTGGCGTGGTGGCACAAATTATTCCGTGGAACTTCCCGCTGTTGATGGCGAGCTGGAAAATGGCCCCAGCACTTGCCGCAGGCAACTGCATAGTGTTGAAACCGGCGCGTCTTACGCCGTTGTCGGTTCTGTTGTTGATGGAGCTGGTGGGTGATTTATTGCCGCCGGGCGTCATCAACGTGGTGAACGGTGCGGGTGGTGAAATCGGCGAATATTTGGCGACTTCAAAGCGTATCGCCAAAGTTGCGTTCACGGGCTCCACTGAAGTGGGCCAGCAGATCATGCAGTATGCGACCCAGAATATAATCCCCGTTACGCTGGAGCTGGGCGGTAAATCTCCGAACATCTTCTTTGCCGACGTGATGGACGAAGAAGACGCATTCTTCGACAAAGCACTGGAAGGTTTCGCGCTGTTTGCCTTCAATCAGGGCGAAGTCTGTACCTGCCCGAGTCGCGCACTGGTGCAGGAATCTATCTACGAACGCTTTATGGAACGCGCAATTCGCCGCGTGGAATCCATACGCAGCGGCAACCCGCTAGACTTACACACGCAAATGGGTGCGCAGGTTTCGCAAGGGCAGATGGAAACCATACTTAACTACATCGACATCGGTAAGAAAGAAGGTGCAGATGTGTTGACGGGCGGGCGTCGTAAATCGTTGGAAGGTGACTTGAAAGCCGGCTATTACCTCGAGCCAACTATCCTGTTTGGCAAAAATAATATGCGCGTTTTCCAGGAAGAGATCTTCGGACCGGTGCTCGCCGTGACGACCTTTAAAACCGTAGAAGAAGCGCTGGAACTGGCGAATGATACCGAATACGGCTTGGGTGCAGGTGTCTGGAGCCGCAACGGCAATCTGGCATACAAAATGGGCCGAGGCATTCAAGCTGGGCGCGTGTGGACCAATTGCTATCATGCTTATCCAGCACATGCCGCGTTTGGGGGCTATAAACAATCCGGTATCGGGCGTGAAACCCACAAAATGATGCTGGATCACTACCAGCAAACCAAGTGTCTATTGGTGAGTTACTCTGATAAGCCGTTAGGGTTGTTCTGACGGGGCTGGAAATTCTCTCCCTGAAAAGGGAGAGAATTGTCGGATGGCGCTTACGCTAATCCGACCTACGAAACAAGTTTGCCTGGACGTTACATCGCAGCCAAATAAATCGCCATAATTTCTGCGTGAGTGGCTTGAATCGGGTTGGTAAATCCGCAGGCATCTTTTAACGCGTTCGCTGCAAGCTCATGAATATCTTCTTTTTTTACATTCAAGTGGCGTAAGCCTGTTGGGATGTTGACCTTGCTTGCCAGCTTCTGAATCTCTTTGATGCAAGCTTGAGCTCCTTCCTGTTCGGACATGTTTTTAACTTCCACGCCCATTGCCTCAGCGACATCACGCAAGCGACCCGCAGCAGCCGTACTATTGAATTTCTGTACATGTGGCAGCAACACTGCGTTGCAGACGCCGTGTGGCAGGTCATAGAAACCACCAAGCTGATGCGCCATTGCATGAACATATCCGAGCGAGGCGTTATTAAAGGCCATCCCGGCGAGGAATTGTGCGTAGGCCATATCTTCGCGAGCTTGCTCGTTGCCACCCTGTTCAACCGCGACGGGGAGCGCTTTGCAGATCATAGTCACGGCTTTTAAGGCGCAGGCGTCGGTGATTGGCGTTGCCGCAGTAGAAACATAAGCTTCCACGGCGTGGGTCAGAGCGTCCATACCGGTGGCCGCGGTTAATGATTTCGGCATTCCCGCCATCAGTGCAGAGTCGTTTACTGACATGATCGGCGTAACGTGTTTATCAACAATGGCCATTTTGATGTGGCGTTCTTCGTCGGTAATGATGCAAAAACGCGTCATTTCTGATGCAGTACCAGCCGTAGTATTAATAGCTATCATCGGCAGTTGAGGGTGTTTTGAGCGATCTACACCTTCGTAATCATTGATTTTCCCACCGTTAGTGGCAACTAACGCAATACCTTTGGCACAGTCATGCGGTGAGCCACCGCCAAGCGAAATCACGCAGTCGCAATTGTGTTGGCGCAGCAGTGCCAGCCCGGCTTGAACATTGCCGGTGGTTGGGTTCGGATGGGTGCCATCAAACACGAAACTTTGGATATCCCGGCTTTCTAATGCACTTTGCAGTTGGGCTGCCATCCCAAGCTTCGCAAGCATGGAATCGGTGACGATTAACGCCCGTTGCAAACCATATTCGCGGAGGTTGTTAAGCGCATCGTTGAGGCAGTTCGTACCCATAATATTGATGGAAGGGATATAAAACGTTGTTGCGGCCATAGTCACTATCCTTAGTTAATGATGATGGCTGACAACATATCCCTATAAATTGAGAATTAAAGGCGGGTTTGGAGAAAATGGAATCCATGCCGCAAAACGAATATATCGACAGGTTTTTTTGTTATTTATTGTTTATTAATCATAATGATAAATACATCACCGGATGTTTAGTTATTCGTGCCAGTGATGTATTAAAAATTACTTTTCTGCCAAAAATAGGGCTTTGTCGCGTAACAAGTGGTCGTTACCACGACGTCGGGTAAAACCAATGCGGTCAAAGTACTCGAGAATTTGTACTGCGAGTTTACGGCCCACGCCCAGACGGTCGCGGAAGTCGGCGGCGCTGGTGGCGCCCTGGGTTTGATCCAGCTCGCGGATCATATTGGCGAACGTTTGAATCCGATCGTTTCGATAGTAACGATCTTTTAAGATTGCCGTCACCAACCCAAGCTGTGCGGCAAAGCGCAACAGCTGGCGTATAGCTTGCTCATCTTGCTGCGTTTCGCGCGCAAGGTCGCGCACCCACCATGGCTCATCGCCAAATAATGCATCCATTTTTTGCCATATCGCCAGTTGCTCGGCGCAGAACCCTGGTTTGTGGTCCGGCAAATGCAGCCAGCCCTGACGGCTTGCCAGTAGCCCCTCCTGGCGCATTTTTTCTATAAGCGCCAGAACCAGAGGCTCATCTTCACCCGGCAATGCCATGCGACGCAGGCGCTCACGCCCAGGACCTGGTTGGTCGTCATGTTGTTGATGATAACGTTCCATGATATCGAGCAGTTTCTGTTTCCAGCGTGCGGCCATTTCATCGCTGAGCAAACTATTGCCAGCGCGAAGATAATCGTTATGAGACAGCAGCTCTTGTAAACCTTGAGCCGTGAGCTGCCGCGCCCACGCGAAGTCGTTCAACGTAACGGCGCTGCGCTGCAGATGGATATCGAGTGCCTGTTGGTTGTTTTCAGCGAGTTTAAGCTGCTGCAACCAGGCAAGAAATGCTGGCTGACGTTTACCGCGGCGCGGTGCATGTAGCAGGATGGCCCGCGCACCTGCCAGAGTAACGCGAGCGCTGATATCGCGAAGTACCAGACGGTCGTTGTCTGCAAGCCACAGCGGTACATCTAAAACCAGTTCGGCGAGGTCGTCTTCCAGAAGCGAAATACGCCCGGTGACGTGGCTGGCGGCGTGGTGAATATGCAGTGGCTGCCATTGTTGCAGCGGTGCGTGGCTTTGTAACTGAACAATCACGCGCTCTACAGGCTGAAGTGGCTGCGCTGCCAGTAACCAGTCACCGCGTTTAATATCCATTTTTTCGGCATCACCGCTGATATTGAGCGCAATGCGCTGCCCGGCAAATGCGGTGTCTGTTTTGCTATCCTGAGCGTGCAAACCACGCACGCGCATCGGCTTATCAGCACCGGTTAACCAAAGCATATCGCCAATTTTCACTTCACCGCTCAGTGCGGTTCCTGTCACGACCAGGCCCGCGCCTTTCACTGTGAAAGCACGGTCAATGGCGAGGCGGAAACGATGCTGGCGTGGGTGTGCGCGTTCTGACAGTGCGAGTAAGTGCTCACGTAGTTCATCGATGCCTGTGCCGTTGGTCGCTGCGGTGACAAACAAAACCGCATCCTGCCAGCCAAACTCTTTGAGTGCACCGAGCACCGCTTCCCGGACTTCATTAATGCGCGCTTCACTCACCCGGTCGGCTTTGGTTAAGGCGACAGTGAGCGAAGGTTTTCCGGTTAATTGCAAAATGGCGAGGTGTTCGCGAGTTTGCGCCATTACGCCATCGTCACAGGCGACCACAAGCAGCGCGTGGTCAATGCCACCGACGCCAGCCAGCATATTGGCGAGAAATTTTTCATGCCCCGGCACATCAATAAAACCAGGAATGCGACCATCGGGTTGCGGCCAGTACGCATAGCCAAGGTCGATAGTCATGCCGCGTTTTTTCTCTTCCGGCAGACGGTCAGCATTCACGCCCGTTAAGGCTTGCAGCAGGGTGGTTTTGCCGTGGTCAACGTGCCCGGCGGTAGCAATAATCATGGGTTCAGGTTCTCCATGAATCCAGATTCATCTTCAAGGCAGCGTAAATCCAGCCATAAACGCCCATCGCTGATGCGGCCTATTATAGGTTTTGATAGCACGCGCAAACTCTGTGTGAGCGTGCTAAGCGTGGTGCCACGGCCATCTTTTGGCGTGAACGTCAGCGCGGTGCTGGGCAATCTGTCTACCGGCAGCGAGCCGCTGCCAATTTGCGATAAACACGGTTCGACAAGAACAATAAAATGCTCGCCAAATTTGTCCTGGAGCGCAGGGCACAGGCGTTGTGCCAGCTCTGTGATTTCACTGACATCACGGGTTAATAAGCGCAATGTTGGCAATCTTTCGACCAGCGTTTCAGGGTGTTGATACAAACGCAGAGTGGCTTCAAGTGCTGCCAAAGTCATTTTATCAGCGCGTAATGCACGTTTGAGCGGATGGCTTTGGATGCGGGCGATAAGCTCTTTTTTGCCGACGATAATGCCAGCCTGCGGCCCGCCGAGCAGTTTATCACCCGAGAAGCTGACCAGACTTACCCCTGCGGCAATCAGTTGTTGCGGCATTGGCTCTTCTGGTAATCCCCACTGGCTTAAGTCGACCAGCGATCCGCTACCCAAATCGGTCACCACAGGAATATTTAGCTCATTGCCAAGGGCAACCAGTTCAGCTTCATCAACGGCTTTGGTGAAGCCTGCAACTTGATAATTACTGGTGTGGACTTTCATCAGGAGTGCGGTGTTTTCATTTACGGCCTGGCGATAGTCTTTCAAATGCGTGCGGTTCGTGGTGCCGACTTCCACCAACTGGCAACCTGCCTGACGCATCACATCCGGAATACGAAATGCACCGCCGATTTCCACCAGTTCGCCGCGTGAAACAACCACTGCTGCCCCGCTGGCACATGCAGCGAGCATCAGCAACACCGCCGCTGCATTGTTATTGACGATGCAGGCGTCTTCCGCGCCGGTAATCTCGCAGAGCAAATCTGCCAACGCCCGATCACGATGCCCGCGTTCTGCGCCGTGCAGATCGTATTCCAGTGTAACCGGATAACGCATAGTGTGCGTTACGGCTTCAATAGCCACTTCCGCCTGCAAAGCCCGGCCAAGGTTGGTATGCAGCACAGTGCCAGTCAGGTTATACACCGGCTGGAGTGTGCAACGCTTACTCGCTTCCAGTTTTGCCCGCACCTGTGCTGCCCAATCTTCATTCCACGGCGGGAGCTTATCCTGCAAGCGGACGTATTCTCGTGCGGCCTCCAGCATTTCCCGTAACGTGTTAACCACCTGAGTGTGGCCGAAGTTGCTTAGCAAAGCACTGAATGAGGCGTCGCGTAGCAGTCTGTCGATTGCTGGAAGTTGGCTGTACAAGGTGCGATGGGTAGTCATGGCAAGCCGCAGAGTCGTGAAATTTAACGGTAGTTTACAGGGGGAGTTATCCCCCTGTCATGGCGGGAGATCATGCTGTTGGCGGTTCGGTGCGTGCAAAACTTTCGCGTTCGAAAAGTTTCTCAATCAATTTCACCAGGTGAGGGCGGTCGACACACCAGCCTGGGGAGACTCGGCGAAAATTGAGATAGCCCACGGCGCAAGCCACAGCAATGGTCGCGACACTTAGGTTTTCTGCGTTCAGTGTTTTATCCGCAGCGTATTGTTCGAGCATTGTCAGGCCCCGGCTGATTTTTTCCCGCTGGCGGAGCAATTCCACTTCGGATTGCTGCTCTATCGGGCGCAAGCGTTCACGTACCGATACCAGCGCGGCGTCCATAATGCCGTCGGCCAGTGCTTCAATTTGGCGCATTTGCAAAGCGGCTAACGGGTCGCGCGGGATAAGCGCAGGAGCAATATCGAGAAGCTCGAGATATTCCGCAATAACCGGGGAGTCGAACCAGTATTGGCCGTCGTCGGTAATTAAAGCCGGAACTTTGCCCAGCGGGTTGTAATGCTGTGTGGTGCTTTCTGATGTCCACGGGTTGTCGTTTACAAACTCAAAAGTGATGCCCTTTTCCAGCAATATCACAGATATCTTGCGCACATAAGGGCTGGTGTAATTACCGATAAGTTTCATTACATCGTCCATTTTTAACCGACAAAAGCTAAGTATGGAACAGATTGTCGGCAACGTTTGAATTGTTAGTCTGCCGCTGCGCTGTAATTTTCTAACAAAAAAAAATGAAGTAGTCCGGCTGGGTTGCCTTAGATCACATCTGGAAAAATTCGAGCAATATATTTTGTGATTTAAATCACATAAAAATAACAAAGTGATAATGATAAAATGTGATTTTAATCACATTTAAGGGTCAATCAAGGACAAAAATACATCACTGTGTTTTTTTTACACACCAATTATGTGATTAGGATCACTGGAATTAGGTTGGCTACACCCCTCTGCAGGTGATCTGCGTCACATAAAAATCCGCTCGCTGGACAGCTTAACTTTCACGTGCCAAATTTGCCTCACTTAGAGCATCTGGCAGCACTGCTTGCCACCACATTAACAATAAACCTCGGGCTGCTTTTTCAGCACGTGAACACAATAAGGGGTGTGCGTATGTCATCCGATATCAAGATCAGAGTGCAAAGCTTTGGTCGTTTCCTGAGTAACATGGTAATGCCAAACATTGGCGCATTTATCGCCTGGGGTATTATCACGGCCTTATTTATTCCGACTGGTTGGTTGCCAAACGAGACGTTGGCGAAACTGGTCGGTCCAATGATCACCTTCCTGCTGCCGCTGCTTATCGGTTTTACCGGTGGTCGCTTAATCGGTGGTGACCGTGGTGGTGTGGTCGGTGCAATCACAACAATGGGTGTTATCGTCGGTGCTGATATGCCGATGTTCCTCGGTGCAATGATTGCAGGTCCTCTGGGTGGCTGGGCTATTAAACATTTCGACGCATGGGTTGATGGCAAAATCAAATCCGGCTTCGAAATGCTGGTGAACAACTTCTCCGCTGGCATCATCGGTATGATTCTGGCGATTCTGGCGTTCATGGGTATCGGCCCTGCGGTTGAAGTCCTGTCCAAAGTATTGGCTGCGGGCGTTAACTTCATGGTTGTCCATGACATGCTGCCGCTGGCATCTATCTTTGTAGAACCGGCGAAAATCCTGTTCCTGAACAACGCAATCAACCACGGTATCTTCTCACCGCTGGGTATTCAGCAGTCCCACGAACTGGGCAAATCAATCTTCTTCCTGATTGAAGCCAACCCAGGCCCTGGTATGGGCGTGCTGATGGCGTACATGTTCTTCGGTCGTGGTAATGCTAAGCAGTCTGCGGGCGGCGCAGCAATCATCCACTTCCTGGGCGGTATCCACGAAATTTACTTCCCATATGTGCTGATGAACCCACGTCTGATTCTGGCCGTTATCCTCGGCGGTATGACTGGTGTGTTCACCCTGACCATCCTGAATGGCGGCCTGGTTTCTCCAGCATCACCGGGTTCCATCCTGGCGGTTCTGGCGATGACGCCAAAAGGTGCTTACTTCGCTAACATCGCGGCAATCGTTGCGGCAACAGCAGTCTCCTTCGTGGTATCAGCCATCCTGCTGAAAACCAGCAAAGTCAAAGAAGAGGACGACATTGAAGCTGCGGCTCGCCGTATGGCTGAAATGAAAGCTGAATCCAAAGGTGGTTCTGCACCATTGGCGGTAGGTGCGGGTCTGTCTAACGATTTGAGCCACGTACGCAAAATCATCGTAGCTTGTGATGCTGGCATGGGTTCAAGTGCCATGGGGGCAGGCGTACTGCGTAAGAAAGTGAACGATGCCGGCCTGAAAAATATCTCTGTAACGAACTGTGCAATCAATAGCTTGCCGGACGATGTAGACCTGGTTATTACGCACCGTGACTTGACCGAGCGTGCGATGCGCCAGGTTCCACAGGCACAGCATATTTCCCTGACCAACTTCCTTGATAGCAGCCTGTACTCCAACCTGACCGAACGTCTGGTGGCTTCCCATAACCTGAGCGAGAAAGAAGTGAAGGTGATGAGCAGCCTGGAAGACAGCTTTGTAGCTGACGAAGAAACGCTGTTCCGTCTGGGGGCTGGCAACGTGTTCCTCGGCCTGACTGCAGCTAATAAAGAAGAAGCGATTCGCTTTGCGGGTGAGCAGTTAGTGAATGGCGGTTACGTTCAGCCTGAGTATGTTGATGCGATGTTTGAACGTGAAAAACTGACCCCAACATATCTGGGTGAAGGTATCGCGGTTCCACACGGTACAGTTGAAGCGAAAGACCGTGTACTGAAAACCGGCGTGGTGTTCTGCCAGTATCCACACGGTGTTCACTTCGGTGAAGAAAGTGATGATATTGCCCGCCTGGTCATCGGTATTGCGGCTCGCAATAACGAACACATCCAGGTTATCACCAGCCTGACCAATGCGCTGGATGATGATTCCGTCATCGATCGCCTGGCGAATACCACCAGTGTTCAGGAAGTTCTCGACCTGCTGGCGGGTAAGAAGTAACTCTCCTTTTCCCTCTCCCGTTGGGAGAGGGTTCTGGTGAGGGTGGTCAACATCATAAGCCTCCTCACCCGAACCCTCTCGGGTAATTCAAATTTAAGAAGGTGAACGACATGAAAGCATTACATTTTGGTGCAGGTAATATCGGACGTGGCTTTATCGGGAAACTGCTGGCAGATGCGGGTATTCAACTGACGTTTGCCGACGTGAACCAGACCGTGTTGGACGCGCTGAATGCACGTCATAGTTACCAGGTCCATGTCGTTGGTGAGCAAAAGCAAATCGATACTGTTTCTAATGTGAATGCTGTCAGCAGTATTGGTGATGAAGTTATCGGCCTGATTGCCGATGTAGACTTGGTTACTACTGCGGTAGGCCCAGTGGTGCTTGAGCGTATTGCACCAGCAGTGGCTAAAGGTTTGGTTCTGCGTCGCGCAAACGGCAATGAAAAACCGTTGAACATCATCGCTTGCGAGAATATGGTGCGTGGCACCAGCCAGCTTAAAGGCCACGTCATGAAGGCGCTTTCTGGAGACGACCAGGCTTGGGTTGAGCAGCACGTTGGCTTTGTTGATTCCGCCGTTGACCGTATCGTTCCACCGTCAGAATCCGCAACCAATGACCCGCTCGAAGTGACCGTTGAAACCTTCAGCGAGTGGATTGTTGATAAAACCCAGTTCAAAGGTGACTTGCCGAACATTCCTGGTATGGAACTTACTGACAATCTGATGGCGTTTGTTGAGCGCAAACTCTTCACGCTCAATACCGGGCATGCTATAACCGCGTACCTTGGTCAACTGGCCGGTCATCAAACCATTCGCGATGCGATTCTGGACGAGAAAATCCGTGCCGTAGTGAAAGGTGCGATGGACGAAAGTGGCGCGGTGCTTATCAAACGCTACGGCTTTGATGCAGACAAGCACGCGGCCTATATCCAGAAAATCCTTGGTCGTTTTGAAAATCCGTATCTGAAAGATGATGTGGAACGCGTAGGCCGCCAGCCGCTGCGTAAATTAAGTGCGGGTGACCGTCTGATTAAGCCGCTGTTGGGCACTATCGAGTATGGCTTGCCACACGTGAACCTGGTCGAAGGTATTGCGGCGGCGATGCATTATCGCAGCGAGCAAGATCCGCAGGCGCAGGAACTGGAACAACTTCTGGCAGCAAAAGGCCCACAAGCCACGCTTGCAGAAATTTCCGGCCTGGATATTAACAGCGAAGTCGTAGCAGAAGCGGTTAACGCGTATAACGCTCGGTCGTAACGGAAAACGGGTGCAGTGGACGCTGCACCCAATAAATACTTTTAGTGATGTAGGCAAAGATGGAAGAAACCCAGGCCTTTGAAAACCGTGTGCTTGAGCGTCTTAATGCCGGAAAAACTGTACGTAGCCTGCTGATTACCGCGGTCGAGCTTCTCACCGAAGCGGTTAATATCCTGGTGCTTCAAGTTTTCCGTAAAGACGATTATGCGGTGAAATATGCGGTTGAACCGTTGCTGGATGGCGATGGCCCGTTAGGGGATCTTTCCGTGCGTCTCAAACTTATCTACGGGCTTGGCGTGCTCAACCGTGTGGAGTATGAAGATTGCGAGCTGTTGATGGCTCTGCGCGAAGAGTTAAATCACGACGGTAATGAATATAATTTTACCGACGATGAAATGCTTGGCCCATTTGGTGAATTACATTGTGTTTCGGCGCTGCCACTAGCGCCAAAGTTTGTTGATGGCAGCGATCCTGAGCTGTTTGCCATGCAAAAACAACGCTACCAACAAATTGTCCGTTCAACGATGGTGCTCTCTTTGACTGAGCTGATCTCACGGATCAGCTTAAAAAAAGCCTTCCAGAAGTAATCTCATATACCCTTTAGATTTCGAGTTGCAGGTAGGCGGCCAGGGAGCAAATCCCAAGGAGCTTACTAAGGTAAGTGACTGGGGTTTGTGAGTGCAGCCAACACCCCTGCAACTTGAAAGATGACGGGTATACAAAGTCCCTTTTCGCCCTCTTACGCCGAATGGTGTATCCTTGCCAGCAATGAAAGTTATTCACGGTTAATCAAAAATGAAAGAAATCGAAAAAGCAGAAATCAAACGTCTTAGCGATCGTCTCGACACAATCCGTCACGAGATGCCTGAGTTGCATCTTATCAATGACGCTGAAAAGTACGCTGAGATGGAAAAAGAGAAAGCGAAGCTGGAAATTGAGATCGTGCGTCTGCAAGCGGTGCGTAACCAGAAACTGAGCAAAGAAGCACAGAAACTGATGGCTCTGCCGTACAAACGCCCAATTACTAAGAAAGAACAGGCAGACATGGGCAAGCTGAAAAAAGCGGTGCGCGGCTTGGTTATCGTGCATCCAATGACAGCCTTAGGCCGCGAAATGGATCTCGAAGAAATGACTGGTTTTTCTAAGACTGATTTTTAATTTAAACTCTTATTTTATAAAGGGATGTGGCGTTTGCCTCATCCCTTTTTTTTTGGAAAAATCTCTGTTTTCATCATCATTTGCGACACTTCTCGAGATACACACTTCTTCTTATTTGGTGGCTTTTTCATCCAGGATATTCTCCGAACATCTTCTAACAGTCTTTGTTGCGCATGGCGGAACATTGATGGTATTGTTCCGCTTAAGGGAACAGGGATTTTGGATGATCAGAAGTTTTAAACACAAAGGACTTAAAAACCTGTTTCTAAAGAAGCAGTCTCAAGGACTTCCATGGGAACATGTGCCGCGTCTGCGTAACCGTCTAGCCATCATCGATGCGGCTGAAAAGATAACTGATATCGATATGCCTGGTTATCGACTGCATGCGCTAAATGGGGATCGAGAAAAGCTTTGGTCTGTGACAGTTTCAGGTAACTGGCGTATCACTTTTGAGTTTATCGACGGTGATGCGTACATTCTGAATTATGAGGACTACCACTAATGAAAATGAAAAATCCCCCACACCCAGGGGCGATTATTCAGGAAGCGCTGGATGAACTTAACGTTAGCTTGCGCGAGTTTGCCAAAGCGATGGATATTGCACCATCAACAGCAAGTCGTTTGTTAACTGAAAAAGCAGCGCTTACACCTGAAATGGCGATTAAGTTAGCGGTCGTTATCGGAAGTTCAGCTGATGTATGGTTGAAGTTACAAAGTGCGTACAGCCTTGCAGAGGCTGAGAAAATGGTCGATGTTTCTCGTTTGCGCAAACTTGCCGCTGTGTAATAAAGCCAGCAGGTTTCCCCGCTGGCCTCAATGTTTACTTCAATACCTGCGGGTTCACGCAGTTTTCTTTCACATTGCCGCTCAGGGCTGCAATTAAATTATCCACCGCGCAAGCCGCCATGTTGTAGCGCGTTTCATGTGTTGCAGAACCGATATGCGGCAAAGCCACGACATTCGGTAAGCTGAGCAGCGGGGAGTCAACAGGCAGCGGTTCTTGCTCAAAGACATCCAGACCTGCGGCGTGAATTTTTCCGTCTACCAGCGCCTGAATTAACGCTTTCTCATCGACAACAGGGCCGCGCCCGGCGTTAATCAAAATAGCCGAGGGCTTCATTTTCGCCAGTTGTTCTGCACCAATCAGATGATAAGTTTCATCCGTCAGCGGCAAGGAAATACAGACGAAATCTGATTCCGCCAGCAGTGTATCCAGGTCGCAATAGCGAGCGTTAAAACGGTCTTCTGCTTCCTGATGGTGGCGGCGAGCATTATACAGAATCGGCATGTTGAAACCGAAGTGAGCACGCTGCGCCAGCGCCAGGCCAATGCGGCCCATGCCCAGAATTCCTAGTGTTTTGTGATGTACATCGATGCCAAACCAGTCAGGGCCGATGCTGCCTTTCCATTCGCCCGCTTTGACTCGTTCAGCCACTTCCACCGCACGGCGTGCAGTGGCCAGTACCAGTGTCATCATGGTGTCGGCCACGGTTTCTGTCAGTACCGTTGGCGTGTGCATCAGGGCGATACGGCGAGCGCTCAGCGCATCCACATCAAAATTGTCGTATCCAACCGAGACAGTTGAGGCGGCGCGTAGCTTAGGTGTGTGCTCTAAAAACGTTTTATCTACTTTTTCGCTGGAACCCAGAATACCTTCCGTATTGGCAAAAGCCTGTGCGTTTTGCTTGATTGTCTCAGGGCTTAAATCGCTCAGTTGAGTGACGGTGAAATGACTTTCAAGGCGGGCAAGCAGGTCGTCAGGTAACGTTTTATAGAGGATGACGGGCGGCTTCATGACGTTCTCCGTTAAACAGTTAAATACAGACCAGGCGGTATAGCGACCGCCTGGCTTGGGATTAGGCGTGGTGTGCTGCCACCGGAACTTGTTGGTTTCTCGCAGGTTTCACTATCAGAGTTAGCCACACTGAAGCGAGCAATGCTACCCCCATAAAAATGTAGGAAGCGGATGGGCTGCCTGTTGCACCGTTAAGGTAGCCAACAAACCAGGACCCGACAAACGAGCCCAGCGCACCCATGCTGTTAATTAATGCCATCGCACCACCGGCGACGTTTCTTGGCAGCATTTCTGGGATAATCGCAAAGAATGGGCCGTAGGGGGCGTACATCGCGGCACCAGCAATCACCAGCAAGGTGTAGGAAACCCAGAAGTGATTAGCACCGACCAGCCAGGAGCCGAGGAATGCCAGTGCGCCAATCAGCAGCAGTGGCCAGACAAACAGTTTGCGGTTCTGCATTTTGTCCGAGGCCCAGGAAACCACAATCATCGCAACTGTTGCCGCGAGATAAGGCACTGACGAAAGCCAACCCACTTCCACCATTCCCATGCCCGTAGCACCTGCGCCACGAATAATAGACGGCAACCACAGCACGAAGCCGTACACGCCGATACTCCAGCAAAAATATTGCATACACAGCAGCACGACATTGCGCGAACGGAATGCTTCGCTGTAGTTACGCACGGCTTTGATGCCTTCTTGTTCTTTCTCCAGTTGTGCCTGCAATGCGGCTTTTTCCGTATCAGACAGCCAACCCACCTGCGAAGGTTTGTCTTTTACCAGCACCCACCAGGCGAACGCCCAGAGAACGGCCGGAATACCTTCAATGATGAACATTTCACGCCAGCCGAGAGCCTGAATCAGGTAACCTGAAACCACCGACATCCACAGTACGGTGACCGGGTTGCCAAGGATCAAGAAGGTATTGGCGCGTGAGCGCTCGGACTTGGTAAACCAGTTGCTGATGTAAATCAACATCGCGGGCATTACCGCGGCTTCAACAATACCGAGTACGAAGCGAATCGCCGCCAGCGCGGGAATGTTGCTGACGACACCGGTCAATGATGCACAGCCGCCCCATAAAATCAGGCAGACGAAGATAAGTTTGCGCACGCTGCGGCGTTCGGCGTACATAGCCCCGGGGATCTGGAAGAAGAAATAACCGAGGAAAAACAGTGCCCCGAGTAACGACGAAATCCCTTTGGTGATACCAAGATCTTCGTTAATACCCGCAGCGGAAGCAAAACTAAAGTTGGCACGATCGAGGTACGCCAGGCTGTACGTGATGAACACGATAGGCATGATATACCACCAACGTTTTGGTGCGATTGTATTGGTTTTCATAGGCTAGCCTCTATGTTGAGGTGAGTCGCATCATGCCGGATGTAGGGTACAGCCGATGCGATTTTCGTTTATTCGCCAAGCGCGCTTCGGGTCGGTAACCCTTCGCTATCGCCGATGACTTGTATCGCCAGTGAGCCGATTTTATTACCGCGGCTAACGGCATGTTGTAAGGATTTACCCTCAAGCAGAGCGCTTATCACCCCAACGGCAAACCCATCGCCCGCACCAACGGTATCGACCACGTTGTCGACTTTTACGGCGCTCACCGCACCTTTCTCGCCGGATGCACTTTTGAACCACGCGCCGTCAGCGCCAGTTTTCAGGACCACCGCTTTCACGCCGTGGTCGAGATAGAAATCGGCAATCGCCTCTGGTGTTTTTTGCCCAGTAAGCAGAGCGCCTTCACTCAGGCCTGGCAGCACCCAATCGGCCTGAAAAGCGAGATTATTCAACTGCTTCACCATTTCTGCTTCACTTTTCCACAGCACAGGACGCAAATTGGGATCAAAGGAGATAGTTTTCCCTTTCTGTTTCATCACGCTTGCGGCGTGGTTGAGCAGTTCTAACGAACTTTCAGAGAGTGCTGCTGCCACGCCGCTCAGGTGCAAATGACGTGCAGAACAAAAATACTCTTCATTAAAGTCAGCTTTAGACAGATGGCTTGCAGCCGATCCTTTGCGGAAGTATTCCACAATGGGATCGGTTCCATTTTCGGCCCTGGATTTAAGCTGGAAACCTGTGGCGTAGCGTTTGTCGATGGCCACGCCACGGCTGTCGATATGCTCCTTTGCTAGTTGCTGTAATACGTAACGGCCAAAAGAGTCGTCGCCCACACGGCTGACCCAACCGACCTTCAGGCCAAGACGTGCAAGCCCTGTGGCAACATTCAGCTCAGCCCCCGCCACACGTTTAACAAAGTGCTCAGCAGTTGCCAATGATCCCGTTTCGCTGGCGACAAACATCGCCATCGCTTCGCCAATTGTGATGACATCAAGTTGCGTTGGCATGGCTTACTCCTCGCGTAATAAGTTGACGTAATGACGGGTTACAGCCGTCAGATCGCGGCCTTCCAGCGGAAATTCGATACCGCGCGGTGCATCGGCGGGCAGATTGTTCAGTAATTCCAGCCAGCGTGGTTCGGCATCATCCAACGCAATGGCCCGATAATGGTAATGGTGCGCGACAGCCGCTTTGACGTGGATATAGCTGACTGAAGGCGCAAGAACACGTGCCGCCGCTTCTGGCGACTCGTCCACCCACAGCCAGTTCGCCATATCAAACGTTAGTGTCACAGGAAGGTTTAATACATTACAGGCGGCCTGGAAGCGCTGCATGGGCGCAAGCTTGCCGAAGTTTGTCTGATCATTTTCCACCACCAGTGGCACATCGCTTTTTTCAAGCCACTGCTGCAAAAGGGAAAACTGTTGGCTGCTGCGAAAATTACCGAGAGAGAGTTTCAGCCATATGGCGTTGAGCTGGTGGGCTTCGAGCAGCAACGACGGAATGAGCGGATTGAGATTGCCGTCTTCAACAAACAGTGGCTCTGGTGCGGAATAACAGGCCTTGAGATTATGTTTACCGATTTGCTGCGCCAGGTCTGGCAGGGCATCAAGCTGGGCTGGGCTAAATAATTCGCGGCGAATTTCTACGCCGTCAGCGCCAGCATTCGCGATAATCGGTAACAAGGCTTGTTGGCCACCTAATGCGGCGATGCGGTCATGGCCATACGCGGCAGTGACGACAATAATGGTTCTCGGCATTAACTTCTCCGGAGTGGTTACATCTTAATAACGTATCTATTACGCTAAATGGAACCGGTTCCAAAGAAAAGCCAGGCATGCTTAATTTATGATCGCTATCACGAACAAAGATTATCGGGCGGTCGAGCCGCGGATGATTAACTCGCCGGAAAAAACCTGCTCGCAGACGGAGTCGTTACCGCCTTCGATGCGCTTCACGACTTGTTGGAGAGCGGCGTAACCAATCTGCCAGGTTGGCTGTTTGAGGGTGGTTATCCCCACACCGGCAAGCTCTGCCCACTCGAGTTCATCGAATCCCAACAGGCCAATATCGCTGCCCCAATGCAGGCCGATGCGACGTAAGGATCGCGCAACTTGAAGTGTGAGTGCGCCGTTCGCGGAAATAACCGCCTTACGCATTCCACGGTGGTGAGTGTGAAACTGACGCAGCGTGTTATCCATTAAATCGGCTTCGTGCAACGGGACTTCTGCGTTTACGGCGACAATTCCAGGATAGCGTTCGAGAGTGGCGTAAAAAGCATTCAGGCGTTCCCGGCGCGTGTTTACTGTGCCGAGCGGTTCGCTTAGAAAAAGAATCGCTTCAAAGCCTTGTTCGACAAGGTGTTCGGTTGCGGTTGTTGCGGCTTGAGTGTTATCCAGACCCACCACATCACAGGCAAAATCAGGAATTTTTCGATCAATTAGCACCATCGGTAACGCGGATTGTTGCAGGCGATTAAGACCTTCCTCGCGCATACCAACCGCATTTACCACAATGCCTTCCACCTGATAACTGTGCAGCAAATCCAGATAATGCAGCTCCTGATCCACTTCGTTATTGGTGTTACAGACCAGCGGCGTAAAGCCTTTTTCACGGCATGCTGCTTCAATGCCGCTCAGCACATCAACAGAATAGGGATTGGTAATATCAGCGATAATTAGGCCAATTAAACGGGTGCGCCCGCGTTTAAGGCCGCGAGCCATCTGGCTTGGGCGGTAATCGAGTTCAGCAATCGCGATTTCGATGCGCAGCCGTAGAGAGTCCGACAGCACGTTTTGCTCGCCGTTAAGATAGCGTGAAACACTGGTTTTTCCGGTTTTTGCCGCTTTCGCGACGTCGCTTATCGTTGGGCGTGCAGCCTTGTTGTTCATGATTATCTCCGAGGGTAACTTTCGGGAGAGTAACATAAATTTTGTGCCCAAGTGGGCGGTGAGATTCCCTCTCCAGGAAGAGAGGGAATAAAAAACTTAAGACAGCGGACTCAGCGTAATCTCTACGCGACGGTTCTGCGCTTTACCTTCAGCAGTGCTGTTGCTGGCGATTGGATTAGCGGGCCCCATACCTGTGGTGCGTACGCGGTTTGCTGCCACGCCCTGGGTGATAAGTGCGCTGCCCACGCCGTCTGCACGTTGCTGGGAAAGCTTCATGTTTAGCTCATTGCTACCGGTGCTGTCGGTATAACCCACGACGTTAACCGCAGTTTTTGGATATTCTTTTAATACCATCGCCACACCGGTCAGGGTGTTCGCGCCAGCAGGTTTAAGTGTCGCGCTGCTGCTGTCGAAGGTGACATTATTTGGCATGTTAAGCACGATGTTGTCGCCATTTCGCGTCACACTCACACCCGTTCCCTGCATTTTTTCACGAAGTTTAGCTTCCTGCACATCCATGTAGTAACCAACACCACCACCTAATGCAGCACCTGCTGCTGCACCAATTAGAGCGCCTTTGCCGCGATCTTTTTTCGAAGAGGAGAGCACGCCAACGCCAGCACCTACCAGAGAGCCAATACCTGCTCCGATCCCCGATTTTCCTGCTTCACGTTCGCCAGTGTAAGGGTTGGTAGTACAACCAGAAGCTGCTAACGTGCCGCAAACGATAGCGGCAATCATCATGACGCGTTTTTTCATCTCATTTCCTTTGTGAATTTGATAACTCAACCGCATATTCAGCGGCGGTTGATTATGCCGTGTGAATGCGCAGAAGTTTCTATAGAGTCGTCTGAATTTGTAAACAATATTGAGCGGTCTCCAGACCGCCACCTGCCCACTACCTGCAAAAAATAGGGGAGCCCGAATTGGCTAATGCAGTCTCATCAAGTAAGAAAGTTTTAACGGCTGCACACTGGGGGCCGATGTTAGTTGAAACTGACGGAGTACGTGTATTCGCGTCAGCGGGTGCGTTGGATTCCGGGCATGAGAACTCATTGCAAAGCGCTGTTCCGGATCAGGTACACAGCAAAGCCCGTGTGCAATTTCCTATGGTTCGCAAAGGATTTCTTGAATCGCCAGATGCGCCGGTCGGTGTGCGTGGCGAGGATGAGTATGTGCGAGTGAGTTGGGATGAAGCGTTACAACTCATTCACCTGCAGCATCAACGCATTCGCTCGGCTTACGGTGCAGCGTCTATTTTTGCCGGTTCCTACGGTTGGCGCTCTAATGGCGTGCTGCACAAAGCCGCGACATTATTGCAGCGCTATATGAGTCTGGCGGGCGGATATACCGGGCATCTGGGTGATTATTCTACCGGAGCTGCGCAGGTCATCATGCCGTATGTAGTTGGCTCAAATGAAGTTTATCAGCAGCAAACCAGCTGGCCTTTAGTGCTGGAGCATAGCGATGTGGTGGTGCTGTGGAGTGCTAACCCACTGAACACGTTGAAAATTGCCTGGAATGCCAGCGACGAGCAGGGCGTGAAGTATTTTGAGCAACTGAAAAACAGCGGCAAGACGGTGATCGCTATTGATCCTATGCGATCAGAAACGGTGGGTTTCTTTGGTGAAGCTGCACAGTGGATAGCGCCAAATATGGGTACCGACGTGGCACTGATGCTGGGTATTGCTCATACGTTGGTGAAAAGCGGCTGGCATGACACGCAATTCCTGGCGCGCTGCACTTATGGCTATGACAAGTTTGCCGCTTATCTGATGGGCGATTCAGATGGTTTGCCAAAAACTGCTGAGTGGGCTGCGCAGATTTGCGGCGTGTCCGCAGAAACTATCGAATATCTGGCACGGTTGTTTAGCGAAAAGCGCACCATGCTGATGTCTGGTTGGGGGATGCAACGCCAGCAGTACGGCGAGCAAAAACACTGGATGCTGGTCACTCTTGCGGCCATGCTTGGGCAGATTGGCACGCCTGGCGGCGGCTTTGGTCTGTCTTATCACTATGCAAATGGTGGCAATCCTACACGGCGTGCGGCTGTATTGGGGTCAATGCAGGGTTCGGTGGCGAACGGTACTGATGCGGTGGAAAAAATCCCGGTCGCGCGTATTGTTGAAGCGTTGGAAAACCCCGGTGGTGAATATCAGCATAACGGGCAGGAAAAAACCTTCCCGGATATTCGCATGTTGTGGTGGGCGGGTGGCGGTAATTTTACCCATCACCAGGACACTAATCGCCTGATTAAAGCCTGGCAGAAGCCAGAGTTGGTGGTGATTTCCGAATGTTTTTGGACCGCAGCTGCCAAACATGCCGATATCGTCCTGCCGATTACCACGTCATTTGAACGCAATGATTTGACGATGACCGGTGACTACAGCAATCAGCATCTGGTGCCGATGAAACAGGTGGTTTCACCGCAGGGTGAAGCGCGTAATGATTTCGATGTTTTTGCGCAGCTCGGCGCGTTGTGGGAAGAGGGTGGCGAAGCACGTTTTACGGAAGGAAAAACCGAGCTGCAATGGCTGGAGGAATTCTATGAAATTGCCCGTAAGCGTGGCGTGGCGCTGCAAGTTGAGCTGCCCGATTTTAATCAGTTCTGGGAAAGTAACCAACTGATAGAAATGCCGGAAAATGAAAAGAGTACTGATTTTATCCGCTTCGCTGATTTCCGCCGCTGCCCGCAGGGAAATCCCTTGAAAACACCAAGTGGGAAAATCGAAATTTATTCTGAGCGCATCGCAAGCTTTGGTTATGCCGATTGCCCTGCACATCCGACCTGGCTTGCACCGAATGAGTGGCAAGGCAACGCGAAAGCAGGTCAGCTTCAGTTGCTTTCATCCCATCCTGCACACCGTCTGCACAGCCAACTGAACTATGCGGCATTACGCGACAAATATGCCATTGCCGGGCGCGAGCCATTAACGCTGCATCCAAAAGACGCCGCAGAACGTGGTATTGCAGATGGTGATTTAGTGCGCGTCTGGAATGCGCGTGGGCAGGTATTGGTTGGCGCGTTGGTGACTGACGGTATCAAACCTGGCGTGGTTTGTATTCATGAAGGGGCGTGGCCCGATTTGAATGACCAGAAGCTGTGTAAAAACGGTGCTGTGAATGTGCTGACGCTGGATATTCCCACATCAAGGCTGGCAAACGGCTGTGCGGCGAATTCATCGCTGGTATGGGCCGAAAAATATCTCGGTCCAGTACCCGCTGTTACAGCGTTTTCTCCGCCTGCCAACTCATAATCCAGGTCGGGTGGTGCGTTTCGTTTTGCCAGGCGCTTTCTTCAATGCGAAAGTCCTGGCGATGATAAAAATGCACTGCCCGATGGTTCTTTTGGTAAACCTCAAGGCTCAGTGACGGGTAGAGCGTTTTGACGTGTGCCATCAACGCCTGCCCAATTCCCTGGCCAATAAAGGGTTCGCTAACAAACAGTGCGCCAATAAATCGTGAATCCAGCACGCTAATAAATCCCACCATTTCATCCTGCTGTTTGTCTTGGTGCAGATAAACCCAGGTTGCAGATTGCGGGATATAAACATTGCGCACGATAGACTCACTTTCGTGCCAGTAGCTTTCGCTGATAAACGGATGAGCCTGAATCGTGCTGGCAAGCCAAATCTCAATCAGCTTATCCATTTCATCTGGCAGTAAACGGCGAATCATTTCTGGTTATCAGGGTGGCAGAAACAGCCGGTCACATGGTCGTTGACCAATCCACAAGCCTGCATAAACGAGTAGCAAATAGTTGAGCCGACAAACTTGAAGCCACGTTTTTTGAGCGCTTTGGATAACGCGTCAGAAGCGGGGGTCATTGCCGGGATTTCAGCCAGCGCTGCAGCCTGCGTCACTTGCGACTGGTTATCGACAAACGACCAGACAAATTCCGGGAATTTCTCGCCGTTGGCTTCCATCGCCAGGTACGCTTTTGCGTTATTGATAATGGCTTCTATTTTTCCACGATGGCGGATAATACCGGCATCTTGCACTAGCACATCGACATCTGTCGGTTGCAGTAAAGCCACAGCTTGCGGGTCGAAATTTTTAAAGCAGCGGCGGTAGTTTTCGCGTTTTTTCAGCACGGTAATCCACGACAATCCCGCCTGTTGTCCTTCAAGGCAGATCATCTCGAAAAGGTGTTGGCCATCGGTCACCGGAACGCCCCATTCTTTATCGTGATATTCAATATAGAGCGGATCCTGGGATACCCATCCACAACGCAACATGCAGTTCTCCTTTGATGAAATTTCTCGTGCCAGCTTGACGTGCGAAATAAAGCGACAATAGTTAATTCAGGGCCATCTTGATACACCATGAGTTATTTAGGGGTTATCCGCAAGCCCGACAAAAAGACTAATAATATCGCCGGATTTGGCTCTTTCCTGGAGTCGCTTTGATGATTATAAATATACGCAGTGGTCACCGTGTCACTCTCTCCACGGTGTTGGCTTTGTGTTTTCTATCCTATGCTACGAGTGTATTTGCCTGGCAACAAGAGTATGTCGCCGGAGAAACACCGGGCGAAGCTCAGAATCGTTATACCTGGGACAGTAATCACCAACCAAGTTATAACGATATTCTCGCTGAAAGGATTAATTCTTCGTTTACCTCCCAAAACCAGGAGGGGCTGATGCTCGTTTCTGGTAACGATAGCGTTAGTGCTGATAGCTCTCAATTGGGTATCGGTTGGAATATCTCTTTGCCTGGAAATATCACTACCGGGCCGACGGCAAAGTACAGTTGGGATAGTTCGTCTACCGGGATTTATAACGAATACGGCGATTCCGCCGTCTCCACACACTTCACCGATCAACTTTGGCATGCCAGCGTTTCTACCGTGGGCTGGCGACTGGATTCATCGATTGGCTATCTACGGCCTTGGGCGCAGGTTAGCTACAACCACCAATACGGTGAAAACGTCTGGAAAGCGCAATCGGGACTGAGAACGAATATCGCGAACGGCCAGGATGCAAGCTGGATGGATGTGACCGTTGGCGCTGATATGCCACTTGGTAAAAATATGGCGGCGTTTGCTTCTATGTCGCAGGCCGAAGGGTTAACGACGGGTGAGGCGTATATTTACAACGTTGGGGTTAGTGCGAATTTCTGATCATTACCTTAACTTTGCATGGATATATTTAACATTTTATAACCAGTATTTACGCACTTCGTGTTGATAGTAACTACTAACAAACACGTTAATTCAAACACTGTCCAGGTCATTCATTCCCTCTCAGATGCATTTCATGCCGGCATGGGTGCAACTCATGCCGTTTTCTCCTGGAATAAAATGCACTTCGTTACTCTTGATGGCAGAAGATTTCTCTTAAATTTTGCGGACACTCTGCCATGAATACTGCTTCCTACAACCGTACTCGCTGGTTAACTCTGATCGGCACCATCATTACCCAGTTTGCCTTGGGTTCTGTTTATACCTGGAGTCTGTTCAATAGTGCACTGTCACAAAAGCTGGATGAGCCAATCAGCCAGGTGGCATTCTCCTTTGGTTTATTGAGCCTGGGTCTTGCGATATCTTCCTCAGTTGCGGGTAAATTGCAGGAACGTTTCGGTGTTCGTAAAGTCACGATGGCAGCCGGTGTGCTGTTGGGTGTTGGTTTCTTCCTTACCGCTCACTCCAATAGCTTGCTGATGCTATGGCTGAGCGCAGGCGTGCTGGTGGGTCTGGCTGATGGCGCGGGTTACTTGCTGACTCTGTCCAACTGCGTGAAGTGGTTCCCGGAGCGTAAAGGCCTGATTTCCGCGTTTGCCATCGGTTCATACGGCCTCGGCAGCCTGGGTTTCAAATACATCGATACACATTTACTGGCAACTTACGGCCTTGAAAGCACCTTTATGATTTGGGGTGGCCTGGCGATGGTGATGATTCTGCTGGGTTCCATGCTAATGAAAGATGCGCCATTGCAGGAAGTTAAAACGGTTAACGGCGTGGCGGAAAAAGATTACTCCCTTGCAGAATCTATGCGCCAACCGCAGTACTGGATGCTGGCTATCATGTTCCTGACTGCCTGCATGAGTGGTTTGTATGTTATTGGTGTTGCAAAAGATATTGCGCAAGGTCTGGTACATTTGACCGCTGAATCTGCAGCTAACGCAGTCACTGTTATCGCTATTGCTAACCTCAGCGGCCGTCTGGTGCTGGGCATTGCGTCCGATAAAATTTCTCGTATCCGCGTCATTACCATCGGTCAGGTTATTTCTTTAGTTGGTATGGCAGCACTGTTGTTCGCTCCGCTCAACGAAGCGACTTTCTTCGCGGCAATTGCTTGTGTGGCATTTAACTTCGGCGGCACCATCACCGTTTATCCATCACTGGTCAGCGAGTTCTTTGGTCTGAATAACCTGACTAAAAACTACGGTGTGATTTATCTGGGCTTCGGTATCGGTAGCATCTGTGGTTCGATTATCGCTTCTATCTTCGGCGGTTTTTACGTCACCTTCTGCGTCATCTTCGCGCTGTTGATAGTGTCTCTGGCGATTTCCACCACCATTCGCCAGCCAGCACGAGAAGTTCTTCAAGAAGCTCACGCTTGATAATGAGCCATTAATGCCGCAAACCATGCCGCCGGGACGTTATACGGCGGCATCATTAGTTGTGAAATCCCTCGTTCTATAATGCCTTCCGCTTGAGTCCTTAACGTTTCATTTCCCCGTTGTAAGCCTGTCAGCTGAATGCGTTTTTCAATGAGATAAACGCGAGCAAAATGTGGGTCGTAGTGCAAGATTCCACGCGTGTTATCAATGATATCAGCCAGTTTTATGGTTTGTGCTTCACAGCTTGCATTGGCTGTATGCAGAAAATGCGCACGCTTACGACTTATGCGATTGGTGCCAGGAGGCTGTTCGGGGTTGGTGACCATTGCCACAAGTGTCGCCACCTCCGAGCCAAAATGCTCCTGGATATCGATTAAGGTACTGCCAGTGTCTTCTACCGTATCGTGCAGCCATGCCGCCGCGAGTAGCTCCTCAATAGGGGAGACGCTTCTGACTAGCTCGACGACTGCCGCAGGATGGACGATATAAGGCTCAAAGGTATATTTGCGGCGTTGATCGCAAGCCGCATGGGCTTTTGTTGCATATCGGCGCGCGCGTTCTTCTAAAGACTGCATAATTTCTCCTCCGCATCACCAATATTTCCCACAACCAAGTCGTGGCGTCTATCCTTTGTTATCTACCCCAACAAAAGGAAAATGCAATGTCCTTAGAAAAAGTGCTGTACCGTGCGAAAGCCAAAGCGACCGGTGGCCGTGATGGTCGTGCAACCTCCTCTGATGGTGTGCTGGATGTAAAACTGGGTGTGCCAAAAGAGATGGGCGGTGCAGGTGGTGAAGTCACTAACCCAGAACAACTGTTTGCTGCCGGCTATTCTGCCTGCTTCCTCGGCGCGCTCAAACACGTCGCTTCAACCGAGAAAAAGAAAATCCCTCAGGATGCTTTTATTGAAGGCCAGGTCGGGATTGGCACGCTGCCGACAGGCTTTGGCATTGAAGCACAACTCGATATCCATCTACCTGGTATGGATAAAGCCGAAGCCGAAGCGCTGGTGCAAAAAGCCCACGTTGTATGTCCGTATTCCAACGCCACGCGCGGGAATATTGATGTGACGCTTAACGTTATCGTGTAAGCGTTACGGTCTGGTCTGAGTTATGTAAACCTCAGGCCAGATCATGTTTTTTGTCGATACTTTTTACTGCCCCTATGCTTTACTAATCCGCGCCAAAAAATGGCTCAGAATCATCCTGATTCAAACTCAATTTTTTTATTGCCCAGAATTTTCTATGTTTTGTAGAGTCTGAGTGATGCTTATGACATTTCTTTTTTGCTTTATTTTTTCGGACATCCTGAATGAATTACGTTAAATCGATGACCCAACAGAAACTTTGTTTCCTGTTAGCGGTATACATCGGCCTGTTTTTAAATCTTTCGGTTTTTTATCATCGTTTTGAAGGATTTCTTCAGGACTTTAGCGGCCTGAAAGCTATCTCGATGGTTGTTGAAGTTGTGGCTTGTGTGCTGGTCACTTTCTTTTTATTGCGCTTGTTGTCGCTTTTGGGTCGAACAGCGTGGCGAATTCTCGCGACATTAATTGTGTTGTGTTCCGTCGGTGCAAGTTACTACATGACATTGCTCAATGTCGTGATTGGCTATGGAATTATTGCCTCGGTAATGACTACCGATATCGACCTTTCTAAAGAAATTGTTGGCTATCAATTCGTAATGTGGATGGTGCTGGTCAGCGCAATTCCGCTGGTACTTATCTGGGGAAGCAACACCCGCGATACGTTGCTTAACCAGTTGAAAACGCCTGGCCAACGCATCAAAAATGTGGCGATTGTGTTGTTAGCGGGGCTGATTGTTTGGGCGCCGTTGCGTTTACTTGATAAAGAGCAAAATCGCACCGAGAAACGCTCCACTATTGATATGCCAAGCTATGGCGGCGTGGTGGCTAACTCCTACCTGCCATCTAACTGGGTTTCGGCGTTAGGCCTTTTTGCCTGGGCGCAGGCGGATGAATCCACCGATAACAACTCGCTGATGAACCCGGCGAAGAAGTTTACTTATATTGCACCTAAAGAGCTGGATGATACCTATGTGGTGTTCGTGATTGGCGAAACCACACGTTGGGATCACATGGGTATTTTGGGCTATGGCCGTGATACCACACCAAAGCTTGCCAAAGAGAAAAACCTGGTCGCGTTCCGTGGGGAGTCTTGTGATACCGCCACCAAGCTTTCGCTACGCTGTATGTTTGTGCGTGAAGGCGGAGCGGCCGAAAACCCGCAGCGTACTCTAAAAGAGCAGAACGTTTTTGCAGTGCTCAAGCAGCTTGGCTTTAGCTCTGAACTTTTTGCGATGCAAAGTGAAGTATGGTTCTACGGTAATACCATGGCCGATAACTTCTCTTATCGTGAGCAAATCGCTGCCGAGCCACGTAACAGTGGCAAGCAAGTCGACGATATGTTGTTGGTTGAAGAGATGAAACGTTCTGTGGATGAACATCCGAAGGGTAAACATCTGATTATTCTGCATACCAAAGGTTCGCACTTCTCCTATGTGCAGCGTTATCCGCGTAGCTTCGCAAAATGGACACCAGAGTGCGTCAGCATTGATAAAGAGTGCAGTAAAGATCAGTTGATAAACGCCTTTGATAACTCAGTGCTCTATACCGATACGGTGCTTGAAGATGTGATTTCCCAGTTGCGTGACAAGCGGGCAATTATTTTCTATGCCTCTGACCACGGCGAATCTATCGACGAGAAAAAGCATTTGCACGGAACACCACGTAACATGGCTCCGCCAGAGCAGTTCCGTGTGCCATTGCTGGTTTGGGCATCAGACAAGTATCTGGAAAACCCGGATCGTGCTCGTGAGTTCGCGCATATGCAGGAACAAGCCAAAATGAAGGTGCCGCATCGCCATGTTGAGCTGTATGACACCATCATGGGTTGCCTGGGTTACACGTCACCAGACGGCGGTATTAACCAGAATAACAACTGGTGCCACGTGCCGCAGCAGGATGGAAAGTAACTTTTTTGCCACATATGCTTGAAATTGAATCAAACGAACGCGATTTTTAGGATCAGGGATTGACGACTAAAACGGTGCGCAGTAATATGCGCTCCGCATTCGGCGAGTAGCGCAGCTTGGTAGCGCAACTGGTTTGGGACCAGTGGGTCGGAGGTTCGAATCCTCTCTCGCCGACCAATTTAGAGAAAGCCCGCTTTTTAGCGGGCTTTTTTGCGTCCAGAGTTTGTAGAGGATGAAGAAACTCCGGGGCAGGAGGTTCGAGCCGAGCGCAGCGAGACAGCGTTGTTTTAGCAACGACCCGCAGGGCGACGTCACGCAGTGACGAGTTATCCTCTCTCGCCGACCAATTTAGAGAAAGCCTGCTTTTTAGCGGGCTTTCTAGCGTCTGGACTCCACGATATCTTCTGTGGATGGGTAATATAAGTTTTTTATTTAACTTTTCTATTTTAACTCATTTATTAACAACAAGTTATTTTGGGTGGGGTAATCAAAACTCTTACTCCAGGGACGTTGCACGCTGTATCGACCTTATGTTGCCGATTTTGTGATATTTTCCATCGTATTTTGTTATGGAAAATCGTGGATTAATGCGCGGTTGCTTATGTTTCATACCAGCATGATTCGCTGTAAGAGATATAGATCACAAAACTTATCGTTCAGATAATCATCATTCAGCAATAAATTTTACAAAATTTGCACAACCGATTACGGCTATAGGTTGTCTTTTAAGCAGTGAAATATTCTACCAACAAGGCCATAGCATAAATTTCCCTGCTGGGAATGACTCGGCAGGCTTTTTTTTCACTTTGTTCACTGATTCTCACCTCGGTTGTAAATCCCCCTTACCTATATTGACGTTTTACTCATCTGTTGACAGATTGTAGGGCGTGAGGGGCAATTTATGGACAGTCCGCACTACCACACAGCCAGCCTGACGAATGGAATCCCTGGCCTCACCATCGCCTCCGGGCATACCGAACAGACCGCATTCATATAACAAAGGTCTAACGGAACAAAACAACACATCTCACAATGGAGCAGAAGAATGAGTATTTCCTTGAAGAAGTCAGGGATGCTGAAATTTGGTCTGAGCCTGGTGGCTTTGACCGTAGCAGCGAGCGTTCAGGCAAAAACCTTGGTTTATTGTTCAGAAGGTTCCCCAGAAGGTTTTAACCCTCAGCTGTTCACCTCTGGTACAACGTACGACGCCAGCTCAGTGCCAATTTATAACCGCCTTGTCGAGTTCAAAACCGGTACCACTGAAATCATCCCTGGTTTGGCTGAGAAGTGGGAAGTCAGCGCTGACGGTAAAACCTATACCTTCCACCTTCGTTCAGGTGTGAAGTGGCAGGACAATAAAGATTTCAAACCAACACGCGACCTCAACGCTGATGACGTAGTGTTCTCATTCGATCGTCAAAAAAACAAAGATAACCCGTACCACAAAGTTTCTGGCGGCAGCTACGAATACTTTGAAGGAATGGGCTTGTCTGATCTGATCACTGACATTAAGAAAGTGGACGACAACACCGTTCAATTCGTGTTGGCTCGCCCGGAATCTCCATTCCTTGCTGACCTTGCGATGGACTTCGCTTCCATTCTGTCGAAAGAATACGCAGACAACATGATGAAAGCCGGTACGCCGGAAAAAACTGACCTGAACCCAATCGGTACCGGTCCGTTCCAGCTGCTGCAATACCAGAAAGACTCACGCATTCTGTACAAAGCGTTCCCGGGCTACTGGGGCACCAAGCCACAGATCGACCGCCTGGTCTTCTCCATCACGCCTGATGCCTCTGTGCGTTACGCCAAATTGCAGAAAAACGAGTGCCAGGTTATGCCGTATCCAAATCCGGCTGACATCGCTCGTATGAAGCAAGATAAGAGCATCAACCTGATGGAACAGGCTGGCCTGAACGTGGGTTACCTGTCCTTCAACACCGAGAAGAAACCGTTTGATGACGTGAAAGTGCGTCAGGCGCTGACTTATGCGGTGAACAAAGAAGCGATCATCAAAGCGGTTTATCAGGGTGCTGGCACTGCGGCTAAAAACCTGATCCCACCAACCATGTGGGGCTACAACGATGACGTGAAGGATTACACCTACGATCCTGAGAAAGCGAAAGCGCTGCTGAAAGAATCAGGCCACGCAGACGGCTTCACCGTTGATCTGTGGGCAATGCCAGTACAACGTCCGTACAACCCGAATGCTCGCCGCATGGCTGAGATGATTCAGGCTGACTGGGCGAAAGTCGGTGTGACCGCCAAAATCGTAACCTATGAGTGGGGCGAGTATCTGAAGCGCGCCAAAGCAGGCGAACACCAGGCTGTGATGATGGGCTGGACTGGCGACAATGGGGACCCGGATAACTTCTTCGCTACCCTGTTTAGTTGTGCGGCAGCAAAAGACGGTTCCAACTACTCTCGCTGGTGTTACAAACCGTTTGAAGACTTGATCCAACCTGCGCGCGCTACAGACGATCACAACAAACGTATCGAACTGTACAAACAAGCTCAGGTAGTGATGCATGACCAGGCTCCGGCGCTGATCGTTGCTCACTCCACCGTTTATGAGCCAGTGCGCAAAGAAGTGAAAGGTTACGTGGTTGACCCATTGGGTAAACACCACTTTGAGAACGTGTCTGTCGAATAATAAAAGTAGCGTGCTTTATTCCCTCTCCTCAATGAGGAGAGGGTGAAAGATTTGTGAGCAATACAGACTGAAGGCTGCGAGGCTTTCAGTCACTACAGAGAATCCGGGTTATGTTGCAGTTCATCCTCCGACGTCTGGGATTAGTTATCCCCACGTTTATCGGTATTACCCTTCTTACCTTCGCTTTCGTCCATATGATCCCCGGTGACCCGGTGATGATTATGGTTGGCGAGCGGGGTATCTCTCCTGAACGTCATGCTCAGTTGTTGGCTGAGCTTGGCCTCGACAAACCGTTATGGCAGCAATACGTCCATTATGTATGGGGTGTGATGCATGGCGACCTGGGCATTTCGTTAAAAAGCCGTCTCCCTGTGTGGGACGAGTTCGTACCGCGCTTTAAAGCGACCATGGAACTCGGTGTCTGCGCAATGATGTTTGCCGTTGCCGTGGGTATTCCGGTTGGCGTTTTGGCCGCTGTTAAACGCGGTTCTATATTTGACCATACCGCTGTGGGCATCGCGCTGACAGGCTATTCAATGCCTATTTTCTGGTGGGGTATGATGCTAATCATGCTGGTTTCCGTCTACTGGAACCTCACCCCTGTTTCGGGGCGCATCAGCGATACAGTATTCCTCGATGACACCTTACCGCTCACCGGCTTCATGCTGATAGACACTGCTATTTGGGGCGAGCCGGGCGACTTCATTGATGCCGTGGCGCATATGGTGTTGCCAGCCGTGGTGCTCGGCACCATTCCGTTGGCGGTCATCGTGCGTATGACCCGCTCAGCAATGCTTGAAGTGCTCGGTGAAGATTATATCCGTACCGCTCGCGCCAAGGGCCTGACCCGTATGCGCGTTATCGTGGTTCACGCCTTGCGTAACGCTATGCTGCCGGTTGTCACCGTTATCGGTTTGCAGGTCGGTACTTTACTGGCAGGTGCCATCCTGACAGAAACTATCTTCTCCTGGCCGGGTCTTGGCCGCTGGTTGATTGATGCATTGCAACGTCGTGACTACCCGGTAGTACAGGGCGGCGTATTGTTGGTGGCGACGATGATTATCCTCGTTAACCTGATAGTCGACTTACTGTACGGCGTGGTGAACCCGCGTATACGCCATAAGAAATAAGGGCTTATCATGACGCAAGTAACTGAAAATAAAGTAGTGATGGCGCCAGTTCCAATGACGCCGTTCCAGGAATTCTGGCACTACTTCAAACGTAATAAAGGGGCGGTAGTTGGCCTGGTGTATGTCACCGCCATGGTTCTTATCGCAATATTTGCCAACGTACTGGCTCCTCACGGCCCGGCAGAACAGTTCCGCGACTCGTTGCTGAACCCACCGGTCTGGCAGGAAGGCGGTAGCTGGCAGTTCCTGCTCGGTACTGATGACGTAGGCCGCGATATTATGGCTCGCCTGATGTACGGTGCGCGCCTGTCGCTGCTGGTTGGCTGCCTGGTAGTTGTATTGTCGCTGATTATGGGCGTGGTACTCGGCCTGGTCGCGGGCTACTTCGGTGGCCTTATCGACAATATCATCATGCGAATCGTTGACATCATGCTAGCGCTACCAAGCCTGTTGTTGGCTTTAGTGCTGGTGGCGGTATTCGGCCCGTCGATAGTTAACGCCTCGCTCGCTTTGACCTTCGTTGCGCTGCCGCATTATGTGCGACTGACGCGCGGTGCGGTGCTGGTGGAAGTGAACCGCGACTATGTAACCGCCTCGCGCGTTGCGGGTGCGAGTTCGATGCGCCAGATGTTCATCAACATTTTACCAAATTGCCTGGCACCGCTTATCGTGCAGGCTTCTCTTGGCTTCTCTAACGCCATTCTCGATATGGCCGCCCTCGGCTTCCTCGGCATGGGTGCGCAACCGCCAACACCAGAGTGGGGCACTATGCTCGCCGACGTGTTGCAGTTCGCACAAAGTGCCTGGTGGGTTGTCACCTTCCCGGGTGTCGCAATCCTGCTGACGGTGCTGGCATTTAACCTGATGGGTGACGGGCTGCGTGACGCGCTCGATCCTAAACTCAAGCAGTAGAGAGGCACGAGATGGCGTTATTGAATGTAGATAAATTATCGGTGCATTTCGGCGACGAAAAGGCATCATTCCGTGCCGTAGACCGTATTAGTTACAGCGTAAATCAAGGTGAAGTTGTTGGTATCGTAGGGGAATCAGGTTCCGGTAAATCGGTTAGCTCGCTGGCAATAATGGGACTGATTGATTACCCAGGCCGCGTAATGGCAGAAAAACTCGAGTTTAACGGCCAGGATCTCCAGAAAATTTCTGAGAAAGAACGTCGTAACCTGGTTGGTGCTGAAGTGGCAATGATCTTCCAGGACCCGATGACCAGCCTCAACCCATGCTACACCGTGGGTTTCCAGATTATGGAAGCCATCAAGGTGCATCAGGGCGGCAACAAGAAAACTCGTGTCCAGCGTGCAATCGACCTGCTGAACCTGGTGGGCATTCCCGATGCAGCTTCGCGTCTGGACGTTTATCCGCATCAGCTTTCCGGCGGTATGAGCCAGCGTGTGATGATCGCAATGGCGATTGCCTGTCGTCCTAAGCTACTGATTGCCGATGAACCGACCACCGCACTGGATGTGACCATCCAGGCGCAAATCATTGAGCTGTTACTGGAACTTCAGCAAAAAGAGAACATGGCGCTGATTCTTATCACCCATGACCTTGCATTGGTTGCCGAAGCGGCACACAAAATCATCGTGATGTACGCAGGGCAAGTGGTAGAAACGGGTAACTCGCACGACATTTTCCGTGCTCCGCGCCACCCATACACCCAGGCACTGCTACGTGCATTGCCTGAGTTTGCGCAGGATAAAGCGCGACTGGCCTCATTGCCTGGTGTGGTGCCGGGTAAGTACGACCGCCCGACCGGCTGCTTACTCAACCCGCGCTGCCCGTATGCGACAGACAAATGCCGCAGCGAAGAACCAGAACTGAACATGGTGGATAACGGACGTCAGTCCAAATGCCACTTCCCGCTCGATGATGCCGGGAGGCCAACGCTATGAGTACCGATAAGGCCACTGCGCAACCTCTGTTGCAGGCCATCGACCTGAAAAAACACTACCCGGTGAAGAAAGGCTTTTTCGGCCAGGAACGCCTGGTGAAAGCACTGGATGGGGTTTCATTTGACCTTGAGCGCGGTAAAACGTTGGCGGTGGTAGGCGAATCCGGTTGTGGTAAATCCACACTGGGCCGTTTGCTGACGATGATCGAAATCCCAACGGGTGGGGAGCTTTACTACCAGGGACAGGATCTGCTCAAGCCTGATGAAACATCGGAAAAACTGCGTCGCCAGAAAATCCAAATAGTCTTCCAGAACCCGTACGGCTCCTTAAATCCACGTAAGAAAGTGGGGCAAATTCTTGAAGAGCCACTGCAAATCAATACCAACCTAAGCAAAGCTGAACGTCGTGAAAAATCTCTGGCGATGATGGCGAAAGTTGGCCTGAAAACCGAACATTATGACCGCTATCCGCACATGTTTTCTGGCGGCCAGCGTCAGCGTATTGCTATCGCTCGTGGTCTGATGCTAGACCCAGATGTGGTGATCGCCGATGAGCCGGTTTCGGCACTCGACGTTTCTGTACGTGCGCAAGTACTGAACCTGATGATGGATTTGCAGCAGGAAATGGGGCTATCGTACGTGTTCATTTCCCATGATTTATCCGTGGTAGAACACATTGCCGACGAAGTGATGGTGATGTATTTGGGCCGCTGTGTTGAGAAGGGCACGAAAGACCAGATCTTCTCTAACCCGCGCCACCCGTATACTCAGGCGTTGCTTTCAGCAACACCTCGTCTGAACCCGGATGAGCGCCGCGAGCGTATTAAGCTGACAGGCGAACTGCCAAGTCCACTCAATCCGCCTCCGGGCTGTGCGTTTAACGCGCGTTGCCGCCGCCGTTTCGGGCCATGTACCCAGTTGCAACCGCAGCTGAAAGAGTACGGTGGTCAACTGGTGGCGTGTTTCGCTGTTGACCAGGATGAGAACGTAGAAATTCGGTAGTTCAAAGCGCCCTTATCTTCTTCCAGGGGAGGAGATAAGGGCTATCCATGTTTATCTTGTCATTTCGCGCACGTCTACCTGTCACTATAATTCACACTTAAATTACCCACATACAATACCTGTATATATATCAAGGATACCTTTATTAAATCGACGTTACTTATTTCCCCGTACTGTCCATTGTGATATTCACTCCTTGGTTTAATTGTTAATTTCTCAGGCGAAATATCAAGAGCCAATAAATACTTATTATGAGTGTGTCATCACAAAAAAAGTCTGCTACCTTTAATGAATTAGTATTAAATAGCGCTTAATCACAAACCAAATCGTCTTCATGCTTAGATAGGCATAAATAAGAAAAAAAGATGGAGGTAGAACCTCTGGTGCCTATATATTGGCTTGAAATCCAGCACATTTTCCCGAAAAAAATAATAAAACACGGGATAATTACTCATCGCAATTAATAACGTTCCATGATGTCAATAATCCAAAATAATGATCAGCTAAACCTTTCTAATAGTATTGGTATATGTTTTAAGTGTATTCATGCATTCAATTTAAATGTCTTATAAATCATGAGTATTGTAATGAAAAACTATGATGATTTGCAGCGCTTCAAGGATAAGACGCGCACAGGCGCTATCGAATTCAAGGATATGTCGGCGCAAAATCAGCAGTCAAATGCGAGTAACTGGGCGATCATCAAACAGTTAATGAATACTGATGGCGAGGAATCTGTGTTTTCTCAGGCTGGAAGTATTTCAGTGCCAGCGCCACAGGCCGCTAAAGCTGATGAGTTTGATACCAGCCACTTCAAGCCGCTGGTCGCACAGCCGATTAATAACGCTGTGTCACAAGGTTCCATTCTGGATAGCCTTAGCAGCGCAATGCCGCAAGCCAGAACCGAGGTTTTCCAGCCCGAGCAAAATAAATCCACAGCAGCGACGTTGTTTGAGCAACTTGCACCGCTAACTGCGGCGGCAGAACCCATTAAAGAAGTCGTGAAACCTGCTGCAATTGCAGCGCCGCAGGCACCTGCACCGGTAACTGCTGAGCCCGTGCGTTTTGACAAACTGTTCGCAGCCAAAGGGAATACGGTGCGGAGTCATCCCGCCAAAGACTTGCCGCTGCAACCGTTGCTGGAGATGATTGCATCATGCCGTTAGTGTGTGTTTGCTCGCCAAAAGGCGGAGTTGGGAAAACCACGGTTACCGCCAATCTGGCGTATGCGTTGGCTCGTGCTGGCAGCAAAGTGCTGGCGATCGATTTTGATGTGCAAAATGCGCTGCGTCTGCATTTTGGCGTTCCGTTGTCTGATGGTCGCGGTTATGTGGCAAAAGCCATTGAATCCGCGGACTGGAGCCAGTCGGTTTTGACCGCCGGTAGCAATATGTTTGTGCTGCCGTATGGCGATGTCACCGAAGAGCAGCGACTTGAGTTTGAGCAGCGTTTGACGAACGACAGTCATTTCCTGATGCGTGGATTAAGTACGTTACTGAATTATCCCGGGCTTATTATCATCGCCGATTTTCCTCCAGGGCCAAACCCTGCGCTTAAAGCGGTTTCACGCCTGGCTGATTTGCATTTGGTGACTATGCTGGCGGATACCGCTTCGCTTTCGCTGTTGCCACATATTGAAAACCATCGCCTGATTGGCGAGCCGCTAAACAATAAAGCGGGATATTATTTTGTTCTCAACCAAAGCGATAATCGCCGTCATATTAGCCGCGACGTTACGGCGTTTATGCAGCAACGTCTTGGTGATCGTCTACTCGGCATTATTAACCGCGATGAAAGTGTGGCTGAAGCCAACGCCTCTCAGCAATCAATATTCGATTTCAGCCCAGCGTCCGCTGCCGCTTTTGATATTGAGCTTATTAGCAAGCGAGTTGCGGCTCTTCTCGACATAAAAGTGGGTGATGGTGCGGTACATACTGCCTTGAGAACTTCAAATTTCTGACAATCAGCCAGGATGTCCTATGAAAAAGGTCCTGTTTTGTTTACTGCTATTGGTCTTAGCGCCAATAGCGGTGCTTATCATTATTACGCCAATGGATAGCCAGAAGCAGTATATCTTTGGCTTTATTAGCCTCGCTATTCTGTTTGCTCTTGGTTTTAGCAAAAAGCACAGCGTGTCGATTATCATGATGGTGGTATCAGTATTGATGTCCACTCGTTATATTTATTTTCGCGCGACGCAAACCCTGCACTTTAATTCTGAAATAGAAGCCATTCTTGGCGTAGGGTTGTTTTTAGCTGAACTGTATATCTGGGTTATTTTATTACTGAGTTATCTGCAAACCGCTTTCCCGTTGAAAAGGGGAATTGTGCCGTTGCCGGACGATACCTCAACCTGGCCAACGGTGGATGTTTATATTCCCAGCTACAACGAAAGCCTCGATGTGGTTCGCGATACCGTACTCGCCGCGCAATGTATCGACTATCCGCGTGATAAAATCAAAATCTACCTGCTTGATGACGGTAAGCGGCGCGAGTTTGCTGTATTTGCGGCGGACGTAGGTGTCGGATATATCACGCGAAATGATAACTCACATGCCAAAGCCGGTAACCTCAACCACGCCATGAAACTCACCAAAGGTGAGCTGATTTGCGTCTTTGACTGTGACCATGTTGCCACGCGTATTTTCCTGCAAGCGACCGTGGGTGCATTCCTGAAAGACCCGAAACTGGCGTTGTTACAAACCCCACACTACTTCTATTCGCCGGATCCTTTTGAGCGTAACTTATCGGCTGGGCGCAATATCCCTAACGAAGGTTCGTTGTTCTACGGCCCACTCCAGCAGGGTAACGATAACTGGAACGCGACGTTTTTCTGCGGTTCTTGTGCCGTGATTCGTCGTAGCGCACTTGAAGAAATCGGCGGCTTTGCTGTAGAAACCGTGACTGAGGATGCGCATACCGCGCTGAAAATGCAGCGCCTTGGCTGGAAATCTGCATTCCTGGATATCCCGCTGGCAGCAGGATTGGCGACTGAGCGCCTGGTACTACACGTGATTCAGCGTACTCGCTGGGCGCGCGGTATGACCCAAATATTCCGCATGGATAATCCGCTTTTTGGCCGTGGCCTGAAGTGGCAGCAACGCTTGTGTTATCTCAGCGCGATGCTCTATTTCCAGTTTGCTTTGCCGCGAATCGCGTTCCTCACCGCCCCGCTGGCGTATTTGCTCTTCAACCTGAATATCATTCACTCCTCGGCGAGCCTGATTTTTGCTTATGCGCTGCCGCATTTGCTGCTCACTATTTACCTGAACTCAAGAATGAACGGGCGTTATCGCTACAGTTTCTGGGGCGAGATATACGATATGGTGCTGGCGTTCCACCTGGTTTTACCGACGTTTATTACGATGCTGTTCCCAAAACGCGGCAAGTTCAACGTAACGGACAAAGGTGCATTGCTGAATGTGGGCTACTTCGATTTCAGCGTGGTGCGTCCTCACGTGATTATCGCGGTGTTGCTGGCAGTGGCGGTGATTGCCGGGATTGTGCGTGCTTGTGCGCATGACTACTTTGGTGTCGACCCTAACGTTATCGCGTTGAACGTCGGTTGGGGGTTATACAGCCTGGTGTTCTTGCTGGCGGCAATTGCGGTAGCCCGTGAAACTCGTCAGACGCGTAAAACCATCCGTATTGATGTCGATGTTCCTGTGGTCATTCACTATGCCAGTGGTATTTCATCACGCAGCAATACGCTCGATTTATCAATGGGCGGTTGCCGAATTGCGGTGCCGGATGACCGACATCTCACCGATGAAATTGAAGAAATCGAACTGCAATTAAAATCCGGCTCTATCAGCATTCCGGTGCAAGTTATTGCCAGTGACGAACAGGCCATTCGCCTGATGTTTGAAGAGATTCCACTGGACCGCCGCCGTGAACTGGTGCGTGTAGTACTGGCGCGTGCCGATGCCTGGATTCACCCACCGAAGCCACAAGATAACCCGTTCCGTTCAATACTTATCATCATTCGCTGTGTATTCGATTTGTTCTGGCTGACATTCCAGTCGCGCCGTGAAAACCGTCGTTTGCGTAAGGAAGAAGCAAAGCGTATGGAAAGTGTCAGTGAGGACAACGTTGCATGAAACGGATGACGTTTAAAGTTTGTCAGTTATTGCTCGCGTTAACGGTTTTAGCTTCACCGGTGATGGCTGAGGAGCCGACGACAGTGGAGTCGCTGCTGCCAATAGATTTACCGGCTCCGGGGCAAGAAGCCGCAGCGTCGCAAGAGTCGATGCCAGCACCAGAAACCGCGCCGGTGCCCGACGAGACTCCAGCCCCTGTTCAGACGCCAGAGCCCGCTCCGGTATCACCATCGGTATTCACACCAGGGAACGTCAGCAGTATCACTGTGGCGCAAATGGGCCAGCCGCACGGCATTATGCTCAGTGGCGGGCAGTTGCAGGCGGGGATTGATTTTACGTTGCCAGGTGATCAGGTCATCACCAACGCGCAACTACTGCTGAATCTGAAAGTTTCTCCGGCAATGGCGGCCCGAAATACGACATTGCAACTGATGATGAACGGCCAACCGTTGGGGACGGTTCCGTTGGGTTCCGCCGACAGCGATATCTCGAACTACCAGCTGGAAATCCCGGCGGCAATGGTGGTGTCGAGCAACAACATCAGCTTTAAAATTAACGATGGCGACGCGCTGCTGTGCCTGCGTGATCTGTCTGATAAATACCAGGTCACTATCATGCCGGACACCCGGTTGGATCTGGAAGGGCAGCAGCTCAATATAGGCGCTGATCTCAGCCATTTCCCGCGGCCATTCTTTGACTCGATGCAGATGACCCCCGCTTCTGTGGCGTTTGCCTTCCCGGCGAAAACGCTGCCAGAACAGGTGAGCGCTGCGGCATTGGTCGCGTCCTGGTTAGGTATTGAGGCGGATTATCGCGGTATCTCGTTTAATGCGTTGCATGACAAATTGCCGGAAAAAAACGGCATTCTGTTTGGCAAACCAGGTGATCAAATTGGCGGGCTTACTCTGCCACAAACGCAAAAGCCGATGCTGCAAATCATCGATAACCCAGGCAACCCGGTTTATAAATTGCTGTTGGTGGTCGGAAATTCAGACCAGCAATTGCGAGCGGCGGCGTGGCGTTTAACTCAGGGCAAATTTGCCGGTCAAACCGCCAGTACTGCGGTAGAAAATCAGACAATCCCCGCGAGTAAGGCTTACGACGCTCCACGCTGGATTTCGACTGAACGCCCGGTGCGTTTATCCGAACTGATGCGTCAAGACCAAAGTCTGACCGCAACCGGGATCTGGCACGCGCCGTTAAGTGTTGTTTTCCGTGCGGCTCCCGATTTGTTCCTGTGGGATGGTGACACGATCCCGGTAAAGATTGGCTATCGCTTCCCGACGGAAAACTGGATAGACGAAGAGCACTCCTATCTTTCATTGACCCTCAACGGCACCTTCCTGAACAACCTGCCGGTGAACAAGCAGGGCGCTCTGGAAACGCTATGGCGGAAATTAGGTGGCGATGCGCGCCAGGAAAGTTACAACCTCGCGCTGGAGCCTTACATGATTTATGGCGACAACCAACTGTCACTGTATTTCAACATCGAAACCAAAGAATCGGCACCGTGTAGCGTGCTGCTTAATAACAACATCAAGAGCCGTATCGACGAAAACTCCACCATTGATTTGAGCAAAACGCGCCACTTCTCGCTGTTGCCGAACCTGTCTTATTTCGTGGGTGCATCGTTCCCGTTCTCACGTTTCGCGGACTTTGCACATACCATTCTGCTGCTGCCGGAAAACCCAGGAGATGCGGAAATCAGCACTCTGCTGAATATGGCGGCACGTTCGGGTAATGCGACCGGCACCTCTTTGAATAACAACTCGGTGATGTTTGGTTTGCCAACGGGCGGTGCCAACCTGCAACGTCTTGAACAAAGCCACGTGCTAGCTGTTTCGACCATTAATCAAAATGCATTTAACCGGGCTCTACTGGCTCAATCCCCGTTTACCAGTAACGAGCATTCGTTCGGGGTTCGTGAGCGTTCAATCTGGGAAAAAATTCAGAATTGGATAGAGGGCGACTGGGGCTCGAAAGGGACTGCTGCTGACCGTTACTTCTCGTCTAACGAAGCGTGGCGTGGGTTTGTCAGCTTCCGCTCGCAATGGAATCCGTCACGTGTGGTGGTGCTGGCCATTGGCAGTTCGGATGAGCAGCTCTCAAGGCTTCAAACGGACTTAAGTTTGGCGCGCATTAACGCCGGTATTCGTGGCGATGCGGCAATCATTACTGATGAAAACGGCGTGCGGAGTTTCCGCGTCGGCCAACAGTTCCCAAGCGGCCAAATGCCCTGGTACATGATGGTGGTCTGGTATGCCAACCAGCACTCTGCCTTGTTAGCTATTTTAGGTTTGTTGTTCGCCACAGTAATTGGCCTGAGTTTGTATGCCTTACTGAAAAAACGCGCACGTAAACGTCTTAATCCTCAGGATGATGGTAAGTAAAGGTGGTGCTCAATGAACCATAAAAATAAAACCGCCCGCCGTTTGTTAACTCTGTGCTTCTTTGGCGGCCTGACGTTCGGCGCGACGGCGGCAGATAACAATCCGGCGTTAAAAGCGTTGTTTGATCAGGCTAATTACTGGCACGAAAAGTCGCATGACGATCTGGCGAAAGAAGCGCTGCAAAAAGTACTGATGGTGGACGCCAATAACACCCAGGCGTTGTACTTGATGGCGCTGTGGGCGCAGCAAGCCGGGGATATTAAAGGTGCTGCGCAGTGGCGTGAGCGACTTGCGGCGGTCTCGCCACAAGATAACAATTTGCAGGCGCTGGATAACGCGAAACAAATTCAGCAGATTCCCCGCGGGCAGTTGGATTTGGCGCGCCAGCAGGCCCGAAGCGGCAATATCCCCGCGGCGCTCGCGACCTGGCGCAGTTTGTTTAATGGTGACCAGCCGCCGCCAAGCCTTGCGCCGGAATACTATCTGACAATGGCAGGCGATAAATCGCTGTATCCACAAGCCGTGGAAGGTTTACGCCAGTACACTGCGCAAAATCCACAGGATAACGGTGGTCGCGTTGCGCTGGGTAAAGTGCTGACGTATCAGGAAGGCACTCGTCGTGAAGGTATGGACATCCTGCAAAATATGGCTAGCGGCAACCAGGATGCCGATAAAGCGTTGCGTCAGGCGCTGCTGTGGCTTGGCCCAACAGCAAGCGACGAACCGTATTATCAAACCTTCCTCCAGCGCCACCCAAAAGATACCGCGGTACAAGATTACTATCGTAAAAGTATTGGTGGTACGGCTAAAGGTGCAGGGTTTACCGCTCTTAACAGTGGCAATACGGATGCGGCAAAAAACCAGTTTGAACAAGTGCTGCAAACCAACCCGCAAGATGCCGATGCACTTGCCGGAATGGGCTATATCGCGCAGCGTAAGGGCGATTACACCGCAGCGGCAGAGTACCTGAACCGTGCGGCAAATCTTGGCGGTAACCAGTCTGATGAACGCAAACAGCAAGCCGATGACGCCGAGTTTTATGGCCAACTGGCGAGCGCACAGGCCGCATTCAAGCAGGGCAATATTAGCCAGGCACTGGCGCTTAGTGCGCCTCTGGCGCAGCAAAGTGGCGAACGCGGTACAGCGGCGAAATTATTCCGTGCCGATGTGCAGCGGCACAATAAAGATTACGCCGCCGCAGAACAGACTTTGCGCGGCATTCTGAACGAACAACCTAATAACGGTTCTGCGCGTGAAAACCTTTACTACGTGTTGCGCGAGCAGAACAAAACGGCTGAAGCGCAGGCGATGCTGCAAACTCTGCCAGCTAATTTGCAGGCGAAGCTACAGCCGCGTGTTTCAGGTGGAAATCCAGCCGACCCTGTGCGGCGACAAGCACAGCAGGCAGCGGAAAATGGCGATCCTCAGCGTGCTATCGCGATTTTGCAGCAAGGTGTGGCGCGCTATCCTTCCGACCCATGGTTGCGCCTCGATTTAGCACGGCAGCTACAAAAGCAGGGGAACAGTGCGCAAGCGAGTAACGTAATGGCCGCGTCTTTCCGGCCTAACGCGTCGAATACCGAACTGTATGCCGGTGCACTGTTTGCCAGCGAAAACAATGCCTGGCAGCAATCACAAACCTTGCTTTCGCGCATTCCAGCGTCCAGCCAAAATAGCGAGACGCGTGCGCTTGCGGCGCGTGTGAACTACAACCTGCAAATGTCGGTCGCCGAACGCTATCTGGCGCAGGGTGATACTGTTGCTGCGGCTAACACATTAAAAGCGTTGGCAATGCGTCCACCGCAAAGCCCGGCAGATGCGGGAAAACTGGCAAAAATGCTGGCGCAAACCGGTGATGTCAGCACTGCGGTGACGATTGTGCGCGACAATATGCGCCGTGGTGTACAGGGCAATGCAGGTGATTATGGCGACCAAATTGCGGTACTTAATCAGGCCGGGCTTGGCAATGAAGCGCAGGCGTTTCTTGCCAACCCAGAATTGCAGACGCGCAGCACTGCCACCCAACTTGCCAGTATGCGCAACGGCTACGTGATCAACGAAGTCGATCAATTGCGTACGCAGGGAAATTACGCAGCGGCGTATGACAAACTGATCCGCGCGATGCAAAGCGACCCGCAAAACACCGACCTGATGTTTGCCATGGCTCGTTTGTATCAGTCCGGTAAAATGAACAAAGAAGCAGGCGTGGTTTACGACTACCTGATGACGCGTGACACACCGCAGCAGGATGCGCGTGCCGGTGCCATTGATGTGGCGCTCGCCAGCGGAAACGTGGATAAAGCGAAACAACTGACTGCCGGATTGCGTAACGATGAAACACCGGATCGTTTGCTGTTATTGGCTCGTGTAGCGCAAGCCGATGGCAATCACCAGCAGGCGATGAGTTATTTGCGCACCGCTCGCGGTAAACTGCTTGGCCTGCAAGGAACTGGCGGCGGCATCGCACCAACGATAGGCGGTCTGGCATTGGCGGATAACCCGTTTACGCCGAAAACCTCCGTCGCCCCGCAAACCGCATCAAACTCGCTGTATGGCGAAGCGATGCCATGGCAAGTCGCGCAGCTGGCGCGTAATCCACAAACGGCACCTCCAGGCACCACGCGTACAGATTTGCCTGTCGAAACTGTGCAAGCAGGCACGCTGCGTCAGGTGGATAACATGATGGAGCAGCTAACCGAAAAAACGGCGACCTGGGCGCAAGGTGCTGTGGCGGTGCGCGGGCGTGATGGCGAAAGCGGGCTGAGCAAACTTACCGAAATTAAATCGCCGTTGCAGTGGTCAACGGTGCCGTTTGGCGACTCTCGTTTAGATCTTAACGTCACGCCAATTAGTCTTAATGCGGGAAGCGCTTCTGACGAATCCAGCCGTCGATTTGGTACTGGCGCGTTGATTCAGGGGCAGGTCGGCGAGGAGCTGTATAACGCTTCAACCACTACGCCGCCAGAACTGCCAAATATCGACAAAATCACCGTACCTTCTCAGGGCTCGCAAAGTGCAACGGGTGTCGAACTCGGCATGGCGCTTACGGGTGAACAGTACAAAGTGGATGTCGGTTCCACGCCGCTGGGTCAGGATTTGAATACCGTAGTCGGTGGTGTGCAGTGGTCGCCACAGCTAACCGATTACCTGAAATTAATTCTGACAGGTGAGCGTCGTGCTGTTGTCGATAGCCTGCTTTCTTATGTGGGTGTGGAAGATAAATTCAGCGGCAAGAAATGGGGACAGGTAACCAGGAACGGCGGTAGTGCGCAGCTAAGTTACGATAATGGCGATGCTGGTTTTTATGCTGGATTCGGGTTGTATAACTACTTGGGCGAAAACGTGCCGAGCAACAACAACGTCAACGGTTCAGCGGGTGTTTATCTGCGCCCATACCACTTTGACGACCGCGAGCTGAAAACCGGCATCAGCATGAGTTACATGAACTTCTCGAAAAACCTTAGCTACTTCAGCTACGGGCAAGGTGGCTATTTCAGTCCGCAGGATTATATCAGCGTCTCCTTCCCGGTGGATTACACACAGCAATTTGATAACTGGAAAATGTCGGTTGGCGCGTCGTTGGGTTATCAGTCTTATACCCAGGACGAGAGCCCGTACTTCCCTGGCGATTCGGGTTTGCAGTCGCAGCTTGAAGATTACGTCTCCCGCGGCTTTGCGAAAGAAGCCTGGTACAGCGGCAGTAGCCAAAATGGCATGGGTTATAACCTGCGTGCCGCAGCCGATTACAAAGTTAACAAAGATATGACGATTGGTGGTCAGGTCGGTTACGACACCTTTGGTGATTACAACGAAAGTACCGCCCAGCTCTACTTCCGTTACTTGCTTGGGAATAATTAATCATGAATGACGCGCAGCTTTTGCAATACTTTCAAAACCAGCAGACACAATCGGGTTGGTTCTCTCTGCTCCACATCATGATTGATAGCATGGTGCAAAATGCGGGCGAAGCGGAAAGCCGCCCGTTTCTGATACAAATGGGTGATACGTTGGCGGGGCGTAACCCATTAGCATTAGCGCGAACAGTGGGTGAACTCGAAGCACAGATAAATGTTCAGCTTGCCCGTTTCAACTGGGGCTATATTGATATCGAGGCCAGCGAAACGGCAATGCTGATTCGCCACATGGCCTTACCTGCTCCCGCTGAAGAAGCGCAGCAGGCTTCCTGGAATAATGCGTTCAGCGCGGTTCTGGAAGGAGTATACGCCCGTTGGTTACGCGATCAGGGCGGAAAACCGCATGTGTCGCTGTGGCGTGAATCTTCTGAGTCAGCAACAGTGGTACACTTTCGATATCAAAATAGTCGATGAGGTGCTTCGATGTGGCAGCGATGCAAAACGCTGATAGTGGCGGTGTTAGCCTTGGTCATCAGTCAGCAAGCGCTGGCTGATAGTGCGTGGGATAGCTATAAATCACGGTTTTTAATGCCTGATGGTCGAATCATCGACACCGGTAATAAAAACGTCAGCCACACCGAAGGCCAGGGCTTTGCCATGATGATGGCAGTGGTCAACGACGATCGCGCCAGTTTCGATAAGATGTGGAACTGGACGCGAAAAACCCTGAAAAACCCCGAAAACGGCCTATTCTACTGGCGATATAACCCGGTCGAAGCGCAACCCATCACCGATAAAAATAACGCTGCCGACGGGGATACGTTTATCGCGTGGGCGTTGTTAAAAGCCGGGAACAAGTGGCAGAGCCAGGAATATCTCAACGAGTCAGACGCGATTACTAAGGCGCTGGTGGCGCATAACGTTGTCCGTTTTGCGGGCTATCAGGTGATGTTGCCTGGTGCTAATGGTTTTAATCGCAACAGCTATGTAAATCTCAATCCTTCCTATTTTATCTTCCCGGCCTGGCAGGATTTTGCTAATCGCAGCCATTTAATGGTGTGGCAAGAATTGATTAACGATGGGCAAAAATTGCTGGGGAAAATGCATTTTGGCGACCCGCAACTCCCTTCCGACTGGGTTTCTCTATATTCCGATGGGCGAACCGTTCCGGCTACGCAGTGGCCTGCGCGCTTTAGCTACGATGCGATTCGCGTTCCACTTTACGTGTATTGGTTTAACCACAGCAGCCCGGAGCTTGCAGTCTATAAAGCCTGGTGGGGGCGCTTTGCCCGTGACAAAACACCTGCCTGGGTGAACGTCACAACTGGTAACACCGCGTCGTACATGATGGCCGGCGGATTACTGGCGGTTCGGGATTTAATTCTGCAACCCGCGAACTTAGCGCAACCACAAATTACTGCGCAGGAAGACTACTATTCGGCGAGTTTGAAAATGCTGGTGGCGTTGTCGGTGAGGTGATTTTTTGTTGCAGCCGATAGTCCTCTCACATTCCCTCTCCATCAGGAGAGGGAATGGGCTACAGATTTCCCCCATTAACAAGCCTCGACGCCTAAAACTCACCACAATGCAGTATAATCAGCCTGCACCAGAATACTTCTGGATAGTCACGGTAATTGCGGAGAGTAAGTTTGCGAGTCAGTCGTTCATTAACGATTAAACAAATGGCGATGGTGTCAGCCGTTTCCGTATTGTTTATTTTCATTTTTATCGTGGTGCAGCTTTTTCATTTTGTGCAGCAAAGCCGCTACGACACAGCCAGCCAAATGGAGAAGATCGCCCATTCGGTACGTATTCCGCTGTCTGCAGCCATCCTGAAAGCGGATATTCCCCAGGCTGAGTCAATCCTCAATCAAATACAACCTTCCGGGATTATCAGCCGGGCTGATGTCGTTTTACCCAATCAATTTCAGGCGTTACGCCAGAGCTTTGCGCCAGAGCGCCCTATACCGATGTGGATTGCTCGCCTGTTTGAGCTTCCCGTCCAAATTTCCTTACCGCTGTATTCACTGGAGCGCCCGGCCAACCCTCAGCCGTTGGCCTATCTGGTACTGCAAGCGGACTCCTGGCGGATGTACAAGTTCATCATCAGCACGATTTCGACGTTGCTGACCACATACTTGCTGCTGGCACTGATTTTGTCGGTGGCGATTAGCTGGTCGATTAACCGTTTGATTGTTCATCCGCTGCGCAAAATCGCCCGTGAGCTCGACAGCTTGAATCCGCACGATGCGGCGAGTCACCAACTCACGCTACCTCCTCTCCATCAAGATGACGAGATTGGCATGCTGGTGCGCAGCTATAACCGCAACCAACAAATGTCGCAGCGCCTGCAAAATGAAATGAGCGCGATGAGCACCCGGAACGCGCTTACCGAACTGCCAAATAAAACCTTGTTGCTGGCATTGCTTGAGCAACTCACGGCGGACGATAAGAAAAGTGCGTTGTTCGTGATTGCCAGTGAAACCTTGCAAGATGCTGCGGGTGTGCTTAACGAGGAGCAGCGAGACATGCTGCTACTGACGTTGGTCGAAAAGATTAAAAGTGTTCTACCACCGAATATGGTGCTGGCTCAGCTTAGTGGGAATGATTTCGGGGTTATTGCGCACGGCATTCAGGACGCCTGGCATGCCATGGCGCTGGCAAAACAAATAATTGCGACACTTAACGAAAAACTCCCGATTCAATCTATTTCGCTCAAGCCGACGGCGAGCATCGGTATTGCGATGTACCACGGCGGTTTGACTGCAGAACAGTTGTATCGTCGTGCGGTATCTGCGGCATTTTCTGCCCGTCGCCATGGCAAAAATCAGATTCAATTTTTCGACCCTGAACAGATGGAAATTGCGCAACGCCATCTGACGCAGGAGCATGATTTACTGACGGCTTTGGACAACCAGCAGTTTTCGATTTGGCTTCAACCGCAGGTCAATATGCGTACTAAAGAAGTTGTGAGCGCGGAAGTTTTACTGCGTATGCAGCAACCTGATGGCAGTTGGACATTACCCGAAGGCCTGATTGCGCGCATTGAAGATTGCGGGCTGATGTTCACGATTGGTAACTGGGTACTGGAGGAAGCGTGTCGTGTGCTGGCAGGTTGGCAAAGCCAGGGTATCACTATGCCGTTGTCAGTGAATGTCTCCGCACAGCAACTTCTGCATGAGGCAATGGGTTCATCATTGCTGGAATTACTGTCACGTTATCGTATTCAACCGGGCTTACTGATTCTGGAAGTCACGGAAAGCTATCGCATTGACGATCCGAAAAAAGCGGTCAGCGTTTTGCGTCCGTTGCGTAAAGCCGGAGTCAGGATCGCGCTGGATGACTTTGGTATGGGGTACTCCAGCTTACGTCATCTGCATCATTTGAAGGCGCTACCGGTTGATGCGCTGAAACTCGATAAAAGCTTTGTGGAAAGCTTACCGGAAGACCATGCGATGGCGGGGGTGATTATCGGTATGGCTAAGACACTTGGCCTGAAAGTGGTGGCTGAAGGGGTCGAGAATCAGGAGCAGTGCAACTGGTTGTTGAATGAAGGCGTGACCATCGCCCAGGGTTATCTTTTCTCCATGGCTCTGACTCTAAAAGAGTTTGATACGCAGTATTTGTCTACCACTCAACAGTAAACTATTTGTTGCAAATGTTATTCGGCTGGCGCGAGTCAGTTCAATTATTTAACAATTTTGCCTACAAATACGCGTTATGTCACTTTTGGGTGTTTTTGAGGGTGTTATTTTTGGTGCCGCAGGCCGATGGCCATTCAGGCGGCACTGTGGAATATCTACCTTTCAAGGACACCCTATGAAACTCTCTCTTTTCAAAAGCCTCTACTTCCAGGTCCTCACTGCAATTGCTGTCGGCATCTTGCTGGGACATTTTTACCCGGAAATAGGCGCGCAGATGAAACCGCTCGGCGATGCGTTCGTTAAATTGATTAAAATGATTATCGCACCGGTTATTTTCTGTACGGTTGTGACGGGCATTGCTGGTATGGAAAGCATGAAAGCCGTTGGTCGCACTGGTGCGGTGGCTTTGCTTTACTTCGAAGTCGTCAGCACCATCGCATTGATTATCGGCCTGGTCGTGGTAAACGTGCTGCAACCAGGTGCAGGTATGAATGTCGACCCGTCAACGCTCGATGCTAAAGCCGTGGCGATGTATGCCGATCAGGCGCAACAACAGGGCGTGGTTGCATTCTTACTGGATGTGATTCCTGGCAGCGTGATTGGCGCGTTTGCTAGCGGCAATATCCTGCAGGTGTTGATGTTTGCGGTTCTCTTCGGTTTTGCTCTGCACCGTCTCGGCCACAAAGGCCAACTGATTTTCAATGTCATTGAGAGCTTCTCGCAGGTCATTTTCGGCATCATCAATATGATCATGCGCCTCGCGCCAATCGGTGCTTTTGGTGCCATGGCGTTTACTATCGGTAAATATGGCGTCGGATCGTTGGTGCAGCTCGGCCAATTGATTATCTGTTTCTACATCACCTGTATCCTGTTCGTGGTGCTGGTATTGGGTTCTATCGCCCGAGTGACAGGTTTCAGCATTTTCAAATTTATCCGTTATATCAAAGAAGAACTGCTGATTGTTCTGGGCACATCTTCATCTGAATCTGCGCTGCCAAGAATGCTCGATAAAATGGAAAAACTCGGCTGCCGTAAATCAGTTGTGGGGCTGGTTATTCCGACTGGCTACTCGTTTAACCTTGATGGCACGTCTATTTATCTGACTATGGCGGCGGTGTTTATCGCGCAGGCGACTAACAGCCACATGGATATTTTCCACCAAATCACGCTGCTGGTGGTGTTGTTACTGTCCTCTAAAGGTGCTGCGGGTGTGACTGGTAGTGGTTTTATCGTGCTGGCGGCGACTATCTCCGCTGTAGGGCATTTGCCGGTGGCAGGCCTTGCGTTAATACTGGGTATTGACCGCTTTATGTCGGAAGCGCGTGCGCTGACAAACCTGGTGGGTAATGGTGTTGCGACAGTCGTTGTAGCGAAATGGGTTAAGCAACTGGACGAAAAACAGCTTAAAGAAACCCTCGATAATCCCAATTCCGCGAAAAAAGTGAGCGAACTATCTTCTTAATCCCCCTCAATTGCCCGCAGCGACTTGCCCTCGCTGTGGGCTACTGCGCATAATTAACCCTTGAGCCATTTTTTTTGGCATTTTTTGAATTTATAAAGTGACGTTTCCGCTAACATGCGGTCAAACGGAGTGGTGAAACGTCACCTTTGGTGGCTTTATCGCGTAATGTTATGTCGCCATTACACTTTTTAATCAGGATTGTTTTCCAGGGGTTAACATGCAGGGCACCAAAATTCGACTCTTAGCTGGCGGATTGCTGTTGGTCGCCGCCGCCAGTAATGTGCAGGCAGAAGCACTACAGCCCGACCCAGCCTGGCAGCAAGGTACCTTGGCCAATGGCTTCCAATGGCAAGTCCTGGCCACGCCTCAGCGCCCTAGCGATCGTATAGAAATTCGTCTGCTGGTCAATACCGGTTCATTGACTGAGACGACCCAGCAGAGCGGTTATAGCCACTTTGTCCCTCGCCTTGCGCTAACACAAAGCGGTAGTTTACAACCGGTACAGGTTCGTTCCTTATGGCAGCAAAGTGTGGACCCGAAGCGTCCGCTGCCACCGGCGATAGTCTCTTATGACTTCACACTGTTTAATCTCAGCCTGCCTAACAACCGTAATGATCTGCTCAAAGAAGCGCTAACTTATCTTTCCGACAGCAGCGGTAAACTCGCGATTAACCCAGAAACGGTGAATCTTGCGCTGCAAGCTCAGGATATGGTTGCAACATGGCCGATGGACACCAAAGACGACTGGTGGCGCTATCGCCTGAAAGGTTCCCCGCTATTAGGTCATGACCCGGCAGAAAACCTCAAGCAGCCGGTAGATGTCGAACAACTCAAAGCGTTCCACCAGAAATGGTATACCCCTGATGCCATGACGTTGATTGTGGTGGGTAATGTCGACAGCCGCAGTGTTGCTGACCAAATCAATAAAACATTTGGCACTTTGACCGGCAAGCGTGAAACGCCTGCACCGGTTGCCACGCTTTCTCCGCTCAAACACGAAGCGGTCAGTTTGATGACCAGCAGCGTGCGTCAGGACCGCCTCTCACTGATGTGGGACAACGCCTGGCAGCCGATTCGTGAATCTTCTATGTTATTGCGTTACTGGCGTGCAGACCTCGCCCGTGAGGCGTTGTTCTGGCATGTGCAGCAGAAACTTAGCAAACAGAATATCCAGGATCTGAACCTGAGCTTTGATTGCCGCGTGCTCTATCAGCGCGCGCAATGTGGCATCAACCTGGAATCACCGAACAACAAGCTGAACGCTAATTTGACGAGCGTAGGCAAAGAGTTGCTTAGCGTGCGTGATAAAGGGCTGTCGCAGGAAGAGTTTGATGCATTAATTGCGCAGAAAAAAAATGAACTAACCAAGTTGTTTACCACTTACGCCCGCACCGATACCGATGTGTTGATTAGCCAGCGTATGCGCTCGCTGCAAAACCAGGTTGTGGACATTGCCCCTGAACAGTATCAGAAACTGCGTCAGGATTTCCTGAACAGCCTGACACTGAACATGATGAACCAGGATTTGCGCCAACAACTCTCGCAAGAGATGGCGTTAGTGTTGTTGCAACCGAAAGGTGAGCCTGAATACAACATGAAGGATCTGCAAGCGACGTGGGACAAAGTAATGGTGCCCTCTAAGGCGCTTCCGTTAACGGATGAGCCTAAGCAGGATGTGTCGGATATTCCCCCGGCGCAGTAATAGCAAAAACTAAAAAAGCGCCGAAAGGCGCCTTTTTTATGAGTCGAATTAGACTCTGAATTACTTTGGCATTGCTTCTTTTGGAATGATAGCACCACGGTACTGAATCACGGTGCTCGCGGTCAAATGCCCGCGTTTTGCCGCATCTTGCGCACTGCCGCCAGTCAAACGCACAGCCAGATAGCCCGCGCTGAAAGAGTCACCGGCCGCAGTGGTATCGATGACTTTTTCTTTCGGCAATTTAACCGCAGGCACTTCTATCATTGATTCACCCTGAATTGCGACCAGGCAGGAATCTGCGCCACGCTTGATGACTACTTCGCGCACGCCAGCAGCCTGAGTACGGTGAATCACTTCTTCTACCGGTTTCTCGCCCCACAACAAATCTTCGTCATCCAGCGTCAGGAACGCGATGTCTGTGCAGGCCAGCATTTGCATATATACCCGTTGGGTCTCTTCACGGCTTGCCCACAGGCGCGGACGGTAGTTGTTATCGAAGATAACCTTGCAACCGTTAGCACGGCACTGAGCCAGCAATGCCATCAGTTTTTCACGGCTTGCCGCGTTGAGGATAGCCAGGCTGATACCGCTCAGGTACAGGTAGTCGAACTGTGCCAGTTCTGCACAAATAGCCTGTGCCTGGTCGCTCTCCAGCCAGAAGCGGGCGGCGGCTTCGTTGCGCCAGTAGTAGAAGGTGCGCTCGCCGGTAGAGTCGGTTTCGATGTAATACAGGCCTGGCAAACGGTGCTCCAGACGTTGTGTTAGCTCGGTATGCACGTTTTCTTGCTGCCAGGCATCCAGCATTTGTTGGCTGAAGTTATCTTCACCCAATGCGGTAACGTAATGGACTTCAAGGTCGGTAGCATCAACCTGGCGTGCGATGTAAACGGAGGTGTTAAGGGTATCGCCACCAAAGCCGCGGCTAACTTCCGCACCTTTTTGCGACAGTTCAATCATACATTCACCGATGACGGCGATTTTACGCGTTGGCATAGCAGTAGACCTGAATTAATAAGATTGCTGCTAGTTTGATGGGCGGTTAAAAACGAGTCAAACAATTTAAAACGATGTTTCGGAAAACTTTGAGCTAAGGCAGTTTATTGCCAATGTGTCAGAACGCTCTTTGATTGAAGTTGTACTGAAAGCGAACATAAAGTTCTCATCCATTACGCCGATAACTTGTCGATGAGCCATCCGAGTTATCAAGGTAAACAGGACGTACATGATGAAGTTTAAGCAGATCACTCACCGGCTTAATACGCTTGAGGCGAGTGTCGAAAGTTTGCAGGAGCGGCGGTTCTGGTTACAGTGCCAGCGGCAGTACACCTTCCAGCCGATCTATAAAATTGATGGCCATTTAATGGCGATAGAGCTGTTGACGGTGGTTATTCATCCGGAAGAACCAGAAATTCGCATTCCACCCGATCGTTACTTTACGTCTGTTTCTAGCCGCACGCGGCTAATGGTTATCGAGGAACAACTCAATCTGCTGGCTGGCTGGGAGTCTATTTTCATCGGCTACAAGATCTTAGCCTCGGTGAATGTAGATGGCCCAACATTGATGGCGATGAAACAGCATCAGCCGATTCTGGCGCTCATCAATAAAATGCCGTGGGTGCGTTTTGAATTGGTCGAACACATCACTCAACCGCAAGCCGTGACGCTGGCAACAATGCACGAATTCGGCCCACTGTGGCTTGATGATTTCGGCACCGGCGTTGCTAATTTCTCTGCATTAAGTGAGATGCGCTACGACTACATCAAAGTCGCACGTGACCTGTTCATCATGCTGCGCACCAGCGAAGAAGGCCGCAACTTATTCACCATGTTGCTGCAATTAATGAATCGCTACTGCAAAGGCGTTATCGTCGAAGGTGTTGAAACTGAAGACGAATGGCGCGATGTTCAATCTTCACCTGCATTCGCGGCGCAAGGCTATTTTCTCTCTCGCCCCATCCCATTTGAAGAGCTGGAAAGCGTGCTAACTCGCCTCTCCTGATGCCTTTTGGCCACGCTAAACTATCTTTAGTAAAGCGAGCCACATCAGGAAAAGGTGAAAGGCATGACAAAAACTGGAAAAATCGTAAGCGGAGTCGTCGGGGTTTTCTTGTTGTTGGTTGCGGTGGCAATCATTGTGATTGCGACGTTTGACTGGAATCGGCTCAAGCCGACTATCAACCAAAAAGTCTCGACAGAATTGAACCGCCCGTTCGCCATTCGTGGTGATTTAGGCGTGGTTTGGGAACGAAATAAAGAAGAAACCGGATGGCGCAGTTGGGTGCCCTGGCCGCATGTTCATGCCGAAGATATTATTCTCGGTAATCCCCCTGAAATTCCTGACGTGACGATGGTGCACTTGCCACGCGTTGATGCCACTCTGGCACCGCTGTCTCTGCTCACCAAAACCGTCTATATCCCATGGATTAAGCTAGTTCAGCCCGATGCACGGCTGATTCGCCTGTCGGAAAAAAACAATAACTGGACCTTCAAGTTAGCCAGTGACGGGCAAAAAAATCCCAATCAACCGCCATCTGCCTGGTCTTTCAGAGTGGACAATATTCTGTTCGACAAAGGCCGTATTGCGGTTAATGACAAACTCACCAAAGCAGAGATAGAAATCCTCGTCGACCCACTCGGCAAGCCGTTACCGTTTAGTGAAGTAGAAGGGCGCAAACCGAGTGGGAAAGATGCCGCAAAAGCGGGCGATTATGTCTTTGGCCTGAAAGTGCGTGGGCGCTATAACGGTGAACCTCTGGAAGGCTCAGGCAAAATTGGTGGCATGTTAGCGCTGCGTAGCGAAGGTGAAACCGCATTCCCGGTGCAAGCGGATATACATTCGGGGAATTCACGCGTGGCGTTTATTGGCACCATTAACGACCCGATGAAAATGGGGGGCGTAGATTTACAGCTGAAATTCTCCGGCGATTCGCTGGGTAATCTCTACGATCTCACTGGCGTGTTATTACCGGATACGCCGCCGTTCGAAACCGACGGGCACTTGCTGGCAAAAATCGACACCGAAAAAGGTTCGGTCTTCCGTTATCAGAACTTTAACGGGCGTATTGGCGACAGCGATATTCATGGTTCGCTGACCTATTCACAAGGAAAACCGCGGCCGAAGCTGGAAGGTGACCTTGAGTCGAAACAGCTCAGACTGGCAGATTTAGGCCCGTTGATTGGCGTGGATTCAGGTAAAGGCGCGCAGCAAAGTAAACAGTCTGAACAAGCCAAAGGCGAGAAAACCGTCCAGCCGAGCGATAAAGTGTTGCCCTACGACCGCTTTGAAACCGACAAATGGAACGCCATGGACGCTGATGTGCGCTTTAAAGGCGGGCGTATCGAACATAGCGGGACGCTGCCACTCAGTAATCTGACGACGCACGTCATTCTTAATAATGCTGATTTACGGCTTCAACCGCTGAAATTTGGCATGGCGGGCGGCACCATCAGCGCCAATATCCACCTTGAAGGCGACAAAAAGCCAATGCAGGGGAAAGCGGATATTCAGGCACGGCGTTTGCAACTCAAGCAACTGATGCCGAAAGTGGAATCCATGCAAAAAACGCTCGGTGAACTGAATGGTGATGCGGATTTGCGTGGACACGGTAATTCCATTGCCGCACTGCTAGGCAGCAGTGATGGCAACCTGAAATTGCTGATGAATGACGGGTTAATCAGCCGCAACCTGATGGAAATCGTTGGCCTGAATGTCGGGAATTACATCGTTGGGCAAATCTTTGGTGATGATGAAGTGCGAATTAATTGCGCGGCGGCAAACCTCGATTTACGCGATGGTGTGGCTACTCCACGCATATTTGCCTTTGATACCGAAAACGCGCTGATTAATGTCACCGGAACCACCAACTTTTCCAGCGAGCGGCTCGATTTAACCATCGACCCGGAGAGCAAAGGGATTCGGATAATCACGTTGCGTTCGCCGCTGTATGTTCGTGGGACGTTTAAAAACCCGGATGCGGGAGTGAAAGCAGGGCCGTTAATTGCTCGTGGTGCAGTTGCCGCAGCGCTTGCAACATTGGTTACGCCAGCCGCCGCGTTACTGGCACTGATTTCGCCTTCAGAGGGTGGGCAGAACCAGTGCCAGAATATTTTGGGGCAGATGAAGAAGTGATTTTGTCGGATGTCGCTACGCTAATCCGACTTACATTTTGGTTTCGTAGGGTGGATTAGCGTAGCGACATCCACCGTTTTCATTTTTCTACAGCGATAAATGACGTGTTTCTTTAGACACCAGCAACGCAACCAGCGTAATCGCAGACATCGCCGCCAGATACAAGCCCACATAGAACAGACCGTAATTCGACTGCAACCAGGTGGCGATGTACGGCGCTACAGATGCACCCAGAATCGATGCCACGTTATACGAGAATGATGCCCCGGTATAACGCACTTCTGTCGGGAACAACTCCGGCAGCAACGCGCCCATTGGGCCGAAAGTTAATCCCATCAGACTCAAGCCAATCAGCAAGAAGGTCATGACCAGTGTCGGGTTGCCGGAGCCTAACAGCGGTTGGAACACGGCTAATGCAAAGATAATCATCAGGCTAGTGATAACAATCATGCACTTACGACGGCCAAACTTATCAGCCAGATAACCCGCAATCGGCACCATCACGCCAAAACCAATGACTGCCATCATCAGCATCCACAACACGTCGTTGCGTGAGAAGCCAAGACCAACAGGCACGGCAGCGGTGCTGAAAGTCATGGAATAGACGGTCATGATGTAAAACAGCGTATACGTTGCCAGCATGATAAACGTGCCGATAACGGTGGCTTTCATGTGTTTCGTCAGCAGCGTACCAAGCGGGATTTTCACCTGCTTACCCGCTTTAGCAATCTTGGCGAATACGGGTGTTTCATGCAGCGAAACGCGCACATACAAGCCGATAATGACCAGCACAGCGGAAAGAATAAACGGTACACGCCAACCCCAGGACATGAATTGTTCGTCGGTCAGCAACCAGGACAGCAGCAAGAAGGTGCCATTGGCAAAGAAGAAGCCAATTGGCGCCCCCAATTGTGGGAATGAACCATACAGTGCGCGTTTGCGTGGTGGCGCATTCTCCGTAGCCAGTAATGCGGCACCGCCCCATTCACCACCCAGACCCAAACCCTGACCAAAACGCGCCAGCGCTAACAGCATTGGAGCTAGTACACCGATGGTTTCGTAGCTTGGCAGCAGGCCAATCACCACCGTGGAAACACCCATCGTCAGAAGGGATGCCACCAATGTCACTTTGCGGCCTACGCGGTCGCCAAAGTGACCGAAAAGCGCAGAACCAATCGGGCGCGCCACAAAAGCAATCGCGAACGTTGCCAGTGACTGTAGTGTTGCAGCTGTTGGGTCACCTTGTGGAAAGAAGATGTGCGGGAAAACAATGACGGCAGCAGTGGCGTAAATATAGAAATCGAAAAATTCGATGGCGGTGCCGACCAGAGAGGCAACGACAACTTTTCCGCGTGAGTTGACGGGTGTGGCGTCAGTTTCAGTATTGATTGAATTAGCGATGGTGGCTTGCATATGTTTTTCTTATTTATATCGAACGAAAAGCCATATTACGCACAGCAAAAGCCGCATTTCAACGCAGGCTTGTTAACCGCATTGTGCGATTAACAAGCAATGAGAGGATAATTTTTAGTCCAGAAAAGAAACATCTATGTAACACTTCACATAAATAAAAACTCAGCTAATAAAACTGCTTTTAGGTTAAATAAAAGTTACAGGCTGGATTTATATGCTGTGGTTGTCTATTCCCTCCGTGAGTGACGGGTTACTTGTGCGTTTTACCTGGCATTCTCGGGTCATCTTTGTACTGCGCGGTGGCAATCCACGCGGCGCAAAACAGCGTCAGGCGGGCAAAGAAATAGAAAAATGCCATCAAACCTAAAACGGAACCAAAGGCGGCACCTGACGGTGAACTCATCAGTTTCGGCAGGCTGTAGGTCATGATGATTTTAATCACCTCAAAACCAATGGCTGCAATAAACGTTCCGCGGATCAGCGCTTTTTTGCGTGGGCGATGGCGCGGCAATCGCCAGAAAATCCAGAAGAACAACAGATAGTTGGCAAAAATAGAGATAGTCAGGCCGACCAAATGCCAGACTGGTTTGAGCCATTCAATCCCGCCTAAATGTAAAAGGTTAATCAGCAATGTTTGGGCGGAACCTGAAATCGACGTAATGGATAACGTCACAATCAACGCAACCATTAACCCAACCAGTGACACCAAATCACGCAGATATTTTACCCAGAGTTTTTCCTCATCCTGTGGATTTCTCTCCCATTTATCTCGCGACTGCGCACGCACCGCTTCTCGCAAATTCCCCATCCAGTTGATGCCGGAATACAGCGCAATCAACAGCCCGACCAAACCAACTGTGGTGCGTTGTTGCACCGCTGTATTGATCGTGTTTTTAAGTGTGGCGGCAAGGGTTGGCTCGGTCACATTGGCGAGGATTTTATTGAAAATGTCCTCAAGTATCATGGGATGTGAGGCGAGGATGTAACCTGCGGTGGCAAACGCCACCATCAAAATCGGGATCAGCGACAAGAACGAAAAGTAGGTGATTGCCGCGCCAAACTGATTACCCATGCGGTCGTTAAAACGTTCCGTTGCTCGTAATAAATGCGCCACCATTGGGCGACGTTCGATGCGCCCGACAGTCGTATTCACGCTATCGATGGTCTTGTTGACCTTTTCATTACTGGTTTTGATTTTGACTATTGGCTCGTAGTCGAGCGTTTCAGTAGGGCGTTTCTCGGTGCTATCCGGCATGGTCATCAGGTGATTTTTCCTTTTGTTTTAGCAGGATCGTAAAGAAATTATAGCGGGAATGCTAATCGACATACCCTTTTACTAACCCCGTTAGCCATTCCATAAACAAATGAACGCGGCGCGAAAGGTTACGACGGTGCGGATATAGCAGGGAGACCGGCATCGGTTCGGCACGATATTGCGGCAGGATCTCCACCAGTTTTTTGCTTTTGAGAAGCTCTTTTACCCCGATGCGTGGTACTTGAATAATCCCAAGTCCGGCAAGGCACGCTGCCTGATACGTTTCGGTGCTATTCACGGTAATCACGCCACCTGTTTTTACCCAACGCGTTTTTTTATCTTCCCAGACTTCAAACCCTTGCGGGCGGCTGCCTAGGTTAAGTGCGTAATGCACCACGGCGTGAGAAGCCAGGTCGTCCAGGCTTTCAGGATAACCGAAACGTGCCAGATAATCGGGGCTGGCGCAGTTAATTAAAGTCAGTTTCCCCAAAGGCCGTGCCACCAGACCTGAGTCTTTAAGCTGCCCAACGCGCACCACGCAGTCGAACCCCTCGCGCACGATATCCACCATGCGATCGCTACTACTTAATTCCAGCTCAATACCAGGATATTGCTGCAAGAAAGCGGGGAGTTTGGGGATCACTAAATTTTTGGCCAGACCCACTGTCATGTCTACGCGCAAACGCCCGCTGACACTGCTTGGGTCGTGTAAAAACAGACCGTCCAGTTCATCAAGATTGGCTAATAGATCGCGGCAGCGTTCGTAATACACCATACCGTCTTGTGTTAGTTGCACTCGGCGAGTGGTGCGATGCAATAACCTTGTTCCGAGTATGCCTTCCAGCGCCTGAATCTGGCGCGATACGCTACCTTTAGGTAGGCCCAGAGTGTCTGCCGCACGAGAGAAACTTTCCAGTTCGGCCACTCGAATGAACAGCTGCATTGCCTGTATTTTATCCACTATTTTCTCGCATTGTTGTTGGTAGTGAAACAGTGATGCGTAATGAGTGCTCTTTATTGTTTTTGTAGCAGCTAATAAGCTTTATCTCAATCACCTGACAGTCATACAAGAGGCAAATCATGAGTCAAACAATTGCATTAGTGACCGGCGGAAGCCGTGGATTAGGAAAAAATGCAGCATTGAAGCTGGCCCAGCGTGGCGTGAATATTATTCTGACTTACAACAGCCAGCAGCAAGAAGCGCTCAATGTGGTACGTGAAATTGAGCTAACAGGCGTGAAAGCAGTGGCAATTCAATTAAATGTCGCTGAAAGTACCGGTTTTTCTGCTTTTGCTACGGAAGTGAAACAACAGCTCCATGATGTATGGCAGCGCGACTCCTTCGATTATTTATTGAACAACGCCGGAACGGGCCTTGATGCACTGTTCGAAAAAACAACAGAGCAACAGTTTGATGATTTAATGAACATCCATTTGAAGGGGCCATTTTTCCTGACTCAGCATCTATTGCCGCTGATTAAAAACGGTGGACGTATCCTTAATGTTTCAACCGGATTGACGCGTTTTGCCCTGCCGGGTAAAGCCGCTTATGCCGCGATGAAAGGGGCGATGGAAGTGCTGACGCGCTATCAGGCTAAAGAGCTGGGCGCACGTGGTATCTCGGTCAATATTATTGCACCGGGCGCAATAGCGACTGATTTCGGTGGCGGCGTGGTTCGTGACAATGAACAGGTGGCCAATGCGATTGCCGCGCAAACAGCGCTGGGCCGTGTGGGGCAACCTGATGATATTGGTAATGCGATTGCCGTACTACTCAGTGATGAAAGCGGCTGGATGAATGCGCAGCGCATTGAAGTGTCCGGTGGGATGTTTTTATAAGGGTATGTGGATAATGCCGGATGTCGCTTACGCTAATCCGGCATACGAAATGGTGTAGTAGGGTGGATTAGCGCAAGCGGCATCCACCACTTTATTTGAACTCATTTCTCAGCAAGCCAAAAATCCAATCGTCCTGCCAGGTTCCTGCAAGAAAATAGTTTTCGCGCAGAATCCCTTCCGGCTGAAAACCTACTTTTTCCAGCACTTTCTTTGAGCCAATATTCCCGACCGTTACGGTTGCTGTGAGTTTGCGGATGGCGCATGTTTCAAAAGCAAATTGGCACACGGTCTGAAGCGATTCGGAGCCGTATCCTTGCCCATGAAACACAGGGTCGAGGATAAAACCGACTTCTGCTATATCGTCTTCACTGCGTACAAAACCCGTGAAACCAATGGGTGTGCCGTTATACTTGTCGCGCATTGCCAGGCAAAGCCAGTGCCGGCTATGCATTTCCCACGGTACCAGACGTGAATTAAAGATCTGGCGGATATCTGCTTCTTTGCGTTCATCGGAAACATAACGCATTACAACGGGATCTTGCTGCAAGCGTAAAAAGAGCGACCAATCTTGCTCGGTAATGTGCGTTAAGCTCAGGCGTGGAGTGAAAAGTGGATGCATGATTTTTAGTCCACTATAAATAGCGTTGCGCCAATAGCCGTTGAAGAACGGTGCGGTTCGGCGTTATCCGCTACCTGATAGCTCATTCCCGGTTTTAACGTAAACATGCGGCCATCTTCCAGTTCGGTTAGCAATTCCCCCGCCAGGCAAAATAAGACGTGGCCTTTTTGGCACCAATGGTCTGCGAGATAACCGGCGGTGTATTCCACCATCCGAACGCGTATTTCCCCGAATTGCTGTGTGCGCCACAATGCTTTCCCGGTGATACCAGGATGTTCAGTTGCAGCGAGTGTCGTCCAGTCGGTGGTATTAAACGGCAGGTCTGTAATACGCATTATTATTCCTTATTATTTTTGCAGGTGATGTTTGCTCCTTTAGTGATATCAGCAAAAAAATAACGGCGCCAATATTTAGCACCGTTATTAAAGGTTATTTCCAGCGGGATAAATCATCAGTCGTCAGCCCAATATCCTGTAGTTGTTCCTTACTCAACCCTTGTAGGGTGCGTGCAGTTTGGCGTAGCAACCATCTTTGGCGGAAATAACGGTAAATCATCACGAAGCCGTAAAAAGGCTTATGTGGTCTGTTTTCTTCAAAGCCCATGGTGTGATTCCTCGTAGTGTTGACGAGAACCATCATGCGCCGCCATACAGATTGCAGGCAGACTCAAAAATAACTTTTATTTAACATACAGACGCGCTAAAACAAGATCTGAATGGTGATTTCGCCACCGTTCTGTACTGTTTTTCCTGTCTGTATGGTTGATTAAGAGGATACAGCATGACGCGTTACCAACATCTTGCCACTTTGCTGGCGGAGCGCATTGAACAAGGCTTGTATCGCAGTGGCGAGCGCCTGCCCTCAGTGCGTAATCTGAGTAGCGAACACGGCGTCAGTATCAGCACAGTACAGCAGGCTTATCATCTGCTCGAAGACAGGCAGCTTATTTCCCCGCAGCCACGTTCTGGCTATTTTGTCACGCCACGCAAATCGCAGCCGCCGGTTCCACCATTGACTCGTCCGGCACAACGTCCGGTTGAAATTACCCAATGGGATGCGGTACTTGAGCAACTGACCGCACGGCAAAACGGCGAAGCGATAGCATTTGGTAGTGGCGCACCGGATGTCACGCAGTCAACCATCAAACCGTTCTGGCGCGAAATGAGCCGCGTTGTGCAGTATCAAGAGGCGGAACTTCTGGGTTATGACTGTATTAACGGTATGCAGGAGTTGCGCGAACAAATCGCCCGTTTGATGCTCGATAGCGGTTGTGTCGTCACTGCGGATGACATCGTGGTAACCACCGGCTGCCACGAAGCGTTGTCGATTGCCATTCGTGCAGTGTGTGAACCGGGCGATATTGTGGCGGTGGAGTCACCTTGCTTCCACGGTACGATGCAAATGCTGCGCGCATTTGGCATTAAAGTTGTTGAAATACCAACGGATTCTGAAACAGGGATCAGTGTGGAAGCCCTTGAGTTGGCGCTGGAGCAGTGGCCGATTAAAGCGGTGATTCTGGTGCCTAACTGTAATAATCCGCTGGGCTTTATTATGCCGGAGGCGCGTAAAAAAGCGGTTTTGAATCTCGCGCAACGATTTGATATCGCCATTATTGAAGACGATGTTTACGGCGAACTGGCTTATGAATATCCACGGCCGATGACCATAAAATCGCTGGATGTGGATGGGCGAGTGCTGCTGTGCAGCTCATTTTCCAAAACATTAGCACCCGGTTTGCGCCTTGGCTGGATTGTGCCTGGGCGTTATTACGACCGCGCGATACACATGAAATACATCGTGACCGGCAGCACCCCTACTTTTACACAACAGGCAGTGGCTGAGTTTGTGCGTAATGGTCACTACCATCGCCATTTACGGCGTATGCGCCAGCATTATCAGCGTAACCTCGAAGTGTTCACCTGTTGGGTACGTCATTATTTCCCATGCGGGATTTGTGTTTCTCGCCCACAGGGCGGTTTTCTGATGTGGATTGAGCTACCGGAACATATCGATATCGTCCCGATTAGCGAAACCCTGCGCCAGCATAAAATCCATATTGCGGTGGGATCACTGCTTTCGGCATCCGGGAAGTATCGCAATTGCTTGCGCTTGAATTATGCGCTGCCGTTCGACGCCACCACTGAAGCCGCGCTGCGTAAAATGGGTGAAGTGATCGGCCATGTTTTTGAAAACGGTTAATTTTCCCACGCTTTTACAGCCATAGAATCCTGGCCCACTGAGCTAAAATTCTGTGCAATGGCGCTCTTACCCCTGGCGCTCGTACCTTACAAAGGAAAATCATGACCAGCGCTGCACAGTTGCTGATGCGGGAAAAGTTCGAGACTTGCCTGAGTGTGATTCGCCAGGCGTCATTGCAAATCCTGCCACTTCTTACAATCAAAGCCGCAGAAGGCAAAGATCCACAATGGTTTTTCCAACAGCTTGAACAAGCCCGTTTGGCTCTGGGAAGCTGGATGGCGGTGGCAAAACGTTTAAACCTCAGCGATGCCGAAATCTCGCATTTCACGCTGTTACTACGCCATTTACAGCAACTGGTACCGGAGTATGAAAGCGGCCAGGAAGTCAGCCATAACCAGCTTATCGCCGCGCTGCGTTTTGTGAGTTATCTCGAGCTGGTGCGCGCAAAGCAACCGTTGCTGGGGTACTCGACCGAAATTGAAAATAACGATAATGGTCAGCAGCAAAAGGCGATGCGCCAGATGCGTGCGCTGGAGTTGATGTTCAAAGGTTTGGTGGATAAGAGTTATGCCAGCCAGTCGCAACTGGTGCATAAACTGAAAACGCAGTTTGGCGCGGATTGTGTGCGTCGGTGGTTGAAGAATGGCGAGCGGGGCGACATTCTAAGCGGTATGCGCTTTAGCGAATTGGCTTTAATGGTGGTCGATAAAAAAGAATACGCGAACCATTACGCCGGGCTATTTCAGCATGCTTCGCAACTGAGCCTGCTGATTGACCAGCGCAAAACACTGCAAACTTTTCTCGATGATGTACGCGAAATTCGTAACGACCTCGTTCAGCAACAGACTTTAACTTCTGTACAGCTTGCGTTGCTTGATGGCTATTATCAGGAAAGCAGTGCGGCGATTCAGCGTGCTTTTGATGATGGGCGAACGAAAGTTAATCCGGCAGCGCTGTTGGCGGCAGATGACGGGCAACTCCAGAGTTGGCTTGCGCAGGCGCAAAAAAAATACCAGGCAACGGGACGCGATACTGAAGAAGTACGCGACACCATCGAACGGCCAGATCTGCGTAATACCAAAAGAAAACCCGACAGCAGCGAAACGCTGAAAATGCTGATGTGGTGCGCGGCGGGTGTGGCCGTTATCGGTGCGGCAATTTTCGGTATGTATTCCCTGAGTGATATCACCGACAAGCCAGCGGTTGCGAAAAGTGTACCGGCGAAAAATACAGTTCTTGATTCATTACCGGAAACTGAAAGTGCACGTGAGAAGTTGGCTAATATTGGCATTGCGTGGGAAGAAGGGAACTTACGTTCAGCCATCGAGCGTGGCGACACCACCGTCGTGCGCCTGTTTATGCTTAGTGGTATGAACTGGAAAGTGTATTACACCGAGTCTGCACTGGCGGGCGATTATCGCGATGCGCTAAATACATTGCTGCAATACCGTTCACAAATGGACGAGGACAATCCGTGTCGGCGAATGGTCAGAACCCTCAGCCAGGCGATGAACGACGGGCAAAGTTTGACGGCGCTGCGTAAACAATTCCTGAAAACATTTTGCAGTGCGCCTGAAACCATCAAGCGCCAGAAAGAGGAATTAAACCGTGCGAAATTGCGCCTTGATGCGCAATTACAACGTAAACCTGCTCAGTTGGATACCGACGAAAAGCGTGCCGTGGACATTCAGAAAGCGATTTATGACGCGATGCGGTGAGGGATTTCCCTCACCGCAGTATTCAAGAAACCAGGGTTTCTGCTATTACCACCAGGCTTCCCACATTGCGCCAACGTTGAAGGAATCAAGCTGAGTGTTGTCTTCACCTGCAACACGCGTGGTGTGGTTGCTTTCGACTTGCCCGCCCGTCACGTAGAAGCGCAGCATTGGTCGGAACTCTGGCCCCATGGCGATGGAAATGTTCTGCGAGAGCGTCAGTTTCCAGCCTTTGTTATCGCCATCATTTTCGTAATCTACGCGCTGATAACCTGCTTCAAGCCAGGTTGAATGCACATTGTTCCAGAAATACATTGGGCGAACGATGGCACCGTAGTTGCGACGGTTGTCCTGCGTTTGCTGGTCGTTGTCGTAATCGTGGAAGGCGAGAAGATATTCCACCTGCATTTGTGGAGTGAACTTATAGTTCCCTTCGAAGCTGGTATATATCGTATGCAAACCGTTGGTTTTGTTATAAACACTGTTATCGGAGTGGTCAGAGTAACGGGCGATGATTTTGTTCAGGCTGCTTTCGCCGGTATGGCTTAACACCACCGCACCCTGCCAGGCTTTGGAACGGTCGTCGCTGTCGATAGCTTTGGAATCAAAACCGTAGTTAGCGTACAGCTCGAAATCGATAGGGCCGAATTTGATGCCGTGCAGTTTTGATGTTGCCGCGTAGTTACCTTTATCGCCCGTACCGGAGCCGCCGGTACAAGAGATGCGCGACGGGTTGCTGCCGTCATCGATCATTTCAGGATCACACTGTTCCACAGAGCCAACCCCGGCCAGGTCAAGTTGCGCGAAGCCGAGATCGAAGTTTTTCACCCCTGCGCCTTGCCCATCGTGGTTCATCCAGAAGTAATCGTTTATGCCTTGTTGTGGGCGTTGATGGAAGTCACGGCCTGCCCAGAAATAGGCATTCGGTTGTGATTCAAACAAATTGGTGACGCCTGCATAGGCTTTTTTCAGGTTAACTTCGTCGCCCCAGTGGTCGATCATCACGCCGACATCCCACACTGCACCGGCTTCGCTTTTAAAGGCTTTAGTGAGCTGGAATTCACCACCGTTGCCTTCGTTTCCTAAACGCCCAATGGCAGAGGAACCGTTATATGAGCCATCAACGCCGATATACTTTTGGTCACCTGTCTGGAAATGCGCACCGTAACGCGCATAACCGGTAAATTTAAGCCCCAATGGAATGGAGAGATCCGGCGTAGTAGGAACTTGTGGCGTGACCAGGGTATCGGTTTTTTTAAGTCGTGCCGCATCTATTTTCGCTTCACGATCGGCCAGTGCTTTATCGACGGCCTTAGCAACTATTTGATCAATCTGTTCCTGAGACATTGTTTCTTGTGCGAGTACAGAAATTGGGCAAAGCGCGGCGATAACCGCCATTGTTAATGGAAGCTGTTTAATTATTTTCATTGTAATCTCAATTTAGTAATTTATTTTTTAGACAATAAACATCCTGCTCGTGATTAATAGAGAGAAACTCTATAATCAAAACATATTTATTTTTTATACTTTAATCGGATTGAACTTAATTAAAATTATTTACGTAATGACTTCTCCCAGCCAGAGGTGAAAGGGTTTTATTTTTATTTTTGATAAAGATGAATAATTTCTGTCGATAACTCACGCGCTAACATTGATGTCATTAAATGATCCTGTGCATGAACCATTATTAATGTCATCGGTTGTTTGGCCTCGCCAGCATCCTGTTCTATTAGCTTGGTTTGCATTTTATGGGCTTCACGAGCGTAGCCATCAGCTTCCTGTAGAAGCAGTTTGGCTTCTTCAATATTGCCTTGACGTGCCGAATGCAGTGCTTCAAAACACAGGCTACGTGATTGCCCAGCATTCATAATAATTTCCATTACGGCTTCTTCTAATTCAATCATCACTTATTCCAGAGTTAATATCGGTATTGATTAATTGCTGGTTACCGTTTCTGTCAGCGGGGTGCGTGCTTCTTTTTCTTCGGCAGTTTTCTGTAATGAACGCTCGTAAGCGCGCAGGAATGGCAGATAAATAACGGTGGAAACAACCATGCAAATTACACACATAATGACCGGGCTAAAGGCCCAGTTTGTTGCCCATGACGCACCAATAGGAGCTGGCGTCGTCCACGGAGTCAGGGAAACCACTTGCGCCAACCAGCCTAATTTCGTGGCGGTATAAGCCAGAATCGCATTCACCATTGGTACGCAAATAAACGGAATGAACAACAGCGGGTTCATGATAATTGGCGCGCCGAACAGAATCGGTTCGTTGATATTAAAGAAGCTGGGAACGATGCCCATTTTACCGATAGTGCGTAAGTGAGTGACTTTGCTACGCAGTAGCAGGAAGGCTAATGGCAATGTGGAACCGACGCCGCCAATCAACAAATAGTGATCCCAGAAACCTTGCAGATAGATATGTGGTAACGCAGTGCCAGCAGCAAGGGCCGCCTGGTTTGCCGCAAGGTTGGTCATCCAGAATGGGTTCATGATGCCGGTAACAATGAGTGAACCGTGGATACCCGAGAACCAAAAAATTTGGCACAGCAACACAGACAACAAAATGGCAGGCAGGGAATCGGATGCGGATACCAGCGGTGCCAGCAGATGCATAATCGCTTGCGGCATAATCATGCCGGTTTGCGCCTCGATGAATAAATTCAGCGGATGCAGCGTACCGATAATTACCACTACAGGGATCAGAATTTCGAAGGAGCGTGCAACACCTGTCGGCACTTCTTTAGGTAAACGAATAGTGATTTTGTGTTCTTTCAAGGCGGCATAAATACGTGTGGAGTAAATCGACGTAATCAGTGCGGTGAAAATACCTTGTCCGGAAAGGTACTGTGTGGAAATTTTGCCATCGGCATACGGTGCCGCAACCAGCAAAAATGCCATGAAGGCCAGCAGGCCAGACATTACCGGGTCGAGATTAAACTGCCGCCCGAGACTTGCGCCAATTCCAACCGAGATGAAGAACGTCATCACGCCCATGCTCAGGTTAAAAGGCAGCATCAATTGCTCACGGTAAGTTTGTGAAAAATCTAACCAGGCGCGGGCAAAGCCAATGGTGGTATCTGCGGAGAACGGCGGGAAAATAAATACCAGCATAAAGGAGCCGATAATCATAAACGGCAGAGCTGCGGTGAACCCATCACGAATAGCGATAACGTACTTTTGTTGCCCCAGACGACCGGCCAGCGGGGTGATGGATTGCTCAATCACCGTCACCATAGATTGATATAGCGAACTCATTTGAAAACCCTTTTAGTTAGCCGCTCTGATTAGCGACAGAGCATAATCCAGCACCTTATCGCCACGCTGCATTCCGTAGTCCATCATCTCGATGGCTTGAACGGGAATACCGTGAGAGGCAGTCTTTTCTGAGAGCGTACTTAACATATATTTCACTTGCGGCCCGAGCAGCACGACCTGATAGCGTGGAAACTGCACATCAAATTCAGCGACGCCGTAAGCCTCTATTTCAACAGGTAATCCACGTTCTTCAGCCACAGCCAGCATCTTTTTGACTAGCATGCTGGTAGACATTCCGGCGGAACAACACAACATGATCTTGACCATTAAAACTCATCCTTAAAATGTAAATAAAGTATTGCGGAAATGATTTGATACTTTATGGAAACCGTTTTCCATCCGTAGCAAACGGAACTGTGATATTCATCAATATCCTGTGTTTATTGGGTTTGCTTATTGGATCGTCATCACAAAATTGTTTGGTGAATGTATGGTTTGGACATCAAATGGAAAATCGGTTTCCATGAAAAATGGAAACGACTATACTGAAAGTGGCGGCAATATTAGCCAAAGTTGTATTCAGGACAGACAGGCAAGTACCAGAGCCTGAAAAAGGAAAATGATGTCTACAATCAATGATGTATCGCGTTTAGCTGGGGTTTCTAAAGCCACAGTATCACGAGTGTTGAGTGGATCTCGTGGGGTCAAGGAGGCAAGCCGCCTGGCAGTACTCAAGGCGGTGGAAGAATTGCATTATCGTCCCAATGTTATCGCACAGTCCTTGCTTAGCCAGTCAACGGGCTGTATCGGCGTGATTTGCGCGCAAGAAAATATCAACCAAACCACCGGTTATCTGTATGCGCTGGAGAAACACCTCAGCCAACATCAAAAGCATCTTTTGCTGCGTTTTGCCAATAGCAAAACCGAAGTGATGCATGCTCTTGAAGAACTTACCTGCGGTCTGTGTGATGACGTGCTGATTATCGGCGCGCGTTTTCCGCTAAATATCACCGATGAGGGCATCATTCTGGTGGATTGCGTGGATGTTGATTCCAGCAACAGCATTCAGTTTGATCATGCCTTTGCCGCAGAAACTGCGTGTAATTATTTGATTAAGCAGGGAAGAAGGCAGATTGCCGTTATCAATCCGGATTCATGCGGTTCCGTTGATCAAATCTTGTTAGGGTATAAACGTGCACTGGAAAACAATTTCCTGCCGTTTAACCGCAATCTTATTTTTATGGATTCAACGTCTTCATCGGTGGCGCTACAAGTGCTGCTTAACAACAGCACGACGCTGAATTTCAACGCATTACTAGTGCCTGACGAGCAAGAAGCGCAGCGCATCATTGCGCAATTGCAGGCGTTTAATAAATCCGTGCCGGAAGACATTATGGTGTTTAGCCTGGCGGGTTCGCTGCATTTACCGGGTATTCCGGCCATACCTGCTATTGAATATTCAATGGATGCGATGGCGGCAAGAATTGTGGCGTGGCTGACTGAGAAAACCAAAAGTGCACTGGGTACAAACGTGCTGCGTGGGGACTTGATTATTCCTGACATGCAGGGCAGGAAGTAGGCATGAATAAGCCTGATTGTAGGTCGGATTAGCGTAGCGACATCCGACAAACATATGGTCAGGAATGGCATTAACAGGTGGGTGTCGCTTGCGCTAACCCACCCTACAAAACCCGTACAAAGCTCAATACAGACAGTAGGTCGGATTAGCGTAGCGACATCCGACAAACATTCAAAACCCGTACGAGGCTCGGCTTAGTGAGTCGCTTCACCGATTAGGGCACCGCCGCCCGCGCCTACAGCCGCGCCTTTTAAGACGCTGTTGCCCGTTGCTACCGCCGCAACACCGCCCACTGCGGCACCAATCGCACCACCTTTACGAGCGGCTTTGCCGGTGTCTCCGCTTTTGAACATGGCACCAGTACCACCACCGACGACCGCGCCACCAACGGTACTTTTCACGCTTTTACCTGTAGCCGCACCAATTGCAGCACCAGCCAGTGCGCCACCAGATGTTTTATCTATAGCAAACACGTTACCTGAAAAAGCGAAGGTTAAAATTAATAAGCCTGGAATGTATTTTTTCAAAAAATTGTCCTCCTGGACATAAATGCAAATTGACCAGAAACGAGCGTTTATTCTGTTCTGGGTGAAAATTGGCCAGTTTTAATACTTAATATCGCGAGCTTGCTCGCGGCCATTTTGTTTACTTTGGCGTTTGTCCTGGCGGCAATCATGATTACTTTTGTTATTGCTGACAACGCACTCGCGTTTATCCTGGCGCGAAGTATCGCGGGTATCCTGGCGTGTATCTCTGGCTTCCCTGCGCTGCTGGCCTTGTACCGTCGCATTTGCACTGCCGATGGAAAATGTGGATAACACAATGACACCAGCCAGGATTCCAATCAACGATGAAGATTTTGTGTTCATAAGATAAATCCTAGAAAATGAGCGATACAGAATCGGAAGAAATATAAATTCAAACAGCTATAACCTAAATAGTATAGTTTCGCCTGTTACGTCTAAATGTAACTAAATGGCTATAAATATATATTTCTTTGCACTTTTATCGTTTTTATTTCACATCCACATAAGAATTAATAAGTTAGCGCTTTGATTATTTGAGCTGTTTTTATTTTTTTGGATAAGAAAAAGGCTGTGGACCCTAAGATCCACAGCCTGTTGATTTATTCCCATACTGGAGGTTAAAAATGCGGATTAGCGTGGGGTAACTTAATGGGTTGCTTCGCCAATCATACCGCCTGCGCCGGCCCCTACGGCAGCACCTTTAAGGACACTTTTCCCTGTAGCCGCCGCAGTACCCGCGCCCACCACGGCACCTACAGCACCGCCTTTCCTTGCTGCTTTTCCTTTGTCACCACTCTTGAGCATGGCTCCGGTGCCAGCGCCCACCACTGCCCCGCCAACGGTGGATTTCACACTCTTGCCGGTTACGGCACCAATCGCGGCACCGGCTAACGCACCCGTAGCTGTTTTATCCATGGCGGCAGCCGGTAGCGTAATCGCTAATGACAAGATAAAAATGATGCTATTAATCTTCATGATATTTCCCTTACTCCAGCATAGTATTAGTTTGCCAGACGTAATCCCTGCTCAGGTAGGTATATTCCCCTGCGGGAGCAGGTCACAGGAGAAAACTTAAATTAAACGACCTGAGTCCTGTGCATTAGCGAACCCAAGCAATGTAGCCTGGAATGACCACGGTTATGGCGGTCGTTCATAACGGTATTCCTTAATATTAATCTCTGGCGAGATTAATATTTAATCTGACGGGCAGTCTGCCTGCCATCTTGTTTAGTCTGGTGTTTATCCTGACGGCAGTCTGAGTTAGATTTATTATTACTTTTAATACAATCTTGATTTTGACCGCGAGAACTATCGCGCGTGTCTTGCCTCACCCCTCTTGCATCCTGGCGTTGCTGCGATTGATCAGTAGCATGGGCAGTAGAGACGACGAATCCAAACATCAACAACATTCCTGCAAATGCAGCCTTAAAGCAGTACAGCTTACGTTTCATTTAAATATCCTGAAGTAAATAACAGTTCTTAATGCTACGCCGAAAATTATGCGCAACTATGCCAGTAATGAATTATTCCATTTTGTTATTTTCTTTCAAGTTTTTACCGGTCCATTTTTATAATACTGATATGTTTGAGTCCGTAATAAACATCATTTTGAAACAAGTTAATACAGTAATATTAAAGGATTCGCGATTAATGTATTACTTCAGAATGCTCGAGGCCATGGCAGTCCTGATAAGCGATTCCTAATTATAAATATAGATCCTGGATTATTGTTGCTTATGGTTACGGTCAGCAATAAATATATCCTCGTCGCCATTTTATAGTGAGATATCATCCCATCGGGAGCATGCTGATGATATCCCTGTGTTGGACCACCTTCGATATTAATTTTTTTGGACTTTATGGAAACAATAATGAATAAATTCGTTCGCGTTGCATTACTGGCCACTGCTATTGCAGGCACCTCTTTCGCCGCTCAGTCTGCACAGACGACTGTTACACCGGTACCGTCTCAGGATCCCATTGTGCAGCATCTGAAACTGAGCAGCGAGCAGGTGTCAAAAATAGAGTCACTGCATCAGCAACTGGGAGACAATATTAGTAAAATTTCTGAAAAAGATATTAAAGATGGCGCATTGATTGGCATCATCCAGTCTGGAAAATGGAATGAATCTGCGGTGAAAAAGCAGCTAACTGCCTTTAGTAAAATCGACCAGCAGGCTCGTTACTATAAGGTGAAATACTATTTTGATCTCAGCCAGGTATTGACACCAGAACAACGCCAACTCGTGCAGAATGATCTGGTCAAAGCTGCAACTGAGTAAATAACTTACCCCGCCAGCAGTGGTGGGTTTTCTCCCCCTAATTTTTACAGGGTTTTATCAGCCTGACCGGGCTGATAATTATCTTTGCCATACCGGTCGCCTTCAAATATTGAGTCATTTACCTCATCAATTTCCATTCTGCCGGCAAAGAGAATAACTTGTCATGCTGACAACAAAACAAATTCAGAGTTTTTTTGATACCATCCACACAGGTAAAGACTTTCCATATATTGCAGCAAAGCTGAAAACTATAGGGATTAATGGTTACACTTATCTTGTTAGTAGCGGAGATTCTGCTTTTTACAATAAGCAGGATGAAATACGGTTTTTACCGGGGAGAGGGATTGCCAGAAACATTACTCCACAAGCCGATCCCGCACGTTTTTCCCATATTCTCCGCACGCATCAGATGGGCAAGATAGACTTCACTTTATTCAGCCAGCAGGCGGCAGATGCCGGTATCAATTTATGGGTTGTCGACCTCATTAGAATGAACGTCAGTTATTTCTCACTCAATGGTTATCTTCTTCATGAAGAAACCATTCCTGTTGTACCTTTTCCGGTATGAATACCAATGCGAAGAAGTTGTTCTTTTTCTAATGCCAAATTAACTCTAATTTTATTATTTGCGCGTCACGGAATATAAAGTTCTATAAATATATTTCCACATGATGTTACTAATTTCCATTAATGATTATTTAGAATTGGTGTGTATATCACGTAATATTATCCACGCAGAATGCTCAATATTAATAGTAGGCTGCATAATGATACGTTGTTTAACCACCAGGATATTATGATGACAAAATTAGCTCTAATGCTGGGCATGTATGCGGTAATGGCGTGCGGGGCTGCGAATGCAGCAAATAGCCAGACTGTAACTAACGCAAAAGCAGCGTGCCAGGCCAACCCGACACAATGCTCGCAGGCAAAAGCAAATGCACAGAAAGAAGCTCAGGCTGCCAAAAGCGCTTGTGCCAAAAACCAGGCTGCGTGTGATAACGCTAAAACAAAAGCCAGGAGTGCAGCTAAATAATATTAGCTAAGAGGGAAGGCTCAGTGATGAGTCTTCCCTCTGTTTATGTCTAATGAATTTCTCATGCAGAATATATAGCGGTGGATTGGATATATATAATTTGTGGTGTTGTTAGATGTCACCGTCTGGCTCAGAACGAACGTCACTGGGCAACCAGCAGGCTACAAACTTTCCGACATAGCCTCTGCTGCCAAAATTCGTCGCAAGCAGGCAACCTGCAACACAGCTGGAATCGTCACCCGGAAAGCACTGCCGCTGACTGCTTTTACACCATTCAGAGCGGCACCTAACGGCCCACCCAGACCTACGCCGCGCACCAGACCATGTCCTATCACACTCATTGCAGCGTGGGTGCGAAGAATACGGCTCAGTTGGCCGGACAATAAATGGGACACGCCGCTGGCCAGTTTTTTGTCTTTCATTAATTGAGGCAATAATTCTTCCAGCTCCGTCACCCGCGTATTGACAGCGGCCAGAAATTCCGCTTTATGGGTCTCATTCATTTTTTTCCACGCATTACGCAGAAAATGTTCCAGCAGGTTTTGCTCAATATCAAAAGTGGGCATCTCTTTGTCTGCTTTCAGTCCCAGGCGTTTACAAACATCTATTAGTATCGCCCGGTACTGCGGGCCGTGCCCACGGAGCTTGTTGGCAATACTGTCACCGCCAAAATGTTGCAGTTCGCCGGCAATCAGTTGCCAGCACTGCCGGTGGCGTTCCGGGTGCGCTTCCAGTGACTGGTACTGCGTGTGTTTTAGCAATTCGCTGGCAAGGCGCCGCTTGCCGTTATCATCATGCGTGAGTAATTGCGCAATGTTTATCAACTGTTCTTCAGTACAATGTTGCAGGAAATGTAAGTCCTGGTCATCTTTATACGTTAACCCCATAATAGTGGTTCCTTTAATTAACTGTTATACCCACGGGGCACAGCAATATAGGTTATTTCGCAGTGAAGGTATAAATAATGGCGTGCATCCAAAAATAGATGTTTATTAAATTTAATAAAATAACAGCAGTTAAAACACGGCTTAAGCAGAGTCTTAATCAGCAGCCGCAACAGAACAGTGTTGAAAGATATCCAGACTCAGATAGGTGGCATCAAATTTATTAGCAGACATTAGCGGAACGCAGGGGTAATGGCTCGGCTTTTCATCATCAAGCAGCCCGGAAATATCTTCACTGGAAAACATGCTCAGGTCATTAAGGCTCAGATACCAGCACTCGAAATCAGCGTAAGAATTCAGGACCAGTATTTCTTCACTGTTGTTACACAGATGTAGGTCGCTTCGGTTAAAAGTACGCATATTAATTATAGACAAATGACATGGTTATTGCGGCACTGATGGTGCCAGGAGTCGCAGCACCTAAGGAATAAGCCTGAGTATATAAAGGATAATCGACTCCACCATCAGTAATGGGTATATACATTGTTTTCCCGTCACCCATACCATACACACTGCTTGCCTGTAACAAAACCGCAACATTTTTTGCAGTCCCACCATTTGCATACAACCAGTCAGGCATGCTTGATTCGCTGGCACCATGAAAAGTCGCCGTAACTCCAGTGGTGCCTGCCGGGCAATCGATCAGTTTGATATGAAACTCTACCATTGCCGAGCGAGCGCCGTTGCTGGCCAGATCGGCAGCCTGAATATCATCTCCTAGTGCGATAGTCGTTGGGTTAGTGGGGTCCACTTTGCATGGTGAGGCAACAATAGTCCCTGTAATATTAATTTGCACATCGTCGCTTGCCATCGCTGATGCGCTGCCCGTTAATGTACTTATTAATAAAAAAAAGAGCAGCGTACGTTTCATTTAAATATTTCCTGAAGATAGATATTAGTTAAAGGATATCTTTTATCACGCTTAGCTAAAAAAGATTTATTCTCTAATTGAAGATGTAAAAATAGAATTCCAGCGTTCGCC
>NZ_VEXQ01000040.1 GCF_006376615.1 Buttiauxella sp. B2
TAAACAATCCCTTCGCCACACGGATCACACCACGCTCATCGGTCCTGAGCTCAAAGCCAGCCCCTCGGGGTTTATCCTGCTCATCGATATGGTGGCCCTGATTGAGCTGGGTTTTGCCGTATTCGGTGGACAAATGAATATGCTCTTCACCCCGCTTGTCTTCCATGCGGAGTTCGTTACGGGCGGCAGTGCGGAGAATGTTCTGGCTGCGGTTGTCACGGTTAACGGGGTCGCGGTGCTCGGAGTCGTGGAACGCATACGCAATATACGGCAGGTCGATGTCGCCGTTACTGTAGGTGATCGCCACTTCCGTGCCATCAATCAGCGGCGTGTGCCAGCCGTACGTTTCCCCGGCAGAAGGTTTGGCCTGACGCAGCCACGGATAAGCGAAGCCCGGTTCACAGTCGTCCAGATTAAAGTCTATCCGCACCCGATAACGGCCGTGCTCATCGAGGTGAGCGTACAGGTCATGCGGGTTACGACTCTCTATGCGTCCCGGCAGCGTGCCGTGAATTTCAGGGCGAACGGTTTCTGCCGGACGGAAGCAATATGCCTCACGGTACGGCATGCCCCACACTGAGACATGCAGACGCGAATCTCGGGAGCCTGCATAAGAGGTGAAGGTGATAATCACGCCCTCTTTCAGGTCCTGTAAATTTACACCTTCGGGGTCAATCACCATCCCCGGACTGAGCCAGTACGCATTACTGAACAAATGCACACAGGCCGATTTATTCAGTTCACGCTCATGGTGGAGTCGGGCGTAGAAGGCTCCGCTTTCGGTTTCTGGCTCAGAGGTGTCATCTCCGGGCTCGCGGTACGGCTCAGCATAGCGGTAATGTTCACCCGTGGTGACCGCAGGCGAGCGGACCGAAACCGCCGTGTCCATGGGCTCAGAAGCGGTGCGGGGATTATAGTCGCGGGTGCTGACCATGCCCGTCACTGCGTGGTGCCAGGTGCGGACACCCCAGCAGCACAGCTCAGCCCCGTCGTATAAACCGGATGGCTCGTGGTACGGCAATGCACCGTTAAAGACGTAGTGAAGCTGGCTGTCGCAGAACAGCGTCACATCCAGTTCAGTGACGTCGTTCATCTCCTGGCGGAACCAGATACCCACTTCGCACAGAATCCGCTGAATGAATTCCAGGTCGGTTTCCCGCCACTGGGTAATCAGCTCACGAACCGGGTACTGACGCGACAGGCGAAACTCAAAGTCAGGCCCTTCCAGCCCGTGCGAACGCAGCACCTGTTCCACCACGTCGGGCACGGAAAGGTTCTGGTAAAGGGTGCAACGGCGGGAACGGGACAGCAGAGCCAGACGGGACTCGAGGGTAGCAGCGTAGTGTGACTCGTCGGCACTGGTCGAAAGCCACTCCAGGCGGGTAATAATACCGTGCACTACCTTGTTGTCCCGCATGATGAAACTGGCGTACTTCATCAGGACCTGTTCAGGCTGAATATTCGCCTGCGGTGTGGTGAACTCAATCCGCCAGCTAAAGGGCTTGCTCAGCGTTTCAGTGCCACGAAAACGCAGCACATCGGGTGTTACCGGGCTGTGGTTGATATCGAGTGTGTATCGGGAAAGGGCCAAATCCTTCAGCATAGTGCAATCCTGACCTTTATCAGCGGATTAAAGTGTTGTTAACTTTTCACTATCTGCCCCCTGTCAGCCAGGCGCAACAAATCCCCTGAAGAATCAGAGGATTCATGTTTTATTACTCGCGAATATGCAGCGTCGGTTCAAACGCACGAACCAATTCGGTATCCATCAGGGCAATCCCATGGAATCAGACCTTATTGTCACAGCGTTGGAACACTCTGCGTCATATACCCTTCGGTGATTTCGTTGTTATGGCAATGAATTCCAGGTTCTATCCATGATCTTTCCAACATCCACACGTTGACGACCCCTGATGGTACTTTTGCTGGTACCAGATGTACTCACTAAAAATAACCGCATATTTATTATATGATTAAACGTTTTTTCGATTCCTGCAGGAACCATTAGCCAGCTATCGGTCGCAATAGCTGTATCTTCCGTTGATCAGCTGTTCGTTGAAGCGCCCCTTGTAGTAATCCCCTTTCGCCTGGATCGCGCTGTGCATAGACCCAAAGAGTCTGCACATCCTTATCGTTGAGTACATCTGCCAGGAAGCCCCACAGAACTTCCTGATCGTCTCGCCGCAACCGGAACATCCTGTTTTCTTCGATGCGAACGATCAGTTGCTTCAATGTTGGCGTGTCGTCAGCCAGTGAACATGCGGCAAGAAAAGCTCGCATCTGATCGTGACGAAACTCCCAGGATCTACCAACCTTGCGAATCACCCGTACATTGTCGCGCGACAGGATTTCGGCACTGCCTTCACCGAGCACCAGCCCTTCGTCAAGCGAAAATGCCCGTCGCCCCTCTGCAATCATCTGTACTGCAAGCTGCCGTAGCGGCAACAAATCTAGCGGTTCACCATCCCCGCGTGTAGCCTTACAGAGTACCGCACGATAGAGCCCAATCCGGCCTTCGGGTATTGGCGTAGCTGATGGATTATTGCGTACAAGGTCGGTGACCAGCCGGAGGTCGTAGCCAGAAACAATCACAACATTTTGGTCAAACCTTAGACGTTTCTCTAGCACATTGCCCGCCTCATCCCCGAGCCACAACTTCAGCAATGATGCCCGCTGTTCCGAGATATCCTTCGGCAAATACCAGACACCCCAGCCCTCCTCCGCATCCGATTGTGAGGTCGCGATTATCTTCACCTGAGGATACTGGCACTGGTTTTGTTCCAGTAATCCCTACTGTTGTTGCGAAATCGCATCCCGGTCTGCCGGTGCTAACAGCAGCGCCTGCAAGGTAACCCCCTTCGCGTTCGTGAGTTTTCTGTCGTTGGCGGCATTGCCGCAGGGAATAGCAATAAACGAAACCGGGTTCACAATTGTCCAGATTAAAGCCTATCCGTACCCTGTAACGACTGTGTTCATCGAAATGAGCGTACAGGTAATGCGGATTACGACTCTCTATGCGCCCCAGCGGGGCGCCGTGGATTTCAGGACGAACGGTTTGCGCCGCTAGTTAAACCAGATTGGCATCAGGAATGAGAGGGAAACTCCCGTTTCATTTAGTGCAGTGTTGTCGCTGGCGTTGTACCAAACCTGAGTCCCCAATGTCGTCTGAGTCAACACCGGTAATTCCCAACCCAATTGAATCCCTTTTATCGTGTCAGATTGAGGATAGGCCTGGTTAAAATTCTGAGACTTGCGATTCACACGAACCCAAACAAGGCGCGTGCTCAGACGCTGCTGATTTTGCAGCACCCACTCCATTTTAGTGGAATATTTCGTTCCGTCGCCGCCCATAGCCTCACCCAGCGGATATCCCTGCTGGTAATAGCCGTCGTGATAGCAGTAGTGGCTATAAGTGATGCCCGTATCTTTCAACCCGGAACGAGTGTCTGCTGCTTCCAGATACCAGTTAAGCTGCTGCTCACCCAGTGCGTGATGCCCTTCCAACCCGCCGATAAAGGTATTATGCGATGGCAACACACCCGCCTGATCCTCGCCAGTCACCTGACCGTAGAGACTGAGCGGCAACCCGATCAACGGGGCCAACTTGAGACGAAAATCAACACCACCCAACTGATCGCCTGGGTCACGGTTCTGGCTACCGGTATTGTCATGGCCCAATAACGCATCATCAAAGGAAGCCAGATTGTTTGGCCGCCCTTTCCCCCCCCAAAGCAGCATGCGTGAAGCACCCAACTCGAGCGCGCTAAACGGCATAATAGTGACACGTCCACCAATAACCTTTGGCTCTTCCGGGCGCTGATACTGACGCAACTGACCTGCTGAAAGTTGATATTGCCAGTTACCCAACCAGGACAGCCACGCCGATTCAAAAGGTGATTGTTCAGCACGTTGCAAAATAAAACCGACTACCGGTCGTGCCGCATCCGAACGAATCGTACTACCATCGTTGCCCGGCCCCCACCACTGCGGGATCTCGCCAAATGCCAGCCACTGGTTAAACAGTTGTACACCTGCGTAAGCGTTATTGAAGTTCGTTTGGGAAGTGTCTTTAATGTACTGATTGCCTTCAACCTGCCCCTGCAGATTGATATCCCAGAAATCTCCGCTGCTGGTCGCAGCCACCCCAAAACTGTGGGCAGCGCTTTTGGAAGCACCGAAAGTTGCTGGCAATTTCGATTCTGCTGATGTGGTCCATCCGCTCAGACGCACAGGTGCTTTAAGCTGAACCAGACGCTGTTGCACTCGTGCAATGACCTGCTGGTTATCGCTATTACTTTTGCCTGTGGCATTTTTTAACGCCCGTTCAATTTCTTCCTGACTCATAGGCCAGGTACTGAGGCTCAAATGAATAACCGCTCGATCTGACAACCAGGTTAAATCGCTGCGCAGCTTTGCATCGTTAATTACAAGACCTGCAGCCCCCGCCTGGCTTGAAAGCATTAGAAAGACACAGATTGCGACAATTTTCATATTTCTTCCCTGACAGAACACGCCAGCCCTAATTTCCGGGCACCGCTAAATGTGGCTATCTGTGTAATTGTAAAAGCAATTGGATATAGAAGGTTTCAACTTAAGGTGATGAAGTAATCCCAGCAACTCACTGTCAGAGTTAAGATTAAACTTCAGCATAATCGTTCTCTTATGCGCACCAACAGTTTTTGGATTAATTTGAAGATTACGGGCAATCTCTTCCGTTCCCATCCCAGAATAGAAATGTTCCGCAATATTTATTTCCCTTGGCGAAAGCGTTCGGTGCTTGCAGGCCAGGCAGCTACGATAGATTTTTTTGGTATTTTCTTGACAGCAGTCTTCCCAACCACGCTGAATAAATTTTTTAACTTTAATTAAAGAGTCAGCACGGCTGATAAACACAATATTATCAAAGCAAAGCGGAAGGTCTACAGAATGAGGTTTTTTATTCCCGTCATAAATACCAATCACTAAGCTGCTATGTTTACGGCTCTGGAATATCTGGTGACAAACCCTACTTTCACCGGGCAAAAAACTTTTAATAATGATATCAGCAGTTTTTACTGAATGGCTGCACAATACGCCGGTAAAAAAAAGAGCGTCTCCATGATCGGTGCTAAACATTTCAGTGATGAATGTTTTCAGCCCTTGACGATAAAAATTATCCTTCTCTTCAATGATAATATTTAGCATGTTTCACTCCAGGTTTTCTTAATGATAAGAAAAGGACCGTTGTTGTTCTGGCCAATAATAACCTTGCAAATAATCAGCACCACATTTGATCGCTAACTGCCGTTGGTTAAATGTTTCAATACCTTCAACTAACACATGGTCACTCAGAAAATGGCAACAGTGAATAAAAGAACATAATAATTCCGGGTGTTCTATTTGCTGCCAAAAAATATTTTTATCAACTTTTATCCCATTGAACTCAAATCCTAACCCCACAATAGCGGGCATAATATTCGGCGTGAGGTCGTCAAGCCAAATGGCAAACCCAGCCATACGCAAGCGCATCATGTTTTCAATCAAGTTATTTTTTTCGTTTCCATCAAGTTTCGCCACCGACTCAGGATCTTGCAGCTCGATAGTTATATTAATACTGGAATATTCTAATATCGTATCAATTGCTGACCGATTAACCAAAATCGCCACAGGGACATTAATAAAATGGTGACATCCGACCAATGCTTGCCAAAGATACTTTAATTGCCCGATAATGACCTTGAGGTGCTCACCAATACTCAATGATGAAAAATAATGCTCACAATCTTCCGAGGCAGATAGTTTTGATAATACTTCATAACCAATAATGTCATCTTGCCTTACAGAGTATATAGGCTGAAAACGCATTTTTTTCTCTTTATTAATAAGCACAACTCAGACCATAAATAACTTGAAGGCATAACCTTTCAGACACTTGCTTCAAGTGAGTAATTGATGTTGCATAAATTGATAACATAGCAACCATCAGAACAGCAGGAGTATAATTTCTAATACATCCCAAGAAACACCCCATTATCCTGTTCATTTCTATTGGTAAGTAAACTCAAGTTGGACTACTGTATTAACCGTCCCGCCGATCACATTTCCCGTCGTCGTAAAAGTTCTTGCCGAAAGTGGAAATGCTCCCTGTCGATTGCTGTCTATTATTGCAACCATCGAAGTTCCGGTGCTATACGTTATATTATGGTCACGGCTAGCAAGTTGAACACTCACATGTGTAGCCGTACCCATATTTTTATAGAGGCCACTATTTTCTGGGTCGATTTGTCCGGTAAAAAGGACAGTGGCTGACGTTAGCTCGCTCGGGCAGTTTTTTACCAGCAGATCAAATTTATGCCAGTCATCACCGTAGCCTGCCGCCTGAAAATTAGCAGTGTGCATCTGGCCAAAATCGACAAGTTTCGTCACCGTACTGGTATCAACTTCACAAGGGTTGGTAATCACTTGCCCCGTAATCGCAACATCCAGCGCATATAATGGATAGCTGCCGAGTAACAGTGATAACAGAATAATATTACGCAACCCTGGCTCCTTTTCATTCTTTGTTAAACCATTACTGATAGGTAAACGATGCGACAATAACCGCACTAATATTACCAGGCATTATTCCTCCCATCGCGTTATATAGACGAACACGCAAAGGGATGACCGCCACTCCACTATTTACAGGAACGCTCAGGAATGTCTGATCTGTAATTTGTGTTGAATCAGGTGAATAAACCAGATCAATGGAGACGTTACTTGCAGGATGAGTCGCAGCGGTATTTTTCCAACGTTCAGAATCGTTAGGATCCATAGTCCCTGAGAATTTGACCGAGACATTACCAATTCCTTCCGGGCAATCACTAACAGTTAAGGAAAAGTCTTTCCAGACGCCATTTCCGTTAGCAATCGCATAAACATTCATAGCGCCAAAGGAAACCAAAACTTCTGAGTTACCATTATTAACGGTAGTACATGGCCCTGGTACGACTTGGCCCGAGATAGTAATGTTGACGTCTCCGGCAGATGCATTACCTGCCAATAATAACGTCAGCATCATGGTGATGATTATTATCAGTTTGCTTTTCATAGTATAGGCCATTATTGGTAGGTAAATGTTGCAACAATCACCGTAGCAACCGCACCCGGCATCGGCGAGCCCAGAGCACTAAACAGGTGTGTACGCAAAGGAATAATTGCAGTACCAGCAGTGATCGGAACCGTTATAGATGTCCCGTTTGTAATCCGTGTTGAAGGTGGATTAAGCAAATCAATGGAGATGTTTGTGGCAGCGGTGCCCCCTGCGGTATTTTTCCAACGCATAGAATCAGTCGGGTCCATGGTTCCTGAGAAAGTCACTACCACATTATTCGTTCCTGCCGGGCATCCACTCACCGGAATAGTAAAGTTTATCCAGTCTGAACCATTGCCGCCTGGGATCGAGAAAGAATTGATTTGAAGATCGCCAAAAGGAACCAACACACCAGGGTTACCATCATTAATAGTGGTACAAGGTGAGGGTAAGATTCGACCATTAACAGTAATGCTGACGGAATCGGCAAAGGCATTGCCCGTTAATAATAATGCCAGCGTCATAGTAATTAATATTTTAAGGCTTTTATTCATTGGATAAACCTTTTGTTATAAGTTGGGAACAGAGGTATTTATTTGCCACCAGTAATTAATACACATTTCAAATTTATTGATAGGTGATTTGCAGTGTTGCGGACGCTTTCGCATCACCCGGTAAAACATCCGCCTGTGTCTGATAATAGCGTGCGGTAAATGGGAAAGTTTCCAGCCCACCCGCTGATGTTTTTAATGGCAGCATAGCGTTCACCGTCAAAGGTGTATTATTATAAACAATCTGCACACCTATTCCCGAAGCCACCCCGGCACTGCCTTTACCTGATAGTGCCAGAACATCGCCAGTTGGCACGTCTCTATCCGGTTCTCCCATCAAGGCCACGTTAATATTCGTACCAGGGTCGCAATTCAAACCCATATTTTGCGTGTTTGTTTGTGGTGTTGTATCACCCACATTATGACCAAACTGTGAAAGCGGAATATCACCCAGCGTAAAAACCAGACTAGGTGTGGTAATTGAGCAAGCAACAGGGATTATTTTTGCTGTTCCGATATTGACCTGTAAAATATTTACGCTATTAGCCTGTATATACATCTGTGCACCGGGAGTAATATAATCTGCTCCGACTGCACCCACACTGGTTTTTACCAGTGTCATGGTATATTCACGCAGGATCACTGCAGTACCTCCGTTGACAGGAACATCATAGGGAGGTAACTTCCCAGTCGATGTCGACACTTTAATCCCAACACCTTGTACGTTGGTTTCATAAACGCCCTGCAGTGAGGTTGGCGTGGTGAACTGCCCCAATTTCGCTTGATACAACCATGCTTCACTGCAAATATAGAAAGTTCCGTAATCTGGATGGATTAGTCCTGAATTAACCGTGACGAGTGGCGTGCCCGCCGGAGTATCTCTCTGCACAATAACCGTACCAAAATCTATAACTTTAGTTACGTAAGACTGATCATAAGTATAGCTACAACCTGCTATTGCATGGCTGGCAAATAAAAACACAAGTGCAGTTATTAATAATCTAACAATAGTGCGCATTATTTATCTCATCCACACAGGTTATTCGAAGTAATAATCCCAGATGAATTATCATTAGCTTTAATTTGGTATGGTGCGGAGCATCGCTGATTTGTATCTTTGCCCCATTGCACATTAACAGTGCCAGATTCGCTCAGGCCGGTTAAATAAACCTGGCCGTCGTCCCCGACAATAAATCCACCTGCATGGCTATCTGTTCCCACGCTCGCCGTCGCACCAAACGGAATAGATTGGCCGTTTGCACGGTGTAACGTCATTAATACACGCAGGCCAATGTTCGCTTTATAATCTGCACGTACTACGGCACCGCGAGTAGGAACCACCGTTTTAGTCGTTAATTCCAGATCCACATTATCGGGTATATTTTCAGTATTCAGCGTGAGGTCGTTTTTCCGATACGGACTTAAATTACTGACTACGGTATAGCCACGGAAATCTGTTTTTACTCCCGCCTGATTCTGTACTGAAACGCCACTGGCGCCGGGCGCTTTAATCAGCGCAATAGATTCACCAAATGGCTGCGCAAAAGTGACACCGTTTGCATGGGCCAGTACACCACCGCTAAGGCCATAGTTCATACGCTGGCTGTTTTTATCGTAGGCGTAACCGCCACTCATTTGAGCATACGAACCGTGATAATCCGCATTGATGTTGCCGGTATTCCCCTGGCCTTTATCACCATAACCTTGCTGAACTGCCCAATTCAGGGCGTTCCCTTCCAGCATCTCACCGCTCAAGCCTACGTTATGAGTGGTACCGCCTTGCTTGCTGGTCGACAGGTTGTAACTCGCCCAGCTGTTACTTAAGAATTTATCCAGCGGAATATTGACGTTCAACGTGACAATTTGGTCACGATTATAAATTTTACCCTGCCCTTGCGAGCCACTTGCCGTCGAGTTCAGGTTATAGCTGTAACCCATACTCCAGCTAATCCCATGCCAGCCGTTACCGTAAGTCGCGCTGTAGGATTTCATGGTTTTATCAATGTTCCAGTAATCCTCATGGACAGCACTCAGGGTGACTGATCCCAGGCTTTCACCCAGGCTTTGGCTAAGCGATAATTCAGCACGGTTACGTCGTCTTTCTTGCTGTTCAGAAATGTCGCCATAACCGTCCAGCACTTCCGCCATACCGTAAAATCCGTTGGTGGAATAGCGATAACCGGCAATGGAGAAGTTGGTTCCCGTTTGAGTAATATTTTTACTGTAACGGACACGCCATGATTGTCCGGTAGATTTATCACCGCCATTCAGGGTCGATTTCGCCTGAGTCACATCGATCGAAACGGCACCGATATCCCCCATGTTTTTACCCGTACCAAAGGCCAGCGACTGATAATTCCCGCTCCCCTGCACGCCGCCATACAGCGTAAACCCATGAGGTAAACCGTAAATCGCAGTGCCCTGCATCAATGCCGCTTTATCTACGCTGCTGTTGTACGAACGATACTGTCCTGCCGTCAGGCTATATTTCAGGCGACCTTCACGTTGCAGCACCGGTAATGAAGCAAAGGGAACAACCAGATACTGTTCGCTGCCGTCAGCTTCTTTAATGGTGACATTGAGGTCGCCACTGCCGCCGGTCGCATACATGTCATTGATTTCGAAAGCACCTGGCGCAACATAAGTTTGATAAATGATGTAACCGTTTTGACGAATAATGACCTGAGCATTGGTTCTGGCAATACCACGAACTACCGGGGCATAACCTTGCAGACTCGACGGTAACATGTCGTCGTCAGAGGCCAGTTGAGCGCCACGGAACGGTATGCTGTCAAAGACATCGCTCGGGGAAGAGCTATCGCCCAACGTGAGCAAACTTTTCAGTCTGATAACGCTACGTTGCGCGTAAGTGTAAACAGAAGACCATTTATCCTGCCCCGTAGTATCACGGTTCCAGGTGCTGTAATTACGAAAACGCCATTGCCCAACGTTAAGTCCCGGACGCAAGTTTGCGTACTGGCTGTTGCTGTTACTCCCAGCGCTACCACGGGCTGAGGTATTTGCGCCGCTCAAGCTGTAGTTCAGCAGAAAAGCATTAATCCCCTGGTCCCAGAATTCAGGCGCAACATAACCGCGAACGGTTGATGACAATGCTGACTGTGGAATGCTCAACACTAATCTTTGGGAGTTGAATAAAAAATCACTGCTCGCCTGAGGAATAGCTGCAAGATTGGCGCAATCACCGCTCGCTTTCAGTTCAGGAAACAGATCTGTTTTCACGCCCCAGGTTTTTAACAACTCTACCTTCAGACAAGGTGTGAGAATGTCATTACCCTTGTCGTTTTTAGTAAGGGAAAAATCAATATCGCGGGTATCAACAAGTTGGTCGTTAATAATGATGTCGACATGGTATTTACCCGGTGCCTGAGCCCCATCCTCAAATGCCGTAAGATCGGCTTTACCGGAACCTGGGTTATCCGCTTCAAGTAATTCTGGGTTAAAATACTCGCGAGCCTCTACATTATATGAAACGCCCGCAAGTAATATGGAGATAATCCAGGCAACAGGTGTAAGTGAAAAATGACGACAGGTATTACGCATGACAACTATACCACCATAATAATTAACCGATCCCAAAGACAAATACAGTTATCATGCTTGCTCATTGAGCTTTATTTGAATTTTAAATACTAAATAGAAGCCTGATGCGCGGGATTTACTCCACCAAAATCACTGATTAATTTAAACGTCACCGCCCCACCCGACACACCTGCTGGTAAATCAAATTTACTGCTTTGCCCTGGTGCAACATAAGTCACAGCGGGAAGTTTTTTCCCGGCCACAGTTATCTCATTAAAATTCATATAATAATTGCTTGAGTTAGTGACCTGAATCTGATTACCTACTTTTTGCCAGGTAAGCTGTTGTGCAAAGTCCTCTGAGCTCTTACCTTTAAGTCCTTCAGGGCGGTAAATCAATTTGATACGCGTTTTCACCGCAACTTGTAGTGTATTGATTTCTTTTTTAGGTGCCGATGGTATTGATTTAATATTCAACCAGTACATTGATTCTTTATCTTCGGCCTGCGCACCCGTTTTAACTATACGCATTATATTTTTCTCACCTTGGTCAAGGCGAAAAAGCGGAGGTGTAATGACAAAAGAAGCTTTCTCAGCGCCACCGTTCTGATTTTCAATCCATGATTGAATCAGATAAGGTACGGTATCTGGATTATTAACGCTCAGTGAAGCTTCCTTTTTACTCCCTTCATAAATAACTCGGGTACCGCCAATCACGACGCCAGCATTAGCTGCGGAAACACCCATTACTGCTATTACACATGCTAACGCAGTGGTGTTAAATAATTTCATAAAAACCTCAAGCATTGAATAATCGGGCCGGGGTACCGGCCCGATAGGTTATATCCCTGAGAAGGGATAAATATTACTGGTAGTTCAGAGTAAAGGTTGCAACAGAGTTAGCCGGGCCTGCAGTTACGACGCTAGCCATCTGGATATAGCGTGCGTAAAACGTGAGGTCATTTTCTATACTGGTTTGCAGAGGATACGCTGTTGAAGCCGTAAATAATGGAACCTGAGCCATTGATGCATCAGACAGCTGTACTGCAACACCGGTAGCCACACCTGCTTCCGGAGTCAGGCTCAGAACTGAATCATCACCAACGTAACCCACACCATCAAACTTCACGGTCGCTGAGCTAACCGTTGCCGGGCAGTCTTTTGCTTTCAGAACAAACTTCGTTGCAGTAGCAGTAGAACCTACACCGGTAAAAGAGGTACGTGCAACGTGACCTAAATCTACGGTCATGGTGTTGTTGGCACCAATATCAATAGTGCATGCAGTATCAATAATTTCACCGGTGAAATTAACAGTACCATCAGCAGCAAATGCAGAAGCAGCAGACAGAACAGTAACAGCGGCAACAGCAGCAGCAATCAGATTCTTTTTCATAATATTTTCCTTGATATTAAATTTGCGTCGCCGCGAATTTCGAAAATACAACTCCTCTCAGAAATGGAATGTGATTTCTGAATTCTAATTCAAGGCGGCTTCCATCACTTCGATGTAAACATTACAAGACAAATAACGAGGCTATCATCATTTAAATAAACAGCATGGCAGAATAGTTTTATTTCCTTTAAGGAAAAACACCTCACCCCCTGCCAAATCAATTTTTCTAAACTCCGCTCAGTCATTGCGTTAAGTAAATTGTGATATAGAACAGTTAAGGCTTCAAGATAATTCCCGGTGTAATTTTACACCGCAGCCGAGGTTCCATAATTAAGAATTTCTACGACATACTTACCCGAATTATTCGCCCGTGCAGTGAAAAACATCGTGTTATATGAGACCTGAAGAAAAGATGATGGAAACACAAAATAAACCAGCAAATACAATAAAATGCGATGCAGTGAAACCTAAACCCATTGCTGATATTGAATTAATCATTCACCATCTCAACCCTATTTCTAACACAATATTAACATCACCAAGACAGGTTATTAACTATTCTCAGAATGGAGTTCGCCAATGCTTTTTATTACGCAAAGGTAGCGTTTCGCTATATAGAATCAGTGATGGCTTAGTGGTAAATTCCGAATCTGCACCCTATGTCTTTGGTTTAAGCAATCAATACTCGACAAGTGATTATCTTTCCATTCGCACTCAGGAAGATTCTGAGATCAGTATGATTCCTTTAATAGAGGCTAATAGGATTATTGCCCATGAAGATCTCTGGAAAAATCTCGCCCACTTGCTTATGTATACCGCAGGCAGAATTTATGAGCACAGTGCAAAGATGCTGGCTCAGCGATCGTATGACGTCATACGTTTTCAGCTTTATGAGTTAATGGAGGAACAGACAGAGATGAGAATGAAAACCACTGCAGCTAACTACATACAAAGCCGCACGTTTCTTTCGCGCAGCAGCATCATGAAGATTCTCGCTCAGTTAAAACTGGGGGGTTACATTGTGACAGAACGCGGAATACTGCTCTCCATTGAAAGGCCCATTCCGCTCAAATATTAAATTTATAATCAAAGAGTAACCTTTAAATCCGTTCATATTCTATAGTTATGGGATAATCTCTTTCCCCGGTTTATCCCATGAGTAATGAAACCACAACATTCCAATTAAGTACCCCATCACCTTATACAATCGAACTCATGCAAATACTTGCTACTGATAGTGACTATCGGCAGGTTTCTGAGGGGCAGCGGCTTTATGTGGTCGAGAACGACATCAAGATATGCCATATAGTGCGGACCGGGTATTGTAATATCTGGAAGGGTGACAGCAATCTCATCTTCGTTTCCCTGAAAGCCCCGCTCATTATGGGCATCGTCAATAGTTTATCCATGAACAAGGATATCTTCGTTGAAACGCTGTGCCCCTGCGAAGTTGCTACCATTCCCCAAGAGAAAGCGTTGCAGTTAGTCGACCAACATCACAAGTGGGAAATTTTTGCCAAACACACAATGTTCGCAGTCAGCAAGTTTCTTCTCTTTAGTGAGCAAACCAATGCGCCAACGGCATATGAAATTCTGCGCCACCAGCTTATCGCACTAATACAGGAGCCTCCTGAAATACGCGAAAATGTTAGCGCCGCAGTCTATATCCAAACCAGAACGTTACTCTCGCGAAGCGCTATCATGAAAATTCTTTCAGCGTTGAAAGTTGGGGGATATGTGGTGCTAGAGCATGGAATTTTGAAAGAGCTGAAAAAACTTCCAAACAAATACTAATTCATTGAATTACTTAGGTAAGATTTACCTGGTGGCCAGCAAGCTTACGAAGACACTCCCCGGACATATCTACTTATAACGTGCCCCACTCCCGCAATCTGGCACAGCCTCGTATGTTAAGGGTATAATCCTACCCATTATTCCATTGGCTTCAGAAATGATCATGACAAAATTAACGTTACAAGAGCAGATGCTTAAAGCGGGCTTAGTAAGCAGCAAAAAACTAGAAAAAGTGCAAAGAACGGCTAAAAAATCGCGAGTTCAGGCTCGTGAGGCAAGAGAGGCGGTGGAAGAGAATAAAAAGGCGCAAATTGAGCGTGATAAACAGTTAAGCGAACAACAAAAGCAAGCCACCTTATCTAAAGAATATAAAGCGCAGGTTAAGCAGCTCATTGAAATGAACAGAATTGTTATTTCAAAAGGTGATATTGGTTATAACTTCACAGATAATAATTTAATTAAGAAAATATATGTGGATAAAGCGACTCAAGCGCAGTTGATTAACGGCCGTCTGGCCATTGCTCGTCTGGTTGCTGATGATGGCCGAGATAACGAATACGCCATTATACCGGCGAGTGTTGCCGATAAAATTGCGCAGCGTGATGCGAGCAGCATTGTATTAAACAGTGAGCTAAGCAAAGAGGCTCAAGAAGAAGACGATCCGTATGCCGACTTTATCGTGCCTGATGATTTAATGTGGTAAGAAAAATTGCCTGGCGTGGCTCCCTTTGCGGGTGCCTGCCAACCCTTATTTAACGTGCCAGGCGGGTCCCGGTCAGGCTTGGCATAACTTCTTTCATTAGCTCAATAAATTTGCGCAGGCGGGCTGGGTAGTAGCGTGCGTAAGGATAAAGCAGATAGATGGGCAACGGTGCAACCTGCCAGTTGGGTAAAACATGCTGCAATGTCCCCTCTTCCAAATCCTCTTTCACCACCCATGAAGAAACCATTCCTACACCCAATCCGTTTAAAGCTGCCTTGCGCACCGCATACAGGCTATCCGTGCTCAATCTTGGCGTGATATCAAAACGAAATGGCTCGCCGTTGGTGCCACGGTTTAACGTCACTTCGTTGCGATAAAAACTGCTCAGCGCCACCCAGGGCAGGTGAACCAAATCCTCTGCTTCTTTCACCGGCCCGTAATCTGCAAGTAGAGAAGGCGCTGCAACGACAATGCGTGGCACTTCTGCCAGCAGTACGGCAACGACAGAAGGGTCGGTAATAGCCCCAACGTGAATCGCACAATCAATACCTTCGGGGATAAAATCCGGTGAACGGTCATTGAGAACCCACTCAATATTGATGTGCGGATAGCGCCGCAGGTAATCACCCAGTGGTCCGATAAGCTGATCCTGCCCAAAAGCATGTGGTGCACGCACACGCAACACACCGGCTGGCTCGTCCCGTGCGCCACTGACTTCATCTTCCAGAATCTGCCAGTTTTCAATCAACCTGCGCGCATGCTGATAGCAGCGTTCGCCGTCATCAGTCAGCTTCATGGTGTGGGTTGTTCGCTGGATTAACTTCACACCAAGCATTTGTTCAAGGCTTTGCAGCCGTCGGCTAATTGTCGGCTGAGTGGTATCCAACTGTGCTGCTGCCGCTGAAAGACTGCCGCTCTCAACGATGCGCACGAAGGTTTGCAAAATGGCTATACGGTCGCCAGCAGGACTAAGGTTTTTATTCATACGTTTAATGTATAACAGTTTTACCCCGTTTGGGGCTACAACCCTGAGTCAAGAACGACAAAAATAGCCGCACATTAACCCACTGGAGCGCGCTATGAGCCAGCTTTCCACCGTTACTTCCTCCACCACCGGCAGCACGCTGTCTGGCAAAATTGTTTTTCTTCTGGCTCTCGGAGCTGGACTGAGCGTGGCCTCGATTTATTACAGCCAACCGATGCTCGGCGTTATCGGCAGCGCATTTCATGCCCGTGTGGGTGATGTCGGTCTGGTGCCAACACTGACGCAGATCGGTTATGCGCTTGGCATACTATTACTCGCCCCGTTGGGCGACCGTTTTGACCGCCGCCGTATTATCCTCATCAAAGGTATTCTGCTTTCATTGACACTTTTACTGTGTGGATTCGCATCTTCCTGGCATGTGCTGCTGGCCAGCAGCCTGGCCATTGGGTTGGTTGCGACAGTAGCACAAGACATTATTCCTGCCGCCGCAACGCTTGCTGGCGACAATAATCGAGGTAAAACCGTTGGCATGGTGATGACCGGCCTTCTGGCGGGCATTCTGCTTTCACGCGTTTTTAGTGGTGTTGTGGCGCAACTGTGGGGTTGGCGCAGCGTTTATGCCATTGCGGCTGTGGGCGTATGGGTCATTACGATGGCACTTTGGTACATACTGCCCGCGTTCAAGCCAGAAACAACATTGCGTTACCCCGCTCTGCTGCGTTCACTGGGCAAACTGTGGATGGAGTATTCCGCACTTCGTCGTGCCGCACTTGCCCAAGGACTGCTGTCTATTGCATTTAGCGCGTTCTGGTCAACGCTTGCGATTATGCTCGCAGAACGCTTCCATCTTGGCAGCGCAGTTGCTGGAGCCTTTGGTCTGGCGGGTGCTGCAGGGGCGCTTGCTGCACCATTGGCTGGTTCGCTCGCTGACCGTCGAGGTCCCAATTTCGTGACTAAAATTGCCTCGGCGTTGGTCGTCACCTCCTTCGCCCTGATGTTTGTGATGCCGTTGCTGCCCATTCCTGCGCAATTGGCAATTATCGTCATCAGCGCGGTAGGCTTTGACCTTGGCATTCAAGCTTCGCTAGTGGCGCATCAGACAATCATCTATGCGCTCAATCCGGCCGCTCGTAGCCGTTTGAACGCCATCATGTTTACTGTGGTGTTTATCGGCATGGCGGCAGGTGCGGTACTTGGCAGTAAAGCCCTGGAATCTTTCGGTTGGATGGGTATGGTTGGGCTGGCAACAATTGCTGCACTGGGGGGGCTGCTTATTCGGTTAATGACCCCAATCAACAGATAACATATTGTCGAGAGTGGCTGGCTTCTTTGTGGAGCCAGTACTCTACAGTAGAGTGATAGTTGCCGTTCCAGAATACATTCCAGGCTTCAGCAAAGTTGCGCGATGGCATGAGCAGAACGGCCATTCCCTACTCTCCCGTCAGCAACAGTTCATTACCCAACCGGTCAGGAAGATTGTTTATGTCTGGCCCAGGCAGCTAATACAGTACGCTCGGAAAGCTCAAGATACTCTGTCATGGTGCGTGCAGCTTGCGCATTTTGGTCATCAATTAGTAGCGCCAGAATATGAGCGTTCTTCTCGATATAGGGTGCGTAGAGTATTTCCGGATCGTTCAAATGACCAAATACCAGCCGCAGCTCTGCTGATATATTGCGATACAGGCGAGTCAGACGTTCACTGTCAGCAAGCTCAACTATCGCAGTATGGAACTTCATGTTCGCCGTACCCACGTTTCGCCAGTCGCTTGTTTGGCGATATTCCCGCGCTTCTTCAACCGCAGCACTCATCTTTGCGACAGCCGGATGCAGGGGATACGCATGGTTCAAGGCATCACACTCAATCAGGCGTCGAATACGGTAGATATCCAGAATAGCGGCCATGTCTGGCACTGCTACATAAACCCCACGGTTTGGTTCGTAGCGCAGCAATCCTTCCTGGGTCAACATGCGAAACACTTCACGTAACGTATTGCGCGATATATCCAGTTGCTCGCTGAGGGCGGTTTCCGACAGGCGAGTACCTGACGCTAATTCGCCTACGGTAATTTTCTGGCGGATAGTTTCGGCGATTTTCTCGCTTAACATCTGAGAGGATACATCTTTCTTCATGGTGTTCTGCGCGGTGGCCTTGTGAGCGGCAATCTTCACATATTAGCCTGAGAGCAGCAAGGCATTGACACAGTGGGATTATTTCAACTTAATGCACTAAAATAGCGCATTTATGCATTCTTATGCACCTTACCAGTGCAGTTCTTCATTTATTCAACAATACGATCCGCTAAAAAGTGATCGGCATCGGCTTTTTATCATTCGGATTTCGATTCCGTTTGTCTATTTTATCTACATTCACTAGCTTATTGTTCAACAATAATTTAATCATTGATTAACAATACCGATCTTTACCTCAACAATGGTCCGCTTATTGCTTAACAGACAAGGTCATAATTCTAATAACGGAGTGAGTCAGATGGCAGCGCAAGATATCGAAAACAAATCCTTTGTCCAGAAGCGGCGATCTTCGCTGCTTGCGGCGGTATTCCTGATGGCGACCTCGGCTATTGGACCCGGTTTCATTACCCAAACGGCAACCTTTACCGCCACCATGGGCGCTGCATTCGCCTTTGGTATTCTGGCCTCGATAATCATCGACTTTGTGGTGCAGCAAAATATTTGGCGCGTCGTCACGGTCACGCGAATGCGTGCGTCAGATGTGGCTAACGAGGCGCTACCGGGCAGCGGTTATCTGCTGGCGGTGCTGGTAATTTTCGGCGGACTGGTATTTAACGTCGGTAATATTGCCGGGGCGGGTCTGGGCTTAAATGCCATGTTTGGGATTTCGCCAAAATGGGGCGGGCTGTTCAGCGCCCTGCTGGCTATCTACATCTTTTCATCTCGCAGAGCGAGCACAGCCATTGACCGCCTGATCATTATCCTTGGGTTAGTGATGATTGGCCTGACGCTCTATGTGGCATTCGCCTCCTCCCCTCCGGTAGGTGAAGCGCTGCGCCAAAGCGTGTTCCCGGACAGCATGAACTTTGCCATGATAACCACCATTGTGGGCGGTACCGTGGGCGGTTACATCTCGTATGCCGGGGC